>JAVJON010000015.1:0-284159 GCA_040216765.1 Sneathiellaceae bacterium | reverse complement strand
GCGCTCGTCGCGGTGGTCCATGGTGCCGCCAGGTTCGATAATGGCCTGATCTTATTGAGCTGCGGCGCGATGGGTTGCCGGGCATCGCCCGGCGACCGGGACAAGCCCGCGCATGACGAAGCTATAAAACGCATGAGGCCGGAGAACGGCACTTAACCGGACACCAGTGGGACACGCCCGGCGGTGACGAAGCGGCGGAGCGTCCGGGGCTACTCCCTGCCGAAATACCGCTCGAACAGGTCCTGCCAGGTCGGGATGCCGGCCTCGATCAGGTTGACCTTCCATTGCCGCGGCCAATGCTTGATCGTCTTCTCGCGCTGGATGGCAAGCGGCATGGCGGCATGCTCTTCGAGATGAACCAGCAGTTTCAGGCCGTAGCGCGCCGTATGCCCGGCGACCGCCCCGGTACGATGCTCCCAGATCCGCTTCGCCGGGTCCGACGTCACGCCGACATAGAGCGCGCCATTGGGCCGGTTGGCCATGATGTAGACCCAGCCGCCTGCCATGGCGCCACCGTCACCGGAAATGCCCTCGACCGCCTGATTTCCTCGTCATGCGCGGACTTGTTCCGCGCATCCATCGGGCCGTCACCCTCAATCGATTGAGACTGCCACCGGCATGGACCACCGGGACGCGCCCGGTGGTGACGAATAGGGCCAGGGCCGGACCTCCTTCGGCTCTCTATTTGGCGATCCGCTCCACCGCGATCTCGCTGACACGGTAGCCGGCATCGGCGGGGATGCGCAGGACGGCGCCGCCCGGCGCTGTCTTGTCGAGGACCGGCTCCACCGTGACGATCGGCCGGCTGGCGGCCTGGGCGAGGGCCTCGGCCGCAGTGGCGGCGCGGCCCAGCATCTCCACGTTCAGGCGGGTCGCCACCACCATGGCGAAACGGCCGTCCTCCGCCCCCCGCAACGCCTCCGCGGGCGAGATCCACAGCGAATCGACGGACTCGCTGCCGTCGTGGCGGCCGATTTGCCCGGCCGGCGCCGGCGCGATGTAGAAGGCCGTGTCGAAGCGCTTCGGCATGAAGGTCGGCGTGACCCAGTGGGCGAAGGGCACCAGCTGGTCCAGGGCGAAGACCAGCCCCTCGGCCTCGGCAAAGGCGCGCATGCCCACCTCGCCCTTGTCCAGGCGCGGGCGCCAGGGTGCCAGGGCATGGGCGCGGGCGGCATCCAGCAGCGCCTCCTCCCCCTTCGCGCGGGCCAGCAGGAGGCCGGATTCCTCGAACGCCTCGCGGATCCCGGCGATCATCATGCCGCGCTCCGTGACATCGGGGATCACCGGCCCGTCCTGGCAATGGCCGGCCAGGGCCGCATCCTGGTCGCCCTCGGCCAGCTTGCCGCCGGGAAAGACCAGTGCGCCGGAGGCGAAGTCGATGGCGTGGTGGCGTTTCACCATGAACACCTCCAGCCCGCCGGCATCGCCGTCACGGACCAGGAGGATGGTGCTGGCAGGGCGCGCGGCCGGGGCGCGGCCGGCGTCTGCAGCGAGGATGTCTGTCGGTTCCATGGCCGCAGACTCCGCCCGGCCGGCGGTCAAGTCAATCGGCTTAGCGGGCATGCCTCGCGGCCGGATGCCCGCCCGGTCAGGAGCCCGGCGCGCTGTCCAGCCGGACCTCGACCGCGCCGATGATGCGACCCATCTCCGGCGCCTGCACGATCAACACCGCCCGGTCGCGGCCGGCCGCCCGCAGGGCGCCGGCATCGACCGGCACCCGGGCGGCCATGCCGTCCCATTCGCCGAGCCGCTCCAGCGAGCGCACGATGTTGGTGTAGCGCAGGGTCTTGCCGGCATTCTCGCCGCGGGCGATCGGCACCTCCCGGGCATCGTCGATCCCGGCGAGCCAGATCGACGCGCCGCGCGCAAGCGCCGGGCCGACGGTTTCCGAGCCCGATTCCGGCAGGTCGACGACCAGCCGGTCGCGGCCCTGCCAGGTCGGGGTCAGCGCCACCGTCGCCATCATCTTGGCATCGTCGATCGCCCGGTCGATGGCCCGCTTGTCGGAGCCGTTGAAATGTCCCAGCCCGTCCACGACCATCTGCGGCGTATAGACATAGCTGGCGCCCATCGTCTTGGCATAGGCGCGCTGGCGCGGCGCGTTCTGCTGCAGGGCCAAGGTGTCCTTCCAGCCGAGATAGTCCCAATAGTCGACATGGAACGCGATGCCGATCACGTCGTCGCGTTTCTCGATCTGCTCCAGCAGCACATCCGCCGGCGGGCAGGTGTTGCAGCCCTGGCTGGTATAGAGCTCCAGCAGCACCGGGCAGGGATGCATCACGTCCTTGGGCTGGCCCGCGCCGGCCTGCAGCGGGGCGGCGGACAGCAGGGCGGCGGCGAGGAGCGCCGAAACAACGACGGCGCCAGCCGCGATATTCCGTAGGTTCATCATGGCGAGAGCCTAGGTCCGGCCCACGGCCCGGGCGAGTCACGTTTCATTGACGGCAAGGCCCTCCGGCGCCCCGCCCCGGGCAGGGGCATCATCCCGCCAGCACCGCGAGCGCGCCGGTTTCCGCCAGGGACGGGGTCAGGCGGTCCTGCGCGGCGGCCGGCAGGGCCGCCCAGGCCTCACGCAGGCGTGACAAACACTTGGCCTGGTAGCCGAATGGCGCCTGGGCGTAGGGCCGCCCGCCGACCGTCAGGGCGAGTTCCGCCTCCCCGGCCTCCAGCGCGGCCGCATTGGCCGCCAGGAACGGCAGGTAGGTGTCGCCGGCCAGGGCGAGAAGGTCGCGCAGGGCCGGCGCGGGCGGCGCATCGGGATCGTCCCACTCGCCTGGCTCCACGCCGGACAGGTCGTCCATGTGGCGGACCCAGCTGTCGACCCGCGGCGCGGCTGCGCGGATCGAGGCCTGCGGCGAGGGGTCCACCGTCAGCGGCCCGAGCTGGCCGTAGATCGCGAAATCGGCAACCGAGGGACGGCTGCCGAACAGCCAGCGGCCGCGGGTGACCCTGCCTTCCATGGCCGCCAGCCAGCGCTGCAGGCTGCCGCGGATCGCCGGATCGTTCGCCGCGGTGCAGCCGACCAGGGGCATGCGGGAGACCTGGCGATCGCGGATCTCCGCCAGCGCGGCCGCGCGCTCGGCGTCCGACGCACCGGGCATGGCATCGTCGACGATCCAGCCGGCGGCAAAGCCGCGATCCGGTTCCGACCACCAGCGCAGGTGGAACATCGCCTTGGTCAGCCATTCGTCGGCCATGTCCTCCACCAGGCGGCAGAGGAAGGCCAGTCCGGGATCCGCCGGCCAGACCTCGCGGCCGGCATGGCGCCGGTCCAGGGCCTCGATCATCGGGGTGGAATCGACCAGCCAGTCGCCCTCCGGCGTCTGCAGGGCCGGGATCACCCGGGGCCGCAGATGCGCGATCTCCGCCCGCACCTCCGCCGTGCGGTAGATCCACAGATGCGGGATCCGGCGATAGCGCAGCACGGCGCGGACCTTCAGCGAATAGGGCGAGGAGCCCATGCCGACCAGGCGATAGGGGCCGATCGGGCGATTGGGCGGGTCGGAACGGGTCATCGCAGGGCAGCCCTCCATGCGGCCTGGCCCGGCGGGCGCTCCCGCCGGTGCCGGAGAGTGCGGCATCCCCGCCCGGCAGGCAAAGGTGGGGCCGGGGGCGGCAGCGGGGCGCGGCTGGCGGAGCCCGCGCCGGCGGGTCTATGCTGCCCCGGACCGACGGGCGCCGCCCCGGCGGGCCCGGACCGTGCAGCATCGAGGTGTCTTTGAAGAGCCAGGGTATGCAGGCCACTGCCGTTGCCGAAGTGGGAGGCCCGGCGGCCGATCGCAATGACGCGCGCATCTCGCCCTACCGGACCTTCACCCGCGCCGACTGGGCCGGCCTGCGCGCCGACACGCCGCTGACCCTGGAGCCGGCGGAGATCGAGCGGCTGCGCGGCCTGAACGAGCGGCTGCCGGTCGCCGAGCTGGAAGAGATCTACCTGCCGCTGTCGCGGCTGCTGAACCTCTATGTCCATGCCATCCAGGACCTGTTCGCGGTCACCCAGGGCTTCCTGGGAATCACCGACCGGGAGGTGCCCTTCGTCATCGGCATCGGCGGCTCGGTGGCGGTCGGCAAGTCGACCACGGCGCGCGTGCTGCAGGCCCTGCTGGCGCGCTGGCCGAACTCGCCGCAGGTCGACCTGGTGACCACCGACGGCTTCCTGCTGCCCAATGCGGTGCTGGAATCCCGCGGCCTGATGCGGCGCAAGGGCTTTCCGGAAAGCTATGACCGCGGCGCCCTGCTGCGCTTCCTGTCGCGGGTGAAGTCGGGCGAGGCGGCGGTGCAGGCGCCGGTCTATTCGCACCTGTCCTATGACATCGTGCCCGGTGGCGCGGTCACCGTGGACCGGCCCGACATCCTGATCGTCGAGGGGCTGAACGTGCTGCAGACCGGCGATGCGCCGCGCGGCGGCGAGACGGTCCCCTTCGTGTCGGACTTCTTCGACTTCTCGGTCTATGTCGACGCGCCCACCCCGGTGATCGAGCGCTGGTATGTCGAGCGCTTCATGCAGTTGCGCCGGACCGCCTTCACCGACCCCAATGCCTATTTCCACCGCCATACGAAGCTCACCGAGACGCAGGCTGTGGATACGGCACTGGACCTGTGGCGCGGCATCAACCAGGTGAACCTGGAAGAGAACATCCTGCCGACCCGCCAGCGCGCCGACCTGATCCTGGTGAAGGACGCCGATCACCTGGTCGACCGCATCCGCCTGCGCCGGCTCTGACGGCGGCAGCCGTCGGCCATGGATCCCGGCTCGAGGCCGGGATGACCGAGAGCGTGGGGATGCCGCGAGATGCCAACCTTGCCGTCGTCCCGGACTTGATCCGGGACCCATGGCGCAGGCGGCGCGGTCGCGCGGCGGCGCCGTTCCGTCGCGATCCCGGATCGGGGTCCGGGATGACGCGGATGTCGGGCGGTGCGGAGAAGCCCCGGCGGCGGAAACAGAAAGGGCGGGCGCCCGATCTCCTCGGGAGCCCGCCCTTTCGGCGGTCTATGCGGTATCGCGGCTATGCGGCGAGGTTCCGCAGCACGTAGTGCAGGATGCCGCCATTCTCGAAATAGGCGACCTCGTCGAGGGTGTCGATCCGGCACAACGCCTTGAAGGTCTCGGCCTTGCCCTTCGCGCGCTTGATGCTGACGGTGACCTCCTGGCGCGGCGTGATGCCGCCCGCGATGCCGGTGATCGTCACCTCCTCGGAGCCGTCGAGCTTCAGCGACTTGCGGTCCACGCCGGCGGGGAACTGCAGCGGCATCACGCCCATGCCCACCAGGTTGGAGCGGTGGATGCGCTCGAAGCTCTCCGCGATCACCGCCTTCACGCCAAGCAGGTTGGTGCCCTTCGCCGCCCAGTCGCGGCTCGACCCGGTGCCGTATTCCTTGCCGGCGAAGATCACCAGCGGCGTGCCCTTCTTCTGGTAGAGCATCGCCGCGTCGTAGATCGACATCTCCTTGCCGCCGGGCATGTGGCGGGTGACGCCGCCCTCGGTGCCGGGCGCCAGCTCGTTGCGCAGGCGGATATTGGCGAAGGTGCCGCGCATCATCACCTCGTGATTGCCGCGCCGCGAGCCGTAGGAGTTGAAGTCCTTGAGCGCCACCCCGTTGTCCATCAGGTACTTGCCCGCGGGGCTGTCCTTCTTGATGGAACCGGCCGGCGAGATATGGTCCGTGGTGATGCTGTCGCCCAGCAGCGCCAGGATCCGCGCGCCCTTCACGTCGGCGATCTTGCCCGGGGTCTTCGTCATGCCCTCGAAATAGGGCGGGTTCTGCACATAGGTGGACTTCTTGTCCCAGTTGTAGGTCAGCCCCTTGCCGGTCTTGATCTTCTGCCAGCGGGCATCGCCCTTGAAGACGTCGGCATAGCGCGCCTTGAACATCTTGCCGGTGACCGCCTTCTCCACCGCCTTGGCGATGTCGCCGTTCGACGGCCAGATATCCTTCAGGAAGACGGGATTGCCCTTGGCATCCTCGCCCAGCGGGTCCTTGCGCAGGTCGACCTTCAGCGAGCCGGCCAGCGCATAGGCGACCACCAGGATCGGCGAGGCCAGGTAGTTCGCCTGCACCTGCGGATGCACCCGGCCCTCGAAATTGCGGTTGCCGGAGATCACCGCGCCGACGGTCAGGTCTTCCTTCGTCACGGTCTCGGCGATCGCATCGGGCAGCGGCCCGGAATTGCCGATGCAGGTGGTGCAGCCATAGCCCACCAGGTCGAAGCCGAGCCTGTCCAGCGGCTCCTGCAGCTTGGCCTTGGCCAGATAGTCGGTGACCACCTGGGAGCCCGGCGCCAGCGAGGTCTTCACCCAGGGCTTCACCCGCAGGCCCTTCTTCAGCGCGTTCTTCGCCAGCAGCCCGGCGCCCAGCATCACGCTGGGATTGGAGGTGTTGGTGCAGGAGGTGATCGCCGCGATCACCACGTCGCCATGGCCCAGGTCGAAATTCTCGCCCTTCACGGCCACCCGCCGGTCGGCATCGGCCTTGGACACCTTGAAGGTCTCGGTCAGCTCCTTGCGGAAGGACGGCGCCAGGCGGGACAGCAGCACCTTGTCCTGCGGCCGCTTCGGCCCGGCGAGCGAGGGCTCGACCTTGCCCAGGTCCAGCGACAGGGTGGCGGTGAAGACCGGGTCCGGCGTGCGCGCGGTGCGCCACATGCCCTGCTTGCGGGCATAGGCCTCGACCATGGCGCAGCGCTGCGGGTCGCGGCCGGTCGCCTTCATGTAGCGGATCGTCTCCGCATCGATCGGGAAGAAGCCGCAGGTGGCACCGTATTCCGGCGCCATGTTGGAGATCGTCGCGCGGTCCGCCAGGCTCAGCCCGTCCAGGCCGGTGCCGTAGAACTCGACGAACTTGCCGACCACACCCTTCTTGCGCAGCATCTGGGTCACGGTCAGCACCAGGTCGGTGGCGGTCGCCCCTTCCGGCAGGCGGCCGGTCAGCTTGAAGCCGATCACCTCGGGCAGCAGCATGGAGACCGGCTGGCCGAGCATCGCGGCCTCGGCCTCGATCCCGCCGACGCCCCAGCCCAGCACCGCCAGGCCGTTGACCAGGGTGGTATGGCTGTCGGTGCCCACCCGGGTATCCGGATAGGCGACCTGCTGGCCGCCCTGGTCGGCGTCGGACCAGACCACCTGGGCGAGGTTTTCCAGGTTCACCTGATGGCAGATGCCGGTGCCCGGCGGGACCACCCGGAAATTGTCGAAGCCGCTCTGGCCCCAGCGCAGGAAGGTGTAGCGCTCGCCGTTGCGCTCATATTCCATGGCCACGTTCTGCTCGAAGCTCTTCGGCGTGCCGAAATGATCGACCATCACCGAATGGTCGATCACCAGGTCGACCGGGCTCAGCGGGTTGATCTTCTTCGGGTCGCCGCCCAGCTGCTTCATCGCGTCGCGCATCGCCGCCAGGTCGACCACCGCCGGCACGCCGGTGAAGTCCTGCATCAGCACGCGGGCGGGACGATAGGCGATCTCGTGGCTGGACTTGCGCTTCTTCGCCCAGGCGACCGCCTGCTTGACGTCGTCGACCGTGACGGTCTTGCCGTCCTCGCAGCGCAGCAGGTTCTCCAGCAGCACCTTCATGGAGAAGGGCAGTCGGGAGGCATCGCCGAACCCCGCCTTATCCAACGCCTTCAGGCTGTAGTAGGCATAGCTGGTCTTGCCGACAGTAAAACTGCGACGGGTCTTCAGGCTGTCCTGACCGACGGTGATCACGCCGTTCTCCTTCTCAGATCCCAGAATTCCGGCAGGGCCCCTGTTCCCGGACGGTCTTCCGCCGGGCAGGCCCGCTCTTTGCGCGCCGAATGTTTGGGCCGTTGTGCCGCATCATTGGCGGCACGACAAGTCGGCGCCTGTATTCGCAACTGCTTTATGCCCGCGCTATGGCTTCTCGGCATGCCTTCGGATGGATTCTTGCCCGACCCGCCGGTCTTCGACCGGCTCAGCTCTTGGCCGGCTTGTATTCCATGAACGGCAGGCTGCAGAAGTCGATGCGATCGACGAACGCGACCCCATGCTCCAGCAGGGCGACCAGGTTCGCTTCCGAGATCACCGGCTCGCCGGGAATCTTCAGGACGATCTTGTTCGCCTCGCCGGTTTCCGGGTCCCATGCCTTGGTCGAGGCTTCGTGCAGGCCGACCGGGATCACCACATCCTTCAGCTCGCCATCCTCGCCGCGCATCTTCAGGTCCACCTCGTCCGGCATGATCAGCCAGAAGGTGGAGGGCAGCCGCGGATAGGAGCCTTCCTCGAAGACATTGGCGTTCTTGAGGAACAGGCCTTCCTCCATCCAGCGGCCGATGCTGTCCAGCGCCATGCCGTCCAGGGTGCGCCGGGTCTCCTGCCCCTGCTTCACCTCCGGCAGGTCGTAGAGCTCGTCCTGCACGGCGAGGTCGACCTTCGCCTTCACCAGGTCCATCAGGTAGCGGGTGGCCGGCTCGACGAACTTCGCCTCGTTCAGCTTCGCGCCTTCGCCGCGGATGAACGGCTTGCCCGACCTGGAGGGGCAGGGCAGCACGACTTTGCGATAGGGCATGTGGCGCTCCGCTGGTGGGGGGACGGCGACCGCCGTGCCCTGTCATGGGATGACCCGGAGTGTCGCGATGCTGCAACCGCTTTTCAAGCCGGGCCGGCAGGCAATATAACCATGCGATGAGCGAAGCGCGTCCCGACGACAGGCCGGTCCTCCTCGTCGTGCATCAGGAGCACTCCACGCCGGGCCGCATCGGCCAGACCCTGGAGGCGCTCGGCCTGCGGCTCGATATCCGCCGCAGCGGCTTTGGCGAGCCCCTGCCCGACAGCCTGGAAGGGCATCGCGGCGTGGTGGTCTTCGGCGGGCCGATGAGCGCCAATGACGACCATCTGCCGTTCATCCGCCGCGAACTGGAGCTGATCCCGCGGGTGCTCGCCGCCGGCACGCCGTTCCTTGGCGTCTGCCTGGGGGGCCAGCTCCTGGCGCGCGCACTGGGGGCATCGGTGGGCCCGCATCCCGAGGGCTGGCACGAGATCGGCTTCTACGACCTGCGCCCGGAAGAGGCCGGCCAAACCCTGTTCGCCCGGCAATCGACCTTCTTCCAGTGGCATGGCGAGGGCTTCGACCTGCCGCGCGGCGCGGTCCGGCTGGCCAGCAGCCGCCATTTCCCGAACCAGTGCTTCCGCTACGGCCCGGCCGCCTATGCCATCCAGTTCCACCCCGAGATGACGGCGGACATGGTCCGCCTCTGGGGCAGCAAGGCCGGCCACCGCCTGGTGCAGCCGGGCGCCCAGTGCCGCAGCGAGCATCGCCGCCTGCTGGCCCTGCATCACGACGGTGTCGGGCTCTGGCTGCACGGCTTCCTGCGGGACTGGCTGCAGCCGGGCCGGTCCGCCGCTGCCGCCGGCGGTCTCGCGGCGGCGGCCGGATAGACCCGTCGCGCAACAGGCCCATCACGCAACAGACACTGGCCCGGCGGGACGGGCTGCGCGACACTCCCCGGCCACGCATGCGGCCGGAGCGGAGCGAAAGATGATCGGAGCGCCTGCCAGTTGCCCGCGCCGCTGCCCGTCGAGGATATGGCGGGCGATCCTGCTTCGACCCCTGCTGCTGGCCGGTGCAATAGGCTTCTGGGCACCGGCGGCGGGCGCCGCACCTGCCGGGATGCCCGGCCCGCCTGTCTGCGCCTATCGCATCCTGCTGTCGGGGCCGGAGGCGCATGACCTGACCGTGCATGCCGAGTGCCGCAGCGACGGCGCGATCGAGCTGCGCCCCCGCGGGCCGGTCCTGCGCCGCAACCTGGTCGCGCTGACGGTAAACGGCCGCCCGGTCGACCGGCTGGACCTGTTCGACTGGCGGGTCCCGGCGGAGGGCGGGCAGGCCCGCTTCGGCTATCGGTTCGACCTGGACAAGGCCGCCGCGGACGAGGGGTCGATGGACGGCGCGCGCCGCTTCGGCCGCACGGTCGTGGCCCCGCTGCGCAGCTGGCTGCTGGCGCCTGCGGATCCGGACGCGCAGCTGCAGCTCACGGTCGATGCGCCGCGGGGCGGCCGGATCCTGACCGGGCTGGCTCCCGCGGGCGGCGGGACGGCGGGCGGTCCTCGCGCGCCGCTGGCGCTCCAGGCCGGCGATCTGGACTATGCCGGCTATGCCCTGCTGGGCACCTTCCGCAGCTATGAGTTCACCCTGCCGGCCGCGCTCGAGGCGCCGGGCAGCGGCCCGGCACGGATCACCCTGGCCCTGCCCGACCCGCCCTTCGCCCTGCCGGACGAGGAACTGCTGCGCTGGCTGATCCGCTCGGCGCATCTGGTGGCCGGCTATTGGGGCGGCATGCCGACCCGGCGCAGCCTGTTCGTGCTGGCGCCCGAGCCGATGTCCGGCGGCGTCATGTTCGGACGGGTCCGCGGCGGCGGCGGCACCACCGGGTTCATCAGCCTGGGGGAATATACCGAGCGCGAGCAACTGTATCGCAGCTGGGAACTGGTCCACGAGATGATGCATCTCGGCAGCCCGTTCATGCGCGACGGATTCTGGTTCATGGAGGGCTTTGCGACCTATGCCGAGCCGGTCGCACGCGCCCGCGCCGGCTGGCGCAGCGAGGCAGAGGTCTGGGAGGAGTTCCTGCGCGGCATGCCGCGCGGGCTGCCCGCGATGACCGGCGGCGGCATGGACGGCCGCGGCGTCGATACGGTCTATTGGGGCGGCGCGCTGTTCATGCTGCTCGCCGATGTGGCGATCCGCGTGCAGAGCGGCAATACCCTGGGACTGGAGGATTGCTTTCGGGCCATCCTGGCCCGGCGCGGCGACGCATCGCGGCGCTGGTCGCTGGCCGAGGCCCTGGCCGCCTGCGATGCGGCAACCGGCGGCAGCGCGGTGTCGCGCCTGGTGCAGCGCCATGTCGACAGCGCGCATCCGCTGGACCTCGACGCCCTGTGGCAGGACCTGGGGGTGCGGCAGGGGCCGGAGGGGATTACACTCGACGATGGCGCACCGCTTGCCGCCGTGCGCCGGGCGATCGCCGGACGCCGGGCCCTGCCGGCGGGCCTGCCCGTTCCCTCGGGCGCGGCCCCCCCGGGCCACCTTCCGGCCGCAGGCGGCCATGACGATACCGGGCAGCGGGAGGGGGGCCGGATGCTTGGCGCCGGCAGCGGAGCAGGGAGCGCCGAATGACCGCCAGACGAAGGTCCGCCCGCCCGCTTCGCGCGGCGCTGCTTCTGCTCGCGCCGCTGATGGCCTGGGCCGGCGGCCCCGCCGCGGCGGCCGAGGATTCCGCGCTGCGCGCCATCGCCGGCGAGATCTGCGCCACGCTGATGCGCGAGGCCTCCGCCGACCGCAGCCTGAACGGCTATCAGCTGGCCGCCCTGGCGCGGATGGACCCGCGGGACGGCAAGGGGCAGAGCCGGTTCAGCTTCTTCCCCAACGGCAACATCTATTGCCGCAGCGACGGCATGGCCGTCTGGGCCACATTCGCCGTCGACGAAGCGCTGCCGCCACGGGAAATCCTGGCCTTGCAGGCGCCGCCGGCCCGAGTGCTGAACGTCCGTTTCACGCGGGTCGCGCCGCCGTCGCCGGCGGTGGAGCCCGACCGGCTGAAAGCTGCAGCGCAGGCCGCAAAGGGCGCCCTTGCCGGCAACAGCGACCTGGCCGGCGGCAGCGATCTGGCCGGGATCGGCGGCTACAGCCTGACCGGAACGGCCGCGGCGCAGGCGACAGCCCGGACGGGGACGGGACCGCTGCCGATCATTCCCGGCAGCCTGAGCGACGTCGCCGGCCCGCCTGCCGCGGCGGCCGCACCGGCAGCAATGCCGGCGGCATCACCGCGGCATCAATAGACGCTGACTTCCTCGATGAAGTGCCGCAGCGCCGCGGCATCCAGCACGGCCGGCGGCGCCAGGGTGGGAAAGACGCATTCGAACAGCAGCTTCGTCCGCCGCGGCCCGGCGATGCTTTCGCCGTCATGGACATAGTCGTGGATCGCCTCTCCCGCCCGGTAGCGGTCCGGTCCGAACCCGGTGCCGCCCTCGGGAAACAGCGGGGTCTCCGGATGGCTGGTCCGGCTGGCATGACTGACGAAGGTGGTCCAGATGTCGGACACCACCGCCTCGCCATCCATGCCGGCCGCCCGGTCGCGGGCGATCAGGTCCAGCACCCGGCTGTCCAGGAAGCTGCCCATGTATTTGAGGAAGACCATGTCCAGGGCGGTATCGAGATCCTCCCGCCGGCCCTGCCAGCCGGTCGTCCCGACGATCCCGTCGCCAAGGATGCCGCGAAAGCGGCCATATTCGCGGAACAGCAGTGCCGGCTCCCGCGCCAGGATCTGGTGCGGATGCCAGTTGGAATAGCTGTAGGACTGCCCGGTGGAGCGGGCATAGAACAGCATCGGCAGCCGCACGACCTCGCCCTGGGCGACGGTCAGCGCGGCGCTCAGCAGCTCCTTGCCCAGGGTGGTTTCCATGTCGGCGGTGCGCATGAAGGCGCGCCGCGCCGCCTCGGTGCGCATCACCGCGTAGTAGACCGCCTCATAGGCGGCGAACTGCGCCTGCAGGCGGGCCAGCGCATCCGCGCCGGCAACCGAGGGCCCGCGATAGACGACATATTCCAGCTGGAAACCGGCCGGGCCGTCGGAGAAGTTCAGGTAGCTGCCATGGACCCCGACGACCTCGCGCCGCGCCTCCAGCACATCCAGGCAGGGATCGAGCGCCGAGAGCAGCAGCAGGTCGTCATCGGCACAGAAGCTCATGAAGGGGGTCGCCACCGCCCGCAGCCCGTCGGCAACCTTCGCGTAGGGGTCGGTCTCCGCCGGGTAGGCGATGCGGGTTACCGGGAGCGGGCCGGTCCCGCAGCGCGCGGCGTTCCGGGCGGCGGCGGGCTCCGGGCTGGAATCGAGGACCAGGATCGGGAAATCCGCGCCCCGCTGCGCCAGGTAGGACAACAGGCGGTCCAGCAGGTCCGGGCGGTCGTAGGTGGGGATGACGAGGGTATAGAGGCGGCCGCGGCCGCCCCGGCGCGGGGCCGGCGCACCGGCGGGGGCGCTGTCGCGGTCGCCCGGGCGCAGCCGGCGCCGCAGGCGGGACAGCAGGTTGCCGCCAGGTGCACGCGGCCCGGAAGCCGCCGCCGGCCCGGTCATGTATCCATCCGGGGCATGGGCCTAGGCCGCGCGCCATCCGCCGCCGGTGGCGGCCTGCCCGGGATATCCCACGGTCAGCGCGTGCCGCCGGCCGCGGCCCGGCCGCTCGCCTCGGCGGATGCCAGCTCCATCCCGGCCTGGCGCAGGGATTCCCGCAGCCGGGCGATCTCGTCCGTGGCGCTGCTCCGCTCCTCTGTCAGCACTTCCAGGCGGCGCAGCAGGGCATCGCGTTCCGCCCGCAGGTTCTGCACCTCCCTGGCGGAGGCGACCGGCCCCTGCACCACACTCAGCCCGGTCCGGTTGGCCAGGCGCATGGTCAGGCGCAGGGCCAGCGCCCGGTTGCCCCGGCGCCACATATGGCCCAGGGTCCGGCTCCAGCTGAGGCCATGGCCGCGGCGATATTCCCGCATCTTCCAGAACAGGTAGGGAAAGAACAGGTCCCAGTCGCGCGGCTGCCGCAGCAGGATCCGCAGCATCAGGGTGCCCCAGGGCGAGAGGTTGCTGGGCGCCTTGCGGAAGCTGCGGCGGATGTCGTGCCAGGCCGCCAGCCGCAGACGCGCGGTGAGCGCCATCAGGACGCGGGTCTGGCGCACCTCGTCCCGCATGCCCGATTGCGAATAGGACCCTTCGCTGGCCCGGATCAGGGCCAGGGTATCGCCGATCACGCAGGCCCCGTGCCGCAACGCGACGCTGGTATAGGCGAAGGAATCGGAATGCCATTCCAGGTCCGACGGATACCAGCCCATTTCGGCCAGGGCATCGCGGCGCACGACCACCGTGTTCGAGCTGATCGGCAGATAGGCGCGCTGCATCCGTGCCAGCACCTGCGCCGGGGTCATGTGGTCCGGCAGGTCCGACAGGTCGAAGATATGGCTGATCGACGGGATCTTCGCGAAATGGTCGATATTGTCCGAATCGCCCTGGATGACGCCCAGTTCGGAAAAGCAGAGCCCCGCCTCCGGATGCCGCTCGAGGACGGCCATCGACCGTTCCAGGAAGTCGGGCAGCAGCTTGTCGTCGGATGCGGCCCAGACCAGGTAGTCCGTGCGCACCAGCGGCAGCACCCGGCGGATCGATGCCTGCAGGCCGATATTCTGCGGATTCTGCAGGAACTCCACCTGGGGATGGCGGGTGGCGAAGCTTTCGATCACCGCCACGGAATCGTCGGTCGACCCATCGTCCACGACGATGATCTGGTCCGCCGGCCGGCTCTGGCCGCAAATCGCCGCAAGCGATGTCGCCAGGTAGCGGTCATGATTGTAGTTGGACAGAACGATCGAGACCGTCCGGCGCACCGCGCCATCGCTCTTGCGGAGGTCCGCCTCCGCACATGCCGGTACTGCCGCCGTGGTGCCGAACTTGCCCTTCACGCTGGCCCCTTTCCCACTGCCGACCTGTTCACTGACTGCACTGCACCCTCCCGGGTCCCCACCCCGTCCGACGCCGGCAACCGCAGTCCGCCGCGCCCATCGCCCTCCCGCGGGGCAGCGCCGACAGGCTGCCCTGTGTCAGTCGATGACTGCGACTCCGCCAAGCCTGCCGCATTCCGCTGCGGATTTCCATCGTCCGATGGCAGGACTGCAATACCGCGATGCATCTGGCGTGCCAGACCAGCCGCCTCTGCGTCGCGCCACCAGCGCCGCAGGGCCGCGAACATCTCGGGCGCCTCGGGGTCCGGGGCCACGATCTCCGGGCGGCGGGCGCGGGTGCGCGCCCTGGCAGGCGTGCCGGACGAACCGGGACGCGCGGCGCCGGCATGGCCGGGCCGCATCCCGTAAGCCGGTTCCGGCCCGGGTTCGGCCAGCGGCACGTAGATGCCGGGGCGACCCGCGCTGCGCGCCGCGAGGCCATAGATATCCAGGCAACCGAAGAAGCCTTCGGCCTCCATGGCGAATGCCAGCACATCCTGTTCCGTCAATCCGGCCTGGCGGATTGCATGGATTCCGCGCGGCAGTTTGCTTACGCCGTCGGCACCCTGGACGAACCGGTTCAGCAGGCAGATCGTCAGGCTTTCCTCGCGATCCGCCAGCACCTGCAGATGCGGCAGCCAGGCGGCCAGGCTCTCGTCGGCGAAGCCGTCGGCGCTCTCCGGCAGGCTGACCGCCAGGCGGTAGCCCCGCGGATGCGCGATCTTGATGAAATGCGTGACCTGGCGGCGTGGGTCCAGGCTCGGGTGGAAGGCGCGCGGCACGCCGTCATGTTCCGCCGCCAGAAGATCGGCGTCCGCCATCACCCTGCCCGCATCGGCGCCGGGCGGCGCCGGATGGCCGGCGCGGGCCGCCGGGCCCGGCGCGGCCTGCGGCAGGGCAAGGCCCAGGTCGAAAATGCCCTCGCCCGCACGCATGCGGCGGCTTTCCGCGTCGGTCAGCCCCAGCGGCACGGCGAAGGCCCGCTCGGCCTCCGCCTTGTCCCAGAAGAGCGAGAATCCGTTGACGGTGTCCGACAGGCACAGGGCCGAGAACAACCGGTCGGTCTGCATATCCTCGCCATCCTGCACCAGAATCGCCGCGTTGAACTTGAACCCGGGAGGAAGCTGCTGGTTCCGCACCATCCGCTCCTGCCAGAGGATGAAGTTGCGCAGGCCCGCCTGGGTCAGCGGCCCGCGCAGGCGCGCAACGAAATTCATGCCGTCGAAGTAGTGGTTCTCGCGGAACTTCAGCAGGCCGTAGCAGTACACGGCCACGCGCTGCCAGTACGGCTTGTCGCGCTGCCGGCTGGCCAGGCTCGCGACATAGTTCACGCTCTGCTGCAGCGGGCTGAGCGCCCAGTGATATTCCCGCGCCCCGGTGGCGAACAGCAGGAGGTTCCAGCCGATCCGCAGGTAGCGGGTCAGGGCGCGCATCATGGCCGGCCCCCGGCGATCCGGGCTCCCGGGCCCCCGGCACCGGACAAGGCGTCGCCCGACGTCTTGCCGGGCCCGCCGCCGGTCAGCGGCCGGCGGCCCGAGGCGCGATAGACCTCGTCCAGATAGTCATACAGCAGGTCGGCATTCTCCTTCGTCCAGATCAGGCGCTGATGCTCCAGGGCGAAGGGATAGCGCTCGCCGCCGACCGGCACCTCGATGAAGGTGGAGAAGAACGCCTCGATATCGACGATCATGTAGGGCCGGTCGCTGAACGTCGCCTTGGTCGCGAAGCCGGAGGAGGTGCCGATGAAGGCATCGGCGACATGCATCAGGGCCAGTTCGTGCGCCAGGCCCAGACCCGTCAGCCGCGGGATCATGACGTTCCGGCGCGCCAGCAGCCGATGCTCCCATTCCTGGAAACCGCCCAGCATGAGGAAGGTGACGTCGGGCATCGTGCGCGCGGTGCGGTCGATGAAGGCGTACCATTCCGGCAGCGGCGCGTCGCGATGCGTGGTGGTGGGTGTCGGGGTCAGTTTCGCCTGGCGCGGATTGATGCAGACGACGAACCGGTCCTTCAGCACCGTATCGCGGAACCGCCGCGCCCAGCCCTCATAGCCCCGCGGCGCGGTCAGCAGGGGCAGGCGGCCATTGCGCGCGTGGAAGGCATTGATCTCGTGGTGACCCACCGGATAGCTCATCCGTCGTTCGGAATGCTGCTTCAGGCTGGGCCAGTGCGGCGCGCCGCTCCAGTGCATCGATGCCGTGGTGAGCGCGAGGGTCATCGGGTCGCGGATCAGCCGGAAGGACCCGAGATGCGGCTGGCAGAGGAAGGCCGGGAACAGCTGGTCCAGATAGCTCTGGTAGTTGTCCGGCGTGATGAAGCCCTGTGCCGGCGCCCGGGGCAGGCCCGGATTGACGTGCACGAACAGGTCGACCGCCTTGGCGCCGCGGTCCTCCGCCTCGCAGGCGAACTTC
The DNA here is from genome assembly GCA_040216765.1 of Sneathiellaceae bacterium. GTDB lineage: Bacteria > Pseudomonadota > Alphaproteobacteria > Ferrovibrionales > Ferrovibrionaceae > Marinibaculum. The sequence continues at coordinate 267,255 of JAVJON010000015.1, read as the reverse complement.
ACCAGGCTGGTCAGGGTGTCGCCCAGGGCATAGTGGTGATAGGTGAAGTCGATCAGCGCAGCGAAGCGGTCGGGCGCGATGCCATTGTGCAGCACCGCCCGGTAGCCCCGCGCCAGGCGCACGAAGGATGCCGGCCGGCGCAGGATCCGGCGCAATCTGCCCATGCCGCGCATCAATGGAGCTCCCGCCGCCAGTCCGGAACGGTTGCTGCCGATGCCGGCGCCCGCATGCCTGTCCCCCGCATGTCCGGCCGCATGTGCGCCCTTTGGGCCGATCGGGCCGCGGCCCGGGGCGGGCCGCCTGATGCCTGGTGGCGATACTGCACGGTCAGTCCGGCTCCCGTTCGAACACGGCCTCGAAAAAACGCGGATCCGCCGTGTCGGTCCGCCACAGCCGCGGCTGCCAGTCCGGCGGCAGGCGATAGGCCGTTTCCCGCACCACCAGGCGGTCGGACGGGTTCACATACGTCTTGTACTGCTTGAGATAAACGGCCTTGCGCGCCAATCGTGCCATCTGTCCCAGGGTGTGTTCGATTTGCCGCGGCTTGAACTCGTGCAGGGACGAGATGTTCACCGCCAGGTCGGCCGCGCCGTCCGGCAGCGCCTCGATCTGGTTGGCGGTGAAGAAGGCGATATCCGCCGCCATCAACTCGTCGGCAATCCCGTCGAACCGGTCGAAGGCCCGGAAGCGGAACAGCCGCTTCTCCGGAAAGACCCGCTGCAGGTACCATTGCGAGACGTAGAGCGCCGGCGGCACGTCGATGATCCAGTAGCGCAGCGGCGCATCCGCCATCAGGGCGCTGGCGAGACGGCCATAGCCCGCCCCGACTTCCGCCACCACGGGGACATGGCCGTCGCTGCGCAGGCCGGCCAGGACCGGTGCAAGGGTGCGCCATTCCAGGAAGGAATGCGCCAGGTCCTGCGAGATCAGCCGGCCGTCGCGGCGCAGGTCGATGGGGTTGCCCACCGCCGGTTCGGCGACCGCCTGCAGGCGGCCTTCGGGAATCTGCCGGCGCACATGGTCCCACAGCAGGTCGACCATCAGCCGGTACAGGAATTTCCGCCAGCCGCGATGCTCCGTGAAGATCCGGTCCTTCGGCGCGACCAGGCTGCCGTCGGGCCGGCGGTCCGGATCCTGCAGCACGGCCTTCGGCCAGGGCAGGCGGCCGCGCGACAGGCTTTCGCGCAGCAGCCGGAACAGCTGGGAATCCCCCAGGGTCAGGGGCAGGAAGTTGAAATAGTTCTGGTTGATGCTGCGCTTGAAATTGTCGATGCCGAAGCGATGCAGCTGCTCGATGTTCTGCCGGTTCAGGTCCTGCCAGAGACGCGACGGGTGATAGATCTCCGGCCCCGCCAACAGCTCGGCATTCATCGCCGCGACCGCCGCATCCAACTCCAGCCTGTCTTCGCTCGCATCCATCGGCTTGTCGTGCAGTCCGTTCATTACCCGCGGGCCGTCGCGTCATAGAGCGCGGCGTACCGCCCCGCCGCCCGGTCCAGTGTGAAGTCTGCGGCAATCCGCGCGCGGCCGGCAGCCCCCATCGCGCGCCGTGCCTCCGGGGCCAGGCGCAGCACGGCTTCCAGCGCGGCCGCCAGTGCCGCCGGATCGCGCGGCGGGACAATCCGGTCGGGCGCGCCCAGGATCGTCCCGGCATCCCCCACATCGGTCGCCACCGCGGGCAGGCCGCAGGCCATAGCCTCTCCCAGCACATTGGGGAAGCCCTCGCCATAGGCAGAGCTCATGCAGAACAGGTCAAGCCCGCACATCAATGCCGGCATGTCCGCACGTTCGCCGAGCAGCCGCACCTGCCCCGCCAGCCCCAGCGCCGCCAGCCGCGACGCGAGCGCCGGGGTGTCGCGGCCCGCCAGCACGGCGCGGAACCCGACGCCGCTTCCGGCAAGCAGGGCCAGGGCCTGCAGAAAGCCGTCATGGTCCTTCTGCGGATCCAGCCTGGCGACATGACCGATCAGCGGCACATCCACCTCCGCCAGCCCTTCGTCCCGCCGCCATGCAGCGCCAGCATCGGGATCGGGCCGGAAGCGCTCGGTGTCGATCCCGTTCGGGATCAGGTGCCAGGCCCGCGGCCGATAGCCCAGGCCCTCATGCACAAGCAGGCCCGCGGCGGAGTTCACCACCACGCCGGCCGGCCGGTGCGACAGCCGCGCCGCCAGGCGCACCGTGAGCCTGGTGCCGCGGCCATATCTGTGGAACTCCATGTCCGAGCAGCGGATGTTCCACAGGACCGGCGGCCGCCCGGCGAGCCCCGCCGCCAGCAGGCCTGCCAGGTCGGCATGGTAGAGCCAGGTCTGCACCAGGTCGGGCGCGGCGCGCCGCAGGCCCCGCGCCAGCCGCACCAGCTGCCATGGCAGCGGCGGCCTGCCGCGACGCCAGCCCAGGCAGTGCAGGTCCGCCCCGGTTTCGGCAATTGCATCGCCCAGGGCACCGCGATCGGTCAGCGAGATCACCGTTGCGGCGAAAAGCTGCCGGTCCAGCCGCGCCAGGAGCCGGAGCAGCGCGGTCTCGGCCCCGCCGCGCTCCAGGCCGGTGATGACGTGGCAGACCCGGACCGGACCGCCGCTGCGCCGCCCGTCCGTCATGGCGCCCCTGCAGGCGCCAGCAGGACGAAGCCGCTGGATGCCCCGGCGACGCCCGCCAGGCGGCGCCGGGCCGCCAGGGAGAGCCGTCCGCCGGACAGCACATAGCCGGTGTAGAACAGGCCCAGCCGGCCGCTGTCCAACAGCCGCCAGCCGCGCGCCACGAACCGGCGGCGCCAATGCGCCATCGCGAAATGCCGCAGCTCCGCCAGGGCGGAGCCGGTCTCGCCATGCGGCGCCGCGGCCAGCAGCCGCATCGCCAGATGCCCCGCGCCCCGCGGCGCCCGGGCCGCGGCGGGGCCGGCAGACGGTCCGGCGTCCGGCCGGCGCGCCAGACGCGACGTCAGCAGCTTCGGCAGGGCCGGGTAATGCGCCAGCAGGGTCCAGAACCGCCAGCCCGCCGTGGGCACCACGTGCAGGGCCAGCCCGCCCGGCCGCAGCACCCGCAGCAGTTCGCCCTGGAAGGCATCGAAATGGCGGACATGCTCCATCACATGGCTGGAATAGAGCAGGTCGAAACTGTCGTCCGCGAAGGGCAGGCGGTGCCCGTCATAGGGCTGCACCGGAAACAGCGGCGCGGGCGGCACGGCGATGTCGACCGAAGCGACATGGCGGCAGCGCCGCGCCAGCAGGCTGGCCACCCGGCCATCGGCGCCGCCGATCTCGAGCACGGCCGCCTGCGCCAGGTCCAGCCGGCCGGCGAGCGCGGCCAGGGCGCCGTCGAGCTCCGCCTCCCGCAGGGCATGCAGATAGGCGGTCTCGCGGGCGCCGCTCACGGGTCGCGGCGCAGCAGGAACTCGTTGCAGCCCTGCCGGTTGCCGACATCGGTCATCGCCAGCTGGCGGAAGCCGCGCGCCTGCAGGAAGGCCTCGATCTCCGCCGGCCGCGCCACCTCGAACGGCCAGCCGCCAAGCCAGTCGCGCAGGTCGGTCCAGAGCGACATGCCGCGCTTCTCCCGCTTGCCGCGCAGCTTCTGCACCAGCCATCTCAGGGCAACATAGTAGGGCGCGAAGGCCAGCAGCAGCGGCAGGCGCAGCACCGGCCAGCGGTTGTACATGCGCTTGATCCGCCGCCAGGCGCGGCTGACCAGCCCCTGGTCGTTGTAGATCGCCAGGAAGAACAGGCCGCCGGGGGCCACCCGCCGGGCACAGAGGTCGATCGCCTCCCACATCGCGCCGGTATGGTGCAGCACGCCCCAGGAGCAGACGATGCCGAATTCCCCGAGCGCCGCCAGATGCTCCTCGTCCAGGGCCGACCCTTGCGTGATCCGCCAGCCCGAGCCGGCATCCTCGTCGGCCGGGCTGAAGCGGCGGCGCAGTTCCTGCGCGCAGGCGACCGCCTGCGGGTCGAAGTCGATCGACACCACCTCGGCGCCCAGCTGCCGGGCCACCAGGCTGGTCAGCCCGCTGCCGCAGCCGATGTCGATGAAGCGGCGGCCCGACAGCGGCGCCGCCGCGCCGCTGTCGAGCTGCAGCGACTGTGCCAGGGATATCCGTGCCCGGCGGATCTGGTCCTCGGTCAGCCCCTCGATGAACCGCGCCCAGTTCCGTCCGAAGGCGAAGCGGCGGCCGGTGCGCATCTCATAGGCATGCCATTCGGCGACGCTCTCGTCGATGGCGGGGATATCCGAATCGGCTCTGTTCAAACTGGTCGCTCCGTATCGCGCTGGCGCGATTGCTCCTGTCCTGCCCGCAAAGGGCGGGGCATCGGCGGGTGCCTCAGTGGATCGTGTCGCCGGCGACAGGCCGGCCGCGCAACCGGTTGCGCAGGCCGCCCTGCATCCGCAGCGCCGGCAGTTCCGCGGTCCGCGGCGCGGCCGCCGCCAGGATCGGGTCGCTGCCGATATACATGTCCGCCGACCGGACGAGGCCGAGCTTCTGGTGCAGTCCCAGGCCGGCGGCGCCCAGCGGCACCAGGTTGCCCGGCCGCTCGCCGGGGGGCTGGCCGCCACGGCCCGCCAGGTCGACGAACAGGAATTCCGGCGATTCCGCCGCCAGGCCCTGGGCCTCTTCCAAGCTCAGCCGGCGATCGTCCAGCACATAGACCAGCCGGCCGCCGGCCAGCCGGGTCAGCAGCAGTTCGCCCTCGCGCTGCGCCCCGGCATAGGGGACAGGCCGCAGCCGCGCCGCCGCGCCGGAGCCGCCCTCGTCCCGCGCGCCCCACAGCGGCAGGTCCTGCTGCAGGGCGCCAGCGTCGAAATAGACGCCGACCGAGCGCAGGGTCGGGATCGCCAGGAAGGCGGCGAACAGGCTCGACACCGCCCCTTCGCCTTCGGTCCCGGTGCCGGCATCGACCAGCAGGTCGGTCGGCGCCCGGCCCGCAGCCAGCAGCGCGGCACGTGCGGCCGGCCCGTCGGCGATACCCACCAGCACATGCCTTGCCCGGCCGCGCCGCAGCTCGATCCGCCGCAGCAGGGCGCCGATCGCCAGGAAGACCAGGCTGAACGGGAAGAAGCGCAGCCGCCGCGCCACCCGCAGCGCCAGGTCCAGGACCGGCACCACCAGCCGCTTCACGATGCAGCCCCGGACGGGCTGCCGGCGATCCTGCCGGCCGCGATCCCTTCGTCGATGCGGGCGCGCAGGGCGACGAACTCGGCCATCAGCAGGTCCCGTTCGTCCTCGCACCACAACAGCCGCTGATGGGCCGCGCCGAAAGGGTAATGGGCGGCGCCGACCGGCACTTCCACATAGCGGGCGAACAGATGCTCGACCTTGGTGATCAGATAGGGCCTGTCGGCGAAGGTCGCCATGGCGGCGAAGCCGCTGGAGGATCCCATGAACATGTCCGCCAGGGTGACCAGCGCAAGCTCCTCGCCCAGGCCCAGCCCCTCGCGCCGCGGGATCGTCAGGTTCGGCAGGCGCAGCAGCCGGCGGTCCCATTCGCCATAGCCGCCCAGCAGCACGAACAGGGTGTCCGGATGGCTGCGCGCGGCGGCGTCGAAGAAGGCATACCATTCCGGCAGCGGTGCGTCGCGGAACAGGTTGGCGGGCAGCGGCGCACGAACGCTCTGGCGCAGGTTCACCGCGACCGTGAAGCGGCCCGGCGCGGCCTTTGCGAGCCAGGCCCGCGCCGTCCCCAGATGGCCGCGCGGCGCCTGCAGCCTGGGCAGCTGGCCATGCTTCCGCCAGAACGCGTTGATCCGGAAATGCGAGACCTGGTCGAGCTGCCGGTTCAGCTGCTGCCACAGGCTGGGCCACATCGGCCGGCGGAACCCGTCGCGCCACAGGAAGCGATGGAAGGTCGGTGCGTCGCGCAGGACCTTCAGGCTGCGCAGCCCGGGGGTGCAGAGGAAGCCGGGCAGCAGGGCATCGATCGCGGCCGGCGCGGTCAGGCCGGTAATGAAGGGCTGGTAGCGGCTGCTCGGCCGCTTGGGATCGATGAACAGCACCTGGTCGACCCCGTCGCAGCCGCGATCGGCCGCCAGGCAGGCGAGGTTCATGCTCCAGGTCAGCGCATCGCCCAGGGCATAGGGGCCATAGGAGAAATCGTAGACGCCGACGGCGACCCGCCCCGACCCGCTGCCGGCCTGTTCAGCGTTCATCCCTGCGCCCGCCCGCGCCGCGCGACGCCTGGCGCCGCAGCCAGCGCCGCAATCCCAGCGGCGCCAGGGGGCGCAGGCCGTCCCAGAGGCCGCGGCCGACCATGCGCCATGCCAGGTGAAGGGTCAGGTAGCGGCGACCAAGCGGGTTCGCCAGCAGCCAGCCGAGCGCCCGCAGGGAGAATTCCGTCATCAGGCCCGAGCGCCGGAACAGCGGCGCCACATCGGCATAGGCGGGGTCCTGGAGCAGCGCCAGGACCCGTTCCGTCATCGCCTTCTGCGCCGCTGGGTCGCGCACGCCCGCCGCGGAATAGGAGGTCGGCGAGACCCGGAACCAGGCCAGCCGGCGGGGCACATAGGCCGCGCCATGGCGATAGGCGAGGACATAGTTCACCCACCAGTCGGCATACCATTCCAGGTCCTCCGCGAAGCCGCCCAGGTCGCTGAGGCGGTCGCGGCGATAGATGGCGGTGTTGGAGGAGATCGTGAAAAAGCCCCGCCGCATGATGGCGACCATGCGCCCCGCCCCCAGATGGGCGGGCGTCGCGCTGAGGTAGAGGGGGAATTCGCGGACGATTCCGCTCTCGCCGAGAAGCTCCGCCGGGTCGGAAAAGGCAAAGGCCGCTTCGGGGCTGTCATCCAGCAGTGCCAGGCTGGCTGCCGCGAAGTCGGGCCCGACCAGGTCGTCGGCGGCCGAAAAGCAGACATACTCGCCGCGGGCGGCAGCCAGGCCGCGGTTCATCGCCGCGTTGACCCGGCGGTTGCGGTCCTGCCGCAGCAGCCGGATCCGCGGATCGCCGGCCTGCAGGCCGGCGACGACCTGCAGCGAGTCGTCGGTGGAGGCATCGTCCACGACGATCACCTCCAGCGGCGGGCGGTTCTGTCCCAGATGGGCGGCAATCGCCCCCGCCAGGAAGCGGCCGTGATTGTAGTTCGGGATGACGACGCTGAGCTGCCCTGCACCCTGCCCTGCGCCCGTCATCGGCCGCCGCCCGTCATGCCGGCCCCCGGCCTGCCGGCGGGGCGGTCGTCAGAAAGGGCCGGTGAACGAGGAATCCGGCACGTCCAGGAAGTCCTCCGGGGCGATCTTCTGCCGCTCGCCCGCAGGGCGGCCCATCAGCTGCCGCGCCGCCACGACGATATCGTCGGGCTGCGGGTAGTAATAGTTCGACAGCGCCCGCGTGGTCGGCGTCGGCAGGTCCGGCAGGGTGATCCGCACCGGCGCCTCCTTCAGGTCCTTCAGGCCGCCCTCGACCACGCGCGCGACGATCTCGCCGGCGAAGCCGACATTGCGGCAGCCGGTGTCGGCGGCGATCAGGCGCCCGGTCTTCTTCACCGATTCCAGGATCGGCGAGGCATCGAAGGGGTTCAGGGTGTGCACGTCCAGGATCTCCGCGGAGATCCCCTCCGCCGCCAGCCGTTCGGCCGCCTTCACCGCTTCCAGGGTCATGTAGGAGGTCGCGGCGATCGTGACGTCGCTGCCCTCGCGCAGGCGGGTGGCCGGCCCCATCGGCAGCCGGTAATGGCCCTCCGGCACATTGCCGTGGATGCTGTAGAGCCAGCGATGCTCCAGGCAGACCACCGGCCCGTCATCCTCGATGGCGGAGATCAGCAGCCCCTTCGCGTCATAGGGGGTGGCCGGCATGATCACCTTCAGGCCGGGCACATGGGCGAACCAGGCCTGCAGGCTCTGGCTGTGCTGCGGCCCCTGGCCCCAGCCACGGCCCACCACGCAGCGGATCACCATCGGCGCGCTCGCCTGGCCGCCGAACATGTAGTGCCACTTGGCGGCATGGTTGACGATCTGGTCCATCGCCAGCATCGCGAATTCGAGCCGGATATGGGTCATCACCGGCCGCATGCCCGACAGGGCCGTGCCCAGCGCGACCCCGGTCATCCCGGCTTCGGAGACCGGCATGTCGATCACGCGGTCGGGATACTTCTCCGCCAGGCCCTTGGTGGAGCCGAAGATCGACGCCGCATCCGGCGCGCCCAGGCCCATGATGTAGACAGCCGGGTCGGCCGCCATGCAGATGTCCTGCGCCTCTTTCAGCGCCTCGACGAATTTCAGCTGCCGCTCGCTCAAGACCGGTGTTCCTCGTGGTCGGGGAATGCGCCGTCAGGACGCATACAGATAGGTGTCCAGCTCGCTGCGCACCGGGAAGGGACTCTCGCGGCCGAACGTCAGGGCGGCCTCGACCTCGTCATGGATCGCGGCCGTCCGGCTGTCGATCCAGGCTTCGTCCGCCAGGCCGCGCGCGACCATGCGGTCGGCGTACAGCTTCAGCGGATCGCGTTCCTTCCAGCGGTCCAGCTCGCCCTCCGGCCGGTAGCCCAGATGCTCGTCGTTGAGCGGGCCGCAATGCTCCAGCCAGCGATAGGTGGCGAACTCCAGGAAGACCGGGCCGTCGCCGCCGCGGGCATGGGCGAAGGCCTGCGCGGTGAGGCGATAGACCTCGTCCGCGTCATTGCCGTCGCCGCCCAGGGCCAGGGCCCCGTGCGCGGCGGCCAGGTCGAGCAGCTTGCGGCCCGGCGGCTGGCGAACGTCGAGCGACGAGAGCACCGAGTAGAGGTTGTTCTCGCAGACCATCACCACCGGCAGCTTGTGCAGCACCGCAAAGGCCAGGCTCTCGTGGAACACGCCGGTCTCCGCCGCGCCGTCGCCGAAGAAGATCACCGCCAGCTTCGGGTCCTTCTTCAGCACCGAGGCATAGGCGCAGCCGACGCCGATCGGGATCGTCGCGCCGACGATCGGCACCGCCCCGATGAACCCGACATTGTTGTCGATCAGGTGCATCGAGCCGCCCTTGCCGTTGGCGCAGCCGGTGGCCTTGCCGTACAGCTCGGCGACCATCGCCTTCAGGTCGCCGCCCTTCGCCAGGTAATGGGCATGGCTGCGATGGGCCGAGGTGATCTTCTCGTCCTTCGCCATCTGCGAACAGACGCCGACCGCCACGGCTTCCTGGCCGATGGAGAAATGCGTCGGGCAGCGCATGAGCTGCTCCTTCGCATAGACCTCCGCGATGCGCTGCTCGATCAGGCGCACCCGCAGGATGCCGTCCAGCATCCTGCGCGCCGCCTCCGGGGGGATCTGCCCCCCCTCCGCCATCGTTGCGCCTGTCTTCAGGGCCTCTGCCGTCATTGCGCCGCTCCCTCGGTTCGGCCGATCAGGCCCGCAGGGTGTAGTCGGTGGGCCAGGTCTTCAGCTCGTCGAAGTACCTCTTGCCCCAGGCGACCATGTCGGCCAGGCCCTCTTCCCAGCTGATCTCCGGCTCCCAGCCCACATCTTCCTTGATCGCCGTGGAGTCGAGCCAGTAGCGGCTGTCCTGGCCGAGGCGGTCCGGCGACATCTCGCAGAGCTGCTCGAACGGGATGCCCAGCGCGTCGGCGGTCAGCTCCACCACGCGGCGGATCGAGGTCGGCTCGGCCGGGCCGGCATTGTAGATCTTGCCCATCGGCGCCTTGTTGGCGACCAGGTGGATCGACCGCGCCAGGTCGGTGGCATGGATGTAGGACTTCTCCGCCCGGCCGCCGCCATGCAGCGGCAGCTTCTCGCCCTTCAGGCCCAGCACGACCGCCTTCGGGATCACCCGGTGCAGCAGCTGGCCGGGGCAATAGGCGTTGGACGGCCGGATCACGTTCATCGGGAAGTTCAGGAACTTGTGCACCGACAGGAGGTACATGTCGAAGGCGACCTTCGACGCCGCATAGGGGCTGGACGGCTTGATCGGCTCGTCTTCCTTGGCGGCATGCTCGACGGAGCCGTACATCTCCGAAGTGCCGATCTGGATGAAGCGCTTCATCCAGTCGCGCTTCATCAGCTCTTCGGAAAACTTGGCCAGCGCCATGGAGTTGGTCTCGAAGAACCGCCAGCTGTGCTTCCAGCTGACGGCGCCCTCGCCCTGCGCCGCATAGTTGACGATCACCTCGGGCTGCTCCTTGTCGAGCAGTTCCAGCATGAGGTCCATCTCATAGGTGATGTGATAGGCGTGGTAGGAATAGCGGGGATCGCCCTTGCCGACATTCAGGGTGAAGGGCTCCGGCTTGGCCTGGTTGCGGCCGACGGAGATCACGCGCTCCACTTCCGGCTGCTCCAGCAGGTACTTCGACGTATGGATGCCGAAGGAGCCGCCGCCCCCGATCACTGCGTACGACTTGATCGTCATGGATATCCCCGTCTCTTGCGATGGTGTCTGGTGGAAAGAAATGTGGCCGGCGCCTGCCGGCCGTCAGGCCTTCCGGTGGTCAGGCCTTTTGCGCGGCCTGGTCGCCGAAATCGGTCCAGTCCGGATCCGGGTCCAGGATGGTCCAGTGATAGTCGCCGACATAGCCGGCCTCGGCGAACAGCTCGTGCCACTGCTCCGGCCGCAGGAAGGTCAGCGCGGTCAGCACCCAGCCGAGGAAGATCTCGCGTTCCGCCTCGTTGTAGTAGGCGTCCAGCTGGACATAGGTGCGCCCCGGCGCCGAGACCCGCTGCAGTTCCTGCAGGGCCTTGATCAGGCGCGGCCGCTCCAGGTTGTGCAGGGTGTTGATCGACAGCGCCACGTCGAAGCTGCCATCGGCGAACGGCAGGCGTTCCGCGGTGGCGACGCCAAGCCGCCCCGCGGCCTCCGCCTCGCATCGGGTCGCCGCATAGTGCGAGATGTCGACGCCGAAGACCTCGAGCCCCGGGCAGGCGCCCATCAGGTCCTTCACCAGGAAGCCCTTGGCGGAGCCGACATCCAGCACCCGCATGCCCGGCTTCAGGCCGAAATGATCGACGATATCCCTGGCGATCGGCTGCCAGCGCCCGTCATAGCGATAGCCGCCATAGCCCTGCTCGCGCTTGCCGTCGAAATAGTCCCGCCCGAACTGGCGGGCCAGGCGGACATTCTCCGGATCCGCCGACCGCGGCTTGTCCAGCTTCCGGCGCGCCCGCGGATACTGCCGCAGCAGGTTCACCTCGGCCATGTCACAAGGGCTCCCGTCATCTCGATCAATCCCCGTCGCCCGACCTCGGGCTTTCCGGTCTCACGCATTGCTGTCGCGCGCGCGGTCTTCATGCAGGCGCATCTCCTCATGCGCAAGCGCCAGCCCGTCTTCCAGCGGCAGGAAGCGGAATGCCGGAAAGGCGCACCGCAGCGCGGTGACGTCGAAATGGCGGTGCGTGACAGGCTGCATGCGCGGCCCGCCGGCGATCTCCACCGCCGCAGGAAACTGCGCGGCGACCAGTTCGGCCAGCCGGCGATAGCTGACCGAGCGGCCGCTGGCAATGTTCAGCAGGCCGCTGCTCCGCCGCCGCAGCACGGCGAGGATCAGCCGCGCGACATCGCCGACATAGACATGGTCCCGCATCTCCTCGCCCTCGCCGAACAGGGTGATGCGGCCGTCCCGGGCGGCCATGCGCCGCAGCCGGTTGGGGCCGTAGGAATTGTGCGTGTCGCGCCCGCCGAAGATCAGGGTGGCCCGCAGCACCGCCAGCGGCAGGTCCTGCCGGTCGGCCAGGTCGCGCGCCAGGATCTCCCGCGCCAGGTGCATGGCGCCGTAGGAATCGGTCGGCGCGGCAGGGCTGGCCTCGTTGATCAGCGCCCGTCCGAAAGGATAGACGCCGTCCGTGGAGAAGTAGATCAGATGCGCCACCGGCGCGCCGGCGAGCGCCGCCAGCATGCCCTCGGCAATGGCGAGGTTGGTCCGCACCGTCCCGGCATCGCGGCCGCGGTCCGGTGTCAGCGAGGACAGGAAGACCACCGCATCGGTGGGCCGCAGCTGCGCCGCCAGGGTCGCGCCGGCATCCGGCAGGGTCAGGTCGTATTGCGGCAGGTCGACGGGCAGGACGGCAATTCCCGCCTGGTCGAGCCGGTCGTTCAGGGTGCGGCCGATGAAGCCCCCGGCACCGACGATGACGACCCGCCCGGGATCCGCGTCACTGTCCAGCCGATGCGTCAGCACGGGGCGACAGGGTCGCTGGGCAGGGTCATGCCGGGCAGGCTCACTCGGCCGCCTGGCGCGTGGCGGCCGCCATGCCCAGGTCGACACCGAGGGTCTGCAGGTCCAGGCCGGCCTCCTGCGCCGCCCCGCGGTCGAGCACGGCATAGGGGTCCAGCACCAGCCGGCCCGCCATCCGCGCGGCGATCTGTGCCGGCGTGATCTCGCGGAATGCCGGCCAGGGCGTCATGATCGCCAGCACCTCCGCGCCGTCGCAGGCCGCGAGGGCACTGTCGGCGCCGCTGATCCGGGGGTGGAAGGCCGGTTCCGCCTCTACGACCGGGTCATAGGCCTGGACCCGGAACGGCCCGAGCGCGGACAGGAAGGCCAGGCTGGGCGAGTTCTTCGTGGAATGGGTGTCCTGCTTGTAGGCAAGGCCCCAGACCGCCACCACCGGGTCGGCCTGCGAATCGTGCTGCAGCAGCACCTCGTGCAGGCGCCGCAGCGGCCAGTGCCGGCGATACTGCGAATTGGCGATCATCGCGCGGATGAAGCCGGAATCGGTGCCATGGCGGTCGGAGAAACGGCAGACCGTGGCCAGGTCGCGCTCCAGGTTGCCGCCGGCAATGCCCAGCCCCGGCGCAAGGTAGGAATAGGGGCCGATGCGGCGGTCCAGCTTCAGCGCGGGCACGATCTCCGACCAGTCGGCGCCGATCTTCTCGCAGAGTTCCGCCAGGGTGTTGGCGACGCTGACCGAGGCCACCAGGCAGACATTGATGGAGATCTTCGCCAGTTCCGCGCTCTCGTAGCGCATCGGCAGGATCGGGCAGTCGTCGAAGGCGGCGAGATAGGCGGCCAGGGCCGGCGGCAGCGGCCGGGCGGGATCGTCGCAGCCGACGATGAAGCGCTCCGGGTACATCGCCCGCTCGATCGCGCGGCCGAAAATCAGGGTCTCGACCTGGTAGTACTTCACCGCGCCGGGCCGCTTCAGCGGCCGGGTGAAGCCGGGCGAAACCTGGCTCAGCACCACCATCACCGCGTCGGGCCGCATCGCCATGTCGACGATCGCGATCAGCCCCTCCAGCGGCCCGGTATCGCTGCCGCCGGCATCGTCGGTCGGCACGTCCGGCGCGACATAGACCAGGTCGCAGCGGGCGAGGTCGGCGGCGTCCGCGGTGAAGGAGATCCGCTCGCGGTTCCTGGCCAGCATCTCCGGCAGGTCGGGCTCGACCACCGGCAGCTCGCCGTTCTGCAGCGGTGCGATGCGTGTCGCGTCGGGATCGAAACAGACCATCGTGAAGCCCCGCTCGGCGGAGGCCACGGCCGAGTTCAGCCCCAGATGGGTCATGCCGGCATAGCCGATCACGGGCCGTTCTGCGCTCATCTGTCTTCTGCTCCAGGAAAGGGGGGATCGGCGGCGGTCAGGCGAGGTCGGAGGCCTGCGGCGGGAAGCGCTTCAGCGCCTCGTCCGCCAAGGCCGTGAGCTGCCGGTTCAGCCAGATATCGTTGTCGATATTGCCCGCGCCGGTGCCGCAGAGCGCCTTGAAATGCGCATATTCGACCTGCCAGGTCGGGTCCGGCTGCACCAGGGTCTCCGCCCGCTCGTCGGGCCGCCCGGCGGGCACCTTGCGGTCGCGCACCGTCAGGGTCGAGGGGCCCCACTTGCACAGCGATTCGATATGCGCGGTGCCCTTCTCGGCGAAGATGTCCGTGGTGTGGTGGTTGCGCCAGGACATCAGGGTCATCTCCAGCTCCAGCCGCGGCCCGCGCCCGTTCTGCGGGGTGCCGCCGATGACGACATGGTCGAAGGCGCGGTTCTCGAACCGGTCGGCGGAGATGATGTGGAAGTCGTAGTCCGGCCGTTCGAACCAGAACAGCAGGGTGTCCAGCAGGTGCGAGCCCAGGTCCGGCAGCACGCCGGAGCCCTGGTCCCGCCAGGCGGAGTTGCGCACCAGCCGGGCCGTGCCGTTGCCGTAGAACATCCGGCAGCGATAGACCTCGCCCAGCTCGCCGGAGGACAGCACCCGCTTCATGTTCACGAAATGCGGCTCGAAGCGATGGTTGTAGGCGGTATAGCAGGTGGCACCGGTCTTCGCCGCCAGCGCCTTCAGCCGCAGCAGGTCGTCTTCGCTGTCGGCGAATAGAGGCTTCTCCACCAGGACATGCTTGCCATGCTCCAGCAGGTAGGTCAGCAGCGGAATCTTCACGTCGTCGGGCGTGCAGACCAGGGCCGCGTCGTAGCGGTCCAGCGGCACCTCCTCGACCCGGGTGAAGTCGGCCCCTTCCTTTACCGGATCGACCGTGGCGACCGCATCCGGCCCGGCCGCCGCGATCCGCTTCGGCCCCTGGACGCCGAGGCCGATGGTGATGCAGCGCATGTTCGTCTCCCTTGAACCCGGTCCCGCCGTGCGGGGTTCAGGCGTACTTGATCGCACGCTCCACCGCGTCGATCTTCTGCATGACATCGCGGGTGGTGATCGGGATATTGCCGTCGCGCTCGCACTCCATGCCGGCGGCGAAGCTGCCCAAAATCGCGCCGATCACCTCGCTGCCGGTGGTGACCATCGACATGGTGGCATAGGCCACCAGCGCATCGCCGGCACCGACCGGGTCGACCGCCCGGTCGCAGAAACTCTCGATCGTGAAGAAGCTGCGGGCATCCTGGGCGGGCCGGTCGCGGAAGGTGATCATGCCGCGATCGCCCAGCTTCAGCATCAGGGTCTTGCATTCCGCCTTGGTGAACAGCTCCACCCCCAGCGGGCGCACGACGCTGTCCTGGTCGGCCAGGGCGAAGCGCGCCTCGCGCTCGTTCGGGGTGATCAGGTCGAAGCCGCGGAAGTCGAGGATATTGCCCCAGCGGCTGGCGACCTGGCTGTCGGCCACCTTGAACGCGTCCTGCGGGATCGCCTGGATCAGCTCCGGGATGGTGTGCTTGTTGAAGATGCCGTGCCGGAAGTCGCTGAACACCACGGCGTCCGCGGTCTCCCGCTGCAGCTGCTCGCAGAGCTGGCGGAGGATCTTCTCGGAGATCGAGCGGTTGTCCAGGGTGTCGATCTTCAGGAGCCGGTAGTTGCCCACGACGATGGCGTTCTTGTTGGTGGTCGGCCGGGTCGGGTCGACCAGGGCGGCGCAGGTGATGCCCTGCTCCTCCAGGTCCCGGATCACGACGTCCTTCATGGAATCGTCGCCCAGCACGGTGGAGAACACCACCTGCGCGCCCGCCGCGCGCATATGCTTGGCCACCACCGCCGCGCCGCCGATGAAGTCCTGCTTCTCCTCGAAGCGCACGCTCATCGTCGGCGTCTTGGTCATGCCGCCGATCATCGAGCAGTGGGTGTAGCTGTCGATGATCGTGTCGCCGACCAGGTGCACCCGGCTGCCGTCGAACTTCAGCACCGCCTCGCGCAGGTCGTTGAAGGTCAGCCCCTCGCCGTCCATCAGCACCATCAGCTTCTCGTGCGCGATGTTCGGCGGCGAGGTTTCGATGATGTGGGACGAGGAATAGACGATGTCGCCCGGCGTATAGAGCATTTCGCCGCCATAGGATTCGACGATGTCCGCCTCTTCCTGGGTCTTCGGGGTCAGCTTGCCGCCGACATATTCGTAGCCCTTGGCGAAATAGTCCGGCTGGATATGCTTCAGGTTCGAGATCGGCGTCGGGTCGCGGTCGATCACCACGAAGTCGACCATCTCGAAGGCGGCCAGGTTGATGGCGCGCAGCTCCTCCGGCACGTAGGGCCGGACATTGGCCTTCATGATATGCTCGTCGGCGGTCACCGTGACGATCAGCAGGTCGCCCTTCGACTTCGCATAGAGCAGATGCCGGACATGGCCCGGGTGCACGATGTCGAAGACGCCGTGGCACATGATCACTTTCTTCGCACGCGGCCGCGGGCCGATGATCTCGATCAGTTCCTCCGGCGTCTTCACCTTGCGCCGGTACTGGAAAATGCTGTCGGCGTCCATGTTCGTCATCGCCTCCAAGCTCTCTTTGTCGTTGAATGCTGCATGATCCGGCCCCGCCGCGCCTGCGCGGCATGCTGGCCCCCTTGATGCTCTACCCGGGGCGTCTCGCCCCGCCGGTCCGGCGCCCTGCCGGGCGCGACCGCCTAGGACGGCTGGTTGCCCTTGTCGGCGAGCGTGTCGAACCAGGTCTTCGTCGCCTTGGCGATCGAATCCGGGTCCCAGAGCGGCGCCTCGCGCCAGTAGTCGATGTTCGCGACCACCTTCGCGACACCCTCCTCGAAGCTGACATCCTGCTTCCAGCCCAGGTCGCGCTGGATCTTGGAGATGTCGGCATGGGTCACGTCCGGCTCGCCCGGCCGCTTCGGGATGTAGACCGCCTCGCCCTGCAGCAGGGCGACCAGCCGGTTGACCGACTGGGGATTGCCGGCACCCAGGTTCCAGACCTGGCCGACCTTGTCGGTCGCCGCCGCCAGCCAGAACGCCTTGGCGACGTCGGTGACGAACAGGAAGTCGCGGCGCTGCGTGCCGTCGCCGACCACGGTGAAGGGCTTGCCGGCCAGCTTCTGCCGCAGGAACACCCCGAACACCGCGCCATAGGCGCCGGAGGTGCGGGACCTCGTGCCATAGGCGTTGAAGATCCGGATCGCGTTCACCGGCAGGTGATAGACGTCATGCCAGTGGAACACCGCCATCTCGCCCTGATACTTGCTCAGCGCATAGGGGTATTCCGGGCGGATCTGGTGGCTCTCGGTCGTCGGCGTCTGCGCCAGCCCGTAGCAGGAGGAGGAGGCCGCGTAGACGAACTTCTTCAGGGTGCCGGCAGCGCGCGCCGCCTCCAGCATGTGCACCGTGCCCTGGACGTTCGCCGACATGTACTCCATCGGCCGCTCGATCGAGGGCACGATGTCGCCGATCCCGGCGAAGTGGATGACATAGGAGACATCCTTGAACAGCGGGTCGCCGGGCTGCACGGCGCGGATGTCGCGCTCGTCCAGCACGACGTCCGGGTTGGACTTGTGCTGCTCCAGGTTGGCGGCACGGCCGCCCACCATGTTGTCGATCACATGCACCCGGCAGCCCTGGGCGACGCAGAGGTCGACCATATGGCTGCCGATGAAGCCTGCGCCGCCGGTGACGACGGCGAGGGGCTTGTCAGCCCCCGGGGAAGCGTTGGGCATGATGTGCCGTCCCGCCTTACATGATGCCCTTGGACTTGAGCACCTTCACGTTGTGGTAGCTCTCGTCCGTCATCGAATTGGGCAGCTTGCCGGCCTTGAACGCCCCGCAGAGGTCGCGCACCGCGTCGCCGATATTGCGCTTCGGCGTGAAGCCCAGCTTCTGCTGGATCTTGGTGGAGGTGATGCGGTAGCTGCGGATGTCGTTGGTCGGCGTATGCTCGATCTCGATCGGCGCCCGGTCCGGGAACTCCTCCTCGACCACCTTCTTCACCTCCAGCGCGATATCGTCGATCGACTGGTTCTCGTAGCCGGCATTGAAGGTCTCGCCCTGGATCTTCTCGTCCTCCAGGGTCAGCAGCAGCTTGTACAGGTCGCACATGTCCTGGACATGCAGGTTCGGCCGCTGCTGGGAACCGCCGAACACCTTGATCTTGCCGTTGTTGACCGCATGGTTGGTCAGGATGTTGACCGACAGGTCGAGCCGCTGGCGGGGCGAGTAGCCGCACAGGGTGGCCGGGCGGATCGTCACGCAGGTGAAGCTGTCATCGGCATGCTTGAACAGCAGCGGCTCGCACTTGCCCTTGAACTCGTTGTACAGGCTGACCGGCTTCAGCGGATGGTCCTCGGTGACCTCCGGCGCCTCGGACACGCCATAGACCGACGAGGAGGAAGCGTAGATGAAGCGGTGCACGCCCTGCTCCTTCGCCGCGATCACCATCGGCTCGAAGCAGTCGAAGTTGATCGTCTTCGACAGGTCCTCGTTCAGCTCGTAGCCGGCATCGTTGGAGATGCAGCCCAGCGAGATGACCGCGTCGATGCCCCACAGATTCTCCTTCAGGAACTTCGTGTCGCGGATATCGCCCTGCACGATGCGCAGCCGGTCCTGCGGCTTCAGCTCGCAGCCGTAATACATCGTGTCGTAGATCAGGACATTGTAGCCGAGCTCCAGCAGCTGCGGGGTCAGCAAGGTTCCGACATAGCCGGCACCGCCGGTGATGAGGACGTTCCGAATGGGCTTCACGTTCGATTTCCCTCTGAAGGATCGTCGCGTGCGGCGCGCGGCCGGGTGCGACGCAGGGCTGTAAGGTAAGGTCCGGGCGGGGCCGGGCCCCGCCCGCGATGGCCGGCCGGCCGGGGGGAGGGACCCGCCCGGCCGGGCCGTGTCGGTTGATGGTTCGGCGCCGGCGCCGGTGACGGCCCGGCAGGGGTCCTATTCGGCCGCCTCGGCCTTGCCCACCTCGATGGTGTAACCGGCCGCCGTGGCGTCCTTGTAGAACATCTCCACCGTCTCCAGCGAGAAGGTGTCGAGATCCTTTCCCAGGCCCTTGATCTTGGCCAGCAGGTCGTTGGTCATCGTGATGATGTCGCAGCCGACCTCGTCGGCCTGGACAAGGTTCAGCAGCTCGCGCGGGCTGGCCCAGAGCAGTTCGGCCTTCGGCCGGCCCTTCAGCAGCGCGCGGCATTCCTTCATCAGCGGCACCGGGTCCATGCCGGTATCGGCGACCCGGCCGGCAAAGACCGAGACGATCGCCGGGGTCTCCGGGTCCAGCGCCTCGGCGATCGCCTTGACCTGGTCCAGGGTGAAGACCGCGGTGATGTTCAGCACCACGCCGGCCTTCGACAGCTTGGCGATGGCCGGGCCGGTGAAGATGCCGCGGGTGTTGGTCACCGGGATCTTCACGTTGACATTGCGGCCCCAGGTCGCGATCTCGCGCCCCTGGGCCTCCATCTCGTCGAGCTCGTCGGCAAAGACCTCGAAGGAGATCGGCCGGTCCGGGATCGCCGCCAGCACGTCCTTGGCGAACGCCTTGTAGTCCTTGATACCGGCCTTCTTCATCAGGGTCGGGTTCGTGGTGAAGCCCTGGATATGCGGCAGGGCATACATTTCCTTCATGCCGGCCAGGTCCGCCCCGTCGGCGAAGATCTTGATTTTCAGGTCTTTCAGATTCGGCATCGTCCGCGCTCCTCGCTTTGCCGCTGTGCGGCCCTTCCGCTTGCGCCAGTCTTCGGCGGTCAGACTCAAGATGATGTCCGCGGCCTGCAACAGGTCCGCGCAAAGGGCGTCCGGAACCTTCAGCCTCGGCTCCGGCCAGCCGTGGTTCACCAGGATGGTGTAGCAGCCGGCATTCTGGCCGGCGCCGATGTCGCGCCAGCGGTCGCCCACCATCACGCTGGCATCCAGGTCGATGTCGAAGTCCCGCGCCGCCTCGAGCAGCATGCCGGGCTTCGGCTTGTAGCAGGTGCAGGCCGGGCCGTCCTGTTCCCAGCAGACCTTGATCGCGTCCAGCGGCAATTCGGCGCGGAGGCGGTCGTGCATCGCCTCGACCACCTCCCGCCGCTGGGTCCCCTTCGCCACGTCGGGCTGGTTGGTGGCCACGATCAGCAGCCAGCCGGCATCCCGCAGGCGGGCGCAGGCCTCGGCCACGCCGGGATTGATCTCGAAGGCCGAAAGGTCCGGCGGCGGCATCGGCTTGCCGCCGACCAGGAAGGCGCGGTTCAGCACGCCGTCGCGGTCAAGGAACACCGCGCGCTTCATCGCCGGCCCCGCGCCCCGTCCGGTCCCGCGATCCCCCAGGCCCGGATCAGCTCGCGGCCGCGACGGCCGGCTTTGCCGCGCTCTCCCACTTGGTGCCCTTGGTCTGCAGCACCGGGTGGGAGACCAGGCAATGCCAGACGACGGCCTGGAAGGCCTCGGAATGCGGGGTGACCCGGTCGGGCGACGGCGCGGGCACGACCACGACGGCATCGCCGACCTGGGCGGTATAGCCGGTCGACCGGCCGACGATGCCGAAGACCTTCATGTTGCGGGTCTTGGCCTCCTGGACAGCCTTCACGAGGTTGGCGGAGATGTTGCGCTCCAGGTCGCCGCCGCCGACGGAGAAGACCAGGATGGCGTCCTTCTCGTTGGCGCGGGAGACCGCCATCCAGGCCGCGAAGACCGTGTCCCAGCCCTCGTCGTTGGTGCGGGCGGTCAGCTCCGACACATTGTCGGTCGGCGCATAGGCCTCGATCCCGCAGAGCTTGCGGAAATCGTTGACCGCATGGCCGCAATTCCCGGCCGAGCCGCCGACACCGAGCAGGAACAGGCGGCCGCCGGCCTCCCGGACCGCGGCGATGCCGGTGGCGACCTTCTCGATCATCGCGGTGTCGATCTCGCTGCAGATCTGCGCCGCTTCCTTCATGTAGGTGGCTGCGTGACCCATTCCGTCTCTCCCGATCCTTGGTTCCGAACCTGCCGGTTCGACTTCACTCCTGCCTGCCGGCGACAGCCGCATCGCAGGCCCAGTATCTGTCCAGGGTGGCGACCAGCGCCCCCGTCTCCGCATCGTCCGGGGCCGGCGCCCCGGTGCCGGACGGCATGAGGAACTCCTGCCCCAGGGTGAGCCAGGCGCCTGTCAGCGGCAGCGCGACCCGTTCGTCGGTCGCCACCGGCATGGCCGGGTCCCGCGCCAGGCGCCGCAGGGCGCGGCGGCCCAGGCCGACCGCCCGGCGCCGCAGCGCGGCCTGGCGGCCTGCCTGCCAGGGCCGAAGATGCCGCCCGCGCGCCCGGTCGGCGCCGCGCGCCCATTTCTTCCAGACCGCCGCCAGGGCGGCGCCGTCCGCCGCGCCACCGTCCCGGTGGGCGGCGATCAGGTCGTCCACCGCGCCCGAAGTCAGGAAGCCCCCCAGGTAGCGCAGCAGCAGCAGGTCGAAGCGTGCGTCCAGCGCCGGGTCGTGGCCCGGGCCCAGGATGGCCGGCAGGACCGCGTCGCGGAACCGCCGCATGCCCTCCAGCAACCGCATCGGCGACCGTGCCAGGATCTCATGCGGATGCCAGTTGCTGAACCCCGGCAGGTCGACCACGAACCGGCCATAGGCCCAGTCCGCCCGGCGCCCGACCGGACCGGCGGCAATGGCCGTCACCGACAGCCAGAGTTCCTGCCACAGCGGGTCGGCATCCGCCGGCATGCCGGCAAAGGCAGCCTGCAGCGCCGGACAGCGATAGACCGCATAGAACGGCGCCTCGTAGGAAGCGAACAGCGCTTCCAGCCGGTCCCAACGATCCGCCGCCGCCAGGTCGTCCCGCCAGTAGGCCGCGGATTCCAGGGCCAGCCCGTCCGGCCGCTCGGCCAGATAGAACGCGCGACCCTGGACGGCAACCCGCCCGTCGCCCGCGGTGGCCGCCAGGTCGGCGATCGCCGCGGCCAGCGCCTCCGGCACGACCAGGTCGTCATCGGCACAGAAAGATACGGTCCCGGTCGTCGCCGCATCCACCAGCGCCCGGTACTTCACGAAGGCCGGCATCTCCTGCGGATGGGCCTGCAGGTCGATGTCGAGCCGGTCCGCCACGGCCGCCACGGCGGCGCGGTTCGCTGCCCGATGCTCCGGCCTGCTGGAATCGCCGACCAGGATCCTGGAGCGCAGCGCCGCCTGCCGCCCCGCGGGCCCGCCCGCGAGGAAGCGCAGCAGACGCGCCAGATCCCGCGGGCGATTGTAGGTCGGGATCAGCAGCGTGTGCTGCACATCAGCCCTTGCGCTGCAACCAGGCGTCCGGCCAGCCGGTCAGGTTGGTGTCCAGGTCGCTTTCGTTGAAGGCCCAGGTCGGCTGCACGATCGCGAAGTCCGGATGGCGTTCCACGAAGGCGCGCGCCGCGGCCGCCGGATTGTCGTCCTTCCAGCCCGGCTGGCCGCGCGGTACGTCGTGCAGCACCTCCATCAGCCCGTCGGTCGCCACGATGTAGGAGCCCGGCGTCACCAGGTGGTGATAGGCCTCCAGCTCCTTGGCCACATGGTCGCGGCTGTGGTTGGAGTCCAGGATCACCATGACCGTGTCGCCGGGGCGGATCGCCTCGGCGGCGCGGTCGACGATCTCCTTCGCGGCGGAATCGCCCTCGATCAGGGTGATCAGCGGCTTCAGTTCGTGCGCCTCCAGCGCGGCGCGATTGTGCGGGCGGATCTCGATATCCACGCCGACGACCCGGCCGTCATGGCCCATCGCCTTGAACAGGCTGGCGTAATAGATCAGCGAGCCGCCATGGGCGATGCCGGTCTCGATGATCACGTCGGGCCGCAGCTGGTAGATCACCTCCGCGGTGCGGATCATGTCCTCCGGATGCTGGATGATCGGCCGGCCCATCCAGGTGAAGGTGTAGGAGTATTTCTGGTTCCAGCTGGTCTTCATCCACAGGTCGGCGACCAGGTCGTAGGCCTCCCGGCCATAGAGGTCCAGCGCCTTGCCGTCGACGCGAAGGGTCTTCGCGTCGGTGTCGATCTCGAGTTTCATCTACTCCGCATCCCGTCTCGTTGCGTGGCCGCCTGCCCCCGGGCCGTCTGGCCCGGGACCGTCTGCTATCGGGCGGCCATCCGTGTCCGCCAGTCGGCGATGGCATCTTCCAGGCCATCGCGCAGGGCCCGTTGCGGTCGCCAGCCGGTCGCCGCCTGCAGGCGGTCGACGGAGGCCACCAGGGCCGTTGGTTCATGGGCCGGCGCTTCGCGGGCGCCGAAGCGGATCAGCTCCGCGCCGCCGGCAATCTCCGTGATCGTCTCGATGACCTGGCGCAGGCTGGTGTCGCGGCCGCTGCCGACATTCACCGCGCCCTCCGCCTCCGCCGCCAGCAGCCGCAGCAATGCCTCCGCGACATCGGCCACATGGATGAAGTCGCGCACCTGGCGGCCATGGCTGGTTTCCACCGGCGCGCCGGCCAGGACCGCCTGGATCACCGAGGGGACCAGCCGGCCCGGCGGTTCGCCCGGGCCATAGGGAAAGAATACCCGCGCCCAGCCGGCCCGGCCGCCATGGGCCTGGGCCGCGGCCGCCAGTGCGGCGCCCATCGCCACCTTGGCGCGGCCATAGACGGTGTCCGCCGCCACCGGCGTGACATCCTCGATGCAGGATGCGCGATCCGCGCCGCCATATTCCGCGCAGGTGCCCACCCCCAGGGCATAGCGCCCGCCGCTGCGGAAGAAGGCCTCCGCCATCAGCGCGCCGGCGGCCAGCCAGCGCAGGTTGTCGGGGCTGGACCAGAACTTCCCCGGCGTCGCGATCCAGGCCAGGTGCAGCCAGCGCGCGGGACGCAGCCCCTCGACCAGCGCCACGCAGGCGGCCGGGTCGGTCAGGTCGGCCTGGCGCCATTCCACCCCGGCGACGGGCCCCGGCGTCGCGCCGGGCGAGGTCGTCGCCACCACCGGAACGCCGTCCGCGGCGAGCCGCGCCAGCACCCGGCGGCCGACGAAGCCGGTCGCCCCGGTCAGCAGCAGGACATCGTCGCGGGCCACCGGCTCAAGCCCCTTCCGCGTCGAACGGCGGATAGGACAGGTCCTTGTCGGAGATCACGATCTCCCCCGGCGGCCAGTCGATGCCGAAGGCCGGGTCGTCGTAGCGCAGGCCCGAAGCGGAACCCGGCACATAGGCGCTGCCCATCTGGTAGAAGACCTCGGTATCGTCGGCCAGGGTCTTGAAGCCGTGGGCGAAGCCCTCGGGGATGTAGAGCATGTGCCGGTTCGCGGCGCTCAGCTCCACCGCCAGCCATTGCCCCCGCGTCGCACTGCCGCTGCGGATGTCCACGATCACGTCGTGGATCGCGCCGGCGGTGCAGCGCACCAGCTTGACCTCCTCGTGCGGGGCGAGCTGGAAATGCATGCCGCGCAGGGTGCCCTTCGCGGCGTTGTAGGAGATGTTGCACTGCACGAAGCTGTCCTGCAGGTCGTGCGCGGCGAACTCCGCGGCACAGAAGCTGCGGGCGAAGAAGCCGCGGCTGTCGCGGATCGGCTCCGGCCGGATCAGCCAGGCGCCGTCCAGCGCCAGCTTTTCGAACTGCATCGCAGGCCGGCTCAGACGATCCGCGGCTCGGGCACCGGCAGGATGAACTTGCCGCCGCCCTGCCGGTAGGCCTCCTGCTGGGCCAGGATCTCGTCGGCGAAATTCCAGGTCAGCAGCAGGCAATAGTCCGGGCGGCGCTCCAGCAGCACGTCCGGCGACAGGATTTCCAGGTGGGTGCCCGGCGTGAAACGGCCCTGCTTCACGGTCGAGCGGTCGACCACATAGTCGATGGTCTCCGCGCCGATGCCGAAGGTGTTCAACAGGGTCGCGCCCTTCGCCGAGGCGCCGTAGGCGGCGATGCTGCGCCCTTCGGCCTTGAGCCGCGCCAGCAATGCCTTCAGGTCGTCCTTCAGCCCGGCGACCCGGTCGCCGAAGCGGGTGTAGTAGGCGGCGCGGGTCAGGCCGATCCGCTCTTCCTCGGCGAACAGGTCGTGGACCGCACGGGCGACCGGCCGGCCCTCATGCGCCACGAAATAGCGCAGCGAGCCGCCATGCAGCGGGATCGCCTCGACATCCGACAGGGTCAGCCCGTGGCGCGCCACCAGCGCCTGGAACGGCGTGGCCGCGTGATAGAAGAAATGCTCGTGATAGACCGTGTCGAAAGCGCAGCGCTCGACCAGCTCGCGGACATAGGGCGCCTCGATCACTGCCACCCCGTCCGGCTTCAGCACCGCCTTGATGCCGGCGAAGACCCCGTTCACGTCCGGGATATGCGCGATCACGTTGTTGGCGTGGATCACATCGGCCTGCAGGCCTTCCGTCGCCAGGGCGGCGCCCAGCTCGCTGCCGAAGAAGGCGACCCGGGTGGCCACCCCCCTGGCTTCCGCCGCCTCAGCGACATTGGCCGCCGGCTCGATCCCCAGCACCGGCACCCCCATCCGCAGGTAGTGCTGCAGCAGGTAGCCGTCATTGCTGGCGATCTCCAGCGCCAGCGAGTCCTCGCCCAGGCCGCGATCGGCAACCAGGCGCTCCGCCAGCCGGCCGACGGAGGCCACCATGGCGTCGGAGAAGGAGGAGAAGTAGGGATAGTCGGAGAACAGGATCTCCGGCCGCACCGTCTCGGTGATCTGCACCATGCCGCAGCCTTCGCAGAACACCACCTTCAGGGGAAAGCGCGCCTCCGGCGCGGCCAGCTGGCCGCGCTCCAGCAATGCGTTGGCCAGCGGCGTCGCGCCCAGGTCGAGCACATCCACCAGCGCCGCGCTGCCGCAGGACCGGCAGGCCGAGATGCTCTCGCTGGCAGGGGCTTCGGTCATCGCTGCCGCCGCGCCGGTCATGCCGCCTCCAGATAGCTGCGATACCAGCCGATGGTCGCCTTCAGCCCCTCGTCGAGGCCGTAGCCAGGCCGCCAGCCCAGCATGTCGCGCGCCTTGCTGGCATCGAGATACTGGTGCGGGATCTCGTTGCTGGCCTCGTTGCGCACGTCGGGCATCAGGTTGGTGCCCATATGGCCCAGGATGCGGTCGACCAGCTCACGCGCGCTCTGCCGCTCGCCGGTGGAGAAATTGAACGCCTCGCCCGCCAGGTCCTTGCGGTGGGCCAGCTGCTCCGCCAGGGTCAGGTAGGCGCCGACGGCATCCTCCACATAGATATAGTCGCGCACCAGGGTCCCGTCGGAGCGGATCACCGGCTGCTCGCCGCGCACCACGGAACGGACGGTGCCGGGCACCAGGCGGTTCCAGTTCAGGTCGCCGCCGCCGAAGAAATTGCCGCAGCGGGTAACCGAGGCCGGCACGCCGAAGCTCTTCGCATAGGATTTCGCGATGATGTCGCCGCAGGCCTTGCTGGCGTCGTAGGGGAACACCGCCTGCAGCGGCGTGTCCTCGCGATAGGGCAGGTCGGTGACCTCGCCATAGGCCTTGTCGGAGGAGGCCAGCACCACCTCGGAGACCTTGGGATTCAGGCGGCAGCCCTCCAGCAGGCGCCAGGTGCCGGCGATGTTGCTTTCCCAGGTGGAGACCGGGTTGCGGTTGGCGATCGGCACGATGGTCTGCGCCGCCAGGTGGATCACGGTGACGATCTCGTACTCCGCCAGGGCGCGGCTCAGCAGGTCCTGGTCGCGGATATCGCCGCGCACCACTGTGATCTTCTCGATGGTGCCGTCGCGCACCAGCGCGGAACCGGGCACCCAGTCGCGCACCAGGGCCACGACATCGGCGCCCAGGCGCAGCAGGTTGCGGGTCAGGGCGGCGCCCACCAGGCCGGTCGCGCCGGTGACGAAGACCCGCCGGTCCTGCCAGAACGCCGAGCGGTCGACCGCTGCCGGCTGTGACTTCGCTGTCGTCATCGATATGCCTACCATTTCAGCCAGGGCGCGTGACCGCTGTCCCAATGGGCTTCCAGCTGGCGCTTGTCGCGCAGCGTGTCCATGCACTGCCAGAAGCCCTCGTGGCGATAGGCCATCAGCTGGCCCTCCCCGGACAGCTGCTCCAGGGCGCTGTGCTCCAGGCTGTCTTCGTCGCCGCCGATATAGTCGATGATGCCCGGCTCCAGCACCATGAAGCCGCCGTTGATCCAGCCCTCGCCGATCTGCGGCTTCTCGATGAAGGTTTCCACCTTGCCGTCGCCGTCCAGGGCGATGCCGCCGAACCGCGCCGGCGGGCGCACCGCCGTGACCGTGGCCAGCCGGCCATGCGACTTGTGGAACGCCAGCAGCGCCTTCAGGTCGACATCGGCGACGCCGTCGCCATAGCTCAGCATGAAGGGCTCGTTGCCGATCCAGTCCTTCAGCCGCTTCACCCGCCCGCCGGTCTGGGTGTTCAGCCCGGTCTCCACCAGATGCACCTTCCAGTGCTCCGGCGGGCCGTCATGCTGGGTGGTCTCGCCCTTCGCCAGGTCCAGGGTGTAGCTGCCGCCGAGCAGCTGCAGGTCGAAGAAGAAGCGCTTGATCACCGCGCCCTTGTAGCCCAGCGCCACCACGAACTCCTCGAAGCCGTGGGCGGCATAGATCTTCATGATGTGCCAGAGGATCGGCCGGCCGCCGATTTCCACCAGCGGCTTGGGGACCACCTGGGTCTCCTCCGCCAGCCGCGTGCCGAAGCCGCCTGCCAGTAGTACCGTTTTCATTGCTTGCCTGCCGCCTCGCCCGCCGCCTCGATTGAGTCTCTGTCCGTCTCGCGCCCGCCATCGCCGACGCACCGCACCTGCCAGGGCAGGGCCGGGCGCACGACGCCGGGAAACTCCCCGCCATAGGCGCCGCGCACCGAGCCGCCGTCCAGGCTGTCGACCACCTCGAAGGCGACCGCCTCGCGGGCATGGGCATGCACCGTGACCGGGTCCAGGGTCGACAGGGCCGCGTCCACGATCACCAGCCCCTCGGCCAGGAAATTGCCCGGGATCGTCAGGGTGGCGCGATAGTCGCCCGCCGCCTTCGTTGCGGCCGCGCCATCCGGCCCGGCCTCCACGCTGATGAACAGGCAGGTGCCGGATTCGTTGAAGAAGTGCAGGTTCGCCAGCGGACGCTGCCCGTCCCGCAGCACCCGGTAGGCCAGTTCGATCTCCACCGGGCGGCGGATATCGACCATGCCCGCGGCCGGCTGCGTCCCCGCATCGCCGGGCTGGCGCACCGCCAGGCTGCGCAGCCGCGCGACGCTGTCGCCCGGCGCCGCCTGCGGATCCGGCCAGTCGGCGGCCGCCTGCGTGCCCAGGTCGCCGCGCAGGTAGCGGGCCACGACCTCGGCGGTGGCGCCCTGCGCCGCCAGCCGGCCATCCTCCAGCAGCATCGCCTGCGGGCAGAGCCGGGTGACCGAGGTCATCGCGTGCGAGACGAAGACCACGGTTCGGCCGTCGCGCGCGACCTGGTCCATCCGGCCCAGGCATTTCCGCTGGAACGCGGCATCGCCGACGGCGAGCACCTCGTCGACCAGCAGGATCTCCGGCTCCAGATGCGCCGCCACGGCAAAGGCCAGGCGGGTATGCATGCCGCTGGAATAGCGCTTCACGGGCGTGTCCAGGAAGGCCGCCACATCCGCGAAGGCGACGATCTCGTCGAAGCGCAGGCGCACATCGGCCCGGGTCATGCCCATGATGGCGCCCGCCAGGAAGATGTTCTCCCGCCCGGTCAGCTCCGGATGGAAGCCGGTGCCGACCTCGAGCAGCGCGCCGACCCGGCCGCGCAGCCGCGCCTCGCCCGTCGTCGGCGGGGTGATCCGCGCGAGCAGCTTCAGCAGGGTGCTCTTGCCCGCGCCGTTGCGGCCGATCAGGCCGGTCACCGTGCCGCGCGGCAGCACGAAATCCACGTCCTGCAGCGCCCAGAAGGCCTGGCGCCGCGGGGCCGCAGCCGCGCCGCGACCTCCGAGGCGCCGCAGCAGCGCCCTGGCGCCGGCCGCCAGGCTGTCGCGCAGCGCACCGTAGGGGGCGTCCTCGCCCAGCCGGTAGCGCTTGCCCAGGCCGTCGGCGCGGATCGCCCAGTCACCAGTAACCATGGCGCCGGGTTCAGATGCGGTCGGCAAAGCGCCGCTCCATCGCCCGGAAATAGGCCAGGCCGCCGACCAGCAGGACCAGGGTGACCGCGATCCCTGGCAGCAGGGTCCAGGCCGCCGCCGGCGGCGTGTCCAGCACCGCCCAGCGGAAACATTCCACCACCGGCAGCATCGGGTTCAGCGCGTAGAGCCAGAGCCAGCCCTGCGGCACCAGGGTGGCGGGATAGAGCACCGGCGTGAGGAACAGCCAGGTCTGGGCCAGGAACGGCAGGACGAACCGGACATCCCGGTACAGCGCATTGGCCGCCGACAGCCAGAGCACCGCGGCGAAGGACACCAGGGCCGCCCAGAGCAGGATCGGCAGGGCCAGCAGCACCGCCCAGCCCGGCGCCGTGCCGAACGCCGCCATCAGCAGCAGCAGCACGACCAGCGCCAGCAGGGCGTCCAGCAGGCCCGCGGCCGTGGCCGCAGCCGGCAGCAGCAGCCGCGGCAGGTAGACCTTGGTGACCAGCGCCGGGTTGTTGGTGACGCTCAGCGCGCCGTCGGTCAGCGCGCGCGAGAAGGTCTGCCAGGGCACCATCGCGGCGAAGGCGAACAGCGGGTAGGGCAGGCCGCCGGTATCCACCTTCGCGACCCGCCCCAGCAGGAAACTGAAGATCGCCACCGTCAGCAGGGGCTGCAGCAGCACCCACAGGATGCCGATCGCGGTCTGCTTGTAGCGGATCGCCACGTCGCGGACGAGCAGGGCGCGAAACAGGTCGCGCCGCTGCCAGATCTCGGCCAGTTCGCGCAGTTCGAGCCCACGCGGCGGCCCGATTCGGGTCTCGCCCCGGACTGTTTCGGCCCGGCTCGATGTCAGGGGGCCTGGATCGCTTGGGCGGATGTCGGTCAGATGGCTCTCGATGCGGCCGGCCCGGCCTCCTGCGGGACGGTGCGGGAGGATGCCTTCGCCATAGCTACCGCACTTCGGGTGAAGGAACCCGAAGCGCAGACCTCTCCTGTTACGCGGTGGCCCGCGTCGGGAGGCCTTCCAGATTGTCGATCGCCGCTCCAACGCCGTCGGGCGATCCCCGGCAGCCGGCGATTCCGGGCATCGAAGCGCGGCGCCGTGATACCGTGTTCATGGCGTGAACGTCAACCGTCTTGACACAGGGAAAAGGGCCGCGCGACCTGCCGGCCGGGTGCCTCAATCGGTTCCCGGGCCGGGTGCGGCGACGGCCATGGCCTGGCGACGCCGCTCCTCGCGCCCCAGCAGCCATAGCGGCAGGCCCGGCAGCGCCACCAGCAGACTCACCAGGCCCAGCAGCACCGAGATGGCCACCGCCTGCGCCGCATCGGCACCGACGGCCGTCAGCAGGGTCAGTGCGGCCGCCTCCCGCACGCCCCAGCCGCCGATCGAGATCGGCAGGACCGATGCGAGGATCAGCGGCGGCACCACCAGCAGGTAGGCATCGGCAGGGATCGCGGCGCCGACGGACAGGCCCAGCAGCCAGATGGTCACGCCCAGGCTGGCATAGGAGATCAGGCCGTTCAGCAGCAGCCAGACCGACGTGACCGGGCGGAACAGCAGGATTCGCAGGTCTTCCGCCAGGTCGTGCATCCAGCGCACCGCCGGCCGGCGCAGCCAGCCCGGCGGCAGGCGCCGCGCCGCGAGCAGGACTGCCAGAGCCAGCAGAACGGCTGCGCCCGCCGCCGGCCAGAGCCAGGGCACCGCACCGAAGCCCAGCCGTTCCGCCAGCCATGGCTCCGCCAGCAGCACGAGCAGCACGAGGAGGGCCAGCATCAGCAGCCGCTCGGCGGCGACGCTGTGGATCGCGCGCCGCCAGCTCAGCCCATGACGCTGGGCGAGCCAGATCCGCACGCCGTCGCCGACCACCGCGCCGGGCAGCACCTGGTTGAAGAAGATGGCCACGAAGTTCAGCCGAAGCGCCTGACCGAACGGCAGGCTGCCGCCCAGGGCGCGGATAATCCAGCGCCACCGCACGGTGCCGATGAACGGCTGCAGGGAAAGCTGCGCGGCGGCCAGCGCCACGATGGCCGGATCGGCGGCCGCCAGGGTGCGGCCGAACATCGTCAGGTCGAGCCGCCACGCGATGCCGGCGATGAGAACCAGGCTGACGAGCAGCTTGGCGGCCAGGAAGAGCATGGGCTTCATGGATGCGAACGGCATATCTGCGGTCGGATGAACTGCCCCGTCGGGCGTGCATCGCACCTGTCCGTCGCAACGGTTCGCTGTCGCCCGCTGCAGTTGCGCCGCACCCTCTTGATTTGCCCTGCAAATGTCACTTGCAATAATTTGATCCAACAGTTTACCACAGGATAAGTCGTAATCCTGGCTGGATGGTCCGGCAGGCGTACCTGAACCGTCTTGCTTCCATGCGGGATCGTCCTGGCCGTCGAAGCGGTTTGCGGGTTCGTCTGGCAGGTCGACGCGCGGAACCTGACCTTCCAACGGCACCCCGGCGATTGGTCCCGCAGGCTGGTGATGGTTGTCAACAGCGTCGAGGTGAGCGGCACCGTCTTCGCCCTGCGGAGCTGCCTGGGGTTCCGGCCGCTGACCTGCGCGCGTTCGGTCGAGGGCTGCGTCCGGCCGACAGCGCCGATATGATCGTCGTGCCCGGCGGCGTCCGGGTCGGGGGCCACAGTAGTACCGGCCGCTCGACCCTGCGCCTGCCGCTGCGATTCTCCCATTGCCTGCCGTCGCAGGACATTGCACCGGGAGGTGCGGTTGGCCCGCGCCACGATCGGGCAGACTTTGCTGGCATTCGACCGGCAGGTGGATATTGTCCTGCGCTGGGACGTCGGCCTGCACGGGAACCGCCGCCTGCAGGGGACAGGTTGTCGGCGACCCGAGGGAGCTGGGCCTGTTGTGAGAGGATGCCGGAGATCGGCGGGTTGGGAGATGGCGATGGCGGCAGCCCCGACACGGCGCCCGGACCGGCCGGGCGCAGGACCGGGATGACGGAGCCCGCGATGCGCGCAGGCGCACCGGCATCGCATGCCCGGATGCCGCGCGAACTGGGCATCGCCACCCCGGAGGCGGCTCCCTCCGACCTGGAGGGTCGCGCCGGCCGGGAGCCAATCGACGTCACCCTGTTCATTCCCTGCCTGAACGAGGCGGAGAATGTGACCGGCGCCATCGAGACCGTATCGGCAGCCTGCCGGAAACTCGGCAGGAGCTATGAGGTCCTGGTCTTCGACGACGGATCCACCGACGGCACGTCGGATGTCGTCCAGGCCTGGCAACGCGCGAATCCCACGGCGCCGGTCCGCCTGTTCCGCAACGAGCGCAACCGCGGGGTCGCCCGCAATTTCGTCGACGGCGCCTTCGCGGCGCGCGGCACGCATTACCGCCTGGTCTGCGGCGACAATATCGAGCCGCCGGAAACCCACGAGGCGATGCTTTCGGCGATGGGGCAGAGCGATATCGTGATCCCCTATTTCACCGAGATCCGCAACCGCCCGCTCTTCCGCAAGGCGATCTCCTGGCTCTATACGCGGCTGGTCAACCTGGCCAGCGGCTACCGCCTGCACTACTACAACGGCTGCCCGATCTACCTGCGCCGCGACGTCATGCGCTATCACGTCGAGACCCCCGGGTTCGGCTATCAGGCGGAGTTCCTCACCCGGCTGATCTACGAGGGTCGCAGCTTCAAGGAGATCCCGCTGATCGCCTACGACCGGGAAGGGTCGGCGTCGCTCAACCTGCGCAACCTGCTTTCGGTGGGACACAGCCTGATGACCATCATGTTCCGCCGCCTGCGAATCGTCCTGTTCGAATGACCGGCACGGCGGCTGCGCAGGACCAGACGGACGGGCGGAGCGGCTTCGGCTGGCTGCACCGCAGCGCCTGCCCGTTCTGTGGCGCCCCCGCGGCACAGGCCCGGCCTGCGGTCCGCTCCGACCCGCCGGCGGAGACCCTGTCGCCGGAGGCCCATGGCCGCTTCCTCTCCGGCTATGGCAGCGGCCGCGTGTTCTTCAGCTATCACCGCTGCGCGTCCTGCGGCGGCCTGTTCTGCCCGGTCTACTACACCGAGGCGCAGTTGCAGCGGCTCTATGGCCGGCAGCAGGAGAACATGGCCGAGGTGCCGCTGCCGGCGCGCGTGGCAACGCAGCGCCACTATGCGGAGCTGCTGGCGCAGGCCGCGCGGCCGGAGGGCGACTATCTCGAGCTCGGCGCGGATATCGGGCTGTTCGCGGAGGCCTGCGCCGGGCGCTTCGCGCTGTCGCGGATGCACCTGATCGAGCCCAACCTGCTGGTGCACGACGAACTGCGCCGCCGGCTGTCCGGCCGGGACCTGGACCTGGCGACGGGGTCCATCGCCGAACTGGGCCTGCCGCCCGGCGGCCTGGGGCTGGCCGTCATGATCCATGTCGCCGACCATGTGCTGGAGCCGGCGGCCCTGTTCGCACAGCTCCATGCCCTGCTGCGCCCCGGCGGCGTGCTGTTCCTGGTGGTGCACAATGTCGATTCGACCCTGGCGCGGGTCCTCGGCCGGCGTTTCCCGCCCTTCACCCTGCAGCATCCGCAGCTCTACGGGCCGTCCAGCCTGTCGGCCCTGCTGCAGCGCAGCGGCTTCGAGGTGCTGCGTATCGCCCGGACGAAGAACCATTTCCCGGTGATGCACCTGGTGCGGGCCGGCCTGCAGGTCGCCGGGCTGGGCGCCCTCGCGCCGGGATTCGACCTGCCCTGGACGCCTGGATTGCGGCTCGGCAACATCGCCGCCATCGCGCGGCGGCCGGCCGCCTAGGCCGGTTTCCAAGGGGCCGTTCCTAGGGCCCCTCATGGCGGAACAGGCGCCGCAGCCTGGCGAAACTGCGCGCCGTCCGCGCGCCGCGCTCGGTCGGCCGGTAGGCCGCTTCATCCTGCTGCAGCAGGCCGCCGGCGACCAGCTGGTCGAGGCGCCGCGCCACCATCGCCGCGGAATCGTAGTCGGCCGCCACCTGCGCCTCGGTCAGCGGCGCCCGGGCCAGCCGGCGCAGGATTCCCAGGCCGACCGAGTTCGCCGCCAGGGTGAACAGGAACAGGTAGAGTTCCGACAGCAGGGCGTAGAGCAGCGCGCCGGCGAGCAGGTCCGCCGACCAGCCATGCCGCAATGCCAGCAGCACCAGAAGGGCGAGGCCGATCGGCATGCCGACGGCGATGTAGCGCAGGACGGCCGATCCTCCGGAGCGGAGGCGGCAGGCCAGGGCATGGGCCGCCACCGCCGCGGCAAAGGCCAGGAGACTCCAGAGCAGCCAGAGCATCAGCCGGCCCGCCCGATCGCGGCGAGCCAGAGCAGGGCCCGGCTCGCCGCGGCGACCGCCCGCCCCCGCGCGGTGGCCGCCAGCCGGCCGTCAGGCTGCTGCCGCGCCAGCCCGAGATGCAGCAGGGTCGAGGTGCGCGCCTGCTGCTTGGCGGCGCCGATCGCCGCCAGGTCCTGGAGTTCCGCCTTGCTGGCCTGCCCGCGGCGCGCAACCGCAGCCAGGATCGACAGGGAATAGCTGCCTTCGCTGAGCGACCAGAGCTCCAGGAAGGACATCGAATAGATGCCCATCACCGCCGCCACGCCGACCGCATTGGCCCAGCGCCCGGCATCGCCGGGCGCCAGGGCGAGCCAGGCCAGCAGCAGGATGCCGGCCAGCACCACCGGGATCGCATGGAACAGCAGGATGCCGCGCTCCTGCCGCAGGGCCGCCAGGCTGCGAAGGCCGGCCATGTAGGCTGCCAGGTGCGCCAGGCACCAGGCCACGGCCAGGACGATCGGCAGGATCCCGGTCATGTCGCGGCCCCCGCCGGCGGCGAGCGGCGCAGCCGGGGGCGAAGCCAGCGCAACAGGCGCCAGGCGACCAGGGCGGTGGCCGCCGCCAGGACCGGCGCCAGCGGCAGGTTCCAGCGCGGGATGTTGTTGGTCAGTCCGGTATGCACCGCCAGGCCGGTCAGCCCCGGCAGCGCGAACAGGTAGAAGCGCCCGACCCCCCAGCGCCAGGCCAGGGCCAGGACGGCCAGCAGGCAGGGCACCGTGAGCAGGGCCAGCGAATCCACCCACAGGCCGCGGTTCAGGACCGGCAGCGAGATCAACAGGTGGCGCGGCCAGCGCTCCAGCAGGCGTCCCTGATAGTCCCGCGCGACGGCATCGTAGGCGGCGCCGGGGTCCAGCCCCTCGGCCTGGCGCGCCGCCACGTCCGCCGCCCAGCGCCGATGCGCCGATGGCGTGAAGCCCTCCGCCCGATGGTCCTGGAAGCGTTGCCAGTCCGCTTCCGGGAAGCCGTCGCGGGCCCAGTTGTCGCCGAAGTTGGAGGTCCACCAGAGCCAGGCCATGCCGTATTCCGCAGGGCGCATGTCCAGCAGTTCGACCCGGTAGGCCAGGACCTCCCCTTCGCGGGCGCGGTCGGACGGCAGCAGGCTGCCGAAGGTGGCGAGGTTCCAGAACAGCCAACCGCCGACCACGACGCCCCAGCCCAGAACCAGCAGGGCCCCGCGCGGCAGGCCCGCGGTGAGTAGCCGATGGCCGAACCGGCCCGCCGGGCCGGCACCGTCCGCGACATCGCGCGGCCAGGACGCGGCCAGGGCCAGCCCGGCGGCTGCCGGCAGGACCAGCGGCAGGAAGGCCTGCTTGGTGGCCGCCAGTGCCCCGCAGGCCAGCCCGGCGGCAAGTGCCGCCGCCAATGCCGGACGGCGCGGCAGCGCGGCCGGCAGCAACAGGGTTGCGGCGGCGGCGGCCAGGAACAGGGCCAGCGATTCGCTGATCAGGAAATCCGCATAGTCCATGACCTTCGGGCTCAGCGCGATCACCGCCAGGGCAAGCAGGGCCGCCGCCGCGGAGCCGCAGAGCCACCAGACCGCAAGCGCGGTGCAGGACGCCGCCGCCAGGATCAGCAGGACGTTCAGAACATGACCGAGCCGCAGGGCGGTGCGGCAGGCGGCCGCCGGATTGTCCCCGGCGGTGCAGAATGCCGCCTCGCCCGCCGCCGGCACGAGCCGCATCAGGCCGGACAGGAGCAGCGGGTAGCCGGGTTCCCGGAACATCGTCGGCGGCGGCGCCACGTCCGGCCGTGGCGGTGCCAGGGACGGCACGCCATGCGCGGCGAGGTTCCAGGCCATCGCCACATAGTGGCGGTCGTCGGCGACAGGGGGATTGGCGGTGAAGCGCAGCCAGGCCATGCCGAAGCCGGCGAGCAGAACCAGCAGGGCCAGTGCCAGGATCGTCAGTCGGGCATGCGGCTTGGTGCGGGACGGCATGGCGCGTGCTGTCGGCAGGATCTCCATCCCCGGCGGGGACGGGTCAGGCCGCGCTGATATAGCCGGCGTCGAGCTGGACCCGCACCCGGCGGCCCAGCATGTCCAGCAGCAGGACCACCCGCTGGGCGTCGGTGACGCTGTCGACAAGGCCCATGCGCTCCGACAGCGGCCCTTCGGTGATCCGCACCCTGTCGCCCCGGCGAAAGGCCTCCGACGGCAGCCCGAACTGCACGAAGCCCGCTGCATCCTCGCGGGACCGCAGTTCCGGGATCACGCCATGCGGCAGCGGCGCGGGCCGGTCGCCGTCGCAGACCAGCTGCCGGCAGCCGAAGGTGCCGTTGACCTGGCGCCAGGGGGCGGCGTCGACATCCAGCTGGACGAACAGGTAGCCGGGGAACAGGGCGGCCGGGACCAGCTCCACCTTGCGCGCATGGCGCCGGCGCTTGCGATAGCGCGGCAGGTAGACCTCGACACCTTGCCGCACCAGGTTGGCCGCGGCGCGGTCCTCCGACCGGGGCAGGGCCTCGACCACATACCAGCGGTTCACGCGGCATCTCCCGTCTCGACCAGGTCCTGCACCACGGCGCGGCCCCCCGCCGGGCGGCCCTGCCGGCCGCGGCTGACATGCAGCAGCGGCGGGGTCAGGACGCGATGGGCGGGCAGCGCACGCAGCGCCGCCTCGAAACAGGCCTGCGGATCGTTCACGTCGGTCACCAGGACGGCATCGAAACTGTCCCGCGGCGGCAGGCCGCGCAGCAGCGGCAGGCCCGCGAACCGGTCGCGATTGCGGGCCGGGTCGACAATGCCGACCAGCTCCACTTCGGCTTCCTGGGCCGCGATAACCGCCACCTCGGCGAGATCGCCGGCGCCCAGCAGCACCACCCGGTGCCAGCCATGCGCCTGGCAATCGGCGAAGGCATCGGTGCATTCCTGGCGCGCCACGCGGAAGAACAGGAAGGAGGATTCGAGATATTCGCGGGTCAGCCGGGTCTTCTCCGCGAAGCCCTGCGGGGTGAGGTAGTACAGGCAGCGCCGCGCGGGCACTTCCCGCACCTTGATCCAGCCCTTGTTGATGCAGCGCTTCAGGTAGGCGTTGGTCAGGCCGAGCGCCACGCCGAGCTGGCCGGCCAGGCGACGCTGCGAGGTCGCGCGGTCCGCCTCGATCTCGGACATCAGGCCGAGCGTCAGGGAGGGGTCGCTGTCCTTCTCGGTCATCGCCCCATCCCGGTCATTGCCGCACCCCGGTCACCGCCCAAAAGGGTCATCGCCCACAAGGCCTCATACCGATCCCTCGCTCCGGCTGCTGCGCAGCAGTGCCGCCGCCTGCGCAGCAGAACCGCCGCGCGCCCGGCGGACCTTCCGCCGCAGGCCCGGCCGATGGCTTGTCCCGCCCGCGAAAATGCCTTAGAGCGTGCCTCGTTCTAAGGTGTTCACGGCGTGAACGTCAAGCATCATCAAGGTATTCGGACATGACCGGGACCGTCGCGGACCGCCTCCCAGACCTCTTCACGCTTGTCGTTCCGACCTACAACCGGCCGCAGGAACTGACGGCGCTGATGAACTACCTGGCGCGCCTGCAGGTGCGCTTCCCGATCCTGATCCTGGATTCCGGCAGCGACGAGAGCCGGCGCACGACCCGCAGCCTGGTCGGGCATCTGGGGCTGCAGGCGAAGATGCTGGAATACGATGCCAGCGCCAAGCCGTTCGACAAGTTCCGCAGCGGCTCGTTCCGGGTCGCCACGCCCTATGCCGCGATCTGCGCCGATGACGACCTGATCCTGATCGACGGTCTGGTCGCCTGCCTGGAAGCGCTGGAGCAGGACCCGCAGGCCGTGGTCGCCCACGGCTATTATTTCGCCTTCACCGACCGCACCCGCGGCGAAGGCCGGATGGACCTGGAGCATATCGTCTACGATTCGCAGAGCGTCGCCTCGCCCGACCCGATCGCCCGGGTCCGCGACCTGTTCCGCGACTACCAGGCCCTGACCTACGCGATCTATCGCACCCACGTGCTGCGCGACATCCTGAACGCCACCGCCCCGTTCCGCCATGTCCTGACCCAGGAACTGCTGTCCGGCGCGCTCAGCGTCGTGCATGGCAAGATGCTGCGGGTGCCGGTCTTCTCCAATGGCCGGGCGATCAATGCCAGCCATCCCTATACCCGCTGGCATCCCTTCCTCTGGCTGATGGAGGACCCGGAAAGCCTGGCGAAGGAATATGCCTGGTTCCGCCAGGTGCTGGTTTCCGCCCTGACCGACCGGCCGGACTATGCCCGCGACGCGACGGAGACCGGGCGGCTGCTGGACCTGATCGCCACCTTCTACCTGTACCGGCACACCCCGCCGGAAAGCTTCGACCTGGTCCTGGACCGCGCCTTCGGCGACCAGCCGATCGGCGGCCTGTGGCAGGAGCTCGCCCTGCAACTGCCGATGATCAACGCGTCGGAGGCGGTGGAGCCGCTGACCCTGCCGCCGCCGCCGCCACCGCCGCCGGGACCGCCGCAGGCGCCCCCGCCACCGCCGCCGCCCACCGTCGGCGACCGTGTCGGCCGGCGGGTGGCCCGGCTGCTCGACAAGGTCCTGCGGATCCCGCCGCCGCAGCCGCCGGCCATGCCGGCCGTGCCGGCGGAACCGCCGCCGCCCCTGCCGCTGCCGCCGATGCCCGAACCGGCCGGCGCCGACCCCGCGGTGCAGGACGGCGCGCAGGACATGCAGGGCGGCAGCCGGATCTATCGCATCTTCCCGGCGATGCTGCACCATGCTGCCAGCGCGCGCTTTGCCGTCACGCCGGAGGTGCTGCTGGAGCTGACCCGTGCATTGGACGCCTGGCGGCCGTGGGACGATGCCGTGGAGTCCGTGGCACCGGCGGCCGGGGCGCCGTCACTGACCGACGATCCCGTGCATGGCGCTGGCTGAGACGGGACCCGGCGCCTTGCCGGCTGCCTTGCCGACCGGAGCGACCGCCCCGCGGCCGGCGCAGGACGCCCTGCTTGCCGCGGCCCGGGCGAACGACCGCGACGGTATCGCGGCGGCCCTGGCGGCCGGTGCCGATGTCACCGGAGACGACAGCCGCGCCTTGCGCGTGGCGGCGGAGGCCGGCGCGCTGGAAGCCGTCATGCTGCTGATCGAGCGCGGCGCCGACCCGGCGGCGGACGGGTTCGCGGCGTTCCGCGGGGCCGTGGCGGCCGGTCGTTTCGCGGTGCAGAAGCATCTGCACGAGGCCGGCCACCAGCCCGACCTGCTGCCGCCGGAGCGGCGGGCGGAGCTGGCGGGAATGCGCGCGGAGCTCGACCGGGCGCCGGCAGCCTACCGGCCATCCCGCTTCTGGGAGACCTTCGGCGACGCCAATGTCAGCTGGCTGGCCTGGGCCGGGCTGGAGAACTTCAAGCGCACGATCAACCAGAACTACTTCAACTTCGTGATCCGCGGTTTCGGCGATCCCCGGATCCGGCGCACCCTGGCATTGTGGCGCCGCGGCGGGCTGCTGGCCCCGCTGCGCCTGCGCCTCGACGACCCGGACGACGACCCGCGGCTCTGGTTCTCGCTCGACCCGCGCTACCGGATCTTTCCCGGCGACAGCCCGGCATCGCGCTGGCTGAAGCGCCAGCTCTACCGCCTGATGGTCGGTGCCCAGCTCGCCTATGCCGAGCGTGGGCCGGCCGGTCCCTGGCTGCGCGACCTGGCCGAGCCGGCATTGGGCAACCCGATCCCGTTGCGCCGCGGCAGCCGGCCGGTGTCCCAGGACATGGTGAACTCGGCCTGCGAAGCGGCCGACCTGGATGCGGTCATGACGGCGGCGGGCCAGGCAGGCATGGAGCGGCCCGTGGTGGCGGAACTGGGCGCCGGCTATGGCCGGCTGGGCTGGCTCCTGCTGGCGAAGCGGCGGCCGCGCTACATGGTGTTCGACATCCCGCCGACCCTGATGGTGGCGCAATGGTACCTGTCCAGCCTGCGCCCCGACCTGAAGGTCTTCCGCTTCCGGCCCTTCGACCGGTTCGCGGAGATCGAGGCCGAGCTGGCGGAGGCCGATATCGCCTTCTTCTCCGCCAACCAGCTGGAACTCTGGCCGGACGGCGCGATCGATGCCTTCGTCTCGATCAGCGCGCTGCACGAGATGACCCGGCCGCAGATCGGCCATTACCTGTCGCTGATGGGCCGCAAGACCGCGCATGCGGTCTATCTCAAGCTGCAGCGGGTCTATCGCAATCCGTTCGACGAGATGGTGCTGGAGCGCGACGCCTATGCGATGCCGCCGGACTGGCGGCTGTGGCGGGAGGCGGACGACCCGCTCAATCCCGGATTCTTCACCCTGTCCTATTTGCGTGAGAGAGCCTGATGCTCGGTTTCGGCGTGCTGAACCTGTTGCGCACCATCCTGCGCAACCGAAAACTCCTGTGGAGCCTGGCCGTCTACGAGCTGCGTGGCCGCTATGCCGCGACCCTGGCCGGATCGGTCTGGGCGGTGGTCAACCCGCTGGTGCTGATCGGCGTGTTCTGGTTCGTCACCGCCTATGGCCTGAAGGTGACCTTCGAGGACGGCCCGCCCTACTTCCTGATGGTGTTCTGCGGCATCGTGCCGTGGATCGCCTTCTCGGAGGCCCTGTCCGGCGGCACCAATGCGGTGCTCGGCCATGCCTACCTGGTGAAGAAGATCGCCTTCCCGATCGAGGTCCTGCCGCTGGTGCCGATCGTCTCCACGGTGATCGTGCATGCCGTGCTGATCCTGTTCCTGCTGTTCATCATGGCGGTGAACGGCCTGCCGCCGGAATGGCAGTTCGTGCAGATCCTGTATTTCAGCGGCGCGATGCTGGTGTTCGCCGCCGCCCTGTCCTTCCTGCTGGGGGCGATCAACGTCTTCCAGCGCGACACCGCCCATGTCGTGGGGGCGATCCTGACGATCTGGTTCTGGGTGACGCCGGTGATCTGGCCAGCGGACAACCTGCCGGACTGGGCCTACAGCATCATCCGGCTGAACCCGCTGTTCTATATCGTGCAGGGCTATCGCGGGGTGCTGCTCTACGACCAGCCGTTCTGGTTCCAATGGCCCCTGGACCTCTGGTTCTGGGCGGCGACCCTGTTCGTGCTGCTTCTGGGCAGCATGCTTTTCGGGCGGTTGAAGCCGCATTTCGCCGATGTCCTTTGAAGGCAAGAGCGTCGCAATGACCGACCGCCTCATCCGTCCCGCCGCACCGGCGATCCACATCCCGGAACCCGCCGTGCGGGTGGACAATGTCTCCAAGATGTACCGGCTCTTCAGCAGCCGGGGCGACCGGCTGAAGGAGGCGCTGAACCTGTTCGGCAAGCCCTATCACCGGCCGTTCTGGGCGCTGCACGACATCACCCTGGATGTGCCCAGGGGGCAGACCGTCGGCATCCTGGGGATGAACGGTTCGGGCAAGTCCACCCTGCTGCAGATCATCGCCGGGGTGCTGGCGCCGACCAAGGGCCGGATCGTCATGGAGGGCCGGCTGGCGGCGCTGCTGGAGCTGGGGGCCGGGTTCAACGCCGACCTGTCGGGCCGCGAGAACGTGGTGATGAACTCCACCATCATGGGCCTGAGCCGGCGGGAGATCGATGCCCGCCTGGAGGAGATCGAGGCCTTCGCCGATATCGGCGATTTCTTCGACCA
Organism: Sneathiellaceae bacterium; assembly: GCA_040216765.1. Taxonomy (GTDB): domain Bacteria; phylum Pseudomonadota; class Alphaproteobacteria; order Ferrovibrionales; family Ferrovibrionaceae; genus Marinibaculum. The sequence goes on along the minus strand of JAVJON010000015.1, from coordinate 226,006 downwards.
GCCGGTGAAGACCTATTCCTCGGGCATGTTCGTGCGGGTCGCCTTCGCCGCGGCGATCCATGTCGACCCGGAGGTGCTGATTGTCGACGAGGCGCTGTCGGTCGGCGATGCCCGGTTCCAGGAAAAGAGCTATCGCAAGTTCGCGTCCTTCAAGGAGGCCGGCCGGACGATCATCTATGTCACGCACGACCGCTCCTCGGTGCTGCAGCTCTGCGACTTCGCCGTCCTGCTGCACAAGGGGCGCCTGGTGGAAATGGGCGAGCCGCGGCACATCGTGAACCTGTATTCGGAGATCCTCGGCTTCGGCGACCTGCGGGAGAAGGCGCGCGCCGTCGTCGCCGCGGCCGACACCGCCGCCGCCGCCGCGGTGACCGCGGAGGAGGAGGCGAACAGGCCTGCCGGCGCCGCACCGGCCCCGGCCGCCCCGAAGGGCAGGGCGATGCCGGAGCTCGCGACGTTCCTCGCCGACCGGTCGGACCGGTCCCGCACCGCGGAGAACCCGACCTACAATGCCGACGAATATATCTACGGCAGCGAGCAGGCACAGATCATCGACTACCTGCTTGTCGCCGATGGCCGGGTCAATCCGGCGGCGATCGCCTGCGGCGCCGAGCTGGAGATCTACCTGAAGGTGCTGTTCCACGCCGCCCACGAGGCACCCCTCGTCGGCATCGGCTTCCGCACGCCGAAAGGTGTGATCGGCTTCTCCAACAACACCAACTGGATGACCGGCACCGAGATCCCCCCGGTGACCGCCGGATCGGTCGCGATCTATCGCTTCAAGGTGAAGATGGCGCTGCAGGCCGGGGCCTGGTTCCTGTTGCTGTCGGTGGCCGGATCGCAGGACGATCTATGGCATGTGCGCAACAATGTCGGCCTGATCGAACTGCTGGCGGACCAGCGCTTCGACGGCATGGCGCTGCTGCCCTGCACCGCGGAAGCGATCCCGGAAGGCGGCTCCTGAGCGCCGGCCGGCGGGACCGCGGGTGACCGGCTAAGGCTTGATCAGCAGGCCCTGGCCGGTCGGCAGCAGCAGGATTTCCGTACCCTGGCTGCGCGCGAAGGCGTCATGCGCCTGCTTCTGGACCGCGAACTGCTTCCAGCCGTAATCGTCCATCACCACGACCGCGCCGGGAACCAGCCGCGGCCAGAAATAGGCCAGGGCGGCGCGCTCCGGCTCCACGATGTTCATGTCGAGCGACAGATAGGCGACCTTCTCGATCTCGAGCCCGCTGAAGGTATCGGGGACGGTGCCGCGCACCAGGCGCGCCCGCGGATAGGGCGCGAAGTTCGCCTTGGCCAGTTCATAGCATTCGAAATACCGGCTGGGCACCTTCTCGCGGCCATCCGCCCGTTCCTCATCGGTCAGCTGCTCGGGCGGAACGCCCCGGTAGGTGTCGAACAGCCAGAACGTCTTGTCGGTGCTGTTGAAGTCGACATATTCGCAGACCGCCAGCGACATGATGCCGGTGTTCACGCCGCACTCGGCGAAATCCCCCGGCAGGTTGACCGCATGTGCCGCCGCCCAGCAGCAGGTGTGGATCCGCCATTCGATATGGATGTCCATGCTGCTGCCGGCAGGACGGCCGAGGGAATGGCCGCTGTCCATGCCGCGCGCATAGGCCGACATGAAGCGCGGATCCTCCAGGAAGTCCACGCTCTTGTACCAGGTCGCCATCATGTCGCCGCGGTAGGACGGCTGGTCCTCGAACGGCCGCAGCTTCGAGATTTCCCACTCGAGTTCGGCGACGCGCATCTCGGCTGCCTTCAGCCGGCTCCCGCCCAGGGCCTGTCGCAGCCGGTGCCTGATCCCACGTCGTTCCATTGCCGCTCCAACCCAGACCTCCCCCGGCGCCAGGTGCAGGCGACGGCGGAATTGGGCTTCCGCTTACCCTACCGGGGGGCCGAGTTCAACGATGCTCTGGCCGCAGGGCTCATTCCGGCGGCAGGGTCGGCGCCCAGGGGGGATCGACCTGCCGCGCCGGCGTGCCGCCGATCGGCCGGGCGAAGCCGCCGGGAAAACTGGCGAAGGCGCGGACATCGCCGATCATGGTGGAATCCATGCCCCGCGCGGCGCCGCTGAACCCCGCAAGGCCGGACCTAGCGATGTCCGGGCGGGACCTGTTCGGCGCCAGGGATGTCCAGTAGCGGTCGCCGACGAACAGGTGCACGCCGTCGGCCAGGGCGCCCGTCGCAGGGTCGATCACCCAGCCGGAGATCGTGGACATGCCATGCGGGTCGAGATGGATCCGCTCCAGCGCGCCGACCGAACCGGGACGGATCGGCAAGGCCCTGCCGTCCCGCAGGTGCAGGGTGCCGTCTTCGATCGCGACCGGGTCCTGCGCCGCCGCCACTGTGCGCGCGCCCTGATCGGCCCGGATCCAGGCAAGCCCCTGGATGGCCGCATAGGCCGACACCGTGACCGCCGCGGCGATTCCCAGGCGGAGCCCGACGGCCCGGTTCCGGCCGCCACGGCTCAGGGACAGGGCGATCGTCGCCGCAAGCAGGAGGTAATATGCCCACCAGCCCAGCCGCACCGGCCAGGGATCGTACGCGAATGCCACCACGGAGGTGCCGGCCGGCAGCAGCACAGCCTTCTGGGTGAAGTTCGCCCGCAGGACGGGGCTGTCCACGCCATCGACGGTGGCGGTCCAGAACCTGTCGAAATTGTCGCGCAGCAGCAGGTAGCCGGCCTGTTCGGCATCGACGTCGAAGACCAGGTCGTTGGGCCCGAACCGCCGCAGGGCGACGGAATCCCCGGGCAGCGGCCCGCCGCCCGCAAGGGTCGCGGGCGCCGGCTGGTGCAGCAGCATGGCCGCGTCGGGCAGATCCGCGGAGTCGATGGTCCGGATCGTATCGAACGGCACCTCCGCCACGTCGCGGACGATCGCCGCATCCGGATAGCGCCGCATGGTCCGGATCTCGGCGTTCCAGTTCGGCAGGAGGTCGAGCCTGTCGGGCCGGGATTCCAGGACCAGCCAGGGGCGCAGGCCCAGGATCGGCCCGAGATACCCGTTGTGGATCACCCCGCCATAGGCGCCGGCCCAGGTCTGCAGGCTGGACTCCACCGGGCGCAGCACTTCCAGGTCGGGAATCCTGTGCGGACCCTCGTTGCGGAACCAGACCAGGCCGCGCTGCCAGTAGCTCGAGCTGCTGATCGTCAGGTCGCAGGCGACAAGCAGGAGCAGTGCGACGGCCAGGCCCTTGCGGATGCCGGCCTCCACGTGGAGGGTCAGAACGAGGCAGAGCAGGCTCGCGGCGCCCAGGAAGATGCCGAGATGCCCCAGGCTGTGCCGTACCTCCGCGAAGCGCGGAAAAAGGCTGGCAAGGAGCATCGCCACTGCGAGGCCCATCAGCACCGTCAGCATGACCCGCAGCCATCCGTCGACGCCGCTGCTCCTGCCGCGCAGCAATGCGTCGATGCCGAGCCCGGCGGCGATCAGCAGGAACAGGCTCGGCACGTCGCGCGGCAGGGTATTGGCGATGGTGCGGATGTTGCGCAGCACCTCGGCGCTGTCCATCAGCGCGACGATGGCCTGGTTTTCGCGGGTATAGGGGATGAACAGGGCACAGAAGAACCAGGTCAGCGCGAACACGCAGAGCCATGGCAGCCGTTCGCCGCGGAACAGCGCCACGAGCAGCAGCGGCAGGGTGGCGATGCCGAGGTAGCGCTGGTCGACCCCGGCAGCGCTCAGGTTCCCCAGAACGTCCTTCAGGCCCAGATTGGCCTGGTGGAGATCGCTGAACGGGGCCCAGGTCAGCAGGACGGACCAGCCCTGGTGATGCGCCATCAACCTGCCGAAATCGCCCCCGGCATTGGTGTCCCAGTCGACCTGCCCGAACCCGAAGACCCGCAGCAGCTCGCCCAGGTGGAACAGGGCGGGCATGGCGACGGCGACGAGCCCCGCGACGATCGCCAGCGCGGCCACCGGCAGGAAGGCGGCGCCCATCGGCCGCCGCCACAGGTCGCGGTGCAGGGCGGGCAGGGCGGCCGGCATGGCGGGAAAGAACAGCAGCATCAGCAGGACCGCCCCGAAGAACCACCATACCGCCACCTGCAGGGTGGCATAGCTGAGGCTTGCCGCGCACAGGGCAGCGAAGATGTAGGCCAGCATCAGGCTGCCAGCGTCCCGGCGCTCGGTCAGGCGCACCAGGGCCCAGAACAGGAACAGGGTCGGCGCCATCCCTTCCCACAGGACCGAATCCCGGAAGCCCTGGAATGGCATCGGCCCAAGGGCGAATCCCAGCATCACGAACAGGCGGGCGGCACGGCTGCGCAGGATCTCCCGCGACAGCAGCCAGGCCGCGGTTGCGTTCAGCGCGAAGCTGTAGATCGTCTTCTGAAACACCAGGACCTGATTCACGGACAGGTCCAGGAGGGGGGCGAAGAGCGTGAAGGGCCCCAGCAGGGCCATGGAGTAGGGGCTGAGATAATTGAACCAGCCGATGGTCAGGTTCACATAGGCCGGCCAGCCGCCGATGGCCGTGGGGTCCCACCACAGAAAGACGCCATGCGCCTTCAGGGCATGGAGCGCCAGGTGGTTCAGCGACCAGAGCACCTGCGTATCGCCGCCCATGACCGTATCGGCCTGGAAGAAGAAGCGCGCGAAAAGGACGGTGTACAGGCCGGTCGCCAGGCCGACCAGCAGCATGCCTTCCAGCCATGGCCGGCGTGCGGCAATGCGGCTCTGCGCTGCAGCCGGGATGGCCGCCCGCGACGTCACGTCGGCATCTGCCGCTGCCCGCGCCCGGACCGGCCGGGCAGGATCGCTTTCGCTGTCGGGAAGGCAGGTGGATGGGCGAGGGCCGGCACGAGAGGCAACACCATTGTCATGTCCTGGAGCCGGCGCCGCTTCCGCCACGGCGCCCAGGGTGCGAAATCGCCTTGTACGGCAAATCCAGCCGCACTGTCGACGCTTTCGCCCCCCGGATTCGCCTGGCCGGGGACGGACATGGAAGCGGCGAATGCCGGCTACGGTGGATGTATGCCCGAAGGTCGCCTATGACTACGAGGTGGCGAGCGTGAGCGGGTGTCCTGCCATTCCGACACCGCGGATATCCTCGCCCAAGATGCCTCGGCCCTGGCCGAGGCTGGCTGAAAGGCCCTGTTAATATGCGTTGCGGCATGATCGGGCCGACCCGCCGGCGGCCCCGTCGCGCCGCCGGCCCGATACCCCTGACCCAGGCTGCGACCATGAAGAATTCAGTCCTCGCCGGCCCTGCCGCCGTCCTGCTCCTTGTCATCGGAACCGCCCTGGGCAGCCCCGTGCCGCCCGCGGCCGCTGCGGCACTGGCGCCGCCCGACCAGTCCCAGCTGGGATGGCTGATGCCCGAACTGGCGGGCACATTGCCGCTCGGACCGGCCGCCGATGGCATCTGGCACGGCGCCGTGGACCGCGATCCGACCGGCCATAGCGAGTACCAGCTGGCCAATGCCGGCAATGCCACCAGCATCTACTACAGCTATATGCTGCAGCAGCCCGACGATGCGGCGAGCCTGGCGGTGGATGTCAGCCTGCCCTCGGCAGGCGCCACGCGGATGTCCGGTGCCGGCCTGATGTTCGATTTCCATCCGGCAGGCCGCAGCTATTGTGCCTTCGTGCTGCATCCCGACGGGGTCGCAGGGCTCTATGTCCGCGACAGGAAGGGGCTGCACACCCTGGCGCAGGCCCCCTCCGCCCTGTTCAGCAGCAATGCCAGCAACCGCCTGCAGCTGCGCCGCGACGGGCCCGCGGTCACCGGCTTCGTCAACGGCCGTGAGGCGTTTCGCCTGACGGATGCCGGGTCCTGCGGACCGGGCAGCTCCGGCACGGCAACCGGCCCCGCACCGGCCGATGGCGAGGTCGAAGGCACCGGCATCATCGCCTTCTCGGTGGGCCGCTTCGGCTTCCGCAACCTCGACCTGCATTGAGTTCGGCCCGCCCCGGAGGGCGCCGGCCCACTTTCGCCTTGCGTTGCAGGCCGCCGACCGCTACCGAACGCCTTTCACCGGAACGGCCCCGCGGGCGTCCTGCCCCGAAGCGGCCGTCTTCGACCGCGACGCCCAGCAATGCCAAGGGGAAACACAGATGACCGAGCGCCTGATTGCCGACGTGATGGAAGGGGAGCGGCGGGTCCGCCTCTACGAGGAGAATTCCCGCGCCCTTGAGGTCTTCATGGAGGGCATGCAGGGCATCACCGTTTCCGGCGGCTATGTGAAGGTGAACTGCTACTCCACCTCGCAGCAGGAAGTGGTGGACGGCCAGCCGGTCGAGCGCCGCGAAGTGCAGACCCGCCTGGTCATGCCGCTGAACACCTTCGTGGCCTGCGCCGGTTTCCTGCAGCGTATGGCGATCGAGATCCAGAATCGCCTGCAGGAGCAGGCCAATGCCCAGAACGAGAGCAGCGTCACCGTCCCCAACGACTAGACCGGGCCGCAACCTGACGCGGCGCCGCCGCCGGTCGGCGCGGTCGCCGCAGCAGGGGGCAGGCCATGGCCGACGCCATCGCCGCAGCCGAACCGCCGACCGGCCCTGACTCCGGTCTTGGCGCCGGTCTTGACGCCGGCATCCGCCTGGCTGCCGCCGGGCGGATCGACGAGGCCGTGGCATGCTTCGCCGAGACTGCCGCTGCGGCGTCCGGCGACCCGCGACCGCTGCTGAACGCCGGGACCCTGCTGCTCGACCAGGACCGGCTGGGGGAAGCCTTGCCCTGGCTGCGCCGGGCCCTGGCGGCAGCCCCCGGAAACCCGCGTGCGCTGTGCGGCCTGGGACTGGCCGAAGTCCGCATGGGCGATCTCGAAAACGGCTTCGCGCGCCTGCACCGGGCCTGGACGGCGATCGAGGCGGACGAGACCGCGGAACCGGCACGCCTGCGCGAGGAGCGCATGCTGGTCAGCGCCAATCTGGCGCTCGCGCTGATGGCCTCGGGGGACCATGCCGCCGCCTGCCCTTTGTTGCGCCGGGCCGCGGAACTTGCGCCGCAGCGGGTCGAGCCATGGTACCTGCTGGCCCTGGCCTGCCAGCGCAACTGGGACCTGGAGGGCGCCGAGGCTGCGGCACGCAGTGCCCTGAAGGCCGAACCCGGCAACCCGCGCGCCCTGGCCAACCTGTCCTCGATCCTCAAGGATACCGGCCGGGCCGAAGACGCCGTCGAAAGCGCCTGGCAGGCGCTGCAGGCCCGTCCCTGGGACAGCGGGCTCTGGTCCAACCTGATCTTCCTGATGGATTTCGACAGCCGGCAGAGCACGGCCACCCAGCAGGCGGTCCGCCAGCACTGGGCGGCCCGCTTCGCCCCGGCCGCCGCCGCCGGCAGCGGGTCCGCGCCGGCACCGGCGGCCCGGGCGGCCGAGCCGGACCGGCGGTTGACGATCGGCTATGTCTCGCCGGATTTCCGCTACCATTCCGCGGCCCGCGCCTTCGCGCCGGTGATCTTCGGCCGCGACCGGAGCCGCTACGCCGCGATCTGCTACATGACCAGTCCGACGGGCGACGCGATGACGGCGCGGTTCCGTGCCGATGCCGATGGCTGGCGCGACGCGGCCGGCCTGTCGGATGACGCGCTGGAGGCGCAGATCCGCGCCGACGAGGTCGACATCCTGGTGGATTGCTGCGGCCATACCGAGGGTCATCGGCTGCCGGTCTTCGCGCGCCGCCCGGCACCGGTGCAGGTCAGCGCCTGGGGCCATCCGACAGGCACCGGCCTGGCGGCGATCGACTGGCTGTTCAGCGACCCGGTCGTGGTGCCGCCGGATGAGGCTGCGCTGTTCGCAGAGACCCCCTATCCGCTCGCCACGGTCGCGCTGCTCCGGCCCCTGGCCTCGTCGCCGCTGGCACCGCCGCCGGTCGCCGGCCGCGGCACGATCAGTTTCGGGGCCTTCGCGCGCGCGCCGAAGCTGACCGATGGCAGCCTGCGGCTCTGGGCCGCGGTGCTGCAGGCCGTGCCGGGATCCCGGCTGGTCCTGAAGGATTTCAGCTTCTCGCGCGACAGCGGGCGGCGCGCCCTTCTGGCACGGGCCGCTGCGCTGGGCCTGGCGCCGGAGCGGCTCCACTTCCTGCCCGGCACGGCGGCGGAAGCCCATCTGGCGGCCTTTTCGGAGGTCGACATCGCCCTGGACACCACACCGGTCACCGGCGGGGTGGGCACCGGCGATGCGCTCTGGATGGGCGTGCCTGTCGTCACATTGCGGGGCCGCACGCCGGCGGGGCGGGTCTCGGCCTCGGTCCTGGCCCAGGTCGGGCTGGGCGACTGCATCGCCCAGGACGCGGCAGGCTATGTCGCCGCCGCCGCCGCCCTGGCGCGCGACCCGGCGCGGCTGCGCGATCTGCGCGACAGCCTGCGGCCGCGCCTCGCCGCCGCGCCGGCCGGCGACCATGCCGGCCATGCGCGGATGGTCGAGGCCGCGTTCCGCGACATCTGGCGGCGCTGGTGCAGCGGCACCCCGACCCGCACCCCGACCGCCGCCGCGGCTGCCGCTCCGGCCGGTCTCCCCCCTACCGGTTGAACAGGCCGCGCAGGGCGTCCGCCGGCTTGGTCTTGCCGTCCAGCACGTCCTTCACCGCATCCTCCACAGCCGCAGGCGAAGGTGCCGGTCCCGCGGCCGCCGGCGCACTGCCTTCGCCGCCGCCAAGCAGGTTCTGCAGCTGGTCCGGCAGGCTGCCTTTCAGGCCCTGCAGCTGCTGCAGCGCGGCCTGCGGATTGGTCAGCAGATTCTCGGTCATGCCCTTGATGTCGGGCACGATCTCCGGATCCTCCAGCGGGCCGCGGATCAGCAGCGGCACGACGAGGCCGTCCAGCCTGTCCGCGCCGCCCTGGCCGGCGGTGCTGGCCACCAGCTCCGGTTCGGCCCGGTAATCCACCGTGCGCCCGACAAGGCTGACCGTGCCGGCACCGTCGAGCCGCAGAAGCGGCGATTTCATGAACAGGTCGCGGTTCGTCAGGACCCCGCCCGAAATGGTGTAGGTCCCGGTCAGCTCGGAGAAATCCGTCGCCTGCTGCGGCCCGTAGAACGGCTCCTGGAAGCCGGAGCCGATCGACCGCAGGATCTGTGCCACGTTGATCCCCTTGATCGCGCCGTCCCGGAAGTCGAAGGCCCCATTGCCGGCCAGGTTCGCCACCGCCTGGCGCACCGTAGCGCCCGAGGAGGTGAGCGCCGCCTTGGCATTGCCCGTCCCGGCCAGCCGGTCGAAATCGGCAAGGTTGGTCAGCACCGGTTCCGCCTGGATGCCGTCGAGGTCGGCCGTTGCGGCGAACTGCGGCGATTGCCCGCGGGCATTGACGTTCACCTGCGCCGTCGCCTTGCCGCCATAGAGCGCCATCCGCGACAGGTCGGCGGACAGGTTGCGGTCGCGCAGGGCGATGGCCAGGGCCAGGGCGCCGGCCTCGAATTTCTGGTAGCGCAACCCGTCGGCCGTCAGGCTGAGGTCCAGGTCCAGCAAGGTCAGCGCGCCGACATCGATCGGATCGTCCGGCCAGGCATTGCCGCCGGCCGCTGCCGGCGCGGCGGCGGGGGCCGGTGCCGGCTGCCCGGCGGCGGCCGGTGCGGTCTGTGCCGCAGGGGCAGAAGCCGGTGCCGGCGCCGCCGCGCCGCCGCCCTGCGCCAGCAGGGCATCGAGGTTGAGCATGCTTGTGGCGAGCTGGCCGGCGATCCGCGGCCGCTCGCCCTCGGGTTCGACGACCAGGCTGCCGGTCAGCACGAGGTCGCCGAGAGCCAGGGTCATGTCGTCCAGGCCGATCTTCTGCGGCACTGCCTTGAGCTGCCCCCGCAGGTCGATCCGGTCCAGCGCAGGCGGCACCGCCGCGCCGTCCTGCCCCGCCACGGCCAGCAGTGCGGGCAGCGACGGTATCGCCAGCTGGATCCGGCCGTCGAAGCTTCGCACCGCACCGCTTGCCAGCTGGCCGTCCAGGGTCAGGCTCGCCGGTTCCGAGGAAAGCGAGATCCGCGCAGCCACCGGCCGACCCTGCATCAGGGCGCGCAGTTCGCCGATCTGCCCCTGGAAGGCAAGGCCGGTCCCGTCCACCCGCGCCGTGCCGGCAAGGTCCAGGGGCTGCGACAGGCTGGGCATTTCCAGGGTCAGGTCGAGATCCTCCACCTTGTGGACCTGCCCCGTGGCATCGGCATAGCTGATCTGGCCCTTGCGGATCTCGACGCCGCTCAGCTGCAGTTCCTCCAGCTGCCGTTCGTCGGCTGCCGTGCCCGCCGGGGTGCCGGAACCGGCGGTCTCCGGGGCCGGTGCCGGGGCCGGGGCCGCGCCGTCCGGTGGCGGGGGGGCGGGGCTGCCCGCGGGCGGTGCGAACTCCCAGTTGCCGCGGCCCTGCGCGTCCACCTGCAGGGCGATTTGCGGGCGGTCCAGGACGAAACGGTTGATCACCAGCTTGCGCGACAGCAGCGACATCCAGTCGAGTTCGACGATCAGCTCGCCGATCGTCGCCATGTCGCCCTGCACCCCCGGCGGGTTGCTGATCGAGGCCTGCTGCACCGTGACGGCCAGCACCGGCAGGACCTGGACATCGAGCTCGCCGCCCAGGACCAGGGTGCGTCCCGTGGCCTCCTGCACCTGCGCGGTAACCAGGTGCTTCACCTCGTCCTTGGGCACCAGGAAGGGAATGGCGATCACGGCGGCAATCACCAGCACGACGAGGACGGCAAGGACGATCAGGATCCGTTTCAGCATCGATGGGGCTCCCGGATTGAGGCGATATGGGGCAAGGCGGACGTCCCGGTCAGGCTGCGGCAGCCAGGCCGCTGTGCCAGGCGGCGATCGCCGTGCCGATGGCATGCGGCGAATCCTCCTGCAGGAAATGCAGGCCGGGCACGGTGACTTCCTGCTGGTTGGACCAGCCGCGACAGAAATCGCGTGCCGCCCCGGTGAGGATGACACCGGGATCGGCATTCACGAACAGCTTCGGCAGGTCGTTGCGCGCCATCCAGGCGGCACAGGCCTCGACGATGGCAGCGACATCGGCGGGCGCGCCGTCCAGCGGGACCTGCCGCGGCCATGCCAGGGTCGGCCGGCGCCCCTCGCCCGCCGCGCCGAAGGGCCGGCGATAGGCCGCCTGTTCCGCCTCGGTCAGCTCCCGCAGCACCGATCCCGGCAGGATATTCTCAACGACCAGGTTCTCCTGCAGCACCATGTCCTCCCCGGCCGGATCGCGCAGCTCCGCGAGCAGCTCCCGGCCCGGCTCTGGCCAGTCCGACCAGGCCAGCGGGCGCACGATCGCTTCCATGTACACGATGCCGCGGACCGCCGCACGATGCCGGTTCGCCCAGTCGAATCCCAGGGGGCCACCCCACTCGTGCAGCACCAGGGTCACATCGCGCGCGACACCCAGAGCCGCCAGCAGGGCGTCGAGATATCTGCGGTGTTCCACGAAGGTGTAGCTGTCCGCGCCCGACGGATCGAGTTTCTCCGACCCGCCCATGCCGATCAGGTCCGGGGCAAGGCACCGGCCCCGGGCCGCAAGATGCGGCATGACGTTGCGCCACAGATAGGACCAGGTCGGATTCCCGTGCAGGAACAGGATCGGGTCGCCCGTGCCGATCTCGACAACGGCCATTTGCCGGCCCAGCACCTCGACCTGGCGCGACGGCAGCGCCGATTCCGCTATATCGGCCATCCCGCGCTCCTCCGGCATGCCGGCGCGCTAGCCACCCGCGGACACCCCCTTTGGCGGGGGACAGGCCTGCAGGCCGGCATTGCCCCCGGCGCCGGTCACACCCTTCACGATGTTCGCCACCTCGCCCGCGAGCGAGCTCAGCAGCGACGGGGCCAGGTCCAGGGCGGTCTTCCCCACGTCGAAGGAGATGCTGGGATTGCCGAGCGGGCCCACCACCGAGAAGGCCGGCGCCAGCGACGAGACGGAAATCCGTTGCCCGAAGATCCGGAAGTCCATGTCTACATTTTCCTTCGGCAGGTCCACTTTGCCCTTGCCGGTCACCGCGAAGATGCTGGTATCCACCAGGATCGAGGGCAGGTCCACCACACCGTCGCGGGCGGTGCCGCTGGCCTGCAGGCATTGCAGCTTCGTGGTGTCGCTGCTGCCGAACAGCGGCCCGAAGACGTCGACAAGCTTCACCGACATGATGCCGAGCAGGTCGTTCGAGATATGCCCCTTGTCGACCTGCAGGAAGAACGTGCCGGTGGGCCGGTGCACGATTTCGTCCAATGTGCTGCCCTGCCCCTTCACGTCCACCACCGCGTCCATCACGCCGCTGACGACATCCGGCTTGCCGAGGTGCGCGGCCAGCGCCGTCAGGTCGCCCCCCTTCAGGTTGCCCTTCACCCCGATCGCGGCCGCATCGCCGGGCGCGCCAGCCAGGCTGCCCTGCAGGTCCACCCGCCCTTTCATGACCGCCGCCTGGAAACGCTCCACCTGCAGGCGCTTGCCGTTGCTGGTCAGCGATGTGGTTACGTCGGTCAGGTCGATGCCCGGCTGCGCCACCAGTTGCGCGATGCGCAGGATGGCCTTGCCGCGCAGCCAGGCGAGCCAGTCGGTCGGAATCCGGACCTTTTCCGCGAAGGTCTGGCCCGCCACGTTGGAGGAGCCGAAATCCTCGGTGTCCAGCCGCTGGCTGCTCAGTTCGGCATCCAGGGTCACATGGCCGTCCTGCCAGTGCACGCCGGCCCGGCCGGACAGGTCGCTGCTGGCGACCTTCAGCTTCAGCTTCCTGAAGTCGTGCTTCGCCGGGGTCCCGGACACCTCGGCGGTCAGGCTGTAGGGGCCGTATTGCGGCAAGGGGTCGCCAACCGCCGCGTCCCAGTCTGACAGCCGCTTGCCTGCCAGGTTCAGCCTGCCGGACAGCCGCAGCGGATCGGCCCGCAGGGCGGCCTTGCCATCGAATGCCAGGCGGCTGCCGCCGGAGTCCAGGGTAAGCGCGGCCTGCATCTCGTCGGCGACCAGGCAGTTCCAGAGCCGGGCCTTGCAGATCAGCTCGCCCTTCACCGGGTTGTGCGTGACGGCGATCTCGCCGGATTCCTTCGAGACGATCGCGATCGCGTCGTCGGCACCGAGCTTCGGCTTCGGGAACCGTGCCGTCGCGGTCAGGCTGGTCTGCCCGGTTCCCGCCTGCAGGTCCGCGGCAAGGCTGTCCAGGACGATCGTGTCCGGGATGCGAACATCCTTGACGTCCAGCCTGGCCTTGCCGGTGAGGCTGTCGGCCAGGGTCGCAAGGTTCCGCCCGGCGGCGGAGGCCGATACCCTCAGGGTGCCGCTGCCCCCGGTCACCGCCCCGGCGCCCAGGATCCGGCCGACCTGCTGCCCCTGCAGGTCAAGGCTGCCCACCGCCTCCGCCGTCCCCGCATTGTCCGTCAGCGACAGGTCCAGGCTCAGGCTGCCGCCGCCGACGGGCGTCCCGCTGCCTGTCAGCCGCCAGAGCCCCGGCCCGACCTTGCCCTGCAGGTCCACGGCATCGAGGGTAAGGCCGGCGCCCGTGACCTCGGTCAGCCTGGCGGTCAGGTCCAGTTTCAGGTCCTTCGTGAACAGGTCGCTGGCCGGCATCTCCGGCAGGACGCTCTTCGTCGTCTGGCGACCCGGCGCCGATGGCGGCATCAGGCGCGCCAGGTCGATCTTCGATCCGGTGATCGCGAGGTTCGCCGCCACGGGCGCCTGCGGCACGATGCTGCCGCTGGCCTCGAAATGGCTCTCGCCGATATCCAGGCTCGCCGTCTCGATCTCCAGCGCCTTGCCCTTCTCGGCCACGGACAGGGAGAGGGACAGGGCGCCAGGCCGGTAGTCCTTCAGGCCCGGATCCCCGGTCAGCAGTGCCGCAAGCGGTCCCGGCCGGTCGGTCTTCAGGGCGGCCTTGCCCCGGAAGGCGGGCACCGGCCGGGTCTGCACCACGCCATCGACGGTGCCGCTGGCCAGGGCGCCGGTCAGCTCCGACTTCAGCGAAAAACTGTCGTCCAGCAGGATCTGCCTGACCGGGCTGGCGGTCACGTCCAGGCCAAGTTCCATGCCCCTGTCCTGCAGTTTCAGCTTTGCCGTCAGCGGCTCGCCGTTCGTCGGCGCCGCCAAGTCCACGACCAGGGGCGGCTCGGCATCCGCCTTGGGGTTCGTGGACAGGCCCGCCTGGACATTGCCCTCGATATGCGCCGCCAGGCGCAGCCAGGTCACCCCGACGGTATGCAGTGCCGCGGTGCCGGTCAGATAGGCCATCGGGCCGTCGGCGGGTATGACGGCACCGGCACTGCCCTTGCGCCCCTTGGCATTCGCCACCGGCGGCGGCGAGAGCAGCAGGTCGACCCGGCCGATCGGCATTGCGTTGGTCGCGACCTCCAGGGTCACCTGTGCCGGCGATCCGGGCGGCGGCGCCACGCCGCCGGCCTCGGGATGGCCGCTGCCGGCCGCACTGTCCTGCGCTGGCGCCTCCGCCCCGGCGGCGCGGCGCAGCGCCAGGATCAGATGTCCCGTGCCCGCCGGCGGGTTGGAGGATTCGGCGGCGCCGGTGGCGCCGCCATCGCCGGATTGCCGGATCTCCGCCGCATCTCCGGATGCCGGAGGCTTTGTGCCCTCCGCCGGTGCCGCGAGATCGACCGGCCGCGCGACCGCGCGTGCCGCGACGGCGCTGCAATTGCCCGCCGGCCCCCGTTCCTGTGCGGCCGCGTCACTCGCCTCGGCGGGCGTGCGGGTATCCTCGACCAGCGCAAGGCGCGCGGTCCCATCCTTCATGGCCAGGCAGGCCTCGGCCTTGCGAATCTCCAGTTCCTGCAGGACCAGCCGGTCGATCCGCAGGCCATAGCCGCCCGCCAGGCTGTCGAGCCAGTCCAGCGGCACCGGCGTGTCCGGCAGCTCCGCAATCTCGCGGATGGTCAGGAAGATGGCCAGGTTGGAAATCGGCGTCGGCATGACGGTCTCGACATCCGGCGGCGGCATGTAGGGGTTGAGGTCCAGAAGGTCGAAATCGGCCGCCCCGGCCAGCTGCAGCCCGGCGGCGGTCCGCTGCAGGCTGCCCTCCGCCCGGCCCTTTGCCTGGCCGCCGGTCAACGTCGCTTCCTTAAGGACGGACCGCGTGCCATCGGCGCCGAGCGTGGCGGCGAACGACAGGCTTCCCGGATCGGGCGCGGTGAGATCCAGCGGGATCTGCAGCCATTCGGCCGCGTCGCGGACCGCGGGAATGCGCGCCTCCACCTTGCCGTCGAAGCCCGGCAGGGGCCCTTCGTAGACCCGGCCCTGCAGCCCGGACGTCACCAGTTCGGACTGCAGGTCGAGCTGCAGGTCGTAGACGCCGTTCCGCAGCTCGGCCGACTGGCGGCCGGTCAGGGTCACGGTCCGGCCCTGCACGAGCCCTTCCGCCTTCACCTCCCAGCCCGGCTGCAGCACGGCGGCGGCGGCGACGGAACCGCCCTCGGGCGGCAGCGGGGTCAGGTGGACCTCCAGCTTCTCGATCGCCGATTCCTGCTGTGCCGGAATGTCGATCAGGCCGATCCGGCCATCCTTGATCCGCAGGGTCTGCGGCAGGCCGATCGAGCGTTCCGTGCGGGTATCCGACGCCTCCGCCAGGTTCCAGTTGTTGACCCCGTCGGCCCGGACCTGGAACTGCAGGTTGCCGCCGGCCGCGGCCAGCCGGACGATGCGCGGCTCGCCGGTCAGCAGCGTCCAGAGGGGAATGTCGATAGACACGCGGCGGGCGGTAAGGAAATCCTCCTTGGGAAAGCCCGATCCGGGCGGATTGTCGACGTCCAGGCCCTTCGCCACCAGGCGCACCGACCGGCCGATCCGGATCCACAGGTCGCCGGACAGGGCGACCGGCCGGTTCAGCGCATCGGCAAGCATGGCTTCGGCCGTGGGCCGCAGGAAGTTCAACGGCATGGCATGGGACAGCGCCACCAATGCCGCCAGCACGATCGCCAGGCCCAGCGGCGGCATTGCCAGCCAGAGCCACAGCCTGCGGCGCCCGCCCTGCCCCGGCCGGGTGGGCGCCTTGCGGTCGGCATCGCGTGCTGCGGGGGCTGTCATCGGCTGTTCCTTGCAGGTCGGGCGGACGATGCCGGGCCGCATTCCGGTGCCGCAGCCGAAATATAGGGGATATGGCCGCCTTTGGCGCCTGGCTTCGGCCGGACGGCGAGCCGGCCGGCGCTATCGGGCCTCCCCGCGCCGGGCGCGGTATTCGTCATGGGCAACACCGTTGCTGATCAGGCTGCCGCCATCGACCTCCACACAGGTGCCGGTGCACATCCCGGCGAAAGGGCTGGCAAGGAAAAGGACAACGTTGGCGATATCTTCCGGTTCGACCCAGCGGCCCAGCGGGATCATCCGGGCGGTCGCGGCCAGCTGCGCGGCGCTGTTCCGGCCGCTGACCATCGGCGTCAGGGTCGGGCCGGGGCAGACCGTGACGACGCGGATGCCGTCGGGCCCCAGTTCATAGGCCGCATGCCGGGTCAGGCCCAGGATGCCGGATTTCGACGCGGTATAGTCGATACCGCCATGGCGGGAGATGCTCTTTGCGGTCGTCGAGGCGATGTTGAGGACGGCGGGGCCGTGGCCCGCGGCGGCCGACCGGCGCAGATGCGGCAGGGCGGCCTGCAGGCAGTGGAACGGCCCCGACAGGTTGGTGGCCAGCACCCGCGCCCAGTCCGCCGCGGTGATGCCGTCCAGGGTGTAGGGCTGCAGCATGCCGGCATTGCTCACCAGCACGTCGAGGCCACCGAGCCGCCCGGCCGCATCGTCCAGCGCGATCCGCACCGCCTCCGGCTCCGTCACGTCGACGGCCGCGGCGAGTGCCTGCGGGCCGATCGCGGCAGCACCGGCGGCGGCGGCCGCGCCGTCCCGGTCGAGCAGGACGACCTGCGCGCCGGCCGCCGCGAACGCCCGCGCCGTGGCCGCCCCGATGCCGCTGCCGGCACCGGTGACGGCAACGATACGGCCGGAAAATTCGATCTTCATGACGGGCTCCCCTTTTCCTGTGCGGCGTTCCGCTTCAGACTCCGGCATTATGCGTGCGAGTCTGTGGCAATACAGGCTTGGCGCAATACGGGGGCAGGCCGCCGGCCTGACAGCGACGGGCGCCCGGCATCCGGGACCCGCGGGGGGGAAAGCGGCCCATGATGGCCCTGCTGTTTCTGATCTTTCTGGCAGCCATGACCTTGCTCTGGCTGCGGCGGCGCGGGCTGGCGATGCTGGTCTATGTCGGTGCGATGGCGTTGTCGGTGTTCTGGTACTTCCACCACGCCACCGACAGCCTGACCCTGGCATTCTGAGGAACCGTCATGCCTGTATCATGGTTGCGCACCCTCAACGCACTGGCCGGGCTCGGCATCGCCGGCATCCTGGCCTTTGCGTTCCTCTGGCAGATCGTCCTGGAGGAGCTGCCCTGCCCGCTCTGCCTGCTGCAGCGGCTCGCCTTCGTGGCGATCGGCTTCGGGATCTGCCTGAACATCCGGGCCGGCCTGCGGCCGTCCCATTTCGGCGTGATCCTGCTTGGCGCGCTGTATGGCGTGCTGACCTCCTCCCGCCAGGTGATGCTGCATATCGTACCGGGCAGCGGGGCCTACGGCTCGCCGCTCTGGGGCCTGCATTTCTACAGCTGGGCGCTGCTCGCCTTCCTGGCGGTGATCCTGCTGGTGGCGCTGGTGCTGTTCCTGTTCGGCGCCGCCGTCGCGGAGGCCCCGCCTGCCGACGCGGCGATGGCAGCCGACCCCGGCTGGCTCGGCCGGATCGCGTTTTTCGCGGTCGCCGGGATGACCCTGGTCACCCTTCTGGCGGCCTTCGCCGAATGCGGCTTCAGCGAATGTGCCGACAACCCGGTCAGCTACTGGCTGTTCGGCTAGACAGGCAGGCCGCTCAGTCGCCGCTGGCCGCCGCCGGCGCCGCGCCGCTTCGCGCTTCCACGGCCCGGCCGCGGCTGCGGTCCCGCGCCAGCAGGGTATAGGCGGTCGGCACCACGAACAGGGTGAGCAGGGTCCCCAGGGTCATGCCGCCGACGATCACCCAGCCGATATCCTGCCGGCTGGCCGCGCCCGCGCCGGTGGCGAGCGCCAGCGGCACCGCGCCGGCGACCATCGCGCCGGTGGTCATCAGGATCGGCCGCAGGCGCAGGGAAGCGGCCTCGACCACCGCCTCGCGCAGCGGCCGGCCATTGTCCTGCAGGCGGTTGGCGAACTGCACGATCAGGATGCCATGCTTGCTGATCAGCCCGATCAGGGTGACCAGGCCGATCTGGCTGTAGATGTTCAGGGTGCTGTCGGTCAGCTCCAGCGCCAGCAGCGCGCCGGTCATCGACAGCGGCACGGTCAGCATGATGATCAGCGGGTCGACGAAGCTCTCGAACTGCGCCGCCAGCACCAGGAAGATGAAGCCCAGCGCCAGGATGAAGACGAAGACCAGGCTGGAGCCGGCCTCGCGGAACTCGCGGGATTCGCCGGCATAGTCGTAGCGGGCATCCGCCGGCAGCACCGTCGCGGCGGCGGCCTCGAGCGCCGCCAGCCCCTCGCCCAGGGAATAGCCGGGCGCGATGTTGCCGGTGATGGTGGCGGAGCGGAACTGGTTGAAGCGGTTCAGCTCCTTCGGCGCCACGGTCTCCCGCACGGTCACCAGGTTGGAGAGCTGGATCATCCCGCCCTCGTTGGGCCGGGCGCCGTCCGATGCCCGGCCGCGCACATAGATGTCGGCCAGGTCGCCCGGGGTGCGGCGGTCGTCGGCCGCGACCTGGACGATGACGTCGTACTGCTCGCCGTTCTGGTTGAAGCGGGTCACCTGGCGCCCGCCCAGCAGGGTCTCCAGGGTGCGCCCGACGGTGGCGATGCCGGCGCCGGTATCGGCGATCCGCTCGCGGTCGACCTCGACATCGATCTGCGGCTTGTTCAGGCGCAGGTCGCTGTCCAGGTTGATCAGGGCGGGCGATCGTTCGGCCTCCTCCAGCAGGGCCGTCACATAGCCGTCCAGCGCCGCATAGCTGTCGGCGGTCTGGATCACGAACTCCACCGGCTTGTTGCGGGCGCTCTGCCCGAACGAGCCGGGATTGTTGGCGAAGGCCTTCACCCCGGGGATGCGGGCGATTTTCGGCTGCACCTCGCGCACGATTTCCATCTGGGTGCGGCCGCGCTCCTCCCAGGGCGTCAGCTGCGAGAAGGAGATCAGTTCGGTCACCGCGCGGGAGCCGACGATGACGAAGTAGTGCCGCACCTCCGGGATGCTGCCCAGCATCGCCTCGAACTCCTCGGCGTAGCGGCTGGTGAAGTCGACGGTCGAGCCCTCCGGTGCGTTCCCCGCGGTGAACAGCACGCCGCGATCCTCGATCGGCGCGAGCTCCGACTTCAGGCCGGTGAACAGGAAATAGCTGGCGCCGGCGACCAGCAGCGCCACCAGGATCACCGCCGGGCGGGCCCGCAGGGTCGCCACCAGGGCCCTGCGATAGCCGCTGTTCAGCGCGACCAGGCCGCGCTCCAGCACGGTATAGAACAGGCCGTGGGATTCATGGTCGCGCAGCAGCCGGGAGCACATCATCGGGCTGAGGGTCACCGCCACGAAGCCGGAGACCAGGACCGCACCTGCCAGGGTCAGGGCGAATTCGGCAAACAGGGTGCCGGTGCGCCCCGGCGCGAAGGCGACCGGGGCATAGACCGCCGCCAGGGTCAGGGTCATCGCCACCACCGCGCCGGAGATCTCGCCGATACCGACGATCGCGGCGCGCAGCGGCTTCATCCCCTCCTCGATATGGCGGTGGATGTTCTCCAGCACGACGATCGCGTCGTCGACCACCAGGCCGATCGCCAGCACCATCGCCAGCAGGGTCAGGGTGTTGATCGAGAAGCCCAGCAGGTTCATCAGCGCGAAGGCGCCGATCAGGGAGACCGGGATCGTCACCAGCGGGATGATCGTCGCGCGCAGGGTGCGCAGGAACAGGAAGATCACCAGCACCACCAGGGCCACCGCCTCGGCGATGGTGGTGTAGACGGCCTCGATCGAGCGGTCGATGAAGACCGACTTGTCGTAGGCGATCTCCACCTGCATGCCGGGCGGCAGGTCGGCGGCCAGCGCGGGCATCACCTCGCGCATCGCGGTGGAGACGTCGAGCGGATTGGCCGTCGCCTGCTTGACGATGCCCAGCACCACGGCGGTATCGCCGTTGAAGCGGGTGACCCGCCGCTCGTCCTGCGGCCCGACCTCGATCCGCGCCATGTCGCCGAGGCGGACCGGGAAGCCCTCGGCATCCTTGACGACGATCCGCTCGAACTGCTGCGGCGTGACCAGGCCGGTGCGCGACAGCACGGTGAACTCGCGGTCCAGGCTCTCGATCCGCCCCGAGGGCACCTCGACATTCTGTTCCCGCAGCGCCGCCTCGACATCCTGCACGGTCAGCCGGTAGGCGGCGAGCCGGGCACGGTCCAGCCAGATCCGCATGGCATAGCGGCGCTCGCCGAAGATCCGCACCTCGGCCACGCCGGGCAGGTTCTGCAGCCGGTCCCGGACATAGCGGTCGGCATAGTCCGACAGCGCCACCGGGCTGTGCCGGTCGCTGGTGAAGGCCAGGTAGATGATCGCCTGGGCGTCTGCCTCGACCTTGGCGATCACCGGCTCCTCGACCTCGTTCGGCAGCCGGCCGCGCACCCGGCTGACCCGGTCGCGGACATCGCTGGCCGCCACGTCGGGGTCGGTGCCCAGGCGGAAGCGCACGGTGATGCGGCTTTCCTCGGGCTCGCTGGAGGAGGTCATCGTCTCGATCCCCTCGATCCCGGCAATGGAGCTTTCCAGCACCTGGGTGACCTGGGTCTCGATGATCTCCGCGCTGGCGCCCAGATAGGGCGTGCGCACCGACACGACCGGCTCGTCGATATCGGGATATTCCCGCACCGTCAGCTGCCCGTAGGAGACGATGCCGACCAGGACGGTGATCAGGCTGACCACCGTGGCGAAGACGGGACGCCGGATGAAGAACTCGAAAAAGCCCATCCGGCTGCCCGCTCCTCAACTGCCGGCGGGCGGTGCGACGACCTCTACCGGGCCGCCGTCGCGCACCTTCTGATGGCCTGCGGTGATCACCACGGCGCCGGGCTGCAGGCCCTCGCGGATCTCCACCAGGCCGGGGCGGCGCTGTCCCAGGCCGACGGCGGTCCGCAGCGCGCGGCCCGCCTCGACCCGAAAGACATAGCGCTGGCTGCCCTCCGCGAAGACCGCCGATTCCGGGACCAGCAGGGCGTTCTCGCGCCGCTCGACGACGATCTGCAGGCGGGCGAACAGGCCGGGAAACAGGATCCGCTCCGGATTCGGCACCTGCGCGCGCAGGCGCACCGCGCGGCCGTTCGGGTCGACGACGGGATCGATGGCATAGACCGCGCCGCCGAAACTGCGCCCCGGCACCGCATCGACGGTCAGCTGGATCGGCTGTCCGGCGCGCAGGCTGGACAGCACCAGCTCGGGCACGCGGAAATCCACCTTGATCGGGTCGATATCGGCCAGCGCCACCAGCCGGTCGCCGGGCGTCACATAGGCGCCGGCGCTGACGGCGCGCAGGCCGACGATGCCGGAGAACGGCGCCGCGATCCGGGTCTTGCCGAGCCGCGCCTCCGCCAGCGCGACCTCGGCCAGGGCGGCCCGGTGGGCGGCGATCGCCTCGTCGCGGGCGCGCAGGGTGCCGGTGCCCTGGCGGCCCAGGGTCTCCGCCCGGCCGCGATTGGCTTCCGCCAGGGTCAGGTCGGACTGCGCCTTCGTCAGCTCGGCGCGCAGGATGGTGTCGTCCAGTTCAACGAGGACGGCGCCCTCGGCCACCTCGTCGCCTTCGCCGAAGCCGATCCGGGCGATCCGGCCCGGGATCTCCGGCGAGACGATCACCGCTTCGTTGGGCTGCAGGGTGCCGACCGCCCGGATATCCTCGACCACGGTATCGACCGTGACCTCCGCGGCCTCCACCGTGACGGCCTTTGCCGCGGCCTTGGCGGGCGGGGGTGCCGCAGCCTCCGCCGGGCCCCAGGGCGCGGCGCCGGTACGCTCCAGGTAGAGCCAGCCGCCACCGGCCAGGGCCAGCGCCATCACACCCAGTACCGTCCAGAGCCCGCGTCGCGCCATCGTCCTCCCGCCTGTCGGGCGGAAATCTACGCCTGCGCGGGGATGGCGTCCATGTAGCGGGTGGCCGGACGGCTCCGGGCCGGACCGGCGGTTTATCCGGCCAGCCGCGGCGCGGCCGCGTCGACCTGGGCCTCGATCGCCTGGGCGACCCCTTCGGACAGGCCGAGGCGGCTGCGCAGCATGTCCAGATGCGCACGTTCCGGCAGGCTGGGCGGGTCGAGGATGGCGAAGGCGGCGGTATAGGCGTCCATCGCGGCCTGCGCGCTGCCGATCTTGGCGGCGAAGCGGTTCAGGTCCACCGGCTGGCCGAAGGCATCCATCAGGAAGGCCTTTTCCTCGGCATCGAACGCCCCTTCCGCGATGCCGCGCTGGATCAGGCGATGCTCGTCGGCATCCACCTCGCCATCGGCGCGGGCGGCATGGATCATCGCCTCCAGGATCAACAGGGCCGGGTCGCTGCCCGAACCGGCCGTGCGGCCCGGGCCGGCAGCGGCCTGGCCGGCCGGCGCCAGGAAGCCGGCCTGGCGCAGCTCGCCCTCGTCCGGCGGCGGCGGCGCGGCGGTCGCGGCCTTGCCCTGTTCGTGGTTCCGCCAAGCCTGGTAGGCCAGGCCGGCGATCGCCGCCAGCCCGCCGGAGGTCAGCGCGGTGCGGGCGATCTTCTTCGGCTTCCTGCCGCCCAGCGCGGAGATCAGCCCGCCGGCCAGCGCGCCGCCGGCGCCGGTCTTCGCCGCCATGCCCAGGCTGTCGCCGGTGGTCAGGGATTTCAGGATCTTGTTGGCATCGAACATCGCAAAGCCTCGCCTGTCGCCGCTTTCGCCCCGGCATAGATGGAGGCACCGGGCGGGGCGGGCAAGAAGGTGGCGGCGCGGCGGGGGAGGTCCGGCCGGGCGCTTGCGACGGCGGGACGGGCGTGCAAATCGGAGGGGGCGACCTGCCCGGACTCCGCCGGGTGGGCGCCGAAACGACGACAGGGCTCCTGCATGCTGCCATGGGTACATCTGGCGACGGCGACAGCGCCGCAAGGCGGCAGGCTCAGGCTGCTGCGCCGGGGCGAGGAGTTCTCGATCCGCCTCGAAGGCGGCAACGAACTGATGAACAGCCGCCTCGGCGGCTCGGAAGAGGCGCTGGCCAGGCTGGCCCTGGACCGCCTTGCCGGCCGGCCCGCGCCCCGCATCCTGATCGGCGGCCTCGGCATGGGGTTCACATTGCGGGCGGCGCAGGCGATCGCCCCGGCCGATGCGCGCCTGATCGTCGCCGAGATCGTGCCCGACTTGATCGACTGGGCCACGCAATACATGGCGACGATCTTCGGGGACTGCCTGTCGGACCCCCGGGTCGAGGTCAGGGCTGGCGATGTCGGCGCCACGATGGGCGAAGCGACCGGCGCGTTCGACGCCATCCTGCTCGATGTCGACAATGGCCCGGACGGCCTGACCCGCCCGGGCAACGACGCGCTGTACGGGGAGGCCGGATTGCGCATCGCGCGTGGGGCGCTCACCCCTGGCGGCGTCCTTGCCGTCTGGTCCGCCGCGCCGGACCCGGCCTTCTCGAGGCGGCTGTCCCGCGCCGGATTCGATGCGGCTACGGAATCGGTTCGCGCCGGCCGCAGCAAGCGCGGCCCCCGGCACACGATCTGGACCGCCGTGCGAGACGACGGCTGACGTCCGACGAACCGGTCAGTCCTCGCGGCACCGGGCGCGGTACATATGCCTCAGAGTGAGGACGCGAACTCCTTGATCGAGGACTTTCAGTGGGTCGCTTTCTCGAACGCGGCATGTAGTTGTCGAGCAAGATATGTTTCAAGCATATCTTCCCCCAGGCCGGAATAGCCCCGCATAGGCAGTCAGTCCTGACATGGCTGTCCGGTGCAGTGATAGAATAAGCGACGGCCTGAATTTGAATGGACGATCTGCCGTATATACGTAGCTCTCCATTATCCTTAAAGCTTCGTCGTATTGCCGGAGTCCATTTTGCGCTTCCTGCTCAGCTTGAGCCTGAGGGTCACGGACTATCTCTGGTTCGTCGGCAACGCTATGTCGACGTTCACCGTCCTTGTTCATTCTTGATCTTCTCAGCCGCGCGATCCACCGTATCCCGCGTGATCAATCCGTTCTCGATGTGGGTATTTCCGTAAGCAAAACTGCGCCGCTGGCTTTCCTTATCATCAGGAGACATCCGAACCGAACGGGCCTTTTCAATGAGGATATGCAGTTCCTTGCTCATGGCTCGCTCTACAGGAAACGGGTCTGATATGGCATTGAGTCAGACGCTGCCGCATAGCGCAAGCGGCCAACTGCAGCCGCAGTTGTTCGATGCCAACCGCGTCTGCTTTTCCACTCACCACGATCGCGGCGGGCGAGCGACACCCTCTCATATTGGCATTGGCCAGATATTTGGGAACGAGCTATGCGGGAAATGGTGCCGACGCGCGGATTTGAACCGCGGACCTACTGATTACGAATCAGTTGCTCTACCCCTGAGCTACGTCGGCGCCGAGGCGGTCCGGAAATGCCCGGATGCCTGGAAGGCGCGGGAACGTAACGGACGGGGGCGCCGGGTGCAAGCGGCTTTGCGGGGCGTTCTGCCGGCAGCCGGCCGGCGGCCTTGCCTTCGGCGCGCGGGGCGGGCAAAGGAGACGCCGACCCGCCCCTTGGACCTGCCCCGGAACCCGCCATGGACGTCACCCAGCTTATCGGCCGCATCCAGCGCAAGGAGGTGCATGTCGGCATCATCGGCCTGGGCTATGTCGGCCTGCCGCTGGCGCGGCTGTTCGTGGAGCGCGGCTTCCGGGTGACCGGCTTCGACACCGACCCGGCGAAGACAGAGGCGCTGAATGAAGGGCGGTCCTACATCAAGCATATCGCCGACGAGACGGTAGCGGCGATGTGTGAGACGCGGCGCTTCCAGGCGGTGACCGATTTCGGGCTGCTGGCCGAGACCGACGCGATCCTGATCTGCGTGCCGACACCGCTGGGCGCGCATCGCGAGCCTGACATGTCCTATGTCAGCAACACCGCGCAGACCATCGCCCGCCACCTGCGGCCGGGCCATCTGGTGGTGCTGGAAAGCTCCACCTGGCCGGGCACCACCGAGGAGCTGGTGAAGCCGATCCTGGAGGGCGGGCCGGCCGCCGAGGCGGCGCCGGGCGGCCTGCTGTCGGGCCGCGACTTCCTGCTGGCCTATTCGCCGGAGCGCGAGGATCCCGGCAACCCGGTGCACGAGACCGCGACGATCCCGAAGGTGGTGGGCGGCGACGGCAAGGATGCGCTGGTCGCCGCACGCGCGCTCTACGACCATGCGGTGGTCGCCACCATCCCGGTCACAGACTGCCGCACCGCCGAGGCGATCAAGCTGACGGAGAACATCTTCCGCGCCGTCAACATCGCCCTGGTGAACGAGCTGAAGGTGGTCTACGAGGCGATGGGCATCGACGTCTGGGAGGTGATCGACGCCGCCAAGAGCAAGCCGTTCGGCTTCATGCCGTTCTACCCGGGCCCCGGGCTGGGCGGCCATTGCATCCCGATCGACCCGTTCTACCTGACCTGGAAGGCCCGCGAGGTGGAGGTCGCGACCCGCTTCATCGAGCTGGCGGGCGAGATCAACACCGCCATGCCGCATTATGTCGTGCAATGCCTGGCGGAAACCCTGAACCGGCGCCAGGGCCGCGCGCTGAACGGCGCGAAGCTGCTGCTGCTGGGCCTGGCCTACAAGAAGAACGTCGACGATATCCGCGAAAGCCCGGGCCTGCGGATCATGCACCTGCTGGCCGAGCGCGGCGCGGAGATCGCCTTCCACGACCCGCATATCGACGCGATCCCGCGCACCCGCGACTATCCGCAGCTGGCCGGGCGGCGCAGCATCGCCCTGGAGGCCGAGGCGGTCGCCGGCTTCGACGCGGTGATGGTGATCACCGACCATGACGCGGTGGACTATGCCCTGGTGGCCCGCAATGCCGCGCTGGTGGTGGACACCCGCAACGTGATGGCGCGCACCGGACTGACGGGCGCGCATATCGTCAAGGCCTGACCCGGCGGGCGGCGGGCTTGACGGGCGGCGGGCTTGACGGGCGGCGGGCACGGCCTACGGTGCCCGACGGCGCAGGCATCACCGGCGGGAGGCGGAACAGGCATGGCACAGGGCGACTTCCTGCTGTACGGCAGCTTCCTGTCCGCGCCGACCTACCGGGTCGCGCTGATGCTGCGGCTCTGCGGGCAGACCTTCGCCTATCGCCATATCGACCTGTCGGCCGGCGAACACAGATCCCCCGAATTCGCGCAGATCAACCGCTTCGGCCAGGTCCCGGTTCTGCGCCATGGCGCGCGGGTGCATGTCCAGTCGAACGTCATCCTGCAGCATCTGGCCGACCTGACCGGCCGGTTCGCCGGCAGCGATGACGGGGACCGGCAGGCGATCTGCGAGACCCTGGCCTGGGAGGCCGACCGCCTGTATCCCGGGCTGACCCGGCTGCGCTTCTTCCGCCGCTTCCTGCGGGCGGAACCGGCGGTGCAGGACTGGTTCGAGGGCTTTGCCACCAACGGCCTGGCCGTGCTGGACGGCCTGCTGGAGGGCCGCGACTGGCTGGTCGGCACCGCGCCCACCATCGCCGATATCAGCTGCTATGCGCCGATCGCGCAGATGGACGAGGCCGGCCTGTCGGAAGGCGACTGGCCAAACCTGGCCGCCTGGGCGATGCGCCTGCGGGCGCTGCCGGGTTATGCCGCGCCCTACGACCTGCTGCCGGAGCGGGACGCAGAGGCGCTCTGACCGGCCGGCCGGCCCGGCTCAGCCCAACGGCGTTCCCAGCTCGGCCACCGGCCGGCTCTGGATCTGCGGGACGGGCCCCTTCGGCGCCCCCCAGCCCATCGTGTCGAACGCCCCGCAGGACGGGCAGAGCGCCGCCCATTCGGTGCTGTCCCGGCCGCAATCGCTGCAGTTCCAGACCGGGTCCGGCGGCGCGCCCAGCGGCGGCGGCGCGGCGGCCCGCTCCAGCAGGCGGCGCACCTCCTCGGGCTCGGCGCCGGCCGCCTCTTCGGCCGCGGCCTGCAGGCGCACGACCCGCCGGGTCGGATGCTGCACCTTTTCCAGCGCCGCCTTCGCGGCGGCGGGATCGCCGGCGCGCAGCGCCGCCTGGGCCAGCAGCATCTGCGCCTCGTCGTCGCCGGGCTGCAGGGCGGCGAAGCTCTCCGCCTGCGCCATCAGCTTGTCCGGCGCCTCGGTACCGTGCAGGGCCAGCCAGCCGGCGGTCAGCGCGGGATGCGGCGCGACCCGCCAGGCGGCCTCCAGCGCCTGCAGGGCGCGCCGCGTCTTGCCCCGGCCATGCTGCAGCTCCGCCACCAGGGCGGCGGCCGGCACCAGTTCGGGCGCCAGCTTCAGCGCCTGTTCGGCATGTTTCAGCGCCTCGTCGCCGGCACCGCCCTCCTCGGCGCTGCGGGCCTGGGCCATGTTCAGCACGGCGCGCTTGCGGCGCGCCTCCTCCTTGTCCAGCACGTTGTGCTTCAGGCCGGACTGC
Organism: Sneathiellaceae bacterium; assembly: GCA_040216765.1. Classification (GTDB taxonomy): domain Bacteria; phylum Pseudomonadota; class Alphaproteobacteria; order Ferrovibrionales; family Ferrovibrionaceae; genus Marinibaculum. Next base: position 198,519 of record JAVJON010000015.1, on the reverse strand, counting down.
AGGGTGGCCAGGGCATCCGCCCAGCGGCGCTCGGCAATCTGCAGGAACAGCAGGGCCCGCACCGGCCAGGGCGCGTTGGGCCGCAGGCGATGCGCCCGCTCCGCCGTCTCGATCGCATCGGTCCGCCGGCCGGCACGATAGGCCGACACCGTCAGGCCGCGCAGGCCGACGAAACGGGTGTCCGGATTGTCGAGCATCGCGCGGAAGCGCTGCTCGGCATCCGCCTCGTTGCCCGCCTGGTGGGCGGCCTGCGCCGCCAGCAGGCCGGCCAGCCCGTCATCCTCGGGCAGCAGGCGCTGGGCACGTTCCGCCAGCGCCATGGCATCCCTGGAATCGCCGGCCGCCAGCGCGGCCATCCCCTTCGCCACCGCGTGATAGCCATGGTCCAGCCGGTGCCGCGCACGCCGCCGCCCGAAGGCATGGGGCGCGCCCCGCACTGCCACCCAGACCCGGTCCAGCACCAGGAGGGCGAGCACCAGCAGGATCAGCAGGCCCAGGGCGACGCCGAAGCTGGTGTCGATGCGCCAGCCCCCCACGGTCACCGACACGTTGCCGGACTGGTCGGCCACCCAGACCGCGACCACCGCCAGGGCGGCGATCGCGACAAACCCGATAAGGACCCGGATCATTGCGCCTGACCGTCCTTGCCGGTGCTGCCGGCAGCGGGCGGGGTGTCCGCCGGGGCCGCGGCGGCGGGTGCGGGCGCGGCCGGGGCCGCCGGCTTCGCGGCCGCTGCGCCGGCCCCGGCCGCTTCGGCCTTGGCGGGCCCGGCTTCGGGCGGTTCCGCTTTGGGCGGTTCGGCTTCGGGCGGTTCGGCCGGCGGCGCCGCGGCCCGCGGGGCCGCCTCCGGCATGCCGGGCGTGAGGGACGAGGTCACGGCGTCGTTGAGCTGCGCCAGCGCGGCCGTCATGGCGAGCCTGGCCCGGGCCTGTTCCAGCCAGCCGGCCATCGCCTCCGCCGGGCCGCCGGTCAGCTGGCCCACTTCCGCCACCGCGCGCGGCAGGTCGCGCATGGCCAGGGCCTGCTCGGCGCGCGCCAGGAGCGCGCCCGGGCTGTCGCCGGCGACATCGCCCACCGGACGGATCGTCACCAGGCCGCGGGCACCGTCGACGACCTGGTCCCACCAGCCCGGCGCCGGCGCATCCGCCGGACGCTGCCGCAGGGCCTGGGCGGCGGCGGTGCTGAAACCGTCGCGCAGCTGGTCGAAGCTGGCGACCGGAACCTGCCCCTGCCGGCGCAAGGTCATCGCCGCCTCGCGCGCCAGGGGGTCCCGCGCCAGCGAGCCGGTCATCAGGTCGGGCAGGGTGGCGGCCTCGCCGCCGAAGGCGGTCCCGGTTTCCAGCCGGTCCTCGATCTGGCCGAGGGTCAGCACCAGGGCGACCCGCTGGTTGCGGCCCGAGGACTGGTCCTCGGCCGCCAGCCGGGCCTTCCGCTCCGCCTCGAGCGCCGATTCCAGGCTGTCGAGCCGGCCCTGCTGTGCGGCGCCCTGGCTGCGCAGTTCGGCAAGGGCCGTGCTCACCTGGGGCGCCGGCTGGGCCGCGGCGGCGATCCGGTCGTCCAGGCCCGTCAGGCGCCGTTCGATGGTGTCGTCGCGGCTGCGCAGGTCGTTGAGACGGTTGTCCATGCCGCTCATCCGCCGCTGGATCGAATCGGCAAGCCGGGTCACCGAGGTCAGGTCGTCATCCACCTGCTTGAGGCGCTGCTGGGTAGCCGGGTCCGGGCCGGCGGTGGAGTCGAGCTTCTGCTGCATCGACTGAAGCTGGGTCTGCAGCTTCGTCATCCCGTCATCGATCGCCGCGGTGTCCGGGCGCGGCAGTCCGGCCACCTGTTTCTGCAGCTGGTCCATCTGGCCCGCGAGCCCGCCCATCGTCTGGACCCGCTTCTGCAGGTCGTCGATGGTCCGGCGCAGGTCGGCCAGGTCGCCGGCCTGGCCCTGCACGGCCTGCGACGCCTTGCCGGCCGTGGCCATCTGCCCCTCGAGATCGGCGAGCCGCGCCTGCAGCCGGTCCAGTTCCGCAGGGTCTGCGGCGCCGCCCGATCCCGCGACGCCCAGCGCCTGCGGCAGCCATGGCGCGACCAGCGGCGAGGCGACCAGGCCCACGACCAGCACTGCCAGGACGATCACCGCCGCCAGCAGGGCACCGATCAGGCCGCGCGAGCGGCCGGCCGGCTTGCCGCCGCCGCCGCCGGCGCCGCCGGACCAGGGCGTGCCGCCCGCTCCACCGCCGGCCGATCCACCGCCGCCCGGCGGCGTTCCCGCCCCGGCGCCCTGCGGGCGGGCGGCAGCCGCCCGGCTCGCCTGCGGCCTGGCCGCCTCGCCGCCAGCGGCGCCGGTAGCCGGTTTGCCGCCGCTCGCGGCCGGCCCGCCGCCTGGCTTTGCCGCGGCACCCGGGCCGGTTGCCGGCCGTCCTGTCGCGCCGGCCGCCGGCCTGGCGGCGGCGGGGTCGGCAGCGGCCGGCCTGGCTGCACCCTGGGCGGCGGCACCCTGGCCAGCTGCACCCTGGCCAGCTGTACCCTGGGCGGCGGCACCGCGCAGGTCGACCCGCGGCGGATCGTCGGGGGCACCGGGCTTCGCCGCGTCTTCGGGCGAGACCGGCTCGACCTCCGCGTCGATGATCTTTCCCGGCTTGGCGTCTTCCGGCTTGCTCTGCTTGCCGTCGCTCACGTCCTTACCCCCTGCAGACGGTTCCCGCGCGCGGCTGTCGCGGCAACCAGGTCGGCGAGCACCTCCGAACGCGGTGCCTGCGCCACATGCACGTCCCGCCATGCCAGGCCGGCGGCGGCGGCCCCTGCCACCGCGCGGCTGAGGCAGAAGGCGTCGATCTCACCGGCATGGCCGTCCAGGCCCGCCGATGCCAGCAGCCTAGCAAAGGCCTTCGCCGTGCGGGGCGAGAATAATGCCACCCCGTCCAGGCTGCCGTTCCGCAATGCCCGCTGAACTGCCGGCGACAGCGCCGGGCGCGGCTGCGTAGCGTAGAGCAAGGCGGGACGAATCACGAACCCCCGCCGTTCCAGGGCGCCGGACAGGTCCCCGGCGACATGCTGCGCACGGACATGCAGCAGCGCGCCCGCCGCCGGGGACAGGGCCTCCGCAACCGCCGCCGCAAGGGCCGCGGCATCGCCATCGGCGTGCCGCACCGCGGCGAAGCCGGCTTCCGTCGCCGCCTGAGCGCTCGCCGCACCCACCGCCCAGGCGGGCAGCCCGGACAATGCCGGGGGCAGCCCGCCAGCGCAGGCCGCGCGCAGGGCCCGTACCCCGTTCGCCGATGTCAGCAGGACCGCCTGCACGCCCTCCAGGGCCGGCAGGGCCGAGATGCCGAACCGCACATCGAGCAGGGGCTCCTGCATGCTGTCGATGCCGCGCGCGGCCAGCACCGCGGCGAACGCGGCCGCGTCCGGTTGCGGCCTGGTGACCAGGATGCGCATCGCCACGGCCGCTCAGCCGGCCAGGAAGCCCGGGCCGGCCTCGGCCAGCAGCCGCCGGGCCAGATCCGCCGCCATCGCGGCGGCCATGTCCGGCGTGGCACTGTCCTCGGTGAAATAGGCCCCGGACCCGTCCGGCGCCGCGATCCCGCCGCGGAAGCGCAGGGTCGCCGGGCCGGACAGCTCGGCGAGCCCCGCGATCGGCGTCCGGCACGACCCGTCCAGGGTGGCCAGGAAGGCACGCTCGACCGTCACGCAGAGCAGGGTATCGGTGTCGCAAAGCGGCGCCAGCAGCGCCGCCATCCGGGCATCCGCCTGCCGCCGCTGGATGCCGATCGCGCCCTGCGCCACCGCGGGCAGCATCGTCTCCGCGGCCAGCGGCTGCGCCCCGATCTCCTGGCGGCCGAGCCGGTTGAGGCCGGCCATGGCGAGAAAGGTGGCCTGCGCCACGCCGTCGCGCAGCTTCCCCAGGCGGGTATCGACATTGCCGCGGAACTCGGTCACCCGCAGGTCCGGCCGGCGATGCAGCAACAGGGCGCGGCGCCGCAGGGAGGAGGTCCCGACCAGGGCGCCCGGGGGCAGGGCCGCCAGCGGCTGCGGGGCAGCCCCAGCGGCGCCCGTCGCCACCGTCAGGGTTGGCGACAGGATCAGCGCGTCGCGCGGGTCTTCGCGCGGCAGCAGGCAGTCGATGACCAGTCCATCCGGCAAGAGGGTCGGCATGTCCTTCATGGAATGCACGGCAACGTCGATCCGTTCCTGCAGCAATGCCTCCTCGATCTCCTTCGTGAACAGGCCCTTGCCGCCGATCTCCGCCAGCGGCCGGTCGGTGACCCGGTCGCCGGTGGTGCGGATCGCGACGATTTCCGGCGGCGTGTCGGCAAGGGCCGGATGGGCCGCGACCAGGCGCGCCGCAACCTCCCGCGCCTGGGCCAGGGCCAGGGGCGAGCCGCGGGTACCGATACGCAGGGGTCTGGACAGCTGGGTCATGCGGCTCCATGGGCGGGTTCGGTCGGAAAAACTCGGCACGGGGGCCGGCCGGCACCTTGCAAAGCGCGGCCGGCCGGCGCAAGACGCGATCCGCCATGCCCGGCCCCGCAATGCCATATATGTATGCCAGATGATCGTCCTTGGACTTGAGACAAGCTGCGACGAGACCGCCGCCGCCCTGGTGGCGCAGGATGCGGCCGGCCGGCCGCGGATCCTGGCGGAGCGCGTCTACAGCCAGGTGGCCGAGCATGCGCCCTATGCCGGCGTGGTGCCGGAGATCGCCGCCCGCGCCCATGTCGCCCGCCTGGACATCCTGATCGCCGAGGTCATGGCCGAGGCCGGCCTGGACTATGACGCGCTGGACGGCATCGCCGCCACCGCCGGCCCCGGCCTGATCGGCGGCCTGCTGGTCGGCCTGACCACGGCAAAGGCGATTGCGCTGGCCGCCGGCCGGCCGCTGGTCGCTGTGAACCATCTGGAAGCCCATGCGCTGAGCCCCCGGCTCGTGGCGGAACTGGAGTTTCCCTACCTGCTGCTGCTGGTCTCCGGCGGGCATTGCCAGCTGCTGACCGTGCGGGAGGTGGGCGCCTTCACCCGGCTGGGCTCCACCATCGACGACGCGGTGGGAGAGGCGTTCGACAAGGTCGCCAAGATGCTGGGGCTGGGCTATCCCGGCGGCCCGGCGGTGGAACGCGCGGCCGCGGACGGCGATCCCGCAGCAATCCCCCTGCCGCGCCCGATGAAGGGCCGGCCGGGCTGCGACTTCTCCTTTTCCGGCCTGAAGAACGCGGTGCGGCTGGCGATCGCCGCTGCGGGCGAGGCGCCCCCGGTGGCCGATATCTGCGCCGGCTTCCAGCGCGCGGTGACCGAGGTCACCGCCGACCGGGTCGGCCATGCGATGGACCTGCACGACGCGGCCACCGCGGCCGCCGGGCGGACCCTCGTGGTGGCCGGCGGCGTCGCCGCCAATGCCGCGCTGAAGGCCGCGCTGGCCGGGCTCGCCGGCAGCCGGGGCTGGCGCCTGCTGGTGCCGCCGGCACGGCTCTGCACCGACAATGGGGCGATGGTCGCCCTGGCCGGCCTGGAGCGGTTGCGCCGCGGCCTCACGGACCCGCTCGACACGGCGCCCCGCCCGCGCTGGCCGCTGGATCCCGGCGCCGCGCCCCTGCCCTTTGCCGGCGCAAAGGCTTAGTTCCGTACAATCTTCGAAGGGTTGACATCCCCGATTCGGTGTCGCTGGGCCGAGCGGCGCACTGGTTACAGTGTCTGACCCGATGCCAACTTTTGCTATGCGGGCTTTACGGAAAAGTTAGGTACTACCGTCACTTAGATTTCCATTTTTACCGGATATTGACACTCGTTCTTTGTTGACAGAGGGACGATCTTGCGACAGCCGAGTCGATTTGCTAGGGTTGCTTGTGGCCGTTGTGGTTAACCTAGGGTTGAAAAGAATGACGCTTTTGTTGCTGATCGGCTCATATGTAGCCGTTTTCGCGTTGGCCGCGTTCGGACTGATTATGTTCGTCATCGGATTGAGGATTGCGCTTGGCGATAAATCTGAATATCGGGCCGCTCATCAAACAGTAGGAGGCATATCAAACGTATATTACGGCAAGGTCTCCACACATAATTCCGGCGCAACTGTCTCAGCAGGCATGATAAGTCGGAAAGGAAAGTTGGAGAACCAGGGACGCCTATCTGACGAAGCTGTACTTGGTGTAATTACACCACCTCGTTGACTAGATCGGCTATTTATTTAGGGTTTCCATGGATATTATATTGTCGATGGAGCATAGATACCGTAGCTGGATTCCTAATGTAACTGGGAATTTGTCTTTTAGTGTATTTGGCACCACCCAAAATCCTACTAGAGCTATAACTCAAAATTCCGTTTGTGGCAGCCGTAGATATCTGATTTGCTTTCAAAGAAGGAATTTGAGAGATGACATTTTTCATGGCTGGAAAGATCTACCTTTTGGCGAGGTAAAAGGTAGTCATTGGTTTTTAGTAGTAGCGCATGGCACATCAAAAAGAGAAGCTGATGATATCGGCGCACTAGAAGGTCGAATGTACTTCTTCATAGATAGGAGAACCTGGAAGCCCTTTCGAGAACCTATAAAAGTATTTCAGGATACGCTCAGAAGAAAATCGCAAGACCCTCGGAGAGTAGATTTTTCAAATGATTACATGAAAATTTTTGAAATGTTAGATTGTGAGAAGGTTCCGTTCGTTTATTTTTATTTAGATAGATCTGGCACTTGTAGTATACATTGCGATCCTGACGTTTCGAGACTACATGCTTTACTTCCGGAATTACCGGACACGGAAAATTATCGCTCTATATTAGACAATTATTGCGCGCAGCACTTTTTTTTTCTTAGGGATATTGGTCACAGACACCAACACCACGCTGACAGAACTGATACTATCGTAAATCTTGTAAAATGTTGCGAGAATGATGATTTAAGCTGGAGACGTGAAGTTTTGTTTTCAATATATAGAAAAATAATAACATTAAAGAGACAGCCGAGCAGTGATATATATAATCGCTCTATCGGCATGTTAGCCTACGCTATATCTGCCCGAAAAACATTTATGCGCGAGCTTAATAAGAAACACTTTGATTCAGAAATACCGGAATACTACGACGATGAGATGAAACTTTCGATAGAAGCGACCTCTGGAAGGTTGAAAACATCAACTCAGTATTTTCGCTCTTTCTGGAAGGAAATTGTTACCTTATCTGCCGCCATTATTTCAATTTTTATGGCAAGTGTAGTCACTACAAATGCTCTTTATGCCGCAAAAGCGATAGATTTAGATACAATTTTTGTTAGTCACGACGGTGTATTTTTTGAAATATTCAGATTTATCGTTCAACATTCATTGGCTTTGGCGTTTTTTATATTTTCCGCCGGTATAATTGTCTCAGCTTACACAAATCGAATTCAATTACAAAGCGGATTTTGGGGCGTAGTGACTCGATTAGCTCTGGCTTTGCCAAGTATTCGAATTCCAGTATATAAAAAAATACATATTTATGTCGGTTCAATCAAATTTTCAAGCGGTGTTCCTATGATATTTGGCTTGGCAATATTCTTGACATCTGCATATCTCTTTGGGCGACTAGTTGGCATTAATTAATCTTTCTCGACATGTTTATAATAGTTGTATAATGACATCCTAACTCCTTGCGCCATCTCACCAGACGTTGCATGGTCGCCCGCCCTCGAAGGCTTACCTACGGCGACCTAACATCATGGCGCAACCGATCAGCATCCAGGACATCCAGCCGCGGGCCTATTTCGCCACCCCGGTGGCGGTGGTGGCGCTGGCCAACACCCAGCGGCTGAATGCCGACCTGAAGCGCATCGTGCTGGAGCGCGAGGCGCAGCACGGCGGCGGCACGGCGCATTCCAACCTGGGCGGCTGGCAGTCGGACTGGGAAATGGCGGAATGGGGCGGGCCGCCCGTCCAGGTCCTGCTGCAGGCGGCGCGGGCGGCGGCCGACCGGCTGACCGCCGACCGGACCGGGCGGCCGGTGAAGGTCGACTGGAAGATGAACGCCTGGGCGAACATCAATCGCACCGGCCATGCCAACGAATTCCATACCCATCCGGGCTCGTACTGGTCGGGGACCTACTATGTCGAGGATGGCGGGATCGGCGCCGACCCGGCCCTGGGCGGGGAGTTCGAGATCCAGGACCCGCGGGGCGTCGGCCCGGCAATGTATGCGCCCAACCTGGCCTTCACCCTGCCCGGCATGCAGTCCGTCGGCGCCAGCGAACTGATCCAGCCGAAGGCCGGTAGCCTGGTGCTGTTCCCGTCCTGGCTGAGCCACGCGGTGCGTCCCTATCGCGGCACCGGGATGCGGATCTCCATCGCCTTCAACATGAGCGTCTGACCGTGGCCGGGCAGCCGTTCGAGCGGGTGGACGTGAAGGCGGTCTTCGCGACACCCTTCACCATCTGCCGCCTGGCGAATGCCGGGCCGGTGAACGCCGCCCTGCGCACGCGCATCCTGGCACGCGAGGGCCAGGCCCCGGGCAATGTCATCTCCAACGTGGGCGGCTGGCAGTCGGAGGACGATTTCCTGGACTGGGGCGGCCCGGAGGGCGCCCAGGTGATCGACGCGGCGAAGGCCCTGGCCGGCCGCCTGACCGCGGCCCGCGGCGGGGCCCCCGGCCGGCCGGCCTGGCGGGTGCATGCCTGGGCCAATGTGAACCGTGCCGGGCAGTGGAACGACCTGCATGCCCATCCCGGCAATTTCTGGTCCGCTGCCTATTATGTCGACGATGGCGGCGCGGCCGACGACCCGAGCCTGGGCGGGGCGTTCGAGATCCACGACCCGCGCGGCCTGACGCCGGCGATGTACGCGCCGGGCCTGGTCTTCGCGATGCCGGAGGGCGACGCGGCGGGTGCCGGCATGATGTTCCGCCCGCGCGCCGGCGAGATGTTCCTGTTTCCGGCCTGGCTGAACCATTCGGTGCATCCCTATAGCGGGTCGGGCACACGGATCTCCATCGCCTTCAACCTTGCCGTCTGAGGCCATGACGGCGGCGCGGTTCCGACATGTCGCGGTGCTGGGCGGCGGCGCCTGGGGCACCGCGCTGGCGCAACTGCTGGCCGACGACAGCGCCGGCGGCGGCAGCACCGTCACGATCTGGGCTCGCGACCCGCAGACCGCCCGGTCGATCCGCGACGGTCATGCCCATCCCGGCGCCCTGCCCGGCCTGGCCCTGTCGTCCGCGGTCGGCGCGGAGAGCCGCCTGGACCGTGCGGTTGCCGGCTGCGACCTGTTGCTGGCGGCGGTGCCGGCGCAGAGCCTGCGCAGCGTTCTGCAGGCGGTGCGGGCCAGCGCTGTCCCGGCGGCAGTGCCGCTGCTGATCTGCGCCAAGGGGCTGGAGATCGACACCGGCCGGTTGCTGACGGAGGTCGCGGCAGAGGCCCTGCCGGGCCATCCGGCCGCCGTGCTGTCGGGCCCGAACTTTGCCGGCGAGATCGCTCGGCGGCTGCCGGCCGCGACGGCCATCGCCGCACGCGACCCGGCGCTGGGCGCGGCCCTGGTGGCGACCTTCGGCCGGCCCTGGTTCCGCCCCTATCCCAGCGAAGACCCGGTCGGCGTACAGGTCGGCGGCGCCTTCAAGAACGTGCTCGCGATCGCCAGCGGCGCGGTGACCGGCCGCGCGCTGGGGGAAAATGCGCAGGCCGCATTGCTGACCCGCGGCATCGCGGAGATGGCGCGCCTGGCAATGGCCCTGGGCGGGGCGGCGGAAACCTGCATGGGGCTGAGCGGCCTGGGCGATGCCCTGCTGACCTGCACCAGCGAGACGTCGCGCAACACCCGCCTGGGGATCGCCATCGGCCGCGGCATGAAACCGGCCGAGGCGCTTGCCGGCGGCGCGGCGGTCGTCGAAGGTTACCACACCGCGCGGGCGGTCCACGCCCTGTCGGCGGCGCGCGACCTGGACCTGCCGGTTGCCGCGGCGGTGCATGCGGTGCTCTACCGGGGGGCCGACCTCGACGCGGCGATCGCCGCGCTGCTGGCCCGCCCCTATGGGCCGGAGCGACCGACCGGCCCCTGACGGGCGCGGATGGGGGAACGGAACTTGCCGCAACAGGAAAGGGCGAGGCGCAGATGCAGTACTGGCTGGTGAAGACGGAACCCGCGACATGGTCCTGGGACGACCAGGTGAAGCACGGCACCACGCCCTGGGATGGCGTGCGCAACCACCAGGCGGCGAACAACATGCGCGCCATGAAGAAGGGCGATCGCTGCTTCTTCTATCACTCGGTGTCGGAGAAGCAGATTGTCGGCATCGTGAAGGTCGGTGGCACATTCCGACCCGATCCGAAGGATGCCAGCGGCAAGTTCGGCCTGGTCGACCTGGAGATGGTGAAACCGTTCAAGACACCGGTGACCCTGGCACAGATCAAGGCCGAGCCGGAGCTGGCGGAGATGGTGCTGGTGAAGAATTCCCGCCTCTCGGTGCAGCCGGTCGCACCCGAGGAATGGGCCATGGTCTGCCGCATGGGCGGCCTGCCGAAGGGCTGAGCCCGAGCTGAGGGCCACATGCGCGGACGATACCCTTTCCGCGACAACCAATGATAATCACTTGCAATTTCAAACGGAGGCGCCAAGATAGGGGCACAGACCAGTGCGTTCCGACCGCGAGGGCGGCCCATGATCGTGTGCCTCTGCAATGGCCATAACGACCGCGAGATCCGCGCCAAGGCTGCGGAACTCGGCTCCACCTGTCCGGTGACCGTCTATGCGGCACTGCAGGGTCCGCCGCGCTGCGGCCGTTGTCTGGACTATGCGGGGCGGATGCTCGGGACCGGCGCGCAGCATTGCCGCAACGGCGCCGCGGACCGCGACACAACCGGCGGCTTCGTGCCGCTGGCGAAGGACGGCCATGCTGCTCTGGCGTAGCCTGACCCTGCAGCGGCTGCACGCACGGCTGGGCCAGCTGCCTGCCGCGGAGGATCGCGGCCCCGTCAGCCAGGGGGCCGCCCGGCGCGACCCTGCCGGCAGGGGCCTCGCCCCCCCGCATGCGGACACGCGTCCCCCGGGCCCGCCCGGGATCGTCCCGCTGGCAGCGGCCGTCCGCCGCGGCAGCGCCGGCTAGGAGCCCGAGTCCTCCAGCGATCCCATCGCCGATTGCAGATAGTTCTGCAGGCCCAGCTGGGCGATCAGCTCCTTCTGGGTCTCCAGGAAGTCCACATGCCCTTCCTCGGACTCCAGGATGTCTTCCAGCAGTTCGCGGCTGATATAGTCCTGCGCGGTCTCGCAGACGGCGATCGCGGCCCGCAGGTCGGGCATCGCCTGGCGCTCCAGCTCCAGGTCATTGTCCAGGACCTCGGGCACGTTCTCCCCGATCAGCAGCTTGCCCAGGTCCTGCAGGTTGGGCAGTCCCTCCAGGAACAGGATCCGCTCGACCAGCTTGTCGGCATGCTTCATCTCGTCGATCGATTCCTCGTACTCGATCTTCGCCAGCGCATGCAGGCCCCAGTTCCGCAGCATCCGCGCATGCAGAAAATACTGGTTGATGGCGGTCAGTTCGTTGAACAGGATCTTGTTCAACTGCGCCAGGACCTCTGGCTTGCCTTTCATGGCACGTACCTCTTGCTGCGGCAGGGAACCGGCATGATAGAACGCGTCGCCGGGCCGGTCGATTGCGGTTGCGGACTCGCAGGCGGCACCCCGGGTCCGGTAAGATCCGGCCACCGCAACGATCTGCCGCCGGCCGCGGCACGCGGGCCAATGCCGGCGGATCAAACGAACTGGGGAGGACAAGATGGCCGAGGACAGGATTCCCGTCAGTGCGGACTGGGCGAAGCGGGCCTGGGTGGATGCCGCGAAGTACCGGGAGATGTACCAGGCCTCGATCTCCGACCCCACCGCCTTCTGGGGCGAGCAGGGCAAGCGGCTCGACTGGATCAAGCCCTACAGCCAGGTCCGCGACGTTAGCTTTGCGGCCGATGACCTGCATATCCGCTGGTTCCAGGACGGCAGCCTGAATGTCTGTGCCAACTGCGTGGACCGGCACCTGCCGGCCCGCGCCGACCAGACCGCGATCATCTGGGAAGGCGACGAGCCCGACCAGTCCCGCCACATCACCTATCGCCAGCTGCACGAGGAGGTCTGCCGCTTCGCCAATGTGCTGAAGGCGCAAGGGGTGAAGAAGGGCGACCGGGTCACGATCTACCTGCCGATGATCCCGGAGGCCGCCTATGCCATGCTGGCCTGTGCCCGGATCGGCGCCGTCCATTCGGTGATCTTCGCCGGCTTCTCGCCCAACTCCATCGCCGATCGCGTGCAGGACTGCCGCTCGGCGTTCGTCATCACCTCCGACGAAGGCGTGCGGGGCGGCCGCAAGATCCCGCTGAAGCACAATGTGGACGAGGCGCTGAAGAGCTGCCCCGATGTGACGAAGGTCGTCGTGGTCCGCCATACCGGCGCGGAGATCGGCTGGGCCGAGGGCCGCGACGTCTGGCTGCACGAGGCGGCGAAGACCGTGTCCACCGATTGCCCGGTGGAGGAGGTGGGCGCCGAGGACCCGCTGTTCATCCTCTATACCTCGGGCTCGACGGGCAAACCGAAGGGGGTGCTCCACACCTCCGGCGGCTACCTGCTCTATGCCGGCATGACCCACCAGTACGTCTTCGACTATCACGACGGCGACATCCACTGGTGCACCGCCGATGTCGGCTGGGTCACCGGGCACAGCTATATCGTCTATGGCCCGCTGGCCAACGGCGCGACCACCCTGATGTTCGAAGGCGTGCCGAACTATCCGGACAGCTCCCGCTTCTGGCAGGTCTGCGACAAGCACAAGGTCACCCTGTTCTATACCGCGCCGACGGCGATCCGCGCCCTGATGCGCGAGGGCGACGGGCCGGTGAAGAAGGCCAGCCGGTCGACCCTGCGCCTGCTCGGCTCGGTCGGCGAGCCGATCAACCCGGAGGCCTGGCGCTGGTATCACCAGGTGGTCGGCGACAGCCGCTGCCCGGTGGTGGACACCTGGTGGCAGACCGAGACGGGCGGCATCCTGATCACCCCGCTGCCGGGCGCCATCGACCTGAAGCCCGGCTCGGCCACCCTGCCGTTCTTCGGCATCGAGCCCCTGCTGGTGGACGGCGAGGGCAAGGTGCTGGAAGGCGCGGCCAGCGGCAATCTCTGCATCGCGCAGTCCTGGCCGGGACAGATGCGGACCGTCTATGGCGATCACAAGCGCTTCGTGGAAACCTATTTCTCGACCTTCCCGGGTCGCTATTTCACCGGCGACGGCTGCCGCCGGGACGAGGACGGCTATTACTGGATCACCGGCCGGGTCGACGACGTGCTGAACGTCTCCGGCCATCGCCTGGGCACGGCGGAGGTCGAAAGCTCGCTGGTCGCCCATGGGAAGGTCGCCGAGGCCGCCGTGGTCGGCTACCCGCACGAGATCAAGGGCCAGGGGATCTATGCCTATGTCACCCTGATTGCCGGTGCCGAGCCCAGCGAGGAGCTGCGCCGGGAACTGGTGAAGCATGTCCGCAGCGACCTGAGCCCGATCGCCGCGCCGGACCTGATCCAGTGGGCGCCCAGTCTGCCGAAGACCCGGTCCGGCAAGATCATGCGCCGCATCCTGCGCAAGATCGCAGAGAACGACCCGTCGAACCTGGGCGACACCACGACCCTGGCGGATCCCGCGGTCGTCAGCGACCTGGTCGAGAACCGGGCGAACCGCTAGCCCGCGGCGCCCGCGCCGGGCGGACAGGCGCGATGGTGCACGACGAGGCACTGGCGGCCCGCTTCCGTGCCGGGGTCGAAGGGATCGCCGGGCTGTCGGAGCGACGCATGATGGGTGGCCTCTGCTTCTTCGTGAACGGTCACATGATCGGCGGGACGGACCGGGCGAAGTCCGGCGCAGGCCGGTTCATGTTCCGTGTCGGCAAGGGCAACCAGGCCCTGGCCGACCGGCTGACCGGCGGCGAACCGGTGATCCAGGGCGGCCGCCGGATGTCGGGCTTCTATTTCGTCGACGCGGCGGCGTGCGATGCCGCCGTGCTGCGGGACTGGCTGTCGCTGGCCCTGCGGCATGCCGCCGGCCTGCCGCCGAAATGACCGCCGGCCGCGACGGGCACGGCTTTCTCGGCCCCGAAGCCGTTTCCTTCCTGCAGGCACTGGCGGCGAACAACAACCGCGACTGGTTCACGGCCAACAAGCCGCGCTACGAGGCCGTGCTGAAACGGCCGGCGGCGGCCTTCGCCACCGCGACGGCCGGGGAACTGGAACGCCGGACCGGGCTGGCGCACGAGGCGCGGATCTACCGCATCCAGCGCGACATCCGGTTCGCGAAGGACAAGACGCCCTACAACGCGCATCTGCACATCGCCTTCACGCCCCGGATCGACCATCCGGCGCCGCCGGCCTGGATGTTCGGGCTGGAGCCGGACCGGCTGGTGCTCGGCGCCGGCACCTTCGCCTTTCCCGGCGCCGTGCTGGACCGTTGGCGCGCGCGGGTCGCGGGGCCGGACGGTGCTGCCCTGGCGACGATCCTGTCGCGGCTGCAGGCGGCGGGCGCCCGGCTGGACGAACCGGAACTCAAGCGCGTGCCGAAGCCATTTCCGGCGGATCACCCCCAGGCCGCCCTGCTGCGCCGCAAGGGGCTCTGCGCCTGGCGCGACGATATTCCCGTGGCGGCGGCCTACGGCGCCGCTGCACCGGCTGCCTGTGCACAGGCGCTGACGCCGCTGCAGCCGCTGTTCGACTGGCTCCGGGCCATGCCGGCCTGACCGGCCGGGCGATCAGAAATCGCTGGCGATACCCTTGAAGGACCAGTCGCCATAGCGGGTCGGCTCCGGCCCCGCGGGGCCGCCGACCTCGCCCGGCGGCTGTTCCAGCACATGGGCCGGCCTGACCTTCTTCACGCCACCGGGCTTGCCGGCATCCTGCTCCGGCTCGGCCGCCGTCGGCGTCGCCGCCGGCCTGCCTCTGTCCTGCTCGCTCATCCTGTCCATCCCGCCCGTCGACCGGGCCTGCCCGAATTGCGCGCCAGCATCTCGCCTTGTGGCGCCCTCACGCCTACATATAGGCCGGTTCGACGACACGGCCCATGACGCGGCGGCCGTGCCATGCGACGGAAGAGTGACACGAGATGAACCTGATACGCACCGGCATCCTGCTCGCGGCCATGACCGCCCTGTTCATGGGGATCGGCTACCTGATCGGCGGCGAGGGCGGCATGCTGATCGCCCTGGTGGTCGCCGCGGCGATGAACCTGTTCGCCTACTGGAACAGCGACAAGGTGGTGCTGCGGATGTACCGCGCCCGCCAGGTCGATGCGCGGACGGCGCCGGAGTACTATGCCATTGTCGAGCGGCTGGCACAGAATGCCGGCCTGCCGATGCCGAAGGTCTATGTGATCGACACGCCGCAACCCAACGCCTTTGCCACCGGCCGGAACCCGCAGAATGCGGCTGTCGCGGCAACGACCGGCCTGCTGAACAGCCTGAGCCGCGACGAGATCGCCGGGGTGATGGCGCACGAGCTGGCGCATGTGAAGAACCGCGACACCCTAACGATGACGATCACCGCCACCCTGGCCGGCGCAATCTCGATGCTGGCCAGCTTCGCCCTGTTCTTCGGCGGCAACCGCAACAACCCGCTGGGCCTCGTGGGCTCGCTGGCGCTGATGATCCTGGCGCCGCTGGCCGCGAGCCTGGTGCAGATGGCGATCAGCCGGACGCGGGAATATTCCGCCGACCGCGACGGGGCGGCGATCTGCGGCCAGCCGATGGCCCTGGCCAGCGCGCTGGGCAAGATCGAACAGATCGCCCGCGGCGGCGTGGAGAACCGGACGGCGGAGGAGAACCCCGCCTCCGCGCAGCTGTTCATCATCAACCCGCTGAACGGCCATGGTGCGGATTCGCTGTTCTCCACCCATCCGAAGACGGCCAACCGGATCGCGCGGCTGCGGGAAATCGCCGGCGGCATGGGTGAGGCGATCCGGGGCGGGACCGCCCGGCGCGGCAGCGTGGCGACGACATCCCGCGGCCCGGCTCCGACGCGCAGCGGCGGCGCGGTGCCGCGCGCCGGCAGGCGCCGCAGCGGGCCCTGGTCCTGACCGCCGCCGGCGGTCGCGGCGCCCCGCGGATGACGCACAACCAGGCCAGGGAAAGCAATCAGGACGGCCCCATTCCGGCAGAGCCCGCCCCCGCGCGCGAGGGCGGCAGCGGCGGCGATCGGCCGCGCCGGGCCTGCCTGGGCCTGCTGCGCCTCGTGCTCGAGGACGGGCGCAGCTTCGACCGGGTATTCGCCGAGGCCTGCGCCGGCGATGGCCGCCTGGCGGCGCTGCGCGAGCGCGACCGGGCCTTTGTCCGGGCGGTCTGCATGTCCGTGCTGCGCCATTTGCGGCTGATCGACCGGGCCATCGCCGACCGGGTGGCCCGGCCGCTGCGGCCGGGCAAGGCGGCCAGCCCGGCGATCGGGGCATTGCGCCTGGGCGCGGCGCAGATCCTGTTCCTGGACGTGCCCGATCACGCGGCCGTCCATTCCAGCGTCGCGCTGCTGCCGCCGAATTCCGCCTTCCGCGGCCTGGTCAATGCCGTGCTGCGGCGCATCGCGGCCGAGAAGGAGGAGATCCTGGCGACGGAGACCGCGGCCACGGCCCTGCCCGACTGGCTGTGGCAGAGCTGGCGTGCGGCCTTTGGCGCGGAGCGCGCCGCGGCACTGTCGGCGGCCAGCCTCGCGGAGGCGCCGCTCGACATCACCGTCAAGGGCGAGTCCGGCGCCTGGACCGGGCCGCTGGAAGCCGAGGCGCTGCCCGGCGGCAGCCTGCGGCGCCCGTCCGGCGGCCGGGTCGAAAGCCTGCCCGGCTTCGCCGAGGGCGCCTGGTGGGTGCAGGACGCGGCTGCCGCCGTTCCCGCCCGTATCCTCGCCGATGCCCTGCGCCCGGGACGGGACGGCGCGGATGCCCTGTCCGGCTGCCGGGTGCTGGAGATGTGCGCCGCGCCGGGCGGCAAGACGGCGCAGCTGGCCGCGATGGGGGCCGCCGTGACCGCCCTGGAGCAGGATCCCCAGCGGGTTGCCCGGATGACGGGGAACCTGCGGCGGCTTGGCCTGGCGGTCGAGGCCGTGACGACCGATGCCACGGCCTGGCCGGATGACCGGACATTCGAGGGCGTGCTGCTGGACGCGCCCTGTTCGGCCACCGGCACATTGCGCCGGCATCCCGATATCCTGCATCTGCGCCGCCCCGGCGACCTCGTCGCGACGGCCGCGTTGCAGGACCGCCTGCTGGACGCCGCGATCGCCCGGCTGCAACCGGGCGGGGCGCTGCTCTACTGCGTCTGCAGCCTGCAGCCGCAGGAGGGCGGCGAGCGGATCGCCGCGGCGCTGGTGCGGCACGGCGACATGGCGCAGGTCCCCCTGCAGGCCGCGGCCTACGGCCTGCCGCCGGAGGCCCAGGCGGGCGCTGCGCTGTTGACCGCGCCGGATCTCTGGCCGGCGCTGGGCGGCCTGGATGGCTTCTTCATGGCCCTGCTGCGGCGCGCCGGCTGAGGCCGGACGCGCTCAGGCGCCGGCCTGCACCCGCAGTTCGCCGGCGACGGTGGCGATCCGGTTGCCCAGGATGCCCGCGATGCGGCGGCGGCTGGGGGTTTCGGCCAGCAGGCGCTCGTCCTGCGGGTTGGACAGGAAGCCGGTTTCCAGCAGCACGGCGGGCACCTGCGCCGATTTGAGCACGGCGAAGCTGGCGGAGCGCATCGGGTTGTAGAGCAGGTCGAGCTGGCCGACGAGGCCGGAGACAAGCCTTTCCTTCGCGGTGCGCGAGGCCCGGTGGCTGTAGCGGTGGGCGAGGTCCTGGAGGATTGCCGCCACCGCGGAATCGGCATGGCGCAGGTCGACGCCATAGAGCCGGTCGACCCGGTTCTCGGCCACCGCCAGGGCATCCGCCAGGCCGTCGGAGGCGCGCTCCGACAGGGTATAGGCGGACAGGCCGCGCGCATCCGGGGTCGGTGCGGCATCGGCATGGATGGAGATGAAGAGATCGGCATCGACCTCTTCGGCAAAGGCGATGCGGTCGTTCAGCGGCAGGAAGACGTCGCCGTCGCGGGTCAGCAGCACCTCCGGCCCGCCATTGCGCGCCAGCCGGTCGCGGATCGTGCGGCAGATGTCGAGGGTGACATCCTTTTCGCGCACGCCGGTCACGCCCAGCGCGCCGGGATCGCGGCCGCCATGGCCGGGGTCCAGCACCACCCTGGCCCGTGGCATGCCCTTCTGCAGATGGAACGGCCGGGGACGCGGCAGCGGCGTTGCCGCCACGGCACGACCGGCGCCGAGCAGGGCGGCGCCGGCGGCCAGGGAAAGAATCGTGCGGTTGAAGTCTCTGCGGTTCATGCTTCTCGCCGGTTCGCACTTACGACGGGGTCCGGATCCGGTGCAGAATGCCCATGTCGCGCGAGCAACCTGGCACCGGGAGCGGGCGAATCGGATCGCTGCCAGCCTGCCGGCCGCCCCGGGGTCCGTCAATCAGTGAAATCAGTATGCCAGGAAATGCGCAAAAGTCATTGATTTTCATGCCGTTTGGCAAAATGCCCAACAGCATTGCCGCCATTCGGGGAAGCTGATACCACGCCACAAATGACCCGACCGATTCGCATCGCCCCATCGATCCTCTCCGCCGACTTTGCCCGGCTGGGCGAAGAGGTCGCGGCCATCGACCGCGCCGGCGCCGACTATATCCATGTCGACGTGATGGACGGCCATTTCGTGCCCAACCTGACGATCGGCCCGCTGGTGGTCCGGGCCCTGCGGCCGCACAGCGCGAAGCCGTTCGACGTGCACCTGATGATCGCCCCGGTGGACCCGTTCATCGCGGCCTTTGCCGAGGCAGGGTCGGACATCATCACCATCCATGCCGAGGCCGGCCCGCATCTGCACCGGTCGCTGCAGCTGATCCGCTCGCTGGGCAAGAAGGCGGGCATCTCGCTCAATCCCGGCACCCCGGCGGAGCAGGCCGAGGCGGTGCTGGACATGGTCGACCTGGTCCTGGTGATGAGCGTCAACCCCGGCTTCGGCGGCCAGAGCTTCATCGAGAGCCAGCTGGACAAGATCGCGCGCCTGCGCCGGGCGATCGACGCAAGCGGCCGGCAGATCGACCTGGAGGTCGATGGCGGCATCAACACCGAGACCGCCGGCCGCGCGGTCGCCGCCGGCGCCGACGTGCTGGTGGCGGGGACCGCCAGCTTCGCGGGGGGGACGGCGGCCTACGAAGGCAATATCCGCCGCCTGCGCGAGGCCGTCTGATGCATGCCGATCCCATGGATCGTCCAGCCGGGGATCGTCCAGCCGGGGATCGTCCCGCCGGGGATCGCCCCGCGACCGGACGCTCGCCGGACAGCGGCAGGCGGGCGGCCGGCGGCGCGGGCCTGCCCGTGGCGGTGCCGCGCCGCGGTCCGGGCGGCGGGCTGCCGGCCCTGCCGTCGAAAGTGGCGACACGCCCCCGCAGCCTGTGGCAGCGGCTGCGCGACAGCGTGGCGCCGAAGATCTTCGAGACCGGGCTGTACAACTATTTCCTGAGCGATTCGCCGCCGAAGGATCTCGGCTTCCGGCCAAAGTCGCGGCTACCCGGCGATGCCGAGCAGGGCCTGCGCCTGCTGGACGGCGTGATCCGGCTGCAGGGGATGGAGAGCGACCTGCCGCAGGAGGATCCCTGGGGAAGCGAGCCGCCGGATGCCGGGATCGCCGCCTGGCTGCACGGCTTCGAGTTCCTGCGCGACCTCTATGCGGTGACCGGCGAGCGGCAGGACCAGGCCGCCGAGCGGGCCCGCCGCCTGGTCGGCGCCTGGCTGAGCCGGCATCCGCGCTGGCACCGGCTGTGCTGGCGCACCGACATCCTGTCGATCCGCCTGCTGAACTGGCTCACCTTCGCCGAGCCGCTGCTGCGGGGCGCGGATGCCGCCTTCCGCAAGGCCTTCCTGGAAGGGCTGGCGCGCCAGGCCCGGCACCTGTCCGATGCGCTGCGCCTGCGGCAGAGCGGGGTGGAGCCGGTGTTGGCCTGGGCCGCCCTGTGCACGGCGACCCTGTGCCTGCCCGACCTTGAGCGGCGGCGGGAGGCCGCCTTTGCCGGGCTGACCCGCGTGCTGCATGCCGAGATCCTGCCCGACGGCATGCACCGGTCGCGCAATCCCAGCCGCCAGTTCCGCCTGCTGGCGATCCTGGCCGGGCTGCGGCGCACCTGCCTGGATGCCAATTGGGAGGCGCCGGAGGCGCTGGCCAATGCGGTGGACCGGATGGCGCCGATGCTGCGCGCCCTGCGCCATGGCGATGGCGGCCTGGCGGTGTTCCACGACGGGATCGAGGAGCGCAGCAGCCGCATCGACGCCGTGCTGAAACTGGCGGAGAGCCGGGCGAAGCCGCTGGAGAGCGCCCCCTATGGCCAGTACGAGCGGGCGGAGGCGAAACGCGCCGTGCTGCTGATGGATGTCGGCTGGCCGGTGCCGGACACCACGGACAGCCCGCATCTGTCGCCGCTGGCGATGGAGTTCAGCCATGGCCGCGACCGCATCATCGTGAACTGCGGCACGGCGGCCGATCCGCTCTGGCGCCAGGCCCTGGCCGGCACCGCCGCCCATTCGACGATGAGCATCGCGGATGAGGAGGCCCTGCCGGAGGGCTGGCTGGCCGCGCCGCCGCCACCGCCGCCGCCCACCGTCACGCGGCAGATCCAGGACGGCAATTTCTGGATCGAGGGCGAGCATGCCGGCTATGAAAGCCGCTTCGGCCTGCGCCACCGCCGCCGGCTCTACCTGCATGCCGATGGCGACGACCTGCGCGGCGAGGACATGGTGCGCAAGCTGCGGCGGCCCGACGGCAGCCGGCCGGAGGACCGCCCCTTCGCCATCCGCTTCCACCTGCATCCCGACATCCGGGTCTCGCTGCTGCACGACGGCGCGCAGGCGATCCTGAAGACGGTCTCCGGCAAGGGCTGGCGGATGCGGGTCGCCGGCGGCACGGTGTCGCTGGAGGACAGCGTCTACCTGGGCGCCGACGGGATCCGCCATCGCAGCCAGCAGATCCTGCTCTGCGCCACCACGTCCGGCGATACCACGATCGTCAAATGGGCGCTGGCGAAGCTGACCGGATGACCGGGACGCATGCCGGGCCGGCCCCGGCGGGGCCGGCACCGAAGGGCCGCATCCTCTATCTCAGCCACGAGGCCCTGTTCTTCACCACCCACCGGATGCCGCTGGGCGTGGCGATGCGCGCCGCCGGCTTCGAGGTCCATGTCGCGGCCCCGCCGGATCCGAAGGGCATCGCCCGGATCGAGCAGGCCGGGCTGGCCTTCCATCCGATCCCGCTGGCCCGGGGCGGCCGCAATCCCCTGGCGGAGCTGCGCCTGCTGGCGGCGATCTCCTACATCGTCGGACAGGTGGAACCGGACCTGGTGCATCACGTCTCGATGAAGCCGGTGATCTGGGGCGGCATCGCGACCCGCCTGCTGGGCGTGCCGGCCGTGGTCCATGCGATCACCGGGCTGGGCTATCTGTTCATCCGCAGCGGCCCGCTGGCCTGGGCCCAGCGCCAGGCGGTGAAGATGCTGTTCCGCTTCGCCCTGGGGCATGGCAACGGGCGGGTGATCTTCCAGAACGGCGACGATCGCGACCTGTTCCTGCGGCACGGGCTGGCGCGTGCCGACCGGGCGGTGATGATCCGCGGCTGCGGCGTGGACATGACGGAGTTCAGCCCGGCAGCCGAACCGCCGGGCCCGCCCGTCGTGCTGTTCCCTGCCCGCCTGATCGGCGACAAGGGCATCAACGAATTCGTGGCGGCGGCCAGGATCCTGAAAGGCCGCGGCGTGGAAGCACGCTTCCTCCTGGTCGGCCGGCACGACCCGCAGAACCCGACCGGCGTCGCGCCCGCCCAGGTCGAGGCCTGGCAGCGGGAGGGCCTGGTGGAGGTGCAGGGTTATTCCGAGGCGATGCCGCAGACCCTGAATGCGGCCCATATCGTCTGCCTGCCATCCTACCGGGAAGGGCTGCCGCGCACCCTGATCGAGGCGGCGGCCTGCGGCCGGGCGATCGTCACCACCGACGTGCCCGGCTGCCGCGAGGTGGTGCGCCATGGCGAGAACGGCCTGCTGGTGCCGGTCCGCGACGGCACCGCCCTGGCGGAGGCACTGGCGGCGCTGCTCGCCGACCCGGAGCGCCGGCGCAGCATGGCGGCGCGGGGCCGGGAGATCGCCCTGGCCGAATTCTCGGTCGAACGCTTCGTGGCGGAGAGCCTGGACTGCTATCGCAGCGTGCTGCCGCCGGACAGGCAGCCCTGAGCGCCGCCGCCGAACCGGGAGCCCGATCATGGCGAAACCGCCCCTCTTTGCCGTCCTGGCCGCCCTTTTCCTGCTGCCGGCGCTCGGGCAGCCGTCCGCGGCCGCGGGCTTTCAGCAGTCCCAGGCGACGGACAGCGCTGGCAGGCCACTGGACCTGGCGATCTGGTATCCCAGCGCCGCGCCGCCCCAGGCGGTTCAGGTCGGGCCGTTTGCCCTGGAGGTCGCGCGCGACGGCGGCGTCGCGGGCAGCGGGCTGCCGCTGATCGTCCTGTCGCACGGCGCGGGCGGGTCGTCGCTGAACGCCTTCGACACCGCAACCGCGCTTGCCGATGCCGGCTTCGTCGTCGTCGCCCCGCTGCATGCCGGCGACAACTACCGGGACCAGAGCGACACCTTCACGCAGGCGAATTTCCTCAACCGGCCCGGGCAGGTGAGCCGCACGATCGACCATATGCTGACCGCCTGGCAGCAGCACGGGGCGATCGATCCGTCGCGGATCGGCATCCTCGGCCATTCCGCCGGCGGCACGACGGCACTGCTCCTTGCCGGCGGCCGGGCGGACTGGCGCCGGGTGGCCGCGTTCTGCACCGACCATCCCCAGGACTGGGGCTGTGCCAATGCCCGCGCCCAGCAATCGGTCCAGGGAACGGCGGCGCCGGCCGCGGCGCCGGTGATCGCCGGTGCCGATCCGCGACTGAAGGCCGTCGTCCTGGCCGCACCGGCCCTGTCGGTCGCCTTCGCCCCGGACGGGCTGGCGGCGGTCACGGTACCGGTGCAGCTCTGGGTCGCCGCGGCGGACCGGATCGTCGGCGATGCGGCCGCGATCCGCAGGATGCTGCCTGGCGATGTCGATATGCGCCGCGTCCCGGATGCCGGTCATTTCGCTTTCCTGGCGCCGTGCAGCGATGCCCTGGCCAGGATCGCGCCGCCGCTCTGCACCGATGCGCCGGGCTTCGATCGCAGGGCCTTCCTGGCCGGCTTCCAGCAAACCGTCATCGCCTTCTTCCGGAAGCATCTCGGCCCCGCGGGATGATGCCGGCCAATTGCCACGGCGGCGGTCCGGGGCTAGGACATCGCCATGTTCTGGATCTGGTTCCTCATCCTCGGCCTGGGTGCCGCCGGGCTGACCGCGGCGGCGATCGCCCCCCTGCGTGCCTGGCTGTTGCGGCGGGCGATCCTGGACCTGCCGAACGACCGGTCCAGCCACCGCCGGCCGACGCCGCGCGGCGGCGGCCTTGCGGTGATCGCCGTCGTCATGGCCGGCGGCGTCGCGGCACTGCTGCTGACCGGCACCAGCTATGACAGCGACCCGCGCGGCCTGGCGCAGAATGGCCCGCTGGTCCTGCTGCTGACCGCCCTGCTGGCCCTCCTGTCCTGGTGGGACGACCGCAAGGGCCTGCCCGCGGCGCCGCGCCTGCTGGCGCAGGGGCTGATCTGCGCCGCCGGCCTGCTGGCGCTGCCGGGCAGCGGCACCACCTTCCAGGGCCTGCTGCCGGGCTGGGCCGACCTTGCGCTGACCTGGTTCGCCTGGCTCTGGTTCGTGAACCTGTTCAACTTCATGGACGGCATCGACGGCATCACCGGGCTGGAGACCGTGACCATCGCCGGCGGCGCCATCCTGCTGGCCGGGCTGGGCGCCACGCTCCTGGGGCCGGATTTCGTCGCCGGCCCGTTCCTGGCAGAGGGGCCGCGGCTGATGCTGATGCTGGCGGTGGTGACCGGCGCCGCCATCGGCTTCCTGGCCTGGAACCGGCCGCCGGCGCGGATCTTCCTGGGCGATTCCGGCAGCGTGCCGCTCGGCTTCCTGCTCGGCTGGGTGCTGCTTCTGCTGGCGGCCAACGGCTTCTGGGCGGCCGCGCTGATCCTGCCGCTCTACCACCTGGCCGATGCCTCCCTGACCCTGGCGCTGCGCCTGCTGCGCGGCGAACGGATCTGGCAGGCCCATCGGCAGCATTTCTACCAGCAGGCCGCGCGGCGCTTCGGCGGCCATGGCCGGGTGCTGGCGCGGCTGGTGCCGCTGAACCTCGCCCTGGTCCTGCTGGCCGCTCTGACAATCGCCTGGCGCGATGCCGGGATCCCGGCCCTGGCGGGCGCCGCGCTCCTTGTCGCGGCCTGCTTCTGGCATTTCCGGGAACGCCGGCCGGCCGCCGGGGTCGCCGGCGGCGCGTCGCCGCCATGAGGGTGCCGCTCCCCTTCAACCCGCGCATCGCCGTGGTGGTGGTGCACGACATCTTCATGGCCGCGGCAGCGATGGAGCTGGCGATCTGGGTCCGCTACTGGCTCGGCGGGCTGACCCAGCCGCTGTTCTTCCTGTGGGAAGGCACCCTGCTGTTCACCCTGGTGGCGGCCATCGTCTTCACCGCCACCGGCCTGTATCGCGGCATCTGGCACTATGCCTCGTTCCGCGACCTGGTGGCGATCGTGCGCGCTGTGGCGCTGAGCGTGCTGATCTTCGTCCCGGTGCTGTTCCTGCTGACCCGGCTGGACGATTTCCCGCGCTCGGTGCTGCTGTTCGTCGGGCCGCTGCTGATCGTCATGCTGGCCGGGCCGCGCCTGCTGTACCGCGCCTGGAAGGACGGCAATCTGCGGCGCAGCTTCGAGCGCAGCGCGGATCCCCGCATCCCGGTGCTGCTGGTCGGCGCCGGCGCACCGGCGGAGACCTTCATCCGGGCCATGGGCGGCACCAAGGACGCCAGCTACCGGGTCGTCGGCATGGTCGACGACAACCCGAAGCGGCGGGGCCGGGACATCCACGGCGTGCGGGTGCTGGGCGACCTCGCCGCGATCCCGGCGCTGGTCGACCGCCTGGCACGCAACGGCAACCGGCCGCAGCGGCTGATCATCGCCAGCCGCAACCTGGCCGGCGAGAAGGTCGAGCAGCTGCTGGAGACCGCCGATCGCCTGGGCCTGATCCTGGCCCGCCTGCCGCAGCTGACCGACTTCGAGCGCAGTGGCGGCACGGAGGCCCCGCCGCCGCGACCGATCGATGTCGAGGACCTGCTGGGCCGGCCCCAGCGGGTGCTGGACCGGGAGCCCCTGGCGCGCCTGATCCAGGGCAAGACGGTGCTGGTCACCGGCGCCGGCGGCACCATCGGCGGCGAGCTTGTCCGCCAGATCGCCGCGCTGGGCCCGCGGCGCCTGGTGCTGTTCGAGAACAGCGAGCACAACCTCTACCAGATCGACCTGGAACTGGCCGAACGGCCCGAGATCATGGCCCGCCGCGCGGTGCTGGGCGATGTGCGCGATGCCCGCCGGCTGGAGCGGATCTTCGCGGAGGAGCGGCCGGACATCGTCTTCCATGCCGCCGCCTTCAAGCATGTGCCGCTGGTGGAGACCAACCCGAACGAGGCGGTGCTGACCAATGTCCTGGGCACCCGCCTGGTGGCGGAGGCCGCGCTGGCCCATGGCACCGGCACGATGGTCCTGATCTCCACCGACAAGGCGGTCAATCCGACCAACGTGATGGGGGCCAGCAAGCGCATTGCCGAGATGGTGATGCAGACCGCCGGCACGGATGCCGGCGCCGGGCCCGCCGCGACCCGCTTCGTCGCCGTGCGATTCGGCAATGTGCTGGGCTCCACCGGCTCGGTGGTGCCGCTGTTCCAGCGGCAGCTGGCGCGCGGCGGTCCGCTGACCGTGACCCATCCCGACGTCACCCGCTTCTTCATGACCACGCGCGAGGCGGTCGCGCTGATCCTGCAGGCCGCCGCCCGGCCGGACCTGGCGCCGGCGCGGTCGGGCGCCGTCTTCGTGCTGGACATGGGCAAGCCGGTGCGGATCCAGGACCTGGCGCGGCAGATGATCCGCCTGTCCGGCCGGCAGCCGGACAAGGATGTGGCGATCGCCTTCACCGGCCTGCGGCCGGGCGAGAAGCTGCACGAGGAGGTCCTGCACCCCGAGGAGCTGGGCCGGCCCACTGCGGTGGAAGGCGTCTTGCTGGGCGGCCCGCGCAGCCCGGACCGCGCCACGCTCTGGCCGATCCTGGACGAGCTGGCAGCGGCCGCAGCGGCGCGGGACACCGACCGGGCCATGACGATCCTGCGCCGCCTGGTGCCGGAGTTCGCCGGCGACGAGGCCGTCTGGGGGCCGCCGCCGCAGCGGGCGCCGCAGGCGCAGGCGCCGTCGCCCGAGGTGCCGCCGGACCGGCTGGCGGGCGAATAGCCGCCCCTGCCTCCCGGCTATGCGTCCGCTGCACGCGCCCGTGGGGAAACGGCCAGGCCAAGAAAGACGATCATGGCACGATTCAGGCGGACCGCATCATCGGCATCCAGCCGTCCGACACGGGCGCCGAGCCTCGCCTTGGGCATTGTCGTGATTTTGTGGACCATTGACCGGCAGGGCGCAGGCAACCCGTTTCCTGCGCTGGGCGCGTCAGCCGCATGCGCACTTTGCGAGACGGCCTGGGACTGAAG
Organism: Sneathiellaceae bacterium; assembly: GCA_040216765.1. Taxonomy (GTDB): domain Bacteria; phylum Pseudomonadota; class Alphaproteobacteria; order Ferrovibrionales; family Ferrovibrionaceae; genus Marinibaculum. Next base: position 171,882 of record JAVJON010000015.1, on the reverse strand, counting down.
ATGGGCCGCCGCCCGGAAAGCAGGCGCCAGTGTGTCAGGCAGCCAGATCTGGACGGGTCGCAATCCCTGTTGCCGCCGTCTCGCCCGGTGCTCCCGCACCTTCATGCGGGAGGTCTTGGGCTTCGAAGCGGACACCATCCTCGCCCTCCATCGGTTACATGTAACTTGGCCCCCTGGCACGACCTGACGAGTCCGTGATCGCCAGCGGATCGGCCGCGGCCGCTACTCTGCCGCGACCCGGGCCGCCAGCTCGTAGAAATGCCGCGCGAAGCGCTCCGGCTGGCCGAGCGGATGGCTGCGGATCCGGGCCCGCAGGCCGTGCCGCAGGGCAAGCCGGCGCGCCGGATCCGCCGCCAGTTCCGCCGCCTTGGCGACATAGTCCGCGACCGAGGCGGCCGCGAGATCGCCCAGACCCGTGTTCGACAGGTTGGAATAGGACAGCCGCTCGGTGAAGCCCGGGCCCACCAGGGTGACCGTCGGCACCCCCATCCACAGGGCCTCGCAGGTCGTCGTGCCGCCGGTATGGGGCAGTGTGTCGAGGGCGATGTCGATCTCGTTGTAGTGCGGGATATGCTTGCCGCGCACGCCGATATACGCGAGCCGGTCGGGGTCCACGTCGCGGCGGGCGAAGGCCGCGCGGCTGTTGGCCACGAAGCTCGGCGCATCGGCCTCCGGCCGCAGGAACAGGAAGCGCGACCCCGGCACCGCGCGCAGCACGGCGGCCCAGGCATCCAGGCAGAAGCGGGTATACTTGTAGGGATTGTTCGCCGTGCCGAAGGTCAGGTGGCCCTTGCGCTGCGCGGGCGTGCCGTCCGCGATCTCCTGCTCGGTGAACATGCGCGACAGGGTGACCCAGGTCTCCGGCATCTCGAACGGCCGCTCGATCAGCAGGCGCGGATCCTCCGGCGTGGTGTACGGATCGGTGAGGATGTAGTCGATCTGCTCCAGGCCGGCAGAGTGCGGGTAGCCGACCCAGCTGGCGCCGATGCGTGCGGGCCGGTAGGCCATGACTTCCAGCTTGTTCATCGCGGTGGAGGCGCCCAGTTCGAACAGGATATCCAGGCCGTCCCTGGCGATGTTCTCCGCGACGAAGGCATTCGACTGCCTGGGCCAGTGGCGGAAGGCCGTCACCGTCGCGGCGATATGCTCCCGCACCCGGTCCGTGGGCTTTTCGTCGAACGAGTAGCAGAACACCTCGACCCGCTCCGCATCGAAACCCTCCAGCAACGGCAGGGCGAAGTAGGTCACCGGGTGGTGGCGCAGGTCGGAGGACATGAAGCCGATGCGCAGCTTCCGCCCTGTTGCCAGCGCCGGCATGGCGGGCAGGCTCACCGGCCGGATGCCGGCGGACGCCTTCCGGCCCCAGTCCCGGTGCCAGTCGACCAGTGCCAGGCGGTCCTCCATGCTGGCGACCTGCCCGAGTTCGTAGAGCGCCGAGGAATGGCGCCCCTCCCCCAGCCAGATCGGCAGCAGCTGGCGAAGCGAGCCGGTGGCCGGCATCCGCTCTTCGTCCAGCACGCGCATCAGGATCGTCCGCAGGGTGCGCGCCGCTTCCGGGATCCGGGAGGGAAAGCGCTCCATCAGTTTCCGGGCGAGGGCATAGGCCCGCTCGACATGCACGGTCTCGCTGTCATAGCGGCTGCGCGACAGCGAATCGATCAGGCGGTCGAGGGCGTCGAAACTCCCCGGATGCGCGGCCACCGCGCGTTCCAGCGCCTGGTTCGCCGCGCGGCGATCCGAATCCCCGACGATCGTCGCCAGCTGCAGGTTTGCGGAAAGATTGTCGGGATGCTGCGCGAGAATCCCGTGGAGCAGGGTGACCGCCCGCTCCGCGTCGCCGGTCCGGAACACCAGGCGTGCCTCCAGCACCGCGATCTCGGGATCCTCCGGATGGGCGTTCCGCAGATCGGCGATGAATGCCGTCGCTTCGGCCACCTGCCCGGACTGCAGCAGGGCCTGCAGGTAGAGCGCGGTCAGCTGCCGGTTCGCGGGCGACCGGTCCAGCCCCCTCCGATAGGCCGCGAGAGCCTCGCCCGGCTTGCCGCTCGCCGCGAGGCTGCGGCCGAGCAGGCGCCAGAGTTCCGGCGATCCGGGATTGATCGCCAATGCGCCGCGGAAGTAGCGGGCGGCTAGCCGGTGGTCGCCGAGCTGTCGATGGACATTGCCCAGGTTCTGCCACGGCGAGAGGTCCTTCGGCCGCAGCAGTCGCGCGCGCTCCAGGACCTCCGCGGCCTGCCGCAGACGGCCGGCCCGCTTCAGCAGGACCCCCATCAGGTTCTGGACCTCGGAATCCTTCCGCCGCTTCGCGAACCACGGCCGGAAGGCCTCGACCGCCTCGTCATGCCTGTCGAGACCGGACAGGGCCAGGGCATGGTCGCGGGCGACCCGCTCCAGCGGCGCCCCGAGCTCGCGTGCCTTCGCAAAGGCGGTGACAGCGGCCTCCAGCTCCTTCCGGTCCAGTGCCTGGCGCGCTTCCGCAAGCGCAAGCGCCGCTGCGCCATCCGGCTCTTTCGTCCGCGGCGCCATGGGCCCGGTCAAGCGATGCGCCGCACCGGCCGGCGCACGCCATGTGCGACATTGGCCGGCCCCGTGGGCCCCGGATCGGTACCGCCTGTAGCGACCTGCATGAACTCTCCCATCGCCGGGGTGTCGAAGCGTTTCACGCTCATACCAAGTATATGGAACCGGGTCCCGCTTTCATCCGCAGGCCCGACGATTTTGCCGCGACGGCTGCATGCGCCCTGCCTTTTGCCGGCGCGGCGCGGCGTGCTATAGCGCGGCTCTCCCGCCCTTGCCTGAACCTGCCGGAGTGCCTTCGCAATGACCGTCCGCCGTGCCCTGATCTCGGTATCCGACAAGACCGGCCTGGAGGCGTTCGGCCGCTTCCTGTCAGAACACGGGGTCGAGATCCTCTCCACCGGGGGCACCTTCTCGGCCTTGCGGAAGGCCGGAATCGCGGTCACCGAGGTCTCCCAGGCGACCGGGTTTCCGGAAATCATGGACGGCCGGGTGAAGACCCTGCACCCGACGGTCCATGGCGGCATCCTGGGCCGCCGCGACGTGGCGGCGCATCGCGACGCGATGACGGCGCATGGCATCGCGCCGATCGACCTGGTGGTGGTGAACCTCTATCCGTTCGAGGCGACGGTGGCGCGCGGCGCCGGCTATGACGAGATCATCGAGAATATCGACATCGGCGGGCCGGCGATGATCCGCTCCGCCGCCAAGAATCATGGCGATGTCGCGGTCGTGGTGGAGGCGGAGGATTACGAAGCGGTGATGGAGGCGATGGCGGCGCACGACAATGCCGTGCCCGAGGCGCTGCGCCGCAGCCTGGCAGCCAAGGCCTTCGCCCGCACCGCCGCCTACGACGCGGCGATCTCCACCTGGTTCGCCGGCGCGCTGGAGATTCCGTTCCCGGAGCGCATGAGCCTGTCGGGCCGGCGCGCCGAGGTGCTGCGCTATGGCGAGAACCCGCACCAGCAGGCCGCGTTCTACCGCACCGGCGAGGCCCGCGCCGGCGTCGCCACGGCCCGGCAGGCGCAGGGCAAGGCGCTGTCCTACAACAACCTGAACGACACCGACGCGGCGTTCGAGCTGGTCGCGGAATTCACCGACAGCCCGGCCGTTGCCATCATCAAGCATGCCAATCCCTGCGGCGTGGCGCAGGCCGGCAGCCTGTCGGCGGCCTGGGACGCCGCCCTGGCCTGCGACCCGGTCTCCGCCTTCGGCGGCATCGTGGCGGTGAACCGCAGCCTGGACGGCGCGACCGCGGAGAAGATCGCCACCATCTTCACCGAGGTGATCGTGGCGCCCGAAGCCGATCCCGCGGCCCTGGAGGTGCTGGGCGCGAAGAAGAACCTGCGCCTGCTGCTGACCGGCGGCATGCCCGATGCCCTGGCGCCGGGCCTGACCTGGAAGGCGCTGTCCGGCGGCTTCCTGGTGCAGTCCCGCGACACCGGCCGGGTTGCGGCGGCGGACCTGAAGACGGTCTCCCGGCGGGCGCCCAGCGCCGCCGAGATCGCGGACCTGCTGTTCGCCTTCCGGGTCGCCAAGCATGTGAAGTCGAACACCATCGTCTATGCCAAGGCCGGGGCCACCGTCGGGATCGGCGCCGGCCAGATGAGCCGGATCGATGCCGCGCGCATCGCGCAGCGCAAGGCGGCGGACGCGGCCGGCGCGGCCGGCCTGCCGGCGCCCCTGACGCAAGGCTCGGTGGCGGCGTCGGACGCCTTCTTCCCCTTTGCCGACGGCCTGGAAGTGGTCGCCGAGGCCGGCGTCACCGCCGTCATCCAGCCCGGCGGCTCGGTTCGCGACCAAGAGGTGATCGACGCCGCCGACAAGGCCGGCATCGCCATGGTGTTCACCGGCATGCGCCATTTCCGGCACTGAGCACGCGGCCCCGGCCGCAGAACGGAGGCGTCGATGTTTGCGACCGTCGGGCTGAAGGGCCTGGAGATCATCTGCGTGATCGGCGCCTTCGACGAGGAACGCCTGCGCCGCCAGCCGCTGCGGCTGAACATTTCCATGCGCTGCGATATCGGCGCCGCCGCGGCTTCCGACCGGCTCACCCAGACGGTGAACTATGCCGAGGTGGCGGAACTGCTGACCGGGCTGGCGGAAGAGGGCCGCTTCCACCTGATCGAGACCTTTGCGGACCGGGCGACGGGAGAGATCCTGGCCCGTTTTCCCGCCGTGCAGCAGATCGAGCTGGAGGTGGAGAAGCCGCAGGCCATTCCCGCGGCCGATTGCGCCTTCGTCCGGGTCAGCCGCGAGCGGCAGTGAGCCGCCGATGACCGGCGGGCCGGCGCGCGCCTTCATCGGCCTGGGCGCCAATCTCGGCGATCCGCAGGCCGCGCTGGCGACAGCGCTGCGCCGGCTGGATGCCGTCCCGGGCCTGCGCGTGGAAGCGGTCGCGCCGCTCTACCGCACCGCGCCGGTCGGCGGACCGGCGCAGCCGCCCTTCCTGAACTCGGCCGCGGCGCTGCGGTCCGCCCTGGCACCGCGCGCGCTGCTCGGCATCCTGCACGACATCGAGCGGGCAGGCGGCCGGGTGCGGACGGAGCATTGGGGCCCGCGCCTGCTGGACCTGGACCTGCTGCTGTTCGCCGACCGGGTGATCGACCTGCCGGACCTCACGGTCCCGCATCCGCGGATGCACGAACGGCGTTTCGTCCTGGTGCCGCTGGGCGCGATTGCCCCCGACATCGTCCATCCGGTGCTCGGGCGCCAGGTGGACGAGCTGCTGGCCGGCCTGCCCGCCAGGCCCGGCGACGTGGAGCCCGTGGCGGATGAAGGCTGGCCCGGGCCGGGCCTTCCCGCCCCCCCTCCGGCCTGACCTTCAGCCGCCGACCGGCCCGCCATCGTCGCGGCGGATCGTCATTACGGAGGGGCGGGGCGGCATGCCTGCGGCGAAGTCGGGCCAGCGGGTCGCCGGATCCTCGAAGGTCGATTCCCGCCCGAACGGCGCATATTCCTTCGCGCCGTCCGCCGCCGGATGCTGCACCGCCACGAACAGGGTCGTGCCGTCGTCGGAGAAGACGGGCCCGCACATCTCGGCCCCCACGGGGACGCGGAAGAACATCCTGCCGGTGCCGCGCTCCGGCCCTTCGGCCTGCAGCGCCCAGACGCCGTCCGCGGTGCCGGAGGCCTTCGACCAGCCGCCGCCCTGGTCGGTCGATACCCAGAGCCGCCCCTTCGGATCGACCGCCAGGTTGTCGGGGCAGGCGAACCAGCCGTTCTCCGAGGTCGCGGGATGATAGCTGGCGCCGGTCGCGGGATCGGCCGGATTGCCGGCGAGCACCAGGATCTCCCAGCGCCAATCCTCTCCGGCGAAGCGGCCGTCGGCCGGCACCATCTCGACGATCTGTCCCCAGATATTGCCCGCGCGCGGGTTGGCCGCATCCGGTTCCTTGCGCCTGCTGTTGTTGGTCAGCGCGACATAGGCCTTGCGGGTGACGGGGTTGATCTCGACATCCTCCGGCCGGTCCATCCTGGTGGCGCCCAGCGCATCGGCGGCCAGCCGTGCCCGGATCAGCACGTCGGCCTGGTCCGCGAAGCCGCTCGCCGCGGTCAGCGGCCCCTGGCCGAAGACCAATGGCAGCCAGGCGACCCGGCCATCGGCGTCGAACCGCGCCACCGACAGGGTGCCGGCATCCAGCAGATCCATGTTGGCCATCCGGTTCGCCGGGTCGAACGTCCCGTCCGCCACGAAGCGGTAGACATAGTCGAAGCGCTCGTCGTCGCCGCTCATCGCCACCACGGTACCGTCGGGATCCACGACGGTGCTGGCGCCCTCATGCTTGAAACGGCCCAGCGCGGTGCGCTTCTTCGGCCGGGACAGGGGATCGTAGGGATCGACCTCGACGATCCAGCCGAACCGGTTGGCCTCGTTCGGCTCCCGGCCGATATCGAAGCGCGGATCATGGGCACCCCAGTTGTACCAGCCGCCGGGGATGCCATAGCGCTTCAGGGTTGCGGCATCGGCACCCGCCGCCGGCGCGCCCATGAAATAGCCGTTGAAATTCTCTTCGGCGGTCAGGACCGTGCCCCACGGCGTGGTGCCGCCGGCACAATTGTTGACCATGCCGATCACCGTGCGGCCGGACGGATCGGCCGAGGTCTTCAGCGCATCGTGGCCGGCGCAGGGGCCGGTCAGGTCCATCGCGGTCTCCAGGGTCGTGATGCGCCGGTTGTACCGGCTGTCCGGCACCACGGCCCAGCTGCCGCCCGCCGCGCGGCCGATCTCGACGATCGACGCGCCATGGGCGGCCATCTCGGTGGCGACCATCTCGGCGGTGATGCCGGCGAACGGGTCGTCCTTGTCCCGCTTCAGGCCGGCGAACATCAGGTCCGGAATGGTATATTCGTGGTTCACGAACAGCAGCCCCCGGTCGGGGTCGGGGCTGTCGGCGGGCAGCGGCAGGAAGCCGATATAGTCGTTGTTGTAGCCGAACTGGCGCTTCTGGCTCTCGGCGCTCTGCGCTATCGGATCGAAGGCCGGCGCGTCGGCGGTCACCCGGTCGCCCCAGCGGATCAGGACCTCGGCCCGATGGCCCGGCGCGACATGATGTGTCTCGTCGACGCCATGGGCGATCTCGGTGAAGTCGTAGCCGGGCACCGGAGCCGCGGCGCTGGCCGGCGCCACGACCCAGGGAAGGGGCAGGCCGCCGGCCAGGCCGGCCACCACCGTGGTGCCGAGCAGCCCCTTCAGCAGGTCGCGCCGCCCGAAGCGGGTCGCCAGCACGTCGCCGATCGTCGGGTTGGCGGTCGGGTTGGAGGGGATGTCGTCGGAGCGGTGAAAGGCTTCGATGCGCGACAGACCGGGTTCGCTCGCCATGGGTCCTGCTCTCCTGAGATCGGATTTTCCGTTCCGGAGACAGGACCGCTTTGGCTGCGCGGCGCTGCCTGCCGGAATTCCCGGGAGAAGCTAGCGCCGGGCGATGACCGTCTGTTGTCGGCTCGGTTGCCGAATCATGACGCTCGGGGCCCGGGCCGAGGCGGGCGATTCTCCTTCACGCGGAGCAGCAGGCCGATGCCGACGAACAGGAAGACCAGGACAACGGCGATGCCCAGGCGGCGGCTGTCGGTGACCTGCGTCACCAGCCCGATCAGCAGCGGCGCAAGGATCGCGGAGGCGCGCCCGGACAGGGCGAACAGCCCGTAGAACTCGCCGAGCATCTGCGGCGGCGCGAGCCGTCCGATCATGCTGCGGCTGGCGGACTGGGCCGGGCCCAGGCAGATGCCGATCAACACGGCGAAGACCAGGCCGACCTGCTCCTGCAGGCTGCCGAACAGCGGGCCGTCCACATTCACCGGCGCGGTCTCCACCACGAACAGCACGGCGGTCTCGGTCAGGGAGAGAATTCCGACCGTCGCGATCGCCATGCCGACCAGCGCCATGGTCACCGTGCCCTTGGAGCCGATCCGGTCGTCCAGCGCGCCGCCGGCGAAACAGCCGATGGCCGCGAAGATCGTGACGATGATGCCGAAAATGCCGAGCTCCGTGGTGCCCCAGCCGAAAGTCGCCGCGAAATAGACCCCGCCGAAGGCGATCACCGCCGAAACGCCGTTGTTGTAGATGAAGAAGGCCAGCAGGAAGAGCGCCTCGTTGCGATAGTCCCGCAGCTTCACGACGGTCTGGCGCAGCTGCTTCAGGCCGCCGACGGCAGCCCCCCGGCCGGTCGGGGCGGTCCGGGGGACGTCCGGCGTGAACAGGAACATCGGCAGGACGAACAGGATCAGCCAGAGCGCGGAGGCCGGCCCGGTCAGCCGCTCCACGGCATGGCTGGCCAGCGACAGGCCGAACAGCGCCTCGCCCTCCGGCACCGCGATGCCCAGCAGCTCCGGCCGGCTGACGATCAGCACCGCGAACAGCGCGATCAGGCCGCCGATATAGCCCAGCCCCCAGCCCAGGCCGCTGAGCCGCCCGATGCGCGATGGCGGCACCAGGGTGGGCAGCAGCGCATTGTTGAACACGATGGACAGTTCCGCCCCGATGGTGGCGACAGTCAGTGCGACGGCGGCCAGCCACAGCGCGCCCGAGGACCCCGGCACCGCCCACCAGAGTGCGACCAGCCCCACCACGGTGATGGCCTGGAACAGGAAGATGAACGGCTTGCGCGGGCCGGACCGGTCCGCCATGGCGCCCAGCACCGGGCTGGCCAGCGCGACCGCCAGCCCGGCAATGGCCTGGACATAGCCCCAGAGCGCCTGGCCGGTGGTCGGATCCCCGGCCATCACGTTGGTGAAATAGGGGGCGAAGATGAAGGTCGTGATGACCGTGAAGACCGGCTGGTTCGCCCAGTCGAACAGCCCCCATGAGTACTGCGCGCCGCGGCTGGCGGCACCGCCCCCGGAACCGGCCGGCCCATCGCCCGGCCCCGCCATCGTGGCGGCGAATTCTGCGGTCATGCCCTCGCGTCCCCTGTCACCCCGCCGCCCCGCGGCGCCATGCGCCGGGACGATCGATACCGGGCGCTCAATCGCCGCCCGCCGCGCCAGCCAGCAGTTCGTCCAGCGCGCGGTTCACGATCGCGACGCGCGCCAGGTCGATGCCCCCGGCCGACCGGTATTCGGCCATCAGCCGTTCGATCCGGCCATAGCCCTGGCCGCGCCGAGCCGCCCAGGCCCGGATGCCTTCGGTGCCGTTCGCCAGCACCTCCACACCGCAGTCCTCCAGGGCTGCCGCGGCCAGCTGGCTCTGCTGGTCCGACAGGTCGTCGACCAGTCCGTGCAGCGCGATGCGGTCCCAATAGTCCTCGACCGTGCCGGCCAGGGCCGCATCCTTCAGCCAGTCCAGGCCGATCATCGCGCCGAGGGCGAAGTAGAACTGCCCGACATCCTCGACGGGATGATCCTGCCGGTTCGCCGCTGCCACGATGGTCGGCGCCGCCGTCAGGTCCGGCAGGGCGGCCACCCGGTCGGCCAGTGCCGCCGGCACGCCCTGCGCGGCGAGGCTGTCGCGGCGCTGCAGGAAGGAATCGCGGGCGTCGCCCGACAGGTATTCGTGCGCGCACTCGGTCAGTTTCCGGATCCCCGGCCCGAATTCGGCGACGGTATCCGCCACGGCGATCGGCGCCGGCCGGTTCTGCATGAACCAGAGGGCCGCGCTGCGCAGCAGGTCGCGTGCCGTCAGGTGCATCTGGATCTGGCACTGCGCTTCCACCTGGTTGTCCAGCGCATCGATGGCCGCCCAGATCGGCCGCAGGCCAAAGACCTCGCGCACCACCGCGAAGGCGCGGGCGATATCCGGCGCGCTGGCCCCGGTTTCCTCCTTCACCGCGCTGACGAAGGTCACGCCGGCATGGTTGACCACGGCGTTCGCCGTTTCCGTCGCGATGATCTCGCGCCGCAACTTGTGGGTCCGCAATTCCTCCAGGAACCGCTCCTGCAGCACCTTCGGGAAGTAGCGCAGCAGGTCCGCCTCGAAATAGGATTCGTCCGGAAGGTTGGAGGCCAGCAGTTCGGCGTAGAGCGTGGTCTTCGCATAGGCCAGCAGCACCGCGATCTCCGGCCGGTACAGCCCCTTCGTGGCGGCCTCCCGCTCGGCGACGGCCTCGTCGTCGGGCAGGCCCTCCAGCCGCGGGTTCAGCAGGCCCGCCCGCTCCAGCTCCCGCACGAAGCGGATATGCGAATTCAGCGCCACCGGGCCATGCGCCTCGGTCAGGCTGATCGCCTGACCCTGCAGGTAGTTGTTGCGCAGGACGAGCTGGGCCACGTCGTCGGTCATCTCGACCATCACCGTGTCCCGCTGCTTGCGCGTCAGGTCGCCGCTGGCCATCGCGGCGTTCAGCAGGACCTTGATGTTCACCTCGTGATCGGAGCAGTCGACCCCGGCCGAATTGTCCACGGCATCGGTGTTCAGCCGGCCGCCCGCGCTGGCGAATTCGATCCGGCCCGCCTGGGTCATGCCCAGATTGCCGCCCTCGCCGATCACCTGAACCTGCAGGTCCGCGCCGTTCACCCGCAGGGCGTCGTTGGCGCGGTCGCCGACCTGGCCGTCGGTCTCGTGCGCGGATTTCACATAGGTGCCGATACCGCCGATCCACAGCAGCTCCGCCTCCGCCTTCAGGATCGTCCGGATCAGTTCGTTCGGCGTCATGCTGTCCTTCGCGACACCGAGCCAGGCCTTGAGTTCCGGGGTCAGCGCCAGCGACTTGGCGCGGCGGTCGTAGATCCGCCCGCCCGGCGAGAGCAGGCCGGCATCGTAGTCCATCCAGCTGGACCGCGGCAGGTCGAACAGCCGCTTGCGCTCCACCCAGCCGGTCGCCGGGTCGGGGGTTGGATCGACGATGATGTTGCGATGGTCGAATGCCGCCTTCAGCAGGATGTGACGGGACAGCAGCATGCCGTTGCCGAACACGTCGCCGGACATGTCGCCGATGCCGATGACGGTGAATTCCTCTTCCTGGATGTTCTTGCCGAGCTCCCGGAAATGCCGCTTCACCAGCTCCCAGGCACCGCGCGCGGTGATCCCCATCTTCTTGTGGTCGTACCCCGCCGCACCGCCGGAGGCGAAGGCATCGCCGAGCCAGAAGCCGCGCTCTTCCGCGATGGCGTTGGCGATGTCGGAGAAGGTGGCGGTGCCCTTGTCCGCCGCGACCACCAGGTAGGGATCGTCGCCGTCATGGCGCACGACATCCACGGGCGGCACCAGGTCCGCGCCATCCAGGTTGTCGGTGATGTCGAGCAGCCCGTGGATGAAGGTCTGGTAGCAGGCGATGCCGTTGGCGATCATGGCATCCCGGTCGCCGCCCGCCGGCGGCCGCTTGGGCACGAACCCGCCCTTCGAACCGACCGGCACGATCACCGCGTTCTTCACCATCTGGGCCTTCATCAGCCCCAGCACCTCGGTGCGGAAATCCTCCCGCCGGTCCGACCAGCGCAGGCCGCCGCGGGCCACCGGGCCGCCGCGCAGGTGGATGCCCTCGACCTCCGGCGCATAGACGAAGATCTCGCGATAGGGCACCGGCGCGGGCATTTCGTCCACCAGCAGGGAGTTCACCTTGAACGACAGGTAGGGCTTGTGCGGCCCCTCCGCGCCGGGCTGGTAGAAGTTGGTGCGCAGGGTCGCTTCGACCACGTTCAGGAAGCGCCGGAGGATGCGGTCCTCGTCCAGGCTCTGCACTGCATCGAGTCCCTGCGCGAGCGACCTGGCGACCGCCTCGGCCTGCAGCTCCCTGGCCTCGCGGTCGGCCGCCGCCTGCGGGTCGAACCGGGTATGGAACAGCTTCACCAGGTCCGCCGCGACCGCCGGGTTGGAGGCCAGCGCCTCCTCCATATAGTCCTGGCTGAAGGCGATCCCGGTCTGGCGCAGGTATTTGCAGATGGCCCGCAGGATCACCACCTCACGCCAGTCCAGGCCGGCCGCCAGCACCAGCCGGTTGAAGCCGTCGCTCTCCGCCTGGCCGCGCCAGACCGCGGCGAAGGCCTCCTCGAAATGCTGCTTGGCGGCGGCGACGTCGATGCCGCCCGGGCCTTCCTGCTGCAGCAGGAAGTCGTGGATCATGAACAGCCGCCGCGTATTGCCGTCGTCGCGAACGATGCGGAACTGCCGCTCTTCCAGGACCCGCAGGCCCATGCGCTCCATCACCGGCAGGCAGTCCGACAGGATCACCGCCTGGTCGCGGCTGAACATCTTGAAGCGGCACTGGTTCTCCGGCAGCTCGATCGGCCGGTACAGGTTCAGCGCCAGGCGGCGGTCGCCCTTCAGCTCGTCCATCATCGCCACGTCGAAGGTGGCATGTGCCGGGTCGGAGAATTCCTGGTAGCCGCGGGGCAGCCCGTCCTTGAAGCTGTGCCAGCGCTTCAGCCCGCGCTCCTCGCCGTACCGGTCGGTCAGTTCGTCCCGCAGCTGGTCGGTCCAGCCCCGCGCCGCGCGCACCAAATCCTGCTCCAGCCTCGCCAGGTCGACATCCGGCACCGCCCCGGGGGTGGTCGCGACGATCGCCTGCGCGCGCGCCAGCGGATCGTCGCCGATCTGGGTGTAGAAGTTCGAGACATGGCCGTCGAAGGCCTCGGACAGGATCTCCTCGAACCGCTGCCGCAGCTCGCTGGAATAGACCTCGCGCGGCACGAAAATCATGCAGGAGGCAAAGCGCTGGAAGGCGTCGTGTCGCACGAACAGGCGCAGGCGTGGCCGGTCGTGCAGGGCCAGGATCGCCATCGCGAACTGGAACAGCGTCTCCTCGCCGATCTGGAACAGTTCGTCCCGCGGGAAGGTGTCCAGGACGTTCTGCAGGGCCTTTGCGTCATGGCTGCGCGGCGGCAGCTGTGCCTTCTCCTGGATCCGCGCCACCTTGCGGCGCAGATAGGGAATTTCGCCCGGCAGGCGGTTGTACGCGGCGGAGGTGAACAGGCCGACGAAGCGGCGCTCGCCCACCACATGGCCGTCCGCGTCGAACTGCTTCACGGCGATATAGTCCAGGTGCACCGGGCGGTGGACGGTGGACCGCACATTGGCCTTGAGGATCAGCAGCGGCCGGGGCTCGCGCAGGAACTGCCGCACCTCCGGCGCCAGGTCGGCGGCGGATTGCTCGCTGCCGGCCTGGCGCATCACGCGCCGGTTGGGGTCGCGCAGCAGGCCCAGGCCGCTGTCGGGCACGATCGCCAGGGCTTCGCCCGCGACCTGGTAGTCGTACTCGCGATAGCCCAGGAAGGTGAAATGATTGTCGCGCATCCACTGCAGCAGGGCGCGCGCCTCGTCCCGCTCGTCGTCGCTGATCGGCGGATTGCCCTCGGCCAGCGCGGTCAGGCAGGAATCGACCTGGGCCAGCATTCTCGGCCAGTCCTCGACGGCGGCGCGGACATCGTTCAGCACGATGCGCAGCTCCGCCTCGATATCCGCCAGGACGGCCCGGCTGGTCTGCTCGTCGAACTCGATATGCATCAGCGATTCGGCCGTGACCGTGCCGCCGTCCCGCGGCTGCCCGTCGGGGCGCAGGCCCAGGCGGCGGCCGGCCGCATCGCGTTCCACGAGGACGATCGGGTGGATCAGCGAATGCACCCGCAAGCCCCGCCGGCCCAGGGCCGCCGCGACCGAATCGACCAGGAAGGGCATGTCGTCGTTGACGATCTCGACCACGGTGTGGCTGGCCACCCAGCCGACCGCCTCGACCCGCGGATTGAACACCCGCAAGGCGCAGGTCCCGGGCTGCCGCTGTTCGCCGAACTTCCACAGGCTGAGCAGCAGGCCATAGACCTTGTCGGCACAATCGGCCTGCAGATCCTCCTCCGGGATATAGCGGAGGCAGGCCTCGGCGAAGGCCTGCAGTTCGTCCGCCTGCCTCGCGTCCAGCCGGGCCCGCGCGGTCATCATCACCCGGTCCAGCTGTTCGTGATGGACATCGTCGACGCGCGCGTCCATTTCGCCTCCTCCCTGAGACTGCCCTGCGAACCGCAAGACTGTAGACCAGCAGCGACACGGCCACCATCCGGCCCGCTTCAGCCGCCCGCGCCCGCCCCGCCGCCCCGGCCATCGCCGATCGGGGGACCGGCACGGGCACCGCGCAGGTCCTGGCGCAGGACCAGCAGGCCGCTGCCGACGACGACGGCTGCCCCCGCCACGGTCCAGGCATCCGGCAGGTCGCCGAAGGCAAGGAAGCCGAGAACGGTGACCCAGAGCAACAGGGTATAGGTATAGGGTTGCAGCAATGCGGCAGGCGCCGCGTCCAGGGCGAGGATCAGCGTGATATGCGCGGCCGCGCCCAGCAGCGCCACGAGGGCGAGGAGCGCCAGGCCCTGCAGGTCCGGCGGCGTCCAGAGGAACGGGCCGACAAGGCAGCCGGCTGCCAGCCCGGTCGCGGCGGTATAGAAGGTCGTGACCGCCGGCGGGTCGAAGCGGCTGACGAAGCGCAGGAAGACCTGGTAGCCGCCCCACAGCACCGCCGCCAGGAGCGGGACGGCCTGCAGCCAGCCGAAGGCGAGGATGCCGGGCCGCAGGATGATCAGGACACCGGCGAAGCCGCACAGCACGGCGATCCAGCGCCGCAGCGGGACGGGCTCGGCCAGCAGGAGGCCCGCCAGCGCGACGGCCACCAGCGGCGAGGCGGCAGCCACGGCATGCACATCCGCCAGGGGCAGGTGGCGGAAGGCGTACATGAAGGCCGACATCTCCGCCACCAGCAGCAGCGAACGCAGGATCTGCAGCAGCGGGCGGCGCGACCGCCAGGGCGGCGGGCGGCCGCCGGCCGGGTGCGGCAACGGCGCGCGCCTGGCCAGGACCAGCCGGGACAGCAGCAGGGCGGCGGCGAGGAAGACCGCGAAGCGGATCCACAGAATCTGCGCGATCGGATAGACGGTGGTGAGATACTTGGCCAGGGTATCCATTGCGGCGAGCAGCAGCATCGCCGCCAGCATCAGGAGAATGCCGCGCAGGACGGCGCTCATCGCCGGATGGCCTTGCCGCATGGCAGCGGCCTCAGCAGTATGAGCGAAAGTCCCATCTATCCCCGTTCCCGGCCTGGAGCATCGATACCCGTCATGTGGCCCCCGGCCGTCCGTCCCGACCTGCCGTCCGCCGTCCCGCCGCCGGGCGGCCCCCCGACCCGGCCGGTGGCAGCCGGACGGTGCACGTCATGAAGGACCTGCGCCCGGTCTTCGCGGCCGTCGGTGCCCTGCTCTGCATCCTGTCCGCCGCCATGCTGCTGCCGGCCATCGTCGATGCGGAGGCCGGCAACGACAATTGGGTGGTGTTCCTGATCTCTGCCCTGCTGACCCTGTTCTTTGCCGTATCCATGATCCTGGCCGCCTCCCAGAGTACAGGGTCGCGGATCACGGTGCGCCAGACCTTCATCCTGACCACCCTGTCCTGGGTGTTGATGAGCGGCTTCGCCGCCATTCCCTTCGCGATCGCCGATATCGGCCTGGGCCCGGTCGACGCCCTGTTCGAGGCGATGAGCGGCATCACCACCACCGGCGCCACGGTGATGACCGACCTGTCCGGCAAGCCCCCCGGAATCCTGCTGTGGCGCGCCATCCTGCAATGGATCGGCGGCGTCGGCATCATCGTCATGAGCCTGGCGGTGCTGCCCATGCTGCAGATCGGCGGCATGCAGCTGTTTCGCACCGAGAGTTCCGACAAGCTGGAAAAGATCCTGCCGCGCGCGACCCAGTTCGCGGCCAATATCGGCGGCATCTATCTGGGCCTGACCCTGCTGTGCATCGTTGCCTACTACATCGCCGGGATGGGCCTGTTCGATGCGGTGTGCCATGCCCTGACGACCCTCTCCACCGGCGGCTTCTCGACCTACGACGCGTCGATCGGGCATTTCGCCAGCCCGGCCATCGAATGGACGGCGGTCTTCTTCATGCTGGTCGGCGGGATCAGCTTCGGCACCCTGGTGATGGCGGTGAACGGCAGGCCGCGGATCTTCCTGAAGGACAGCCAGCTGCACTGGTTCCTGGGCGCCTGCCTGGTGGCCACCGTGATTGTCGCGCTCTGGGTCATCCTGAATGTCCATACCGAGGTCCACCGCGCGATTCGCGAGACCGCCTTCTCGGTGGTCGCCATCGTCACCGGCACCGGCTATGCCGCCACCGACTACGGGCTGTGGGGCGCCTTTTCGCATTCCGCCTTCTTCGCGCTGATGTTCCTGGGCGGCTGCACCGGTTCGACCACCGGCGGCATCAAGGTGTTCCGCTTCCAGATCCTGTTCATCACCATGCGACGGCAGTTCTTCAGCCTGGTGCATCCCCATGGCGTGCGGAATCCGACCTATAACGGCCAGACGGTGCCGGCGGAGGTCGCGGTCGCGGTGACCAGCTTCTTCTTCCTGTACGGCCTGTCGGTGATGGTGGTGGCCATCCTGCTCGGCATGTTCGGGCTGGACTTCCTGACCGCGATCTCCGCCTCGGCCGCGGCGGTGGGCAATGTCGGGCCGGGCCTGGGGGACCTGATCGGGCCGTCGGGCAACTATGCGTCGATTCCCGACGGGGCCAAGATGATCCTGGCCTTCGCCATGCTGCTGGGCCGGCTGGAGCTGTTCACCGTCCTGGTCCTGTTCAACCCGGAATTCTGGCGCGGCTGACCCTGGCATCCCCGCGGCGCTTGACGCGGCACGGCAAGCCATGCGTCAAACGGCCGATCGGGGCATGCGGAGGCTGGCGACGCAGCGGCCGGCGACGAAGGGGAGGGAGCGCGTGCAGGCGCGGGAACTGACAGCGGCAGTGGCGGAGCACCGGGCCGTGCTCGATGGCCTGCTGGCCCAGGCGGCGGCACCGTTCGAGGCGCTGGCCGAGGCCTGCGTGGCGAGCCTGCGCGACAACGGCAAGATCCTGTTCTTCGGCAATGGCGGCAGTGCCGCCGATGCCCAGCACCTGGCGACGGAGCTGACCGTCCGCTTCGTGGCGACCCGGCCCGCGATCGCTGCGATCGCCCTGACGACCGATTCCTCGGCGCTGACCGCGATCGGCAACGACCTGGGGTTCGAGCAGCTGTTCGCGCGCCAGATCGAGGCGCTTGGCCGCCCGGGCGACGTGGCGATCGGCATTTCCACATCCGGCCGCAGCCCCAACGTCCTGGCCGGCCTGCGCGCCGCGCGTGCACGCGGGCTGGTGGCGGCAGGCTTCACCGGGGCGGCAGGCGGCGAGATGCCCGGCCTGGCGGCCCCGCTGATCCATGTCCCCAGCGAGGCGGCCGCGCGCATCCAGGAAATGCATATCCTGATCGGCCAGGCCCTCTGCGCCGCCATCGAGCAGCGGCTGGGCCTGGTGGCGTGAGCGGCCGCAAGGGCATCGTCCTGGCCGGCGGCGCGGGAACCCGCCTCTATCCCGCGACCCGCGCGATCTCCAAGCAGCTGCTGCCGATCTACGACAAGCCGCTGGTCTACTACCCGCTGTCGGTGCTGATGCTGGCCGGCATCCGGGAGATCCTGCTGATCACGGCGCCGGAGGAGGCGCCGCGCTTCGAGGCCCTGCTGGGCGATGGCAGCGATTTCGGGCTGCGGCTCGACTATGCGGTGCAGCCGAAGCCGGAAGGTATCGCGCAGGCCCTGCTGATCGCCGAGCCGTTCGCCGCCGGCGATCCCGTGGCGCTGATCCTCGGCGACAACATCTTCTACGGCCACGGCCTGCCGGAGCTGCTGCTGCGTGCCGCCGCGGCACCGCATGCGACGATCTTCGCCTATGAGGTCACCGACCCGGAACGCTATGGCGTGCTTGAGCGCGACCGTGAGGGCCGGCCCCTGCGGATCGTCGAGAAGCCCCGCGTGCCGCCCAGCAACCAGGCGATCACGGGACTGTATTTCTATACCCCGGACGCCGCGGCGCGGGCCCGCGCCCTGGCGCCGTCGCCGCGCGGCGAGCTGGAGATCACCGACCTGAACAACCTGTACCTGCGCGACGGCGCGCTGGCGGTGGAGGTGCTGGGCCGGGGCCATGCCTGGCTGGATACCGGCACCACCGATTCGCTGCTGGCCGCCGCGAACTATGTGGCGGTGATCGAGAACCGCCAGGGCCAGAAGATCTGCTGCCCGGAGGAGATCGCCTGGCGGCAGGGCTGGCTGGACGACAAGGAACTGGCCCGCATCGCGGCACCGCAGGCCAAGAGCGGCTACGGCGCCTACCTGCTGGCGCTGCTGGACAGGGGCCGCGGCCGGGGCGGCGCCACGGGCTAGCGCAAGGCATCTCGCCGGGCAGTGGATCGATTCCGGGCCGCCGGGATTATTGCAGAGCGCCCAGGCGCAGGATCCTCCTTCCGCCCGGTGAGTGGCATGACCGGCAAGACGGCGCCCATCGTCACAGTGTTCGGCGGGACCGGTTTCGTCGGCCGGCATGTCGTCCGCGCGCTCCTGCAACGCGGCAGCCATGTCCGCGTCGCGAGCCGCCATCCCGAGCGGCAGGGCAGTCCGGCCGACGACCCTGGCCCCGATGCCGCCGGAACGCCGGTGTCCGTCCGGGCCGATGTGCGCGACGCGGCTTCCGTGCGCGCCGCGCTGGACGGCGCGTCGGCAGCGGTCAATGCGGTGAGCCTCTATGTCGAGCGCGGAGCGGCGACCTTCGAGGCCATTCATGTGGAGGCCGCGGCGTGCGTTGCGCGCGAAGCGCAGCGGGCAGGCGTGCGTCGCCTGGTGCATATCTCCGGCATCGGCGCAGATGCCGATGCACCCGACCCGTTCATCCGCGCACGCGGCAGAGGGGAGGCCGCTGTCCGGCGCGCAGCCGGCGATTGCCTGACCCTGGCGCGGCCGAGCGTGATGGTGGGGCCGGGCGATGCCCTGATCACCGCGATCGCCGATCTTGCCCGCAGGCTTCCCGTTTATCCCCTGTTCGGCCGGGGCGAGACCAGATTGCAGCCGGCCTTCGTGAAGGATGTCGCCCGGGCGATCGCCGCCTCGGCCCTGGAGGAGCGAAAGCCCGGGCCGCTCTATGCCTTCGCGGGACCGGAAGTCCTGACCTATCGGGCGCTGGTCGAACGGGTGGCGCGGCACGCCGGTGCGCGGACCCGCCCGTTCCCGGTGCCGTTCGCGGTCTGGGAGATTCTGGCCCGGGCCGCCGGGATGCTGCCGCACCCGCCCCTGACCCGCGGCCAGGTCGCCCTTATGCGCCGCGACAATGTCGCGGGGCCCGATGTCCCGGGGCTGCGCGCGCTCGACGTGCGGCCGACGCCGGTCGACGAGGTCATCGCACTGACGGTCGGCGGCATCGCGCCGGAATAGCCGCGGCGGCATCCGTCGGCGAGGCCGGTCGGGAACGCGAGCCCCGCTGTACCGTTCCTACAGTCGCAGGTCTGGCCGGCGGCCGCGCCTTCGGTTGCTGGCGCGACCCCGTCATGTGGAACGACAGGACATGTCCAGAAAGCGAAGGCATCGGGAGCCGACGATCTTCGTCGTCGGCAGCACTGCCCATTACAACGACATGGTCCGGGCCCTGCCGGGGGCGGAGTCGTGGAACATCCTGTCCGCCCTGGAATGGCCCGATGTGCAGCCGCCCTCCGGCCGGATCGATTTCGACGACCTGTACAGCCGCGCCCGGGCCATCATCGATTCCCACGGCCCCCCGGACGCGATCGTCGGACATCTCGATTTCCCGGTCACCTCGCTGGTGAGCCTGTTGAACAGGGCTTACGGGTTGCCGGGTGCCTCGCCGGAGGCCGTTGCCCGCTGCGAGCACAAGTACTGGCTGCGGCTCGAGCAGGCGAAGGTGATGCCCGACCGCACGCCGCAGGCCCGTCCGGTAAACCCGTTCGATCCGGATCGCGCGCGTGCGACCGTTCCGGCCTATCCATTCTGGCTGAAGCCGGTCAAGGCACATTCCTCGACCCTCGGATTCCTGATCGAGAACGACAGCGACCTGGACCGGGCGCTGCACAGGCTTCGCCAGAAGATTCATTTCTTCGGCGAGCCGTTCAATCGCTTCCTCGCCCATGTCGGCGATACCGGCGAGCTCGGGGGCGTCGACGGCAATTACGCCGTGGCGGAATCGATCATCTCCGCCCGCCATCAGTTTACCATGGAGGGCTATGTGCATCGCGGGCAAACCAGGATCTATGGCGTGGTCGACTCGCTGCGCACCGGGTCCCATGCCTCGAGCCTGACACGCTACCAGTACCCGGCCGACATTCCCGAGGCTGTGGTCGCACAGGCCACCGACATCACCGCCCGCATCCTGACCCGGATCGGTTACGACAATGCGCCTTTCAACGTCGAGTTCTTCTGGGATCCGGACAGCGATGCGCTGAACCTCCTCGAGGTGAACCCGAGGATCTCGAAATCCCATGCGCCCCTGTTTCGCATGGTGGATGGCGCGTCGCACCACAAGGTCGCCATCGACCTGTCGATGGGGCGGGAGCCCGACATGCCGAAGGGGAGGGGAAAGGACCGGCTGGCCGCCAAGTTCATGCTGCGATCCTACGAGGCCGACGGGATCGTGAAGCGCGTTCCCACGCCCGAGGAGATTGCCGCACTCGCGCGGATCCTGCCCGACATCGAAGCGAAGACCCTGGTGCAGAAGGACACCCGCCTGTCCGACCTGTTCTACGAGGAGAGCTACTCCTACGAACTGGCGGAAGTGTTCCTCGGCGGCAATACGAACGAAATGATCGAGGACGCCTATCTGCGCTGCCTCGACTCCCTGGAGATCCATATCAAGCCGATGCCGGAGCCGCGGGATCCATGAGGATCGTCGACGATTTCCCGTTCGAGATATTCGAGGAGGAGAATGTCTGGATTCCCGTGACCGACAATCTGAAGCTCGCGGCGCGCATCTGGCGGCCCGTCGATTCGGATGCCTCGCCGGTCCCGGCCCTTCTGGAATATATTCCCTACAGGAAGCGGTTCGGTTCGGCCGTTCGCGATGAGATGTCGCACCGCTACCTGGCCGGGCACGGCTATGCCTGCGTGCGGCTCGATATTCGCGGCAGCGGGGAGTCGGAAGGCGTGCTGACCGACGAGTACCTGCCGAGCGAACTCGACGATGCCGTCGCCGCCATCGACTGGATCGCCCGCCAGCCCTGGTGCGACGGCAATCTGGGCATGATGGGGATCTCCTGGGGCGGCTTCAACGCGCTGCAGGTCGCCGCGATGCAGCCGGAGCCGCTGAAGGCCATCGTCACCGTCTGCTCCACCGACGACCGCTATGCCGACGACATCCACCACATGGGCGGCACCCTGCTCGGCGACAACCTGTCCTGGGCCGGGGTGATGTTCTCCTACAACACGATGCCGCCGGACCCCGCGCTCGTCGGCGCGCGCTGGCGCGCGCTGTGGCACGAGCGGCTGGCCGGCAGCGGGCTCTGGCTCAAGACCTGGCTGCGGCACCAGAGACGCGACAGGTACTGGCGGCACGGCTCCGTCTGCGAGGATTATGACTCCGTGGCGATCCCCGTCCTCGCCGCCAGCGGCTGGGCGGATGGCTATACCAATTCGGTATTCCGTCTGATGGAGAACCTGAAGGGGCCGCGCAAGGGCATCGTCGGCCCCTGGGGCCATATCTATCCGCAGTTCGGCCGCCCGGGCCCGGCCATCGACTTCCTGAGCGAGATGCTGCGCTGGTGGGATCGCTGGCTGAAGGGCCGCGACACCGGGGTCGAAGGCGACCCGATGCTCTGCTGCTGGATGCAGGACAGCGTGCCCCCGCATACCGACTACGAGCACCGCCCCGGCCGGTGGGTCTGCGAGCGGGGCTGGCCGTCGCCCTCGATCGACTGGCAGACACTGACCCTGGCTGCGGGGCGGCTTCTGGTCGGGCAGGACGCCCCGGTGGCGGAGACGGCGGTCGATGTGCAATCGCCGGTGACCCTGGGGCTGGCGGCCGGCAAATGGTGTTCCTATGCGAACGGCCCCGACCTTGCGGGCGATCAGCGCACCGATGACGGCGGCAGCCTGATCTTCCAGACCGACCCGCTGGAACAGGAGGTGGAGATCCTCGGTGCGCCCGAGGTCGAACTGGAGCTTTCGTCCGACCGGCCGGTGGCGCTGGTGGCGGTGCGCCTGTCGGACATGCTGCCCGACCATCAGATGACGCGCGTGACCTTCGGGCTTCTCAACCTGACGCACCGCAACGGCCCGGAGCATCCCGAACCGATGGAGCCTGGCAGGCGGACCGCGGTGCGGGTGCCGATGAACCACATCGCCTATCGTTTCCCGGTCGGACACCGGATCCGGCTGGCGATCTCCACGGTCTACTGGCCGCTTGCCTGGACGCCGCCGCAGCCGACCAGGCTGACGATCGTCACCGGAAAGAGCCGGCTTCGCCTGCCATGCCGGCGGGTGGCTGCGGAGGAGGCGGTCTCGTTCGGCGAGCCGGTCGCCGCGCGCGGGCCGCGCGTCAGCCAGATCAGGCCTGCCGACCATAGCTGGACCGTGACCCAGGACCTGGCGAAGCAGCGCTTCGAGCTGAGGGTGGTGGACGACCGCGGCACCATGCGGCTGGAGGATATCGACCTTACGGTGTCGGCGAAGGCGGTCGAGACCTATTCTGCCGTGGTGGGCGACTTCACCTCCGCCACCGGCGTGACGGTCTGGGACCGCACCCTGTCCCGCGCGGATTGGCGGATCTCCACCCGCACCAAGACCCGCCTCACCTCGGACGCAGCCAACTTCTACATTGCTGCGGAACTGGACGCCTATGAGGCCGACACCCGTGTCTGGTGCCAGAGCTGGCACGAAGTCATCCCCCGGGACAACCTCTAGCACGGGCATGGGCGGCTAGAGCCCGGCCGCCTGCATGCCCTGGACCCAGGCCCGCCACATCCGGCGATAGGCCCGTTCGTAATCCGCCGCGATGGCGCGGTGGTTGCCGAAGGCCGCCACGAAGCGCGGCCGCAGCTCGCCGCGCAGGCGGCGCAGGCGCCCGGAATCGAGGGCCAGCGCCACGGCGGTCTGGACATAATCGTCCGCAGTCTCCGCGATCAGGTCCTGCAGCCCGACCGGGCCGAGCCAGGCCGCACCGACCCGGCGGATCGGCGTCTCCCCCGCCAGCATGACCACCGGCACCCCCAGGTACAGGGCCTCGCAGGTGGTGGTGCCGCCGACATTCGGAAAGGTGTCCAGGTAGATGTCGAGGGAGTGGTAATAGGCCAGGGTATGCGGGTGCTGCAGGGTGAAGGTGAAATCCACCCGGTCCGGGCCGACCTGATAGGGGGCCAGCCCGTCCAGCACCCGCCGCCGTGCGCGGCCGTCGGCCGCGAAGTCGCGGTAGTTCAGCGCCAGCACCGACCCGGGCACCGCCCGCAGGATGCGGCCCCAGGCGGCCAGGGTGGCCTCGGTGATCTTCACCGCCCGGCTGAGGCAGCCGAACCGGACATGCCGGTTGCGCAGGTGCGGCGTGGGGCAGACCTCGGGCATGTAGGCCACCGGCGTGAAGCTGGCGATCGGCCCGTCCAGGTAGAATAGGTGTTCGCTGTACATGGCGTCCGACCCCGGCGGGCTGAGCCAGGTGTTGGTCAGCATGTAGTCGATCGCGGTCAGCCCGGTGGTATGGGCATAGCCGATCGGATGTTCCACCTGGATCGGCGCGGGATGTTCCGGGAAGGCGCCGATCCGGGTGTTGGCGGTATGCCCCGCCAGGTCGACCAGGATGTCGATTTCGTCCTGCCGGATCCGCTCCACCAGCGCGGAATCGTCCATCCGGTGGACGAAGACGAAGCGGTCGGCGAGCTTCTGCCAGCGTGCCGTCGCCTCGTCCGGGACCGCCACCTGCGCATAGCAGATGACCTCGACCGCATCGCGGTCATGGGCACCGATGACACCTTCCATGAAGCCGCTGACGGAGTGGCGCCGGAAGTCCGGCGAGACATAGCCGACCCGGATCCGCCGGTCCGGATCCCGGCTGTTGGCGGGGATCCGGCGCCGCTGCGCCGCCTCGTCCCCCACGCGCTCGCCCCAGGCGCAATGGGCGGCCACGACCTCCTTCGCCCCGGCGGTGGAGAGCTGGCAGAGGCTGAACAGGTAGACGGAGTTGATGCGCCGGTCGAGCGGCGCCTCCGCCGCCGCGCGGGCAAGCAGCGGCTGCGCCTCGGCCGGCAGGCCGGCAGCCATCAGCGCGGCGCCCATGTTGCACAGGATCGCCGGATGGTCGGGCGCCAGGCGCAACGCGGATTCGAACGCCTCGATCGCCTCGTCGAGCTGCCCGGCCTCGCGCAGCGCCAGGCCCAGATTGTTCAGCACCGGCAGGTCCTGCGGCTGCAGGCGCACCGCCTGGCGATAGAGCGCCACCGCCTCCTGCACCGCCGACAGGCCCTGGGTCAGCAGTTCGTCCCGCAGCAGGTCCGCCAGCCCGACCAGGGCGACGGCGTTGCGCGGCTCCGCCGCCAGCGCCTGACGCAGCGCGGCCTCCGCGGCGGCGCGGTCGCCGCGCTGCAGCGCCGCGCCGGCGGCGTCGATCATGGGTTGCGGATCGGCCATGGCGGTATCGCCCTAGGCGGCCCCGAGGGCATCGGACAGGGCGGCTGCGACCCGCGCGACATCCGCCGCGCCCAGGCCGGGATAGAACGGCAGCGACAGGGTGCGCCGGTACCAGGCCGCCGCCCCCGGCAGGTCCGGCGCCGCGGCGCGGCCGCGATGCCAGGGCTGCCAGGGCACCGGGATGTAATGCACCTGGCTGCCGATGCCGGCGGCCTGCAGGCGGCGCATCGCGGTGCCGCGGTCGACGCCGCACGCGGCGAAATCCACCAGCACGGGATAGATATGCCAGGCCGGGTCGCAGCCCGGCGCCCGCCCGATCGCCTGCAGCAGGTTGCCGAAGGGCGCCAGGGCGGCATCGTACAGGGCCGCCAGGCGCCGGCGCTCCGCCACCATGTCCGGCAGCCGGGCGAGCTGGCTGCGGCCGAGCGCGGCATGGATGTCGCTGAGCCGGTAGTTCCAGCCCAGCTCCGCCATCTCGTGATACCAGGGATTGGCGCGGCCGTCCGGCGCCAGCCCCAGCTCCGGCTGCGCGAAGCGGGCGGGGTCGCGCTCGATGCCATGGGCACGCAGGCGCCGCAGCCGTGCCGCCAGGCCCGCATCGTTGGTGAGGATCGCCCCGCCCTCGCCGCAGGCCACGGTTTTCGCCGGATGGAAGGAAAAGGTGGCGGCCAGGCTGTCGCGACAGGCGCCGACCGGCACCGTGCCGCCGTCGCTGCGCCGATAGCTGGCGCCCAGGGCATGGCAGGCATCCTCCAGCACCACGGCACCGCGGTCGCCGGCCAGTGCCTGCATCCGCTCCGGTGCCAGGCACTGGCCCGCCAGATGCACCGGCACCAGCGCCGCAACCCGCAGCCCCGCCGCGGCCGCGCGGTCCGCCGCGCGCGCGGCATGGGCCGGGGTCATCAGGCCGGTATCGGCATCGACATCCGCGAAGACCGGGGTGGCGCCGGCCATGCAGATTGCGTTGGCGGTCGCCATGAAGGTGATCGCCGGCACGATCGCGGCATCGCCGGGGCCGAGGCCGAGGCCCAGCGCGGCCAGGTGCAGCGCCGCCGTGCCGTTCGCACAGGCGACCGCCTGCGACGCGCCGCAGGCCAGGGCCAGGTCGCCCTCGAACCGGTCCACCGCCGGGCCGGTGGTCAGCCAGTCCGAGCGCAGCGCCTCGGCGACGGCATCCAGGTCCGCCTGGGTGACGGTCTGCCGGGCATAGGGCAGGAAGGGCGGCGGGGTGCCAGGATCGGGACCGGCCATCGCCGGGTCAGCCCTTTGCGGCGGCTGGCGGCGCGGCGGCCATGCGGCGCAGCTTGAACAGGTTCGGGTCGGCGGCCAGCGCCTCGCGCAGGGCGGCGGAGCCGTCCCGCCAGGGATCGTGCACCGTGGAGAAGTTCCGCCCGCCCGCCAGCGCCCGGCCCGCCGCCATGCACCAGGCGATATGGGCATGAATGTCGTCGAACGAGGTGCCCTCGGTCTGCAGGAAGGCCTCGGTCTTGCCCAGGCCCTCGCCCGCGCGCGCGCCGGCGGCCAGGGTCTCGCGGTGGATCTTGGTCTGCACGAAGCCGGGACCGATGATGAAGGCGTTGATGTCCGGCACCTCGTCGTCCAGCAGCTCGCACATCTTGATCAGCAGGATCTTCGACAGGCAATAGGCGGAATAGTTGGTGAAGGGATTGTTGGTGCCGCCGCCGGCGGAGAACATGACATGCGCCGTGGCATCCGGCCGGCGCTGCGGATAGACCGCCTGCAGGAAGCGCAGCTGGCCGAAGCAGTTGATCCGCAGGTTGCGCTCCCAGGCATCCATGTCGAGATCCAGGAACGGCCCGATCGGCTCCATCGTGCCGGCGATGCCGACCAGCAGGTCCCAGGCCGGGCGCAGCGCGGCGATCCGGCCCGCCGCCGCGGCGATCGAGGCCGGCTCCGCCAGGTCGCAGGGCAGCAGGGTGGCGCGGGGATGGGCCGCCAGTTCCCCCAGATGGGCGCTGTTGCGGTAGGTGCCGATGACCGAGGCGCCATCCTGCAGGTAGCGCAGCGCCAGTTCCCGCCCGATATCGGCGGAAATCCCGAGGATCAGGACGCTGCCCGGCGTGCCGGGCGCGGGATCTCCGGTCCCCTCCGTCACCCGTCCGTCCGTCACCAGGGCACGCCGTCGCCGGTCGTCATGAAGAGGGATCCGTCGCGGTGGCTGGTCGGCATCTGCGCGGCGGCCTCCACCCGGTTCCAGCCGAGATGCTGGCTGTACAGGCGCACCGGGGTGCCGTCGAAATGGGCGAAGACACGTTCGGCATTCTCCGGCGTGCCGATCTCGACGATGGCATCGACCCCGGCCCAGATGCCGGCATCGATGCCGGTGATCAGCTCGCCCTCATGCCCCTCGATATCGAGTTTCACCAGGTCGGCCCAGGCGATCTCCGCCGTCACGTCGCGCACCTCGACAGTGAAACGGTCGAGTTCGCCATAGGGGTTCTTCTTGGCGCCGGCCAGGTGGCTGCCGGTGGTATTGCCCTTCACCCGCACGAACTCCGCCTCGCCATCCTGGATCGAGGCGGCGGCGCGGATCGCGGCGACGTTGCCGCAGCCGTTGCGCGCCAGGTTCGCCGTCAGCAGCTCGTAATGCACCGGGTCGGGCTCGAAGCTGCGCACCTCCGCGAAGCAGCGCGACAGCATGATGCTGTGCAGTCCCAGATTGGCGCCCAGGTCCAGCGCCTTCGCATAACGGCCGCGATTGCGGTCGTAGAAGGCGAAGATCATCAGTTCGTTGTAGTCGAACAGGTTCAGCGAATCGATGCTGCCCATCGCGTGATAGGGGAAGCGCAGCTCGCCGAACGGGCCGAATGGCCGGGCCGTGTGGCCGGTATCGGCGAAGCGGCGCTCGATCTCCTGTCGCGCCACCCGCTTCAGCAGGCGATGCAGCGGCGTGTAGGGGGAATGCTGGCTGCGCGTGTCCGGCAGGCTGGCGAAGATCAGGTCGAGGCTGTCCTCGGATGCGGCGGGGGTCGCGGCGGCAGCTGGCTCAGTCATTGAGGGAGGCCTTCATCGGGGGCACGATCATGTTGGCCAGGAATTCCTGCCGGCTCAGCAGCGGCTCGGAATCCTCGATCGGGCGGCCGTACTTGCATTGCGGCACCACCCGGTGCGCCTGCGGAACCCGCACGTCGCAGAGCAGGGGGCCGGGGCGGTCGAACATTTCGGCGATCACGCCCTCGATATCGGCATTGCGCTCCAGGGTCAGCGCCGGGATGCCGAAGCTCTCCGCCAGCGCGGGGAAATCCGGAAAGCCCAGCCCGCCTTCGACCGAGCTGGCATAGTACTTCCCGTCCAGCCACTGCTCCTGCGTCTGCTGCACCATGCTGAAGCCGTTATTGTTGATCAGGAACATCTTCACCGGCAGGTCGTGGCGGCGGATCGTCGCCAGCTCCTGGATGTTCAGCATCGCGCTGCCATCGCCGGCGAGGCAGAGGTTCTGGCGGCCGGGCGCGGCGAAGGCGCCGCCGATCGCCGCCGGCAGGGCATAGCCCATCGGCGTGTTGTTGAAGGCATGGAAGAAGCGCTGCGTGCCGTGGAACTCGAAGGCCTGCATCATCCAGGCAAGGGCGCAGCCGGTGTCGGAGAAGATCAGGGCGTCATGGCTGGCCGCCTCGGCCAGGCGCTTCACGAAGACGTAGGGATTGACCGTCTCCTCGGCGAAGAACTCCGGCAGGCAGACCGGATAGCGGGCCTTCCAGTCGCGGATCCGCATCATCCAGGCATCCCGTGCGGGAAAGCGGATCTCGTCGAGATAGGGCATCAGCTTCTCGACGAACTGCCGCGCATCCGCCGGGATCGGCAGGTCGATCGGCTTGCCGAAATGCGGGAACTTGGCGAGTTCCGTCGGATCGATGTCGACGATCACCGTCGCCGCGCCGCGGGCCCAGGAGGCGGTCGGGCTGCCGGTCTCGCGGGTGGAGAGGCGGGCGCCGATGGACAGGACGAAGTCGGCGTTCTGCACGGCGAAATTGCCATAGCGCGTGCCGTGCGTGCCGAAGCCGCCGACCAGCAGCGGGTCGTCGTCGTCGAACGCGTCGCGCATCGCCCAGCTCGGGCAGATCGGGATCTGCAGGGTGCGCGCGATGGCCTTCACCTCGTCGATCACGCCGGCCAGGCGGACGCCCCAGCCCGGCACCAGGACCGGCCGCTCGGCCTTCTGCAGCATGGCGATCAGCTGCTGCACCTGCTTTTCCAGGCCGGTCTCGTCCGGCTTGGACATGTCCTTCGGCGGGGTGAAGCCCTTCAGCTTCTCGGGATCCACCTCCGCGCGCTGCAGGTCGTCGGGGATATCGACCAGGACCGGCCCGGGGCGGCCGTGATAGGCATGCCAGACTGCCTTTTCCAGCTCGTAGCGGATCTGCTCCGGGTCGGTGACCAGCACGGCGTATTTGGTGACCGGGGTGACCATCTCGACGATCTGGGTTTCCTGGAAGCCCATCTGCCGGACGCCGGTGGTGTCCCGGAAACGGAAGGTGGCGACCTGGCCGGTCAGGTAGAGGACCGGCACGGAATCGAACCAGGAGCAGCAGATCCCGGTGATCAGGTTGGTGGCGCCCGGGCCGGACGTCGCCGCGGCCGCGCCGATCCGCCCGGTGACCCGCGCATAGGCGTCGGCCGCCATCGCCGCACCCTGCTCGTGATGCGGGCAGACATAGCTGACGGTGTTGCTCTCGCCGGCGGAATGGATCATGTGGATCGAGGCGCCGCCGGTGATCGCGAACAGGTGACGGACCTCCTGCTGGTGCAGGAACTCGATGATATAGTCGGACAGCTTCATGCGCTGTTTGCTCCACGGTCGGACGGCCAATGCCCCCGGCGGCGGCGTCGCGGGGCGCCCCAGCGATATCCCGCCGCCACCCGGGCGGGGCGGACGCGGAGCTGCCGGGGAACCCGGTGCGACCGCCGGGACGGCGCCGGCCTGGAAGGGACGGTAGACCGGAGGGTATAAGACGCACCTGCCCCGCGGGCCGGTTGCGCCGGTTGGGCACTGCTACCACCAATGCGCCCCCGGAATCCAGTCGCCAAATTGCAGCGGCGGCCGGCACCGGCGGGCGAAATGCGGTTGCGGCCCGTGCCGGGCCATGGCAACCGGTGTAATCCGTTGATTTGCGGCGGCCCTGGCCGCGGCGCAGCCCTTCCCCACTGCTCAGGTGCCATGACGACATATACCGTCGAAGAATTGCGGGCCAGCATCGTCGAGGCCGCCCGGGCCATCGCCTCCGGCCGGGCGGAGGCGCAGGACCTGCTGGATCGCTATGTGGCCCATGGCCTGGCGGTCGAGGTACTTCGCCCGGCGAGCGAACTGCACGAGCAGGGCGAGATCGCGGCGGCGGTTGCGCTCTACCGCACCTTCCTGGCGCAGGGCGACCATGTGGCGGTGCCGGCCATCCTGCGGAACATGTCGATCGCGATGCTGCAGCTCGGCGACCTGGCGAGCGCCCGGCGCTTTCACATCCAGGCTGTCGCCGCGGGATACCAGGACCTTTCCGGGGAGGCGGCATGGGCGGACTTCCTGATCCAGCACGGCCAGCACGAGGAGGCCAAGCAGGAGTTGCGGACCCGCCTGCTGACCCTGCCGCAATCGGCGCCGTTGCGTTCCCTGCTGTTCACCATGCGGGAGTTCAGCGACATGGATCCCCGGCCCCATCTGGCGGACCATCTGGCCTGGTGGAGCGCGCAGCCGCCGGTGCGCCAGCTGAGCGGCCCGCCGCAGCCCTTTGCCGGGCGGCCGTTGCGGCTGGGCGTCCTGGTGCGGGATTTGCGCAATCACGCCTCGTTCAACCGGACCTTCGATGCCTTCCCGCATATCCATGGCGGCGAGATCGACGTTTCGCTGGTGTCGATCAGGGGCGGCGCGGCGATCCGCGACACCCTCGCCGGGCTGCAGGTCCATGAGGTGTCGGCAGAGGACCCGGACGTCCTGGCTGAGGCCCTTGCGGCGCTGCGCTTCGACATGATCCTGGACCTCGTGAGCCACGGCAACAGCCGGGTGTTCATCGCCTTGCGGCGCCGGCCGGCGGCGGTGCAGATGGGCTGGATTTCCAGCGGAATCACCTCTGGCGTGCCCTGGATCGACTATATGCTCACGGACGGGCTGATCTCGCCGGTGGGCAGCGAGCGGCACTATTCGGAGTGCCTGGTGCGCCTGCCCGTGCCTTCGTTCGCGGTGCCCTCGCTGGGCCATGCGCCGGCGCTGGTCGAGCCGCCGCTGCTGCGCAAGGGCCATGTGACCTTCGGCGTGTTCAACCGGGTGTCGAAGATCACGCAGGCAAGCCTGGAGGCCTGGCTGCAGATCCTACGCAGGGTGCCGGGCGCGCATCTGCGGATTCAGAATTCCAACGTGAGCCATCCGGGGGTCGCAGCCCGGTTGCGCGGGTTCTTTACCGCCGGCGGTATCGATGCCGGGCGCCTGTCGTTCGGGGGCGCTGTGCCCGAGGCGGAGTACCTGAGGGATATCGGGGAGACCGACATTGCGCTCGAGCCGTTCCCGCAGACCGGGGGGGTGACGGCCTTCGATGCCCTGTGGATGGGCGTGCCTACCATGATCCACGTGGTTGACGACCGGCCCTGCTGCCGAGCGGCCCTGCTGCCCGCCAGCGCGGCCGGGATCGGCAGCATGGTCTCCGCCACGGTTCCCGACTATATCGACACTGCGGTGATGCTTGCCGGTCAGCCGGATTTCCTGCGCAGCCTGCGGTTCTCGATGCGGGAGCGGTTGGCGGCGGCGCCGTTCACCCAACCGCAGGTTCTTGCACGCGGCCTCAAGACCGGTTTGCTGGCGGCCTGGGAGCATGCCTGCAATGGCCGGCGGGATGCCATGTGGGTGGATTGAGGATGCCGAAGGCGGTGGTCCCGCACCGCTTTCGCCATACCGCGCGCCCCGCTATCTTTTTCGGGGGTGCAGCTTGGCGGCAGCCACGAGTAAGCAGCGGGGGCCGAAATGCAGACCGTCCTTGAACTTGTCCGGGCAGCGCGCGCCCACCAGGAGGGCGGGCGAATGGCAGAGGCGCGGGAGCTCTATCGCCAGGCCGGGGAACGGGCGCCCGACGATGTCAGCTACCTGATCGGCTTCGGCGATTTCCTGCGCGCCTCTGGCCGGGTGGATGAAGCAGTGACAACTCTCCGCAAGGCGGTGAGCCTGTCGCCGAAACTTGGGCCGCTGTACGAACATATTTCGATGCTGCTTCTGTCCCTGGGCCGCCAGGCCGAGGCCGAGGAGGCGCTCCGCCGGGGCCTGGCGGAGAATCCGGGTTCGGCCTCCCTGCTGCGCAACATGGGCAGTTTCCTGTCCAGTTCCGGGCGGTCGGAGGCCGGGATCGAATACCTGTGCAAGGCGGTCGAGGCGAACCCCGAATCTTCGGATCTGCGTGTCGATCTCGGGAACCTGCTGATCAGGATGCGCCGCTATGCCGAGGCCGAGGCGGAGTATCGCAAGGCCCTTGAGCTGAGCCCGAACGATCTGGGGGTGATCAACAATATCGGGGGCGCATTGCGGCACCAGTTCCGGCTTGCCGAGGCGGAGGCTGTCTATCGCGATGCCCTGAGATCCTTTCCCGACGATCCCGATCTGAACGGAAACCTGGCCGGGGCGCTCCTCCAGATGGGACGGGTTGGCGAGGCCAAGACGTTCTACGTGCGGGCCCTGGCACTGCGCTCGCCATGGCCGGGGGTCCATTCGAACCTTGTTCTCTGCCTGGATTTCGACGAGGAGGCAGGGCTGGCGGAACAGGCGGCGGCACGCCGGCACTGGCAGGAGGTGAACGAGGCGCCGTTCCTCGGCACCGCGGCGCCCTTCCAGGCCCCTCCCGACCCGGACAGGAAGGTCTTGCGTGTCGGCTATGTGTCGGCCGACTTCAACTGGCATTCCGCCTCCGACGGGTTCGGCCCGGTGCTGTTGAACCACGACCGGGCGAGCATCCATGCCACCCTGTATTCCTGTTCCCATGTGGAGGACCTGAGGACGCAGGAGTTCATCGCGCGTGCCGACAGGTTCCGGAGGGTCCATTTGCTGTCGGACGACGACCTGGCTGCCCTGATCCGCAAGGACGGGATCGATATCCTGGTCGATCTTTCGGGTCACTCCGCCGGCAACCGGCTGCCGGTCTTCGCACGGCGCCCCGCGCCGGTTCAGGCAACGGGGTGGGGCTACGCGACCAGCACGGGGATGCTGTCCATGGACTATCTGCTGGCCGATCGCTGGCTGGTCCCGTGGGAGAACCGTGACTTCTATACCGAGGAGATCGTCGAGCTTCCCTGTGTCCTGAGTTTCCGTCTTCCGGAGAATCTGCCGGCGGTCGGGCCCGCACCCTGCCAGCGCAATGGCTTCATCACCTTCGGCAGCTTCAATCGCCTGGCGAAGGCGTCCGATGCCTGCCTGCGGAGCTGGGCCCGGCTTCTCCGGGCCGTCCCCGACAGCCGGCTGCTGATCAAGTCCAGTTCGCTGGTCGACCCGACGCTGCAGCAACGGCTTCTGGACCTGTTCGGGGAGTCGGGGATCGGGCCGGAACGGCTCGAGCTTCGCGGGGAGTCGACCCGCCTGCAACAGCTCGTGATGCATGACGAGGTGGATATCTGCCTCGACACGTTCCGGCATTGCGGCGGGGTCACCACCTGCGAGGCGCTTGCGATGGGCGTTCCGGTCGTCACCCTGTGCGGCGACGTGCCCGTGGCACGGAACGGAGCCTCCATCCTGGCGGGCCTGGGCTGCCCGGAATGGATCACCGGCTCGGTCGATGCCTATATCGCGACGATCTGCGGGCTCGCCGCCGATCCGGATCGCCTGGCCGCGATCCGGGCGGGCCTGCGGCAGCTGCTGCTGGCCTCGCCGCTTGGGGACAATGCCGGCTATGCGCGGCAGGTCGAGTCGGCCTATCGGCGGATGTGGGTGCGGTACTGCATGGGGTTGCGGGGCGGCGTCACGTCAGCCCGCTGACCGGCCATCCACCCTGATGTCCCGCCAGAGCGAGCGGATCGCTTCGGCCATCATCCCCGCGGTGCGGGCATGGTCGGTCATGCCTGCGGCCACCAGGTTGGGCCGATAGCTTTTGCGCGCACGGTTCAGGTAGCCCTTGTCGGTGGCGAGGTCGACCGCGAGATTGACATACTCTTCGGGTGTCCGGGTTGCCAGGAACGGCGCGCCGGCTGCGGTTGCAAGGGCCGAGGTGAGGCGCGCGCAGGGCCTGTCGTCGACCGCATAGGCAATCGTCGGAATGCCCATCCAGAGATGGTCGAAGTCGGTGACCAGACCCTGTTCCGGGAATGGGGTCAGGGTGATGTCTGTGTTTGCGACCACCGTCTGGTGATGCGGCGGCGGGGTCATTGGCTGGATCGCGATCCGTTCCCCGGATATCCCATGGTTCGCGATCTGCTGCCGGAAACTGGCCTGAACGACCGGTGATTCCGCGAAGGCGGTTTTCAGCACCATGCGGCTGCCGGGCAGCTTTGCCAGGATACGTCCCCAGAGGTCGATGGCATCCGGGGTCACCTTCGACAGCCTGTGATAGGCGCCGAAGGTCACGAATCCGTTCCTGTCGGCAGGGAGTCCGCTGCTGTCGGGGTAGGAGGCAAGGGGCTCTACCGTGACGCTGGGCCCGGGCAGTCTGACGATCCGCTCCGAGTAATGCCGCTCTGCGCCGTTCGGGCAGAGGATGGGGTCGGTGACGAAGCCGTCGAACACTGTCGTTCCCGAGGAGATCCCGCTGCCAGCCCAGCCGAGGATGAGCGGTGCGGGGCGCCGGAAGTAGCTGAGATAGGCGGTCGGTGCGCCATGGCTGACAAGGTCGAAGATGATGTCGGGCGCGAGTTCCCGCAGTTTCGCGGTCAGCGCCGGTTCGTCGTTCTCCGGGACGTGATGGTAGACGAAGCCAGGGATATGCGCCTTGTCCAGGTTGAAGCTGTTGCGGATCGAGACACAGACAATGTCGAAGCCCAGGGCGGGCAGGTGGCGGAACGGGCCATACAGCCGGTTGAACGAGGCGATATTGTCGAAATCCCGCCCCACCAGTGCGATCCGCACGGGCTGTTCCGCCATGGCAGGCCGGTCCGGGCGCTCGCTGTCGGGCATCGGCGCCGGGGTCGCCGGTCCGCCAGCCTGCGCGGCGTCCGGGTGGCTGCGGAAGGCGGTCTCGACATAGCTGGCGGACCAGTAGCGGATATCGTCGGGCGCGACCGCCTTCGCCGCCTCGAGGCCGCGCCAGAAGGCGATCCGGTTACCGACATACTGTGCGGTCTTGCCGGCCTGGAAGGCCAGTTCGCCGCCCGCCCTGGGGTCCACCGCCAGGGCGTGACGCACCCAGCGCCATGCCTGATCGTAATCGTCCTGCTGGCATGCCAGGACGGCGAGATTGTTGAAAATCCCGACCCCGTCCTCGTTGCGCCAGGCCGGCAGGATCGTGTCGTAGATCATGAGCGGCAGGTCCCGCTCGCCGGCAATCTGCAGGCGTGCTGCCTGGGAGGCGGCGATATGGGGATAGGCCGAGCAGAGCCGGGCCAGGCTTGCCTCGCTTTCCCTGTCCCTCCGGTCGCGATACCCGTCGATCGCTTCCCTGATTGCGGATTGCGGGTCGTCCGGGTCGTGGCGGGGATCCGGGGATGCGGCCGGTATTTCCCTCTGCTCTGACATCCTGGCTGTATATGTCTGGCGGTTCGGAAAGGCAGTGCGAAACCGAGACTGCCGGAAAAAGGGAAGGGCGGCGCCGCTTTCGCGGCGCCGCCCCGATCGTAGGACCCCGGGGCCGGACTTACGGCAGGGTGAGGTCCGTGGTGGTGAGGACCGTGGAGTTGAACAGCCCCAGCATCCGGACGTTCGATGCGCTGATCGTCCCGGAGCCGAAGTCGTTGAGGTAGTACAGCCCGGAGTTGGTTCCGTCGTTGGCGACGACGAGGGCCGGCCCGGTACCCGACACGCTCCCGAGCGCCGTCAGGAAGTCGCTGAAGTTGCTCGATGCCAGGTTGCCGCTGGAGACCGTCTGGGTCAGGTAGACGACCTCGTCGCTGCTGAGGTTGACGGCACCCGATGCCCGGCTCGTGAGGGTCAGGCTGCTGTCGCCGTTCTTGTCGACAGCGCTTTCCAGCGTGCTGTTGTTGATGACCTGGAGCTTGTCGGTGCCGGTCTGGAAGTTGCTGACCGTGTCGAAACCGGAGTTGGTCCCGAATGCACCGCCGTCGAGCTGCGAACTGTAGCCGACCGCATCGACGCCGCCGCCCGACTGGAGGGCGATGGTGTCCGCACCGGAGGAGCCGATCACCAGGTTGTTGCCGCTGGTCATCGTCAGGCTGTCTGCCGAAGCCGTGCCTGTCAGGGTTTCCACACCGCCGGCCGAGACCGTCTGGCCGGCGCTGCCGCCGAGGGTGACATTGTCCGCGGCACTGGTCCCGCCGGTGATGGTTTCGACATTGAACGCCGACAGGGTGTTCACGCCGTTGGCGAGGGTCAGCGTGTCGTTGCCGCCCAGCAGGTTGATCACCGCGCTGGTCGTCGTGGCACCGAGGGTGACACCGTCATTGCCCGCGCTGCCCACCAGGGTCTCGATGCCGCTGGCGTTGATGGTCTGTCCGCCGGCACCGAGCGTGATGTACTCGCTGGAGGCCGAACCCGTCAGGGTATCGATGGCGCTGACCGTCATCGTCGTTGCGGTGCTGAGGGTCACCAGGTCGGCATTCGCGGAGCCGGTCAGGGTGTCGATCCCGGAGACCGTCATCGTGGAGGCGCCGGAGACCGTCACGGTGCGGTCTGCGTCGGTCGAGCCGATAAGGGTCTCGACACTGGACACGGTCGTGCTTGTCGCCGATGCGCCACCGATGGTGACGGAGTCCGCGAGGGTCGCACTGCCGAAGATGGTCTCCACGTTGTAGGCACTGAGGCGATTGACACCGGCCGCGAGGGTCAGCGTGTCGCTGCCGCCGAGCAGGTTGACGATCGCCCCGGTGATCGAGGCACCCAGCGTGACGAGGTCGGAATTGCCGCTGCCGACCAGGGTTTCGACGCCGGACACGGTCACCGTCTGGCCGCTTGCGCCACCGAGCGTCACGTTGTCGGCACCGGTGCCGGCGGTGATCGTCTCGATGTTGTAGGCGGACAGGGAGTTGGTGCCGTTGTTGTTCAGGGTCAGCGCGTCATTGCCGGCCAGCAGGTTGTAGACGCCGCCTGTCTGGGCTGCGGTCAGGGTGATGCCGTCCGCACCGCTGGTGCCGATGATGGTGTCCAGCAGCGAGCCGGACAGGGTGCCCGCACCGCTCAGGTTGACCCAGTCGGCGGAGGCCGAGCCGGTCAAGGTTTCCAGCAGTGCGGCCGTGACGGTGCCGCCGCCGGATACGGTGATCTGGTCGGCATTGGCGTCGCCCAGCAGGGTCTCGACCGAGCTGACCGTGACCGTCGCTGCCCCCGAGAAGAGCACCTGCTCGTTGTTGCCGGAGCCGTTCAGGGTCTCGACGCCGGAGACCTGGGTGCTGCTGGCGCCGGAACCGCCGATCGTGACGTTGTCGGTCGCGGATGCCCCGCCGACGATCGTCTCGATGTTGAAGGCCGAGATGGTGTTGGTGCCGGCGGCGAGGGTCAACATGTCGTTGCCGCTCAGCAGGTTCACGATCGCCCCGGTCTGGGCGGTGGTGATCGAGACATTCTCGACCGCGCTGCTGCCGACGATGGTCTCGACCGCGGAGGACCGCAGCGTTCCGCCACCGCTCATGGTGACATATTCGCTGGAGGCCGAGCCGGTGATCGTGTCGATCGCGCTGATGGTCACCGTATTGGCGGCCGACATGCTGATCGAGTCGGACGATGCGCTGCCGATCAGCGAGTTGACCGAGGAGATCTGCAGGGTCGTGGCGCCCGACAGGGTGACCAGGTCGTTGTTCCCGCTGCCGATCAGGGTTTCCACGCCACCGATGGTGATCGTGTTGCCGCTGGCGCCGCCGAGGGTGATCGTGTCGGTGGTGGAGGCGCCGCCGATCAGGGTCTCGATGTTGAAGGCCGACAGGCTGTTCACGCCGGTGGACAGCACGAGGGTGTCGTTGCCGCCCAGCAGGTTGTAGGCCGCGCCGGTCTGGGCCGCGGTGATCGTCACATTGTCCGCCGTGGCGCTGCCGATCAGGGTATCGATCAGGCTGGTCGACATCGTGCCGCCGCCGGTCATCGTGATCTGCTCGGTCAGCAGGGTGCCGGTCAGCGTCTCGATGCTGGCGATGGTCATCGTCGTGGCGGCGCTGAGCGAGATGTT
This sequence comes from Sneathiellaceae bacterium, assembly GCA_040216765.1. Classification (GTDB taxonomy): domain Bacteria; phylum Pseudomonadota; class Alphaproteobacteria; order Ferrovibrionales; family Ferrovibrionaceae; genus Marinibaculum. The sequence continues at coordinate 134,300 of JAVJON010000015.1, read as the reverse complement.
GTCGGTCGAGGCCGAGCCCACCAGGGTATCGATGTTCGACACCTGCATGGCGCTGGCGCCGCTCAGGGTCACCAGGTCGGTCGAGGCCGAGCCGGTCAGGGTGTCGAGTGTCGAGACCGTGACCGTGTTGGCGCCGGTCAGGGTGATGCGGTCCGCCGATGCCGTGCCGATGACGGTGTCGATATTGCCCACCGTCGCCGTGGTGGCGGTGGTCAGCGAGACCCGGATGTTGGAGGAGCTGGCAACACCGAGGATGGTGTCGATCGCATTGACCGTGGTCGTGCTGTCGCCGGTGATGTTCACCACTTCGGTGGAGGCGCTGCCGGTCAGGGTGTCGATGGCCGACACCGTGATCGTGTTCAGGCCGCTCAGCGTGATGGCTTCGGTCGAGGCGCTGCCGATCAGGGTTTCGACCGCGCCGACCGTTGTCGTGTTGTTGCCGGTCAGGGTGACCTGGTCGGCCGAAATGCCGCCGATCAGGGTGTCAAGCGCCGTGACCGTCACCGTGCTGGGCCCGGACAGGGTTACCAGTTCGGCCGAGGCCGAGCCGATCAGGGTGTCGATCGCCACGACCGTGGTGGTGTTGGCCGCGCTGAACGTCACCTGCTCTGCGGTGGCCGAACCGGTCAGGGTCTCGATCGCGGACACCACCATGCTGTTGGCCGAACCGCCGAGGCTGATATTGTCGGCACTGCCGCCGCCGATCAGGGTCTCGGTGTTGAAGACCGACAGGCTGTTGGTTCCGCCGCCCGCCAGGGTCAGGCTGTCGCTGCCGCCCAGCAGGTTGATGATGCCGCTCGTCTGGGCGGCATTGAGGGTGACGGTCTGCGCCGATGCGTTGCCGACCAGGGTGTCGATCAGGGTCGCCTGCAGGGTCGAGGCGCCGGAGGCGATGGTGATCGATTCCAGGGCCGTGGTGCCGGTGATGGTTTCCAGCGAGGTGACCGACATCGTCGCGGCGGCCGAGATGGTGATGTTGTCGTTGGTGGTTTCAGAGCCGATCACGGTGTCCAGGTTCGCGACCAGCATCGAGCTGGCGGCGGTCAGGTTCACCATGTCGCCGGACGCGGAACCGATCAGGGTGTCGAGCGCGGAGACCGTCACCGTGCCGCCGCCCGACAGGGTGATCCTGTCGGCGCTGGCCGAACCGATGACCGAGTCGATGGTGCTGACCGACATCGTGCTGGCCTGGCTGATGAGCACCCGCTCGACGGCCGTGCTGCCGATGAGGGTGTCGACCGCCGAGGCGGTGACCGTGCCGGCCCCCGACAGGGAGACCCGCTCGGCCGAGACCGTGCCGACGACGGTTTCAACCGCGGACAGGGAGAGGCTCGCCGCCCCCGAGATGCTGACCTGGTCGTTGAGCTGGCCGCCCGCGACCGATTCCACGGCACCGACGGTGATCGTGTTGTTGCTGACGGAGCCGAGGGACACCGAGTCCGTGCCGGAGCTGCCGATCAGCGTGTCGATCAGGGTCGCGGTGACCGTCGAGGCGCTGCCGAGGGTGATGACGTCGTTGCTGGCGGAGCCGACGAGGATGTCGACGGCATTGACGGTCGTGGCCGACGCGGCGGAGAAGCTGACCTGGTCCGATGCGCTGGTGCCGGTGACGGTCTCGACGGCGGCGACCGTGACGGACTGCCCGCTGGCGCCGCCCAGGGTGATGTTGTCGGCGCTGTTGCCGCCGACAATGCTCTCGACGTTGAAGGTCGACAGGGTGTTGATGCCGCCATCGGCCAGGGTCAGGGTGTCGGTGCCGGCCAGCAGGTTATACAGGGCCGACGTCTGCGTGGCCCCGAGGGTCACGTTGTCGGTGCCCGTCGTGCCGACCAGGGTGTCGATCGCCGACGCCCGCATCGTCATCGAGGTGCCGGTGGCAGTGACATACTCGTTCGACGTGCTGCCGATGATGGTGTCGACGCTGGAAACCGTGACCGTGTTGGTGCCGGACAGGGTGATCACGTCGTTGCTGGCCGAGCCGAGGATGGTGTCGATTCCGGACACCGTCGACGCCGTCGCCGTGGTCAGGTTGATCTGCTCGGCCGATGCCGTGCCGAGGATCGTGTCGAGCGCCGACACGGTGACCGTGCCGCCGCCGGTGATCGTCACCAGCTCCGCCGAAGCCGAGCCGATCAGGGTGTCCAGGGCGGACACCGAGATCGTGTTGGCGCCGCTCAAGGTGATCTGGTCGGCGGAGGCCGAGCCGATCAGGGTGTCGATCAGCCCGGTCGTGAGGGTGCTGGCGGCACTGATCGTCACCAGCTCCGCCGAGGCCGAGCCGACGAGGGTGTCCAGGGCGGAGATCGTGATGGTGTTCGCAGCGCTCAACGTGACGCGGTCGGCGCTCGCCGAGCCGATCAGGGTGTCGATGGCCGACACGTTCATCGTGCTCGCGGCCGTCAGGGTGACCGTTTCCGCGCTCGCGCTGCCGATCAGGGTGTCCAGGGCAGAGGCCGTCAACGTGGCCGCGCCGCTGAGGGTGATGCGGTCGTTGCTGGCCGAGCCGATCACGCTGTTGATGTTCACCAGGGTCATCGTCGACGCAGCGCTGACGGTGATCTGCTCGGTGATGCTCGTGCTGCCGATCAGGCTCTCGATCGCCGAGACGGTGACCGACTGGGAGCTTGCGCCGCCGAGGGTCACGTTGTCGGTGCCGCCGCCGCCGAGCAGGGTGTCGATATTGAAGGCCGAGATCGTGTTGCCGCCGGCCGCCAGGGCCAGCACGTCACTGTCGCCGCTCAGCAGGTTGAAGATGCCGGAGGACTGCGCGGCGCCGAGGGTGATGTTCTCGGTCGCGGAGGAGCCGATCAGGGTGTCGATCGCCGTCGCGGTCACCGACGCCGCGGCGGTGAGGGTGATGGTTTCGGCCGAGGCGCTGCCGACCAGGGTCTCGATCGACGTGATGGTGGCCGTGGTCGCGGCGGACAGGGTGACCTGGTCGTTCGACGCGGAGCCGATCAGGGACTCGATCGCGGAGACCGTCGTCGACTGTGCCGCGGAGAAGCTGACCTGGTCCGTGCCGGTGCTACCGATAAGGGTGTCCAGTGCGGTCGTCGTGACCGAACCGGCAGTGCTCATCGTCACCAGGTCGACGCTGGCGGAGCCGAAAATCGACTCGACGGCGGACACGGTGATGGTGTTGGCGGCCGAGAAGGCAACGAGATCGGAACCGCTGGAGCCGACCAGGGTGTCGATGTTGGCCATCCGGGCGACCGTATTGGCGCCGCTGAAGGTCACGAGGTCGGCACTGGCCGAACCGATGACCGTGTCGAGGTTCGCCACGGTCACCGTGTTGGCGCCGGAGAAGGTGATCGAGTCGGCACTGGCGGAGCCGACGATCGTGTCGAGGTTCGACGCCTGCCCGATCGTGGTGGCGCCGGAGAGGGTGACCAGTTCCGAGCTCGAGGAGCCGATCAAGGTGTCCAGCGCGCTGATCGTGACAGTGCTGCCGCCGGAGAAGGTCACCTGGTCGCTGCTGACGGAACCGATCAACGTCTCGACGGCGCCGACCGTCACGGAGTTCGCGGCCGAGAAGGTCACCGCGTCGGCGCTGCTGGAGCCGATCAGGGTATCGATATTGGCGGCCGCGCCGACCGTGCTGGCACCGCTGAGGGTCACGAGGTCGGCGCTGGCCGAACCGATGATCGTGTCCAGCAGGGCGACCGTCACCGTGTTAGCGGCGGAGAAGGTCACGCTGTCCGCGCTGGCCGAGCCGATCACCGTGTCGAGATTGGCGGCCCGGAGGATCGTGTTGGCGCCACTGAGGGTCACGAGCTCCGCACTGGCCGAACCGATGATGCTGTCCAGCGCCGAGACAGTGACGGTGTTGGCAGCAGAAAAGGTAATCTGGTCGGCACTGACGGAACCGATCAGCGTCTCGACGCCCGACACCGTCACCGAATTCGCGGCCGAGAAGGTCACGCTGTCGGCGCCGGTGGAGCCGATCAGGGTGTCGATATTGGCTGCGCTGGCGACGGTGTCGGCGCCGCTGAGAGTCACCAGGTCGGCGCTGGCCGAGCCGATGATCGAGTCCAGCAGGGCGACCGTCACCGTGTTCGCGGCGGAGAACGTTACGCTGTCCGCGCTGGCGGAGCCGATCAGCGTGTCGAGATTGGCGGCGCTGACGATCGTGCTGGCGCCACTGAGGGTCACGAGCTCCGCGCTGGCCGAACCGATGATGCTGTCCAGCGCCGAGACAGTGACGGTGTTGGCAGCAGAAAAGGTAATCTGGTCGGCACTGGCGGAGCCGATCAGCGTCTCAACGCCCGACACCGTCACCGAATTGGCGGCCGAGAAGGTCACGCTATCGGCGCTGCTGGAGCCGATCAGGGTGTCGATATTGGCGGCCGCGCCGACCGTGTTGGCGCCGCTGAGAGTCACCAGGTCGGCGCTGGCCGAGCCGATGATCGTGTCCAGCAGGGCGGCCGTGACCGTGTTCGCGGCGGAGAAGGTCACGCTGTCGGCACTTGCGGAGCCGATCACGGTGTCAAGATTGGCGGCGCGGACGATCGTGTTGGCGCCGCTGAGGGTCACGAGTTCGGCGCTGGCCGAGCCGATGATGGTGTCCAGCGCGGCGACAGTGATGGTGTTGGCGGCGGAGAGGGTGATCGCATCGGCGCTGGCCGAGCCGATCAGTGTCTCGATATTCGCCGCGGTCATCGTAGAGGCCGCAGAGATCGTGATCTGGTCGACCGTGGTCGAGCCGATCAGGGTTTCGATCCCGGAGACCCGGGTCGAGTTCGCCACCGAGAAGCCGACGCTGTCGTTACCGCCGCCGCTGATCAGGGTGTAGTTGCCCGCCGCCGTTGCGACGAGGAGTTCGGTGTCACTGTTGGCGGTGAACGTGATCTGGTCGCCGCCGTTGGCCGACGACCAGATGACCTGCGTCGCCACAGCCGAAAGCGTTACGGAATCCGAGCCGGTCGTGCCGGTAATGGTGACTGTGGTCATCGTTGTCGATCCCCTGACCTGAAAATTCGCATTGGCACCAGCAGGGACGCAGCGAGCGCCTCGGCCCCATGTGCGGCAAAGATGCGAGCATAGTATCCAGATCGTCTTGGGGCCGCAAGCAGTCTAAGCGGCTGATTGAGGCCGTTTTTATTTCCTCCCCGGCACCGTCCTGCAGGCCGCGCCGGCGCCGGCGCGGAATACTGTACTGGGGCGGGTGGACCTGCCCGCTTCGCCTCGCCCGCTGTGCCATCCGCGCCCGCCGCTGCGTTCAATGGCGGTTTTCTGCGGCTGACGGCGCGGCCTGCGGGGGTATTCAGGTAGCGGCCCGGGGCGCCGGGCAGACCGTCCGCAGCCGCCGGGCCATGGTCCTGGCGGCTGCGCCGTTCTGGTGCAGAAATGCCACGTTAGCCGGAAGATTTCCCCCTGGCCGCACGGTCGCCGGTCCGGGCGCCGGCGCTGCCCGGCATTGCGGCCCGCCGGGCGGCCGGGCTAAACGGTCCCGATCGTCGACCGGGGCGCCGTCGCCGTCCCCGATCGCGGTCCGTCGCCACCCCCGCATGCCGATCGCAGGTAGCCCCGCACATGCAGACCTTGACCGATGGCCTGGCCCGGGCCCGCGCGCTGCAGAGCGACGGGCGGGATGCCGAGGCGGAAGCCCTCTACGGCCAGATGCTGGCCGCGCTGCCGGACAATGTGCAGCTGCTGGTCTGCGCCGGCGCCTTCGAGTTCGGCCGGGAGCGCTTCGCCGAGGCCGCGCGCCATTTCCGTGCCGCGGCGGCGCTGGCCCCGTCGGAACCGAGCCCGCCCCTCAATCTCGGCCATGCGCTGGCCAATATTCATCGGTTCGAGGAGGCGCTGGCGGCCTATCAGGACGCCGCCCGGACCGCGCCCTCCCGGCACGCGCCGGCCCTGGGCATCGCCAACTGCCTGCGTCACCTGGGGCGCATCGAGGACTCGCTGCCGTTCTTCGCCCGGGCGGCGGAGCTGTCGCCCGAGGATCCGGACCTGCATTGCGCGCATGGCAATGCGCTGCTCGCCTGCCGGCAGTACGAGCCGGCGATCCTGGCCTATCGCCGCGCGGTGGCGATTCGCCCGGACGAGCCCGGCCTGGTGAACAACCTGGCGAGCGCCCTGCGCTTCACCGGCGACATGTCGGCCGCGGCGGCGGCCTATCGCCAGGCCATCGCGCTCAAGCCGGACTATGCCGACGCCATGGCGAACCTCGCCCTGACCCTGCGCGACCAGGGCCATGTGACGGAGGGGGTGGCGCTGCTGCGGCGCGCCCTGGACGTGGATCCCGCCGCCCCCGGCAATCATTCGAACCTGATCTTCTGCCTGGATTTCCTGCCGGACCTGGACGTCGCCGCGCACCAGGCCGAGCGACGGCTGTGGCAGGAGCGGCACGAGCGCCCGTTGTTCGCGGAACGCGAACCGCATCGCAATCCCGCGACGCTCGATCGCAAGCTGCGGATCGGCTATGTCTCCGCCGACTTCAAGGTGCATTCCGCCTCCGCCCTGTTCGGCCCGATCGTGCTGGGCCATGACCGGAGCAGGTTCGACGTGACCTGCTATTCCACCACCGTGGGCGAGGATTTCCGGACCGCCATGTTCGTCCAGCAGACCCGGTTCCTTCGGGTCGGGCACCTGTCCGATGCGGCATTGGCGGCCCGCATCCGCGAGGACGGCATCGACATCCTGGTCGACCTGTCCGGCCATACCGCCGGCAACCGGCTGCTGGCCTTCGCCCGCAAGCCGGCGCCGGTCCAGGTGACGGCCTGGGGCCATGCCACCAGCACGGGGCTGGAGGCCATGGACTATTTCTTCGCCGACCCCTACCTGGTGCCGGCCGCGGAGCGGCATCTCTATGCCGAGGAGATCGCCGACCTGCCCTGCCTGCTCTGTTTCGAGGCGCCGCACTACGCGCCGGACGTCGCGCCGCTGCCGGCCGACAGCCTTGGCGCGGTGACCTTCGGCTGCCTCAACCGGCTGGCGAAGGTGTCCGGCGAGGTGCTGGAGGTCTGGGCGGAGATCCTGCAGGGCACCCCGGGCAGCCGCCTGCTGCTGAAGGGCGCGCGGATGGAGGACCCCGCCAACCAGGCGCGCTTCCGCCAGGTCATGACCGCCCGCGGCATCGCCCCGGAACGCCTGGTGTTCCGCGGCGAGACCCCGCATATCCGGCACCTGGAAGCCTATGGCGAGGTCGATATCGCGCTCGACCCGTTCCCCTATTGCGGCGGCACCACCACCTGCGAGGCCCTGTGGATGGGCGCGCCGGTGATTGCCATGGCAGGCCGCATCCCGGCCAGCCGCCTCGGCGTGGCGATCCTCTCGGCGCTCGGCTTTCCTGGCCTGGTCGCGTCGGACAAGGCCGGCTATGTCGCGCTGGCACGCGGCCTGGCCGCGAACAGGGAGCTGCTCCGCCGGCTGCGGCGCGAGCTTCGGCCGCGATTCGCGGCCTCGCCCGTCGGCAATGTCGCGCTCTATACTCAGGCGGTCGAAGACGCCTATCGCCGGATGTGGCGGGACTGGGTGGAGCGGCAGCCGGGCCGCGGCTGACCGTCTCCGTAGAACGCGCCGACAGGAGCCGAAGTGCAGCAGAACCCGATCTTCGATGGACAGAGGGACGAGGGGCAGGCGGACCGCGGGTGGGGCGACCGGCTGCCGGCCGGTGGCCTGACCTACGACGCGGCGCACCGGGCGCTCTGGGAGGCCGTCCTGGAGCGCGATCCCGACGGGCTGGAACAGGCCCTGGCGTGGCTTGTCGACGGCGGTTCGGAACCCTTCCTCCTGGCGCTTGCCGGCGCCGCAATGCGCGCCGCGGGCGGACCGGACCGGGCGATCCGGCTTGTCCGGCAGGGCATCGCAGACGGCGATCTGCTGCCCGGCGGCCGCCCCGGTGCAGCCGCCACGGACGTCCTGGACCGCCTGACCGCCGGGCGGGACCTGTTCGGGCCGTTTCCGGGCCTGACGGCGATGGCGGACGGCCGCCAGATGCAAATGTCCGCCCTGGTCGAGAACCTCGTGGGCCATGCCGATCCGGCGGCGTTCCGGGCCGATGCGGAGAGCCTGTTCGCCGGGCTGCGCCGCTCCGGCATGGCCGCCACATCGCCCGGCTATGCCGCGGCGGCCCTGGCGGCGAACCTGCTGCTGCCGCCGCGCTGCCTGCTCTTTGGCGGCGACGGCGCGCCGGGGCCCTTCCTGCACCCCTTCTGGGCGCAGGCCGGGCCGGCGGCGCCGCATTCGTCCCGGCTGCACGGGCCGGCGGACCCGGCCAGCCCGCCGCCCCTGCCGGCGGGGACGATCGAGCTGGCGGTCCTGTGCGACGGGGCGGTGGCAGACGATCTCGCCCTGGCACCGGCGATCGGCGCGATCGGCCATCTTCTGAAAACCGGCGGCAGCCTGGTCCTCAAGCTGCGGCGCGATCGCCATGACCCTGTCGCCATCCGCGACACGCTCGAGCAGGCCGGCTTCCAGCTTGCCTCGGCGGAGCCGGGGCCGATCCTGCAGCGGCATGCCGGCATCCCTGCGATCGAGCGGGACATGGCCGCCTATCGCCTCTTCGAGGCCGTGCGACAGCCGGATCCCGCTGCCCTGGCCGCCGGCGGGGACGGGCTGGTGTCGCCGCGGTCGATCGGCATGGTCGGGGAGCGGATTCCCGCGGCCAATGCCGCGGCCTGGCACCCGCGGGACCTGCCCAACCTGGAGCCCCGCGACGTGCGGCTCGGCCTGTTCCATCTGCACGGCCTGCTCTGGGAGTACCATGCCGACATGGTCTGGGCGCTGCGCGCCGACGGCCGGCCGACCCATTTCCTGTCCTACGGCTATGCCACCGGGCGAATCGCCGACACCTGGCGGCCCGCGATCGAATCGATCTTCCGCAACCGGCCCTTCCAGTTCGAACGGGCCGATTGCCGCGCCGACGGCTTCGAGACGGTCTTGAAGGAACATGAACTGGAAAGCCTGCGGCGGAACCAGTCCTATTTCGCGCCGGACGACGCGCAGCGGGCGGCCTTGATGGGCTTCCTGGAAGCGTCCAGGGAGGAGATCGAGCGCGAACTGCAGACCCCCTGGACGGTGCTGAACGTGCGCTGCTACCAGACCCATGGGGCGTTCCAGGGCGGCCCGCAGAAATGGCATGCCGACAACCTGCCGAAATCGATCTGCAAGCTGCTGCTCTACCTGACCGGCGAAGCGGGGCCGGTGCTCGGTTCGGAGTTGATCGACCTGAAAGGCCAGCGGCAGACGATCTCCGGCGCAAGCGGCACCTGGCTGCTGTTCGATCCGACCGCCGTGACCCATCGGGCACCCGAATCCGGCGACGCGGTCCGGCCGATCGTCGAGGTCCTGCTCTGCCCCAGCCTGAAGCCCGACCTCCGCTACCGGTTCGGCGGCACGAACTATCGCAACCCGTTCTGCCCGCCGGGGATCGACCTGTTCGACGACCCCAAGTCGGTCCATGCGCGATCGCTGGCAATGACCGTCTACAACACCGCCCGGGTGTTCAGCCGGGGGTAGTGCGGGGCGAAACGGGGCGCCCGGCCCATCTCGCTGCCGGTCTCAATCGATGGAGCATGGGGGCTGGATGGACCCGCGGGTCGGGCCCGCGGGTGACGATGGTGGCGGCAGGCACGGTGGCCCATCCCGATGCCGGTCTCAATCGATTGAACATGCGGCAGGACGGACCCGCGGGTCAGGCGTAGTAGGCGAGGACCTGCTCGGCGACCCGCGCGATGGCGGCCTCGTCCAGGCATTGGTGGACCGGCAGGGACAGGGTCAGGGCGGCCTGGCGCTCGGTCTCCGGGAAGTCGCCGGCCTTGCCGCCCAGGCCGGCGGCGGCGGGCTGCAGGTGGATCGGCACCGGATAGTGCATCGCCGTCTGGATGCCGGCGTCGCGCAGATGCGCCGCCAGCCCGTCGCGGTCCGGCGCCTCGACGCGGAAGGTCGACCAGGTGTGGTATTCGTGCTGGCGCTCCGGCACGAAGCCGACCGGGCTGCCGGCGAGAAGCTCCATGTAGAGGCCGGCATTGCGCCGCCGGCGCCGCTCCACCGCGGGCAGGCGGCCCAGCCGCATCAGCAGCACCGCGGCCTGCACATTGTCCAGGCGCGAGACGAAGCCGAATTCCACCACGCCCTGCGGCGTCGTGCCATGGCTGCGCAGGCGGCGGATCCGCTCGGCGATCGCGGCATTCCGCGTGGCCACGAAACCGCCATCGCCGATGCCGTTCAGGTTCTTCGCCGGGTGGGTGGAGAAGCAGCCGATATCGCCGAAGGTGCCGGCCAGGCGGTCCTGGAACTTCGAGCCATAGGCCTGGGCGGCATCCTCCACCACCAGCAGGCCGTGTTCCGCGGCGATCTCGCCGATCGCCGCCATGTCGCAGACGCGGCCGCCCAGATGCACCGGCATGATCGCCCGGGTGCGCGGCCCGATCGCGCGGCGCACCGCTTCGGGGTCGATGTTGATGTCGGCCGCCACGTCGGCAAACACCGGCACGGCGCCGATATGGCGGATCGCCGCGGTCGAGGCGACAAAGGAATTGGGCGGCGTGATCACCTCGTCGCCCGGCGCGATGCCGGCGGCGAGCAGGCCCAGCATCAGCGCATCGGTGCCGGAACTGACCGTCACCACATGCGGCAGGCCCAGCGCGGCAGCCAGGGCGCCCTCGAGCTCCGCGACAAGCGGGCCGCCGACCCAGCCGCCGTCCATCACGCCGCGCGCCAGGGCGGCCTGCAGGTCGGCGCCCTCTTCCGCGGCCTGCGCGGCCTGGTCCTGGAACAGGATCTGCGGCGCGCCGCCGCCGGGCCCGCTCATTGCGCCGCCTCCCGGCCGCCCGCCTTCGAGTCATCCAGGGCGAAGTCGCGCAGGGTGGCGACGACATGCTCGACCTGGCTGTCGTCCAGGTACTGGTGCACCGGCAGGGTCAGGGTCTGCGCCGCCTGGCGGTCGGTTTCCGGGAAGCGCGCGCCCGCCGGCAGGTAGGGCGCCAGCGCCGGCTGGCGGTAGATCGGCACCGGATAGTGGATCTTCACCTCGATGCCCTGCGCGGCGCACTGCGCCGCCAGCGCGTCGCGCCGGTCGCAGAACAGCTGGTAGGTGACGAAGGAATGGCGGACCTGCGGGTGGCGGCGGGGGATGCGCAGGCCGGGCAGCCCGGCCAGGGCCGCGTCATAGCGCGCCGCGATGGCATTGCGCCGCGCCACGATCGCGTCGGCCTGCGGCAGCATCTGCAGCGCGACGGCCGCCTGCAGGCTGTCCAGGCGGGAATTGCAGCCCATCAGCACGACGGTGTCGCGGTCGACCAGGCCGTGGTTGCGCAGCAGGCGGAGCTGCGCGTCCAGCCCGTCATCGTCGGTGACGATCACCCCGCCATCGCCCCAGATGTTCAGGAATTTCAGCGGGTGCATGGAGAACACGCCGGCGCGGCCCCAGGTCCCGGCCTGGCGGCCGTCCTGTTGGGTCATGAAGGCCTGGCAGGCATCCTCCACCACCGCGATGCCGTGGCGGCCGGCGATGCGGTTCAGCTCGGCCATGTCCACCATGGTGCCGCTCAGATGCACCGGCATGATCGCCCGGGTCGACGGTCCGATCGCCGCCTCGACCTGCGACAGGTCCAGGCAGAGGCTGTCGTCGACATCGACGAAGACCGGCCGCGCGCCCAGCTCGGCGATCGCGCCGACCGAGGCCACGAAGGTATTGGCCGCGGTGATCACCTCGTCGCCGGGGCCGGTCCCCGCCGCCCGCAGGGCGAGCTTCAGCCCGTCGGTGCCGGAATTCACGCCGATGGCGTGGCGGGCGCCGGCCTTGGCGGCAAAGGCCGACTCGAACGCGGTGACGACGGCGCCGAGGGTGAAGTCGCCGCTGGCCACCACCCCGGCGATCGCCTGCAGGATCGGCTCCGGGTGCGCGAACTGCTCCGGCAGGTAGTTGAACGGGACCCTGACCCCGGATCCGGGCTGCGGCGCCTCAGGCATCGGACCCCTCGATGACGGCGCGGCAGGCGGCCTCGATCTCGGCGGCGCCGGGATAGAAGGCCGATTCCAGATGGGCGCTGGTGGGCGAATGGCCGTTCGGCCAGGTGACCCGCTTCGGCCGCGCCTTCATGTCCGGCCCCAGGGCCTCCGCCACCGCGGCGACGATCTCGGCGGAGGCGCCGAACCGCTGCCAGCCGGGATCGGCGACCACCAGGCGGCCGGTATGGCGCACCGAGGCGATGACCGTGTCGATGTCGAGCGGCGCCAGGCAGCGCAGGTCGACGACCTCCACCGAGCGGCCCGCCCGGTCCAGGCGCTCCGCCGCGGCCAGCGCCTCGGGCACCATGGCGCCGATTGCCACGATTGTGGCATCGGTGCCGGCGCGACGCACCGCCGCCTTGCCCAGGCGCAGGCGGTAGGGCGCCACCGGCACCTCCTCGGTCATCGCATAGAGCTGCCGCCCCTCGATCACCAGGGTCGGGTCGTCGCTGAAGATGCTGGCCAGCAGCAGGCCCTTGGCATCCGCCGGCGTGGCCGGCATCACCACCTGCAGGCCCGGCACATGGGCGAACCAGGCATGCAGGCTCTTCGAATGCTGCGGCCCCTGGCCCCAGCCCTTGCCGACGATGGCGCGGATCGTCAGCGGCAGCTTCGCCTGCCCGCCGGAAATGAAGCGCCACATGCTCAGCCAGTTCACCAGCATGTCCACGCCGTACAGCATGAAGTCCAGCCGCTGGTGCACCAGCACCGGCCGCAGCCCGGCATTGGCGGCGCCGCCGGCCAGGCCGGTCAGCGCCTGCTCGGCGATCGGCACGTCGAACACGCGATTGCCGCCATGGCGTTCGGCAAGGCCCTTCGTGGTGCCGAAGATGCCGCCCGCCCCGTCGGCGCCGATGCCATAGACCATCACGCCGGGATCGGCGGACAGGGCCTGGTCCATGGCGTCGTTCAGGGCGCCGGCATAGGTCATCGGCCGGGTCGCCATCTGGTGCGGTTTGCCGGCGGCGGCAGGATTGCTCATGGGTGCCTCGTCAGCGGCCCGTGGAAGATATGCACGGGCGCGGCTCAATAGGGTTCCAGCCGGGCTTCCGCCTGGCCGCCGCGGAAGGCGGTCTCGACCACCTCGATGAACGGGATCGCCACGTCCGAATCGCCGGCGGCGGCGGAATGGGCCTGCAGGTCGTGCAGGGTCGGCGGGGCCGCCTGCTGGGCCGCCGCATAGGCGGCCTGGATCTCGGCATCCAGCTCCAGCCGCAGGGCATCGAGCGCGCCGTCGGCGACACCCTGGCCGCGCAGCACGGCCTCCAGGTGCAGCAGCGGGTCGCGCAGGCGCCACTTGGCGACCTCGTCCGCCGGGCGATAGCCGAGCCCGTCATCGCTTTCCGGCCCGACATGGCTGCAGGTGCGATAGGTCAGCACCTCGCAGAACACCGGGCCGCCGCCGGCCCGGATGCCGTCGCAGATCCCGCCCAGCCGGCCGGCCAGCTGCAGCGCATCGTTGCCGTCCATCACATGGACCGGCACGCCGAAGGCGCGGGCGCGGGAGGAGATCAGGTCCGGCGCACCGCGGGCCGCCAGCGAGGTATGCGCCGCATAGCCGTTGTTCTCGCAGAGCACCAGCAGCGGCAGGCGGTGCAGGGCGGCAAAGGACAGCACCTCGAAGCCGATGCCTTCGTCGAAGGCGCCGTCGCCGGTCACCGCCACAGTGAGCGCAGGCTCGCGGCAATAGGCCTGCGCGAAGGCATGGCCCAGTGCCAGGGCGACCGGCCCGCCGACGATCGCGCCGCTGTAGAAGCGGCTGTCGTGATGCGCCAGCTCCATCGAGCCGCCCATGCCGCCATTGGCGCCGCTGGCCTTGCCGTGGAACTCCGCGATCATCGCCGCCAGGGGCGCGCCCTTGGCCAGGTAGTATCCGTGGCTGCGGTAATGGGTATAGACCGCGTCCTCCGGGCGCAGATGCTCCGCCAGGGCGGCAGGCGCGGCCTCCTGGCCGATGCAGAAATGCATCGGGCAGCGCATCTCGGACGCCTCGTGATAGCGCTCCAGCAGGATTTCCTCGATCCGGCGGATCTGCAGGGCGGCGCGGTACAGCCGCCAGGCCAGGTCGTCGTTCCCGCCCGCCGGCATCGCCCCCGCCAGGGCCGACGCTCCCTGCTCAGCCATGCAGCCCACCGCGCTTGCGCGCCGGCTGTTGCGCTGCTGCGCCCATGCCATCCTCCACAGAACTGTCCTTCTCCGGCGCCCCGGTTTCCGGTCCCCCCTCTTCCGGGGCCGGGGCCGGCGCCGCGTGCCGCGCCACGTATGTCCGCGATTGCGCCGGTGTCAATGCCTCGCGCAGCGGGTCCGCCGCCGGCAGGTGCCGCAGGTTGACCCGTTCGCTGCGATAGAGTTCGGCCCCGGCCAGCAGCGGCAGGGCATCGAGGAATTCCGGCTCCGCCCAGGGGTCGAAACTGGCGCTGATCGTCCGCCCGGTCAGGGCATGGGCGGCATCGCCCAGCAGGAAGCGGGCGCAATCGACCACCAGCTGCATGGGCACCGCGCCTTCCTTCAGCCGCGCCAGGGTGAAGTCGTAATAGTCCTGCCCCGCCTTCTCCGGGCCGGCGCGCAGGGTCTCGCGGTGGATCTCGGTCGCCACGAAGCCCGGCGCCAGGGCCAGGGCGGCGATGCCCAGCGGCGCCAGTTCGCCGGCCGCCGTCTCCACCAGGCGGACGATGCCGGCCTTGGCGCTGCCATAGGCGGAACAGCGCGCCAGGGGGGTGAAGGCCCCGCCGCCGGCAATCGCCAGGATGCGCGGCAGCCGGCCGCCCTGCAGCAGCGGCACGGCCGCGCGGGCCACCAGGTAGAAGCCGAACAGGTTGTTGGTGATCGCGCCCAGCCAGTCGTCGGGGTCGGTCTGGTGGAAGGGCCCGATCGGGCCATAGATTCCCGCGCAATGCACCACCGCGTCGAGGCGCGGCCAGCGCGCCGCCAGGGATGCGAACAGCCGGTCCACCGCAACCCGGTCCGACACGTCGCAGGCCTCCACCAGGCAGAGCGGATCGCCATCGGGACCGGTGCCGCCCGCGCCAGCCCCGGCCGGTGGGACCAGGTCCTGCAGCATGTCGGGACGGCGGCCGGCGGCGGCCACGTGATGGCCGTCCGCAATCAGCGCCTCGGCGATGGCCCGGCCGATGCCGGACCCGGCACCGGTCACCAGAATGTAGCGTGACGGCATGCAACAACTCTTCCCGGCCGGGCCCCGCCCGGGCCCGCAAGAGCCCGGCCATCGCCCCGGCATGAAGGATCCGACCGATCGGGAGGGACCGGCCGCCCCCGCCGCAGGGCGGGGCTCGGCCCGGAACAGGCCCGCCCGCGCCGGGCCGGGCCTTTGAATCGGCGCAATCTACATGATCGGGGGAAGCGCTGTCACGGGCGATGATGACCGCCCCCGGCGACCCGGCATCCGCGAGGATCCGCTGCTTCGCCGCGCGCTTTACCCTTGAGTCCCGGGCGGGGAGACGCCAGAACAGCAGTCCCCGACCAGATCGACGACAGGATATCCGTTTTGCACGACCCGCTGCCGGTGCCCGACCCCCCGCAGAGCTTCGCGGCGCTGATCGACCGCCTGACTGCCGATCCGAACGACGGCACCGTCCTTGCCGCCCTGGCCCACCACCATGAGCGCAACGGCGCGCCCGGCCTCGCCCGGTCCTGCCGGCGCCGGGCAGCGGCGCTGGAGAAGCGCGGCTATCCGCGGTCGGAGCCGGCAGCCGCGGAGGCGGAATCGCCGGCCCCGGTAGCGACCCCGGCCCCGACCCCGGCCCCCACCCCGACCCCGGCGCCGGGCGGCGAGGCGGACCGGGCGGCGGGCCCGAAACAGATGCGCGACCAGGGGATCGCCGCGCTCCGCGCCGGCGATCTGGACCAGGCGATCGACCTCCTCGGCAAGGCCGCCGCGCTGTTGCCCGACGATGGCGAGGCGCTGAACGCGCTGGGCGCGGCCTGTCTGGGCAGGAAGGACTATGCGGCCGCCGAGCGGGCGATCGGCGAGGCCCTGAGGGTGCAGCCGGCGAACGGCTATGCCTGGACGAACCTCGGCTACCTGCACCAGCGCCGCAAGGACATCCGCAGGGCGATCGCCGCCTATCGCGAAGGGCTGAAGCACCTGCCCGGCGAGGCGCGCCTGCACAACAATATCGGCTCCGCCCTGGAGGAAGTCGACGAGATGGAGGAGGCGCAGCAGCATTTCGCGACGGCCGTGGAGCTGCTGCCCGACCATCCCGGCTCCTACAACAATCTCGGCCGGGCGAAGCTGAAGCGCGGCGACTTTGCCGAAGCCCGCCGCCTGTTCACCCGGGTCCTCGACCTGACACCCGACGACGACAGCGCCTGGCTGAACATGGCCACCCTGTTGCAGGCCGAGATGCGCTACGAGGAGGCGGAGGCCGCCTTTCGCAAGGCCCTGGAGCTCAACCCGGAACGGCCGGAGAGCTGGGCGAACCTGGGCACCATGCTGAAGGACCAGGGCAACTACCATGACGCGATCGACTATCTGGGACGCGCGCTGGCGCTGGATCCGGACCTGGACGCGGCCTTCTCCAACCTGATCTTCACCCGCGACTTCGACCCGGCGGCGACGGTGGAATCGCAACAGGCCGAGCGCAACGAATGGTACCGCCGGTACGGCGCCCGGCACCGGGCCGCCATCCTGCCGCATGCCAACGATCCCGACCCGGACCGCCCGCTCGTGCTCGGCTATGTCTCGGCGGATTTCAAGCGGCATTCCGCGGAGATCGCCTTCGGGCCGGTGCTCTACAACCACGACCGGACCATGCACCGGCTGATCCTCTATTCCAGCGTCGACCGGCCGGACCGGACCACCGCCGGATATCGGGAGATGGCGGACGTCTATCACAACTGCCTGCGCATGACCGACGACGAGATGGCGGAGCAGATCCGGCGCGACAAGGTCGACATCCTGATCGACCTGTCGGGCCATACCGCAGGGAACCGCCTGCCGGTCCTGGCGCGCAAGCCCGCGCCGGTCCAGGCCCATGCCTGGGGCCATGTCGGCACCGGCCTGCCGACCATCGACTACTACATGTCGGACCCGGTGCTGGTGCGGCCGGAAGAGCGCCGCTTCTATGCCGAGAAGGTCCACGACCTGCCCGCGCCGATCTGCTACCAGGCGGCACAGGATACGCCGCCGGTGGGGCCGTCGCCGATCCTGTCCAACGGCTTCGCCACGTTCGGCTGCCTCAACAGGATCTCGAAGATCTCCACCCGCACCATCGACTGCTGGGCGCAGCTTTTGCAGGCGGCCCCGCAGGCCCGGCTGGTCCTGAAAGACCGCACCCTGGACGATGCCGCGCAGAAGGCCCGCGTGCTGGGCTGGTTCACCGACCGGGGAATCGATCCCGGTCGCCTGACCCTGCTGCCGGGCAGCGGGCATTTGGAGCATATGGCGGCCTATGGGCAGGTCGATATCGCGCTGGACCCGTTCCCGCAGGGCGGCGGGATCACCACCTGCGAGGCCCTGTGGATGGGGGTGCCGGTGGTGGCGCTGATGGGGCAGGTGCCATCGAGCCGGATCGCTTCGGCCATCGTGACGAATGTCGGCTTGCCCGAACTGGTCGCCGATACCCCGGAGGACTATGTCGCCACGGCTGCCCGGCTGGCCGGGGCGCCGCAACGGCTGGCCGACCTGCGCGGCCGGCTGCGGCAGGTCATCGCGGCGGCACCGATCGGCAATACGGTTGCCTATACCCGTGCCGTCGAGCAGGGCTACCGGCTGTTCTGGCGGCGCTGGTGCGCCGAGCGCACCGGCACCGCGGGCTGACCCGGCGGCGATGGCCGAGATCCGCATCAACGACCTGGCGGCAAGCTCGGCCCAGCCGGCCCAGCCGGCCGACCCGGCGGCGGAGGCCAACCGGGTGAACGACCAGGCGGCGCGGCTGATCATGGCCGGCCGGTTCGGCGAGGCGCGGGCGATGCTCGAGGCGCTGCTGGCCCGGATGCCCGGCCTGCCCGGCGCCTGGAACAACCTGGCCAGTGTGCGGAAGACCCTGGGCGACCTGACCGGCGCGCTGGACGCGATCCGCCAGGCGGTCGCCCTGGCGCCGCGGCATGCGGAGTTCCACTACAACCTGGGCAATGTCCTGTCTGCCGGCGGGGAGCACCGGGCGGCGGCCGCCGCCTATCGGGACGCGGTCGCGCGGCAGCCGTCGCACAGCGCGGCCTGGAACGGGCTGGGCCTCTGCTTCAGCCGGATGTCCGACGAGGATCCGACGCAACGGCTGGTCCAGGCGCGCGACGCCTATCTGCGGGCGCTGCTCTGCGACAGCGGCAACGGCCATGCCTGGAACAATCTCGGCGCCATCTTCTATGCGGAGAACCTGCCCTATCGGGCGATTGCGGCGGTGCGCGAGGCGATCGCGGCGCAGCCGGACTTCGCGATGCCCTACAACAACCTGGCCAATATCTACCGCGATGTCGGCCGGATCGACGACGCCTTCGCGGCCTTCGCGACGGCGTTGCGGCTGGATCCCGGCTACCGGGATGCACAGACCAACCTGATCTTCACCCTGGATTTCGACCTGCGGCAGGACACCGCCAGCCAGCAGGCGGAACGGCAGAAATGGGCCGCACGCCATGCCGCCATGCCGGCCCTGCCGGCGACCGCCCGACCTGCGGCCGCGCCGCCTGCCGATCCGGAGCGGCCGCTGCATGTCGGCTATGTTTCCGGCGACTTCAAGGTGCATTCCGCGGCCGCGACCTTTGCCGCACCGATCCTGCACCACGACCGGGACCGCTTCCGGGTCACCTGCTACTACAGCGACACGGGCGAGGACAGCATTACTGCCCGGTTCCGCGCGGCGGCGCAGGCCTGGCGCCCGATCGGCCCGCTGTCCGACCAGGCCGTTGCCGAACAGGTCCGGGCGGACGGTGTCGATATCCTGGTCGACCTGTCCGGCCACACCGCCGGCCATCGGCTGGGCGTCTTCGCGCGACGGCCGGCGCCGGTCCAGGTCACCGCCTGGGGCCATTGCACCGGCACCGGCATGCGCCAGATGGACGCCCTGCTGGTGGACCCGGTCCTGGTGCCCGCGGCGGAACGCCACCTGTTCGCGGAAACGGTCGTGGACCTGCCCTGCGCCCTCGGCTTCGAGCCGTTCCAGACCCCGCCCCCCGCGATGCCGCCCGCCGGTCATGCCGGCCCGGCGATCCCCGCCGCCGGGCCGGCCCCGGTGACCTTCGGTGCGCTGGGCCGCGGCGGCAAGGCCGGGCCGGACAGCATCAAGCTCTGGGCCAAGGTGCTGCACGCGGTGACCGGCAGCCGGCTCTACCTGAAGGACCGGCAGTACGAGGACCGGATGCGGCAGCGCGACATCGTCCTGCAGTTTTCCGCCTGCGGGATCGACAGCGCCCGGCTGCTGTTCGCCGGCCGCACCGACTGGAACGGGCATCTCGCCGCCTACTGGAACGTCGATATCGCCCTGGACACCCTGCCCCAGGGCGGCGGTGTCACCGCCCTGGAGGCGCTGTGGATGGGCGTGCCGGTGATCAGCCTGTACGGCCGCTTCCCGTCCAGCCGGATCGCCGCCTCGATCCTGACGGCCTGCGGCCATGCCGACCTGGTCGCGCAGGACCCGGCGGGCTTCGTCGCCATCGCCGGGCGCCTGGCGTCGCGGGTCGAATCGCTGCGGTCCGGGCGCGAGGCCATGCGCGACGCCCTGCGCCGGACCATTCCCTACGACCCGCCGGCCTATGCCAGGGCCGTGGAAGCGGTCTATCGGCAGCTATGGCGCCGGCATTGCGCCGCCCTGCCCTGACAGGCCAGCGGCAACCGGCATGACGGGTGCAGCGGACAAGGGCGCGCCGGCGCCGGCAGCAGGTTCGCCGGCAGGCGCCCTGTCGCGATCGACCGCCGACCTGGCCCGCCTGGGTGCCGCGCTGCTGCAGGCGAACCGCCTGGGCGAGGCCATCGCCGTGCTGGAAGAGGCCGCGGGCACAAGCAGCGATCCCTACCTGTGGAGCAACCTCGGCGTCGCCCGACACCGCCGCGGCGACCGGCCGGGCGCCGTGGCGGCCCTGCGAAGGGCCGTCGATCTCGCACCGGACAACAGCGACCTCTTCTTCAACCTGGGGGTCAGCGAACTCGCTTCCGGGTGCCCCGAGCGGGCGGTTGTGAGCCTGCGGCGGGCCGTCGCCCGTGATCCCGGCCATGGCAGGGCCTGGAACAGCCTGGGCCTGACCTTGTCGCGACTGCCGGACGGGCGGGAGGATTATCGCAGGGCCGAGGCGTTCGCCGCCCATCGCCGGGCCCTGGCCTGCGACAGCGGGCATGCCGATGCCTGGCTCAATCTGGGACGGCTGCACCGCCAGGCGAACCAGCTGCAGATGGCGGAAACCTGCTATCGACAGGCCGCGATTGCGGCACCGGGCCTGTGGGAGCCGCACCTGTCCCTTGCGATCACGCGGCGCGACATGGGGCTCGTCGCCTGGGCCGCCGGCGAGCTGCGGCACGCGGCGGCCTGCGCTCCGGACAACCGGCTGGTCCGGCTCCAGGAAATCTTCTCGCTGGACTTCGACCCGCTCCAGGACACCGCCTCGCAACAGCGCCATCGCAGGGCCTGGGCAAGGTCATCCAGGGTCGCGCTCCTGCCAGCCGAGGCGCGCCTGCGGGACCCCGGCCCCGAGCGCCCGCTGCGCATCGGCTACATCTCCTCCGATTTCAACATCCATTCCGCAGCCACCACTTTTGCCGCCGCCATCCTCCAGCACGACCCGGGGCGGTTCCATGTCACCTGCTACGATGCCCGGAACTGGGACGATGGCTTCAACCGGCGTTTCCGGGCGGCGGCCGCGTCATGGCGGGCGGTGCAGGACCGGACGGAGGCGGAGATTGCCGAGATTGTGCGGCAGGATCGCATCGACATCCTGGTGGACTTGGCCGGTCATACCCCTGGGCATCGCCTTGGCGTCTTCCTGCGCAAGCCGGCGCCGCTTCAGGTCACCGCATGGGGCCATTGCACCGGAACCGGGATGACGCAGATGGACGCGCTGCTCGCCGACCCCGTTCTGGTGCCGGCGCAGGAGCGCGCCCTGTTCGCCGAAACGGTCGTCGACCTGCCCTGTGCCCTGAGCTACCTGCCGTTCGGGGTGCCGCCCGCGCCGGCGCCGCCCGCCGGACTGGCGGCATGGCGGGGGGGGGGGGCCGATGGCCTTCCGGTGACATTCGGCAATCTGGGGCGCGGCGCGAAGCTGAGCCGCTCCAGCCTGACCCTGTGGGCCGGGCTGCTGCATGCGGTTCCGGGCAGCCGGCTGTTCCTGAAGGATCACCACTACCGGTGCCGCTGGCGGCGCCGCGACATCGCCCTGCACCTGGCGGCGCAGGGCATCGACCCGTCCCGCCTCACCCTTGCCGAGGGCAGCGACTGGCAACAGCACATGCAGGCCTACTGGCATGTCGACATTGCCCTGGACACCGTGCCGCATGGCGGCGGGGTGACGACCCTGGAGGCGCTGTGGATGGGTGTCCCGGTGATCAGCCTGTATGGCCGCTTCCCGTCCGCCAGGATCGCGGCCGCGATCCTCAGCGCCTGCGGGCAGGCCGACCGGGTCGCGCGGGATGCGCCCGGGTTCACCGCCATCGGTCAGCGCCTCGCGGCCGGGGTCGAGGCGCTGCGTGCCGGACGGACCGCGATGCGCGACGCGCTCGCCCGGACCGCGCCCTACGACCCGCCCGCCTATGCCCGGGCGGTGGAGGCGGCCTATCGCGACCTGTGGCGGCGGCATTGCGTGGCGCGCGGCTGACCAGCATGCCGCCCGATTCGCCAGATACGCCCGGCCCGCAGCACGACCCGGCCCCGGCCTCTGCCGCGGGACCGGGACCCGACCTGAACGCGGTCCTTGACCGTGCGGCAGGACTCGTGGCGGGCGGCCAGGCGGCGGCGGGCGCGGCGATCCTGGAGGCCGTGCTGCGCCACAGGCCCGGCCTGCCCTTTTCCTGGAGGAACCTGGCGATCGCCCGCAGGGCGCAGGGCGACCTGCCCGGCGCCCTGGACGCCGCCCGGCGGGCGACGACCCTGGCACCACGGCAGGCGGCCTGCCACTACACCCTCGGCAGCATCCTGATGGCGGCGAAGCGGTTCGGCGACGCCGCGGGCGCGTTCCGCCAGGTGGTGGCCCTGGACCCGGCGCACAGCGCGGGCTGGAACGCGCTGGGCTTCGCATCGCGGCCTCGGATGCAGGCACGGCCGCAACCCGGACGGCCCGGGCCAGGGCTGCCTGCGCATGGCAGCAACCGCGGACCCGAGCGCCGCCAGCCATCGCGTCAACCTGGCGAATGCCCTGCGCGAGGCCGGGCAGGTGGGTCCTGCGCTGCGGGCCTTCGATGCCGCCCTGCGGATCGATCCCGGCCATCCCCTGGCCCGGTCCAACCTGATCTACACCCTGGATTTCGACAGCCGCCAGGACACGGCACGCCGGGGGCCGGCGGCATGACCACGCTGGAGGCGTTGTGAATGGGCGTGCCGACGATCACCCTGCGCGGCCGTTTCCCGTCCGGCAGGGCATCGGCCGCGATTCTCGCCGCCTGCGGCCTGGCCCGATGGATCGCGGAGGACGAAGCCGGCTTCGCGGCACTGGCGGCCCGCCTCGGCGCCGGCGTGCAAGGCCTGCGCGCGGGTCGCGGGCAGATGCGACAGACGCTGCGCGGCACGATCCCGTTCAACGGGCCGGCTTATGCCGCGGCCGTCGAACGGACCTATCGGGCGCTGTGGCGGGAGCGCTGCGCGGCGCCGGCCTGAAGTCCGGGATCAGCGCCCCAGGCCGAGCACCAGGTCGCCCATCGCATGCCGCATCAGCAATCGCTTCAGCGGCGGCAGGCGGTCCACCGTCGACAGACCCAGGCCGCGCAGCAGGCGCAGGCCGGGATCGCCGTTGGAGAACAGGCGGTTCAGGCCGTCGGTCACCACGCCCATCAGGACGGTGTCGAAGCGCCGCCCGGCGGCATAGCGCTGCAGCACCGCCGGCGCCCCGGGATCGAGGCCCAGGCGCAGCGGCTGCGCCACCTCGGCTGCCAGCCGGTCAATGTCGCGCAGACCCAGGTTCAGCCCCTGCCCGGCGATCGGGTGGATGTTGTGCGCGGCATCGCCGATCAGGGCAAGGCGCGGCGCCACCAGCCGGCGCGCCAGCTGGAACGACAGCGGATAGCTCCAGCGCGGCCCTTCCAGGCGCAGCGGGCCGAGATAATCGCCGAACCGCCGCGCCACCTCGCCGGCAAAGGCGGCATCGTCCAGCGCCATGATCGCGGGCACGGCCTCCTGCCGCTCGGTCCAGACGATGGAGGCCCGGTGGCGCGGCAGCTCCGCCGCCATATCGCCGCCGGAATCCTCCGCATCGGTCAGCGGCAGGATCGCGAAGGGGCCGCTGGGCAGGAAGCGCTCCTGGGCGATGCCGTCATGGGGCAGGCTGTGCCGCACGGTGCAGACGATGCCGGCCTGCGGGTAGGACCAGCCCTGTACGTCGATGCCGGCCATGTCGCGCAGCGCCGAAGCGCGGCCATCGGCCGCCACGCAGAGGCGCGCCCGCAGGCGCCGCCCATCCGCCAGGTCCAGGTCGACATGGCTGCCGCCCGCCTGCGCCGGCCGCAGCGCCGTCGCCTGCGCAGGGGCGATCAGCCGGATCCCCGGCAGGTCCGCGACCGTGCCGGCCAGCGCGAGGCGCAGATGGCGGTTCTCGACCATCCGGCCGAGCGGCTCGGCTGCTGCGGGGGCGCCGGCAGGCTTCCCGGCCAGCTCGCCGGACAGCTCGCCGGACAGCTCGCCGGCCAGGGCCCGGCTGTCATAGTGCAGGAAGAACGGCGAGCCGCCGTCGGAGACCCGGATCTCCCGGATCGGTGCCGTCGGCGGCAGCCGCTGCCACACCCCCAGGCTCGTGAGATAGCGGACATTGGCCTGCGCGATCGCCGAGGCGCGCCCGTCGAAGTCCGGCCGCTGCTGCAGGTCGAGCGGCGCCCGGTCGACCAGCACGACATCCGCCCCCGCCCGGGCCAGCGCGATGGCCATGGTCATGCCGACCAGGCCGGCACCGACGACCAGGATATCGCCGCGCAGGTCGACAGCCTTGGGGTCGGCGGGGATCGCTTCCGCCGGGGGCGGGATCGGGCGCGCCCCGCTCCGGTCCGCGCCAGGGTCCTGATTGGTCATTGCCGGTTCCTTCCCCGCCATGCCGACGGATCTGCGCGCCATACCGGCAGGCCATGCCCAAACATTGGGCAGAAACCCCCGGCGGCAAGGCGGCGCCCGCCACAACCCCGTACGGAAGCCGGCTTTTCGGCTGTTCCTCGATCCGGCATGATATTTGAACATTCGCGGTCAGGAAAACCGTTCGCGCCCAGCTGTCCATACCCGACTGGTCGGGCCGGACGCCCGCCGACGGGAAAGGGGACAATCTCACATGAAGATGGTGATGGCCGTCATCAAGCCGTTCAAGCTGGACGAGGTTCGCGAAGCCCTGACGGGGCTGGGCGTGGAAGGCCTGACCGTGACCGAAGTGAAGGGTTACGGCCGGCAGAAGGGCCATACGGAGATCTATCGCGGTGCCGAATATGCGGTCAGCTTCCTGCCGAAGCTGAAGATCGAGGTGGCCGTCGCCTCCGATGTGGCCGACCGGGTGGTGGAAGCCATCGCCGCCGCCGCGCGGACCGGCCAGATCGGCGACGGCAAGATCTTCGTCTACGACATGCTGAGCGCCATGCGCATCCGCACGGGCGAGAGCGGCGGGGACGCGCTCTAGCGACAGGCGGCCGGCACGGTTGCCGGGCCCGGCGGCGCCCTCGCGGCGGCGCCCGGCACCGGGGGCCGGCGGCACAGGGCGTCCCGCGACAGGACAGACGACCCAGGGCCGGGGCGACCCGGCCCTGCAGTGTTTCGGGGCACCGGACCGTTCCCGCGCCGGGCGGCAGCGGATTTCTTTTCGCCCGCCGAATCAGTCATGCTGGCGCGGTTCGGCCGCGATGGCCCGGGTGGCACCCGGGCTGCGGTCCGGACCAGGACCGGACATGCAGAACCTAGACCTCAATCCGCGCTTCGCCGCATTGGGCGGCTATCCCTTCGCGCGCCTGCGCAGCCTGCTGGACGGCCTGTCCGCGCCGGGCGGCCTGGCGCCGATCGACATGACCATCGGCGAACCGCGCCGGCCGGTGCCGCCGCTTGTGGCCGAGGTCCTGGCCCGGCAGGCGGCCGGCTTCGGCAGGTATCCGCCGACCCGTGGCAGCCTGGACCTGCGGCAGGCGTTCAGCGCCTGGCTGACCCGGCGCTACCGGCTTCCGTCCGGCATGATCGACCCGGAACGGCATGTGATGGCCCTGAACGGCACACGGGAAGGCCTGTTCCAGATCGCCCTGGCCTGCGTGCCGCCGCAGCGGAACGGCGCGCAGCCCGCGGTGCTGATCCCGAACCCGTTCTACCAGTGCTATGCCGGCGCCGCGGCGGCAGCCGGCGCCGAGCCGGTGTTCCTGCCGGCCACCCCGGCGACGGGCCACCTGCCCGACCTGGACGCCCTGCCGGCCGCCCTGCTGGACCGCACCGCCCTGTTCTACCTCTGCTCGCCCGCCAACCCGCAGGGGGTGGCGGCCAGCGCCGAATACTGGCGCCGGCTGCTGGCCCTGGCCCGTCAGCATGGCTTCGTCGTCGCCGCCGACGAATGCTATGCCGAGATCTACCGCGACCGGGCGCCGCCCGGCGCCCTGGAGGCGGCGGCGGAGAGCGGGGCACTGGACAACCTGATCGTCTTCCATTCGCTGTCGAAGCGGTCCGGCGTGCCGGGGCTGCGGGGCGGCATCTGCGCCGGCGACCCGGCGATCCTCGACCATTTCACCATCCTGCGCAGCTATGGCGGGGCACCGCTGCCGCTGCCGCTGGATGCGGCCGCAGCCGCGCTGTGGGCGGAAGAGGCCCATGTGACCGAGACGCGCGCGCATTACAACGCCGCCTATGACCTGGCGGCGCGGGTCCTGGGCAATCGCTACGAGCCGGCGGTGTTGCGCCCGACCGGCGGCTTTTTCCTTTGGCTCGATGTCGGCGATGGCGAAGCCATGGCCCATCGGTTGTGGACCGAGGCGGGCCTGCGCGTGCTGCCCGGCGCCTATCTCACACGGGCCGATGCGTCGGGCGTGAATGTCGGCGCCCCCTTCGTGCGGGTCGCCCTGGTCGACGACCTGGCCACCATCGAGAGCGGGCTGCAGCGGCTGGCCGGGCTGCTGTCCGAGCCGGGCGCGCGGCTGCCATCCGCCCAGGCTGGCGGGCAGGCATGAGCATGCGTGCCAGCGAGACCCAGACGACACCGATCCTGCCTGCGGGCATGCGCCAGTTCCTGTCGCGCCGTGCCGTGGAGGCCATCGGGTTCGCGCTGCTCGGTGCCGGCCTGGCGCTCGCCCTGGCGCTGGTCAGTTTCGACGTCACGGACCCGAGCTGGAACCTGGCCGCCGACGGTACGGCGCGCAACTGGCTGGGCCCGGCCGGCGCCACGGTTGCCGATGCGCTCTACCAGCTGCTCGGCGCGACGGCGTTCCTGCTGCCGGTCGCGGCCCTGGCCTGGGGCTGGCGGCTGGTCTCGCATCGCGGCCTGCCGCTGTGGTGGCTCAACCTGCTGACCCTGCCGCTCCTGCTGGTGCTGGCCGCCGCCGCCGCCGCCGTGCTGCCGCGGCTCGACGACTGGCCGCTGCGCAGCGGCCTGGGCGGGGTGCTGGGCGACATGGTCTATGGCGAAGTCGCGCTGCCGCTGGTCGACCGGTTCGGCCTGTCGGAGGCGCCGCTGCTCTGCGGCCTGGGCTTCTTCCTGGCCTGCATACCGCTGCTGTTCCTCGCGCTGGGGCTGTCGGGCGGCGAGTGGCGCGGCATGGCCCGCGGCGTCGGCCATGGCGCCGGCTGGACCGCACGCGGGGTGGTCGAGGGCGGCCGCGCCGTCGGACGCGGCGGCGAACGGCTCGCCGACCTGCGCGAGCGCCTGCGCGGGGCCGCAGACCGCGATGCGGATGCGCCGGCCGTCAAGGCGCTGCCGCGGCCCGCCGCCACGCGCCGGATCGAGGCGCCGCCCGCGGCCGATGACGGCGAGAGCGAGGACGAGGCCCCGCGCGCCGCCCGTGTGGAGAAACGGCCCGCGCCGGTGCGCACCGGCCGCCGCGCGGCGAAGGAGAAGCAGCCGGAGCTGGCCCTGGATCGCCCGGGCGACGGTTCCGGCTTCGCCCTGCCGCCGCTCAACCTGCTGAATCCGGCGCCGCCCTCCACGGGGCAGAAACTGAACCAGGATGCGCTGGAACAGAATGCGCGGCTGCTGGAATCCGTGCTGGGCGAGTTCGGCGTCAGCGGCACCATCGTGCGGGTGCGGCCCGGCCCGGTGGTGACCCTCTACGAGCTGGAGCCGGCGCCCGGCACCAAGTCGAGCCGGGTGATCGGCCTGTCCGACGACATCGCCCGCTCGATGGCCGCGCTGTCCGCCCGCATCGCGGTCATCCCGGGGCGCAATGCGATCGGCATCGAGCTGCCCAACGCCGATCGCGAGACCGTCTATCTGCGCGAGTTGCTGGCCAGCCGCACCTTCGAGGATTCCAGTGCCAAGCTGCCGCTGGCGCTGGGCAAGGATATCGGCGGCGAACCGGTGATCGGCGACCTGTCCCGGATGCCGCATCTGCTGGTCGCCGGCACCACCGGGTCCGGCAAGTCGGTGGCGATCAACACGATGATCCTGAGCCTGCTGTACCGCCACGGGCCGGAGGAATGCCGCTTCATCATGGTCGATCCGAAGATGCTGGAGCTGTCGGTCTACGACGATATCCCGCATCTGCTGGCCCCGGTCGTCACCGACCCGTCGAAGGCCGTGGTCGCGCTGAAATGGGCGGTGCGCGAGATGGAGGAGCGCTATCGCCGGATGTCCGACATGGGGGTGCGCAACATTGCCGGCTTCAACGCCCGCCTGTCGGAGGCGCTGGACCGCAAGGAGGGCCTGTCGCGCACCGTGCAGACGGGATTCGACCCGGAAAGCGGGGACCCGATCTTCGAGGAGATCGAGCTCGACCTGACGCCGATGCCCTACATCGTCGTCGTGGTCGACGAGCTGGCCGACCTGATGCTGGTCGCCGGCAAGGATATCGAGCAGGCCATCCAGCGCCTGGCGCAGATGGCCCGCGCCGCCGGCATCCACCTGATCGTGGCAACGCAGCGCCCGTCGGTCGACGTGATCACCGGTACCATCAAGTCCAACTTCCCGACCCGGATCAGCTTCCAGGTCAGTTCCAAGATCGACAGCCGCACCATCCTGGGCGAGCAGGGCGGCGAGCAGCTGCTGGGCATGGGCGACATGCTGTTCATGGCCGGCGCCGGCCGCCTGCAGCGCGTCCACGGCCCCTTCGTCACCGACCGCGAGGTGGAGGAGATCGTGGCCTACCTGAAGGACCAGGGCCAGCCGAGCTATGAGGACTCCGTCACCGCCGATCCCGACGAGTTCGACGACGACGGCGATGGCGGCGGCCTCGGGGCCGCCGGCGGCGGCGGCAAGGGCGGCAGCAGCGAGGACCAGCTGTACGACCAGGCCGTGGCGATCGTCTGCCGCGAGCGCAAGGCGTCCACCAGCTTCGTGCAGCGGCAGCTGCAGATCGGCTACAACAGGGCGGCGCGCATCGTCGAGCGGATGGAGGCCGAGGGGGTCGTCAGCAAGGCGAACCATGTCGGCAAGCGCACGGTGCTGGCCCGCGACATCGACGAGATGGCGGCGAACTGAGGGCCCGAACCGGCAGCGGCCGCGCCCCGCCGGCCGGATTTCGGGACCCCGGCCGGCAGGGGGATGGGCAACAGGGAGGCAGGGCCGTGACCGAGGGCCAGGACGGGCGGCATACGCCCACCCGCCACCGCGCGAGGTTCGGGCAGCGACCGCCGGTCGGCTCCCTGCCCGGAACCCTGATCCGCGACCCGGATGCGCGGGAGACCCAGGTCCGGGTGCTCTGCTACGGCCCCGACCGGATCGTGGAGCTGCCGTTCGAGGGCCCGGATTCGGTGCCGGCGCTGCTGGACGCATGGCCGGTGACCTGGATTGCCATCGACGGGCTGCGCGATGTCGAGCTGATCGCCGACCTCGGCAAGGCGCTGGGCCTGCACGAGCTTGCCATGGAGGATGCGGTCAGCAGCCGCCAGCGGCCGAAGGTGGAAAGCTACGAGGACTACAGTTTCATCGTGGCCCAGGCGCCGCGCTGGAACCTCACCCATGACGTCGCCGAGGTCGACTTCGAGACCCAGTCCGAGCAGATCGCGATCTTTTTCGGCAAGACCTTCGTACTGACCGTCAAGGCCACCGGCAGCGGCCGCTTCGATGCCATCCGCGAGCGCCTCTACAAGCAGCGCGGCAGGGTGCGCAGGATGGGCCCCGGCTATCTGGTCTATGCCATGCTGGACGTGGTGATCGACGAGTTCTTCCCGGTGGTGGAGCGGTATGGCGAGCAGCTGGAGGCGCTGGAGGCCGATATCGTGCGCAACCCGGACCGCAGCGTGATGCGGCGGATCCACCGCCTGCGGCGGAGCCTGCTGGGCATCCGGCGCGCCACCTGGCCGCAGCGCGAGGTGGTCTACGCCCTGTCGCGGGAGACGATGCCCCATATCGGCAGGAAGACACGGGTCTATCTGCGCGACTGCGCGGACCACCTGACGCAGCTGATCGAGATGATCGAGATGTATCGCGAATTGACCACCGGGCTGCTGGACATCTACCTGTCCAGCGCCAGCGCCCGGACCAACGAGGTCATGCGGGTGCTGACCATCATCGCCACCATCTTCATCCCCCTGGGAACGGTGGCGGGGATTTACGGGATGAACTTCAATCCCCAGATATCGCCGTGGAACATGCCCGAGCTGGGCTGGTACTACGGCTATCCCTATGCCCTCGGGCTGATGGCCGCGATGGCCGGATCGATGCTGTTCTATTTCTGGCGCAAGGGCTGGCTTGGCGGCCGGGACCGGGCCAGCCTTCTCGACGACGAACAGCCCTGACCCGGGCAGCGGCCCGATCCGGCCTCCCGGCAGGGACAGGAGAGAACATGACAGCGACATTCGACGGCCCCGGCGATGCGACCGGGGCGCTCCGGGCAGGGCGCGCGCCGCGCCGCGGCCTGCTGCGCCTGGCCGGCGCCATCGGGCTCGCCCTGGTCCTGGCGATGGCGGTGCTGACCGCCGCGCCGGACCGCATCGCGGCAAAGATCCCGGAAGCGGATGCGGCCAGCATCGCCGCCCTGGGGCGGGTGGAAGCCTGGTTTGCGGAAACCCAGACACTGAAAGCCCGCTTCGTGCAGGTCAACGATATGGGCCAGACGGCGACCGGCACCGTCTGGCTGCGCCGGCCGGGCCGGGTGCGCTTCGAGTACGACCCGCCGGTGCCCCTGCTGATCGTCGCCGACGGGCTTTTCGTCGTGTTCGTGGACCAGGAACTGGAACAGGCCGACCGGATGCCGCTGATCCGGTCGCCCCTGTCGATCCTGACGGCGGAAGAGGTCGACCTGCAGCGCGACACCGACCTGCGCGGCGTCAGCCATGACGCCGGCGTGATCCGGGTCACCGTCGCCGACCCGGAATCCCCGGAGGAAGGCGAGGTCACCCTGGTCTTCCGCGATTCCCCCATCGCGCTCCGGCAATGGGTGGTGCGCGATCCGGCCGGGAAGGAGACCACGATCACCCTGCAGGACACGCAGACCAACCTGGAGCTGCCGCAGCGGCTTTTCGTCTATACCGACCCCGCACCGGCCAGCGGCAGGCCGGGGCGATGACCGGCGGGCAGCCGTCGCGGCCGTTGGTACTGGTCACCGCCTGCGTCCGCAAGGTCGATGCCACGACCGGCCATGCCGTCTACGAACAGTATATCGACGCCATCCAGGACCCGCTGGGCGCGGACCCGGTGATCCTGCCGGCGGTCGGTGCCGACGGCTTCCGGAGCCTGCTTCCCGCGGTCGATGGCGTTATGCTGACCGGCAGCCTGTCGAATGTCGCTCCCGACCGGTATGGCGGCCCGCCGGCGCGCGCCGGCACCCAGGCCGACCCGGCCCGCGATTCCACCACCCTGCCGCTGGTGCATGCCTGCCTGGCCCAGGGCCTGCCCCTGCTGGCGATCTGCCGCGGCTTCCAGGAACTCAACGTGGCCCTGGGCGGCAGCCTGCACCAGCACCTGGCGGAGGTCCCCGGCCGCATCGACCACGAGGCCGCGACGGACAGGCCGCGCGCAACCCGCTATGGTTTCCGCCATGTCGTGCATTTCGCCGCCGACAGCCTGATCGGCGCCCGCTATGGCGCACCGGAAGCGGCGGTGAATTCCCTGCACGGACAGGGTGTCGACCGCCTTGCCCCGGGGCTGACGGTCGAGGCCCTTGCGCCGGACGGCACGGTCGAGGCGTTTCGCGTCAGCGACAGCCCCGGATTCGCGCTCGGCGTACAATGGCATCCGGAATGGCAGGCGGCGACGAATCCCCTGTCCCGGGCGGTGTTCGGGCTGTTCGGCGAAGCCTGCCAGCGGCGGCGGGCCGAACGGCTGGGGCTGCCCCGTGACGGCGGAGGCCCGACGGGCCGCAGCGAGGAGGAGCGCGTTTGGGCGATATCGTAGTGGATGAATGGCTGCGCGAGCGCTCGGTCTCCGAGGTCGAGTGCCTGGTGCCCGACCTGGCCGGGATTGCGCGCGGCAAGATCCTGCCCGCCCACAAGCTGATCCGCGCCATTTCCGACGAAAGCCTGCGCCTGCCGGAAAGCGTTTTCCAGCAGACGGTGACCGGCGACTGGGTCGAATCGAAGGCGTTCGACGCGACGGAGCCGGACATGCTCCTGATCCCGGACCCGGCCAGCCTGCGCCTGGTGCCCTGGTACAGCGACCCCACCGCACAGGTGATCTGCGACTGCCAGCGACGGGACGGCAACCCGGTCGAAATGGCGCCGCGGCAGGTCCTGCGGCGCATCCTGGCGCTCTACGAGGCCCGCGGCTGGCGACCGGTGGTGGCGCCGGAGCTGGAGTTCTTCCTCGTCGCCAAGAACATCGACCCGGACTATCCGCTGCAGCCGCCGCCCGGGCGATCGGGACGCGCCGAGACCGGCCGCCAGAGCTATGGCGTGGACGCGGTCAACGAATATGACGCGATCTTCGAGGACATGTACGACTATTGCGAGGCGCAGGGCCTGGACGTGGACACCCTGATCCACGAGGCCGGCGCCGCCCAGGTCGAGATCAACTTCAACCATGGCGATGCGCTGGACATGGCCGATCAGGCCTTCCTGTTCAAGCGCACCGTCCGGGAGACGGCGCTGCGGCACGGTGTCTACGCCACCTTCATGGCAAAGCCGATCGAGCGGGAGCCCGGCAGCGCCATGCATATCCACCAGAGCGTGGTCGATGCGGAGACCGGCGCCAACCTGTTCGCCGACAGCGACGGACAGGACAGCCCGCTGTTCCTGAGCCACATCGCCGGGCTGCAGCGCTACCTGCCGGCAACGATGCCGCTGCTGGCGCCGAACGTGAACTCCTACCGCCGCCTGACCCGCTACTGGGCGGCGCCGATCAACACCCTGTGGGGCCACGAGAACCGCACGACCGGCCTGCGCGTGCCCTATTCCAATGGGGTTTCGCGGCGCATCGAGAACCGCGTGCCCGGCGCCGACGCCAATCCCTACCTGGCGATCGCCGCCTCGCTGGCCTGCGGCTATCTGGGCATGATCCAGGAGCGCAAGCCGACCCGGCCGCACGAGGGCAATGCCTATGCCAAGGACTACAACCTGCCGCGCTACCTGCCGGAGGCGATCCGCCTGATGGAAGGCTCGGAAGCGATGCGCGAATTGCTGGGCGAGGCGTTCGTCGAGAACCTGCTGGCGATCCGCCAGGCCGAGCACGACGCCTACCAGCAGGTGATCAGCGCCTGGGAGCGCGAGCATCTGCTTCTGAACGTCTGACCCGCCGCAGCCGCCCGCGGCCGGCTATCCGCGACGGCCCGGCGGCGCGGATGCGTCCCGTGCAGGGTCCGCCGGATCGGCGCCGGCCGGCCTGCGGGCGACCTGCGCCAGCGAGGCGGGCTCCGGCACGGCAGGTTCCACGACGGCAGGGCCCGGTTCGGCGGGCGGCGCCACGAACTGCAGGTTCTGCAGGCGTATTTCCGCGGCCGCATCGTCATAGAAGAACGGCAGGAAGGCATAGCGCAGGCCCGCGGTCACCGGCCGGGCCTCGTGCAGCATCGAACAGGAGAAGACCAGGGCGGCACCGGTCGGCGGCTTGTGCAGGCTGCGGCCATATTCCGGGAACCAGAGTTCGCCGCCCTCGAAGCCCTCGCTGTTCAGGTTGACGGTCATGGCGAACCGGCGATGCGCGGTCCCGCGCGACGTATTGTCCCGATGCGCCCGGAAGAAGCCGCCCTCGGCCGCGTCGTAGCGCGCGACGATGTAGCGCTCCACCCGGGTGGCGTGGAAGCCGAAGGCCTTGCGGATCTCGGGCGCCACCCGCCGCAGCAGCATGCGGCGGATCGCGCCGAGCAGTTGCGCATCCTCGATCATGCAATCGTTCCGGCGCTTCATGCCCGGGTCGTGCAGGCCGACGGTCCGCCCGCCATGGTCCCGCATGAAGCCGCTGGGCGTGCCCCCCCTGCGCTCGTAGTACGCGATCAGGTCGCGGCACAGCCCGGGCGGGAGCGCGCCGGGGACAAGCAGGACGGGGGCCTGGAACTCGGCCCTGCGATAGGCCTCCGGTGCCGGCAGCTGCGCGGCCAGCGCACCGAGCGCACCGGCGAAGCCGGTCGGCTCCGTCGCGTCGAACCGCGCGAGAAGCTGCAGGTTCTCCTTCAGGAGGAAGGCCGTCGGCCGGATGCCGCCGGTCTCGAGATCGTCCCGCTGCAGCCCGAAGCTGGCGGCAATGCTGCCGTCCTCGTCCCAGATCCAGGTGCAGTCGGCTGGCCGGAACGCGGTATCGCCGCCTTCCGCACCCCGGCTCTCGACCCCCCTGGGCCCGATCACCATCAGGCGGATCTCGCGTTGTGCCAGGATGCCGGACTGTCCCTTCACCGCCGCAAGAATGCCGCGCACCTCCGGCCCACCGGCATTGCCGAGGAACAGCAGAAGCAGCCGCATCCCGGCCACGGCGTGAAGGTGGAACTGCGGATTGTGCGGCGCCGGGGCGACGAACGGCGGCACGAAGTCGCCCGGCACCAGCGGCCCGCCGGGGAGAGCGCCCGCAAGGGGCCTGCTATCGGTGGCGGGCGCGGGCGCAGGCTCCTGCGGCCGGGCCACCGCCTCGTCGCGTTCGCCGGCAGCGCCGGCGGACCGGTCCATCGGTCAAGCGCCTTGCCGTGGGGCGGAACGGTGCGCCGGCCCGGCCTGTTCGCGGTTCATTCCTGAAGGATCGCGGATAGGGGCCATGATCGCCGCCAATGCCAGTTATGCCTGCCGCCATGATAGCGCGATCGACCGGACTGGGTATCCCTGTCCGGAAGGGCAATGCATGGCCCGCCGGAATGGCGGGGCGCGGGCCGGCTACCGGCCGGGCGGTCCGGCCAGCTGCTGCAATCCCTCGACGATCTGCTGGGCGAGCTGGTCGGCGGCTTCTGGCCGGGCATGGATCACCGCCCGCAGCGAATCCACATTCACCTTCAGGAGTTGCGCGGTCCGGCCCGAGGTGCCGCTGCGACCCAGCAGGTCGAGCAGCTGGCCCGCGATCTCCGCGGCCCGGTCATAGCCATGCTCCTCCATGGTCCGCGCCGCGGATTGCAGGCGCTCCTGCAGCACCGGGCGCAGGGCCTCGAATTCGCCGCTGGCGGAAACCTCCGCCAGCAGCCGGGACAGCTTGTCCAGGTCGCCGTCGATCCAGGTCATCCGAAAGCTGTGCAGCACATGCCTGGCCTCGGTGATGAACTTCTCCGCCTCCTGCCGCTCGCCGCGCTGCTTCATCTGCAGCAGGGGCATTGCCGACACCTCGAAGGAATCGCGCCGCAGCGGGTTGCGGCGGTTCGTGGCCAGGGCATTGGCCGTCTTGGCGTGACGCCGGTCCGGCCCGATGAAGCCCGGCGCCAGGACGTAGGGCCGCGGCCGCTCGATGGCCGCCGCCACCTTCTGCATGACACCCTTCACCGTGACCGGCCGGGTCACGACCTCGTCGGCACCGGCGTCGCGTGCCGCCATGATCTTCTGCAGGGTGGGATCGCCGATCGTCGCGATGACCGACACGAAGGGGACCGGGCTGGCCGGGGAGCGGCGCAGGCGACGGACGAAGGCCGTGCCGGGGCCGTCGGCGAGTTCGCCATCGACAAACAGCAGATCGGCGGGAAGGTCGTTCATCGCGCGCCACGCCGCGGCACCCGACCGCAGCGCCCGCAGGTGACGCAGGCCGACATCCCACAGGACCTGTTTCAGGATCTGCTGCAGGGCCCGCGACGGATTGACGACCATCACGTCGATGCGAGAGAGATCCAAGTCCATCCCTGCCCAGGCCCCCCAATGCCGCGACCTGCCGGCATGCGGCCGGTCAGGCTGGCCTCAGTTCCGCCGCCAGGGCGGCGATGATCTCCGCGGCCTGCCCGATCTGTTCCGCGTCGACGTCCAGGTGGGTCACGGCGCGCACGCGGGTCGGGCCGACGGCAACAACCTCCACACCCCGGGCCGCAAGGCGCGTCGCGAACCCGGCGGCATCGACACCCAGCCCGGCGATGTCGAAGAACACCATGTTCGTCGCCACCGGCGCATCATCCTGCCGGATTCCCGGGATCGCGGCCAGAAGGGCGGCCAGCCGCCGGGCATTGGCATGGTCGTCCGCAAGCCGGTCCACGTTGTTGTCCAGCGCGTAGAGGCCGGCAGCCGCCAGGATTCCCGCCTGCCGCATGGCACCGCCCAGGCGCTGCTTCCAGGTCCAGGCACGGGCGATGAAATCGGGGTCCCCGGCCAGCACGGCCCCGACCGGGCAGCCCAGCCCCTTGCTGAGGTCGATCCAGCAGCTGTCGAACAGGGCGGCATGGTCCGCCGCCGGGACCCCGGTCTCAACCACGGCGTTCAGCAGGCGGGCGCCGTCCATGTGGGTGGCCAGGCCGTTCCGGCGCGCAAGGGCCGCCACCTCCTCGATGGTCGAAAGCGGCCAGATCGTCCCACCCGCCATGTTGGCCGTCTGCTCGATCACGACCATCCGGCTGCGCGGCATGTAGCGGTTGTCCGGCCGCAAAGCGGCGGCCAGGTCGGCCGCGGTGAAGACCCCCTGCACGCCCTGTACGGTGCGCATCGCCGCACCGGCGAGGGCCGCGGCGCCGCCGGCCTCGAAATTGACGATATGGGCGCCCGCCTCGGCAACGATCTCGTCGCCCGGGCGGCAATGCACCAGGGTGGCAACGATGTTGCACATCGCGCCGGAAGGCAGGAAAACGGCCGCCTCCTTCCCCAGTAGGGCCGCGACACGGCTGCACAGGGCGGTCACCGCGGGATCGAGCCCGCGCTGTTCGTCGCCGACTTCCGCCCGGGCCATGGCGTCGCGCATGCCCTGGCTGGGCCGGGTCTGGGTGTCACTGAACAGGTTGATCACGGTCATTTCCCCACTGGATGTCCTGCTGCCCGGCGCTGCAGGCCGCGCGATCGCCATCCCGACATTGTGAGCGGCCCCGCTGCGCGCGGACCGCTGGAATGGGCGCGGATCGGCACCATATGTGACTCATGTCGGTCGGTCGTTTCCAGCCGTACCCCCCTGATGCGGTGACCGACTGCATAGCGCCGGGCTTCCCCTCCCGGCGCCAGCGTCGCTAAGACGCGGAGACGCCCGGTGTCCCCCTCGCCGGGCGTCTTCTTGTGTCTGCGGGCATCCGCCCTGTCCAATGTCCCGTTCTCCGGTCGCGCAGCCGCCGGTTTTCCGGCCGGGGACCGGCGGATCGCCGGGCCGGGTTGCCCTGCGGCGGCCGCCGCCGCATCCTGCCCGACCTCCCGGCCCCCGGGAGCGGAACCCCTTTCCTCCACATCAGCGACAAGCGACATCCCATGTTCAAAATCGCCACCTGGAACGTCAACTCCGTCCGCCTGCGCGCCGATGGCCTGCAGCGGCTGATCGCCGAACAGGCGCCGGACGTGATCTGCCTGCAGGAAACCAAGGTGGCCAACCCGATTTTCCCGCTTCAGGTCCTGCACGACGCCGGCTATCCCCACGTCTCGATTCACGGCCAGAAGATGTACAACGGCGTGGCGATCGCGGCGCGCCGCCCGTTCCTGGCGGATTCCTCGCGGCTCTGGTGCGAGCAGGAGGATTGCCGGCACATTTCGGCGACGTTCGAGGACGGGCTGGAAGTGCACAACTTCTACATCCCGGCCGGTGGCGACCTGCCCGATCCCGAGGTGAACCCGAAATTCGCCCACAAGCTGCGCTTCGTCGACGAGATCACCGACTGGTTCGGCCGCCGCCGGGGGAAGAAGACCAACCGGCTCGTGCTGGTGGGCGACCTCAACATCGCGCCGCTGGAGACCGATGTCTGGTCCCACAAGCAGCTGCTGAAGGTGGTCTCCCACACACCGGTGGAGGTCGCGGCGATGGACCGGATGTACCGCAGCCATGACTGGGTCGATGCGGTGCGCACCGTGATCCCGCCGGAGGAGAAGCTCTTCTCCTGGTGGAGCTATCGCTCGCCCGACTGGGATGCCGCGGACAAGGGCCGCCGGCTCGACCATATCTGGGTGACCCCGGCCCTGAAGGGCGCGATCCGCAATGCCCAGGTGCTGCGCCACATGCGGGGCCTCGCCGCGCCGTCCGACCATGCCCCCGTCGTCGCGGAACTGGATCTGTAGCCCGCCGACCCGCCCGCATGGGCGGAACGGGTCAGACGGCGAGGCGGGTCAGGTCGATCCCCAGGGCCTCGGCAATCGCACGCAGGGTCTTGATCGACCCGGTCTTCTTGCCGTTCTCGATCTCCGAGAGGAAGGACTTGCTGAGGCCGACCCGGCGGGCGAGCTCGTCCTGGGTAATGCCGCGATGTTCCCGCCAGACCCTGACAGAGGCCTGGCGCGGGCCGTCGGCGGCGGCCGGCCTGGCAGCGGCGGCCCGCGACCGCGCCGGTTTCGCGGGCGCGGCCGGCGGGGTCTTGGCCGCGTCGCTGAGCGCCGTATAGCTGGCAAGGCTCATGACGATCAGGTCGCCGTCGCCCAGCTTCTTTTCCTTGACGATCTTTGCGGACGGCTCGAGCTGGGCAAGAAGAGCGCGGACATCGCGCTTGTCGTCGCCGACCGCGGCGACGCGGATCTTCGGCACAGCATTGCCCTTAGCCGATTTCGCTCCCATACCACCCCTGCTCTATTTGGCTTTTGATTGCGCGTTGCCACGATTAACCGTCCGCTTACAGGGACTGTCAAGACAGGCTCAGGCAGCAGGCGGCCGCAGGCGCACCAGAACCATGCCCCGGTTGCTGCCATAGCGGTTGACCGGCGCAAGGTCGGGCAGGTGCCAGAACCCCTCGACGGCCTCCCGCATCGCGAGGTCGGCCGCCTCCAGCCGGAGCCGCTTCGTCTTGCCGTTTCGCCGCCAGGCGATCTCCTGGCCGGGCACGAGGTCCGGATCGAACAGCATCGACAGGCTGGGTGCCGGCGGCCAGCCGGTGGCATAGAGGGCATCCGCCGGCACGTCGTCGTCGAGAAGCACCAGCGAATAGCCCTCGGCCCGGGCTTCCCGCAGCCGGCGGGCATGGCTGACATGGTCGTCGAAGAACAACAGGGTGTCGGCCGGGGCGGCCGCGGGGCGCGGCGCGCCGGGCGCCGACCAGTCGCCGACCCGGTAGTCGATGCCCGCCACGCGGTGCAGCAGGTTCTCCGGCACCGTGTCGTAGGTCACGATCTCGGCCTGCGGCAGGGCCTGGCGCAGCAGCCAGGCGCTATGGCCCTGGAAGGTGCCGGACTCGATGACGGCCTGCGCCGCCGCCAGGCGCGCGGTCAACCAGATCGAGAGCGAGGAATTGAAGCCGGCGCCGCCCTTGTTGTCGCGGATCGGGCGCTGCGCATGCAGGGTGCGGAACGCCCCGAGCCAGTCGGCCAAGGTCGCGGCATCCGGGGCTGCGGCAAATCCCGCCGCCCGCGCCCAGTCCGCGAGCAGGCGGGCGGCGGCCTCGTCCTGCCGCCGCGACAGCGCCGCGGTCTCGGTCGCGTCGTCGCCGTCGGTGGCATATTTCCGCAGAATCAACCCGTGTCGCGGCAGGACATGGCGGTTCAGGAAGCGATAGAGGGGCCATTTCATCCGGTCTGCCCCCTGGCTCTCGTTCGGGGAGTCAACCGGAGGCCCGGTCGGCGCGGTACATGAAATAGCGGTTGGGCCGGATGCCTTCCGGCAGCGGAAGCGGCGACAGGCCCGGCGTCTCGAGGGCCTGGTCGCAGACGAGGATCCCGCCGGGCTGCAACAGGCTGTGCAGCCGCATCGCCATCGCCCGGGCAAGCTCGGCGGTGGCGATGGTGTCGCCGGAGCCGATATCGGCATGGATCAGCGCGGCCTTGTCCGGAATCCGGGCCTCGATCCCGGGCAGGGTGTCGTCGAAATCCCCCAGGATCATATGCGCCGCGTCGGGGATGCAATCGGGATGGGCGTTGATCACCCGATCGAAGACGAAGATCTCGCGCCCGGGCAGGCGATCCCGCAGATGATCGTAGGTCCGGCCATTTCCCAGGCCCAGTTCCAGGACCGGGCCCGGCAGGTCGCGCACCATGGAGGCGGCACGATCGATACAGGCCGCCTGCGCCTGCAGGCGGCGGATGGCACTTTCCAGACGGCTCAAGACAGATTCTCCACGGCGCCCTGCTCCGGCGCAATATCGATGGCAGTTGCGCTAGCTCGACTGCGCGTTCAGCTTTGCGGTGGCCTCGCGCAGGTCGGTGGTGGTCTTCTCCAGCCGCTGCGCCAGGACCCGCATGATCTCCACCGCCATCTGCGGGAACTCGGTGACCAGCCGGAAGAACAGGTCCTTGGATATCTTCAGCGTGGTGAGCTCGCTGTTGGCGGCGATCGTCGCGGTCCGCGGCACGTCGCAGAGGATGGCGATCTCGCCGACGAAGTCGTTCTTCTTGAGCTCCGCGACCTGCAGCTGCCCGCCCGGCGTGTCCACGATCACCGCGGCG
Organism: Sneathiellaceae bacterium; assembly: GCA_040216765.1. Lineage (GTDB taxonomy): Bacteria > Pseudomonadota > Alphaproteobacteria > Ferrovibrionales > Ferrovibrionaceae > Marinibaculum. The sequence continues at coordinate 94,287 of JAVJON010000015.1, read as the reverse complement.
CGGCCGCTGACGATGATATAGGCCGCATCGCCCGGATCGCCCTGGCGGAACAGGATCTCCCCGTCCCGGAAGGTCAGCCGCTCGCTGGTGAAGGCGAGCAGCTTGAGTTTCGACGGCTCGATCTTCGCGAACATCGGGATGTTGCGCAGCAGTTCGACCTCTTCGTGCAGGCTCACCTTGCCCTCCTCGTTTCCTCGCCTTGCGCGTTCGTCGCCTTGCGGGGCGACGCGGTGGCGAGCCTACCGCTCGGCCAGGTAGCGCTGGAAGGCGCTGTCTTCGGCCGTCATCTCTTCCGCCGATCCCTGGGCGACGATCCGGCCGCTCTGGATCAACAGGATATGATCGAACTTGCCCGCCTGTTCCGGCCTCTGCAAGGACCAGACGATGCCATGGTCCCCGAAGCTCTCGAACAGGTTGGACATGATGCGCTCCTCCTGCCCGGCGTCGAGCGCCGACATCGGTTCCGACAGCAGAAGCAGGTCGGGCCGCTTGATCACCGCCCGCGCCACGGCCAGGCGCTGGCGCTGCGAGGCGGAGAGCCGCCCGCCGCCGATCCCGACCGGGGTATTCAGGCCGACGCCTGCGACCTGGTCCCGCAGATCGGCCTCCGCGACCACCTGGGTGATCAGTTCGCCGACCCGCTCGGCGGCCTGCGCCTGGCCATAGGCGATCTTGCCGAACAGGATATTGTCCAGGATCGTGGCGCCGCGGGTGAAACCGTCGGGATCGAAGAAGGCGAGGCCGCCGCGCCGCGCCTCCGGCAGTTCCGCGGCGAAACGCTTCCGGGCCTCCAGGATCTTGTCCTTGATCTCGGGGGTGATCTGGCCGAGGCGGTGGCGCGCCGGGATCATCTTGAAGGGCAGGTTCATCAGCATCTGCCGCTCGGCATCCGTCAGCTGGTCGAGCCGCTCGGTCGAGGCACGGCTGACGATGCGGCCATAGTCCGGCAGGTCCTCCGCCGAGATGAAGCTGAACTGCTGGAAGAACTCGTGGTCCCCCGGCAGGTCGGCGAACAGCTCGACCATGGTGGCGGCGATCTCGTAGCCGAGGCTCAGGAACCGGTCGCGCAGCCCCACCTCCTCCAGCACCTGCAGGACGAACGGGTCCTGGCCCAGGTCGTCCAGCTTGAATTCGTCGGTCACCGGCGCCCCGAACAGCAGGTTCTCCGCCACGGTGGCATTGGTGTTGAAGCTGTCCGGGTCCCAGGCCTCCACGAGGTCGGCATAGCCCGCCGCCTGCAGCCGCTCCCGCAGCTTGCCGCGGGCCTCCAGCAGGGCAGGCTCGAGGTCCGGCATGGCGGCAAGATCCGCCGTGCTGCGCAGGCCGAACTGGTAGACATCCTCCTCCAGCTCCACCATCCGCAGCACATCGATGGTGATCGCCTGCAGTTCGGCGGGATCCTTGGCGCCGGCGGCCGCGTAATCGGTCCAGTCGGCGGTCAGGTCGTCGGCGGAATTGCCCGACGCATGTGCCTCGCGCAGTTCGCGGTTCCAGTTCGCAACGGCCGCTTCATCGCGGTCCGGTTCGCGCAGCGGGCGATGGCGAAGGCCGAAATAGAGATTGCCGGCCAGGGTGTCGTTGAAGATGTAGGAGGTCGGGCCGACATAGCCGATGCGCCGGCCGGTGACCGCCTCCGGCAAGCTGGACAGGTCGTTCCCCGCGATGCTGATGGAGCCGCGATGCGGCACGAGCAGGCCGGCCATCAGCTGCAGCATCTCGTCCCGGCCGGAGCCGCCGACCAGAGCCACCTTCGCCGGCATCGGCAGGGTGGCGCTGAGGCTTTCCAGGATCGGCTGGTCCTGTTCGTCGTTGTAGGTCAGGTTGCGCATCGCAACCTCGCCCTTCAGGTCGACCGGCGTCTCCGGGCTGGCGACCTGGGATTCCTCGCTCTTGATGCCGTCCGGCTCGAACTGGGCGATCACCTGCTCGTACTTGATCCGCGCATCCTCGCTGCGCTGATAGAAATTCAGAAGCTCCTTCAGCGGGCCGCCCATGTCCTTCTGGGCGGCCACCGCGGCGATGACCGTCCCGACATCCATCTCGCCCTTGATCGTCAGGTAGCCGCCGATTGCATAGAAGAAGAAGGGTCCCAGCTGCTGCATGAAGTTGTTGATGAACTTGATGACGAACTTGCGCTGGTAGATCTCGAAGCGGATCCAGTAGTTCTTCCCCAGGTACTGGGTGAAATCGGCACGCAGGCGGATCGCCCCGTCATGGGCATGGGCCTCGTGGATGCCCCCGATGGTTTCGCCGACCCGGTCGGAAATCCGCCGGACATTCTTGACCCGTTCCTTGGCGAGGCGGTTCACGTGGCGCTGCAGCTTCGGGATGATCCAGAACTGGATCGGATAGAGAGCGACCCCCGCCAGGCCCATGATCGGGTTCTGCACCATCAGGAACAGCAGGGAGGTCAGCAGCATCCCGCCCTGGAACACCGGCAGCGCGATCGCCTCGGCGATGAAGCCGCCCAGGGGCTCGACCTCCTGCGTGACGATCGGGATGATCTCGCCCTGGCTCATGCGCCGGAAGGTCGGCAGCGGGAAGCGCAGGATGCGGGTGTAGAGCTGGTAGCGCAGGCGCCGCAGCATGCGCTCGCCGGAAATCCCCTGGTAGACGTTGATGACGTACTTGAAGCCCTGCTGCACGATCACCAGCCCCACGAAGGCGAGGCAGAGCAGCAGCAGGTACTGCACCTGGTCCAGGCGCACCATGCCGAAGACCGAGATCGGGAAATCGATCGGCTCGCCGCCCGACTGGCCCTGAATCCCCTGGTTGACGATCAGCTTCGGCAGATTCAGGAAATAGTAGTAGGGGATGAAGGACAGGCAGGCGAGTCCCGTCAGGATGATCTGGTCGCGCAGCGAGAATCGCAGGATGAACTTGTAGATGCCGGATTCCAGGCGGTCCGACGGCGGCTGCCGGGGCGGTTTCGCGTCCTTGCTGTCGCTGCCGGCGCCGGATGCTTCCGGTGCGGCCTGATCCCCGCCAGTATCGGCCACGCCGTTGTCGCGCCCCCGCGCTGCCTGAAAATCCAGTGGCGACCATAATCGACGCGGGGAGGCTGGTAAATCCGCCTTCTTGCGGGCTGCGCCCGGCATGCCATGCGGCGGCGGGATGCGCGGCAAGACTGCGCTTGGTGCAGTGCGACGGCTATGCAATAGTCCGCGCTCCGAGACACACCCGCACGATGCGCCGCCCGCTCCGGTCGGCAAGGCAAACCGTCCATTCCGGGCCCGGTCGGGCGACGAAGGTCACGCGCATGAAGGCAGAGCGTCTGAAGGTCGCACCGGCCCGCAGGAGCAGGCGGCGGTCCGGCGGCCGGGGCGGACGGGTCCTGATCTACAGCCATGACAGTTTCGGGCTGGGTCATCTGCGCCGCTGCCGGGCGATCGCCCACGACCTGGTGTCGCGGCACAAGGACCTGTCGGTCCTGATCCTGTCGGGCTCGCCGATCATCGGCAGTTTCGATTTCCGCAGCCGGGTCGACTTCGTCCGGGTTCCGGGCGTCATCAAGCTGCGCAACGGCAAGTACACCTCGCTCAGCCTGCATATCGACATCCAGGAAACCCTGCGGATCCGTTCGTCGATCATCCATCACACCGCCCTGGCATTCGATCCCGACGTCTTCATCGTCGACAAGGAGCCGCTGGGCCTGCGCGGCGAGGTGCTGCCGACCCTGGAGCACCTGAAAAGCGCGGGTTGCCGGCTGGTGCTGGGCCTGCGCGACGTGATGGACGAGCCCCGCCTGCTGATCCCCGAATGGCGCCGGAAGAATGTCCGTCCCGCGCTGGAGGAGCTGTACGACGACATCTGGATCTATGGCCTGCGGGACATCTGCGACCCGCTGGCCGGCATGGCCCTGTCCAAGGCGATCCGGAAGAAGATCCATTTTACCGGCTATCTCCGCCGGGCCTCGCCGGCCGACGTTTCCCCGCCGGCCGATGTGCCCGAAGAGATCGGCGAGAACTATATCCTCGTGACCCCGGGCGGCGGCGGCGACGGGCAGGCGCTGGTGGACTGGGTCCTGTCGGCCTACGAGCATGACGACGGCATCCCCTATCCCGCGATCATCGTGCTTGGCCCGTTCATGCCGCCGGAGGCCCGCGCCGAATTCCATGAGCGCGCCCATGCCCTGGACAATGTCCATGTCATGACGTTCAGCGCCCAGATGGAGAGCCTTGTCGTGGGGGCCGTCGGGCTGGTCGCCATGGGCGGCTACAACACGTTCTGCGAGATCCTGTCGCTGGACAAGCGGGCACTGATCCTGCCCCGCATCGCGCCGCGGCAGGAGCAGCTGATCCGCGCGGCGCGCGCCGCGGAACTCGGCCTCGTCGGCATGCTGGCGCCGGAGCCGCCCTACGACCCCAGGGTGATGGCCGCCGCGCTGCGCGAACTGCCGGACCGGCCGCTGCCGTCCCACGTGGTCATCCCCGGCCTGCTGGACGGGCTGGACGGCGTCAACGACCGGCTGCAGGCCTGGCTGTCCAGCAGCCCGGCGATGGAAGAGCAAGCCAGGACGGCCACCGGTCCGGCATGACGGGCGCCGACCCGCGGCCCGGCACACGGGTAGCCCTGGTGATGAAGGGCTATCCGCGCCTGTCGGAAACCTTCATCGCGCAGGAAATCCTGGCGCTGGAGCGACTGGGCCTGGCGATCACCATCGTCTCGCTGCGGCATCCGACGGACCCGCACCGGCATCCGGTGCATGACGAGATCGCCGCGCCGGTCGTCTACCTGCCGGAATATCTGTCGCATGCCCCGTGGCGGGTGCTGCGCGGCTGGTGGCAGGCACGCCGCCTGCCCGGCTACCGGTCGATGCGGCGGTTCTGGCTGCGCGACCTGCTGCGGGACCGGACACCGAACCGGGTCCGCCGCTTCGGCCAGGCCTGTGTCCTGGCGGCAGAATGCGCTGCCGCGCCATCCGCCGGCGCCCCCCTGTCGGGCATCGGCCATTTCTATGCGCATTTCCTGCATACGCCGGCTTCCGTCGCGCGCTATGCCGCGATCCTGCTGGACCGGCCGTGGAGCGTCTCTGCCCATGCCCGCGACATCTGGACGATCCCCGACTGGGAGAAGCGGGAGAAGCTTGCCGGGCAATCCCGGGCCGGCGCCGGCTGGGCGGTGACCTGCACCGCCTATGGCGCCGACCATCTGCAACAGCTCGCCGGGAACAGTCCCGAAGGCACCCCGGTGGACCTGGTCTATCACGGCCTGGACTTCTCGCGATTCCCGCCGAACCCGGCAGCAGCCGGCCGGCGCGACGGCAGCGACCCGGCCGATCCCCTGCAGATCCTGTCGGTCGGCCGCCTGGTGGCGAAGAAGGGCTATGACGACCTGCTGCATGCCCTGGCCGCGCTGCCGGACGCGCTGCACTGGCGCTTCGTCCATATCGGCGGCGGCGCGCAGGCCGCGGAAACGCGGCAGCTGGCAGAGCGGCTGGGCCTGGCCGGCCGGATCGAATGGCGCGGCGCCCTGCCGCAGCAGGCGGTCCTGGACGCGCTGCGCAGGGCCGACCTGTTCGTGCTGGCCAGCCGGATCGCCGGGGATGGCGACCGGGACGGCCTGCCCAACGTCCTGATGGAGGCGCAGAGCCAGCGCCTGGCCTGCATTGCCACCGGCATCAGCGCGATCCCCGAGCTGATCCTTGACGGGGAGACCGGCTGCCTGGTCCCGCCGCAGGCACCGTCGGAACTGGCGGCGGCAATCGCCCGGCTGGGCAGCGACCCGGCTCTGCGCGGCCGCCTGGCGGGTGCCGGCGAGGACCGGGTCCGGGCGATGTTCTCGATGCATGGCGGGATCGCCGATCTGGCCCGCCGGTTCGGCCTGTCGCCAGCCGGTCCGTAGCCCTTGCGCATCGCCTTCCATGCCCCGCTGAAGGCGCCGGATGCCCCGATCCCTTCCGGCGACCGCCGCATGGCGCGCCTGCTCCTGCAGGCGCTCGCGGCCGGCGGACATCGGGCCGAGCTGGCCACGCGCCTGCGCATGTACGAGCCGGCGGGCGATCCCGTGCGCCAGGCCGCGCTCGCGGCGGAGGCGGAGGCGGAGGCGGCACGGCTCGTCGCCGCCTTTGGCGCCGAAACCGATGGCCGGCCGGACGCCTGGCTCACCTATCATGTCTACCACAAGGCGCCGGACGTGGTCGGGCCGCTGGTCTGCGCCGCGCTGGACCTGCCCTACCTGATCGTCGAGCCTTCGGTGGCGGGCAAGCGCCGGGAGGGTCCCTGGGCGGACGGCTTCGCCCGCGCCGCTTCGGCCATCCGGCAGGCGGACCGGCTGCTCTGCATGACCCGCCATGACCTGCCCGGCGTTGCGGCGCTTGCCGGCGGCGACCGGCTGGACCTGCTGCCGCCCTTCCTGGACCCGGCGCCGTTCGCCGCGGCCCGGCGGCAGGCCGCCGCGTCGCGGGCCGCGCTGGCCGACCGGCTCGGGCTGCCGGCCGATGCGGCCTGGCTGCTGGCTGTCGGCATGTTCCGGCCGGGCGACAAGCTCGCCAGCTACCGCCGGCTGGCGGCCGCCCTGGCCCTGCTGGGGCGCCGCGCCGCCGGGGAGCCGTCCTGGCGCCTCCTCGTCGCCGGCGACGGCCCGGCCGCGGCCGAGGTCCGGGCGGCCTTTGCCGGGCTCGCCGATCCGGTCTGCTGGCTGGGCCAGGTGGACGAAAACGATCTGCCGGCGCTCTACGCGGCCTGCGACCTCCTTGTCTGGCCGGCGGCCAACGAGGCCTATGGCATGGCAATGCTGGAGGCCGCGGCGGCCGGCTGCCCCGTGGTGTCCTGCGCGACCCGGGGGGTCCCCGACGTGGTCTGGCATGGCGAAACCGGGCTCCTCGTCCCGGAGGACGATGCCACCGCCTTCGCGGCCGCCGTCGACGCCTTGCTGCGCGACCCCGCCCGCCGGCACCGCTTCGGGGCGGCGGGTGCCGACCGGGTCGCGGCGGACCGGGACCTGGCCGCCACCGCCGCCCGGCTGGATGCCGCACTCGACGCCGCAAGGGCCAGCCGGCGAGAGCGGATGGCTGCATCGTGAGCGCGCAGGGGTCCGGCCCAGGCCCCGCCCGGGCGCCAGCGCCGCGGCGGGCCATCCCGCTGGGCCTGCTGCGCCATGGCGCCACCGACTGGAATCGCAGCCAGCGGCTGCAGGGCCGCAACGACCAGCCGCTGCGCGACGACGAGGCGGCGCGGCTGCGGCGCTGCGCCCTGCCGCCGGTGCCGGTGTTCGACCAACTGCTCTGTTCGCCGCTGCGCCGGGCCCGCGAAACCGCCGCCGCGCTGGGCCTGGACTGCCGGGTCGAGCCCGCCCTGGTAGAGATGGACTGGGGCGCCTGGGAGGGGCAGCGCCCGGCCGAACTGCGCGCCGGCGGCGACCCTGCCTTCGCCGCCGCGGAGGGGCGCGGCCTGGACCTCCTGCCGCCCGGCGGCGAATCGCCGCGCATGGTGCAGCACCGGCTCTCGGCCTGGCTGCCGGGCCTCGACAGGCCGACCCTGGCGGTCACCCACAAGGGGGTGATCCGCGCCCTGCTCGCCCTGGCCCATGACTGGCCGATGCTCGGCCGCGCGCCGGCCCGGCTGGACTGGCAGCGCCTGCACGTGATGCTGCTGGTGGATGGCAGGCTGCGACCGTGGTGCTACAACCTGCCCCTTGCCGGCGAGGCGCCGGCCGCGGACGCACGGGAGCGGTGATGGCCAAGGTCCTTTTCTATGTCCAGCACCTGCTGGGAATCGGCCATCTGCGCCGTACCGCGACCCTGACCCGCGCGATGCAGGAGGCCGGTATCGCGGTCACCGTGGTGTCCGGCGGGCACGAGATCCCCGGGCTGGACCTGGGCGGGGCGGAGCTGGTGCAATTGCCGGCGACCCGGGCGGTCGACGAGAGCTTCAAGACCCTGGTGGACGAGGACGGGGCCGTGGTCGACGAGGCCTGGAAGGCCCAGCGCCGGGACCTTCTGCTGGCGGTCTGGCGGCGCCTGGCGCCGGATGTGGTGATGACCGAGCTGTTCCCCTTCGGCCGCCGGCAGATGCGCTTCGAGCTGCTGCCGCTGCTGGACGAAGCGCAGGCCGCCCGGCCGCGGCCGGCCATCCTGTCCTCGGTGCGCGACATCCTGGTGGCGCAGGCCAAGCCGGAGCGCAACGACGAGATGCTCGACCTGGTGGAGCGCTATTTCGACAAGGTGCTGGTGCATGGCGACCCGGCGCTGATTCCGTTCGACCGGACCTTTCCGCATGCCCGGCGGATTGCCGACCGGATCCTCTACACCGGCTATGTCGTCGATACCTCCGGCCGGCGCGGCGGCCCGGGCAGCCCGGGCCATGACGAGGTCATCGTCTCCGCCGGCGGCGGCGCGGTGGGACGCGAACTGCTCGAGACGGCGATTGCCGCGCGGCCGCTGTCGCGGCATGCGGATGCCTGCTGGCGCGTGCTGGTCGGGGTGGCGGAGAGCGATGCCGCCTTCGCCGACCTGCAGCGCCTCGCCGCCGGCAGCGGCGTCCGGGACGGCGCGATCGTGGTGGAGCGCGCCCGCGGCGACTTCCCGACCCTGGTCAGCAATGCCCGCCTGTCGGTGTCGCAGGGCGGCTACAACACCACCATGGAAGTGATGCGCGCAGGGGTGCCGGCCGTCATCGTCCCCTATGCCGCCAGGGCGGAGACCGAGCAGACCCTGCGCGCGGAACTGTTGCAGGCGCGCGGCCTGCTGCACGTCGTCCCGCAGGCGGAGCTGACGCCGGCGGTGCTGGCCGCCGCCTGCGATGCGGCAACGGCGCCGCACGCCGATCGCGGCCCGCCACTGGACACCGACGGGGCGCCGGCCACCGCCGGCATCATCGCCGAGCTGGCGGCTGCCGGGCGCGGCTGAGCGATGGCCGGACGGTGAGCGGCGCACACGGAAACGGCTGGGAGATCCTCGCCGGGGAGCTCGATCGCTGGGCCGCGGCAGGGCGCACCGCCACCTTCTGGTGGCGCGACGACGATGCGGGACGCGCAACGCCGGCGCTGCACCGGCTGCTGGACCTGACGGCCGCCCACGGCATCGTTCCCCTGCTGGCCGTGGTGCCGGCCTGGGCGGAGCCGTCGCTGGCCGACCTGGTGGCGCGGCGCGACACGGCGATCGCCCAGCACGGCGTTGCCCATCGCGACCGCAGCGAGGGGCGCACGAAGAAGACCGAGCTGCTGGACGGCCTGCCGGACCTGGAAGTCGAGCTGCCGGCGGCGCATGCGGCACTGGGCGCCCTGTTCGGCGCCCGGTTGCTGCCGGTCCTGGTGCCGCCCTGGAACCGGCTGGGCGCGGGCTTGCGCGGACGGCTGGCCGGGTTCGGTTTTCGCGGATTGTCCGCGTTCGGCGCACGGCCCGGCAGCACATTGGACGGCCTGGCACTGGCCAACTGCCATTGCGACCCGGTGGACTGGCGCGGCACGCGGGGCTTTGCCGGATTGCCCGCCGCGCTCGGGCAGCTGGCGGGTCACCTGCGGGCCCGTCGCCTGGGCGCCGCCGACCCGGCCGAGCCGACCGGCGTGATGAGCCATCATGCCGCGCACGATGCGGCGACCTGGGCATTCCTGGCGGCGCTGGCCGGCCGCATCACGGCACATCCCGCCGCAGCCTGGCAGGACCCGCGCACCCTGTTCCCGGACGGGGCGTGAGGTGACGGTCCCCCCGGAGGTCGCTGGGGCCGGCGCGGACAGCATCCCCGGCGCTGCGATTCGCCACACCTACCCGCCGGACGGCCTGTGGGGCGAGGCGATCCGGGCTGGCCTGGGCGTCGTCCTGGGCGGCGGGCTGCTTGCCGTGTCCCGCCCCGGCAGCGCGGTGTCGATCACCGGCCTTGTCCTGGTCCTGCTGTTCCTGGCCTATGCGGCGGCGGCCTGGCTGCGCCGGCGCACCGTCGTGACGGTCGACGACCGGGGTGTCACCGCGGCGACCGGGCTGCCTGCCTGGATACCGTTCGGGCTGGGGCTGCGCAGCTGCCCCTGGGACGGCATGACCGGCTTGACCCTGCGCTATTTCTCGACCCGCCGGGACCGCAGCGGCGGCTGGATGCAGCTGCGCCTGAAGGGCCCGCGGGGGCAGCTGACGATCCTGTCGACCATCGACGGCTTTCCGGCGCTGGCCCGCCGCGCCGCGGCGGCGGCCGGCCGCAACGGCCTGCAGCTGGGCTTCGCCACCCAGCGCAACCTGCAGGCCCTGGGTCGCGATCCGCGCGGATGACCGGCCTGCGGATCTGCGCGCCCGGATGTGCCGCCGGGGCCATGCCCGGCGGCAATTGTCCGCCGATTGGCGTAGCGCCGGACCGCTCTGTGGCGGTGGCGGACGGAATTGCGTAGGCTCGCCGCAGAACAGGGGAAGGTGCGCCAGGCCGGCTTGTGCCGGCGGTGCCGGAATGCCGCAGGACGGTGCCGCAGGACAGGGCGGGCCTGATGCAGAGAGGGAGCGCTTAAGGGTGACGAATGTCCTCGAGGTCCGCGACCTCAAGGTCGAATTCCATGTGAATGAGGGAACCGTTCACGCCGTGCGCGGCGTCTCCTTCCGCATCCCTTCGGGGCGGACGGTGGCCCTGGTGGGCGAGTCCGGATCCGGCAAGTCGGTGGTGAGCCAGGCGATCATGGGCATCCTGCCCGCGCCGGCCCGGATCACCGGCGGGCAGATCCTGTTCGACGATCCGGCGACGGAGGGGCCGGCGATCGACATCGCGCAGCTCGAGCGCAAGAGCGCGGCGATGCGGCGCCTGCAGGGCGGCCGGATCTCGATCATCTTCCAGGAGCCGATGACCTCCCTCAGCCCGTTGCACACCGTCGGCAACCAGATTTCCGAGGCCCTGAAGCTGCACCGCACGGTCGACGGCCGGACCGCGCGCGAGATGACCGAATCGGTCCTGGGCCTGGTCGGCTTCCCGGACCCGCGGCGCGCCTACGACACCTATCCCTTCGAGCTGAGCGGCGGCCTGCGCCAGCGGGCGATGATCGCCATGGCGCTGATCTGCCGCCCGGCGATCCTGATTGCCGACGAGCCGACCACCGCGCTGGACGTGACGATCCAGGCGCAGATCCTGAAGTTGATCAAGGATCTGCAGTCCGAACTGGGCATGGCGGTCCTGATGATCACCCACGACCTGGGTGTCGTCGCCAACATGGCCGACGAGATCGTGGTGATGTACCACGGCGAGGTCATGGAAGCCGGCACCCTGGACGAAATCTTCCGCGCGCCGGAGCATCCCTATCTGCAGGCCCTGTTGCGGGCGGTGCCGCGCTTCAACATGAAGCCGGGCGAACGGCTGATCCCGATCCGGGAGATCGAGACGCAGATCGGCGGCCATCTGAAGAAGGCCAAGCAGCCCTGGCCGGAGGATGCCGACGCGGCCGGCCCGCTGCTGGAAGTCTCGCACCTGAGCAAGGCCTTCACGATCCGCAAGAAGGGGCTGTTCGGCGGCGGCCCGGAAAAGGCCGTGCTGGCGGTCGACGATGTCAGCTTTTTCATCCGCCGCGGCGAATGCCTGGGCCTGGTCGGCGAATCCGGCTGCGGCAAGACCACCACGTCGAAGATCGTCATGCGGGCGCTGTCGCCGGACAGCGGCGCCATCCGCTATAACGACCGCGGCCGGATGGTGGATGTCCTGGGCCTGGAAGGCAGCGACCTGTTCGCGTTCCGCCGCAAGGTGCAGTTCATCTTCCAGGACCCGTTCTCGTCGCTGAACCCCCGGATGACGGTGGCCGACATCCTGACCGAGCCGCTGATCATCCACGGCATCGGCGACCGCGAGGAGCGTGGCGAGCGGGTGCGCGAGTTGATGACCCTGGTCGGCCTGGACCCGCGCTTCCTGCGCCGCTATCCGCACAGCTTTTCCGGCGGCCAGCGCCAGCGGATCGGCATCGCCCGTGCCCTGTCGCTGCAGCCCGACCTGCTGATCTGCGACGAGCCGGTCTCCGCCCTGGACGTGTCGATCCAGGCGCAGGTGCTGAACCTGTTGAAGGACCTGCAATCGGAGCTCGGCCTGACCTACCTGTTCATTTCCCACAACCTGGCCGTGGTCGACTATGTCGCCGACCGGATCGCAGTGATGTGCGCCGGCCGGCTGGTGGAGACCGCCCCCCGGGAAACCCTGTTCAGCAACCCGGTCCACCCCTATACCCGCGCCCTGTTGTCCGCCGTGCCGAAGGCGGACCCCGACGCCCGTCTGGACCTGACGGCGCTGATGGAGGGCAAGGCGTCGAACCCGGAAGCCTGGCCGGCGCCATTCACTGTCGATGGCGACCGCCGCCCGACACTGATCCACCTGGGCGACGGGCATTATGTCCGCGCCGTCGATACCGCCGATGCCATGGGGCTCGCTTCCTGATGTTCCGTTCCGCCTGCCGTCCCTTCCTGCTGTTGGGCCTCGCCACGCTCCTGCTGGCCGGGCCCGCCCACCTGACGACCGCCGCCGGCATGACCCTGAAGGAGGCGCCCATGCTGGCGGACAAGGTCGCCAAGGGCGAGCTTCCGCCGGTGCAGGAGCGTGTGCCCAGGCCGCCGAAGGTGGTCGACCTGGAGGCCCCGGGCCTGGCGATCGGCCGTCCCGGCGGCACCCTGCACACCCTGATCGGCCGCTCCCGCGACGTTCGGATGCTGGTCGTCTACGGCTATGCCCGTCTGGTCGGCTATGACCGGAATTTCGACATCCAGCCGGACATCCTGGAGAAGATGGAGGTCGGCGACGACGGCCGCACCTTCACCATGACCCTGCGCGAGGGCCACCGATGGTCGGACGGGGAGCCGTTCACCTCGGAGGATTTCCGGTACTGGTGGGAAGAGGTCGCGACCAACGAGGAGCTGTCCCCCAGCGGCCCGCCGATCGACCTCGTGATCGACGGCGAGCGGCCGAAGGTGTCGTTTCCCGACGCGCGAACCATCGTCTACAGCTGGTCGCAGCCCAACCCCTATTTCCTGCCGCGCCTGGCCGGAACCTCGCCGCTCTACATCTACCGGCCGGCGCATTACCTGAAGCGGTTCCACGAGGATCACGCCGATCCGGCGACCATCCAGGCCGAGGTGGAGGCGCAGAACGTCCGCAACTGGGCGGCGCTGCACAACGCGATGGACAACCTCTACTCGTTCGACAATCCGGACCTGCCGACCCTGCAGCCCTGGACGAACACCACCGAGCCGCCGGCGATCCGCTTCGTGGCGGCACGCAACCCCTATTTCCACCGGGTCGATCCGGAGGGCATGCAGCTGCCCTATATCGACCATGTGATCATGAACACCGCCGCCGGCTCGCTGATCCCGGCAAAGACGGCGGCTGGCGAGTCGAACCTGCAGGCCCGCGACCTGTCGTTCTCCAACTACACCTTCCTGCGCGAGAACGAGGAGCGCTCAGGCTACCGCACCTATCTCTGGCGGACGGCCAAGGGCGCCCATTTCGCGCTGTTCCCGAACCTGAACGTGAACGACCCGGTCTGGCAGAAATATCTGCGCGACGTCCGCTTCCGGCGCGCTTTGTCGCTGGCGATCGACCGGTCGGCGATCAACCAGACCCTGTTCTTCGGCCTGGCGATCGAGGGCAACAACACGGTGCTGCCCGACAGCCCGCTGTTCCGGGCGGAGTACCAGACGGCCTGGGCAATGCGGGACCCGGACCAGGCCAATGCCCTGCTGGACGAACTCGGTCTCACCCAGCGCAACAACGAGGATATCCGCCTGTTCCCGGAGACCGGGCTGCCTGTCGAGATCATCGTCGAGACCGCCGGAGAGGATACCGAGCAGACCGATATCCTGGAGCTGATCCGCGAGGACTGGCAGAAGATCGGCGTGAAGCTGTTCACCAAGCCGTCGCAACGTTCGGCCCTGCGCAACCGGGTGTTTTCCGGCGACGCCATGATGTCGGTCTGGACCGGGCTGGAGATGGGCGCGCCGAATGCCGCGATGTCGCCGGCGGAGCTGGCGCCGACCGACCAGTACAGCCTGCAATGGCCGAAATGGGGCCAGCACCACCAGACCAAGGGCAATGCCGGCGAGCCGCCGGACATGGAGGCGCCCAAGCGGCTGTTCCAGTTGAACCTGGACTGGATTCACGCACAGGACCCGGCGGAGAAGGAACAGATCTGGCACGAGATGCTGGCGCTCTATGCCGACCGCGTCTTCACCATCGGGGTGGTGGCCGGCGTGCCGCAGCCCGTCGTGGTGGGGAATACCCTGCGCAACGTGCCGGAAGAGGGCATCTACAACTGGGACCCGGGCGCTTTCTTCGGCATCTACCGGCCCGACGCCTTCTGGTTCGACAAATGATTGCACAGGTTCGTGGTGGCGCGGCCGGGGCGATGCCGTGCTGAGATACCTGGCGCATCGCATCCTGGTGATGATTCCCACCCTGCTGGTGATCAGCCTGCTGGTCTTCGTGATCATCCAGCTGCCGCCGGGCGATTTCCTGAGCAACAAGATCCAGGAACTGCGCGCGCAGGGCGATGGCGCCGCCCTGGAGCGGATCGACTTCCTGCGCAAGACCTATGGCCTGGACCGGCCGATGATCGAGCAATACGCCGCGTGGATCGGCATCTGGCCGGGCCCGAACGGCTTCTCCGGCCTGTTGCAGGGCGATTGGGGCTGGTCGTTCGAGCATAACCGGCCGGTGGGCGAGTTGATCGGCGACCGGCTCCTGCTGACCTTCGTGATCAATTTCGCAACGATCCTGTTCATCTACATCGTATCGTTCCCGATCGGGGTCTATTCCGCAGTGCGGCAATACTCAGCCGGGGATTACAGCTTCACCCTGCTGGGCTATCTGGGCCTGGCGACGCCGAACTTCCTGCTTGCCCTTGTCCTGCTCTACTACGTCAACCTCTGGTTCGGCGTGTCGATCGGCGGGCTGATGGACCAGAAGTACATCGATCAGCCCTGGACCTGGGACAAGATCCTGTCGGTGCTGAGCCACATGATCATCCCGGTGATCGTGATCGGCACCTCCGGCACCGCCGCGATGATCCGCCGCCTGCGCGCGAACCTGCTGGACGAGCTTCAGCGCCAGTATGTGGTCACGGCCCGGGCGAAAGGGGTGCCGCCGCTGCGGCTGCTGGTCAAGTATCCGATCCGCATGGCCCTGAACCCGTTCATTGCCGATATCGGCAACCTGCTGCCGACCGTGATCTCCGGCTCGGTGATCGTGTCGGTGGTGCTGAGCCTGCCGACCGCCGGGCCCATGCTGCTGGAAGCATTGCAGTCGCAGGACCAGTACATGGCCGGGTCGTTCCTGATGTTCCTGGCGCTGCTGACGGTCCTGGGCATGCTGGTGTCCGACATCCTGCTGGCCCTGATCGACCCCCGCATCCGGCTGACCGGGGGGGCGACGAAGTGACGGACCGTCAGGAACCCGGGGCAGCCTCCGCGCCGCAGGTGCAGCAGGGTGGGGAACTGCGCCACTGGAGCAATCCGGCGCCGTTCGATCCGCAATCCATCGAGGCGATGTCGCCCGAGCAGGAACGCTACTTCATGGCCTCGCAGTGGACCATGATGTGGTTCAAGTTCCGCCGCCACCGGCTGGCCGTCTGGTCGGGCATCTTCCTGCTGCTGGTCTACCTTTCGATCCTGGTCAGCGAGATGGTCGCGCCCTACGACCTGCACAGCCGCAACCCGCAGCGGATCTTCGCGCCGCCGCAGGGCCTGCATCTTTTCCATGACGGCGCGTTCGTCGGGCCGTTCGTCTACGGCTTCGACTACAAGCTGAACATGAAGACCCTGAAGCGGGAGTACACGCAGAACCAGGACAAGGTGCAGCCGATCCGCTTCTTCTGCCTGTCCGACCCCTATGAATTCTGGGGCATGATCGAGAGCCGCTTCCACTTCTTCTGCGCCGCCGAAGGCGGCACCGTCTACCTTCTGGGGACCGACCGGCTGGGCCGCGACATCTTCTCGCGCATCGTCTACGGCACGCGCATCTCGATGACCGTCGGCCTGTTCGGCATCGCCATCAGTTTCCTGATCGGCATCGTCCTGGGCGGCATCTCCGGCTATTACGGCGGCTGGATCGACAATGTGATCCAGCGGCTGATCGAGCTGGTGCGCAGCCTGCCGGAACTGCCGCTGTGGATGGCGCTGTCCGCGGCCCTGCCGGTGACCTGGAACCCGATCCTGATCTATTTCGGCATCACCATCATTCTCGGGCTTCTGGACTGGCCCGGCCTGGCCCGCGCGGTACGGTCCAAGTTCCTTTCCCTGCGGGAGGAGGATTTCACCACGGCGGCGCAGTTGATGGGTGCCTCGCCCAAGCGGATCATCGGCCGCCACCTGCTGCCCAGCTTCATGAGCCACCTGATCGCCTCGGCCTCGCTGTCGATCCCCACGATGATCCTGGGGGAGACGGCATTGTCCTTCCTGGGCCTGGGCCTGCGCCCGCCGATCACCTCGTGGGGGGTGCTTCTGAACGAGGCGCAGAACATCAATGTCGTGGCGCTCTACCCCTGGCTGATGGCGCCGGTGATCCCGGTGATCCTGGTGGTGCTTGCCTTCAACTTCCTGGGAGACGGGCTGCGCGACGCGGCCGACCCGTACAAGTAGCCGTTCCGGCACGGGGCAAGTAGCCGTCCGGCACGGGGCGCCGCGCGCCGGGCAAACCCGCTTCCGGGCCCCGCGCCGGCGGACGGCCTCCCCGACCCTCTGGCCGGGCGACAAAAAAAGGGCGATATCATACTTCCCGTACCCAGCGCTTTGAGGGCATGATATGACTATGCCCCTCAAGGCGGCCGGGTTTGACCCTTTCCGATTGGTCAGGCTTGTTGGCGGCCATCGCAATGGTGGGATCGTCTGCGTGTTCACCTGCTACCTTGACGACAGCAACGCGGAGGGGGCGGCTGTCTACGTACTCGCGGGGTACGTTGCTCCAATTGACGCCTGGGAACGGTACGAGACACAGTCTGAGAAAGTTTATCAGAATTACGGAGTTAATGTTCTAGACTCCAAACTTCTAAATGCGACCAGGGGGCCATACAAAGGGTGGTCAAAGGTCAAAAAGAGATCATTTGTTCAAGAGTTGATGGAAATAGCCGCACCGGAATTGTCATTCGGCCTTTCTGTGGCCATACAAAAATCAACATTCAAGGAATTCAAAAAATCCCACAAAAAGATTTCATCTATGTCACCTTATGGTGCCATTTTCGGTTTCTTAATAACTGTACTTTATTCCGACAGAATACCGAACAAATTTCTCAACGAAATCAGAAGAAAAGGTGTATCTTTTGTTGTAGAATCCGGAAACAAAAACAATTCGAATATATCTGATTGTTTTTCCTCCATGAAAGATTCTCCGCTCTACGGAGATTCAATTAGGTCGCTCACCTTTCTCGGGAAAAAGGATTGCAGGGCTATTCACTTGGCTGATTACAATGCGTTCCATTCGCGCAAGTTTCAGAATGCTGTTTCCCGCTTAGGTGATAAAATGGATGTATTGATATCCCACGAATATATGGATGCTATCCAAAGAGTACCCCACAGGTTCGACCTTATGCGTGGCGTTCCGAGCGTCCGTTCAGAGACATCCGAAATCATTTTTTCTCATCTGAAGGGGGATTGGATCGGCCCTTTGCGGCCGTAGAAGCTACTTGACGCATTGCCCGCTCAAACTCCGCCTTAGCCTCGGTGGGGCTTAGTTCGCCAGCGTCGATTAGCTCCTGAACTTTTTTTCGGAACTTTTCCGACTGACTGTTGTCGCTTTCGCTCTGCTTCTGCCCTGTCATCAGACACCAATCGTTTCATAGGTGAGGCGCTTGCCAGAGACGCTGCGGAGCAGGTTATCGGCGCGGCTCCTGTCATCGATCTTAAGCGCAACTCGATTGTTGTATCGGAAATCGAACTCGGCAAGGTAGCGGTGAAGATGGTGCTTCGCGCAGTGCTGATAGACACCTTTCATGCCACGTTTGAAAATCGAGAAGAATCCCTCCGCGGTGTTGGTGTAAATGTCACCACGCCCATATTCTCCGCGATTGTGCTGAACGATCCCATGTTCCGCAAAATGCTTCCCGACCAGGGTGTAGTAGGAAGCCTCGTCGGTCATGAGGCGCGCTTCTCGATCCAGGTTCTCAAGAATAATCGGACCAAGAGTGCCAGCCTTGAGATCGTTGATGACCATGCTGCGGGCCTGCCCGCTCTTGCGGTCAATCAGCGACAGAACCTTGTACTTATGGTGATAGCCCCGCCCCTTCTTCTCGCCATAGGGCTTGATGGCGCGGTCGTGGCCGATGAAGGTCTCGTCGACCTCCACCGCACCTCCATTGCGGCCGAAAGGAATGAGGTCGTCCGACCGCATTGCCTCACGGATTCGATGCCCCATGAACCAGGCGGTTTTCAGGGTGACACCGAGAGTGCGATGAAGTTGGTTTGCGCTGATGCCCTTCTTGCTGGCCGCAATCAGGAAGATAGCCTGCAGCCAGACATGCATCTTGACGTGACTGGCCTCGAAGATGGTCCCGATTTTCACGGTAAAGGGCTTGCGGCAGGTGTAGCACTTGTAGGTGCCAATGCGGGTGCTCTTGCCCTGCAACTTGCCGGTGCGCTCGGTTTCTCCGCAGTGTGGGCAAACTGGGCCATTGGGCCAGATGCGAGCCTCTACGAAGGCGTAAGCGGCCTCCTCATCGTGAAACTGCAGCTCGTTGAAAATAGGCATGACGATCGATCCCTTTTGCGTACCCAAGAAGTACGCCTCGGAATTGGGTACGTCAAGTATTATAACGCCAAAAAAAGGCCCGGGACGCGATGCCGCCCGGGCCCTTTTGTCTCGTTGCATCCGATCCGCACCGCCCATGACCGGCCCGACAAGGGCCGCGCCGCAGGGCTGGCGTCAGGCTGCGATATCGACCGTCGATCCAGGCGGCTGAGCGGCAGGACTGCCGGTTGCGGACTGCGATCCGGCCGACCCGTTCGTGATGTTGAACGGATCCTCGTTGGCGCCGCTGAGATTGCGCTCGGGCTCGGCCTGCGTACCGGCCTGGCCGGCTGCGCGATCGTCCTCGTCCGCCTGTGCGGCGGCGCGGGACTGTTCGCCGGCCTCTGCCTGGGTCACGCCGAACTCGGCAGGTGCCTCGGTGCCGGCACCGATATTGCCTTCGGCATTCTGTGCGGCGCCGACCGGGCTGCCTTCGCGCGCCTCCTCCTCAGGCGGAGCCAGCGAAGCCGCTTCCTCGCGCTGGACCACGGCGTCCGGCGGGAAATCGCGGATCACTTCCTCGATCGGCGAAAGCGGCCGCTCCGCTCCCGCAAGCTCTTCCTGCGAGCCGGCCAGCTGGGCCTGCACGACATTGCCGCCGGATGCAGGGTTCTCGAAATCGCCCTGACTTTCGGTGCCGTCGCCATCCGCATCGAGATTGCCGCCCGCCGTCACGCCGGACGCCTGGTCCGGAGAGACATTGTCGGTGGCAATCTGGGAGGCTTGAGCTCCGTTTGTCAGCGGATCAGGGCGCGCAAAGAGCTGCGGACCCGCAGCTGCGCCTGCTATATCCACCATTGGAACACCTCGTACCAGTTACTCGTACGCACCCGTACCTCATAATATAGGCCAGGACGCCAGGAATTGCACGCGCGGAGTCGCGCCGCAGCGCGAATCGGGTCGTTTTCCGGTACCGGTCAGCCTTCGCGTATCATCCACAGCGAGGATTCCGGGCCTTTCGGCTGCGGCAGGCTGCCGAGCGGCCCCGCCGCGATCCGGGCCGCACGGATCCGGCGCAGGTGCTGGCAGGCAAAAAGCGGCCGGAACCCGCCGAATGCCAGCAGGGGAACGAGCCCGAGCTGCTCGTTATAGCCGCGCCAGGACCAGTCCACCGGATAATCGTCCGGCAGGAAGATGTCGTGCACATGCACGATGACCCCCGGCGCCAGCGCCGGCAGGATCCGGTTCAGGATCAGGTCCACGTCGCTGCCCGGCATCAGGATATGGCTGGAATCAAGGAACAGGATGTCGCCCGCCTGGAGCATCCGGAACAGGGTGGGCGGCGCCTTGTCGACCGTCGTCCGCAACAGGGTCAGGTCCAGGGATTCGATGCTGGCGCGCGGCGCCGGGTCGATCGCGGTGAAAACCGGCAGCCAGGACGGCGCTTCCGCGCCCCGGGCATCGGCGATCGCCCGGGCCATGAAGCGGGTCGAATGGCCGGAGCCGATCTCGACGATCCGCGACGGCCGCGCATGACGCACGATGGTATAGGCAATGGCCGCATCCAGGCCGCAGAACCAGTCCTGCTCCCACCGCGGCTGTGGCGGCCGGTCGCCGCCGATCGCGGCCAGCGCCTCGCCATATTCCTCGATCCGGGACAGCCAGAGGTCGAACGCGCCCTCGGCGGCCGCGAAGATCTCCGCCACCGCCTCGTAGGTGCCACGTTCGCCGGGCCGCGGCATCTGGGCCGCATAGCGATAGGGAATGAAGAAGCCGCGCGGCTGGCTCCCCAGCAGGGTGGCGAAGCCCATCTGCAGGCGGCGCAGCTTTCTCACGCCGCGCCGCTCTGCGGCGCGCGGGGCAGCGCTGCCCTGTCAGGGACGGAGGACCAGGCCTTCACGTGCGACGACCGCTCCCGGACGGCATTCGGCGACCTGGCGCGCCACCTCGTCCATGAACCGGTCGTCATGGTCCGGATCGTGGTGAAAGACGACATAGGTGCCGACGCCGGCGGCTTCGCACAATCGCGCCCCTTCCTGCCAGGTGGAATGGCCCCACCCTACCCGTTTGCCATGCTCGTCGTCAGTATACATGGCGTCGTAGATCGCGATATCGGCCCCCTCGATCAGATCGAGGATGCGGCGATCGGGTTTCCCGGGCACATGCTCGGTGTCGGTGATGTAGCAGATCGAGCGGCCATTGAAATCCACCCGATAACCGGTGGCCCGGTCGGGATGGTTCAGCGGGGCGGTGCGGATCGAGATGCCCGGATGCGGCGTCAGGACATCGCCGGCGGTGAAGTCGTGGAACGACATCCGGGCGCCGAAAATCTCCAGCGGCACCGGGAACAGCGGCGCCATCATCATTTCCGACAGCACGAAGCGGAGATCGAGTTCCGGCGCCAGATGCCCGGCATGCAGCCGGAAGCGGTTGCGCGGATCGAAGAACGGGCCGAAGAACGGCATGCCGCAGATATGGTCGAAATGGGTATGGGTCAGGAACAGGTCGACGTCGAGCGGCGCCTCGCCCGCCAGGCCGCGGCCGAGATAGCGGATTCCCGTTCCGGCGTCGAACAGCAGGATGCGCTTGCCGCAGCGGATCTCCAGCGACGAGGTGTTGCCGCCATAGCGGACGGTTTCCTCCGACGGGCAGGCCACACTGCCTCGGACTCCCCAGAAGCGGACGAAGAACTCCTCGTCCTCGCCCGCCTGCGGCGTCGGCCCGGTCCCCTCGGATTGAGCGGTCATCGCCTGGTTGCTCCGTATCGGGCCGGCCTCCCTGCCAGCATCGGCAAAGAAACGCCCGCCGTCCAAAAGCAAAATTCCGAAATACTTATATCGGACCGATATATGCAGTTCATAAAGATCATCGAATAGATATATACAGCAGAAGCTGCATGACTCAATACAGAGGCTCGATCGGGACATCATGGTGGTTCCACAGCGGCCTCGCCATCGACCGGGAGTGAGAACTGGTGATCGAACAGCCGGCAACGCCGGGAGAGAACGGCCCCGCGGCGGCGCGGCAGGGCGGCACGGCCCGCGGCGGCGGGAGACTTGCCCGCAGCGCCTCATGGCATGCCGATCCGGCCATCGTGGCCTGGGTCGGGCTTGTCGCCCTGGTGGTCCTGCTGCTCGGCTATTCGCTCGCCGTGCCGCAGCCGCGGACAGTGGTGCTGAGCGGCAGCCCGTTCGACATGCCGGTGCCACTGCACCGGCTCGGCCCGCCGGACTAGCAGCCCGCCGGGAGACTGGATCCGCGATCAGATGAGCGAGGTGGCCGCTGCGCTGGAGGCGGCTCCGGCGGAACTGGACCTTGTGGTCTGCCACGACCTGTTCGCCAACGAGACCGCGCGGCGCGCGCGTGGAGGCGACAGCGGCCTACCTGGATGCGCGGCCGGCGAGAAGGGCCTGCGCGATCGCGCGATGGGGCGCGCAGTCGCCCTCGTCGATCCTGTCCAGGATGGGCTGCAGCAGGGCCGGGGCCTCTGCTGCCCTGCCCTGGCTAAGCCACAGCCCGGCAAGGTCGTTGGCCGCCCGCAGGGCGAAGAACCGGCCGCCCTGCTTCTCCGCCACTGCCAGCGAAAGCCGCAGGCTGGCCTCAGCCGCGGCCGCGTCGCCGCCGTCGCGGGACAGGGCGGCGTCCAGCCGATGCAGGTCTGCCAGCATGACACTCTCACCGGTCTTTGCGATCAAGGCATGGGCCATGGTGGCAAGCATGCGGCCACGGTCGGTCTGTCCGAGCGCCTGGGCCCGCCAACCGGCTTCGATCCGGTAATGCGGGAGGAAGACGTGCGACCCGGTTGCCAGATACTGGCTGTCCGACGCCAGGTATCTGTCCAGGGCGGAAGGGTCGCCCGTGCCGGCGTCGGCGAGGCCTTCGCCCATGCGGGAAAATTGGTGCCACAGCGTCATGTTGTGCTCGTCGGCAAGACGCGACATCGCTGCCCTGTGGCGGACAAAACCGTCTTCATCACCGGCCAGGACGTCGATGAAGGAGCGGTGCACATAGGCGTAGCAGATCGTGTTCGCATGGCCGGTGGCCAGGGCATCGTCGATGAGCTGTCGGGCAAGGGCCGACGCGCGCCGGGTCTTGCCGGACAGCCAGAGATTGAGGGCCAGGTAGCACAGGGCGGAAACGCCAGGATCCTGCCCGAAACGGTGCATCAGGGCGCCATGGAGTCTGGGGTCATGGCGGGCATGAGCGCGGTCCAGATAGGGCTGCGCGGTATCGAAGCGGCCCATCATGTAGCTTGACGTGCCGATGAGCCGGTTGGCGACCGCCAGGTGGCCGGCATCGTCCGTCCGTTCGGCCTGGCGCAGCAGGTCTTCGGCCTGCAGCAGGGCGGCCGCATGCTCGCCCCTGACATACATGCCCACCCATAGCCCATAGAGGACGGGAAACCGCATCGGGGTATCGCCGATCCGGTCTGCCAGGGCCAGGGCCCGTTCGAAAGCCGTCCTGGTCTCGTCTGCGCCATAGCCGCGTCGGGCGAGCTTGGCCCCGCCAAGCCGGACCCACAGGTCCAGTGCACGCTCCATCGCCGGCCGCTGGCCCGCTGCCACTGCCGGGGCGAGCAGGGCCAGGGCATGGCCGAACTGCGCAATCGCCTCGTCATAGGCCGGCATCAGGGCGGCGGTGATTGCCGCCTGCGACCATAGCTCGATGGCACGGTCGCTCAGCCCGGCTGCTTCGGCGTGATGCGCCCGTATTTCGGCAGCGATGTCGGGGTCCGTCTCCAGGCAGGCCAGGATCTGCGCGTGGATCTGCCGGCGGCGCTCCTTCAGCAGGCTCTCATAGGCGGCATCGCGCACCAGGGCGTGCTTGAACAGATAGACCGCATCCGGCGCCACGCCGCGGCGATAGACCAGTTCCGCCTTCACCAGCCCGTCGAGCGCCGCGGCAAGCGCCGCCCCCGACAGCGGCGAGATCCGAGCCAGCAGGCGATGGCCGAACTCCCGCCCCAGGCAGGCTGCGGTCTGCGCCACCTCCTTGATCGGCTGCAGCCGGTCGAGCCGCGCCATCAGGCTGTCGTGCAGGGTGCGCGGGATCGCCAGCGCATCCAGCGGCCCGTCCAGCACCAGCCGGTCGCCCTCGGCGCGCAGGATACCGGATTCCAGCACCGACTTGGTCAGTTCCTCCACGAACAGCGGCACCCCGTCGGTGCGACCGGCGATGATCTGCAGCAGCGCCTCCGGCATCGCCCTGCTGTCGGTCAGCTTGGCGACGATCGCCAGGATCTGCTCGCGGCCCAGCCGGTTCAGCGCGAAGCGGGTGACGATCGGATGGCCGCCGAAGCCGTGCTGGAAGGTCGGTCGCGCAGTCGCCAGCACCAGCACCCGTTGCCCGGCGATCGCGTCCAATGCGGTGTCCAGCAATTCCAGCGAGGTCTGGTCGATCCAGTGCAGGTCCTCGAACACGAACAGAAGCGGGCGGGCCTCCGATTGCCGGACGATGATCTGGATCAGCATCTGCATGGTGCGCATGCGCTGTTGCGACGGCGTCATGCTCACCGCACCGTAGCGGACGCTGCCGTCGACCCCCAGCAGGGCCGCCAGCAGGCCCGCGTCCTGGCGGTCCATTCCGGGCAGCCGTTCCAGCTTGTCCAGGCGTGCCCCGGCGCTGTCGACCTGCTCCAGGCCGGCCGCCTGGCTGAGCTGCTGGATGACGGGATGGAAGGCGGTGTCGGTATGATAGGGCGAGCATTGCAGGGTAATGCGGGCGTGATCGTCCTCGGCGATCCGGTCGATCAGGGCGCGGGTGATGCGCGACTTGCCGATCCCGGCCTCGCCGCTGACCAGGATCATCTGGCCCTGGCCCGCCTGGGCCCTGCGCCAACATTCGTGCATCAGGCCGAGTTCCTGCTCGCGGCCGACGATGGCGGTCAGCGCGCCGACCCGGCGGGCCTCGAAGCGGCTGTCCTGTGCATTCTCGCCCAGCACGGCAAAAGCCTCGACCGGCCCGGCAATGCCCTTCAGGTCATGTGCCCCCAGCGACGCCAGCGCAAAGATGTTGCCCAGCAGGCTGCGGGTCTCGCGCGGCAGCACCAGCTGGCCGGGCTGCGCCAGGCCCTGCAGGCGGGCCGCCAGGTTCGGCGTTTCGCCGACGACGGCCGCCTCCTGCGTGGCGCCCCTGCCGATCAGGTCGCCGACGATCACCACGCCCGTGGCCATCCCCACCCGGCAGGACAGCGCCTGACCGTCCGGCCCCCTGGTCCGCTGCACGGTGTCGATGATCGCCAGTCCGGCGCGGACGGCCCGCTCGGCATCGTCCTCGTTGGCGCGCGGCCAGCCGAAATAGCACAGCACGCCGTCGCCCATGAATTTGGCGACGAACCCGTCGTAGCGGGCGATCACGCCCGCCACATTGTTCTGGTAGCCGGTGATGACGTGGCGCATGTCCTCGGGGTCCAGCCGCTCTGCCATCGCGGTGGAGCCCGCCAGGTCCACGAACATCACCGTCAGGTGGCGACGCTCCGCGCCCGAGGCGGCCGTCCCGGGCTCCTGCCGCCGGGGCACGCCCGGCGGCGGCCCGTCAGATGCCGCTGCGGCGGCTGCCTGCGGAGCCGCAGGAGCGAGCCGCGCGATCGCGTCCAGCACCTTGCGGCGGGGGCCGAGCGGCAGGCCGAGTTCCCTGAGATCCGCGTCGGTCAGATGCGGCAGGGTCTGCAGATCGACCTCCGCCTCGGCGAAGGCCGGGGCGTATTTTTCCAGACCTATGTCTGACAGCCATGCAGCTATTGACGTCGCGCCCCCCGATCCGGCCGTTCTGTCGGTCGTCGGGCGCGAGCATAGGGCATCGGCTGCGAACCCCTGACTCTATTCAGGTGCCGCGCGCAATAGTCTCAGGTCGATGGGATGGCGGCATACCGCATCGCACGAGCGGGTCCCGATGCCCGATGGTCAGCCGGCAGTGGCATCCCGCGCCGCGACCAGCCGATAGCCGCCGGGTTCGGTCACCAGGATCTGCGCCGCCGCGGGGTCGCGCTCGATCTTCTGGCGCAGCCGGTAGATATGGGTCTCCAGGGTATGGGTGGTGACCTCGGCATTGTAGCCCCAGACCTCGGTCAGCAGGGTCTGCCGGCCGACCACCGCCCCTTCGGCGCGGTACAGGTATTTCAGGATCGCGGTTTCCTTCTCGGTCAGCCGGATCTTGCGGCCCTGGCGCTCGTCGTCGAACAGCAGCTTGGCGCTGGGCTTGAAGGTATAGGGGCCGATGCCGAAAACGGCATCCTCGCTCTGCTCGTGCTGGCGCAGCTGCGCGCGGATCCGCGCCAACAGCACGTTGAACTTGAAGGGCTTGGTGACATAGTCGTTGGCGCCGGCATCCAGGCCGGTGATCGTGTCGTCCTCGCCGGTGGCGCCGGTCAGCATGATGATCGGCGCGGCCACCTTGGCCGCGCGCAGCGCGCGGCAGACGTCGCGGCCGTCACGGTCCGGCAGGCCGACATCCAGCAGGATCAGCTCGAAATCGCCGCCGCCGGCCCGGGTCAGGCCCTCTTCGCCGTTGGAGGCGCAGGCGGTCGCGAACTCGCCTGTGAGTTCGAGCTGCTCCGCGAGCGAATCCCGCAGGGTCTCGTCATCGTCGATCAGCAGGATCTGTTTCGAACGCGCCATCTGGTCTGCCTCCCTTGCCGGGCCCCGTCCGTTCGGACGGCGCGTCCGTACTACAGCCCCATCTGGCGCAACACGGCAAGATTCAAGGGGCTGTCCAGGTCCGCAAGCTCGTCGATGACGTTGAAATGATGCAGGCCGGGACGGGGGATCACCTCGCAGGACAGGCCCCTGCCGGCCCAGGCGGTGGCGAAGCTCTCCTGCTGGCGCTTGAATTCGCTGCTCTCGTCGCCGCCGACGCAGAGGGTGAGCGAGGCGTTCGGCAGCCGGCGCTTGTCTTCCTGCAGGATGCGCAGCGGCGAATTCCGCAGCGACACGGCTTCGTCGAGCTGGATGACCTTGTTGAGGTAGGACAGGCGGATCGGCTCCAGGTCGTAGATCCCCGAAATGCAGCAGGCGCCCTTCACCAGATCCGCCGGCAGCTCGGCATCGAAGGCCGGCCAGTCGGTGAGCGCCGCCATTGCCGCGAGATGGCCGCCGGCGGAATGGCCGGACACGAACAGGCGGTTGGGATCGCCGCTGAAATCCTTGGCATTGCGCCATGCCCAGGCACAGGCCGAGCGGATCTGCCGGACGATATCGTCCATGCCGATATTGGGCGTCAGGCCATAGTTGACCACAAGGACATTGGCGCCGAGGGGGGCAAGCCCTTCCGCGATATAGTCGAAGTCCGACTTGTCCATGGACTGCCAATAGCCGCCATGGATGAACAGCTGGATCGGCGCATTGGGCCGCGGCGAGGGAAAGATGTTCAGCTTCTCCGACCCGGTCCGGCCATAGGACTGGTTCAGCCGGCAGTTCAGGGCCTCGCGCGTGCCGGCGCTCCACGCCTTCCAGTTGTCGAAATGATTCTGCACCGTCGGCACCGCCAGACGGTTGTTGTACTGCGCGTCCAGCGCTTCCTGGTCGTACTCAAGCCAGACCGCAGCCATGCAACCCTCCCTCACAATTCGGTTCGTAGCGCCCATAGTTCAGGAAAGAACGCGAAGTCCAGCGCTTTTTTCAGATAGGCGACGCCGGAGGAGCCTCCGGTGCCGCGTCGCATGCCGATGATCCGTTCGACCGTCTTCAGGTGGCGGAACCGCCATTGCTGGAACCAGTCCTCGACATCCACCAGCTTCTCGGCAAGCTGATAGAGGTCCCAGTGCCGGCCGGTATCGCGGTAGATTTCCCGCCAGGCCGCCAGCACCGTGTCGTCGCGCGCCCAGGCGGCCGACGGGTCGCGATCCAGCACGGCCGGCGCGATCGGAAAGCCGGACCGGGCCAGCAGGCGCACCGCCTCGTCATAGATGCTCGGCGCGGCCAGCGCCTCCTGCAGGCCGGCCAGGACCGCCGCGTCGTGGCGGAACGGCGCCAGGAGCGCCGGATCGCGGTTGCCAAGCGCGAATTCCAGCAGGCGATAGCCGGAGGACTGGAACCCCGATGCCCGGCCCAGGCTGTCGCGGAACGCGAGATAGTCCGCCGGTGTCAGGGTCGACAGGATATCCCACGACTGGATGATCTGTGCCTGGATGCGCGACACCCGCGCCAGCATCTTGAAGGCCGGCTGCAGGTCGTCCGCCGCGATGCTGCGGGTCGCCCCCCGCACCTCGTGGAGCATCAGCTTCAGCCAGAGTTCGGTCGCCTGGTGGATGGTGATGAACAGCAGTTCGTCATGGCTGTCGGAGACCGGCCTTTGGGCGGACAGCACACTGTCCAGGCACAGATAGTCCGCATAGGACATCTGCTCCTTGAAGTCGGTGTGGATCCCCTCCTCCAGGGTCTTTCCAGATGTCATTGCCACCATCCGGCCCGTTCCGGGCCATGCCTCTGTCGGGGGCCACTCTACAGATCCGGCGACGCCGGAGCATTGGAAAAATGGCGACCGTCGCGGCCTGCCGGAAGCGGCGTTGCGGGCCGCTGTCGAGCCCGCGTAGCATTGCGGCATGATCCACGCGCAACGTTCCGACGATCCCGTCGTCACAGCCCGCCGGCACCGGCGTATCGGCCGTGCCCTGGCCGATTTCCGTCGCGGCCTTCCCGTGGTGTTCGACGCCGGGACGGGCGGCGCCGGGACGGACGCGGCGCCCGCCGCGCTGCTGGTGCATGCCAGCGAGCATCTTGACGCCCCGGCCCTGGCGATGTTGCGCGCCGAAGCCGGTACGGCGGACCTGCGCGCCTTCGTCACCGCGGCGCGGGCGGCCGTCCTGCATATCAAGCCCACCGGCCATCCGGTGGTCGGCGTGCTGGTCGACCCGGAGATGACCGCGCGCACGCTGCGCGACCTGGCCGATCCCGCGACCGACCTGGAAAACCCGCTGATCGGGCCCTTCACGCGGGACCGCCAGCCCCCCGGGCCGTCGGCCATGGCCGCCGTCAAGCTGGCCAAGATCGCGCAGCTGCTGCCCGCCGTCACCGTCGCCACCGTGCCGGAGCCGGCCAGCGCGCTGGCCGCGCGGCTGGACCTGCTCGACCTGGATGCCGCTTCGGTCCTCGCCCATGACGATCATGCCGCCCGTTCCCTGAAGGCATTGGGCAAGCCGGTACGCCTGCCGCTGCACGACGCGGCCACCGCCCGGCTGCAGGCGTTCCGCGCCGCCGATGGCGGGCCGGAGCACCTGGCGGTGATCGTGGGCGAGCCGGACCGCCACACCCCGGTGCTGGCCCGCATCCATTCGGAATGCTTTACCGGCGATCTGCTCGGCAGCATGCGGTGCGACTGCGGCGAACAGCTGCGCGGCGCGATCCGGCAGATGGCCGCCGCCGGCGGCGGGGTGCTGCTCTACCTGGCCCAGGAGGGTCGGGGCATCGGCCTGATCAACAAGCTGCGGGCCTACCGGATCCAGGACGAGGGCTTCGACACGGTCGAGGCCAATCTGCGGATCGGCTTCGAAGCGGACGAGCGGGTCTTCCTGCCGGCTGCGGAAATGCTTCGCATCCTGGGTTTCCCGGCGGTCCGCCTGATGACCAACAACCCGGACAAGGTGGCCGGCCTGGAAGCCTGTGGCATCCCGGTGGCCGGGCGGGTGCCGCTCGCCTTCACCGCCAACGCCCATAACGAGTTCTACCTGGATACCAAGCGGAAGAAGTCCGGGCACTACCTCTGAGCCAGGACGCCCGGGGCGGACGGATCTGCCCGGCATATCCTGCACGCCCCTCCAGCGCGACACAGCATCTCCCTGATTTTCCTCAAGAATCACTCTGGCCCGATTCCTGCTGGAACGTGGCCCGAGGAGCGTTTTGACATGCTGACACATCCATTGGCAGAACAGGGCTATTACGGCGAAAGCCTGGAGCGCCCGGAAGCGCGCGGCATCTACCATGATGCCGCCGCCGAAAAGGCGATGTTCGGTGCGGACGGCCTGACCTTCGATTCCCTGCTGGATGCGGTCAATCCGCTGCATCACATCCCGATCGTCAACTCCATCTACACCGAGCTCACCGGCGACAAGATCGCGCCGGGGCCCTCCGTCATCGGCGGCCTGCTGTTCGGCGGCGCGATCGGGGTCGTCGGCTCCGTCGCCAACGCCGCGTTCGAGGCGATCGCCGGCGACACCGTCGGCGGCCTGGCGATGTCGGCGTTCCGCGACGACGCGCCGGAACCGGGCAAGGTCGAGGTGGGCGAGGTGAAGCTGGCCGGCGCCGGTGTCTCTGCCGACGATGGCGCCGCCGCCGGCGCGGCCGCATCCCAGGCCCAGGGGACAGCGGCACTGGGGGCCGCGGCACAGGCGATGCCGCCCGCGCCGCCGATCGGTGCCGTCGCGGCACAGAATCCGGGCAGCCAGGACCAGACCCGTACCGGCAGCGGCCCGCAGGCCGGTGCCCTTACGGCCAGCAACATGTTCCGCGCCAAGAGCGCACTTCCAGCCGCCACCGACATCGCGGCCCGGTCCGCCATGCCTCAGGCGGGGCCGGAGGTCGGGGCCCAGGCCGCATCCCAGGCCGTTCCACCAGCCGTGGCCATGGCCGCGATGCAGTCCCCGAAGGGGCTGGACAGGCTGGCCAACGGGACGCCGGCCGACATGCCGCAATTGTCGGCGGACCTGGATGCAAGATTGCGCCACGCACAGCAGGCGATGGCCGCGAGCGGCCTGGTGGCTGCACTGGATGCCGCCGTGCAGGCCCGCCTCGGCGAGGCTCTGCACCAGACGGCAGCCGTCGACGGACAGCCGGCCGGCACGGTGCCGCCGCCGCCGTCGTCGCAGGCCAACGCCGCGATGCAGGCGCAGCAGGCGCAGGCCATGCAGATCCAGGCCCAGCAGATCCTGGCCCAGGCACAGCCGGCGCAGGCACAGCCGGCGCAGCCGCGGCCGGCACAGGAGGCGCAGGCCCAGCAGGCGACGGTGCCGGCGGGCAGCCGCACCTACATGCCGCTGGACGGCGATACCCGCGGCGGGCGGCGCTGGTTCGGCCTGGGGACCGCGGAGCGGGCCACCGGGCTGACCCCGGCCTCGCCGCAGATGGCCGCACAGGCCCTGGCCAGCCAGGTCTATCGCCAGCAGGGCGCTGCCGGCCGGGCGGCGAGCGGCGCGCTGGACGTCAGCTACTGAAGGGCCGTTGCGGGGTCCTTGCGGGACGCGCCTAGCCGCCCGGTGGCCGGCCGCTCCGCAACCGGCGGAGCAGGCGCGGCCAGGGCAGCTGTGCCACCGCGATCCCCAGCAGGATCAGTCCCAGGACAAGGAAGGCCCGCAGGGGCAGGGCCTCGCCCAGGAACAGGGCCCCCCATATCACGCCCAGCACCGGATTGACGAAGTTGCTCCAGGCCACGAAGGTCGCCCCGATCGTCGTGACCAGGCGGACGAAGACGATGCTGGCGGAGGCGCTGGTCCAGAAGGTCAGGCCGGCCAGGCCGAGGATGGCCGTGTCGCTGAGCTGCAGGTCCCAGGGCGAATCGAAGACGAGCGAGGCGGGGACCGCATAGAGCGAGCCGCCGAGCAGGACGCAGCCCGCGGCCGTGACCAGCGGCACGCCGGAGATGCGGCGCGCCACAAGATTGCCCACCGCCCAGCAGAGCGCCGCGCCCAGGGCCGCGAGCTGGCCGATCATCTGTGCCTCGTTGCCGATGCCCAGCCCGGCCAGCGCCTGCGGCCCGACCAGCCAGACGATTCCGGCCATGCCGACCATGACGCCGAGCAGGCGCCGCGGCGAGAGTTTCTCGTCCGCCGTCATCAGGTGGGCGGCGATGAAGGCCGCCAGCGGCATGAAGCCGACCAGGATGGCGATCAGGCCGGAATCGACCGTCTGGGCGGCACGGCCCAGCAGGACGAACGGCAGGAAGCTGCCCAGCAGGCCAGTCACCGGGAACACCGCCAGCCTGCGCCAGTCCCGCGGAAAGCGCTCGCCCAGCAGGCGGGCCAGCAGCAGCAGGGCCACCGCGCCACCCAGGTTGCGGCAGGCGGAGATCGTTGCCGGCGGCACCTCGTCGGCGGCAAGATCGATGAACAGATAGGCCGTACTCCATTGCAGGGAGAGCAATGTCAGGAGCAGGAAATCGAGCTTCTGCGGACGCCGCAGTCCCGGGAGCGCGCGCATCGTCAGCCGGCCCGCGGGGCCGGGCGGCGATCTGGCGGGTGGTGGCCTGCGGCGATGGCCGGATCGGCCGGCTGACCGGCCGCGGCCTGGCCGCGGCCTGCGCGCTGGGCCGCGGCGGGGTCCGAAGCTCCAAGCGGGAGGGCGACGGTGTCACGCCTGCAGGGCTCTGGCCGGTGCGCAGCCTGCGCTACCGGCCCGGGCGGGTCGGCCTGCCGGCCGGTGCGATGCGCGCATCGCCGATCGGCCCGCGCGACGGCTGGTGCGACGAGCCGGGCCACCCGGCCTACAACCGCCCGGTGCGCCTGCCGCTGGCGGCAAGTGCCGAGCGGCTGCTGCGTGCCGATGGCCTGTACGACATGGTGGTGGAGCTCGGCTACAACGACGCGCCCCCGCGCCCCGGCGCCGGCAGTGCGATCTTCCTGCATGTGGCACGGCCGGGCCTGCGGCCCACGGCCGGCTGCATCGCGGTGCCGCGACCGGTCCTGCGCCGCATCCTGGCGCGCATGCGCCCTGGCGACCTGATCCTGGTGCAGAGC
This sequence comes from Sneathiellaceae bacterium, assembly GCA_040216765.1. Classification (GTDB taxonomy): domain Bacteria; phylum Pseudomonadota; class Alphaproteobacteria; order Ferrovibrionales; family Ferrovibrionaceae; genus Marinibaculum. The sequence continues at coordinate 62,034 of JAVJON010000015.1, read as the reverse complement.
GGCCGCCCATCGGCTGGCTGAGACGCTCCGTGGGCCGGCAGGCCCGGCGGCGATCAGGCCCGCTCCCCGAAGATCGCGCTGCCCACCCGGACATGGCTGGCACCCATGGCCACGCCGGTCTCGAAATCGGCACTCATCCCCATGGAGACGGTCGCCAGGCCGTTGCGCAGGGCGATCTCGCGCAGCAGCGCGAAATGCATCGCCGGTTCATCCCCGGCCGGCGGGATGCACATCACCCCGACGACCGGCAGGCCGAGATCGTCGCGGCAGGCGGCGATGAAGGCATCCGCCTCGGTCGGCGCCACCCCGGCCTTCTGCGGCTCCTCGCCGGTATTCACCTGCACCAGGCAGGCGGGACGCCGGCCGGCGCGCTCCATCTCGCGCGCCAGGACGCGGGCCAGCTTGGGGCGGTCGACCGTCTCGATGACATCGAACAGGGCGACCGCATCGGCGGCCTTGTTGGTCTGCAGCGGCCCGATCAGATGCAGTTCCAGGTCCGGGTAGTCGGCGCGCAGCTGGGGATACTTGCCCTGCGCTTCCTGCACGCGGTTCTCCCCGAAGACGCGCTGCCCGGCGGCGCAGGCGTCGCGCACATCGGCTTCCGGCCGCGTCTTGGCGACCGCGACCAGGGTGATTCCGGCCGGATCCCGACGGGCGTTGCGGGCCGCGTCCTCGATCCGTGCCCGGACCGCCGCCAGGCGCCCGGCAATGCCGGCCGGCGCGGCTTCACTGCTCCCCTGGCGGGCAGTCTTTGCTATGTTCTCGGCCATGCCCGACACGACATCCGCTTTGCCTCCCCTGTTCCGCAACCGCGTCCGCCATGCGCCCGCGTCCTGCCGGAGGGTCGGATGCGCCTGAACCTGGGCTGCGGCTCCAAGAAAATGACCGGTTGGATCAATGTGGACAAGGTGCCAGCGGCCGATCCGGACGAGATTGTCGACCTGGAGGCCCTGCCCTGGCCGTGGGAGACCGGCTCGGCGGAGGCGGTCACCCTGCGGCATGTGCTGGAGCATCTGGGCGCCCAGACGGAGGTCTATCTGGGCATCATCCAGGAGCTCTACCGGGTCTGCCGGCACAATGCCGAGGTCACGATCACGGTGCCGCATCCCCGGCACGACCAGTTCCTGAACGACCCGACCCATGTGCGGCCGGTGACCCCGCAGGGGCTCGAGATGTTCTCCCGCGCGCGCTGCCTGGAATGGCAGAAGGCGGGGTCGGCGAACACCCCGCTTGCGCTCTATCTGGACGTGGATTTCGCGCTGCAGTCGGTGAACATCGTCCCCGACCGCCTGTGGCGGGAGCGCATCGCCCGGGGAGAGGCCAGCCAGCGCGACGTCATGGAGGCCGCGCGGATCTACAACAACGTGATTGCCGAGACGACGATCGTGCTGCGCGCGGTGAAGCAGCCGTGAGCCGGAGGCCGCGACCCCGCACCGCCGCCCGGGCGGCAGCCGCATCGACGATCCCCAGCGCCACCCGGATGCTGGCCTTTACGTCGCGGGAGCCGTTTTCCTTCAACCAGCACAACTGCCGCCCCGCGGCGGGCCAGCATGGCCGGGCGAAGGAGCGCTACCTGACCTCGTCCGACGAGTTCCTGCAGGCCGTGATCCTGCGGAACCCGCAGGTCTTCCGGATCGTGGAGGAACAGAGCCACCTGGCCTGCCTGCCGCCGGAGGCATGGGGAACCGCCGATTTCCGCGGGCGCCGGGTGCTGTTCCTGCTGCCCAGCGGGGCGCTCGGCGACAATGTCGGCACGGTGCTGTTCCTGCAGGCCTTTGCCGAGCAAAGCGGCGCCCGCGAAATCGGCGTGTTCGGCGCCCGCTCCACCGCCGACATGTACCTCCAGGCGGAACTGGGCAATGTCTACACCCTCTGGATCGGCCGGACGGAGCTGAAGCGCTGGGACCTGGTGATCGACTTCGGCCATCTGGAGGGCCGCAGCAATATCGACATCTGGCCGGTAGACATGGAGGGCCAGCTTCTGGCGGCATTCGGCCTGGACCCGGCGCGCCGGTACCTGCCCGTCGCGCGCGACCTTCCGGCGGACCGGCCGCTGGAGATCGGCATCCTGCCATTGGCCTCGTCGCCGCTGCGGACCCTGCCGGTCGAGGTCTGCGCCGCCCTTGCCCGGCGCTTGGCGGACCGGGGCCGGGTCACCCTGTGCCTCAACGCCAACCAGCGGCAGGGCCGCCTGTACAGCCAGGCCGTCGCACCCCTGCTGCCGGCCGGCGCCCGCATCGTCGACGTCTTTCCGAAGATCGGCGATCTGCTCGATGCGGTTGCCGGTTTCGACTACGCGGTCTTTGCCGATTCCGGGCCGGCGCATATGAGCAAGCTGTACGGCACCCCCGGCGTCGCGGTCTACAGTTCCGCGCCCGGGGAGGTTCTTCAGGGTCGCTTCCGGAATCTCTCCCGCTGGACGATTCCCTTTGCCGGTCCCTGGTGCACGGCACCTTGCGGCCTGGCCAAGCTGCGCCGGCATCGCGACGGGCGAATCGGTTGCATGGGGTCGCTGCAGGCGCCGCTGGCCGATCTTCCGACCCTGCCGTCCGGCGCCGACCCGGCGCTGGTCGACCGCCTGTTCCAGGACCCGGTGCCCTGCATCGCGCAGCTCAGGGCGGACCCGGATACCCTCGCCACCTTCGTCCTGGGCGACCTGCAGTCCCGTCGCGCTCAGTCGGGGAGGTAGCCGAAGCGCCGCATCACCTTTTCATGCGCCGTCTCGATCGCCCTGGCCTGTTCGGGGGTCATCACCCGCTTCCACTGCCCGACCTGGCCGGAGCGGAAAAAGGCCTCGGCATGTTCGGATTTCTCGCGGAAGCCGGTCTTGCGCTCCTGGCCCTGCAGCACCCTGAAGGAGGCGAAACGGATCGCCTTGTCCAGCCGCTTCCGGTCCGGCGGCAGCTTCAGGAAGGCGACCACCTTGCCGAACGCGCTGCGCGGGCGCAGATGCATGTCCTCATAGCGGATGACATGCATCTGCTCGCTCTCCTGGTTGGTCCAGCCTTCGACATGCTCCGACCAGCGGCCATAGAACTGCGGCACATTGAGGGCCGTCATCGCCGTGGCCGCCGTCTCGCTGTCCAGCATCGCGATCGCCTGGTCCAGGGTCAGCCCGAAATGATGGGTCATGGAGACCGCCACATCGCGCGGGTCGCGCACGACGTAGATCGCCGCCGCGGTATGCTCCATGGTGATCAGCGGCACCCCATCCACCGTGGCCAGGGCGTTGTGCGTCTTCACGAAAACGGAATCGGGCCAGCTCTCGGTGAGCAGTCGGTGGACCTTTGGCCGCAGTTGCGCGATGTCGGCCTGCGCCCAGCCGTTGATCGGCGCGCCCGCCGCCCGTTGATACCAGTGCCGCAGCGTGTCGCCGTGGGTGAATTGGTCGAGGGCGTTGATTTCCATCGGCTTCGCAGGATCCCGCAGCAGGTTGTGCAGGAACGCGCGCAGCCAAGTGTTGCCGGACTTCGGATAGGATGCGAGCCAGATGATGCCAGCCATGGCGCCTCTATGCGTCAATCCGTGCCGGCTGGCAACCGGTTGCGGAGCCGCCGCGGCGCCTCCGGGAGCAGCGTCGCGCCCTGGCGGCGACGGTCCTCCCGGGGGTGCCCCAGGGCGGCTCCCCGGGAGGAGGTGCGCGTGGTTCGCCGGCTGTCGCTCAGAAGCTGATGCCGGTGCCGATCGAGGCGCTCCAGGCCTTGTTGGTAGCGACGCTGATCGTCGCCGGGGCGGTGGAGTCGGTTGACCAGTCGTAGTACTGGACGCCGGCGATCAGCTCGATACCGGGGCCGAGCAGGTAGGAGCCGCCGACCGCCACGCCGTCGAAGCTGTCTTCGCGTCCCGACAGCCTGGTCTTCTTGTTCGCGTACATCACGCCGCCCTCCCAGGGCCCCGGTGCTGTAGGTCAAGCCGACATTCCAGTCCCAGCTGTCCTGGTCCGGGTTGTAGCCGTCGTCGAAGGACCGGCGGTAGCCGCCGCCGAGCGCCAGGCCCTGATAGCCGATATTGCCGCCGACGCCCCACTGGCTCTCCTCGCCGGTGCCGGCAACACCCACGGTCCGGGTGATGCCCTCGCCGTTGCTGCTGGTGAAATAGGCACCGTAGAGGCCGACATCGAAGGCACCGAAGGTCTGCTCGTAGCTGGCGGCCGTCTCGATGATGTCATAGCCGCGGGCGATATTGTCCTGCAGCTGGCCGGAATAGCGGCCGCCGCAGGGCCTGCTGCCGGCATTACCGCCGGCGCAGTTCACCGGCGTATAGCTGATCCCGAGCTGGATCCCGTAGATCCGCGGCGTGAAGTAGTTCACCCGCTCGCGCTTGCTGGTGTAGACGATCGTCGACGGGGTCGCCGCCAGAGTGCCGTTGCCGGACGTGTTGGTCTGATTCACCACCAGGATGTCCGGCGTGTTCAGGCCCAGATGCGGCACCGGGTTGGGCGCGCCCTGGAACATCTCGTCGCCGACGCCGTTCGACTTGCCATATTCCAGCCTGCCGAACTGGGAGCTGAACCAGATATAGGACTGGTCGATCTGGTCGCGGCAGTCCAGCGCGTTGAGTCGGACCTGGGCACCGACCTGCAGGCCATTGTCCAGGGTCGTGCTTCCGGTGAAATGGATCCGGCCGCGCCGGCTGAAGCCGTTGTTCCGGCGATTGGCGCCGGGGGCATCGTCGGCGGTGCCGGACAGGTTGTCGGGCCCGATCCCGTCGTCCTGGCTCGCCACGCTGAAAAAGCCGTACATGTTGCCGCTCAGGCCCAGCTGGATCGGCCCGCCTTGTCCTGCGCGGCCGCGCCCCCGCCGACGACCATGGCTGCTGCGACGCGCGCCGTCGCACCGAGCAGTTTGTTCCGCATCTTCCCCTCCAAGCTCCGCAGAATCCTCGTGGCTGCCGTCGTGACAGCGGATCAGGGCAGACCCTACGACGTCCGTTTGTGATTGAAATGTCCGCTTCGTTAAAGTTTCGGGTCTGGAGCGCCTTGCTGTTGCAGTGCTGCATCCGTGCAACAGGCCGGCCGGGCAACAAAAAACCCCCGGCAGCGGGCGTGCTGCCGGGGGTTCGTGGCAGATGCGGCGGTCGATCAGAAGGTGATCGAGGTGCCCAGCATCACGTTCCAGGCCTCGTTGGTGGCGGCATTCTTGATCGCCGCATTGCTTGAATTGGTGCTCCAGTCGAAATACTGCAGCGCGGCGTTCAGGTTGATTCCCGGGCCGAGGGTGTACATCCCTCCGACCATGCCGCCCTGGAAGTCGTCGGTCCGGCCGGCCAGCTTGGCTTCGGACTGGCCGTACTGGCCGCCGAAGGTCCAGGGCCCGGTCTCGTAGGTCAGGCCCATATTCCAGTCGTTGCCGTCCATGTCCTGCACCAGGCCGATATTGGTGCTGGAGCGATAGCCGCCGCCCAGGGTAAAGCCCATATAGCCGATGCTCGCACCGGCGCCCCACTGGCTGGGATCGCCGGTGTTCGTGCCGACCGCGCCGCCGCTGACCCCGTTGTCGGCCTGATTGTAGCCGGCATAGACCCCGACATCGAAAGCGCCGAAGGAATTGACATAGTTGGCGCCAATGCTGAGGCCGTCATAGGCCTGACCGGCGACATTGTCGAGCTGCTGCCCGGTATAGGAGCCGCCACAGGGATTGTTGCCGGTATTGCCCGCCTGGCAGGCCGTCGGCGTGTAGGAGACGCCCAGCTGGATGCCGACGAAGCGCGGGGTGAAGTAGGTCAGGGTCTCGACCTTCTGGACGCCGACATAGGTGGCCGGCGTGCTGATCATGTTGCCGACACCGGCAGTGTTCGACGGATTGACCGGCAGGAAGTTCGGCGTGTTGATGCCCAGCCCATCGACCGGCGTGGGTGCCCCATAGAACATGATGTAGGACGCCGGGTGGGCCTTGCCGTACTGGATGCGCCCCAGATTGTTTTCCATCCAGAGATAGGATTCGTCGATCTGGTCGACATCGTCCTCGGCCTCCAGTTCGACGTGGACGCCGACCTTCAACCCGTTGTCGAGGACCGTGCGGCCGTTGAAGTGGATCTCGCCCTCGCGCATGAAGCCGAAGTTGCGGCGATTGGTGCCGGGCGCGTCGTCGGCGGTGCCGGAAACCCCGTCCGGACCCACCCCGTCGCTCTGCGAGGCGTAGTTGGCATAGGCCTGCATGTAGCCGCCGATCGTGATTTCCACCGGCCCGCCGTCTGCCGCATGTGCCGCGGCGGCGAGCACAGATGCGCCGGCGAGGATGGTTGTGGCCAGGAGTGTTCCGCGCATTGCTGATCCTCTTGTCGGAAGCCGGGCGCGCCCCCATGCGGCGCCCGCGATCTCATGCGGGAATAGGGCCACATCTTGCAGTTCAAAAAAAGGGTTTTGCCTAGTCTCTGCGCATGTTTGTGGCATTGGAGTGACTGAAACGTCACATTCGCGGAGTGTTGCCTATCTGTTGTGCCCTATCGTAGGCAAATTCCTCGAATCCGGTGCGGGTTCCTGGTTACCGGCCCTGGCATTGCACAATGGGCATGCAGTCCGGGCGCGGCACGCGGTAAAGGGTGCGGCACGGCCGCACCCCGTTCAGCGCCGATCACAGGCAAGCAGCACAAAAAAAACGGGGGCGCCGAAGCGCCCCCGTTCCCGGAGCCTTGCGGCCCCGTCAGACATCGCGATGGTACGAAGATCAGAAGTTGATGTTCGTGCCGACGCGGACGACCGTCGCGGTATTGTCCACCGAGTTGGTGGTACCGGCGACCGTGCCGTTGGAGCCGTCGTCCAGCTGGACATAGCTGCCGCCGATGAAAGCGGTGATGCCCGGGCCGACCAGGTAGGTGCCACCGACCTGGAAGAACTTGCCCTTGTCCTCGCCGGCGATCGCGGTCGCCGTGGCCAGGTTGCCGGCCGCGCCGATCAACATGCCCTGCTGCTGCGTGACTTCGGAATAGTCAACGCCGAAGCCCCACGGGCCGGTCTTGTAGCCGACGCCGACCGTCCAGCTGTCCTGGTCACGATTCTGACCGCCGGAGCTGGCGAAACGACCGGTGTTCTGCTGCTTGTAGGCACCGCCGACGGAGAAGCCGGCATAGCCGATCTGTGCGCCGGCGCCCCAGGCCTTGATCGCCTCGTTGCCACCGGTCGCGACGGAGCCGGGGGTCAGGCCGCTGTTGTTCTCGGTGTTGAGCGAGCCGCCCTGGTAGCCGCCGTAGATCGCCACGTCAAAGCCGTTGAAGGAATTGACGTAGTTGGCCGCGATGTCGAACAGGTCGGACGGCTGGCCGGACCGGTCGGACGCCAGCTGGCCGGCATAGGAACCGCCGCAACCGGTCGGGTGGAACGCGCTGCCGGCGTCGTTGTTACCGGCCTGGCAGTTCTCCGGGGTGTAGGACACACCGATCTGGAAGCCGAAGAAACGCGGCGTGTAGTACGTGATGTGCTCTGCATCGTTGAAGTTGTAGAGCATCAGGTTCATCGACGAGACGTCGACGGTGGCCGCGTTGCTGTTCCAGTCGACGTAGTTCTGGATCGCCGGGCTGAAGCCGGGGATCGCGGACGGCGAGCCGTAGTACATCTTGGAGGCGGCCTGGTCCATTGCGCCGTACTCGACGCGACCGAAGGCGCTGTCAAAGAAGATGTAGGCTTCGTCGATCTGGTCGGTCGAGTCTTCCGCTTCCAGCTGGACGTTCACGCCGACCAGCAGGCCGTTGTCGAGGCGGGTCTGACCCTTGAAGATGACCTCGCCCTCGCGGAAGAAACCGAAGTTCCGGCGATTGCCGACCGCGCCGGTGGCGCCGTCATCCTGGCTGGTGTAGGCGGCATGCGCCGTCATGTAGCCGCCGACCGTGAGCTCGATCGGACCGGCCTTGTCCTGGGCGTATGCGGAAGCGCTGGCCAGAACGCCGGCAGCGACCAGAGCCGTCGTGCCGTAGAGGACCTTCTTCATGCTGTTATCTCCAATGTGCGTAGCGACGAACGTTGCTAACAAAGACGAACCGCGCTCCGGTTCGCACCCCGGGGTGTATAAGGCCATCGGACCCATTTCCCCGTCAACAAATCGCTGGGCCGCATTGTGGTGAAATCCGCGCACTGTGACAGTTGCGTCACATGGCCTGCCGCGGCGCGGGAACGCCGGGCGAAGTCCTGGATTTGCCGACTGCCTTGTCGGTGACAGCGGTCTCAGGTTGCGCCGGGTCGGAAGAATGTCATATTTCGGGTAGCTGGACCAGTCAGCCCCTGTATCTTGTAGGTCAGTCGCGGGTTTTCCTCTGGACGCCGTTTTCCTGTAGATAGCGTGTATGGGGCGACGCGGCATCGTCCGCGGGGATCCGGGCGTTGGGGCCTGTCGGGCCGGGAGGCTTGCCCTGCATCCGGCACAGGCCGGGCGCCTGCGGCGGCAACGCATTCCGCCATGGGTGCGAATCCGATTCGAGTGAACTGGCGAGAGACGCTACATGCATGCGGCGACATACAGACTGATGGCGGCCTCGGCCACCGTCCTGCTGCTCCTGGGCGCCTGTGAATCGGGCGATGTCGATTATGCCTATCCCGAGAAGGTCGGCAGGGACCAGTACGACCCCAGCGGCCGGACCCAGCAGAACACGGTGTTCGGCCCGGGCGGCCTGTCCCTGCTCGGCGGCAATGGCGACGCCGATGCCGGCGGCTCCGGCGGCGGCATCGGGGTCAATTCCTTCCTGTGGCGTGCGTCGCTGGACACGATTTCCTTCATGCCGCTGGCCTCGGCGGACCCGTTTGGCGGCGTGATCATCACCGACTGGTACACCCCCCCAGCGACGCCGGAGGAACGGTTCAAGATGACAGTATATATACTGGACCGTACCCTCAGGTCCGACGGGGTGCGGGTCGCGGTGTTCCGCCAGCGGCGCGATGGCAGCGACTGGCTGCAGCAGCCGGTCGCCGCGGACACGGCCAGCAATCTGGAAAACGCCATCCTGGTCCGGGCCCGGCAGCTCAGGATCGACCAGGCCGGCGGCTGAGCCGGTCTGCCGCCGGGCCGCGGGCTCCAGGGCGCATACCGATCGTGCCGGCCCACCGCCCGCCTGCCGAATCGGCCGATCCGGGTCGAATCCTCGCCAGCGCCCGGCAGGCCCTGGCCTCCGGCCGTCCAGCCGAGGCTGCCGGCCTGCTGGAACCGCTGGCCGCGCCGGCCGCGCTGGCCACATTGCCGCGACCGATGCGCGCCGCCATCCATGCCTTCAGGGGCGCTGCGGCCCTGCAACTCGGCGATCCCGCCCTGGCCGCGCAGGCCTTCCGGGACGCCATGCGCATCGACCGCAAGGATGCGGGCCTGGCCTGCAACCTGGGCGCGGCGCTGCAGATGGCAGGCGAGCCCGGCCAGGCGCTCGAGGCTTTTCAGGAGGCGGCGCGACGCGCACCGGGGTCGGCACAGGCCGCCTATGGCCGGGGTGTCGCGCTGCACGGCCTCGAACGCTTCGACGCCGCCGCCGAGGCCCTGAAGCTCGCCACCCGCCTCGACCCCGCGATGCTGCCGGCCTGGGAGAACCGCGCCCTTACCCTGGCGGCCGCGGGCCAGACGGCAGCCGCCGATGCGGTCTGGCGCGACGCCCTGGCAGCCTTTCCGGCCGACAGCCAGGGCCGTCGGCGACTCGCCGCCGGCCTGGCCCGCCATCTTGCCGGGACCGGCCGGCCGGCCGATGCCCTGCCCCAGTTCGCCATCGCGCGCGCCGGAACGGCGGCGGCGGACCCCGCCCTGCAGTACGATGAGGCGCGCGCCCTGCTGCAAGCCGGCCATGCCGGGGATGCGGCCGACCGCCTGACCGGCCTGACGACCGCTCATGGGGCGGACAATGCCGAATGGCTTTCGACCCTGGGAGCGGCGCATATCGCCGCCGGCCGGCCGGAACAGGCGCTGCCGGTCCTGCGCAGCGCCGCGGCGGCGGCCCCCGGGCATCGCAGCACGAACCTGCATCTTGCCTTTGCCCTGCAGTCCCTGGGCGACCTGCCGGAGGCAGCGGACCGGCTCCGCGCCCTGCTGGCGGACGATCCGGCCTACCTGCCCGCACTGGTCGGCCTTGCCAACATCCTTGCGGAGACGGGCGACGATGCCGGCGCGGCGGCGGCATTCGCGCAAGCCGAGGCGCTTGCCCCCGAACAGCCGCAGCTGCGCTGGAACCGGGCCCTGCACGACCTGTTATGCGGCCGCTACGACCGCGGCTGGGACGGCTATGGCACGCGCTGGCAGGTGGCGGACTTTCCGACGGCATGGCTGGACACCGGCCTGCCGGCCTGGGACGGCACCGCACCGGAGGGCCGGCATCTGTTCGTCTGGCCGGAGCAGGGGCCGGGCGACGAGATCATGTTCGCCTCCTGCCTGCCCGACCTGCTGTCCCGCGGGGCAAAGGTCAGCCTGTCGGCCAGCCCGCGCCTGGCACCCCTGCTCGCGCGATCGTTCCCGGCCGCAGACGTGGCGGCGACCGCCATCCCACCGCCGGGCGCCGATGCCGCCCTGCCGATCGGCGACCTGCCCCGCCATTTCCGCCGCAGCGAGGCCGCGTTTCCGCGCCGCGGCCGGTTCCTGTCCGCCGATCCCGACCAGGTACGGCACTGGCGGGAGCGCTGGCGCGCGGCGGCAGGGCCGGGAATCCGGATCGTCGGCCTGTCCTGGCGCGGCGGCGTCACCCCGGGCGAACGCCGCCGCCGCGGCGCCACCCTGGAGGATTGGTCGCCCGCCCTGCGCCTGCCTGGACTTGCCTGGGTCAACATGCAATACGGCGCGGATGCGGCCGCACGCTTCGCGGCCACCGCGGACATCTACGGATTTCCGGTCCTGGATGGTCCCGACCCGGCCGGAGACCTGGATGCGCTGGCCGCCGCGGTGGCGGCGACCGACGGAATCGCCTCGATGGCGAATACGCTGGTCCATCTGGCCGGCGGGCTCGGGCAGCCCACCCTGGTGGTCGTGCCCGCGGCGCCGAGCTGGCGCTGGCAGCGGGCGCGGACGGACAGTCCCTGGTACCCGGCCGCGCGGCTTCTGCGCCAGGACCGGGACGAAGGCTGGCCACAGGTCATGAGCCGCGTGGCGGCCGCATTGCCGGACCTGCTGGCGGAAACCGCGCCGGCAGACCTGCAGCCCGGTTCAGGAGGCCCCCGAACGATGACGGACCAACCATGACGGACCCGATCCGGCTCTATGTCGGCTTCGATTCCCGCGAGGCGGTCGCCTACGAGGTCTGCCGCCATTCCGCGGAGCGGAACAGTTCCGCGCCGCTGCGGGTCGAGGCGCTGAAACAGGACGAATTGCGCGCGCAGGGGCTCTATTGGCGCGACACGGATCCCCTGGCCTCCACCGAGTTCACCTATACCCGGTTCCTGGTGCCCCATCTGGCCGGCTATCGCGGCTGGGCCCTGTTCTGCGACTGCGATTTCCTGTGGCTCGGCGATATTGCGGAGCTGTTCGCCCTGCGGGACGAAGCCTGTGCCGTGATGTGCGTGCATCACGACCACCGGCCGCCGGAGGCCGTGAAGATGGACGGCGCCGTGCAGACCCGTTACCGGCGGAAGAACTGGTCCAGCATGGTGCTCTACAATTGCGGCCATCCAGCCAATGCGGTGCTCACACCCGAACTGGTGAACGCCTCCACGGGTGCGTTCCTGCACCAGTTCCAGTGGCTGGCGGACGACCTGATCGGTGCCGTGCCGGAAACCTGGAACTGGCTGGAGGGCTGGTGCGCGCCGCCGCCCGGGGGGCCGCCGAAGGTGGTGCATTTCACCCGCGGCGGGCCCTGGTTCGCCCAGTGGCAGGATGTGGAATATGGCGGGCTCTGGCTTGCCGCGCAGGACGAGGCGATCCGCCAGGGCTGAAAGCCTCCGGGTCGGTCACGGGCCGGGCCGTCCGCCGGCACTTGCCCGGCGTGCAGGGGCACCTATGATCCGCTTCCCGTCGCCGGGCGGAACACGAGCCGGATCGCAACACCATCAAGACCCCTGTGCCGCGCCGCGCGCCGCGGGGGCCGTCATTCCCGAGGACCTGAGATGTCGCGGTACAACGCGAAGACCGTCGAAGAAAAGTGGCAGCGGATCTGGGACGAGCGCGAGACCTTCCGGGTCGACGACGATGCCGCCGGCGAGCGGTATTACGTACTTGAAATGTTCCCCTATCCGTCCGGCCGCATCCATATGGGCCATGTGCGCAACTACACGCTGGGCGACGTGGTGGCGCGCTACAAGCGGGCCCGGGGCTGCGCGGTGCTGCATCCGATGGGCTGGGATGCCTTCGGGCTGCCGGCGGAGAATGCGGCGCGCGAGCGTGGCGTGCATCCGCGCGACTGGACCTACGCCAATATCGCGGCGATGCGGACCGAACTGCAGCGCATGGGCCTGTCCCTGGACTGGTCCCGCGAGCTGGCGACCTGCCATCCCGGCTATTACCGCCACCAGCAGGAGCTGATCCTGGACCTGCTGGATGGCGGCCTGCTCTATCGCCGGGCCGCCGAGGTCAACTGGGACCCGGTCGACGAAACGGTGCTGGCCAACGAGCAGGTGATCGACGGGCGGGGCTGGCGGTCCGGCGCGCTGGTGGAGAAGCGCAAGCTGGAACAATGGTTCTGCCGCATTACCGACTTCAACGACGAACTGCTGGAGGCGCTGGAGGGGCTCGAGCGCTGGCCCGACCGGGTGCGCAACATGCAGCGCAACTGGATCGGCCGCTCGGTCGGCGCCCGCCTGCGCTTCGCGCTCGCGGGGCGCGACCCGGACGATGGCACCGGGATCGAGGTCTTCACGACCCGGCCCGACACCCTGTTCGGCGCCAGCTTCATCGCACTGGCGCCGGATCATCCCCTGGCGCTTGAGGTTGCCGCGCAGGATCCCGCGGCCCTGGCCTTCGTTGAGGAGTGCCGCCGCAGTTCCACGGCCGAGGCCGCCCTGCAGACCCAGGAAAAGCGCGGTTTCGACACCGGCCTGAAGGCCCGGCATGTCTTTGCCGGGGCCGGCTGGGCGCATGGCGACCTGCCGGTCTATATCGCCAATTTCGTGCTGATGGGCTACGGCACCGGCGCCATCTTCGGCTGCCCGGCGCACGACCAGCGCGACCTCGACTTCGCCCGCGCCTATGGCCTGCCGGTGCGCCAGGTGGTCCAGGGCGGCGATGGCGGCCCCGGCGGGATCGCCGACGAGGCCTATGTCGACGACAGCGATGCCGCGCGGATCGTCAATTCCGGTTTTCTCGACAGGCTCACGGTGCCGGCCGCCAAGGAGGCCGTGATCGCACGGCTGGAACAGCTGGGCTGCGGAACCGGCGCGGTGACCTATCGCCTGCGCGACTGGCTGATCAGCCGCCAGCGCTATTGGGGATGCCCGATCCCGGTGGTGCATTGCCCGTCCTGTGGCCTTGTGCCGGTGCCGCGCGCGGACCTGCCCGTGGCCCTGCCGGAGGATGTTCAGTTCGACCAGCCGGGAAATCCGCTCGACACGCATCCGACCTGGAAGCATGTGCCCTGCCCGTCCTGCGGCACGGCGGCCCAGCGGGAGACCGATACCTGCGACACCTTCGTCGATTCCAGCTGGTATTTCGCGCGATTCTGCGCCCCGCGGGCGGCGCAGCCGCTGCCGCGCGAAATCGTCGATGCCTGGCTTCCGGTGGACCAGTATATCGGCGGCATCGAGCATGCGATCCTGCACCTGCTCTATGCCCGGTTCTTCATGAAGGCCCTGAAGCGGGTCGGCAGGATCGCCGTCGACGAGCCGTTCGCCGGCCTGTTCACCCAGGGCATGGTCTGCCACGAGACCTATCGCGCCGCCGGCGGGGGCTGGCTGTCGCCCGACGAAGTGGTGCGCAACCCCGACGGCACCCTGGTCGCCCAGTCCGACGGGCAGCCGGTCACCGCCGGCCGGTCCGAGAAGATGTCCAAGTCCAAGCGCAACACGGTCGATCCCGGCGCGATCATCGAGCAGTACGGCGCCGACACGGCACGCTGGTTCATGCTGTCGGACAGCCCGCCGGAGCGCGACCTGGAATGGACGGAGGATGGCGTCGCCGGCGCCTGGCGCTTCACCCAGCGCCTGTGGCGCCTGCTGGGCGAGACCCTGGCCCTGCTGAACGCCGCGGAAGGCGGGCGCGACGCGGACGGCCCGGACCCTGACGCGATCGAGGATGCGGCGCTGTCCGGCTGGGCGACGGAGCTGCGGCGCGGCACCCACCGGGCGATCGCGAGCGTGAGTGCGACCGTCGAGATCTTCCACTTCAACAAGGCCGTGGCCGAGATCCACAGCTTCGCCAACCTGCTGGGCGGCGTGAAGCCCGCCGGCGCCATGGCGCCGGCCGATGCCGCGGTGCTGCGGCGCGCGCTGGAGGTGCTGGCGCTGCTGATCGGGCCGATGATGCCGCATCTCGCCGAGGAGATGTGGGCGCAGCTGGGCCATGACAGCCTGCTTGCCGACCAGTCCTGGCCGATTGCCGAACAGCGCTTCCTGGCACAGGACCAGGTGACCATCGGCGTCCAGGTGGCCGGCAAGCTGCGGGCCACCCTGACCGTCGACAAGGACCAGGACCAGGACAGCCTGCGCGAGGCGGCGCTGGCGAACGACAATGTGCGCCGCGCGATCGGCGACCGGGCCGTGCGCAAGGTGATCGTCGTGCCCAACCGGATCATCAATGTCGTGGTCTGACCACAGCCGCCGGGCGCGTGCCGCGTCGCTGCCGCCCGCGGGCGGACAGGCCGGCCGGCGGCGGCTGCTGGCCCTGCTCGGCGCGGGGCTTGCCGCCGCGCCGGTCCTGGCCGGATGCGGCTTCAAGCCGCTCTATGGCGCGCGCCAGGCGAACGACACCCGCGCGGAACTGGCACAGATCCAGGTGCCGCCGCCCGCCTCGCGGCTGCACCAGATGGTCTATGTGCCGCTGGTGGACCGGCTCAATCCGACCGCCCGCGATGCGGAGACGCTCTATCGCCTGGACATGGCGCTGAGCGAATCGGAATCGGGCGTGCTGATCACCCGGGGCGACACCGTGACCCGGATCAACCTGACCCTGTCGGTGGGCTTCAACCTGGTCGACCTCAAGTCCGGCGACAGCCTGTTCACCGGCACCGCGAAGTCCGTTGCCTCCTACAACGTGCTGACGTCCGACTTCGCCAACCTGACGGCCTATGACAATGCGCGCCAGCGTGCCGCCGAGGACCTGGCGGAACAGCTCTCGATCCGCCTGGGGGTGTTCTTCGCGACACCGCGGCGCGGCTGAGCCGGCAGGCCGGGCCAGCGGCTGCCCCATGGCGAGGCTGACGGCATGGTGAAGCTGACGGGCGCCGCCGCCGAACGCTTCGTCGCCCGGCCCGACCCGGCCCTGCGGGCGGTGCTGCTGTTCGGCAGCGACCGCGGACTGGTCCGGGAGCGCGCCGTGCGGCTCGCGCGCACCGTCTCCGACGACCTTCAGGACGCGTTCCGGGTGACCACCCTGACCGGGGAGGCGCTGGCGGCCGATCCCGCCCGGCTCGCGGACGAGGCTGCCGCCATGACCTTCGGCGGCGGACGCCGCGTGGTGATGATTTCCGGCGTCACCGACAAGCATGGCAAGCTGTTCGCCGAATTCCTGGAGGACCCGCCCGGCGATGCCCTGATCGTGGTGGAGGCGGCGGAGCTGACGCCGCGCTCCAGCCTGCGCAAGGGATTCGAGGCGGCCCGGTCGGCCGCGGCGATCGGCTGCTATGCCGATGACAAGGCCGGGCTGGACCGGCTGATCGACGAGGTCGTGGGCAAGGCGGGCATCGGGCTTGACCCCGATGCGCGCGGCTATCTGGTCGAGCATCTCGGCAGCGACCGCATGGTCAGCCGGCGCGAACTGGAGAAGCTGCTGCTCTATGCCGGCGACCAGAAGCGGCTGACCCTGGAGGATTGCGCGGCCTCGGTGGGCGACAGCGGCGCCCATGTGCTGGACGATGCCACCTTTGCCGCAGCCGACGGCGATGTCGCCGGGTTGGAGCAGGCCCTGGATCGCAGCTTCCTGGCCGCGGAAAGCCCGATCGCCCTGATCCGCAACATGCAGCGGCATCTGCAGCGGCTCCAGTTGGCGGCGGCGGAACGGCGGAACGGACAGCAGGACGGCGCGATTCTGGGGCGCATGCGGGTCCATTTCAGCCGGCAGGCCTCGATGAAACGCCAGCTGTCGGCCTGGTCGCCGGAACTGGTCGCCCAGGCGATCGACATCGCGATGGATGCGGAACGGGAGTGCAAGACGACCGGTATGCCCGACCGCACGATCTGCCGCCGGGCCCTGCTGCGGATCGCGCTGGCGGCACGGAGCCGCGCCGGCCGGCGCCACTGACCCTGTTCCTGCTTATGAAGTGAATTTGGACAGAGCTGTTTTATATTTTATTTTCAATACTTTAACAGGTATTCCCTGCACCCCGCAGCGATGTAGGGCCGGACTCGCATTCGGTCATTCCCCGTCGGTTCAGTCGTCGCGCAGGGCGCCAAGCTCCTCGGCCAGCACATCGGCCAGGTCGTCATCGTCGATCGGATCCTCGTCCTCCGCCGGACGGGTCGCCAGGCCGCCGCCTTCCAGCAACTGGATCAGGGCATCCAGCTGGGTAAGGCCGGCATAGCCGATGCGGACCTCGCCGCCGCTGCCGGCATGGCGTATCGCCACCGTCATGCCCAGGGCATTGGACAGACGGGCC
The DNA here is from genome assembly GCA_040216765.1 of Sneathiellaceae bacterium. Taxonomy (GTDB): domain Bacteria; phylum Pseudomonadota; class Alphaproteobacteria; order Ferrovibrionales; family Ferrovibrionaceae; genus Marinibaculum. The sequence continues at coordinate 45,408 of JAVJON010000015.1, read as the reverse complement.
TCCAGGTCCTGGATGTCGGAATCGCCGGTCTTCGCGGCGGCGCCGCTGCGACCGCCACCCGCGGCCTTGCGTTTCGCGCCGGCGGCAAGGGCCTCCGCCTCCCGCACCGACAGGTCCCGTTCGACGATCCGCCGGGCCAGAGCGGCCGGGTCCGCCGCGGTGACCAGCGCACGGGCATGGCCTGCGGACAGGCGCCCGTCGGCGAGGTAGGCCTGGACATCGCCCGGCAGGCTCAGCAGCCGGATCAGGTTGGCCACATGGCTGCGGCTCTTGCCGATCGCTGCCGCCACCTTCTCCTGGGTATAGGCGAATTCGTCCATCAGGCGGCGATAGCCGCGGGCTTCCTCCAGGGCGTTCAGGTCGGCGCGCTGGACGTTCTCGACAATGGCGATTTCCAGCGCGGCGACATCGGCAATGTCGCGCACGACCACCGGCACGTCATGCAGGCCGGCCCGTTGCGCGGCGCGCCAGCGCCGTTCCCCGGCAACGATCTCGAAGCTCTCCGCGGCACCCGGCGGCACTCCCGGTTGCGGGCGGACCAGCAGCGGGATCAGCACGCCCTTGGCACGGACCGATTCGACGAGGTCGGCCAGGGCATCCTCGTCGAAATGCCGCCGGGGCTGGTAGGGGTTCGGCTTCAGGGCGGAAACCGGCAGGATCCGGTCCGGCGCGATATTGCGGTCGCCGGCCGGATCGGCACCGGCGGCGACGATCGCCGGTTCGTCGCCCAGCAGCGCCGCCAGGCCCCGGCCCAGTCCCTTGCGCTTTCCCTTGCCTTCGGCCATGCGGCCTCCCGATTCGATTGTGCCGTGTTGCGATCCTGCGCCCCGCAGCGTAGCGGCCCTACCGTGCGGGAGGGCCGGTGCGCTTCGTGCCGCGCCAGCCGTCACGCGGCTTTGTGTGCCTGTGCCCGCTCGCGCCGGATCATTTCGCTGGCCAGGCGCATATAGGCCTCGCTGCCCGGGCATTTCAGGTCATAGACCAGTGCCGGCTTGCCGTGGCTTGGCGCTTCCGACAGGCGCACGTTGCGAGGGATCATCGTGTCATAGACCCGGTCGCCCATATGCTCGCGGACATCGGCAGCCACCTGTTCCGACAGGTTGTTGCGCCGGTCGAACATGGTCAGGACGATTCCCTGCAGTTCCAGGTCCCGGTTATAGGCGTGCCGGACGCGGTCGATGGTCTTCAAGAGCTGGCTCAAGCCCTCGAGCGCAAAGAACTCGCATTGCAGCGGCACCAGCACGGCATCGGCCGCAACCAGGCCGTTCACCGTCAGCAGCGACAGCGAGGGCGGGCAGTCGATCAGGACATGATCGTAGCCCGGCGGCAAGGCCGCGACGGCCCGTCGCAGGTGGTGCTGCGGTTCGGATTCCGTCGCCAGTTCGATTTCCGCGCCCGACAGGTCGACGGTCGCGGGCACCACCGTCAGGCCCGGGACCAGGGTGTCCAGTGCCGCGTCCTGCAGGGCAACCTGGCCGGTCAGGACGTGATAGGTCGTGACCGAGCGTGCACCGCGATCGATGCCCAATCCGGTGGAGGCATTGCCCTGCGGGTCCAGGTCGATCAGCAGCACCTTCTCGCCCACCGCGGCCAGGGCGGTGCCCAGGTTGATCGCGGTTGTGGTCTTGCCCACCCCGCCCTTCTGGTTGGCCAGGCAGAGCACCCGCGCCGCGCGTCCGGCTGCGCGGCCGTCGGCATGGCCGTCTGGGCGGGCGGGTCCGGACCCGGTCAGGCGCACATCGGCGTCGCCTTCGCGCTCGGCCATTGCAGTCTCCTTGAAGTTCACGCCGTAAAGGCTTGCGGCCGATCCCGGACGTGGCGTCGACCGGGGGGCGGGTTCAATGCGGCGTTCCATCCCGACAGGCCGCGGTCAGCGGCCGGTGCCGACACCTGTCCGGTCTGGCGGTGCGGAGGGCCGCGGCGCCAGGTTCGATATGCGCAAAACCACGCTGTCCGGATGTGTCAGGCTGCCCGAGGGCGTTGCCTGGACTATCCAGGATTCCTCTGCGGCGGTCAATTCTTCGCGCCATCTGCCGCCCTTCTGGAACAGGCCGATTGCGCCTGCCATCAGGAACGGCGCGGACAGCCGCAAAAGTTCGGGCAAGGGGGCCAGGGCGCGTGCCGAGACGACCTGGACCGGGTCGCCCGGGCCCGGATGTTCCAGGGTTTCGATCCGGCAGTTGCGGATCTCGACCTTCGTGCCGGTGGCGCGGGCGGCCTCCCGGATGAAGGCGCATTTCCGGGTATCGCTCTCCACCAGGGTCACGGGCCGGTCGCTGCAGATCGCCACGATCAGGCCTGGCAGGCCCGCGCCGGAACCGAGGTCGAGCCAATGCCCGCCATCGGGGGCGTGGCGCAGCAGTTGCGCCGAATCGGCGATGTGGCGCAGCCAGATATCGTCCATCGTGCCGCGGCCGATCAGGTTCAGGCTCTTCTGCCATTTCAGCAGGAGGTCCACATAGCGTTCCAGGCGCCCCAGTGTTTCACGTGAAACAATGCCGACCTTGGCCATGACCATGGCCGGATCGGCCCCGCCGCCGCCGCCGCCACCCAGTGCCGACCCCTCAGCCTGCATGGGCCACCCCGCGCCGACGGACATGCCCGAGCAGGACCGTCAGCGCCGATGGCGTCATGCCGGAAATCCGCGCGGCCTGTGCCAGGGTGGCCGGCCGGACCGCCGTGAGTTTCTGCTGGACCTCACGGGACAGGCCCGGGAGATCGACAAAGTCGAGATCCTCCGGCAAGGCCAGGGCCTCGTCGCGCCGGAAGGCGCGAATATCGGCATCCTGCCGCACCAGGTACCCCGCGTAGAGCGAATCGGCACGCAACTGCTCAAGGACCGCCGGCGCAATGCCCCCGAGAGCCGGCCAGACGGCAATGAGGGCCCCTGCCGAAACGCCGGCCTGGCCGATCAGTTCGGCAACGGTTCGCCGTTTGCCATCCTGGTTCACCGCGATTCCCGCCTCTGCCAGGGCACTTGGACTGGCCGACAATGCCGCCGCCAGCGCCCGCGCATCCGCAAGTGCGGCCGCCTTTGCCCCCCAGACCTGCCGCCGGGCGGTGGCGACGCAGCCCAGGCGCAGGCCGCGCCCGGTCAGACGCTGATCGGCATTGTCGGCCCGCAGGGTCAGCCGGTACTCGGCCCGGGATGTGAACATCCGGTAGGGTTCACCGGTGCCCCGGGTCACCAGGTCGTCGATCAGCACCCCGATATAGGCTTCCGCCCGATCCAGCAGGAACGTCGCGCTGCCGCCTGCCGACAAGGCCGCGTTCAGGCCGGCCATCAGCCCCTGGGCGGCCGCTTCCTCGTAGCCGGTGGTGCCGTTGATCTGGCCGGCCAGATAGAGGCCCCCCAGCCGCCGGCATTCCAGGGTGGCATGCAGTTCCCGCGGATCGACGAAATCGTACTCGATCGCATAGCCGGGCTGCAGCATCACGGCCGATTCCAGCCCCGGGATCGTGGCCAGCATGGCCTGCTGGACGTCCTTGGGCAACGATGTCGAGATGCCGTTCGGATAGACGATATGGGAGTCCAGCCCTTCGGGCTCGAGAAAGATCTGGTGCCGGCTCTTGTCGGCGAACCGAACCACCTTGTCCTCGATCGACGGGCAATAGCGTGGCCCGGTGCCCTGGATCTGTCCGCTGTAGATCGGGGCGCGGTGGATATTGTCGCGGATCAGGGCATGGGCCGCCGCGCCGGTATGGGTGATCGCGCAGGCGATCTGCGGGGTCGTGATCCGCGACGTGAGGGCGGAAAACGGCTCCGGCGGCTCGTCGCCGGGCTGCGCTTCCAGCGCGGCCCAGTCGATGGTCCGCCCGTCCAGGCGCGGCGGAGTGCCGGTCTTCAGGCGGCCGAGCGCGAACCCGGCACGGTTCAAGGTCCCGGACAGGCCCAGCGACGGCGATTCGCCCATCCGCCCGGCCGGAATCCGCTCCTCGCCGATATGGATCAGGCCCGACAGGAAGGTCCCGGTCGTCAGCACCACCCGGCCGGCCGGCAGGATGCGCCCGTCCGCCAGGACGGCCCCGGTGACCCGCCCCTGCGCGACCACAAGATCCTCGACGGCGGCGGCCATCACCTCCAGGTTCGGCTGCGCCGCCAGCATCGCCCGCATGGCCCGGCGATAGAGCGCCCTGTCGGCCTGCGCCCGCGGGCCACGCACCGCGGGCCCCTTCGAACGGTTGAGGAGGCGGAACTGGATCCCGGCGGCGTCCGCGGCCCGCCCCATCAGGCCGTCCAGCGCATCGATCTCACGAATCAGATGGCCCTTGCCCAACCCGCCAAAGGCCGGGTTGCAGGACATCGCCCCGATGGTGTCCAGGCGGTGTGTCAGCAGAAGGGTGCGCGCGCCGAGGCGCGCGGCCGCTGCGGCGGCCTCGCAGCCGGCATGGCCGGCGCCGATCACGATGACATCATGGGTTCTGGTCATGGCAGGCCGGATCTAAGCCTGCCGGCGCCCGGAGGCAAGCCATTGCCGATGTTTCACGTGAAACACTGCAACGGCCCGCCCCCGACGCACTGCCATCCTGGGCGTCATTTGCCGATGCAGAACCGCGCGAAGACATGGTCCAGGATCTCCTCGACATCCACGCGACCGGTGATCCGCCCCAGGCTCCGCGCCGCAAACCGGACATCCTCCGCCACAAGTTCGGCACCGCCCGGCGCGGCCAGCGCACGCCGCACCGCCGCCAGGCACTCTTCGACCGCCTCGCGGTGACGGACCCGGGTGATGCCGGCCTCGGCAGCCGGCGCGGCCAGGGAAGCCGCCATGTCCTCAAGCCGCGTGAGCAGGGCAGACAGCCCGCTGCCGGTCCGCACCGAGAGCTGCAGACTCTCCTGGCCAAGGACGGCCGTCCCCGCCGGCACCGGCGCCAGGTCGACCTTGTTCACGGCAACGATGGCCGGCCCCGACGGAAGATCCGCAAGCAGGGCCGGATCCGGCGGCCAGGCGGTGGCATCCAGCAACAGGATGCGGATGTCGTCGGACGCCGCCCGCGCCAGGGCCCGGCGCACCCCCTCGGCCTCGACCGAATCCGCGCTGTGCCGCAGACCCGCCGTATCCGCGAGCAGCACCGGCACCCCGCCGAGGTCGAGCGCGACCTCCACGATATCCCGGGTGGTGCCGGCCCGATCGGCAACGATTGCGGCCTCCCGCCGCGCCAGCGCGTTCAACAGGCTCGACTTGCCCGCATTCGGCGGCCCGACGATCGCCACCTGGACACCGTCCCGCAACCGCTCGCCCCGACTGCCGTCGGCAAGATGCGCCTCCAGTTCGGCGGCAAGGACGGCAAGCCGCGCGATGGCGGGCGGGACGACATCCTCGGGCAGGTCCTCGTCGACGAAATCGATCGCCGCTTCCAGTTCCGCAAGGCAGGCCACCAGGTCCGTCCGCCAACGGTCATAGCGCGCGCCCAGGGCGCCTTCCATCTGGCGCAGCGCCTGACGGCGCTGCCCCTCGGTCTCCGCCGCCACCAGATCCGCGAGGCCCTCGGCCTGGGTCAGGTCCAGCCGGCCATTCTCGAAGGCCCGCCGGGTGAACTCGCCGGCCTCCGCCGCCCGAAGGCCCGGAAGCGCCGCCAATGCGCGATAGAACGCCGCGCGCACCGCCCGGCCGCCGTGCAGGTGGAACTCGGCCACATCCTCGCCGGTGAAACTGGCCGGGCCGGGGAACCAGAGCACCAGGCCCCGGTCGATCTCCGACCCCGCCGCCTCCCCCGCGGCATCGCCGATCCGCCGCAGCACGGCCTGCCGTGGCGGCGGCGGTGCAGCACCGGTCAGCGCCCGGACCGCCGCCCCGGCCGCGGGGCCGGACAGGCGATAGACCGCAATGCCGGCGGATCCGGCACCGCTGGCCAGCGCATAGATCGTGTCGCTGCCGTCATCGGCGGCGGCCGCCACCTAGGGGCCGTCCTCCGGCCGCAGCATCAGGTGCGGCACCCGTTCGCCCCGGGCGACATGGCGCTCCAGCACCGCGTCCACATCCTCGCGCGTCGCGACCCGGTACCAGATGCCCTCCGGATAGATCACCATGGTCGGGCCCAGCTCGCAGCGGTCCAGGCAGCCGGCGGTGTTCACCCGGATGCCCGACAGGCCCAGCGCCTTGGCCTTGGCCTTCATATAGTCCCGCAGGCCGATCGAGCCCTTGTCCTTGCAGCAGCCGCGCGGATGGCCGGCGGCGCGCTCGTTGGTGCAGACGAAGACATGGCGGACGTAATAGGGCTCGGGATCGGCCCCGCCGGCCGCCCGGGACAGCTCGTCGACGCTCACGAACGGTCCCCTCCCTCGCTGCGGCCGCCGCGCGCCCCGGAGAGATTCGACCAGAACATCTTCTGCAGCTGCTCGAATCCCGCCATCCCCACCGGAAGCCAGGTCTTCATCAGGACGTCCGGGTCGGTCTGCGCCAGGGCCGACTGCATCCGCTCCTGGATCTGGCCCATCAGCGCCTCCTGCATCGGCTGCACATCCGGCAGGCCGAAGAAGCTACGCGCCTCCTCCGGCGTGCAATCGACATCGACATGTATTTTCATCCTGACCTTCCGTGCCAGATTAGGCTGCACCCCGGTGCCGGGGCCGCACCGCCGGCAGGCAGCCTGCCCGGTGCCCGCGACCGTCGCATAGCGTCACCGGCGCATCATGTCACCGGAACCCCGATCGGCCAAAGGATCGTCATGGACCAAGAGCGCAACAACCTGGATCGCGAGACGAGCCCCTATCTGCTGCAGCACAAGGACAATCCGGTGCATTGGCAGCCCTGGGGGCCGGAGACCCTCGCGCTGGCCCGGGCCGCCGACCGGCCGATCCTGCTGAGCATCGGCTATGCCGCCTGCCATTGGTGCCATGTGATGGCGCATGAGAGCTTCGAGGATCCCGCGATCGCCGTCACGATGAACCGGCTGTTCGTCAACGTGAAGGTCGACCGCGAGGAACGGCCGGATGTCGACACGATCTACCAGGCCGCCCTGGCCATGCTCGGCGAGCATGGCGGCTGGCCGCTGACCATGTTCCTGACCCCGGACGGCGAGCCGTTCTGGGGCGGCACCTATTTCCCGGCCGAGGCAAAGTACGGACGCCCGGGCTTTCCGCAGGTGCTCGAACGGATCGCCGAGGTCTATCGCAGCGACCCGGACGGCATCGAGAAGAACCGCGCCGCCCTGATGAACGGGCTGCAGCGCATGGCCGCCCCGCCGGACCTGCCGGCAGATGCCAGGCTGCCGGAGCTGAGCCCCGCCCTGCTCGACCAGGTCGCCGACCGGCTGCTGGAACATATGGACATGGAGGATGGCGGTTTCGGCGGGGCGCCGAAATTTCCCCATACCGGTGTTCTGGAACTGTTGTGGCGTGCCCATCTGCGGTCCGGCCGGCGCGACCTGGCGGACGCCGTCACCCTGACGCTGGACCATATGTGCCAGGGCGGCATCTACGACCATCTGGGCGGCGGCTTCGCCCGCTATTCCACCGATGCCCGCTGGCTGGTGCCGCATTTCGAGAAGATGCTCTACGACAATGCCCAGTTGCTGGCGCTGCTGGCACGCGTGCATTGCCTGACCGGCGACCCGCTGTACCGCCAGCGCGCCATCGAGACGGTCGACTGGCTGCTGCGCGAGATGATCGCCGAGGGCGGCGGCTTCGCCGCCAGCCTGGATGCCGATTCCGAGGGCGAGGAAGGCCGCTTCTACGTCTGGCGCGCGGAGGAGCTGGCCGCGGCGCTCGGCCCCGACGCCGAGCTGTTCGCCGCTTGGTACGACGTCACGCCGGACGGCAACTGGGAAGGCAGCACGATCCTGAACCGCCTCGCAGCGCCGGGGCTGGCCGATCCGGCGACCGAGGACAAGCTGGCCGAGGCCCGCGCCACATTGTTCGCTATTCGCGAACACCGGGTGCGCCCGGGCTGGGACGACAAGGTCCTGGCCGACTGGAACGGCATGATGATCGCCGCCCTGGTCGAGGCCGCGCAGGCCTTCGGCCGGCCCGACTGGCAGGAAGCCGCCCTGGCTGCATATGGCTTCGTCACCGGATCGATGCGGGACGGCAAAAGGCTGCTGCACGCCGCCCGTGCCGGACGCGCCCGGCATTCGGCCCTGCTCGACGATTATGCCCAGATGTCCCGCGCCGCCCTGCTGCTGCACCAGGCGACCGGCGGGCAGGACTTCCTGCAGGACGTCGCCGGCTGGCTCGAGATCCTCGATTCGCACTACTGGGACCGCGTGAATGGCGGCTATTACCTCACGGCCGACGATGCGCAGGGCCTGATTACCCGCACCCGCAATGCCCAGGACGGTGCCATTCCGTCCGGCAACGGCACGATGGTCGAAGTTCTGTATACTTATGCCCGACTGACCGGCGAGCAGGCAGCCGCCGACCGGGCGGACGCCATCCTCACCGCCTTCCTGCCGGACCTCGGTCGCAATGTCTTTGCCCTCACCACTCTGCTCAATGCAGCCGACCTGATCATGGAACCCGTGGATATCGCCATCATCGGCACACGCAAGGATGCCGCAGCCCTGTTGCGCAGCGCCTGGACCGCCCCGGTCGCGAACCGGATCATCTGGGTCGGCACCGACACGGACGGGCTGCCCGACGGGCATCCGGCCCGGGGCAAGACCAGGGCAGCCAGCGGCAGCGAAGCGGCGGCGGCCACCGCCTATGTCTGCCGCAACCACAGCTGTTCCCTGCCGCTGACCGACCCGGACGCCCTTCTGTCCCAGCTTTCGCCGCGTCATGGCGGGCCGCAGGCCGTCCCGTCCGGCACCTGAGCCGCGGCCGCTTGCGGCCACGGCCAGCATCGACACGCCCATCGGGCGTGTGGCGGTCACCGCTGCCGACGGGCATATCGTGCGGGTCGGCTGGATCGGCCTGGACGGCCCGCCCCGGCCGGTGCCGGCCGACAGCGACCTGCTGCGGGAAGCCTGCCGCCAGCTGGCGGCCTATTTCGAAAGCCGGCTGACCCGCTTCGATCTGCCGCTCGACCCGGCCGGCACCGGCTTCCAGCGCCAGGTCTGGACCGAGATGGAGGCGATCCCCTACGGCACCTGGCGGGCCTATGGCGACCTGGCCGAGGCGCTGGGCAGCGTCGCGCGGGCCGTCGGCCGGGCCTGCGGCCAGAATCCGATCCCGATCATCATCCCCTGCCACCGCGTGCTCGCGTCCGGCGGGCGGCTCGGCGGCTATTCCGGTGCCGGCGGGCGCACGACCAAGCTGGCGCTTCTCGCCCATGAAGGCGCCATGCTGCCGCTGGCGCCGCTGCAGCCCGCCGGCTGACCGCACCCCGGCCGACTGCCTTGCCGGGCTGCGCGCCACGCGGCTAGAGTCCGCCGCAGCCAGCGCGACCGAGCGGCGGTCCCTCCGGGACCGGCCTGCTCCGGGCCGCGCCATCTTTGGAGGGGAGGGCCGGACTATGGCAGGCAAGGACATCACCATCACGGCGAAGGACGGCGGCAGCTTCGCGGGCTATCTCGCCAGCCCGCCGGGCGGCGGCCCCGCCCCCGGCATCGTCGTGATGCAGGAGATTTTCGGCGTGAACGCCGTGATGCGCGAGATCACCGATTTCTATGCCGCCCAGGGCTTCCTGGCGCTCTGCCCCGACCTGTTCTGGCGGATCGAGCCCGGCATCCAGATCACCGACAAGTCCGAAGAGGAATGGAAACAGGCCTTCGGCTATTTCCAGGCCTTCGACATCGACAAGGGGATGGACGATGTCGCCGCGACCATCACGGCCCTGCGCGGCATGGAGGGCTGCACCGGCAAGGTCGGCGCCGTCGGCTACTGCCTGGGCGGCCGGCTTGCCTATCATGCCGCAACCCGGACGGATGCGGACGCGGCCGTGGGCTATTACGGCGTCGGCATCCAGGACCATCTGGACGAGGCCAGCCGGATCACCAAGCCGCTGATGCTGCACATCGCCAGCAAGGACGGCTTCGTGCCGCCGGAGGCGCAGCAGGCGATCAAGGACGGCCTGACCCACCACAACACGGTGGTGATCTACGACTATGCCGACCAGGACCATGCCTTTGCCCGCATGGGCGGCGCGCATTACGACAAGGTCGCTGCCGACACCGCAAACGCCCGTACCATCGAATTCTTCAAGGCCAGCCTGGCCTGACGGGCGCACGGGCGGGGCGGCAGCACAGTTTGGGACGGGAGGAGGGACAGATGGCGAAGGCAATCCGCATGCACGGGCCCGGCGGGCCGGAGGTGATGCGCTGGGAGGATGTCGAGGTCCCCGCGCCCGGTGCCGGCGAAGTGGTGCTGCGGCACAGCGCGGTCGGCTTGAACTATATCGACACCTACCACCGCAGCGGCCTGTACCCGCTGCCGCTGCCGGCGGGCATCGGCATGGAAGCCGCCGGCGTGGTCGAGGCGCTGGGCGACGGGGTGACAAGCCTGGCGGTGGGCGATCGGGTGGCCTATGCCTCCGGCCCGATCGGCTCCTATGCGGAACGGCGCGTGATGCCTGCCGACCGGGTCGTGAAGGTCCCCGACGGGATCGACGATTCGACCGCGGCGGCGATGATGCTGAAGGGCATGACGGTCGAATATCTGCTGCGCCGCACCTACAAGGTGCAGCCCGGCGACACGATCCTGCTGCATGCCGCCGCGGGCGGGGTCGGCCTGATCGCCTGTGCCTGGGCCAAGCATCTGGGCGCCACGGTGATCGGCACGGTGGGCAGCGCGGAAAAGGCCGCCCTGGCCCGCGCCCATGGCTGCGACCATACCGTGCTCTACACCAGCGAGAACTTCACCGACCGGGTCCGGGAGATCACCGGCGGCAAGGGCGTGCCCGTCGTCTACGATTCGATCGGCCAGTCCACCTTCGAGGGCAGCCTGGACTGCCTGAGCCCGCGCGGGATGATGGTGTCCTTCGGCAATGCCTCCGGGCCGGTGACCAGCTTCAATCCCGGGCTCCTTGCCCAGAAGGGCTCGCTCTACCTGACCCGTCCGTCGCTGGTGAACTACACCGCCAGCCGGTCGGACCTGGAGGCCAGCGCCACCGCCCTGTTCGACGTGGTGCAGAAGGGCATCGTGAAGATCGAGATCAACCAGACCTACGCCCTGAAGGATGCGGTACAGGCGCACAAGGACCTGGAAGGCCGCAAGACCACGGGCTCGACCATCCTGCAGCCCTGACATCCGCTTCGCCGGGGACGGGCGCCGCCGCAGGGCGGCGGCGCCGCATCCTCACCAGTAGGTCATGGCATCGGCGTAGAGCGCCGCCAGTTCCGCCTTGCCCACGGGCTTGGGCGCCAGTACCAGCAGGCGCTGCTGCGCGATCGCGCCCTCCACCAGGCCGGGAATGTCGGCCTCGCCATAGTTCATGCCGGACAGGCCGTTCGGCAGCCCGGCGGCCTGCATCAACGCGATCAGCCGCCCCGCCAGCACCGCCCCCGCATCGCCCGGGCCGGCGCCGGAGACATCCGCCCCCAGCGCCTCGGCGGCGATCAGGTGGCGCTCCGGATCGCCGTCCGCGGTAAAGCGGAATGCCGCCGGCGCATTGATCACCACCGACAGGCCATGTGGGCAGATCGGCTCGTTGCCCGGCCAGCCCTCCGGGTGGTAGCCGCGGATCATGCCGGCCACCGAATAGGACATCGCGTGCGGGATATGGACGCCGGCATTGCCGAACGAGATCCCGGCCATGCTGGCGGCATACATCATCGCATTGCGCGCCTCGCGATCCTCCGGGTCCCGCACCGCCCGCAGCAGGTAGCGGCCGCCCATGCGGATCGCCTCCATGCTGCCCAGGTCGCTGTGCGGATTGGCCCCCTGATAGGGCGGGCGCAGCGCCGGATCGGCCGGTTTGTCGCGCGCGGAATAGCGAATCGCGGTATAGGATTCGATCGCGTGGGTCAGGACGTCGAAGCCCGTCGCGGCGACCACCATGGGCGGCAGGCTGTAGGTGAACTCCGGATCCACCAGCGCCAGATTTGGCTTCATGAAGCGCGACGAGATCCCCGTCTTCACATGCCGGGACAAGAGGTCGAAGACCGCCACGCCGGTGCATTCGCTGCCGGTGCCCGAAGTCGTCGGACAGGCGATATGCGGCTTCAGCGGGCCGGGCACCGGCACCCCCTGGCCGATCGGCTTGTTGACATAGGTGAGGAGGTCCGCCGGATGGCTGGCGAACAGGTTGGCGGCCTTGGCGGTGTCGATCACCGAACCGCCGCCAATGGACACGAAGCCGTCGAACGCGCCCTCCACGGCGAAATCCGCCGCCTCCTGGAACGACGCATCGGTGGGCTCGACCGCGGTCCGGTCATAGACCACGACGTCCAGCCCCGCGGCCTGCAGGGACCGCAGCGCCACTTGCGCCGGCGGCAGGTCCAGCACCAGCCGGTCGGTGAACAGCGCGATCCGGGACAGGCCCATGGCCCGCGCCTCGGCCCCCAGTTCCGCGACGCTGCCCGGGCCGTACTTTATCGGCGTGGTGCTGACCACGAAGACGGATTCCTTGCCCGGCTGCAGCGGGTGATACGAACCGAATGCCACGACGATCGCTCCTCCTGTAGATCGGCCGGCATCTTTCCGCCCTTGCCGCCCGGATTCAAGCAGCCGCCCGGGAAACGCCCGCCTGCGGGCCGCCAGGACCCGGGCCGGGCCGTCCGATGAACCGCTGGCGGCCCTTCCTGTCGGTCGCACTGGTCGGCCTGGCGCTTGCCGCGCTGCTGGCGGTCAGCCTGATCGACCTGCTTGCCGGCGAAGGCACCAGCATCCTGGGACCGCGTTCGCTGACGGCGATCGTGCTGATCTGTTCCGTCATCCTGGTCGTCACCACCCTGGATGCGCTGCGCACCAACCGGCGGATCACCGGCGAGAGCCGGCGGGTGGCCGACATGGCGGCCAGGCTGGCCGCCACCGTCACCGCGATGAACGAGACCAATGCCAGCCTCAGCGCCAGCGAGGAGCATTACCGCAACCTGGTGGAAAGCCAGCAGGATTTCATCATCCGGCTGGACCGCCGGGGCTGCTACACCTTCGTCAACGATACGTTCTGCAAGCGGCTGGGCCGCAGCCGCGACGAGCTGATCGGCGCGCCCTTCGCCCTTCAGGTCGAGGGCGGGCCGGCGGACCCGCTGGAGCATCCCGACCTGACCCGGCCGCCCTATCGCGCGCGCTACGACCAGCGGGTGAACCTCGCCGAGGGCTGGAGCTGGATCGGCTGGCAGGATGCCGCCGCGCGCGACGGCGAGGGCCGGATCATCGAGCTGCAGCGTGTCGGGCGCGATGTCACCCTGCGCAAGGAGGCGGAGGCCGGGCTGCACGAAGCCGCGGAGGTCGCGCAGGCCGCGAGCCGGGCGAAATCCGCCTTCCTGGCAACGATGAGCCACGAGATCCGCACCCCGATGAACGGCGTGCTGGGCATGACCCGCCTGCTGCTGCAGACCGACCTGACGCCCGAACAGCACAGCTATGCCGCCGCGGTGCGGGATTCCGGCGCGGCGCTGCTCGAGCTGATCAACGACATCCTGGACTATTCGAAGATCGAGGCCGGGCATTTCGAGCTCGCCTCCGAGCCGTTCGACCTGCTCGCCGAGGTGGAGGCCATGGCCGAACTGCTGTCCAGCCGCGCGTCGGAGAAGGGCATCGACGTGGCCACCTACCTGGCGCCCGACATCCCGGCCACCGTCATCGGCGATGCCGGCCGGATGCGCCAGCTGATCACCAACCTGGTGGGCAATGCCATCAAGTTCACCGACCAGGGCGGCGTGGTGCTGCGCATCCGCAAGGCCCGCTCCGACGATGCCGGCGGTGCCGACTTCGCGCTCTATGTCGAGGTGGAGGATACCGGCATCGGCATCCCGACCGAGGCACAGGCCCAGCTGTTCCAGGAATTCACCCAGGTCGATACGGGCATCGCGCGGCGCTACGGCGGCACCGGCCTGGGACTGGCGATCTGCCGCCGCATCGTGGAGCTGACCGGCGGCTCGATCGGCCTGCAGTCCGAACCGGACCAGGGCGCGCGGTTCTGGGCCACCCTGCCGCTGAAACGGCCCCCCGACGCCCCCACCATCGGCGACAGCGACACCAGGCCGGACCTGCATGTGCTGCTGGTCGACGGCTTCGCGCTGACGGCCCAGGCCATGGCGCAGGCCCTGACCGACATGAACTGCTCCGTCACGGTGGAGACGACCGGCCAGGGTGCGCTCCTGGCCCTGCAGCGGGCGGCGGATTCCGGCGGGGTGTTCGACCTCGCCCTGATCGACAGCCGCCTGCCCGACGGCGATCCCGCCGACCTCGCCCGGCAGATCCGCGCCCATCCGGTCCTGCATGCCATGTACCTGCTGGCGACCCTGCCGCCGGACCATCGCAACCGCCTGGATTCCCTGCGCACCGCCGGCTTCGACGGCTATCTGCTGAAGCCGGCGCGCCGCAGCTCCCTGCGGCAGCGGCTGGCCGTGGCCGACGGGGCCAGCAGCGGCCGGGTGGTCGGCGAGCGGTTCGACGAGGACGAACTGCTGCCCCTCTATGACGATGTGACCGACAGCCTGCCGGGGCTGCGGATCCTGCTGGCGGAGGACAACCGCATCAACCGGCTGCTGGCCGAGACCCTGCTGACCCGCGCCGGCCATCGGGTGACCAACGTGGCCGACGGCGCTGCCGCGGTGATGGCGGCGGCCGGCGGCGAATACGACCTGGTCCTGATGGACCTGCACATGCCCCGCATGGACGGCGTGGAAGCGGCCAGCCAGATCCGCGAGCTGCCGCCGCCGGCCAACGCCGTCACGATCATGGCACTGACCGCCGACACCGCGGAGGCCGAGAAGCAACGCTGCCTGGATGCCGGCATGGACGATTTCCTGGAGAAGCCGATCGACGAGGAGATCCTGCACCGCAAGATCGCCCAGCTGCGCGAACTCGGCCGGATCCACGTCTCGTGACCGACAGGACCACAGGCCGGGCAGGCGGGCCGGCCTGGCCCGCGCGGCTTTCCGCCGCCGTCGCGGTCTATGCCCGGCCGCGGCTGATCGCCGTCCTGCTGATCGGCTTCAGCCAGGGCCTGCCCCTGGCGCTGACCGGCTCCACCCTGGCCTTCTGGCTGCGCGAGGACGGCATTTCCCTCACCGCGATCGGCCTGTTCGCCCTGGTCGCGCTGCCCTACACCTTCAAGTTCGCCTGGGCGCCGCTGGTGGACAACCTGCCGATCCCGTTCATGACCCGCCGCTTCGGCCGCCGCCGCGGCTGGGCCCTGACCATGCAGCTCGCCCTGATCGGCGCACTCCTGCTGATGGGGCTCACCGACCCGCTGCAGCACCTGACCCTGTTCGCCCTCCTCGCCGTGGCGGTCGCCTTCTTCTCGGCCAGCCAGGACATCGTCACCGACGCCTGGCGGGTGGAACTCCTGGAGGACGACCAGCTGGCCGCCGGCGCGGCAATGGTGGTCAGCGGCTACCGCATCGGCATGCTGGCCTCCGGCGCGGGCGCGCTCTACCTCGCCTCGGTCCTGCCCTGGTCCTATGTCTACATGATCATGGGGGCCGGCATCCTGGTCGGCATGGCGACCATCCTGGTCATGCCGGAACCGCTGCCCGATGCCGCCGCGACGGCGCAGCGGGACCGCATGCAGGACGACCGGCTGCAGGCCGGCCGGCGGCCGGGCGCAAACGGCCTGTCGCGCCTGGGCGACTGGCTCGCCGGCGCCTTCGTGGGGCCCTTCTCCGAATTCATGGCCCGCCGCGGATGGGTCGCCTTCCTGCTGTTCGCGGTGCTCTACAAGCTCGGCGACAGCATGGCGGGGCATATGGCCACCCCGCTCTATGTCGATCTCGGCTTCGAGAAGGTGGAGGTCGCCAACTACGCGAAGGTCCTGGGCACCGCGGCCACCTTCGCCGGCCTGTTCATCGGCGGCGCAATGATGCGCGGGCTCGGCCTCGGCGCGTCGCTGTGGATCGCCGGCATCGCCCAGGCCCTGTCCAACCTGTCCTTCGCCGCCCTGGCCATGGTGGGCCGCGAGGACTGGATGCTTGCCACCGCGATCAGCGTGGAAAACCTGACCGGCGGCATCGGCACCGCCGCGCTGGTCGCCTATTTCTCCCTGCTCTGCAACATCCGCTTCACGGCGACGCAGTTCGCCCTGCTCAGCGCCTTCGCCTCCACCGCCAGGACATTCCTGACCGCTCCGACCGGCTGGATGGTCGAAGAAATGGGCTGGGTACACTATTTCCTGTTGACCACCCTGGCCGCGGCACCCGGCCTGGCGGTCCTCCTCTGGATCACCGTCCATGCCGGCTTCCAGCGGCCGGGCAGCGCGCCGGCCGTACCGGCCGAGGCGGCGTGACAGGAGGATGGAATGACACGCGGGGCTGCCGCCATCGAAGTGCTGGACGCCGACATCACCCGCCTGGAGGTCGATGCCATCGTGAATGCCGCCAACGAGAGCCTGCTGGGCGGCGGCGGCGTCGATGGCGCGATCCACCGCGCCGCCGGGCCGGACCTGCTGGCGGCATGCCGCACGCTCGGCGGCTGCCCGACCGGCCAGGCGAGGATCACCGCGGGCTATCGCCTCAAGGCACGCCACGTGATCCATACGGTCGGCCCGGTGTGGCATGGCGGCACCGCAGACGAGGACAGGCTCCTGGCCAGCTGCTATCGGGAAAGCCTGGCGCTGGCCGGTGCCCATGGCCTCGCCAGCATCGCCTTTCCCGCGATCTCCACCGGGGTCTACGGTTTTCCCGCCGACCGCGCGGCCCGCATCGCCGCAGCCACGATCGCGGATACCTGGTCGTCGGACCGGCCGGGCATGGCCGGCCTGGAGCGCGTGCTTCTGGTGTTCTTCGGGCAGGCGGCCTGTGCCGTTGGCCGGGCCGCCATTGCCGGCATTGCGGGCCCCCGGTAGCACGATCGCGGCCCGCCCCGGCCACGGACGCGGGTTCCCGCGCTTGCTAAGCTGTTGAGCGGCAGCCATATTCCGCCTCGCCCCGTAACTGCCGCCTGACCGACAGGAGACCGGACCGGCCTCATGCGTCACACCGTCATCCTTGCCCTGGCTCTTGTCGCCTTCTGGTTCGCGATGTCGGACCTCTACAAGTCCTTGGTCCTGGCCCTCGGCGCCGCCTCGATCCTGCTGGTGCTGGCGATCAGCCGCCGGATGCGGGTGAATGACGAGGAGGGCGTGCCGATCCGCTTCGGGATCCGGGCAATCCTCTACTGGCCATGGCTGGCGAAGGAGATCGTCCTCTCCGCGGTCAAGGTCTGTGGCATCATCCTGACCCCGCGGATGCCCCTGTCCCCCGCCGTGGCGCAGTTGCCGGCTCCGCAGAAGACTGCCACCGGGCGGGTGACCTATGCGAACTCCATCACCCTGACGCCGGCGACCCTCACCCTTGCGCTGGAGGATGACTGCATCATCGTCCACGCCCTGCAGCAGAGCGGGATCGACGACCTGAAGGCCGGCGCCATGGCCCGGCGGGTGGTCGCCTTCGAGGGGCTGGACCGATGACGATGTTTTCCCTCGCCGCGATCCTCGTCCTGGCTGCGCTGGTGCTCGCGGTGCTGCGCGCCGCCAGGGGACCGACCATCTACGACCGGATCCTGGCCGGCAATACCGTCGGGACCCTGGCGGTGCTGCTGCTGCTGCTCGGCGGCTTCGTCACCGAGCGGCCGGAATTCATCGATCTGGCGATCACCTACCAGTTCCTGAACATCGTCGGCACCGTCGCCATCCTCAAATACTTCCGCTACGGCAGCCTCGGCCACGGGCTCGACGAACAGGCGCCGGCCCTGCATGGCAAGCCGCCGGCCGACCGGCGGGACGAGGGGCCGGCATGACCGATCCCGGCGCATTGCTGCTCGAGATCCTGAGCTGGTTCCTGCTGGCCGGTGGCGGCACGGTCTGCCTGATCGGCGCGATCGGCATGCACCGGATGCCGGACCTCTACACCCGGATGCATGCCGTCAGCGTGATCGACGGGCTGGGCGCTGCCATGCTGCTGGTCGGCATGGCCCTGCAGGCCGGCTTCAGCCTGATCGCCCTGAAGCTGGTCGTCGTGCTGGCCCTCCTGCTCTTCACCTCGCCGATCGCCGCCCATGCCCTGGCGCGCGGCGCCCTGCATCGCGGCGTCCGGCCGAAGCAGCTGACCGAGGACCGGGCGACGCGGACCGTCCTGGCCCGCCTGGTCGATCGCCCACCGGCGCCCCATGCCGACGGCCTGCATCCGGAGGAAGCCCCGGACAGCAGCGCCGGCGAGGCGGCGATCGACCCTGCCCCCGGGCGACCGGCGCGCTAGCCCGATGGAACAGCTGATCAACACCGGCCTGCTGCTGATCCTGCTCGGCGTCACGCTGAACATCATCTTCATGCGGAACCTGTTCGGCGTGGTGGTGATGGGCACGATCTATTCCTTCGTCATGGCGACGATCATGATCGCCCTGGATGCCCCCGACGTGGCAATGACCGAGGCCGCGGTGGGCGCCGGGATCTCCACGGTGCTGCTGCTGGGCACCCTCTACCTGACCAAGACGGAGGAATACCCGGTGCGCGGCCATGTCCTGGCGCCGGCCCTTGTGGCCGCAGCGACGGCCGCGGCGCTGATCTACGGCACCCTGGACCTGCCGATGTTCGGCACCGCGCAGAGCGCGCCGCAATCGCACGTGGCGCCCTACTACCTGGCGCAGACACCCGTCGACATCGGCATCCCCAACGTCGTGACCGCCGTTCTGGCCAGCTATCGCGGCTTCGATACCCTGGGCGAGGTCACGGTGGTCTTCATCGGCGGGCTCGGCGTGATGATCCTGCTGTCCGGCCGCCGCAGGCCCGGCGGGCGCGGTGCCGGCGACAGCCCGGCAGGCAACGACGAGGACCGCCCCGACGGTGCCCGCCGCGGCGATCCGCCGGACCGGCAGGCCTAGGGGGCGGCATGGAGAACAACCTTGTCCTGCGCGTCGTCATCAAGTTCCTGCTGCCGTTCGCGATGCTGTTCGCGCTCTACGTCCAGTTCCACGGCGAATACAGCCCCGGCGGCGGCTTCCAGGCCGGCGTGATCCTTGCGGCCTCGGTCATCCTCTATGCGCTGATCTTCGGCCTGCGGGCCACCCACCGCGTGGTGCCGCAGGTCCTGGTCGAGACCCTGGTGCCGCTGGGCGTCCTGATCTTCGCAGGGGTCGGCGTCGTCAATATCCTGCTCGGCGGCAACTTCCTCGACTACAACACGCTGGACCGCGACCCGGTGCAGGGGCAGCACTACGGCATCCTGCTGGTCGAGCTCGGCGTCCTGGTCACCGTCGCCGGGGTCATGCTGGCGATCTTCTACTTCTTCGCCGGCCGCCGCCGCGGCATGGCCGGCGACGGCGACGAGGACGGCGCGGACGACGCGCCCGACCGACGGGCGCCGGGCCAGCGCCGCGGCCGGCGTGACCGGAGCGGGAGCGAAGGGGAGGCGGCAGATGACTGAGATGCTCGGCCTCGTCAACCACTGGATCGCGGTCATCCTGCTTGTCGCCGGCCTCTATATCGTGGTGGCGCGCGGCAACATGGTGAAGAAGCTCGTCGGCCTGGCGATCTTCCAGTCGACGGTCTATCTGCTCTACCTGACCCCGGGCAAGGTCCTGGGCGCCTCCCCGCCGATCCTCAGCGAGGCCTTCGAGACCTACTCGAACCCGTTGCCACAGGTGCTCATCCTCACGGCCATCGTCGTGGGGATCGCGACCCAGGCCCTGGGGCTCGCGCTGGTGGTCCGCATCAACGAAGCCTATGGCTCCATCGAGGAGGACGAGGTGCAGCGCCAGGACGACGCCGCGTGATCGCCCAGCATTTCCCGATCCTGATCGTCGTCCTGCCGCTGCTCGCCTCCCCGCTGGCGCTGCTGCTGCGGCGCAGCGAAGCGGCCTGGCTGCTGTCGCTGGCGGTGTCCTGGCTGTTGCCGTTCATCGCCCTGTCGCTGGTGCGGCAGACCGCCGGGGGCGAGGTGATCTCCTATGCGG
This sequence comes from Sneathiellaceae bacterium, assembly GCA_040216765.1. GTDB lineage: Bacteria > Pseudomonadota > Alphaproteobacteria > Ferrovibrionales > Ferrovibrionaceae > Marinibaculum. The sequence goes on along the minus strand of JAVJON010000015.1, from coordinate 25,496 downwards.
TGGGCGGCTGGCCGCCACCGATCGGCATCGAGTACCGCATCGACTCGCTCAGCGCCTTCGTGATGCTGCTGGTTTCCGGGGTCAGCGCGCTGGTCGTCACCTTCGCCCGCTCCAGCGTGGCCGACGAGATCCCGGCAAGCCGGCGCGCCGGCTTCTACGCCGCCTACATGGTCGGCCTTGCCGGCCTGCTCGGCATGGCGGCCAGCGGCGATGCCTTCAACATCTTCGTCTTCATGGAGATCAGCTCCCTGTCGAGCTATGTGCTGATCGCCATCGGCCGCGACCGGCGGGCTCTCTCGGCCTCCTATCGCTACCTGATCATGGGGACGATCGGGGCGACCTTCTATGTGCTGGGGATCGGCCTGCTCTATGCCATGACAGGCACCCTGAACCTGGCCGACCTGGCGGAACGCCTGCCCGCGGTGGAGAACACCCGCCCGGTCCTCGCGGCCTTCGGCTTCATCGTCGTCGGGCTCTCGCTGAAGCTCGCCCTGTTCCCGCTGCATGTCTGGCTGCCGAACGCCTACGCCTATGCGCCGTCGACGGCCTCCGCCTTCCTTGCGTCGACGGCGACCAAGGTGGCGATCTACCTGCTGCTGCGCTTCATCTTCAGCGTCTTCGGCATCGATTTTTCCTTCAAGGCCGTGCCGCTGGAGCCGATCCTCCTGGCCCTGTCGATCGGTGCGATCCTGGTCGCATCCCTGGTCGCGATGTTCCAGCAGAACGTGAAGCGCATGCTGGCCTATTCCAGCATCGCGCAGATCGGCTTCATCACCCTGGGCATCGCCATCGCCAACATGGACGGCATGACCGGCGCCATCGTGCACCTGTTCAACCACGCGGTGATCAAGGGCGCCCTGTTCCTGCTGGTCGGCTGCGTCGTGTTCCGGCTGCATTCCGCGCAGCTGGAGGACATGGCCGGCATCGGCACGAAGATGCCGGTGACGATGACAGCCTTCGCGATCTGCGGCCTGGCGATGGTCGGCGCCCCCGGCACGGCCGGCTTCATCAGCAAATGGTTCCTGGCCGTCGGCGCCGCCGACCAGGGCCGCTGGTGGCTCGTCGGGCTGATGATGGTGGGCTCGCTGCTCACACTGGTCTACATGGCGCGGGTGCTGGAGATTGCCTTCTTCCGCCCCCCATCCCCAAGGCTGGAGAAGGTGACCGAGGCGCCGCTGCAGCTGCTGCTGCCCGCCCTGGCGCTGAGCGCGGCGACGATCTGGTTCGGCATCGACACCACGGGCTCGGCCGGTTTCGCGCAACAGGCCGCCGCCGCCCTGCTCGGCCTGCCGCCGGGAGGGCAGTGACATGCCCGATTATGCAAGCCTGGTGATCGCGGCACCGCTGATCCCGCTGGTCGGCGCGGCGCTGATCGCCCTGCTGCACCGGGTGCCCAACCTGCGGGAAGCCGCGTCCCTCGTCACCGCGGCGCTGCTGGCGTTCGTCGTCCTGCAGCTGCTGGCCGGCGTGCTGGACGGCGCCCGCCCGGCGGTGTCCCTGATCGAGGTGCTGCCGGGTGTCGGCCTCGCCTTCTCGGTGGAACCGCTGGGCATGCTGTTCGCCACCATCGCCGGGCTGCTCTGGCTGGTGAACACGCTCTATTCCATCGGCTATATGCGCGGCAATGCCGAGAAGCGGCAGACCGTCTTCTATGTCTGCTTCGCCCTGGCCCTGGCCTCCACCATGGGGATCGCGTTCAGCGGCAATCTCTTCACCCTGTTCATCTTCTACGAGCTCCTGACCCTGACCACGGTGCCGCTGGTCACGCACAAGGCGAACGAAGAGGCCGTGCGCGCGGGCAGGGTCTATCTCGGCATCCTGATGGGCAGCTCGGTCCTGCTGTTCCTGTCGGCCATCATCTGGACCTATGTGGCGGCCGGGACCGTGGATTTCCGCGACGGCGGCATCCTCGCCGGTGTCCTGGCCGGCCTGCCGCTGGCGGCGCTGCTGGCGCTTTTCGCCTGGGGCATCGGCAAGGCGGCATTGATGCCGCTGCATGCCTGGCTGCCCGCCGCCATGGTCGCACCGACCCCGGTCAGCGCCCTGCTGCACGCGGTGGCCGTGGTGAAGGCCGGCGTGTTCTGCATCGTCAAGGTGATCGTCTACATCTTCGGCATCGACCTGCTGGCCGCGACGGTGGAAGCCCAGTGGCTGGTCTATGTCGCCGGCACCAGCGTCGTCCTCGCCAGCCTGATCGCCATGCGGCAGGACAACCTGAAACGCCGGCTGGCCTATTCCACGATCAGCCAGCTCAGCTATGTGGTGATGGCCGCGGCGATGTTCTCGCCGCTGGCGATCCTGGGCGCGGCGATGCACATCGCCGCCCATGCCTTCGGCAAGATCACCCTGTTCTTCGTCGCCGGCTCGATCTACACCGCCGCCCACAAGACCCAGGTCAGCGAGCTCGCCGGCATCGGCCGGCGCATGCCCTGGACCATGGGCGCCTTCGCCATCGGCACCTTCAGCATGATCGGCCTGCCGCTGACCGTCGGCTTCCTGTCGAAATGGTACATGCTGCAGGCGGCAGTGCAGGAAACCCAGATCTTCGTGCTGGCCGTGCTGTTCCTGTCGACCATCCTGAACGCCGCCTATTTCATCCCGATCCTCTACATCGCCTTCCTGCGCCGGCCGCCCGACGGGGCGCCGCCGGAAAGCCATGGCGAGGCCCCCTGGCCCATCGTGGTTGCGCTCTGCATCACGGCGGCGGGGGCGGTGCTGCTGTTCTTCTATCCCGACGTGCCGCTGGCACTGACCGAATCGGTGGCACAATCCGGCGGTGGCGCCGGTTTCCCGCCCCCCGACAGCGCCAACTGACCGGACAACCGAGGCAGGACCCGAAGGAGACATGGCGAAATCCCGCACCACGCGCGCCCGGCCCAAGGATCGCGGCCAGAAGGCCCGGGCCGCTGCGACCCGGACCGCCACACCGAGGCCGCTGGCGCAGCCACGTACCCTGCGACGCCTCTGGGGCGTGCTGGCCGGGGCCCTGCTGCTCGTCGTCCTGGCCAACTTCGCCATCACGCCGAAGGGGCATTTCGGCATCGACGGCAGTTTCGCCTTCTTCGCCTGGTTCGGCTTCCTGTCCTGCCTTGCCCTGGTCATCCTGGGCAAGGTGATCGGCGTCTTCGTGCGCCGGGACGAGAGCTACTATGCCACCGGCCTGGATCTCGGCGACGACGATGCGGCACCGGGCGTGCCGGCACCGGATCCGGACGCCGCCGATGACGGCGCGGGGCGGGCGCCATGATCGACCTCGGCTTCAGCCCTGCCCTGATCATGATCGTCGGGGCGCTCCTCGTCCCGGCGCTGCCGCAGTTCCTGCGACGCCCGCTCTGCGTTCTGCTGCCGGCGGCCACCCTGGTCCTGGTCTGGCTGCTGCCGGCCGGCCCGTCGGTGCAGCTCTCCTTCCTGGGGCTGGACCTGGTGCCGGTCGATGCCGACCGGCTGGGCCGGCTGTTCGCCACGATCTTCGCCCTGATGGCCACCGTGGGCGCGGTCTTCGCCTGGCAGCAGCCGAGCCGCATGGAATCCGGGGCCGCGCTCGGCTATGCCGGTGGCGCCATCGGCATCACGCTGGCCGGCGACCTGGTCACCCTGTTCGTCTTCTGGGAACTGATGGCGGTCGCCTCCACCATGGTGGTCTGGGCCGGGGGGCCGCAGGCGCGCGCCGCCGGCCTGCGCTATCTCGCCATCCACCTGCTGGGCGGGGTGATCCTGATGGCCGGGGTCGCGGGCGAGCTCGCCGCCACCGGACAGGTCGCCTTCACCGCGATGCAGGCCGACAGCCTGCCGCACTGGCTGATCCTGATCGGCGTCCTGGTCAATGCCGGTGCGCCGCCGCTCTCCGCCTGGCTGCCGGACGCCTATCCGGAAGGCTCCTGGTCGGGCACCGTGTTCCTCTCCGCCTTCACCACGAAGACCGCCGTCTTCGTCCTGCTGCGCGGCTTCCCGGGGGAGGAGGTGCTGATCTGGGTCGGCCTGTACATGGTCTTCTACGGGCTGGTCTACGCCTTCCTGGAAACCGACCTGCGGCGCATCCTGGCCTATGCGATCGTCAACCAGGTCGGCTTCATGATCGTGGCGATCGGCATCGGCACCGAGCTGGCGCTGAACGGCGCCGCCGCCCATGCCTTCGTCCATATCGTCTACAAGGGCCTGCTGATGATGACCGCGGGCGCGGTGCTCTACCGCACCGGCCTGCGCAACATCGCCGACCTGGGGGGACTGTTCCGCGCGATGCCGTTCACCGCCGGCTGCGCCGTGATCGGCGGCCTGACCACCATGGCCTTTCCGCTCACCTCCGGCTTCGTCGCGAAATCGATGATCACCGCGGCGGCGGAAGAGGATCATATGACCCTGGTCTGGCTGCTGCTGGAGGTGGCCGCCGCCGGCGCCGTCCTGCATGCCGGCCTGAAATATCCCTGGTTCACCTTCTTCCAGAAGGATTCCGGCCTGCGCCCGCGCGAGGCGCCCCTCTCCATGACCCTGGCGATGGCGGCCTTTGCCGGCCTGTGCATCGGCATCGGCCTGTTCCCCGGCCCGCTCTATGCCATGCTGCCGGCGGCAACCGATTTCTCGCCCTACAGCTGGTCGAAGGTGATGACCCAGCTGCAGCTGGTCCTGTTCGCCGCGCTCGCCTTCTTCCTGCTGCTCGACCAGATGCGCCCCGGCCGCACGCTGAGCCTGGACTGGGACTGGTTCTACCGCCGCCTGGGCGACGCCCTGGGCAAGGAATTCAGCAGCCGCACCGTCACCGGCGCGAAGAATGTCGAGCGCGACCTGGGGGTCCAGCTCGCCCGCCTGCTGGAGCGGCTGTACCGCCATCACGGGCCCGATGGCATCCTGGCGCGCACCCACACCACCGGCTCCATGGTGATGTGGGTCGCCGTGCTGCTGACCGCCTTCCTGCTGCTGGGCTATCTGGGCGTCCTTCGCTGACGCCGAATCCGGCCGGGGGCCATCGAGGAGAAACCGGATGCCGCACCAGGTGATCGACACGCCGGACGCGCCGCACCCGCGCGGGCACTATTCCCAGGCGATCCGCGCCGGCAACATGATCTTCCTGTCCGGCCAGCTGCCGGTCGTCCCCGGCGGCGACGGGACCGAATTCCCGCCCGACATGGAAGACCAGGCCCTGCAGGTCATGCGCAATGTCGAGGCCATCCTGCAGGCCGCCGGCGCGACCCTCGCCGATATCGTTTCTGTCCAGGTCCTGGTCCCGGGCGATGCCCAGTGGAAGCCGTTCAACGAGGTCTATGCCCGGGTCATGGGCGACCATCGCCCGGCCCGCACGGTGTTCCGCGGCAGCGAGATGCCGATCCCCGGCATCCTGGTCGAGGTGAACGCCATTGCGGTGGTGACACCGGAAGGCAACTGACCGTCGCCCGGCGCGATCCTTATCCAGGCACCTGCCGCCGATAGCTCAGTGCCTCCGCCAGGTGCGGCCGGCGCACCGCATCCGACCCCTCCAGGTCGGCGATCGTGCGGGCCACCCGCAGCACCCGGTGATAACCCCGCGCGGTCAGCTTCATCGCCTCCGCCGCGCGGGACAGCAGGGCCTGGCCGTCGGCATCGGGAATCGCGAACTTTTCCATGAGCGGGGTCGGGACACCGGCATTGGTGCCGGCCGCAAGCTCCCCGGCATAGCGGGCGACCTGCGCCGCGCGCGCCCGGCCCACCCGGGCGGCGATGGCCGGACCGGGCTCCCCGGTCGCCGGGCGCGCCATGTCCGCGGCGGCCATCGGCGGCACCTCGACGAACAGGTCGAAGCGGTCCAGCAGCGGGCCGGAAATCCGGTTCTGGTACTCCGCCGCGCAGCGCGGGGCGCGGGCACAGGCCTGCGCCGGATCGGCCAGATGGCCGCAGCGGCAGGGATTCATCGCCGCCACCAGCTGGAACCGCGCGGGATAGGTGACATGGGCATTGACCCGGGCCACCACCGCCTGGCCGGTCTCCAGCGGCTGGCGCAGCGCGTCCAGCACGCCGCGCTGATACTCGGCGAGCTCGTCCAGGAACAGCACCCCGTTATGGGCCAGCGACACCTCGCCCGGTTTCGCCCGCGCGCCGCCGCCGATCAGCGCGGGCAGGGAGGCGGAATGATGCGGGTCGCGATAGGGCCGCGCCCGGGTCAGGCGGCCCCCCGGCAGGCCGCCGGCGGCCGACGCGATCATCGCCACCTCCAGCGCCTCGCGCGCGCCCAGCGGCGGCAGGATGCCGGGCAGGCGGGCGGCCAGCATCGACTTGCCGGCACCGGGCGGCCCCAGCATCAGCAGGTGATGGGCGCCGGCCGCGGCGATCTCCAGCACCCGCTTGGCGGTCTCCTGCCCCTTCACCTCGGCCATGTCGGGATGGGTCGCCGGCCCGCCCTCGATTGCCGGTTCCGGCGCGGCCAGCACCTGGCTGCCGCGCAGATGGTTGACCAGGTGCAGCAGGCCGGGCGCCGCCAGGATCTCCACCCCATCGGCCAGCGCGGCCTCCGCGCCCACCGCGGCGGGGCAGATCAGGCCCAGCTCCCGGTCGCTGGCATGCAGGGCGGCCAGCAGCGCGCCGCCCGACCCGGTCAGCCCGGCATCCAGGCCGAGCTCGCCCATCGCGACGAAGCCTGCCAGCGCATCCTCGGGCAGCACCTCCATCGCCGCCAGCAGGCCCAGCGCGATCGGCAGGTCGTAATGGCTGCCCTCCTTGGGCAGGTCGGCCGGCGCCAGGTTCACGGTGATGCGCTTGGGCGGCAGGCTCAGCCCCACCGCCGAGAGGGCGGAGCGCACCCGCTCCCGGCTCTCGGTCACCGCCTTGTCGGCCAGGCCGACGATGGTGAAGGCGGGCAGGCCGGCGGCCACCTGCACCTGCACGTCCACCGGGACGGCATCCAGGCCCTGGAAGGCGATCGTGGCGATACGAGCGACCATGGCGGGCATTATGGCCGCCGCGACCGGCATCGGGTAGCGGCAGCAGCACCAGAAAAGGTCGGGGGCGGAGACCGGTGACCGCCGGGTGATTTCCCAGCTTTGTCAATTGCCTAGCTCTATTCCCTGTTGCGACCCGCGAATCGGCCGAGTCGTTGACGTGCGACTCGGGGGACACTACGTTCGGTAACCAACTGTCGGAGTCATGCAGATGGTCGCCAAGCGTCGAAACGTTCAGGGTTTCTCAAAGTCCGGTGGCGTGTCCATTGCCCGGCTGAAGAGCGCCTTGCCCCGCAAAGGCGCGACCGCCCGCGAAGCTGGCGTTCTTTCTGGAAAATCCGAGAATCGGAACAGTCGCACGACAGAGCCGAAGACGATTCCGCTGGCGTTCGAAGGTCCTCAAGGGCCCGACCTTCGGAAGAGCCTTGGGGTGAATGAACTGCCAGCAAAGCATGTCGAGGCACTGGAAAACTTCTCGGTCCCAGACGACTATCCCGACCTGAACCATCTGATGGATTGACCGTTGAAACTCCCGGAGCTTAGGCCGGGGGTTGTCATCCGGTACGATTATCTCTGGAAACATGAGCAAGATGCCGGACGGATGGACGGCACAAAGGATCGTCCCTGCGCCGTTGTCCTGGTGGTCGACACTGACGACGGCGGCAGACGGGAAATTGGCGTATGCCCGATCACTCACACTGATCCGGGTGCCATAAAAGGGATTCCGATACCCCACAGGGTTGCGGCTCATCTGGGGCTGGACGGTCGGCAATCTTGGATCGTCACAACAGAGCTCAACCTCATAATCCAAATCGGTTCGGCAATTCCTCCGGGCATCGTGCCGGCGTCAAGGACCGCCGATGTGTTCGGATATCTGCCCGATTCATTTCTGAAACAGATTATCGGAACTGTTCTTTCGCATCGAGAGGCCGGGTCCTTGGGGACTGTCGAGAGGGATGACGACACACAGGGTTTCCGGAATTCCTGCGGACAGTAGGCGTCCGCTTGCCCTGGCTCCGGATGCCATACGACATGTGCCGTTGCAGGGCATAGAGGCGAACCTTCAGCCCTCCCGCCGGCCCCCGGCCGCGGCGAGGCCCTTCAGGTAGGCGGCCCAGACCGCGTCCCGGTCGCGGCCCATGTCGTAGAAATAGGCCCAGGAATAGATGCCGCTGTCATGGCCGTCGTCGAAGCGCAGGCGCACCGCGTAGGAACCGACCGGCTCGATCGCGGCGATCCGCACATCCTTCTTGCCGCCGACATAGCTGCGCTGGCTGGGGCTGTGGCCGCGCACCTCGGCAGAGGGGCTTTCCACCCGCAGGAATTCCGGGGTGAAGGCGAAGCTCTCGCCCGGGAAGCTGATTGTCAGGGTGCCGCCGTCCTTCGACAGGCGGATTTCCTCCGGCGCCGGGCGGCCGGCGGCCTCGTGCGGGCTGTCGGCCATGCCGTCAGTCCAGCGGCCGGGCCTCGTCCACCAGCATGATCGGGATGCCGTCGCGGATCGGGAAGGCCAGCCTGGCGGCGTCGCTTACCAGTTCCTGCCGCTCCCGGTCGTAGCGCAGGCTCTCCTTGGTCACCGGGCAGACCAGCAGTTCCAGCAGCTTGGGATCCACATCCGCCCGCGCCGGGCCGGCAGGCGTCATTTCGTCCGTCATCTCGCTCTCCTCACACGCGCGCAGCCGCTTCGCACGGCGCCCGACCGCAGTCAATGTCAGTTCGGCCTGGCCGGCGGCGCACCCTCGCCGTTCCCGCCACCGTCGAGCGCCGCCATTTCCATCAGCGCCACCAGGGTGCGCGCCCGCTCTGCCGCATCGGGGGCCTCCAGCAGGGCCTGCTTCTCGCCGGGCGAGAACGGGCAGATCATCGCCAGGGAGGTGACCAGGGTCGGCAGCGGCGCACGGTTGATCGACTCCCAGTCCGCCGGGATCCCGGTCGCCGTCAGATAGGCGCGCAACGCCGCCAGCAGGCGCTTGCCATCGACCTCGCCCTCTTCGGCGGGCGCCAGGTCGCCGTCGAACCCGGCATAATCCGCCACCACCTGGCGATAGCCGGTGGTCACGGACAGCTCTTCGACGATGCGGAACCGGGTGACCCCGGTCAGGGTGATCAGGTAGCGGCCATCGCCGGTTTCGTTGAACGAGGTGATCCGGCCCGCGCCGCCGACCGGATAGACCTCCGGCCGCGCCGCCCGGCCGCCCCCCGCGGCGTCCACCGGCTGCACCATACCGATCGTCCGGTGGCCGGCCATCGCATCCTCGATCATCTGCAGGTAGCGCGGCTCGAAGATGTTCAGGGGCAGCTTGCCGCCGGGCAGAAGCAGCACGCCGGGCAGCGGGAAGATCGCCAGGCTGCGCGGCCGCTCGGCCCGCCGGCGCCCGCCCGGCGCGCCCGCCGAGGCGCTCTCCTGCGTGCCGTTCCGGGCACCGGAGGTGTTCCCGGCCTCCGGGTCGTCGTCACCGTCCGTCATGCTGCTGCACTTCCCTTCCCGTCCAACCGGCCGATCCGCCCAACTGGCCGATCCGCCCAACTGGCCGATCCGTTCGGGGACGGTCGCGCGCCGCCGACCGGGCGGATCGCTAGGAGAACAGGATCGACGACAGCCGCCGCCGCGCATCCACGGTCAGCGGGTCGGTCTGTCCGAAGGTATCGAACAGCTCCACCAGCTGTTTGCGCGCGGCCTCATCGTTCCATTTGCGATCGCGGCGGATGATGTCCAGCAACTGATCGACCGCGGCCTCCCGCTCGTTGGCGCCGAGCAGGGCGAGGGCATAGTCGTAGCGCGCCTGATGGTCGGCGGGGTTCGCCGCCACCTTCGCCTCCAGCTCGCCGACCTGGCCGGCCGCGGCCTGGCTGCGCTCCGCCAGTTCCAGCGCGGCGCGGGCGGCCTTGATCTCCTCGCTCTCGGCAAGGCTCGCCGGCACCCGCTCCATCATCTGCCTGGCCTGGTCCAGCGCACCGCCGGCCACCATGCAGCGCAGCAGGCCGCCGATCGCTATCGGATTCTCCGGCTCCTGCTGCAGCACGGCAGCAAAGGCCTGCTGCGCCAGCTGCAGGTCGCCGGCCTCCAGCGCCTCGCGGCCCTGCTCCAGCGCCTCCTCGACCGGGTCGCCGGCCACCTCGCCGCCGGCGATGCGCTCGATGAACTCCTTCACCTGGCTTTCCGGCAGGGCGCCCATGAAGCCGTCCACCGGCTGGCCGTCCTGGAAGGCAAATACCGCCGGGATCGACTGGATCCGCAGCTGCTGCGCCAGGGGCTGGTTCTGCGGCTCGTCGATATTGACCTTGACCAGGCGGACCTGCCCGCCGGCGGCGCGCACCACCTTCTCCAGGATCGGCGTCAGGGTCTTGCAGGGGCCGCACCAGGGCGCCCAGAAATCCACCAGGACCGGCACCTGCTGCGAGGCCTCGATGACGTCCTGCATGAAGGTCGCCATCGAGCTGTCCTTCACCAGCTCCGCATCGCCGGCCATCGGCCCGCCAGGTGTCTGAGATGCAAATTCCATAGTCTCGATCCGATCGTCGGTTCCGGACCGCTCCGGAACGGCCGCGTTCATGTTTGCCGCACTATAGTCGCGGCACCGTTCATGCCAAGCCGGGAGGTCATGCCAAGCGGGGGATGTGGGGATGCCGGACGGGCCTGTCCAGGTTGCGCGACGGTCAGTCGCGCCCGCCGGCCGCATCCAGGTCGACGATCAGCGGCCGATGCCCGCAGGCGGCGATGAAGCGCAGCAGGTCGTCGGGGGCGATGCGGGTGGTGCGGTCGTTCTGCAGCGGATGATAGTGCAGCGGCGCGAGCTGCAGCATCGCCGCATCCAGCACCACCCGCACCCGGCATCCGGTATCGTTGACCAGGGAGAACGGGGTCACCGAGCCCGGCCGCACGCCCAGCACCTCGAACAGCAGGTCCGGCCGGCCGAAGCTGAGCCGCGCCGAGCCGATCAGCGGCTGCAGGGCCTTCATGTCCAGGCGGCGGTCCTCCAGGCAGACAACCAGCCAGAGCTGCCCCTTCTTGTCCTTCAGGAACAGGCTCTTGCAATGCCCGCCCGGCCCGGCCAATGCCGCCCCCGGGCCGCGCAGGGTCTGCGATTCCTCGACGGTGAAGACCGGTTCGTGGGCCACGGTCGGCGCATCGATGCCGAGCGCGGCGAGCCGCGCCAGGAGCGCGTCGGGGCTGGTGGGCAGGTCGGTCATGGCAGGTCAGCCGGGCAGGTCGGTGGCGCGGGGGTCAGGAATGGCCGGAGAAACCCCATTGACGGGGGCGTGCCGATCCCTTATCTCCTTGCGGCCCGGACGGCAATGCCATCCGACCCGTTACCGGTCGGCAGAACGGCAGCCATCCATCGGAGCGCGGGCGTAGCTCAGGGGTAGAGCACAACCTTGCCAAGGTTGGGGTCGTGAGTTCGAATCTCATCGCCCGCTCCAATTTCTTTCCGCATCGCAATGTATCGCGGCGCCCGCCATGGCGGGCGCCGGGCGGGCGCTATCTGCCCGCGAAGCGATCCAGGATGGCGATCGTCTCCGAGTCCGGCCCGGCTTCGTGCGCCGCGGCAATGGCCGCGTAGAGATCCGCGGCGCCGGCCAGCATCGCCACCGCGCCCGGTTCCGGCTCCAGGAAGGCGGCGATCTCCCGCATCTCGCCATCCCAGCGCCAGGCCTTGGCATACATCCGCGGCAATTGCTGCGCGAGCCAGTCATGCAGCATCGGCTGGCTGTGCCGCAGCTCCGCGACCAGCGCTTCCGCCGCGCCATTGCGCGCCGCCCCCAATGCCTGCAGCCCCTTGGTGATGCCGGCATAGCTCATCTTCAGGGCCGATGCATCGCCCGGCACGGCGGAGAGCAGCCGCGCGTCGAGCCCATGCGCGCGCAGGCAGGCGGCCGCCTCGGCCACCGGGCCCGACATGTAGATGCGCGGGCCGGCATCCTCGTGGACCGCCTGTCCGGCGCCCGATCCGCCGGCGCGGGGCGGGCCGCCGATGATCGCGGCATCGCCGAACGGCAGGCCAAGATCGTCGAACCGCGCCGCGATCCCGGCCAGGGTGCCCGGCGCGATCGCGTTGCAGTCCAGGTAGAGCGGCGGCGCGGCCACGGCCTGCAGGTGCGGCAGCATCCCTTCGGCGACGGCCGCCGCCACGGCCGGCGGCACCACCGACAGGACGATCGCGGCCCGGCCCGCCAGGTCCGTGGCGGCCTGCGCCCGTGCGCCTGCCGCCGCGGCGCGCGCCCGGCTGGCCTGGCTGCGCGCGTCGAGCGGGGTCAGCACCGTCGCGCCGCGATCCGCCAGGCGGCGGGCGATCCCGGCCCCCATCTGCCCCATGCCGATCACGGCGATTGCCGTCATTCGACACCCCGTTCGATCCTGCGCGACTGGATGCAGCTTGCCCGGCGAAACAGGCGGCCCGGGGCCTGCCGCATCGACCCGTCGTCAGTCACACGGGCAATCGCCGCCGCGCCCATCGCCCGATTCCCGCAGCCGCGCCCGAAGCCCGCAGGCCATATCAGAGCGGCCGGCTGCCCGGCAGCAGATTGTCGGACCAGGTGTCGGCGATATGATCCAACGTCAGGTCCGCGCTGCCGTCGAGCAGGGCCAGGACGCGCGGCGGGGTCAGCGGGATCTCCTGCACCCGCCTGCCCGTGGCGCCGGCCACCGCGCAACCGACCGCGGCTGCCACGTTGAGGATCGGAATCTCGCCCGCCCCCTTGGCACCCAGCGGCCCCAGCGACGGCGCGCCCTCGTAGAGATCGATCTCCACCGGCACGACGTCACGCGCCAGCGGCAGGCGATAGGTCTCCAGCCCGTCCTGCAGGATGCGCCCGTCCGGGCCGATGCCGACCTCCTCGTGCAGCGCATAGCCCAGGCCCTGCACCACGCCGCCCTGCACCTGGTTGCGGATCGCGCGCGGGTTGATCGCCCGGCCGACATCCTGCACCACGCGGTAGGCCAGCACCTCGACATGTCCGGTCTGCGGGTCGACCGCGACCTCCACGTCGTGCACGGCGAAGACCGGCAGGTCCAGCGCCTCGATCATGTGGCCGGCGGCACAGCCCGGCATCGCCGCCGTGCCCGGACCGGTGAAGGCGCCGCTGCCGGAAATCGGGCCGGTCACCGCCTGCGCACGCTGCGCCACATCGGCAATCGACACCCGCATGCCCGGCACACCGACGACGGAGACATGGCCGTCGCCCAGCTCCAGGTCCTCCACCGCCGCCTCAAGCATGTCGCCGGCGATCTTCAGCAGCTTGGTGCGGACCTCGGCACAGGCCGCCGCGCCGGCCACCCCGAGGGAGACCGTGGTGCGTCCGCCGCCGACCCCGACGTCATAGCCGGCGGAATCCGTGTCGGCGGCGCGCACCACCACATCCTCCGGCCGGATGCCCAGGGAATCGGCGACGATCTGCGGCAGCGCCTGCATCATCGAGCCGGAGCCGATCTCCACGCCGGAGGTCACCAGGGTCGCGCTGCCGTCGGGGTTCAGGTTCACGTTCGCCGCCGACGGCCCGACGAAGACGAACCAGGTGCCCACCACCGTGGCGCAGCCATAGAGCCGCCCGTCGGGCAGCCGGCCGTCCGGGGTGCGGCTGTCGCGCCGCGCCCGCCGTTCCGCCGAGGCATCGCGCAGGATCTTCATGCGGTCCAGCATCGGCCCCAGCACGTCGCCCTCGAAGACCTGCCCGGTCGATCCCAGCGACCCGTCGCCGATCACGTTGCGGCGGCGGAAGTCGACCGGGTTCATGCCGATCGCGGCACAGATCTCGTCGGTATGCCGTTCCAGCGCGAAGGTGTTGTAGGTGCCGTTGCAGGCGCGGAAGGCGCCGGTCGGCGGGGTATGGGTATAGACCGCGCGGGAGGCGAGCTTCACCGATCCCAGCCGATAGTTGCCGCCCAGGGTGTGGGCGGTCATCGTGGTCAGGAAGGGCTGCTCGCCGCCATAGGCGCCGCAATCCATCAGCACGACCGCCTCGCGCCCGACGATCTCGCCGTCCGCGGTGACGGCGGAGCGGATGCGGATCTCCGCATTCTCCCGGCTCAGCGAGGTCAGCATCTCGTCCTGCCGGGAATTCGCCAGGCGCACCGGGCGGCCCGCGGCGCGGGCCAGCAGCGCGGCGAAGGGCTCCAGCGCGAACTCGAACTTCAGGCCGAAGCCGCCGCCCACTGCCGGCACCGTCACCCGCACCTGCGACGGCGGGACGCCCAGCAGCCGCGCGGTCGCCGCGCGCACCGACCAGGGCGCCTGGGTCGAGGTCTCGATCAGGAAGCGGCCATCCTCGAAGGACACCAAGCAGGCGCGGGGCTCCATCGCCACCTGGTTCTGCCGCCCGGCCCGGAAGCAGCTCTCCACCACCGTGACATCGTCGCGGGCGAAGGCGGCTTCGGTATCGCCGCGGACGACACTCGCCTCCCAGGCGACATTGCCGCCGCGGGTGCCGCCGGGCACCAGCTCCTCGTAGGACTGCCAGTCGCGATGCACCAGCGGGGCGCCCGGCGCCAGGGCATCGGCCATGGTGAGGACCGCCGGCAGCGGCTCCAGCTCCACCTCGATGGCCGCCGCCGCCGCACGCGCCTGCGCCAGGGTCTCCGCGGCGACCGCGGCCAGCGGCTCGCCGTTGAAGCGCACCTCGCCGCTGGCGAACAGCGGATGGTCGGCAATGCCGACGCCGTAGAGGCCCGGCGCATCGGCCGCGGTGACGATGGCGCGCACGCCGGGCATCGCCCGCGCGGCACGGGTGTCGATCCGCAGGATCCGCGCCGCCGGCAGATTCGCCCGGCACAGCGCGGCATGCAGCATGGCGGGCTGCACCCGGTCGACGGTGAAGCGGGTCCGCCCGCGCAGCTTGTCGACGGCATCGCGGCGCTTCAGGTCGCTGCCGATGACGGGGGCCTTGACGGGGGCGTTCATGCCGAGATCTCCGCCGCGGTTTCGCCACCCAGCGACAGGGCGGCCTCCACGATCCGCTCATAGCCGGTGCAGCGACAGATATTGCCGTCCAGCGCGGCCAGGATCTCCGCCCGCGACGGCGCCGGCTGCCGCTCGAACAGCGCGGTCAGGCTCATCAGCATGCCGGGGAAGCACATGCCGCATTGCACCGCGTCATGGCTTTCCATCGCCGCCTGCAGCGGGGACAGGGCGGCATCCGCCGGCGCCAGGGATTCCACCGTCCGCACCCGCCGCCCCGCCGCCAGCGCCACCGGAATCAGGCAGGCCATCGCCGGGCGGTCGTCCAGCAGCACCGTGCAGGAGCCGCAGAAGCCCTCCTCGCAGGCCAGCTTGGTGCCGGTCAGCGACAGGCTGTCCCGCAGCACCTCGGCCAGGGGGGTCATCGGGTCGGCGGCAACCGTCCGGGCCTCCCCGTTCACGACAATCTCCAGCGGCATGGTCTCGAACTCCAGCGAAGCGCCAGCAGGGCGAATGTGTCAGGACGAGGCTTGCACGGCGGCCACGGCGCGGCGCACCAGGGCCGGCAGCACGCGCAGGCGATAGGCCCCGGAGGCCTCGATTCCCTCCCGCGGCCGGAAGGCCCCGGCCAGGTCGGCGGCGGCCCCGGCGGCCCGGTCCGGATCCAGGGGCCGGCCGGCCAGGCGCTCCTCCAGCGCGGTCCAGCGCCGCGCGACCGGTTCGACCGAGCCGACGGCCAGACGCGCCGTGGCAACCCGCCCGTCGCCGTCCAGGGCCACCGCCAGGCTGACGATCGCCGCCGGATAGTCGCCCGCCGCCCGCAGCGGCAGGCGGATATGGGCCGACCGGCCGGTCGCACCGGGGGCGATCGGCCGGGGCACGATCGCCCGGGCCAGGACCGTGCCGGGGGGCAGGCGGTCGCGCTGCGCCAGGAAGTCGGCCAGCGGCAGCCGCGCGGTGCCGCCGGGAGCGGCCAGTTCCACCGCCGCATCGAGGCAGAGCAGGGCCGGCACAAGGTCGGCGGCGGCAAAGGCGGCGCTGCACAGATTGCCGCCGACCGTCGCGACCTCCCGGATTGCCGGATTGGCGGACCTGCCGGCGGCTTCCGCCAGCGCCCGGGCCTCGGGCAGCGCGGCCAGCGCGCGGGCCAGATGAGCATGGCTGACGCAGGCGCCGATGCCGATCTCGGTCTCGCCGATACTCAGCGCCCGCAGGGCCGGGATGCCGGACAGTCCGACATAGGCAAGATGCGCTTCGCCCCGCAGCGGCGCCCGCATGATCCAGGTGGCGCCGGCCAGCGGGGCGCCTTCGGCCCCCCGCTCCGCCAGCGCGGCCACGGCATCGGCCAAGGATGCCGCCATGTGAAAGCTTTCGTACCCCAGCCCGGTCAGTGCCCGTCTCCCCGTTCCGGCGGCCGGTCCGCCGCCGTGCGACCCTATTCCAGTATGTTGCAGTGCGAGAGTTCCGCACCAGGGCGGGGCAAGTCAATTTCCAATTTCGCGCGGGTCGACGCATCCTCCCCGGACCGCAGCCGAGACAGGCAAAGAGGGGGAGACGGAATGACCGGGACCGCGACGGAAACGACGGCGATCGGTTTCATCGGGCTCGGGGTGATGGGGGAGCCGATCTGCCGCAACATCCTGGCCGGCTCCGGACGCCCGATGCGGATCTTCGACCTGTCCGCCGCGCCGGTCGAACGGCTCGCCGCCGCCGGCGCGCAACCCGCCGCGACCGTCGCCGGACTTGCCGCGCAATGCGGCACCCTGTTCCTGTCCCTGCCCGGCGGGCCGGAGGTCGAGGCGGTGCTGACCGGGCCGCAGGGCGTGCTGTCCGGCGCGGCGCCCGGCCTGACGGTCGTGGACCTGTCGACCACGCCGGTCGGCCTGACCCGCAGCCTGGCGGCGGAGCTTGCCGCGCGGGGCCACCGCCTTGCCGATGCGCCGGTCGCGCGCACCCGCGCCGCCGCGCAGGCCGGCACCCTGAGCATCATGGTGGGTGCGGCGCCGGACCTGTTCGCCGACATCGAGCCGCTGCTGCGCCATGCCGCCAGCGAGGTCACCCATTGCGGCCCGGTCGGCTGCGGCCAGGTCGCCAAGATCATGAACAACATGGTGCTGTTCCAGACCGTGGTGGCCCTGGCCGAGGCCCTGGCCCTGGGGGCGGCCGCCGGGATGGACCGCTGCCTGCTGCTGGAAACCCTGGGCAAGGGCTCCGCCGACAGCTTCGCGCTGCGCAACCACGGACTGAAGGCGATGGTGCCGGACAGCTTCCCGCCGGAGGCCTTCCCGACCGATTATGCGCTGAAGGACATCTCCTATGCCCTCGCCCTGGCGGCGGAGCTGGGTTTCGAGCTGCCCGGCGCCGCCCTGGCCCAGGCGCGCCTGCAGGAAACCAGCGCGGCGGGCTTCGGCAGGGAGTATTTCCCGGTCCTGGCGCGCACCGTGGGTCGCCGGTAGGGGCGGTTCCGGACAGTTCCAGCCGGCAACCGCCCCACGCGGGAAGGCTCATTCCCCGTCCGGCGGGCCCCCTTCGAACAGTGCCGCGCGCCGCACCAGAAGGTCCAGGAAGGTCCTGGCCCGCAGGGACATCCACTGCATCTCCGGATAGACCGCGTGCAGCGGCAGGGAAGCGACGGAATAGTCCGGCAGCACGGTCTCCAGCTGGCCGGTCCGCAGGCCCTCCCGCGCCGTCCAGTCCGGCAGGATGGCAATGCCAAGATGGCGCAGCACCGCGTCCTGCATGGCATCGGCATCGTCCACCAGGATCCGGCCGGCGACCGGGACGACATGCCGGCCATGCTCGGAATCGAAGACCCAGTCCTGGGCCGGGGCCAGCCGCGAATAGTGGATGCACTGGTGCAGCGCCAGGTCGTCCGGAATGCGCGGCACCGGGCGCTCGTGCAGGTAGGTCGGCGTGGCGACCAGGTGGCGGCGCACCGTGCCCAGCCGCCGGGCGACCAGGCTGCTGGGCTGCAGATGGCCGATCCGGATCGCCAGCTCCACCCCCTCCTCCACCAGGTTCACGAAGCGCTCGCTGAACCGCAGGTCGACGCGGACCTCCGGATAGTCCGCCACATACTCGGCGACCAGCGGCATCATGAAGTGGCGGCCGAAGGACGACGGCACGTTCAGCAGCAGGGTGCCGGTCGGGCGCGCCATCGCCGGGCCGACGCTGGCCCGCGCCAGGTCGAAGCTGCCGAGGATCTGGCGCGCCAGGTCGTAGATCCGCTGCGCCTCGGCGGTCGGGTGCAGGCGGCGGGTGGTCCGCAGGAACAGCTGGGTGCCGAATTCCCGCTCCAGCAGCGCGATGCGCTTGCTCACCGCCGGCTGGCCGATCCCCAGCTCCCGCGCGGCAGAAGAGAAGCTGCCGCCCTCGACCGTCCGCACGAAGGCGGTCAGGCAATCGATCCGATCCATATCCATTCCCAACAGGAATGATTGTTATCCGTTTCATTCCGTAGACGACAAATTGCCCCCTGGCTAGGGTCGGCAAAACGCACCGGGAGGAAAATTCGGATGACCCACAATATCGGCATCGTCGGCGCGGGCGTGGCGGGCCTGCACCTCGCCCTCTACCTGCAGAAGCATGGGGTGGACGCGACCCTGATCACCGACCGGGAACCCGCGGCCTACCGCGACAGCCGGCTGATCAACACCGTCGCCCACCATCACGTGACCGTCGCGCGGGAAGACTATCTGGACGTGAACCACTGGCCGGATCCGAAGCTGCACTATTACTACCACGACCATGTCTTCAACTTCCCGGAGCCGCTGCGCTTCCGCGGCGACTTCTCGCAGGCCAGCCGCGCGGTGGACTACCGCCTCTACCTGCCGGCGCTGATGGAGGATTTCGCCGGCCGCGGCGGCCGCATCGAGTATCGCCGGATCGAGGAAGGCGAGATCGCGGCCCTGGCCGACCGCTTCGACCTGCTGGTGGTCGCGGCCGGGCGCGGGCCGCTGGGGCAGCTCTTCGACTACCGGCCCGAGCACAGTCCGCATTCGCAGCCGCAGCGCCGCCTCTGTGTCGGGCTCTATACCGGTGTCCGCCAGGCCGATCCGATGAACGTCACCCTGTCGGTGTCGCCGGGCCATGGCGAGATGATCGTGATCCCGACCGTCAGCTTCGACGGCATCGCCACCGCGCTCCTGATGGAGAACCTGCCCGGCGGCGACATGGAGGCGCTCGCCACCCTCAGCTACGAGAGCGATCCCCGGCGTTTCCTCCGGGCGGTTCTCGACAAGCTGGAGAAGCACCATCCCACCACCTACGACCGGATCGACACCGCCCGCTTCGACCTGGCACAGCCGCAGGACCTGTTGCAGGGCGGCGTGGTGCCGACCGTCCGCAACGGCGCGGTCCGGCTCGACAACGGCAAATGCGCCATCGCCCTGGGCGACGTGCATTCCGTGGTCGACCCGATGATGGGGCAGGGCGCCAATATCGCGTCCTATGCCGCCTTCGTCCTGGGCGAGGAGATCCTGGACACGGCCGTGCTGGACTGGCGGTTCTGCGAGAAGGTCGACCTGAAGCGGCAGGACCGTGTCCTGGCGGCCGCGCGCTGGACCAACCTGATGCTGGAGCCGCCGTCCGAGGCGCTGGGCATGCTGATCGGCGCGATGAGCCAGAACAAGGCGCTGGCCGATGCCTTCACCGAGAACTTCAACCACCCGGAGCGGCAATGGGACTGCCTGGCGACGCCGGCCCGGATCCAGGCCTGGATCGACCGGGTGCCGGCTCCGGCCCCGGCTCAGGCCGAGGCCCGGGCGGAACCGCTTCAGGCGACGGCATAGCCGCCCGGAGGACCGCATGACGCACGTCAACCCCGTCGCCTTCCGGCAGGCGGCCTCCCGCTTCGTGACCGGGGTGGCCGTGCTCACCGCGCCGGACGACGGGGACCGGCTCTGCGGCATGACCGCAAACAGCTTCGTGACGGTCAGCCTGTCGCCGCCCACGGTGCTGGTGGCGATCCGGCCCGGCCGGATGCACCGGGCGATCGGTGTCGCCCGGCGATACGCTGTCAACGTGCTGCCGGAGGACGGGCAGGGCCTGTCGCACTATTTCGCGGGACGGCCGGACGCAGCCGGCGATCCCGGATTCCACCTGGCCGGCGGCCTGCCGCGCCTCGATGGCTGCGTCGCCTTCTTTGCCTGCGAGGTCACCCGCATCGTCGATGTGGGCGACCATTCCCTGTTCATCGCGGAGGTCTCGGCCTGCGACCATCGCGATGCCCCGCCGCTGGTGTTCTATTCCAGCCGCTATCATGTCGGCGCCGGCCGGCCGGTCGAGGGCTGAGCCGGGCGCTACCGGGCGTCGGCGGCGAACCGCTCCCAGTCCGCCGGCGACAGCACGCCGATCAGGTCGGGACCGTCCGGCATGCCGGGCCGCAGCACCGCGGCATCGCCCTCGCCAAGGCCGACTTGCAGCACCGCGCGGGCCAGGTTGCCATGCGCCACGGCCACCATGTTCGTGCCGGCAGGCGGCGCTGTGTTGAGCAGCGCACGGGCCGTGGCGACCAGCGACGCGCGGCCGCCCACATATTCCCGGGCTCGCATGTTGAAGATCGCGGTGCCGGCCTCGACCGGCCCCAGGTCCAGCCGCTCGGCGGTCTCCACCGAGCGGCAATACTCGCTGGCGACCACCCGGCCGACGGGAATCCCGGCGGCACGGATCGCCCGGCCGACCGCCGCGGCTGCGGCCCGGCCCTCGTCGGACAGCTGGCGCATCCGCGCCGGGTCGCAGCTCCGCCAGTCGCCGGCCGCCTCGATCCGGTCGCGGCTGGAGAAGTCGGTGCCCGCATGGCGGAAATAGATCACCAGCCCGCCGGCCCGCAGGCTCGCCAGGTCGACCGCCGGCTCCGCGGCCCGGGCGCCGGGCAGCAGCAGCAGGACCGCCAGCCCCGCGGCGGCGAGAACGCCCAGAGCCTGCGAAGCGATCGACCGCGACCGACGACAGCCCACGCGATGCGGTCCGGCGATCCTGGCGCCCCCTTCCATCGTCACCACCGGGGGCGTCCCGGTGGCCCGGGTCGATCCGGCCTCAATCGATTGGGGAGGGGGCGCGAGGGACCCGCGGGACGAGCCCGCGGGCGACGAAGGGGTGCGGCGGGGTCCCGGCAGTCCAGGTCTGTGCATCGGGCATTTCATTCTCGGTCCGCTCAGCGGAAACCCAGCACCGGATGCGGTGCATAGGCCCCCTCCAGGGCGGCGATCTCCTCCGCCGTCAGGGTCAGCGACAGCGCGGCCGCGGCATCGTCCAGATGGCTCTCCTTCGTGGCGCCGACGATCGGCGCGGCGATGCCGGGCTTCTGCAGGACCCAGGCCAGGGCGACCTGCGCCTGCGGCACGCCGCGGGCCTGCGCCACGGCCCCTACCTTGGCGACCACCGCGGCATCGGCGTCCGGCATCGTGGCGAACAGCCGCTTGCCCAGCTCGTCGGTCTCTTGCCGGCGGCTGCTCTCCTCCCAGGGGCGGGTCAGGCGGCCGCGCGCCAGCGGGCTCCAGGGGATCACGCCGATGCCTTCGTCCCGGCAGAGCGGCAGCATCTCGCGCTCCTCCTCCCGGTACAGCAGGTTCAGGTGGTTCTGCATGGTGGCGAAGCGGGTCCAGCCATTGCGCTCGGCGACCTTCAGCGCCTTGGCGAACTGCCAGGCATGCATCGAGGAGGCGCCCACATAGCGGGCCTTGCCCGCCTTCACCACGTCGTGCAGCGCCTCGACCGTCTCCTCGATCGGGGTGTCGTAGTCCCAGCGGTGGGTCTGGTAGAGGTCCACGAAGTCGGTGCCGAGCCGCCGCAGGGAATGGTCGATCTCCGCCATGATCGCCTTGCGCGACAGGCCGGCGCCGTTCGGCCCGGTCCGCATCCGGCCATGCACCTTGGTCGCCAGCACCACGTCGTCGCGCGGCACGAAATCCTTCAGGGCGCGGCCGACGATCTCCTCGCTGGAGCCGTCGGAATAGACGTTGGCGGTGTCGAAGAAGTTGATGCCCAGGTCCAGCGCCTTGCGCAGGAACGGCCGGCTCGCCGCCTCGTCCAGGGTCCAGGCATGGGCCCCCCGGTCCGGCTCGCCGTAACTCATGCAGCCCAGGCAGATCCGCGATACCTCCAGGCCGGTGCGACCCAGTCGAACATAGTCCATCTTGAACTCCCCCTGGCGGCGCGACCCGGCGGGCCGGCCGGCGATTTGCATCTCGGCGAACTGGCGCTAGCGTCGCGCCTGCACGGCCGCCGATCAAGGCAGGGCCGCAGGACCAGGGGGGAGGAACTGCCATGCCGGAGATTCATGATCTCGGTGTCGCGGAGACAGCGGCGGCGATCCGCGACGGAGAGCTGAAGGCGGAGATCGTGGCGCTGGCCTGCCTGGCGCGGGCCAAGGCCGCCGCCGGGCTGAACGCCTTTGCCGCCTTCGACGCGGACCGCGTTCTGGCCGACGCGCAGGCCGCCGACCAGCGCCGCCGGAAAGGCGTCAGCCTGCCGCCGCTGCATGGCGTGCCGCTGACCCTGAAGGACAATATCGACACCATCGCGCTGCCCACCGCGGCCGGCACCCCGGCGCTGCGCAACCATGTGCCGCGGCGCAACGCCCCCGTGGCGCAGCGCCTGTTCGACACGGGGGCGATCCTGTTCGGCAAGGCCGGCATGCACGAACTGGCCTATGGCATCACCAGCAACAACACGGCCTTCGGCGCGGTGCGCAATCCCTACGACCCGTCGCGGGTCCCCGGCGGCTCCAGCGGCGGCACCGGCGCCGCGGTCGGCGCGCGCATCGTGCCCGGCGGGATCGGCACCGATACCGGCGGCTCGGTCCGCGTGCCGGCGGCATTCTGCGGGGTGACGGGGCTGCGCCCCTCCACCGGCCGCTGGCCGCAGGCCGGCATCGTGCCGATCTCCTCCACCCGCGACACGGCCGGACCGCTGGCGCGCTCGGTGGCGGACCTGGCCCTGCTCGACGGCATCGTCACCGGCGAGGATGCGGCCCTGCCGGCGAAGATGCCGTCGGAAATCCGCCTCGGCCTGCCCCGGAGCCTGTTCTGGGAAGGGCTCGACGTGGAGACCGAGGCGCTCTGCCGCGCCGCCCTGCAGCGCCTGCGGGATGCCGGCTTCGTCCTGGTGGAGGTCGACCTGCCGGAAATCGCCGAGCTGACGGCAGCCGTCGGCTTCCCGGTCGTGTTCCACGAAGGGCGGGTCGACCTTGACGCCTATCTCGAGGCCGCCGGCCTGGACCTGCGGCTCGCCGATATCGTGCCGCAGGTGGCCAGCCCGGACGTGAAGGGCCTGCTGGAGGGGCTGGTGGCACAGCCGCCCTCGGCCGCCGCCGCGGCCTGGAAGGAAGCGATGGAGGTGCACCGGCCGCGCCTGGTCGCCGCCTATCGCGACGGTATCGCCGGCAACGGGCTCGATGCCCTGGTGTTTCCGACCACCCCGCTGCCCGCACCGCCGGTCGGCGACGATTCGGAGACCCTGCTGAACGGCGCCATGGTGCCGACCTTCATGACCGCCATCCGCAACACCGACCCGGCCAGCAATGCCGGCGCGCCGGGCATCAGCCTGCCCGCCGGCCTGACGAAGGCCGGCCTGCCGGTGGCGCTTGAGCTGGACGGCGTGCCGGGCAGCGACCGCGCCCTGCTGGCGGTCGCCGCGGCCGTGGCCGCCGCGCTGCCGGCACTGCCGGCACCCGCCCTTCGACCCTGACCGAGACAGAAAGGCCGAGGCCATGCACAAGCTTGTCGTGCTCTACGGACAACCGACGGATCCCGAGCATTTCCGCCGCTACTATGTCGAGACCCACCTGCCGCTGGCGGCGAAGCTGCCGGGCCTGAAGGCCAGCCGCTACAGCTTCGACGTGGTCGGGCTGGGGGCGGAGGGCCCTTCGCCCTATTTCTGCATCTACGAGGGCGAGTTCGCCGATGCCGCGGCCATGGCGGCGGCGATGGACTCCGAGATCGGCAAGCAGGTCGGCGCCGACACGGCGAACTACGCCACCGGCGGGCTGACCATCGTGAACTATGCCGCCGAGAGCGCCGGGCCCGGCCGGCCGGCGATCCCCGCCACGGCGGAAGAGGCGTTCGAGGCCGGCATGGAGGTGCGCCGCGACATGTTCGGCGCGCCGGGCGCGGATGACCAGATCGCCGCGGCCACCGACTTCACCATGCCGATGCAGGACATGGTGACCCGCTACTGCTTCGGCGAGGTCTGGCAGCGCCCCCAGATCGACCGCAAGACCCGCTCGATGATGACCATGGCGATGCTGGTCGCGCTGGCCCGGCCCAACGAGCTGCGCACCCATGTCCGTGGCGCCATCGCCAACGGCGCCACGGTGGAGGAGATCCGCGAGGTGCTGCTCCACACCATGATCTATGCCGGCGTCCCCGCCGCGGTGGACAGCTTCCGCAACGCCAACGAGGTCCTGAAGGAGATGGGGCTCGCCTGACCGGCGGCCCCGATCGACGGGACAGACGCGAACCTACAAACGAGGGAGGACAGGATGCAGGTCGGATTCGTCGGCATCGGCAATATGGGCTGGCCGATGGCCGCCAACCTGGTGGCCGCGGGCCATGACCTCGTCGTGCACGACACGACGGCCGGCCTGGCGGGCCGCTTCGCCGCGGAGGTCGGCGGCCGCGCCGCCGCCTCGCTGGCCGAGGTCGGCGCCTGCGAGGCCGTGGTCACCATGCTGCCGACCGGCGCCATCGTGCGGCAGGTCCTGACCGAGGCGGAGAATGGCGCCTTCGCGGCCGCGCTGCGCCCCGGCACGGTGGTGGTCGACATGTCCTCCGCCGAGCCCGTGGGCACCAAGGCGCTCGGCCCGGTGCTGGCCGGGCGCGGCGCGGTGCTGCTGGACGCACCGGTCTCCGGCGGCGTGGCACGGGCGAAGACCGGCGAGCTCGCCATCATGATCGGCGGCGACGACGAAGCCGCGATCGAGCGGGCGACCCCCCTCTTGCAGGCGATGGGCGGCCGGCTGTTCCGCACCGGCGGGCTGGGCAGCGGCCATGCCATGAAGGCGCTGAACAACATGGTCGCCGCCGCCAGCTATGTCGCCACGGCGGAGGCGATGCTGATCGGCAGGCGCTTCGGCCTGGATGCCGGCACCATGGTGGAGATCATGAACGTCTCCACCGGCCGCAACTTCCACACCGACATCGTCATGAAGGAGCATGTGGTGGGGGAGAAGTACGCCACCGGCTTCGCCGTCGGCCTGCTGGCCAAGGACGTGAAGATCGCCGCCGACCTGGGGCGGCAGATGAAGCTGGACGCGCCGCTGTCGCGCCTGACCGAGGAACGCTGGGCCACCGCCCGCGACAAGCTGGGCTTCGCCGCCGACAATTCCGCCGCGATCACCGTGCTGGAGTCGGACCTGGAGGGCTGACGGCGCGCGGCGGCGTCCCGTCACGATCCCGGATCGGGGTCCACTGCTGTCCGGTTCCCCTGCGGCCGCTCGGCCGGAGATCCAGGCACCGTCTGGCCTTCTCACGGAACGCGCTGAACCGAGACTGGGATTTGACAGCTATTCTCCCCTTCTCGTCACCGCCGGGTCGCGCCCACTGGTGTCCGGTTAAGTGCTGTTCTGCGGCCTCATGCGTTTTATAGCTTCGTCATGCGCGGGCTTGTCCCGGTCGCCGGGCGATGCCCGGCAACCCATCGCGCCGCACCTCAATAAGATCAGGCCATTATTGAACCTGGCGGCACCATGGACCACCGCGAC
>JAVJON010000014.1:0-45774 GCA_040216765.1 Sneathiellaceae bacterium | reverse complement strand
ATCGTCACCACCGCGCTCGTCGCGGTGGTCCATGGTGCCGCCAGGCTCAATAATGGCCTGATCTTATTGAGGTGCGGCGCGATGGATGCGCGGGACAAGCCCGCGCATGACGAAGCTATAAAACGCATGAGGCCGGAGAACAGGGGGCGGGGATCCCGGCAGCCGATGTCTGCGTATCGGGCAGTCATTTTCGGCCGCTCAGTGCAGGGTGCTGCGGAACCGTTTCTGCAGGGTCTCCACCTGGGCACGGACGCCGGGCAGGTGCGGGTTGAACTGCAGCGCGGCCTCATAGGCGGTCAGCGCGCCGGCCAGGTCGCCGCGGCGCTCGCAGATCTGACCGAATCCCGCCAGCGCCCCGAAATGCCGCGGCTCAAGCTCCAGCACACGGGCGATATCGACGACACTCTCCGCATCGCGCCGCTGCAGGTAGAACAGGGTCGCGCGCTTGTTCCAGGCCTCGGCGAAGTCGGGATGGGCGGCCACCAGCTCGTTCAGCAGGAGTTCGGCTTCAGCCAGGTTCTTCTTGGCGATCGCCGCAACGGCCTCACCCAGTCTTGCCCGCGCCGGTTGTGCCGGATGCTCCATCCAGAGCGTCCAGATCAGGTCCTCGACCTCATGCGCCCGGTGCCCCAGGCGCCCGTCCTGCAGGCGCCGGAACAGGCTGTCCAGTTGCGGCGACAGGCCGGGGGCCGGGCGCCGTTCCCGCAGGGACAGGATCAGTTTCACCATCCGCTCGTGCATTGTTCCGTCCGCAGACCCGACAGGTCACAATCCCGCCATGACCTCTCTATCGACCTGCCACGCAGGCGATGCAAGAGGTAGAACGGATCACAAATTCGCGCGAGCGGGCCGCACCGCGCCGGGAGGTTTCAATGCCAGACACAACCAGCAGCTTCGATCGGGGCATCCGCAGGCCGTTTCAGGCGATGCTCGCGATCCTGTTGCTGACCTGGTGCGGCCAGGCCGCGGCGGACGACGCCCTGGACCCGGCGGACTGGGCGAAGATCGCCCAGGAGGGCCGCGGCCAGGTGGTCTATTTCAACGCCTGGGGCGGCGAGGCCCGGATCAACGCCTATATCGACTGGGCCGGCCGGCAGGTCGCCGAGACGGACGATGTGACGGTGAAACACGTGAAGATCGGCAACACCGCCGAAGCGGTCTCGCGCATCCTTTCGGAATATGCCGGCGGCAATACGACGAGCGGCAGCGTCGACCTGATCTGGATCAACGGCGAGAATTTCGCCGCCCTGCAGAGGCGCGACTACCTGTACGGCCCCTGGACCGCGGCCCTGCCCAACATGCAGTTCGTCAATCCGACCCAGCCGGCGCTGGAGAACGATTTCGGCATCGCCGTCAGCAACATGGAGGCGCCCTGGGGGCTGGCCCAGCTGGTCTTCCTGCACGACACCGCCATCCTGCCGGCGCCGCCGCGCTCGGCCTACGAGCTGTTGAACTGGTCGGTCGCCAATCCCGGGCGCTTCACCTATCCGCAGCCGCCCAGCTTCATGGGCTCCGCCTTCCTGCGCCAGCTCCTGGTCGATCTGACCGCGGACCGCAGCGCCCTGCGGAAGCCGGTTTCCGAAGTCGACGCAGCGGCCGTGACCGTGACCGTCTGGAACTACCTGGACCGGCTGCACCCGCTGATGTGGCGAAGCGGCGTGGCCTTTCCGCAGAGCACCAGCGCCGCGCGCGGCCTGTTCGCGGACGGGGAGATCGACATCACCGTCTCGTTCGACCCGGGGGAGGCGGCGAATGGCATCGCCAATGGCACCCTGCCGAAAACCACCGCCGTCTATACCTTCAGCGAGGGCACGATCGGCAATGCGAGCTTCCTGGCG
Organism: Sneathiellaceae bacterium; assembly: GCA_040216765.1. Classification (GTDB taxonomy): domain Bacteria; phylum Pseudomonadota; class Alphaproteobacteria; order Ferrovibrionales; family Ferrovibrionaceae; genus Marinibaculum. Next base: position 43,936 of record JAVJON010000014.1, on the reverse strand, counting down.
ATCCCCGGCAACTCTCCCAACAAGGCCGGCGCCATGATCCTGGCCAACTTCCTGTTGTCGCCGGCGGCACAGGCGCGCAAGGCCGACCCCGCGATCTGGGGCAATCACACGGTCCTGTCCATGCCCCTGCTGTCGGCGGACCAGCGCAAGCATTTCAAGGCGCTGGAAAGCATGAAGGGGATGCCCGGCCCGGGCCAGCTGGGCCCCTCGCTGCTGGAACCGCACCCGACCTGGACGGCCTATATGGACGAGCAGTGGGAGGCCCGATACGCCAACGGCGACTGAGGGGCACCGGCCGCCACGGCAAGCAATGTCGCGTTCCCAAGGCGTGGCGGTCCGCGCCGCGCCCTTCGCGACGGCGGCGGTGCTCACCCTCCCGGTGGCGGTCGGCACGATCGGGATCGTCCTGCCCTTCGGCTGGCTGGACGGCCTGATCGCCGGCGGGCGGGGCGGCGGCGATTGGGGAATGCCCGCAGGCGCGGCCTGGGCCGCCTTCCGCGACGCCCCGGGAATCGGCGCCTCGCTGCAGGTCAGCCTGACCTCCGCCCTGGCCTCGACCCTGATCGCGCTGCTGCTGGTGCTGGGACTGACCGCCGCCGGGCAGGGCACGCGGCTGTTCGGCCTGCTGGCGCAGGCGATCTCGCCGCTGCTGGCGGTTCCCCATGCCGCCATGGCGGCCGGCCTGGCCTTCCTGCTGGCGCCCAGCGGGTGGCTGTTTCGCCTGTTCTCGCCCTGGGCGACCGGCCTGACCCGGCCGCCCGACCTGCTGATCCTGCATGACCCCGGCGGCCTGGCGCTGACCGCCGGCCTGGTGGTGAAGGAAGTCCCCTTCCTGTTCCTGATGACCCTGGCCGCCCTGCCGCAGACCGATGCGGCACGGCGTTGCCTGCTGGGGCGCAGCCTGGGCTATGGCCGCATGGCCGCCTGGTGCGCCGGGGTGGCGCCGGCCCTGCTGCCGCAGCTTCGCCTGCCGGTCCTGGCGGTGCTGGCCTACGGCCTGTCCACCGTCGACATGGCGGTGTTCCTGGGCCCCACCACGCCCCCGCCGCTGGCGGTGCGCTGCCTGCACTGGCTGACCGACCCGGACCTGTCGCAGCGCGCGATCGCGGCGATCGCCGCCCTGGTCCTGCTGGCCGCCACGGCGGCCTGCGCCGCCCTGCTCTGGCTGCTCGCCCGGCTCGCCCAGCTGGGATGGCGCTGGTGGATCTGGCGGGGGCTGCGGCTGCAGGCCGACGCGGCCCCCAGGGCGGTCGCGCTCGGACTGCCGGCGCTGTTCACCGCGCTGGGCATGTCTGCGATCCTGGCGCTTCTGGTCTGGTCGGTTGCCGGGCCCTGGCGCTTCCCCGATGCGCTGCCGCAGGCCTGGCAGGCCTCGCGCTTCGCCAGCCATCTGCCGCAGCTGGCCGGCCCCCTGGGCAACACCCTGCTGCTGGCGCTGGGCACCAGTGCCATCGCCCTGCTGCTGACCGTCGGCTGCCTGGAGAACGAGGTGCGCCGCGGCCTGGGGCACCGCCCCGGCCGGGCCCTCTGGCTGCTCTACCTGCCCCTGATCCTGCCGCAGATGAGCTTCCTGTTCGGCCTGCAGGTGGTCGCGGCGGCCCTGGGCCCGGGCCCGGGACTGTTCGCGGTCGGCTGGGCGCAGCTGCTGTTCGTGCTGCCCTATATCTACCTGTCGCTCGCCGATCCCTGGCATGCCTGGGACCGGCGCTATGGCCTTGTGGCGGTGGGCCTCGGGGCGGGCCGCTTACGGGTCCTGCTGCGCGTGAAGCTGCCGATGCTGCTGGCGCCGCTGCTGACGGCGGCCGCCATCGGCGTGGCGGTCAGCACCGCGCTCTATCTGCCCACGGCATTGCTGGGCGCAGGACGGGTGGCGACCCTGACCACCGAGGCGGTCACCCTGGCAGCCAGCCAGGACCGCCGGTTGCTGGCGGTCTATGCGGTGCTGCAGACGGTGGTGCCGTTCCTGGCCTTCCTGCTCGCCCGGCTGCTGCCCGCCGCCCTGCAGCCCGGCCGCCGGGCGGCCGCACCGGCATGACCGGCCCCGGCCTGCAACTTGACGGCCTGGCCGCGCGCCTGCAGGGGCGGCGGCTTTTCGCCCCGCTGAGCCTGACCGTGCTGCCGGGGCAGGTGACCACCGTCATGGGCCCCAGCGGCGGCGGCAAGTCGACCCTGCTGGCACTGGTCTGCGGGGCGCTGGACCCGGCCTTCCAGGGCCAGGGCCGGGTCCTCGTCGACGGCATCGACGTGACCGGCATCCCGACCGAGCGACGGCGCATCGGCATCCTGTTCCAGGAGCCGCTGCTGTTCCCGCATCTGAGCGTTGCCGGCAACCTGGCGTTCGGCCTGCCCGCCGGGGTGAAGGGCCGCCGCGCCCGTGCCGCGCGCGTGAACGACGCCCTGCGCGCGGCCGACCTGGACGGCTTCGGCGCGCGCCACCCGGCCACCCTGTCGGGCGGACAGCGGGCCCGCATCGCGGTCCTGCGCACCCTGCTGTCGGAACCGCTGGCGCTGCTGCTGGACGAGCCGTTCTCCGGCCTGGACGCCGGCACCCGCACCCGCTTCCGCGAGACGGTGTTCGACGCGGTGCGCCGGCGCGGGCTGCCCACCCTGCTGGTCACCCACGATGCCGGCGATGCCGAAGCCGCCGGCGGGCCGGTGGTTCAGCTGCTGCCGGAGCCGGCGGCAGAGGCAGGGCCGAACGGCAACGGGAAATCGCCCTTGTAGCCGCGCCCCAGAAAGGCCTTCAGCGGCACCTCGCAATGCCCGGCGCGGGTCACGCAGAGGTCCGGCAGGGGCTCGATCGACTGGAAATGCGGGCGGTAGCGATCGACCCAGCCGCGCTCGGTCCGCGCCCGCCCGACCAGGATCGCGTCGCGCCCGGCGAAGGCGCGCGCGTCGTGCTGGAAGGCAAAGTTGCGCGGATCGCCGGTCAGCACGGTCACCGGCAGGCGGCCGCCCAGCGCGGCATCCACCTTGCCCGCGTCGATCCAGTGCCAGACCCCGACGAACAGGTCCGGCCGGTCCAGGTCGCCGCGCGCCGCCAGCCGGTCGCGCAGGTCTGTCCAGTCCAGTCCCTCATGGGTGGGGTCCCCCTTTGCGAACAGGGCCGGGAAGGCTCGGCCGGCCCAGCCGGTCGCGGCATGGCTGGCGAGCACCGGCACCGCCAGCAGCAGCAGGGCGGCGGACAGGCCCAGCCACCAGCGCGCGGCCCGCCGGCCGGCGGCCGGCGGCGCCGGCCACCAGACGGCCATGGCGCGCCCCAGAAGCGGCAGCCAGAAGATATAGCCCGGGGCCTGCCAGTGCGGCAGGCCGCGGCTGCCCCAGAGCGGCGTCAGGGTGAAGATCAGGATCGGCAGCAGGCCCGCCCAGAACAGGAACCAGGCACCGGTGTCGCGCGGCCCGGCGTGCAGGCTGCGCGCCACGGCCCAGACCAGCGGCAGCCAGAGCCAGGGGCCGATATAGAGGATCTGCCCGAGCACCGCGACCAGGGCCTGCTGCGGCTTCGGATCCTCGCGGGCCGCGGCGCGTCCCGCCTGGAAGGCGATACTGACCCAGTCGTTCTGGGCATTCCAGATCAGCACCGGCGAGAACACGGCGATGGCGACGAGCCCCGCCAGCCAGGTTTCCGGCCGCCAGAGCCAGCGGCGGTGACGTTTCGAGGTCAGCAGGAACAGGGCGATGCCGGCGCCGAACAGGAAGCCGTGATATTTCGCCAGGCAGGCAAGCCCGAGGAACAGCCCGGCGGCCAGCGCCAGCGCCCAGCGGCGCCCCGCTCCGGCAGGCTCGCGCGGCCCGTCTTCGTCGCGCAGCAGGTGCACCAGGCAGAGCGCGGCCGCCAGCATCGCCGCCAGCAGCGGGCCGTCGGGCAGGATCCAGCCGCCGAAGGCGATGGTGTAGATCGGCGCCAGGTTCGCCAGCACCGCCGCCCAGGCGCCGGCCCAGGGCGACAGAAGCTGCGCCCCCAGACGGAACAGCAGCCAGCCGGTGGCCGCGAACAGGGCGATGAACGGCAGGCGGACCACCAGGTTGGCCTCGCTGCCGGTCAGCCAGACGATGGCATGGACCAGCCAGAACGACAGGGGCGGATGGTCGAAGTAACTCCATTGCAGCGAGCGTGCATTGGCCAGGGTGTAGGATTCGTCCACCCCCAGGCCCAGCACGGCCGCCACCGCCAGGCGGATCGCGCTGCCCAGCAGCAGGGTGGCCCAGACCAGTTGCGCCGGCGTCGCGTGGACGCCGAAGGCGATCTCCCGCCGTGCCTCCGTCGCGGTCACGGGCGCCCCTGCGGGCGGTGCGGCGGCCGGCCGGCCGCGCTGGCCTTCGCCGTCACGACACGGTAGGAGAGGCATCCCGCGCCGCCGGTGCAGCTTTTCCGCAATCCTGCCATCATCAGCCATGCCTTCCGAAACGACTGCACTTGCCCGCCTGGCCGCCTGGCTGGGCCCCCGGACAGGACGCCTGCTCTGGCCCCGCAATCCCTACCTGCGCTGGCTGCTCCTGGCATCGCTGGCCAGCCTGGCCTGCATCCTGTTCTTCGACCGTGACCTGGTGCTCTTCTTCTATGGGCAACGGGCGCACTGGGTCTACGGCTTCTTCCATGCCATCACCGATGTCGGCAAGGGCACCGGCTGGTACATCCTCGGCGCCCTCACCGTCCTGACCGGGGCGGCCGGCGACCGCTTCACCCTGACGATATCCCGCGCCCTGATGTGGCGCCGGATCCGCAATGCCGGGCTGTTCCTGCTCGGCAGCCTGATCGTGACCGGCATCGCGATGCTGGCCCTGAAGGTGCTGTTCGGCCGCCTGCGGCCGCGCTACCTGTTCGAGGACGGCGTCTACAGTTTCGATCCCCTCACCTTCAATACCGGCATGGTCGGCTTCCCGTCCGGCCATACGCAGACGATCTTCGCCGTGATGACCGTGCTGTGGCTGGTCCTGCCGCGCCACCGGCCGATCTACCTGGCGGTGGCCCTGCTGATCGGCTTCAGCCGGGTCGTGGTCGGCGCCCACTATCTGGCGGACGTGATCTTCGGCGCCTTCCTGTCGGTGGCGCTGACCGTCTGGCTGTACGACCGCATGGTGCGGGCGGGGCTGCCGTCACGGCTCCAGCGGGGCGGTTATGTCGGACCGTTTTTCCGCCGGCGGCTTCGTCCCCCGGGCTGAGGCGCGCGCCGCCACGGCGCCGCTCAGCGACCAGACCAGGCCGCCGGCAAGCCCCTGCGCCAGGGTCGCCAGGCCGATCCCGACCGAGACCAGGAAGGCGTCAGCGGGCGCCAGGCCGGCAAAGCCCAGGGCGGTGACCATCGCTGCCTCGCGCACCCCCCAGCCGGCGACCGAGACCGGGATCTGCGCGATCAGCAGCACCGGCGGGATCAGCAGCAGGGCCATTGCCGGCGACAGCGGAATCCCCAGCGCCGCGGCGATGCAGAGGCCGAACAGGGCCGTCAGGAAATGCCCCGCGACGGCGGCCAGCAGGATTGCCGGCAGGCGCCCGGACCCGAGCAGGCCCGCGCGGATCGCCGCATAGAGGCCGGCAATCCGGGCCAGCAGGGCGGGCCGCTGGCCCAGCCAGCGCAGGTGCCGCAGCAGGACCAGCCCGGCCAGCACCGCCACCGCCACCGCGCCCGCGGCCAGGCCGGTGGCCAGGATCGTCGCCCGGTCGGCCGGGAGGATGCGATCCTCCAGCAGGCCCAGCAGCGGCAGGGCGGCGACCATCGCCAGAAGCATTGCCAGCATCGCCGCCCCCCGGTCCGCCACGACCGCGGAAAAGGCGATGCCCAGCGGGACGCCCATCCGCCGCAGCAGGACGACCCGGGCGACATCGCCGCCCAGGGTCGACGGGAAGGGCTGGTTGAACAGCAGGCCGGCCAGCACGGTCCGCGCGACCGGCCAGAAGCGGGGCGGCGGATCCGCCGCCCCCGACAGGGCGCCCCCGAGCACCCAGTGGAAACGCAGGCAGAGCAGCACGGCCTGCAGCAGCACCAGCGCCGCCAGCGGCAGCAGCCAGGCCCAGTCGACCTCCGCCATCCGGTCGGCGACCGCGTCCAGGTCGGCCTGCGAAGCCGCCCACCAGATCAGGCCGCCGGACAGGACGAGCTTGACCAGGGCGGACGCGGCCTTGCGCAACCGCCCCGGCCAGGGGTTTGCCGCGGGACGGCTGGCGGCAGGGGTCACGAAGCGGCGCGCCGCCCCGCGGCCGCGCCGTCGGTCGCGGCGGGCGGCGGTGCGCCGGACGTGCCCCGCGGGCTGGCCATGGCGCCCTGCAGGGCGCTGGCGACCTGGGCGACGGCGATCCCCGTCATGCAGCGATTGTCGCCGCAGACCGATTTCTTCTGGTTGTAGACCGACACGCAGGGCGAGCAGGCCAGGCCGAGCCAGATGGCGCGCTGCCGGTCGCCGATCGGGCCGAAGATCCGCGGCGTCTCCGGGCCGTAGAGCACCACGGTCGGGATGTTCGCCGCGGAAGCGAAATGCGCCGGCCCGGAATCGTTGGTGACCAGCCCGTCGGCCAGGCAGAACAGGTGCAGGAGCCCGGTCAGCGAGGTCCGCCCCGCCAGGTTCACCACCCGGTCGCCGCCGATCCGGCTGGCCAGCAGGTCGGCCTGTGCCCTCTCGTCGGGCGACCCGGTCAATCCGATCGTCACCATCGGGTCGCGCAGCAGCATGGCAGCCAGCTCCGCATAGCGCTCCACCGGCCAGCGCCGCTGCGCGATCAGGTCGCTGGCATTGGCGTTCAGCAGGATCAGCCTGCGGCCGGAGGTGAGCGGCACGCCTTCGGCCGCCAGACGCTGGCGCAGGGCGTCCAGCTCGCCTTCGTCCGGCACGAAGCGGAAGCGCAGCGGGCGCACCTCCGGCGGCACGGCCTTGGGCACCGGCTCGTCGGTCACCGGCTCCGACAGGGCGACGACCAGCCCGAGATAGGCGGTCGCGGCATGAAGGTGCGGCGAATAGACGGCGCGATGGGTCACCAGGTTGCCCAGGTAATGCCCTTCCTCCCGGAAGCGGTGGAACCCCGCCCGCCAGCGCGCGCCGCTGAGGAAGGCAAGGATGGTGCTGAACCGGGCATAGACCTCGAAATTCACGGCGGCATCGATACCAAGGGCGCGGCAGCGCCAGACCGCCGCCAGGGTGTCGCCGACGAAGCGCAACAGGCCGCCGGAGCGTATCGTGACGATGTTCTGCGGCGGGAAGCCCATCAGTTCCAGCACGGGGCGGCCGGCCTCGAAGGTCAGGAAATACTGCTCGGCCTCCGGAAAGCGGCGGCGCGCCTCCTGCATGGCCGGATAGGTCAGCACCAGGGCACCCAGCTCGGCAAGGGCGATGAACAGCAGCCTCTGCGGCTTTGGCTGTTCGCCGCGGCGCCGGCGGGCCACAAGGCTGAGCAGGAAGCAGAGCGGCCGGCCGACCCAACGGTCGACCCGGCGCATGGTATCGGGAGACATGAACGATGCCCTCATCCGCGGCGGTGCGTCGCCGCATCACCGCGACGCGGGGTTCGCTGCCGGCGCCTGCGCCGGCGGACCCGGCCGCCCGGGCCCGAACCTTGCGGAAGCGAACCTTGCGGGACCGGTACCGCCAGGGCCGGCCCGCCCGCGGCGCCGCACCAGGAGTTCTTTGCCGGAGGGTGTCGGACGTCCGGCCGCCGAAGTCAATCGCCGCAAGGTCGCACCGCTTCCGGCGCCGCGCAATCGATGCGCCTCGACCGGCGCCGGGCGGCGGTTCGCCGCGGCTCCGCAGGCATCCGCAATGGTGCGGCTGGGCTTCGCCCATGCTAAGGATTGGGGATGGACGCTCGCCCACTCAGCCCTGCCGGATCCGCGCCATGGTTGCGCGGGGCCGCTGCCGTTCTGGTGCTGTTTCTGGTGCCGTCCTGCAGCGGCAGCGACCGCCTGCGCGCCGGCCCCGGCCTCTGGTCCGACGACGGCCAGACGGCGCACCGGAGCGGGCCGGTCGTGGCGGTCTTCGAGGCTGCCGACGGCAATGCCGACGGCCAGTTGTCGCCGGACGAGGTCACGCGCTTCGCCACCGCCCGCTTCGCCGCGGCGGACCGCGACGGCGACGGCGAACTGGACCTCGCGGAACTGGGATTGTCGGGACAGCCGCCGGAGGCGCAGACCCTGCCCTTCGACGGGGACGGCAATGGCCGGATGTCCCTGGATGAGCAGCTGACCTATATCAGGGCAGTGATTTCAGATTCCACCGACACCCCGTCGACGGTGGTCCATTGGCTTGATGTCGATCGCAAGCTGGTTCGCTGAACCGGTGCCGCGGCGCAGCCTCCCTGCCCGGCGGCCGGGCCGGGCGGGTGCCGCAGGCGCGCCCCGTCGGCGGTCCGGTCGGCCGCGGTCCGGCGCCGGAGGATGCGCGTTGCAATGACATTGTTGCCCACACTTGTCGTCTTCCTTGCCGCCGCGGTGTTTGCCGTGCCGCTGTTCAAGCGGATCGGGCTGGGATCCGTGCTGGGCTATCTCGCGGCAGGCATCGTGATCGGCCCGATGGTGCTGGGCCTCGTGGAGAATGTCGACGAGATCCTGCACATCGCCGAACTCGGCGTCGTGATGCTGCTGTTCCTGATCGGGCTGGAACTGCAGCCGACCCGCCTCTGGACCATGCGGCGCGCCATCATAGGGCTTGGCGGCGGCCAGATGGTGCTGACCGGCGCCACCCTCGCGCTGGGCGCCTGGCTGCTCGGCGTGCCGCCGGTCAGTGCGGCGATCGTCGGCCTGGCGCTCGCCCTGTCGTCCACCGCCTTCGCCCTGCAGATCATGGCGGAGCGCAGCGAGATCACCACACGGCACGGCCGCGCCGGCTTCTCCATCCTGCTGCTGCAGGACCTGGCGGCGGTGCCGCTGATCGTCGTGGTGCCGCTGCTGGCGCAGTTCGAGACCGTCGACATGGAATCGATCACGCCCGACATGTCGATGCTGCTGGGTGCCGGCGAGGCGCTCGCCGCCGTCGTCGTCGTCGTGCTGGGCGGGCGCTTCGCGGTGCGGCCGCTGTTCCGCTTCGTGACCGCGTCGAAGATCGCGGAAGCGTTCACAGCGGTCTCGCTCTTCGTGGTGGTGGGCACCGCGCTCCTGATGGAGGAGGTCGGCCTGTCGATGGCGCTGGGCGCCTTCCTGGCCGGCGTGCTGCTGGCGGACTCGGAGTTCCGCCATGCGCTGGAGGCCGATATCGGGCCGTTCAAGGGCCTGCTGCTGGGCCTGTTCTTCATCGGGGTCGGCATGTCGATCCGGCTGGACGTCCTTGCCGAGCAGCCGCTGACGGTGGCACTGCTGGTCGCCGGCCTGCTGGCGGTCAAGGGGATCGGCCTGTACGTCGTCGGCCGGCTCGCCGGCCTGGCGGCGAAATCCTCCCTGCGCCTCGCCGCCACGCTCAGCCAGGGCGGCGAGTTCGCCTTCGTCGTGTTCGGCGCGGCCGGCGCGGCCTCGGTGATCGACAATGCCCTGGCCGACCAGCTGACCCTGGTGGTGACCATCTCGATGATCATGACGCCGCTGCTGCTGGTGGCGATCGACCGCCTGGCCCGGGGACGCAAGACCGAAGCGGAGGCGCCGGCCGCGGTCTACGAGGAGAACCAGGTGATCATCGCCGGCTTCGGCCGGGTCGGGCAGATCGTCGGCCGCATCCTGCGGGCCAAGCGGATCCCCTTCACCGCGCTGGAGGCCAGCCATGAGCAGGTGGATTTCGTGCGCAATTTCGGCGGCCGGGTCTATTACGGCGATGCCAGCCGGCTGGACTTCCTGCGGGCCGTGCATTCGGCGACCGCGCATGTCTTCGTCATCGCGATCGAGGATATCGACCGCTCGATTCGCTGCGCCGAACTGCTGCAGGAGCATTTCCCGCATCTGAAGATCATCGCCCGGGCCCGCAACCGGACCCATGCCCATCGCCTGATGGCCGTGGGCGTCCGGCATGTGGTGCGCGAGACCTTTGCCTCCAGCCTGGAACTGTCGGAACTGGTGCTGGAGGAACTGGGCCTGCCCGACTACCAGGCGCAGCAGGCGATCGAGACCTTTCGCGAGCTGGACGAGCGCCGCCTGCGCAGCGACCTGGAGGTGCACAAGGACGACGAGGCCCTCGCCGCCCGCGCCCGGGAATGGGAGAAGGAGCTGGAACAGCTGTTCAACGAGGATGAGCGCCGCGACGAGGTCGCCTGACGGTCCCGCGCCGGCGCTGCAAACCGCCTGACAGCCTGTGGACGGCATGCTAAGGCACCGTCTCATGAGTCCAGCCTGCAAACCCGCCCCGGCGCGCGCCCAGGGGGCCATCCGCGCTGCCGTGATCGGGGTCGGCCATTTCGGCCGTTTCCACGCCCAGAAGCTTGCCGCCAGCAGCGCGGCGGACCTGGTCTGCCTGTTCGACACCGACCCGGCGCGCGCCGCGGCGGTGGCGGCGGAATGCGGCACCCGGGCCGCCGGCAGCCTCGACGAGGCGATCGGCATGGCCGAGGCGATCTGCATTGCCGTGCCGACCCGCTGGCATGCCGCGGTGGCGGACGCCGCCCTGCGCGCCGGCCGCCATGTCCTGATCGAGAAGCCGGTGACCGAGACACCGGCGGAGGCACGGCGGCTGATCGACCTGGCGGCGGCGGCGAACCGGATCCTGCAGGTCGGCCACCTGACCCGCTTCGCCCCGCCGATCGCCCGGTTGCGGGCCGAGGTGGTGCAGCCGCTCTATGTCGAATGCGTCCGCATCGCCCCCTGGAAGGCACGCGGCACCGACGTGAACGTCATCCTCGACCTGATGATCCACGATCTCGACCTGGTGCTTTCCATCGTCTCCGCGCCGATCCTGGAAGTGGATGCCGTCGGCACCCGGGTGCTGTCGGACCAGGAGGACATCGCCAATGCCCGGGTGAAGTTCGCCAATGGCTGCGTCGCGACGATCACCGCCAGCCGGGTCAGCCTGAAGACCGAGCGCAAGCTGCGCGTGTTCGAGGCCGATCGCTATACCTCGATCGACTTCGGCGCGCGCCGGGTCAGCCATGTCCGGCGCACCGGCAGCCTGTCGCAGGGCGGCACACCGGACCTGGATGTGAGCTTCGACGCGTTCGACGAGGTCGACCTGCTGGCCTGCGAGATCGAGGCCTTCCTGGCCGCGATCCGCGAGGGCCGGCCGGCGCCGGTCACCGGCATGGACGGCCTGCAGGCGCTGGAGGCCGCGATCGCGGTGAACGAGTCGCTGCGCCGCCATCTGGCCTTCGTCGCGGACCGCACCGGGCTGGCGACCGATCCCGCACATCTCGACCGGGCCTGAACACCGGCAACGGCCACGACCCGCACCATGCCACCAGGGAGGCCCAAGACTTGGCCAAACGTGCCGCAGCGATCCCGCTGATCGACCTGAAGTCCCAGCATGACCGCATCGCCGACCGGCTGCGCGAGCGGGTCATGAAGGTACTGAAGGACGGCCATTACATCCTGGGCCCGGAGGTCGAGGAGCTGGAGGCCGCCCTGGCCGCCCATGCCGGCATCGCCCATGCCGTGGGGCTAGCCAGCGGCACCGACGCGCTGCTGATCGCCCTGCTGGCGGAGCGGATCGGCCGGGGCGACGCGGTCTTCCTGCCCTCCTATTCCTTCGTCGCCACCGCGGGCACCGTCGTGCAATGCGGCGCCATGCCGATCTACGTGGATATCGACCCGGACACCTTCACCATCGACCCGGCCGACCTGGCCGCCCTGGTGGATGTCGCCCGCGCCGCGGGCCGCGCGGTGCCGCGCGCCGTCGTGGCGGTGGACCTGTTCGGCCTGCCGGCACGCTATGACGAGATCGCGCCGATCGCCAACGAGGCCGGCCTGTTCCTGCTGGCCGACGCGGCACAAAGCTATGGTGCCACCCTCGGCGACCGCAGGGTGGGCACCCTGGCGCCGGCCACCGCCACCAGCTTCTATCCCAGCAAGACCCTGGCCGGTTATGGCGATGCGGGGGCCCTGTTCACCGCCGACGACGGCCGCGCCGCCGCGTATCGGCGGCTGCGCCAGCATGGCCAGGGGCCGGACCGGGCGGATGCGGTGGAAATCGGCATGAACAGCCGGCTGGACACCCTGCAGGCCGCGATCCTGCTGGAGAAGCTGGCGATCCTCGACGACGAGCTGGCGGCGCGCCGGCGCATCGCCGCCGGCTATGCCGAGCGGCTGGCCGACCTGGTGCACCTGCAATATGTGCCGCCGAACGCCCAGAGTGCCTGGTCCGTCTTTACGGTGCGGATCGAGGGCGGCGCGGAGCGCCGGGACAAGGTGCGGGGCCGGCTGCAGGACCGCCAGGTCGGCGCCGGGATCTACTATCCCCTGCCGATCCACATGCAGACCGCCTATCGCCGCTTCGCCGACCGCCCGCTGCCGCAGACCGAGCGCCTGGCTGCGGAAGCCCTGGCCCTGCCGATGCACCCCTACCTGACGGACGAGGATCTCGACCGGGTCGCCGAGACCCTGAAGTCGGCGCTGAAGAAGAGCTGAGACGGCGCAGCCCGGCCGCAGCACCGCGAAGCTCACGGAATGGATGGTCGGCTCAAGGCCGACCATGACGGCTGGAGCGAGAAGCCCACCGCCCCCATACCTTCCCCGTTATTCCCGGGCTTGACCCGAGAACCCATTCCGCCGGCCGTGCAGCGCCGCGAAGCTCACGGAATGGAAGGTCGGCTCAAGGCCGACCATGACGGCTGGAGCGAGAAGCCCACCGCCCCCATACCTTCCCCGTCATTCCCGGGCTTGACCCGAGAACCCATTCCGCCGGCCGTGCAGCGCCGCGAAGCTCGCGGAATGGATGGTCGGCTCAAGGCCGACCATGACGGCTGGAGCGAGAAACCCACCGCCCCCATACCTTCCTCGTCGTTCTCGGGCTTGACCCGAGAACCCATTCCGCCAGCCGTGCAGCGCCGCGAAGCTCGCGGAATGGATGGTCGGCTCGAGGCCGACCATGACGGCGTGAGGGGGAAGTGCCCCCGCCGCCCTCACAGCGGCCAGAACAGCGGGATCACCAGGGTCGCCACGCCCCAGAGCAGCAGGTTGAGCGGCAGGCCGACCTTGACGAAATCCATGAAGCGGTAGCCGCCGGCATTGTAGACGAAGGTATTGGTCTGGTAGCCGATCGGGGTCGCGAAGCTGGCCGAGGCGGCGAACATCACCGCCACCACGAAGGGCCGCGGGTCGACGCCGAGGCTGTGCGCCAGGCCGATGGCAATCGGCGTCAGCAGGATCGCGGTGGCATTGTTGCTCATCAGCTCGGTCAGCAGCGAGGTGACGAGATAGACCGCCGACAGGACGGCGAGCGGGCCATAGCCGCCGGCCATCGAGGCGATGACGTTCACGATCAGCGCCGCCGCACCGGTGTTCTGCATCGCCACGCCGAGCGCCAGCATGCCGAAGATCAGCATCAGGATGTTCCAGCGGATCGAGCGATAGGCCTCCTCCGCCTCCAGGCAGCCGAAGGCCACCACCGCGGTCGCCGCCATCAGGGCCAGGCCGGCGATCGGCATCACGTCCAGCGCGGCCAGCGCCATCACGGCGAGGATCGCGCCGACGGCGATCGGCGCCTTGGTGCGGCGCAGCGGCTTCTCGCTGGGCTCCACCAGGTTGACCATCTCCTGGTAGTCGAACAGCTGGCGCATGCTGGCCGCCGGCCCTTCCAGCAGGACGGTGTCGCCCATCTGCAGCCGCACCTGGTCGAAATTGCCGCCCAGGTTGGCGCCCTGGCGGTGGATCGCCAGGATATAGGCGCCATAGAGCCGCCGGAAATTCAGGTCCGCCACCAGCCGCCCGGCAAAGCGCGACTGCGGCCCGACGACGCCTTCCATCAGCACCGTCTCGCGGGTGTCGATCGGCTCGATCGCATGGCCGGCCAGGCCGCCGAAGGCGACGTCGCCGGCCTGGCGCAGGCCCAGCATGTCGCGCACATTGCTGCGCAGCACCAGCCGGTCGCCGGCCTGGATCACCGCCTCGTCCAGCTTCCAGCGCAGGGAGGTCTCGGCCCGGATCAGGTCGATGACACGAAAGCCCCGCATTTCCGAGAAGCCGGCCTCCTGCAGCCGCTTGCCGAGCAGCGGCGAGTCCAGCGGCACCAGGACCTCGGCCACGAAATGCCGTTCGCCGGAACGCGGCAGCAGGGCCGCCAGGGAATCCCGCGTGGGCAGCAGCCAGCGCCCGACCAGAAGCAGGTAGATCAGCCCGGCCCCGCCCAGGAGCAGGCCGGCGCCGGTGATCTCGAACATGCCGAAGGGCGCCATGCCCTGCGCCTCCGCAACGCCGGAGACCAGGATGTTGGTGGAGGTGCCGATCAGGGTGGTGGTGCCGCCGAAGATGCTGGCGAAGGACAGCGGGATCAGCAGCTTCGACGGCGGCAGCTTCAGCACGCCGGCCAGGGCGATCACCACCGGCGTCAGGATCACCACCACCGGGGTGTTGTTGATGAACGCGGACATCACCATCACGCCCAGCATCATCGTCGCCAACGCCGTGCCCGGCGACCAGTTCGCGGCGCGCGAGACCAGGCGCCCCATGCCGTCGATCACGCCGGTGCGCTCCAGCGCCGCGCTGAGCACGAACATCGCGCCCACCGTGATCGGCGCGGAATTGGAGAACACCCCCAGGACGTCGTCGGTCGACAGGATGCCCAGCGCCAGCAGCAGGCCGACGGCCGAGAGCGCCACCACATCGGGCGGCAGGCGTTCCCGCACGAAGCCGAAAAAGACGACCGCCACCAGCGCCAGGACGATGGCGATCTGCAGATCGGCCCAGCCGATCATGTGACTGCGCCTTCCGTCGGCGCCGCCCGGGCCCTAGCCGCCGCCCGCGGCCGGCGGGACCGCGGGGGTGACGCCGGGGGTGTCGAAGATCAGCACGATATAGACCGCGAACAGGACCAGGTGCACCGCCCCGGACAGCATGTTGGTGCGGCCGGACAGGAAGGTGATCAGGCTGACCCCGAGGGTCAGGACCAGCAGCAGTTCCTTCGCCGGCTGCAGCCCCAGCACGACATCCTGGCCGGTCACCAGGCCGATCACCAGGACCGCCGGCACGGTGAGGCCGATCGTTGCCAGCGCCGAGCCCAGGCAGATGTTCACGCTGCGCTGGATATGGTCGCCGAGCGCCGCCTTCACCGCGCCCAGCCCCTCCGGCGTCAGCACCAGCACGGCCACCAGCAACCCGCCCAGCGCCGCCGGCGCCTGCAGTTCCGAAACGCCGAAATCCACGAACAGGGCCAGGGTCTTCGACAGGAGGATGATCGGCAGCATGGTCAGCAGCAGCATCGCGCCGTGCCACAAAGCCGGCCGCAGCACCAGGTCGCCATGGTCGTGCGACACGCTGCTGTCCTCGGCCTGCGTCGGACTGTGCCGCGTGGCGGTGCTGAACGAAGCGGGCGGTGGCCGGAAGAAATCGCCATGCCGCAAGGTCTGGATCGCCAGGAAGATGCCGTAGAGCCCGATCGAGGCCAGGGAAAAGAACACCGCCTGCACGCTGGAAAAGGTCGGGTCCGCCGTGGTCGTGGTGTAGCGCGGCAGGATCAGGGTCAGGACCGACAGCGGCACCAGCACCGACAGGAAGGCCGTCGCACCCTGCAGGTTGTGGCTCTGTTCCAGGTGCCGCAGCCCTCCCAGCAGCAGGGTCAGCCCGACCATGCCGCAGAGGACGATCATCAGCACCGACATCATCGTGTCGCGCGCCGTGGTCGGGGCCGACTTGCCGGTCAGCATCAGTGCGGCGATCAGCGCCACCTCGATGCCGATCACCGCCAGGGTCAGGATCAGGGTGCCATAGGGCTCGCCCAGCAGGACCGCCAGGGAATCCGCATGGCGGACCACGCCGAAGGCGCACCACAGCATCACGCCGAAGACGATGACGAAGGCCGGCACCGCGATCAGGACGGCGCCCATGTTCGCCTGCAGCTGCCCGGCCAGCAGGAAGGCCGCGACGGTCACCGCCGCGCCGGCCAGGAGGCCGTTCTCTTCCCGCAGGAAGGCCAGCGGGGCCGGCAGGCCCAGCCTGGCTGTCGCACCTTGTCCCGCCATGGCTATTGCCCCAGTTCCCTCAATCCCGCATCCGCCGGCCGGCCGGGTCGTGGAACGGCCGCAGGCTCGCCGCCGCCGGGAACCGCCGGCCGGCGATCTCGATCTCGTAGGTTCCGGCCGCGACGAAGCCCGGGTCGACCGGCCCGCCCCCGTCATGCAGATACCCCATTCCGACGGCGGCGCCCAGGCTGTGGCCATAGCCGCCGGAGGTCAGGTACCCGGCGATCCGCCCGTCCCGCCAGATCGGCTCGTTGTGGTACAGCAGCGGCTCGGGATCCTGCAACCGGAACTGCACCAGCCGCCGGGTCACGCCGGCATCGCGCTGCCGCAGCAGGGCGTCGCGGCCGATGAAGTCGGGCTTCCGATCGATTGCCACCGCGAAATCCAGGCCGGCCTCCAGCGGCGTATCCTCGTCGCCGATGTCATGGCCCCAATGGCGGAAGCCCTTCTCCAGCCGGCAGGACTCCATCGCGTGCAGGCCGGCCAGGCGCAGGCCCGTCCCGGGCCCGGCCGCCTGCAGCCGGTCGAAGACGGAGATCGCGAATTCCGACGGCACATAGAGTTCCCAGCCCAGCTCCCCGGCATAGCTGAGCCGCATCGCCCGCACCGGTGCCGCGCCGATCGTCAGGTCGACCCAATGCCCGAACGGGCAGGCCGCGGCGTCCAGCCGCTCCGGCGCCTCGGCCACCGCCTGCAAGAGCGCGCGGGACGCCGGCCCGGCCAGGCCGAGCACCGCCCAGCCGGAGGTGATGTCGGTGACGCAGCACCCCGCCCCCTCCGGCAGGTGCCGGGCCAGCCAGGTCCAGTCGCGCCGCGCCACGGCCGCGCCGGTGACCACCCAGAACAGGTCCTCGGCGATGCGCGCCACCGTCAGGTCCGCCTCGATCCCGCCGCGCGGGTTCAGCCACTGGGTATAGACGATGCGGCCGGGCGGCACCGCCACGTCGTTGGCGCAGATCCGTTGCAGGACCGCGAGCGCTTCCGGGCCTTGCAGGCTGAACTTGGCGAAGGGGCTCTGGTCGAACAGCGCGACGGTCTCCCGCACGGCCCGGCATTCCGCCGCCACATGGGGGAACCAGTTCTGGCGCCCATAGCTGTAGGCCGGCACCGGCGCGACGCCGGCCGGCGCGTACCAGAGCGGCCGCTCCCAGCCCGCGGTCTCGCCGAAGCAGGCCCCGGCGGCCTGCATGCGCATGTGCAGCGGCGAGAGGCGCAGGTCGCGCGCCGTCTGCGGCTGCAGGTGCGGCCAGTGCATGGCATAGAGCAGGCCCAGGCTTTCCGGCGCCCGGTCCGCCAGATAGCTCTTCGCCGCCTGGAAGGGCTGCAGGCGGCGGATATCGACATCCCAGAGGTCCATCGGCGGATGACCGTCGCGGATCCATTCCGCCAGCACCTTGCCGGCGCCACCGGCCGACTGGATGCCGATCGAGTTGAAGCCGCAGGCCAGGTAGAAGCCCGGCAGCTCCGGCGCCTCGCCCAGCAGGTAGCGGACATCGGGGGTGAAGCTCTCCGGCCCGCAGAAGAAGGTGCGGATGCCGGCCTCCTGCAGCACCGGCAGGCGCCGCGCCTGGCTTTCCAGCACCGGCAGGAAATGCTCCCAATCCTCCGGCAGCTCGTCGAAGCAGAAGTCCGGCGGGATCCCGTCCAGGGCCCAGGCGCGGGCATTCCGCTCGAAGGCGCCGACCAGCAGCTTGCCGGCATCCTCCTTCACATAGGCGCAATGATCGGGGTCGCGCAGCACCGGCAGGTCGCGCTTCAGGCCGGGGATCTCCTCGGTCACCACGTAGTAATGCTCGCAGGCCTGCAGGGGCACGGCCACCCCCGCCATGCGGCCGAGCTCGCGCCCCCACATGCCGGCGCAGTTGACCACGATCCGTGCCGCGACATCGCCGGAGGCGGTCCGCACCCCGGCCGCGCGGCCGTCATCGACCAGGACCCCGGTGACGGCGATGCCTTCCCGGATCGTCGCGCCGCCGGCGCGCGCGCCCTTCGCCAGCGCCAGGGTGGTGTCCACCGGGTTGGTCTGGCCGTCCTTCGGCAGGAAGACGCAGCCGACCACGTCGTCGACGTTCAGCAACGGGTGCAGCGCCTGCGCCTCTGCCGGCGAGACCTCCTCCACCGCGAG
Source organism: Sneathiellaceae bacterium (assembly GCA_040216765.1). Taxonomy (GTDB): domain Bacteria; phylum Pseudomonadota; class Alphaproteobacteria; order Ferrovibrionales; family Ferrovibrionaceae; genus Marinibaculum. The sequence continues at coordinate 25,805 of JAVJON010000014.1, read as the reverse complement.
GCCGAAGGTCTTCGCCATCGAGGCGCCGCGGCGCAGCTCCTCCAGCCGTTCGGCGGTGGTGGCGAGCGACAGGCTGCCGTGCTGGCGGAACCCGGTGGCCTGGCCGGTCTCCGCCTCCAGCCCCGCATAAAGCTCGGCGGTGTACTGCGCCAGCCGGGTCAGGTTCAGGGTGGCGCGCAGCTGGCCGACCAGCCCCGCGGCATGCCAGGTGGTGCCGCAGGTCAGCTGCCGCCGCTCCAGCAGCAGCACGTCGCTCATGCCCAGCTGTGTCAGGTGATAGGCCAGCGAGCAGCCGACGACACCGCCGCCGACGATCACCACCTCGACCTCACCCGGCAGATCCTGCGCCATGCCCCGCCCTCGCTGCAGACTCCGCCCGAAACCGTCGCGACGCTAGACGGGCCGCCAGGCACTGACAAGCGTTCGCCTGCCGGCGGCCCGCAGGTTGGCGCAGGCGTGGCGGTCGGGCATGATTGCCCGGCGGTGCCGGCCACACCGTTGTCGGGCAGACGAACGGAGTGACCAGGTGGAACAGACAGAATCCGCGCCGCCGGCCGGGGCGGCGAGGGCGGGCAATGCGCGGCAGGTGCGCCTTGTCCTGGTCGGCGCCCTGTTCCTGGTGCCGGCGATCCTCGGCCTGTTCTTCGCCTATGCGCTGATCGGCATCTTCATCCTGGCCGGCCTGGCCGGCGCCTGGATGTCGCTGCGCCAGGCGCGGGAGTTGGCGGACACGCCCACCTCGAAGATCCGTTCCGCCGCCCAGGGCCGGGTGGAGATCGTTGCCCGCGGCCGGGCCGTGGATGAGGACGGCCAGCCGATCCTGGCACCGCTCACCGACAGCCCCTGCTGCTACTGGCAGCTCGACGCACAGCGTCGCATCAAGCGCGACAAGGATTCGGAGGAATGGCAGACCGAGGCCTTCGTGCGCTCAGTCCCGGAACTGCTGCCGCTCGAGGACGGCACCGGCACCTGCCTGGTGCTGATCGCGGAAGCCGAGCTCGAGGCCGGCCTGCGCGAGGATCGCCCGGCGACGCCGGACCTGCTGAACGCGCTGGCCGGCCGGTTCCCGGCGCATCAGCGCGCCAGCCTGGCCAAGCCCGGGCCCTGGCGGCTGGTGCAGATCAGCCTGCCGGCCGACCGGGACCTCTACGTGATGGGCCGCTTCCAGAGCTACAGCTCCAGCGCGCTGCCCTATGACGACAGCTGGGAGGACCGCATGGCGGGCGCGGACGAAGGGCTGCCGGTCGGCCTGCGCCGGATGGCGCAGCTGACGCTGGGCAAGGTCGCGCCGCCGCGCGCCTATGCCGTCGCGCGCTGGCAGGCGGCGATGCGGCGGCTGGAGGGCATCGCCCCCGGCGCGCCGCTGCAGGGCACCGCCATGGCCCATGTCATGGCCCCGGATCGCCGGCCCGGCAACAGCCAGCGCCTGATCGTGTCGGCGACGCCGGAACGCGGCCTGATGCGCCGCTACCGCTTCCAGGCGGCGGGCGGTGTGGCCATCGCCCTGGTCGCCACCGCCGTCCTGCTCTTCGTCCTCGCCGACACGCATCCCGAAGCGGCGCAGGCGCTGCTGCACGCCTTCGGGATCCACGACACCGCCCCGCCCGCCGCAACCCGAAGCAAGGACTGACCCATGGACCCGATCCTCATCGTCATCCTGGTCGCCGTCGCGCTCGCCGCGCTCTACGGCGTCACCATCTACAACCGGCTCGTCGCGCTGAAGCACAATGTCGACGAGGCCTGGTCCAACATCGACGTGCTGCTGAAGCAGCGCTACGAGGAGCTGCCCAAGCTGGTGGAGACCTGCAAGCAGTACATGGCCTACGAGGCGGAGGTGCTGGAGAAGGTGACGACCTTGCGGAACGATGCCGAGACCGCCCGCCGCACCGGCGATGTGGGCGCGGTGAACCGGACCGAGGGCGCGCTGGGCCTGGCGATTTCGGGCCTGCTGGCGCGCGCGGAGGCCTATCCAGACCTGAAGGCGGCGGAGACCTTCCGGCAGCTGATGGGGCGGATCTCCACCCTGGAGGAATCGCTCGCGGACCGGCGCGAGTTCTACAACGAGGCCGTCAACATCAACAATATCCGCCGCGAGCAGGTGCCCGACCTGCTGGTGGCCCGGCCGTTCGGCTTCGCTGCCCGGCCGCTGTTCGTGGCCGAGCCGGAGGCGCATGGCAAGGTTGACATGAAGCAGATGTTCGCCGGCTGACCGGCCGGTCGCGGCCGATGGCGGGGTCGTCCGGGCGCTGGCCGGTCTGGAAGCTGGCGGTGGCGGCGGCGATCGCGATGACCCTTCTGGTGCCGCTGCTGCTGGGCCTGTTCCTGGCCTATGCGGTGCTCGGCCTGTTCCTCGTCGCGGGGCTGTACGGCGCCGTTGCCGCGTTCCGCCAGGCCCGCCTGTTCGCGGATACCCCGAAATCCACCATCCGGGCCGCGGCACAGGGCCATGTCGAACTGGTGGCGCGGGGCGCCGCGACCGACCTCGGCGGGCAAGCGATCCGCGGCCCGCTGAGCGACAGCCCCGGCTGCACCTGGACCCTGGAAGCGCAGCGCCGGGTCCGCAGCGGCAAGTCCAGCCGCTGGCAGACCGAGGGCGAGGCCCGCGCCGCGCCCTGGCTGCCGGTGAGCGACGGCACCGGCACCTGCCTGGTCGCCATCGCCGAGGCCGTGATCCACAGCCGGCGGCGGTGCGTCCGCGAGGCCGATGCGGAGCTGCGCCAGGCTGTCGCCGCCCATTTCGACCCGCCGGTCCGGAAGGCCATGGCACGCGGCGGCCGCTGGCGGCTGCGGGAAGTCCTGCTGCCGGCGGATGCGGAGCTCTACGCGATGGGGCTGTTCGAGAGCCGGCCCATCGGGACGGCGGACGACGCAGGCGTTTCCGGGGCCTGGCAGGCGGCGGTGCGGCGCGATGCGGTCCCGCCCGGCATCGCGCTGGCGAACCTGCTGCTGCCCGACCGCCGGGCGGGCCAGGGCCTGCCGCTGATCGTCTCCGACCGGCCGGAACGCTGGCTGGTGCGGCGCTACCGGCTCTATACCCTCGGCTGCGGACTGCTCGCCATCGGCGCCGGCGCCATCCTGCTGCTGCTGTTGGCCCGGCAGCATCCGGAACTGCTGGGACCGCTGCTGTTCAGCCTCGGCCTGCCGATGCCGTGACAGCGGTCCGGCAAACCGTGAACCATTGCGCGGCCTCGGGCCCGAGCCACCTCCAACGCCGTCATGGTCGGCCCCCGAGCCGACCATCCACTCCGACAGCCTGTGCATCAGGCCTCGCGGCTTGCGGAATGGGTGCTCGGCTCGGGGGCCGAGCACGACGGGAACAGAATCGGCAATGCGGGCAGCGACGGTCAGGCAGCCAGGTTTCGTTCAGGCGCGCTTGCCGCGGCGCTTCGGCGCCTTGGCCGGTTGCGACAGGGCGTGGTGCAGCGCCCGCCCCGCCCAGTCCCGCACCATGTCGTCATCGTCGAGGGCTGCGTCCGGCAGGCTGCAATAGCCTGCCACCTCGACCTCCCGGTCGCGCCGCGCATAGCGGAACGGCCGGCCGCCGGCCGCCAGCAGCTCCGCCTGCAGGTCGCCGGAGACCCGCAGGTGCAGCACGCCCCGCATCACGGCGGCGAACTGCACGCCGCCGCTGCGGAACTGCCAGCCGCCGAAGAACCGCCGGCATTCGATCGCGCCCAGCGGGCGCAGCTGGTCCAGGCAGTGGTTGACGAATTCCGGTGGTCCCGCTGCGGCCATGTCCCTCACTCTTCCGCTCGCCGTCACCCGCAACAATTGCATGGCCTGCCCCGTCCGGTCAGCCGGTTTTGCCGGCATCCGCGCCACCGCCTACAGTGGCGCGATGGGGACGGCGCCGGGGTCGGGAGAGGCCGCAGGGCCCATCGGCTCCGTCGTCCCGGACCTGATCCGGGATGACACCGAGCTGGGCGGCGCGGCCGCGCCCGGCAAGGCGGCAAGGTGTGGCACGTTCCGCGGCAACGGAGCCGGTCGCGGAAAGACGGGGACGGGAGGCGGCAGGCGATGCGCGTGGGGGTCGAGGTCGGTGGCACGTTCACCGACCTGGTGATGGTGGCGGACGGGCGGATCCAGGTGGCCAAGGTGCCCTCCACGCCGGCCCGGCCGGACGAGGGCGCCCTGGCGGCGATCGCCGCGGCGGGTATCGACCTGGCCCTGGTGGACGACCTGGTGCATGGCTCCACGGTGGCGACCAACGCGATCCTGGAACGCAAGGGCGCGAAGATCTGCCTGTTCACCACCGCAGGCTTCCGCGACGTGCTGTTCCTGCAGCGCCACAGCCGGCGGCAGATCTACGACCTGTTCTACCGCAAGCCGGAACCGGTGCTGCGCCGCCGCGACATCTTCGAGATCGCCGAGCGGATGGGCCCCGACGGCAAGGCCGTGCAGGCGCTGGACCCCGCCGCGGCCGCGGCTGCGGTCGGCCGGGCGCTGGACGGCAGCGATTACGAGGCCGTCGCGATCTGCTTCCTGAACGCCTATGCCAACCCGGCGCACGAGGCCGCGGTGGCGGAGGCCGTGCGGCGCGCGCATCCGGGCCTGAACGTCACCTGCAGCCACGATGTCTGCCGCGAGTTCCGCGAATACGAGCGCAGCTCCACCACCACCCTCGCCGCCTATGTGCAGCCGGTCATCGAGCGCTACCTGAACCGCCTGGCGGCGGCGCTGCACGAGGGCGGGCATCGCGGCCGGTTCAGCGTGATGCAGTCCAATGGCGGGCGCCTGCCGGCGGATGCGATGGGCCGCAACGCGATCACCTCGCTGTTCTCCGGCCCGGCCGCCGGCGTGATCGGCGCCGCCCGCGTGGCGGCCCGCGCGGGCCATGGCGAGATCATCACCCTGGACATGGGCGGCACCTCCACCGACGTCTGCCTGGTCGCGGGCGGGCGGCCGACCCTGATCGGCGAGACCGAGATCGACGGTTTGCCGATCAAGACCCCGGTGATCGACATCGCCACCGTGGGGGCCGGCGGCGGCTCGCTGATCTGGATCGACGATGGCGGGCTGATGCGGGTCGGCCCGCAATCGGCCGGCGCCGATCCCGGCCCGGCCTGCTATGGCCGCGGCGGCACCCAGGCGACGGTGACCGACGCCCATCTGGTGCGCGGCACGATCCGCGCCGACAGCTTCCTGGGCGGCCGCATGGCGCTGGACGAGGCGGCCGCGCGCGCCGCCCTGGAAACGGTGGCGGCTTCCCTGTCGCTGAGCCCGGAGCAGGCCGCCGACGCGGCGATCCAGATCGCCGATGCCAATATCACCCAGGCGATCCAGCGGATCTCCACCGAGCGCGGCCGCGACCCGCGCGACTATGCGCTGCTCGCCTTCGGCGGCGCCGGCCCGATGCAGGCCGCCCGCATCGCGGAGGATCTGGGCCTGCGCACGGTCCTGGTGCCGCCCCATGCCGGCGTGCTGTCGGCCTGGGGGCTGCTGGCCAGCGACTATGTGCATTTCGCCAGCCGCACCCGGCGCCTGCCGGTCGCGGCGGAGGCGCTGGAAGCGATCCGCGAAACGATCGCGGCGCTGTCGGCGGAGGTGCAGGCCTATCTGGCGGGCCTGGGCCTGACCGGGCCGACAGAGCTGAACGTGGCGCTGGAGATGCGCTATCTGGGCCAGGCCTTCGAGATCCCCGTCGAGCTGACCCTGGACCGCGCGCTGGCGATGGATGCCGCCGCCCTGTCCGCGGCGTTCGACGCGGCGCATCACCAGGTCTTCGAATTCTCCAAGGGCGGCGGCGGGGCCGAGATCGTGTCCTTCCGGGTCGGCGCCGCGGTGGCGCCCGACGGGCTGCCGGACCTGGTGCAGTCCGCCGGCACAGGCGGCGCCGGCACCGCCATCCGGATCTTCGAGCGCGGCCGGCACAAGGACTGTACCCTGCGGGCGCGCGGCGCCATTGCCGCCGGCGCGGCGCCGCTTGCCGGGCCGCTGCTGGTGGAGGACGGTACCAGCACGATCTATGTGCCGGACGGCTGGACCGCCGTTCCCGGCGGCGCCGATTGTCTGGTCCTGCAACGGGACTGAGCCTGGAGGGTATGACCATGACCGACAGCAGCAGCAGCGATGCCGGCCTGACCGCCGTCGACCGCGCGGTGATCATCCAGGCCCTGGTCGCCGCCACGCGGGAGATGGGGGCGAAGCTGATCCGCTCCGCCCACTCGCCGATCGTGCGGGAGGCGGCGGATTGTTCCGCCGCGCTGCTGGATCCCAGCGGCAATGTGGTGGCGCAGGCGGAGCTGATCCCGATGCAGCTCGGCTCGATCAGCCATACCTTCGGGCCCTGTGCCGAGGCGGTGCCGCCGGAAAGCCTGGTCGAGGGCGATTTCTACATCTCCAACGACCCCTATCGCGGCGGCCAGCACGTCCCGGACATCTTCCTGTTCACGCCGATCTTCCTGGACGGCGCGCTGATCGGCTTCAGCGCCACGGTGGCCCACCATATCGACCTGGGCGGCGGCAAACCGGGGCTGAACCCGGAAGCCTCCGACGTGCACCAGGAAGGCATCATCTTTCCGCCCAGCCGCTACAACATGCAGCGCGACTGGCATGGCGGCACCCTGGAGCGGTTCATCCGCGCCAATGTGCGCATGCCCGATGCGACGGTCGGCGATATCGACGCGCAGTTCGCCGCCAACGCGATCGGCGCCAGCCGGCTGAAGGAGCTCTGCCGCAAGCATGGCGCCGCCAAGGTCGCCGCCGCGATGAGCGAGGTCCTGGACTATTCCGAGCGCCGCATCCGGGCCGCCATCGCCGACTGCCCCGACGGGGTCTATGTCGGCGAGGATGCGATGGACGATGACGGGCTGGGCTCCGGCCCGGTCCGGGTGTGGGCGACGGTGACCGTTGCGGGCTCCGACGTCAGCATCGACTTCACCGGCTCCAGCGAGCAGGTGAAGAGCAACATGAACTCGCCGTTCGCCTCCACCGTCGCGGCCGCCGTGTCCTGCGTGAAGTCGGTGATGACCAGTGCGGACATCCCCTACAATTCCGGCGCGGTGCGGCCGATCACGGTCACCGCCCCCTATGGCAGCCTGTTGAACCCGAAGCCGCCGGCGCCGGTGCGGGCGCGCCTGCTGCCGACCTACCGGGTGTTCGACGCGGTGATGCGGGCGCTGGCGCAGGCGCTGCCGGACCGGGTGATCGCGTCGGGCTACGACACCACGATCGCCAGCTGCCTCAGTCATATCGGCCCGGGCGGCTGGTCGATCTACCTGGAGATCTTCGGCGGCGGCTATGGTGCGGGGCCGCGCAACGACGGCTGCGACGCGGTCGACAGCCCGCTGTCGAACTGCAGCAACATCCCGGTGGAAAGCCTGGACATGACCTATCCGTTCTTCCGGGTGACGGAATATGCCCTGGTGCCGGACAGCGCCGGCGCCGGCCGCCAGCGCGGCGGGCTCGGCTTCCGCCGGTCCTACGAGATCCTGGACGACGAGGTCGGCTTCGCCACCTATGGCGACCGTTTCGAGCTGCCGCCGGAAGGGCTGTTCGGCGGCGCGCCGGGCGCCACCGCCAGCACGATGGTGGAGCGCGGCAACGAGCGGATCCCGCTGGCGTCGAAACAGAGCTTCGCGCTGCGTGCCGGCGACCGGCTGGTGATGACCACCGGCGGCGGCGGCGGCTACGGCCCCGCGCGGGACCGCAAGGCCGGCCTGGTGGCGACCGACCTGGCGGACGGCTTCACGACGGGCGCGGCGGCCGCGGAATGACGGAACAGGGCCCGGAGGTCGAGCTGCGGCCGGTCGATCGCGGCAATGTCGATGCGATCCTGCAGCTGACCGTCGCGCCGCGCCAGGCCCTGGTCGTCGCCAGCGCCGCGGTGTCCCTGGCCCAGGCGCATTACGAGCCCGGCGCCTGGGTCCGCGCGATCTGCCAGGGCGACCGGCCGGTCGGCCTGGTCGTGGTGTTCGATCCCCGTCATCCCGATGCCGAGCCGGACCCGATCCTGCAGCCGGGCGACATCCTGCTCTGGCGCCTGCTGGTCGACCGGTCCTGCCAGGGCAAGGGCTATGGCCAGCAGGCGGTGATGCGGGTGCTGGAGCAGTTCAGCGGGGCGGCGGGGCTGCAACGCCTGCTCGCCACCTATCCGCCCGGGCCCCATGCGCCGGTAGCGTTCTTCGAGGGGCTCGGTTTCACGCCGACCGGGCAGGAGGACGAGGGCGAGATCGTCGTCGCCCGCCCGCTGCTGCCGGGCGCGGATGCAGCGGCGGTGCCGGGCACTGGCGCAGGCGGGCGGCAATGAGGATCGACCTGTCCGGCCGGCGCGCGGTGGTCACCGGCTCGACCGCCGGCATCGGCTTCGGCATCGCCCGCGGGCTTGCCGCCGCCGGTGCCGCGGTGGTGCTGAACGGCCGGACGCAGGCGCGAGTCGATGCTGCCCTGCAGCAGCTCGCCGCCGAACTCCCCGCTGCCCGGGCCGCCGGCATCGCCGCCGACCTCGCGACCCAGGCGGGCTGCCGGTCGTTCCTGAACGACGTGCCCGAATGCGACATCCTGGTGAACAATCTGGGGATCTTCGGCGCAGCGCCCTTCGCGGAGCTGACCGACACCGACTGGCAGGCCTATTTCGACACCAACGTGATGAGCGGCGTGCGCATGGCACGCGGCTACCTGCCGGGGATGGTGGCGCAGGGCTGGGGCCGGATCCTCTTCGTCTCCTCGGAATCCGGCCTGAACATCCCGCCGGAGATGATCCAGTACGGCTTCTCCAAGGCCGCCCAGCTCGCCATCGCCCGCGGCCTGGCGGAAAGCGTCGCCGGCACCGGCGTGACGGTGAATTCCGTCCTGCCCGGCCCCACCGGGAGCGAGGGGCTGCAGGCCGCCATGGGCCGCCGGGCGGCAGCGGCGGGGATTCCGGTCGGCGAGGTCGTCGACCGCTTCCTGAAGGAGCGCCGCCCGACCAGCCTGATCCGCCGCCTGGCGACGGTGGAGGAGGTCGCCAACATGGCGGTCTATGCCTGCTCGCCCCAGGCCAGCGCCACCTCCGGGGCGGCCCTGCGGGTGGAAGGCGGCATCCTGCGCCACCCGGGATGAGGGCGTCCGCTCAGTAGAGCGTCGTCCAGCCCTCGCGCCCGGCCGCCACGAACAGTTCGTCCCCGGTCGTCTTGAGCCTGCCCCGGCGGATCATCGGCCGAACATGCCGCGATAGGCCGCCGGGGTCGTGGCCAGGTGCAGCCGGAAATGGTGGCGCAGGGTTGCCGCGGTGCCGAAGCCCGCCGCCGCGGCAACCGCCTCGACGGGCAGGGCGGAGCTTTCCAGCAGGTCGCGGGCATGGGCCAGGCGCGCGGCGAGCAGCCAGCGCGCCGGGGTGGTGCCGGTGGCCGCCTGGAAGCGGCGCAGGAAGGTGCGGCAGCTCATCCCGGCAATCCGCGCCAGCACCGCGACGGGGTAGTCGCCGGCAAGATCGGCGTGCATGCGGTCGAGCAGCGGGCCGATCCGGGCGCCCTCATGGCTGCGCGGCACGGCCTGCGCGACGTACTGCGCCTGGCCCCCGTCGCGGTGCGGCGGCACCACCAGGCGGCGGGCCACCATGTTCGCCGCCTGCGGGCCATGGTCGCGCCGCACCAGGTGCAGGCAGAGGTCGATGCCCGCGGCACTGCCCGCCGAGGTCAGCATCTCGCCCGCATCGACATAGAGCACGTCGGGCACCACCTCGATCTCGGGATGGCGTGCCTGCAGGATCGCCGCATAGCGCCAATGCGTCGTGGCCCGCCGCCCCGCCAGCAGGCCGGTGGCGGCCAGCACGAAGACGCCGGAGCAGATCGACAGCAGCCGGGCGCCCCGCGCATGGGCAAGCCGCAGGGCCTGCAGCAGCGGTTCCGGCACCGGCGCATCCACGCCGCGCCAGCCCGGCACCACGATCGTGCCGGCGGCGGCGACGAGCTCCGGCCCGCCATCGACCAGCAGACGGACGCCGCCGGTCGCGCGCAGCGGCCCGGGATCGACGCCCGCCACCGCGAAGCGGTACCAGCCGGGCCCCATCTCGGGCCGGGGCAGGCCGAAGACCTCGACTGCCACGCCGAACTCGAAGGTGCAGAGCCCGTTATAGGCGAGCGCCACGACCAGGTCATTGTCGGGGATCGACGATTCCGGCGTCTTTGGCATGATCCTTACGATAGTTGGCAAAGCTGCCATCTGCCACTCCGCGTGGCCCGGCGGTATCTCTGCCGCGAACAGCCAGGGAGGCCCCGATGAGCTTCGTTTCCGAGATCCCGGCAGCCGCGCCGGACGTGACGGTCGACCATGTCCTGCGGCGCCTGTCGCTGGAGACCGACTGCGCGGACGTCGCCGCGGCGATGCGCGACGGCAAGGCGGATTTCGTGCTGCTGCATGCGGTGGGCTCGGCGGCGGCCTATGCCGCCCGGCATGTCCCGGGCGCGGTGCACCTGCCGCATCGGGAGATCTCCAGGGCGCGCATGGCGGACTGGCCGGCCGATACCCTGTTCGTCGTCTATTGCGCCGGGCCGCATTGCAATGGCGCGGACCGGGCGGCGCTGGCACTGGCCCGCCTGGGCCTGCCGGTGAAGGTCATGACCGGCGGCCTGACCGGCTGGGCGGACGAGGGGCTGCCCTTCGCCACCGGGCCGGCGCCCGGGACCCTGGCCGGGCGCTGACCCGCCGGCCGGAAGGTCAGGCCGTGCGGGTCCGCGAGATCCGGCCGCCCAGCAGCAGCCAGGCGGCGATCGAGATGTTGATCAGGTTGAACGCGATGCCGTTCAGGAAGGCGGCCTGGTAGGAGCCGGTGACATCGTAGATGACGCCGCTCAGCCAGCCGCCGACCGCCATGCCGACGATCGTCGCCATGATCACCAGGCTGATGCGGAAGCCGGCTTCCGAGGCCGGGAAGAACTGCCGCACGATCAGCGCATAGCTCGGCACGATGCCGCCCTGGGCCAGGCCGAACAGGGCGGAGACCACGTAGAGCGAGGCCAGCCCGTCGAACGGCAGATAGAACAACAGGGCCAGGCATTGCAGGCTGGAGGAGATCAGCAGGATTCCCACCCCGCCGATCCGGTCGGCCAGCAGGCCGGAGACCAGGCGGCTGACGATGCCCAGTCCCAGCATCAGGGACAGCATCTCCGCGCCGCGCGCCGGCCCGAAGCCGAGATCGGCGCAATAGGCCACCAGGTGCACCTGCGGCATGGCCATGGCGATGCAGCAGGACAGGCCGGCCAGGACCAGCAGGACTTGCAGCGCGGTGCGTGACAGATGCGGCGCATCCACCCGGTCATGGGCCGAGGCAGGGCCGGTGCCGGCGGTGACATCCTCCACCGGCGGGCGGCGGCGCAGCAGCAATGCCAGCGGGATCATGGTGACCGCACAGGCGATGCCGATCACGACATGGGCGCTGCGCCAGCCGATCGTCTCGATGCCGTATTGCAGCAGCGGCGGCCAGAGCGTGCCCGCCAGGTAGCCGCCGCTGGCGACGATCGCCACGGCAATGCCGCGGCGCCGCCGGAACCACAGCGAGACATCGGCGACCAGCGCGCCGAAGCTCGCCGAACTGCCCAGCATGCCGACGAACACGGCCTGCACGGCCATGAACTCCCACAGGCTGCCGACGGTGGAGGCCAGGACATAGCCGATGCCGAGCATCGCGCCGCCCAGCACCAGCGGCACGCGGACCCCGAAGCGGTCGGCCAGCCGGCCCATCAGCACGCCACCGATGGCGAAGCCCAGCATCGTCGCGGTATAGGGCAGCGAGGCGTCGCTGCGGTCCACGCCGAACTCCGCCTCCACCGCTGGCAGCGCGACGACGACCGACCAGAGCCCGATCCCGCCGATCGTGGAGATGATCACGGAAATGCAGAGACGCTGCCAGGCGTAGCGCCCGTCGATGTCGTAGCGCCCCTCGCCATGGGGGTCCCGTCCTGCCAGGGGCAGGGTTGCTGTCGTGTCGGTCATCAGGCGTTTCCAGTCGCAGCGCCGGTACGTGCCGCGCTGCATTGTCCCGGGAGGTAGGGAAGCGGGCCGCGGGTTCAGGCCGAGCTATAGCGCAGGACGGGCGGGACCGGAATTGCGTTTCGGGTCAGGCTGGCTTGCGGTCGCTGCGTGCGAAGACCAGTTCGTGCAGGACCATGTCCACCTGCCCGCCGTCGCTGGCCAGCGGCAGGTTCAGCAGGCGGGGATGCTCGAGCTGCAGGTCGGGATCCGCGGCAAAGCGCGGCAAGAATGTGCCCCGCGGTCCCGCGGTCGCAGGCCGATGTTCCGTGCCGACGGTGACCCGCCCCCGCAGCCAGCGGGGCCCACGGCCATTGCGCCTGTCACCCGGACGGCATGGCTGTCTGCCGCAACCGCCCCGCCCTGCCCTGCCAGCCCGCCACGTCAGCTGCCGATGATCTCGCCGCCATTGGGATGCAGCACCTGCCCGCTCATGTAGCTGGAATCCGAGCAGGCCAGGAACAGGTAGCAGGGCGCCACCTCCCAGGGCTGGCCGGGCCGGCCCATCGGCGTGGACTGCCCGAACGTCTCCACCTTGTCCGCCGGCAGGGAGGCCGGGATCAGCGGTGTCCAGATCGGGCCGGGCGCCACGCCGTTCACGCGGATCCCGTGTTCCAGCAGGTTGTTGGACAGGGTGCGGGTCAGCGCCACCGCGCCGCCGCGGGTGGCGGCATAGTCCATCAGGTGGCTGCTGCCGCGATAGGCGGTGACGGAGCAGGTGTTGATGATCGTGTCGCCGGCGGAGAGGTGGGGCCGGGCTTCCTGCACCATGTAGAAATAGCCGAACAGGTTGGTGCGGAAGGTGCGCTCCAGCTGCTCCCTGGGAATCTTCTCGATGTCGGTCTGATGGTGCTGCTCCGCCGCATGGTTGATCAGCACGTTCAGACAGCCGAAGCGGTCGACGGTTTGGGCGACGGCGTCGCGGCAGATGTCCGGATCGCCGACATCGCCGCGGATCAGCAGGCAATCGCCGCCCTCGGCCGTCACCATCTCCGCGGTGCGCGCGGCATCCTGGTCCTCGTCATAGTAGAGGATCGCCACATGCGCGCCCTCGCGGGCGAACAGCACGCTGACCGCCCGGCCGATGCCGCTGTCGCCGCCGCTGATCAGCGCCACCTTGCCGGCCAGGCGGCCGCTGCCCGGATATCGCGGCATCGACTCCGGCTGCGGCACCATCTCTGCCTCCACCCCCGGCTGGTGGGCCTGTTCCTGCGGCGGCAGGGTCTCGCTCATTTCCGGTGCTCCTTCGACCTCATGCGATCGAAGGCGATAACTTCCGGGCGGGCGACTGGTTCCGGCGCGGTCGCGACGCGCAGTCCTCCGGCCCGTCCTCCAGGGACGCGCCGCCGGATCACCCCATGCCCATGCCGCCGGACACGCCGAGGGTCTCCCCGGTGACGAAGCCCGCATCGTCGGACACCAGATAGGCCACCGCCGCGGCGACCTCCTCCGGCCGGCCGAGCCGGCCGACCAGGGTGGCGCCGGTCAAGGCCGCCAGCAGCTTTTCGCCGCCCGCCTCCACCCCTGCGCGGACCAGCGGGGTGTCCACCGGGCCGGGGGCGACGCAGTTCGCGGTGATGCCGAAGCGGGCATTCTCCCGCGCAATGGACTTGGTGAAGGCGATCACGCCGCCTTTCGCGGCGGCATAGACCGAGCCGCCGCGCGAGCCCAGCCGGCCTGCCTCGGAGGCGATGTTGACGATGCGCCCCCGGCCGGCTGCCTGCATCGCCGGCAGCACGGCATGTACCGTCGCGAAGACGGCGACCAGGTTGACCGCCAGCAGGCGCTGCCAGTCCGCCGGGCCGGTCTGCGTGAAAAACGCATGCTGGTCGACCCCGGCATTGTTCACCAGGATCTCGAACGGCCCGGTCCGGGCGATGGCCGCCTGCACCGCAGCGCTGTCGGTGACATCCAGGGCCAGGGCCTCGCCCCCGGTTTCCGCCGCCACGGCCTGCGCTGCCGCCGCGTCGCGATCGGCGGCCACCACGTGGGCGCCGTCGGCCGCCAGGCGGCGGGCGATCGCGGCGCCGATACCGCGCCCCGCGCCGGTCACCAGCGCACGCCTGCCGGCCGGGTCACCGTCCCCCATCGGGCCGCCCTCAGCGGCCGGTGAAGGTCGGCCGGCGCCGCTCGATCACCGCGGCCAGCCCTTCCCGGGCATCGGCGGTGCCGGAGAGCTCGGACACGGTGCGCGCCTCCTCCGACAGGCAGGCCTCCATGCCCTGGCCCATGCCGCTGCGCAGCAGCCGCTTGGTCGCGGCCAGGGCGCGCGGCGCGCCGGCGGCAAGTTCGCCCGCGACCGCCCTGGCGGCAGCCTGCAGCTCGGCATCGGGCACCACCCGGTTCACCAGGCCCAGCCGCAGCGCCTCGGGCGCGTCGATCACCGGGTTGGTCAGCAGGATCTCGACGGCCTTCCGCATCCCCACCAGCCTGGGCAGGTTCACCGAGGTGCCGGCATCCGGCGCCATCGCCACACGGGTCGCGCCGGCCAGGAACTTCGCGCCTTCGCCGGCGATCACCATGTCGGCGGCACAGACCAGGCCGAAGCCGCCGCCACCGGCGGCGAAGCCCTGCACCGCCAGCACCACCGGCGCCTGCAGCCGCGACAGCGACAGCACCGCGTCCTGCAGGTAGGCGGTGGCCTGGCGCACATAGTCCGGCAGCGCCTCGCCGCGCGCGGCGAAGGCCTGCACGTCGCCGCCGGCGCAGAAATTCTTGCCCTCCCCGGTCAACAGCAGGACCCGGACATCGGGCTCGCCGTGGCAGATCATGATGGCGTCGTAGAGCGCCTTCAGCAGCTCCACGCTCATGCCGTTCGCCGCGTCGGGGCGGTTCAGGCGCAGATGCGCCACGCCACCGGCCAGGTCCAAGAGGACAAGGCCGTCGGCGATCAGGGTCCGGGTCTCGCTCACGGGCAGGCTCCTTCCGCCGGCGGCGGGAGCGGCCGGCGCGTTCGGGGTCGGTATCGGGTCAGATCAGGAAGGACAGGGTGAAAAGCGGCCTGTCCAGGTTCACCAGCGCCACCTTCTTGCGCACCATGCGAAGGTCGCCGCCACTGTCGCGCAGGCGGTACTCCGTGCGGGCACCCCACAGGGTCTCGCCACGGGTGTTGGACTCGAACACCAGGACGTTGCAGCCGATGGCATATTCGACGGTTCCGCCCGCGCCCGGCGTGACCGTGTCGATCTCGATGTTCGTCACCAGGTGACGCAGGCGCGACGCAGGCTCCTGGGTGAAGCGCTTGCCGGACAGCAGCTGGCGCACCCGCACGCCGATCCGGGACCGATTGTCGTAGATGATCGACATCTCCCGTTCCGGGTCGATGTCGTCGGCATTGGCCGGCACCCAGTAGATCGCGTCGTCGGTCCACAGCTCTTCCCAGGCGGCATAGTCATGCTCGTCCTGCAGCCGCGCCTCGTGGTGGATGAAGGCCTCCAGCCGGCGCTGCAGGGCCGGGTCGACACCGCCGGAGGGACAGGTCCGGGCCGCAACGGCCACCTGTGCCGCCGCCGGCATCACGCCGCCTCCATCAGGCTGCGCCAGTGGCGCCAGATGCCGCGGCTGGGCACCTCGTCGGTGGCATGGGCGACCATGTGGCCATCCTCGTCCAGCCGCTCCCGGTGCCGGCCGCGGCCCAGGAACAGCCATTCCGGCTGCAGCGACTGCACGCCGCGATGGGTGCGCTCGTACATCTCCGAATCGTCGGCCAGCAGGAAGCCGGCCGGCCCGACCGAACCCATGGTCTGCTGCCGCAGCCGGCGGTTCAGGTCCGGCGCGCCCTTGTACTGCAGGGCGGTGACATGCTGCACCGTGTCGTCCACGGCACGGGCCTGCAGCACGAAGACCTGGATCTCCGCGATGAACAGGTTGGGAAAGATCATCACATGCGGCACGCCGTCGACCATGATCCGGCGCGCCCGCTCCGGCCCGTAGGCGGCCTCCATCCGGGCGGTATAGTCGGGCAGCCGCTCGGCCGTCGTGCCGAACCAGCCCATCGGCTTGTCCAGCCGGCGGAACTCGGGGCGCAGGTCGAGTTCCGTATGGCCGTTGCCGAAATCGCGGGTCAGTGCGGTCGAGCGCGGCCCGTAGAGCGCGCCGATGCCGCTTTCCGCGACATTGAAGATCGAGGCATGGACGAAGGCCGGGTGATAGCCGTCGGTCTCGTTCTCCAGCACGAACTTCCAGTTCGCCTTCACCCGGTGCTGCAGGAAGCCGGCGGTCAGGTCGACCTCGCCCTCCGGCGAGGCATCGCAGACCCGGTCCAGGGTCTGCGCCGCGCCGCCCAGATGCGCCGCCAGCGACGGCCCCTCGGCCGCCAGCGAGCCGAAGACGAAGCCGCGATAGCTCTCCACCCGCGGCACCCGGCCCAGGCCGAGCGCGCCCATGTCCTGGCCCTCATAGCCGTCGGGGAAGGCGAAGGCGGTCAGCTTCCCGTCATTGGCGAAGGTCCATTTGTGGAACGGGCAGGTGAAGGTGCGGGCATTGCCCTTCGGGGTCATGCAGACTTGGTTGCCGCGATGCGGACAGCGGTTCAGCAGCAGGTGCACCTTGCCGGCACGGTCGCGCGTCATGATCACCGGCTGCGGCCCGATCGACTTCATCACGAAATCGTCCGGCTGCGGCACCTCGCTCTCATGCCCGACATAGACCCAGGTGCGGTACCAGATCTTCTCCAGCTCCGCGGCGAAGACCGCCGGGTCGCTGTACAGCGATCCGTGCACATGATCGTCGCGGAGCCGGCTGTCCAGGTCGATGGCCGGCTGCGGCGCCAGGGCCGGCCCGCCCCCCTGCATAATGGGCGGCATGGTCGGCGGCATGGTGGACTGGGCTGCGCTCATCTCACCCTCCCGAAAGCTTCGTCAATTAATTGACCGGTTGTCCGGTTTATAATACGCTCTTGCCCGACGCGCAAGAGCAGCCCGGAGCGGAACGACCATGAGCCAGCCCAATGCCACCATGCTGACCCCGGAGATCGAGGCCCTGGACCGGGACGACATGCAGGCGCTGCAGCATGCCAAGCTGGCGAAGCTGGGCGCCCGCCTGGCGGACTCGCCCGACTGGGTCGCGCAGTTCGCCAAGGGCGGCGTGCATCCCCGGGACCTGGCCGACCCCCAGGCCCTGGCATCGGTGCCGTTCCTGTCCAAGGCCGACTTGCGGGAGCGCTACCCCTTCCCGATGCTTGGCGTGGATGTCGCGCGGGTCGCGCGGTTCTGCGCAACCTCGGGCACCACCGGCCTGCCGGTGCTGTTCGGCTTCACCGCGCGCGACCTGAACGGCCTGCTGGCGAAGCAGGTGGCGCGCCAGCTTTACGCGCATGGCGTGCGGCCCGGCGACCGCGGCTATAACGGCTTCGGCTTCGGGCTCTGGATGGGCGGCCTGTCCTACGACCTGGGCATGGCCGAGCTCGGCGTGACGAATTTTCCCGTCGGCCCGGGCCGCAGCGACCTGGTGGCGGAATGGCTGCGCGACATGCAGTGGGACCTGGCAACGGTCTCGCCGGTCTTCCTCGCCTCCCTGGTGCGCGCGGCACGGGAGAAGGGCATCGACCCGAAGACCGACTGGCGGCTGCGCTTCGCGGTGATCGGCGGGCAGTCGGTCAGCCGCGCCTTCCGCGACGAGCTGGAGGCGGAGATGCCGGCCGGCTTCAAGACCTTCAACACCTACGGCACGACGGAGGCCGGCGGGCCGATCGTCGCGGTCGGCTGCCCGCACAGCCATGCGCGCGACGAGATGCACCTGATCAACGAGGATTCGGTGCTGACCGAGATCCTGGACCCGGAGACCTTCCGCCCGGTCGGCCCTGGGGAGACCGGCGAGATCGTCGTCACCACCCTGGACAAGGAAGCCTCGCCGGTGGTGCGCTGGCGGACCCGCGACCTGGTGCGGCTGTCCGACCGGCCGTACGACTGCCCCTGCGGGCGCAAGGGGATGCCCACCATCGGCCGGATCATCGGCCGCTCCGACGACATGCTGAAGGTGCGCGGGGTGATCGTCTATCCCTCGCAGATCGAGGATGTCGTGGCCGCTACCCCCGGCACGGTGAAGGAGGCCTGGCAGATCTATGTCGACACCATGGAGGTCTCGCCGAAGGAGATGGTCGTCGCCATCGAGCATGAGCGCCGCTACAACGGCAGCGCCGAGGACCTGGCGCAGGCGGTGAGCCGCGCGCTGCAGGCCCGGCTCGGCCTGAAGGTGCCGGTGGAATGCCATGAAGAGGGCAGCCTGCCGCGCTACGAGGCGAAGGCGCAGCGGGTCCAGGTCCGCACATGACCTCTCCGGCGGGGTAGGAGGGCCGATGGCGCGCACCCAGGCGGAGAACTATCCCGAGATCCGCAGGGAGATCCTGCGCCGCTCCGCCGCCCTGTTCGCCGCCCGCGGCTATCCTGCCGCCACGATCGCCGACCTGGCCGTCGCGAACGGGATGTCGCGCGGCCTGCTCTACCACTACTTCGCCTCCAAGGAGGCGCTGCTGTCGGAGATGCTGCACGAGCATCTCGACATGATGCTGGCGGAGCTGCGCGACGCGGCCGCGACCGGGGACAGCCTGGAGGACCGCTTCCGCAGCGCCGTCACCCGGATGTGCCGGATCAACGCCGCCTCGCAGGACCTGCAGATCGTCCTGCTGCACGACCTGCCGAACCTGGCGGCGGACGACCGCGCCGCGATCGTCGCCAGGCAGCGCGCGATCCTGGCGGTGATCGCCGACCTGGTCGCGGCGCTGGACGCCGGCCGCACGCCTGCACCCGCCCGCCCCGCCCAGACGATGATGCTGATCGGGATGATCAACTACACCTATGTCTGGTACGACCCGGCCGGCCCGGTGGGACCGGACGCCTATGCCGATATGGTCGCGTCGAGTTTCCTGGCAGGATTGGGGAGGTAGCAGTCGAAATCAGGCGACCGCAGCCTCGAAATCATCGTCGTAGAAGTCGCTATCGATGCGGCCGTGGTTCTTCAACGCCCGATTCACTGCCCACGGAGAGATCTCGAAATGCTCCGCCACCGCCTGCTGACGCTCGGTCGAATAGTCCGCGTGGATCATCTCATCGACAGCGTCGAAAGGCGCCAGCAGTTCAACGGCGAAAGCCCGTTGGGCCTTCTGCCGGTAGGTGCTCGCGCGGGTCGCCGGATGAAGCGCCTCGCCGGAGCCATAGAGCAGGCGGTCCCCGATCAACCGGGCAAGGTCAAAGCGGCGGCTTGTTGCCCATCTCGACCTCAGGACGATCCGTGCTGAAAGCGGGCCTTTATCGTAGACAAACGATAAATCTGACAAGACCAATGGTGCATCCAACGCCTTAGCCGATGTCCCTGCCATTTCCGCCAGTCTGACGTTGGACAGCGGGGCGCACCCAAGGTTCGTCTGCTCCCTGATTGCCTTTGCCGCTGCCGTCCCGATGCGCCAAGCGGGAACATCTGCACCGCGCGGGCGTTTTGTGCCAGTGGCAAATCTGATCGCATCATCGGGCGCGGCATCTGTGCCAGAAGCCTCAATGACCATGTTGAAGAGACCATCAGCCAGAGAATCACTTTCATCAGCTGAGCGCTGGGCACAATGTGCCGCAAGCTCCTCGATGGCCTTCGGGCCAAACTGCTTCGATCGACCTATCAGATTTTCGATCAAGTCATCCTCAACCTCATCCGGATCCCGCCCGAGAAGGGCCTCCAGGCGCCGGAAACGGGTTCGCTCAGGATTCTGGCGCTCTGAGACAAGATCTTCCCAAAGGCGGTCCAGGTTGCAGCCCTCGGGAATACTTGCGTCACGAAGGCGAGCCAGCACCTGTGGCACGAAACTCTCGACCGCAGCTTCGAAGTGGCCCGTTGGCACAATCGTCGGGAGAGACCCGAAATATCGAAACGGCTTTGCATCCGGCTCGGCCGATTTCTCGGACAGCAATGTGGTTCGAACGCCGTCGGAGAAGACGGTGACATTGGGCCAGACATAGCCTTCGCCAATGGCATTCATCTGGTGGGCTCGCCACCAGTTGGGGGCAGATGTCCGTGGCTCCGCGCAAAGCCGCCACCAGTTCCAGACCAGCCATTCCGCGGCATGGTAGCCGGAAACCAGAGGACCGGCGCGGTAGCCATTGGTGTAGCTATCGAAACCCTCAGTCAGTAGCGCAGCGCCGGCACGAATACTGAACAGCCCGAAACAGGCCCGCTCCTCCGGTGACCCTTCTTCGAGACGCTCCGGCGCCAGCACGATCTCTAGCGTTTCGGGCATCTCAGCTTCCATTCCTCCAGGATGTAGGCGCGCTGCCTATCGTCTGCGCCAAGGCGATAGCCGTGATAGTCGGTCTCATGGTCCGATTTGGTCTTCGCCTCGTAGACCTCACCCGATTTATCGACCACCCAAATATACTTGGGCACTCCATCGGGTGAGAAGGCACTCACCATCCCGCACCTCACGCCTAGCGCGAACAATCTTCGCGCCTCCCGCCGAAGCACGGACCGAACTTTGTCACAGGGCGACTTCGAGGGACGCGGATTGTGCGACGGGACGAAGCCGTAGTCTCCCGGCCGCAGCTTGTGAAACGCGCTGCCGCGATACCTTACCCGCTTCAACAACGCCTCAAGTTCCTCTGCAGAGACCGTTCCAGCGGCGGCCACCCTGCGATCGGGCCGATTTCCCTGGCGCTTGCTCACGCGGCGCGCCTGAGGATGTAGTGGGATCCGCCATCTGTTGTCGCGGCATAGCCCATCCGCGCCAGCGCTGCCAAGGTTGCCGCAATGCGGACCTCGACGGTCTTGCCTCGGCGGTACTGCCTCGCAATAGCTGCGACGTCCACGGCCGCCGGGGCATCGACAAGGGCTGCCATGACCGCTGCGGTCTGGGCCATGTCATCCGCCGGAAAGGATGGTTTGCGGACCGCTTTCGGTAAGGCGGCTACCAACTCGGCCGCCATTTGCCCGCTGCCTTCGGCAGACCGGCCGAACCGCGGCTGCTGGTAGTCAGGCCGCAACCACCGAACCGAGCCGCGCGCCTCCTCGGCCACACGCTCGCGATTCAACTGAACCAGGCGGGCAAGTATCTCTTCCTCCGGAAGATCCACGTCCCAGCCATAGGCGGCGGCGACGGCAACATCGAGGCGGTCGTGGAGTTCGCCCAGGATGGCAACCAGACCCTGATCGTAGATCTGCCGCTCTTTCGGCGCCAACCGGTCCGGCGCAATGCCTTCGCGCAGCCGCTCCAGGACATTGTACATACCGGTCAATGTCAGGTCGGGATGGTCCGCCTGACGCGCCTTGCGATGCGCGTCCAGGTCCTCGGCTGCCTGCCGAATAGCTCCGGCTTGCTTATCGCTGGCTAGCGGGAATGGAAAAGGATCGAAGCAGCGTGTCTTTGCATAGACTGAGTCGTTTCCGACCCCCAACCAACCACCCGCACGCATGGCCCAGGTAACATGAAAGCGTGATGATAATACGCCAAGATGCACCGCTTTTTCGGTGCCCCATACCAACAGTTTATTGTCAGGCAATATTGAACCCTCCAGGAACTGGAAAATTCGATACTTGGCCGTCTCAACGGTTGCGATATACCGATGCAGCTCCGACAGCGCCGGACGGAGTTCACGGCGGGGTTCACCAAAGATCCACCAGTTGTCGCGATAGCTCGGGCGATTGTTCTTGTCGCGCTCCGGTTTCACCCTCGTCAGGAGATGTTGGTACGCCTCGGGAAACCGCCGCCGGACATCTTCTGCATCCAGCCCCAACATGTCGATCACCATCACACCGCGCGGGCGAGCGGTCAGGTCGCGGCCATTGCGGTAGGGGCGGATATGCCGCTCCAGCCCCGGCTGCCTGTGCAGACCCAGCCTGGCCGCTTCGTCCTCCGTGACGATGAAACCGGAGCCGTGAAGCTTCACGCCAGGGCTGCACAACCCCTCGTTCGCAAGCAGCGGCACGGCTGCCGTCACGTCCACGCCGACTGTCAGGTCCGAGAAGATCATCCCGGTCCGGTCGCTCAGCACGACGTGCGGTGTGTCGGTCTGCAGCCCGCTCTCGTGCAGGACTTCGTGCAGAACCCCTTCCCTGGCGCCATTTTCCACGACCGTCATGGCAATCCTGACCGCAGCGGCGTCCGGGCTTGCCCGGGTCCAGGGATGATCCGGGATCGCCATCACGATCGACACCGGCCGCGCGGACTTCAGATGGCGTTCCGTCACCCGGCGCTGGAACACCTGGGAGATCGAGTTCGTGGTGACGAACCCGAAGCGGCGCAGCACGCTGCCGGTGGCGGCCAGCAGTTCCGCGGCCCGGTCCCACCAGTACATGACGAAGTCGGCGCTGTCGTTCATCTGCGGGTGCGCCGCCCACAAGGCTGCGACATAGTCGTCCCCGAAGCGCGCCCGCAGATCCTTGCCGCCGATGAAGGGCGGATTGCCGACAATGAACTCGGCCTCCGGCCAGGCCGGCCGGGTCGGGTTGCGATAGCTGTAGCGCTCGACCGGCCGGCCGTCCGGCCCGGCTTGCGTCACCGGGCGGCCCCGCTCGTCCCGCACCAACTGGCTGTCGGGCGTCAGAACGGCGTCGCCCGCCTGGATGTTCTGGAAGGCGCGCAGGATAGGTTCGCCGGGTGGCCCGCCCTTGGTGCGGAAATGCCATTGCAGATGCCCGATCCACAGCACCAGCTCGGCGATCGCCGCAGCCCGCGGGTTCACCTCCATCCCCAGGAACTGGTGGGGATCCACGGTATGGCCTTCCAGTCCCTTGATCGCTTCCTGCCCGCCCAGGTCGGCCAGGGCTTCCAGGACCTCGCCTTCCAGCCGCTTCAGCAGCTCCAATGCCACATACAGAAAGTTCCCGGTGCCGCAGGCAGGGTCCAGCACCCGGGTCCGGCAGAGGCTGTCGTGGAACCGCCGGACAGTGGCACCTGCCTGTTCGGTGCGGCCCTCCATGTGCTGGCGTTCGGCCGTGGACAGCACCGCCGCCCAGTCCCGATGCAGCGGCTCCATCACCGTGGCCGCAACCAGACGCTCGACATAGGCACGCGGGGTGTAGTGGGCGCCAAGCCGCCGGCGTTCGGCCGGGTCCAGGGCCTGCTCCAGCAGGGTCCCGAAGATGGCGGGCTCCACGTCGCACCAGTCATGCGCCGCAGCTTCCAGCAGCTCGGCGATCTGGCCAGAGGCCAGAGGCAGCACGGTCTTGCGGCGGAAGAACTCGCCGTTGAAGCGCCGGACATTCGCTTCGATGGCATAGGCGAAGCCGCCTCTGTCCATCGCCTCCCAGAGCTGCCCGACCAGCGGCACGAACTTGTCGGGCTCTGCCACGCAGCGTTCCAGGACGGACATGAAGCTGCGCTCCGGCAGCAGGCCGACATCCTCCGCGAACATCGTGAAGATGGTGCGCATGAGGAACATCGCGACCTCTTCCGGCGGATGGTGGCCCTCTTCGAGCGACTTCGACACCGAAGCCAGGCGCTCGGCTATGGCGCGGGTCACCCGAGCAGAATGCCGCGCCGGATCGAGGGAAAGCGGGTCCGTCCAAAGGGCCGTCAGTCGCGCGCGGATATCGGGCTGGCGCAACTCCTCGAGATAGACACGGAAGCCGCGCCGATCCGGGAACTGGTCGTATGCCTTTCCATCGCGGCGGAAGTTTGCATAAACCTCCAGGCAATGCCCGACATCGCAGACGATGACGAAGGGCGGCGGTTCGTGCCCATCGGGCAGGAGGCGCACATAATTCTCCGCCTGCCTGCGGGCATTCATCATCAGGACATCCCAGGCCCGATTGGCAGTGGCCCGGCGGCCGCGGACGTCCGCACTATCGTCTGCGGGCATCAATGCCGACTGCGGCGGGCCCTCGATTTCCTTTGTGCCCCCCTTCTGGCGACTTTGCTTCGCCTCCAGCACGAAGCAATCCCGCTTGTAGAGGTCGATCCGGCGGGACGAAACCGCGCCGTCGCGCGCGATCTCCTTGACGACCCGTTCGAAGACATAGTCATTGCCTTCGCTGGTGGCATCGGCAGGGTCGGGCCGGGAAACCTGCAGCAAGTCGCACAGTTCCGACAGGAAAAGCGCGTAGTTCGCCCGCTCCTGGCCGCCCTCCCGTCCCTGCCAGCGTTCGATAAAGCCTTCGACGCGGTCGTCGTCTTCGCTCACCGCCACGCCCCACCCGCTCGCCAAGTCCCGCCATTGGATATCGCAACCTTATGGACGCCACGTGCAGTCGGCAATGCGCCCGGTCAGGACAGATCGACCTTACGGCTCTCCCTGCGCAGGCGCGCCAGGTCGAGATCCGCGTCCACCAGCGGCGAGCGGCGCAGGGCGGTCAGGATGCCCCCCGTCCGAGGCGGCTCGCCGGCGACTGCCATCTTTACGGCCGCCCGGACCCGCTCCGTTTCCGGCCCGTCCTCGGACAGGCGGCGGGCAAGCGTCCGGATCAGGTCGCGGTCGGCAGCGAGCGCCAAGACCTCGAAGCGCGCGAAACCGCGCTGCCGAAGGCGCACACGGTAGCTCTGGGGCGCTCGCTTCCGTGTCGCACTACCCAAGATCGCCCTCCTTCCATTCCTGGATATACACGCGAAACCTGCATTTCCGCACAGGATCCGACCCTTCAGATAGGGTCCCCGGCACTTTCCTGGCAGAATTGCCCCGCCACCAGGAAACTGCAGTAGGGAGGGATCGGGATGTCGCGCGACTGGGCAGAGATCGTCAGCGAACTGGAGCGGCTGTTGAAGCTGCGCAGCGTCCCGTTCGGCATGAAGCTGTTCGCCGACCGGGCGGAGATGGAGGCGATCCCGCGGATCCGCCGGCCGGACAAGATCCACACCCTGGACCAGGCGGTGGCGCAGGCCGCGCGGCTGGGCTGGACCGTCGGCATTACGGCCGACGACCTGATCGGTGCGCAGTGCCGCGCGGTGGTCGGCCTGGGCAATGCCAAGGACGCCGCCTGGCGGTCCGGCCAGCACATGGTCGGCGTCTGGTTCGAGACGGTCGAGGACGCCACCGCCCACCAGGCGGCGATGCACTGCGTCGAGGACGGGCAGTACGCGGCGCTGGCCCTGGCGCCGCTGGCGAGCGGCCGGCTCGACCCGCCCGACATCGCCCTGTTCTACGCCACCCCGGGGGCGATGATGTATTTCATCAACGGCCTGCAATGGTCCGGCTACAAGAGCTTCGACTGGGGCGTGGTGGGAGAATCCGCCTGCGCGGATTCCTGGGGCCGGGCGCTGAAGACACGCACCCCCAGCCTGTCGATCCCCTGCTTCGCCGAACGTCGCTATGGCGGCGTGCTGGACGACGAGATGCTGATGGCCCTGCCGCCCGACCAGCTGGACCAGGCCATCGCCGGCATGCGGGCGCTGGCGAAGAACGGCTTCCGCTATCCCTTCCCGCAATACGGCATCCAGCAGGATGTCCGCGCCGGCATGGGGGTCAGCTATCCCGCCCGCACTGCCTGACCGGCGGGGCACCGACAGTATCGACGGCGCTGTTCCCGGCGCTCCGGCTGGCGAAGCCCTTGCGGCCGGCGCGCTGCCGCACCGCCTCGTCACCCGCGGGCCAGACCCACTGCTGTCCAATTCAGGTCGGCTGCTGTGCGATATGGCGCGACCTGCCCCCCAAAAGCTCGTCACTCGCGGGCTTCTCCCGCGAGTCCATGGTGCCGCGGCCCAACGGTTTCCGTCACGTTCTGCCGCTATTGAGCCCCGCCCCGGGTTGGACCGCCGGGTCGAGCCCACTGCTGTCCGGTTGAGTGCCGTTCTCCGGCCTCATGCGTTTTATAGCTTCGTCATGCGCGGGCTTGTCCCGGTCGCCGGGCGATGCCCGGCAACCCATCGCGCCGCACCTCAATAAAATCGGGCCATTATTGAACCTGGCGGCACCATGGACCACCGCGACGAGCGCGGTGGTGACGATTGG
>JAVJON010000013.1:0-79955 GCA_040216765.1 Sneathiellaceae bacterium | reverse complement strand
CTTGAGCCGGCCATCCATTCCGCAAGCCGCGCCGTCGCACCCCGGTCCGGACCACACCGTCACCGCGGCAACGCCGGCGGAATGGATGCTCGGCTCGGGGGCCGAGCATGACGGCGTTGTGGGTTGCCTGCCCGCATTCGTTATGGCCGGCCTTGAGCCGGCCATCCATTCCGCAAGCCGCGCTGCCGCGCTATGCTGCAACCATGACGGGTGGTTGGGTCTATATCCTCGCGAGCAGGCGCGGCGGGACGCTCTATATCGGCGTGACCACAGACCTCGCGCGCCGCATCCTGCAGCATCGCGAGGGCCGCGAGCCCGGTTTCACCCGGACCCACGGCGTGAAGCGCCTCGTTTATGTCGAGCGCCATGACGAGATCACCCTGGCAATCCAGCGCGAGACGTCGCTGAAGCGCTGGCGCCGCGCCTGGAAGATCGCCCTGATCGAGTCGGTGAACCCGGACTGGAACGACCTCTGGCAAACGATCCAGTCCTAGCCGCACCGCTCGCTTCCCTCCCTGATCGTCAGGGCCGGCCTTGAACCGGCCATCCATTCCGCAAGCCGCGCCGCCGCACTCCGGTCCGGAACAGACCGTCACCGGGGCGACGCTGGCGGAATGGATGCCCGGCTCGGGGGCCGAGCATGACGGAAGGGGGGCAAAGGTGTCCCTTCGTCATGGCCGGCCTTGAGCCGGCCATCCATTCCGCAATCCGCGCCGTGGCTCTCCGGTCCCGGCCAGGCCGTCGCCGCGGCACCGCTGGCGGAATGGATGCCCGGCTCGAGGGCCGAGCATGACGGAAGGGGGGCAAAGGTGTCACATCGTCAGGGCCGGCCTTGAGCCGGCCATCCGCACCGCAGGTCCGTCAGGCGATCTCCGCCGCCGGCAGGCCTTCGCGGCACCGGGCCGCGTCCAGGGTGTTGGCCAGCAGCACGGCGATGGTCATCGGCCCGACACCGCCGGGCACCGGCGTGACCGCCCCGGCCCGCAGCACGACGCCGTCATAGTCGACATCGCCGACCAGCCGGGTCTTCGCCGGGTCGTCGGGATGCGGCACCCGGTTCACGCCGACGTCGATCACGGTGGCGCCGGGCTTGATCCAGTCGCCCCGGATCATCGCCGGCCGGCCGACCGCGGCGACCAGGATGTCCGCGGTGCGGCAGAGGATATCCAGGTTGCGGGTGCGCGAATGGGCGATCGTCACGGTGCAGTTCGCCGCCAGCAGCAGCTGCGCCATCGGCTTGCCCACGATGTTGGAGCGCCCGACCACCACCGCATGCAGCCCGTCCAGGCGCTTCAGCCTGTCGCGCAGCAGCATCATGCAGCCGCGCGGCGTGCAGGGCACGAAGCCGGCGCTGCCCAGGCCGAGGCGGCCGACATTGACCGGGTGGAAGCCGTCCACATCCTTGTCGGGGTCGATCGCCAGGATCACGGGCTCGGAATCGATCTGGCCGGGCAGCGGCAGCTGCACCAGGATGCCGTCCACCGCCGGATCCGCGTTCAGGCGGGCGACCTCCGCCATCAAGGTGTCCTGGCCGGTGTCGGCGGGCAGGCGGATCTCGAAGCTTTCCAGGCCGGCCTCGACCGCCGCGCGATGCTTGTTCCGGACATAGACCTGGCTGGCCGGATCCTCGCCGACCAGCACCACCGCCAGGCCGGGCTTGCGGCCCGCGGCGGCGGTGAAGGCCGCCACCCCTTCCGCCACCCGGCCGCGCAGGCCTTCCGCAAAGGCCTTGCCGTCGATTCGCTCCGCCGTCATGCGCGCTCCCTCACTGCGGTGCTGCCTGCCCGGTGCCGCCTGCCCCCGGGGCCTCCGGCGCCAGACCAAGCCGGCGCAGGGCCTCCGCCTCGGTCAGGCCGGCGGCGCGGGCCGTATCGGCCGGCACCCGCCAGGTCTTGTTGCGATCGGTTTCGCCGGCCAGCAGCTCCAGGCTGCCCGGCGCCACACGAAGTGCCTTGGCCAGCAGCCGGCGCACGGCGGCATTGGCCTTGCCCTTCTCCGGCACGGCGGTGACCCGGACCAGCAGCGCGGCGCCGCCGGCACCGTCGGCGCGGCAGCCGGCCAGCGCATCGCGGCCCGCCTTCGGGGTCGCGCGCACGGCGATCTGCAGGCCCTCGGCCGTCAGCCGCACGGGGCTCGGCGATACCAAGCTAGCCGATGGGGACCGGGGCGAAGATCTCCCACAGCAGGTTCTGCAGGAAATAGAGCAGCAGGATCAGCACCACCGGCGAGATGTCGAGGCCGCCCAGGTTGGGCAGCACCGAGCGGATCGGCCGCAGCACCGGTTCGGTGATCCGGTACAGGAAATCGCCGATCATGTAGATCACGCGGTTGGAGGTGTTGATCACGTTGAACGCCACCAGCCAGCTCAGGATCGCGGAGGCGATGAGCAGCCAGATGTAGATCTGGATGATCGTGCTGATCAGGGAGAGAAGCGAGTACATGCGTCGGCCAGACCCTTCCCGCTGCCGGCGCGGGCCGGGATGGCCCCGGGCCGGGAGGTATGCCCCGAGACATAAAGGTTATTGCCCCATCCAGGCAAGCCCGGGCAGCCCCCGCGGTGCCGCGGATCCCGCCGGAGGCGCCGCCGGCATCGCGCTTGACAGCCGGCCGGGGCCTGCACATATTGCCGGCCGCTTCGCGCCGCGGTCGCCCTGTCGGAAGAGGGTTCGCGGCATCCCGGCCCCGCGCCGGGCCGGACACCTTCCCAGCCTTCCATACCTGTCCCGTGCCGCGGCACGGCGCCAGGCCGGTCGGGGCCGTAGCTCAGTTGGGAGAGCGCGTCGTTCGCAATGACGAGGTCAGGGGTTCGATTCCCCTCGGCTCCACCATTTTCCCGCCATCCGGCTGCGGGCACCCGCTACATTCCTCACGGTGACACCCCCGGCGGACCGTCCGGCAATGGCCCGCCCGCACCTGCAGGAGCAGCCATGATCACCGTCCACCATCTCGGCATCTCGCAATCGGAACGCATCGTCTGGCTCTGCGAGGAGCTGGAGCTGCCCTACGAGCTGAAGCGCTACGAGCGCGACCCGGTCACCCGGCTGGCGCCGGCGGCGTACAAGGCGCTGCATCCCTGCGCGATGGCGCCGGTGATCCACGACGGCAACCTGGTACTGGCCGAATCGGGCGCCATCGTGGAGTACATCCTGGCACTCTACGGCAAGGGCCGGCTGGCGGTGCCGCCGGAGGCCGCGAACTTCCCCGACTACCTGTACTGGTTCCACTATGCCAACGGCTCGCTGGTCGCCAGCGCCATGGGCCTGCTGGTCGCCGCCCGGCTGGGCGCCGGCGCGGAGCAGCTTGCCCAGGTCGGCCGGCGCGCCGACACCGCGCATGCGATCATCGAGGCCCGCCTGGGCGAGGCCCCCTGGCTGGCCGGCCCGGACTTCACCGCCGCCGACATCATGCTGGTCTTCGGCCTGACCACCATGCGCGCCTTCGTGCCGCGCGACCTGGCCCCCTATCCGAACATCCTGGCCTATCTGCAGCGGATCGGCGCCCGCCCGGGCTTCCAGCG
The DNA here is from genome assembly GCA_040216765.1 of Sneathiellaceae bacterium. Taxonomy (GTDB): domain Bacteria; phylum Pseudomonadota; class Alphaproteobacteria; order Ferrovibrionales; family Ferrovibrionaceae; genus Marinibaculum. The sequence continues at coordinate 76,438 of JAVJON010000013.1, read as the reverse complement.
CGCCATGGCGAAGGGCGATCCCGGCATGGTGCCGCTGCTGACGTGACGGCACCCGACCCGCCAGCCCGCAAGGCCTCCTTTCCGCCGGTGGCGGACCGGCGTACCCGGCTGCTGGTGCTGGGCAGCCTGCCGGGCGATGCCTCGCTGGCGGCGGGGCGCTACTACGCGCATCCGCAGAACCAGTTCTGGCGGCTGATGGGCGCGGTGCTGCAGGTCGACCTGGCGGGTCTGGGCTATGCCGACCGGCTGGCGGCATTGCTGGAGCGGCGGGTCGGGCTGTGGGATTCGGTCGCCAGCGCCACCCGCCGGGGCAGCAGCGATGCGGCGATCCGCGACATCCAGGGGAACGACCTGCCCGGGCTGGTCGCCGGCCTGCCGGCGCTGCGCGCCATCGCCTTCAACGGCGGCACCGCGCATCGCCTCGGCATGCGCCAGCTGGGCTCCGCCGCGCCCGTGACCGCCCCCGTTGCCGCCAGCGGCGACCGGCTGGCGGTGCTGCGCCTGCCCTCCAGCAGCCCGCTGCACACCGTGGGCCTGGCCGCCAAGCTGCCGGCCTGGCTGGCGCTGCGCGCCTGGCTCGACTGACGGCCCCAGGCGATGCGCCGGCAGCCCTGCGGCTCGCCCGCCAGCAGCGGCGCGATGTCGATGAGGGGCATCTGCGAATTCGTGCCTGTCATGGCCGATCCCTGTCACGGATGGGCCATCGTCGCCGGCCCGTCTAGCGCCCCCGGGCCCGCCGGCCTTCGTCGCGCTGGCCGGAATCGAGCTGGCCGGGGTCGATGCCCGCCGGGTCGAGCCGCATCGGACGGATCGGCTTTATCGTGCTGGCCTGCGGGCCCGCCGGGCTCTCGCCCTCCATCACCTCCAGTTCGACGGCGGCCTCCTTGTCCAGCCGGTCGAACCCGTTGCCGACGACGCTGTTGCGATGGAAATAGATCTCCCGGCCGTCGGTCGTGGCGACGAAGCCGTGATCGGCGAACAGCCGCAGGATGCGGCCCTGCAGCGGCTGGTTCAGGGTCTTCACCTCGCCGCGCCGCCGCCGGCCATGCTCCTCCAGCTGGCGCTCCATCGCGTCGAACGCGTCGCGCACCGCCAGCGCCGGCTTGAAATGGTCCTCCTGCGGGCCGGGATCGTGGCTCACCACCAGGTCCTTCTCCGGCACCCGCAACTCGATCCGCACGTGATAGCCCAGCGGATGCGCGCGGCTTCGATGCGGCACCTCGATCGCCACCCGGCAGCTGACGATGCGGTCGTGGAAGCGGTGGAGCTTGTCCACCCGCGCCCGCACCTTGCGCTCCAGGGCCTCGGATTTCTCCAGATTGTGGAAAGCGATCTCCAGGGGTACCTGCATCGGGCCAACTCCTTGCCAGGGACATGCTCGCCGGGCCCGGCTGCCGCATGACTGCCGCGCCCGCCTCAGTGAACATGGGGTTGCCCGGCGATGCGCAACAGGGGGTGGCCGGGCCGGCCCGGCGGCCGGCTCACGCCCCGCGGGTCGCGGCCGCTTCGTCGGCGATGCGGTCCCCCGGCGCGCCGGCAGCGGCCGTCCGGATCGCCGCGAGCAGGGCATCGCGCTCGATCGGCTTGCCGATGCAGGAATCCATGCCGGCCGCGCGATAGCCGCTCATCTGATGGGCCATCACATTAGCCGTCAGCGCGATCACCGGCGTCCGCCTGCGACCCTGCGCCGCCTCCCGCCGGCGCAGCTCGCGGGTGGCCTCCACGCCGTCGAGCACCGGCATATGGACATCCATCAGGACGAGGTCGAAGGCCCCGTCCTGCCAGGCGGCCAGCACTTCCGCTCCGTCCCGGGCAATCGCCACCTCCGCGCCTGTCGGGGCCAGCAGCGCCTGCAGCACCAGGCGGTTCGTGGGGCTGTCTTCCGCGGCCAGGATCCGCATCGGCCGGTCCCTGGCGTCCGCCCCCTGCGCCCCGGCCGGCAGGCGCAGCCGGCTGTCCCGCGGGGGCGCGGCCAGCTGGGCGTCGCCCGGCTCGGCGCTCGCGGGGCCGAGGCATTCGACCGGCAGGCGGAACCAGAAACGGCTGCCCTCCCCCGGCCGGCTGTCGACGCCGATCTCGCCGCCCATCATGCCGATCAGCTGGTGGCAGATCGACAGGCCCAGGCCGCTGCCGCCATAGCGCCGCGTCGTCCCGGCCTCCGCCTGTTCGAAGGGCTGGAACACCGCCTGCAGCTTGTCGGCCGCGATGCCGATGCCGGTATCCTCCACCTCGAAGCGCAGGCTGGCGGGCCCCGGCGCCGGAAGCTGCGGCAGCACCGCGCCGTCACTGCCGATGCAGGCCACCCGGACCCGGATCCCGCCGCTGCGGGTGAACTTCACCGCATTGCCGGTCAGGTTCTGCAGGATCTGGCGCAGCCGGTTGGCATCCGCCAGGAAGCGGCCATCGGACGACGGCGCCGGCTCCACCGTCAGGCGCAACCCCTTCCGCCGCGCCTCCTCCGCCTGCCCGGCCTCCAGCGCGCGCAGCAGAAGCGGCAGGTCGAACGGCCTGGGGTCGATCGTCAGCTTGCCGGCCTCGATCCGGGACAGGTCCAGGATGTCGTCGATGATGTGCAGCAGGCCGCTGCCCGCCTGCTCGATCACCGCGACCATCTGGCGCTGGGCAGCGGTCAGCGCGCTCTGGGACAGGGCCGCAGACATGCCCAGGACGCCGTTCAGGGGGGTGCGGATCTCGTGGCTCATATTGGCCAGAAAGCGGCTCTTCGCCTCCGACGCGGCATTGGCCCGCACGGCCTCCTCGCGGTTGCGCTCCGCCAGCTGGCGCAGTTCGGCTGCCTGGACGGCGATCCGGCGATGGCTTTCCAGCAGTTCCGCCTCGCTGCGCAGCCGGCGCAGGATCTCCCCCCGGTGGCGCCAGCTGATCAGCCAGGCCAGCAGGAAGAACAGCACGATCAGCGCGCCCATCCAGGCCTGGGCGGTGCTGCCCTGCAACAGGTGCGACAGGATCAGCCCGCCCAGGAGCGGCGTGGCGAACGCGAACATCGCCGGCTGGTAGAGCGCCGAGGTGACCGCCGCCCCCATCACCATGCCGGCCCCGATCACCACGGTTGCGGTGGATTCCGCGGTGCCGCTGTCGACGCCCAGGATGAACGGCGTGAGCCCCCACAACAGGCCGGACAGCAGCGACAGGCCGGCCAGGCCGCGGCGCGCCCAGGGCTCCGCGGTCCAGCCCCGGCGCAGCAGGATCACGCAGGCCAGGGTCCGCATCGCCCCGACCAGCACCGCAGCCGCGCCCCAGGCCAGGATGTTGCCGCGGTCCCCTGCCTGCCAGAGCATCGGCACCACGATCGCGACGACGACGATCTGGGCCACGGCGGTCTGGATGCTGGTCTCGACGAAGAGCCGCCAGCGGGGGCTGTCCGGGGCTGCCGGTGCCGTTGCCGGGACCGTTGCCGGGATTTCGCCCATGCCGGGCCCGGTCATGGGGCGGCGGCCGATCCCGCGGCGCGACCGGAATCGGCCGGCAGGCCGGCCAGCGCCGCGGCGATGGCCTGCAGCAGGGCCTGCCGCTCGATCGGCTTGGCCACCGTGCCGTCCATCCCCGCGTCCAGATATTCCGCCACCTGATGGGCCATCACATTGGCCGTCAGGGCGATCACCGGAACGCGCTGCCGGCCGGTGCGGGCCTCGCGCCGGCGCAGCTCGCGCGTCGCCTCCAGGCCGTCAAGCACCGGCATGCGGGCATCCATCAGGATCGCGTCGGCAGGCGCCTGCCGGTCCCAGCCGGCCTCCCATTCGGCGAGCAGCCCGACGCCGTCGGCTGCCATGACCAGCTCCACCCCGGTGACCGACAGCAGGGCCCGCAGCACCATCTGGTTCGTCAGGCTGTCCTCCGCCGCCAGGATGCGGGCGGGCCGCATCCGTTCCGGCCCGTCCGGCACCAGCAGGAGGGCCCGGTCCGCGACGGACGGGCCTTCCACCACGGGGCGCTCCTGCGGCGCCGCGGGCGCGTCGATGGAGAAGCGGAACAGGGCGCCCTGTCCCTGCACGCTCTCCACCGCGATGCTGCCGCCCATCATCCCGACCAGCTGGCGGCAGATCGCCAGGCCCAGGCCGGTGCCGCCACGCCGGCGGGCATCGGCAGGCTCGGCCTGTTCGAAGGCGTCGAAGATCCGCCCCTGGACCTCCAGCGGAATGCCGATCCCGCTGTCCTGCACCTCGAAGACGAGCCCCGGCTCGCCTTCGCCCGGGTCCGGCCCGGGCAGCTGGCGGGCGACCCGCAGGACGATCTCCCCCTTGGCGGTGAAGCCCAGGGCGTTGGACAGCAGGTTGCGCAGCACCTGGCGCAGGCGGACCGGGTCCCCCAGGTAGCGGCCGTCCGTGCCTTCGCCGATCTCCAGGCGCAGCTCCAGCCCCTTGCGCCGTGCGGCGCTGGCATAGCCGGTCGCCACGCCGTCCAGCAGCTGGCCCAGGTCGTAGGGCCGGCGCTCCAGGGTCAGCTTGCCGGCCTCGATCCGCGCCAGGTCGAGGATGTCGTCGATCAGCCGCAGCAATTCGCGGCCCGACTGGTCGATCACACCCACCATCTCCTGCTGTCGCAGCGACAGGGCGGTCTGGGACAGGCCGGTGGCCATCCCCAGGACGCCATTCAGCGGGGTGCGGATTTCGTGGCTCACATTGGCCAGGAACAGGCTTTTCGCGCGGGACGCCGTCTCCGCCCGCTCCGCCTCGGCGCGGTAGCGGTCGGCCAGGTCGGCCATGTCGGTCGCCTGCCGTTCCAGGCGGCGCAGCATCGCCTGCTCGGCACCCTGGCTGCGCAGCCTGCGCAGGATCTCCTTGCGGTAGCGGTCCGACATCACCCAGGAGTAGAGGATCAGGGTGGCCACCGCGACGCCGAGCCAGGAACTGGCGATCGGTTCCGGCCCCAGGTTGAAGGCAAGCTGGGCCACCAGCACGGGGGTGGAATAGGCGGCCAGGGCCATCCGGGAAGGTGCGAAGGACAAGGCGCCGGTCAGCACCACGCCGCCGCCGACAATGGTCAGGACCGTCAGCTCGGTGGAATCCCGGGGCAGCTCGAACAGGTAGGCGACGGAGCCCCAGCACAGGCCGGAGATCGCGGCGAACAAGACGGTCAGCGCCTCGAACCAGGACCGGTCGGTCTGCCCGCGGCGCAGGGCATGCAGGCAGAACAGGATACGCAGGATGCTGACCACGCTCAGCAGCCCCGCCCAGGCCCACAGCATCGACGAATCGGTGACCGGCACCACCAGCAGGATGACGACCAGCGCGCCGGGCAGGTTGAAGAACGCGCCCCGCGCCGAGGTCTCCGCCAGGGTCCGCCGCAATGCGGCCCGCAGCAGCTCCGGCGCCACATCGCCGTTGCCGCCGCGCTCGCCGCTGCTCACCGGCTCCGGATGCACCTCGCCGGCCGCGCCCGTGCCGGCGATAGAGATCCCCGCGACACCGCCCCCTTCCGTCGCCACCTCAGAGACCCGCCTTCCTGTGACCCGGGTTCCCAGCAGCCCGGGCAGCTGCCGTGGACGGGCACCGCCCGTTGCACGCCTGCGGTCAGTCTACCGCTTTCGGTGCGCCCAGGAAGGGCCGGCGGCCGGGGCCGGGGCGTAATCGGGGGAGGTCTGGCTGGAACGGGGCGGGACGGGCGGTCAGTCAGTGCGTCCGGCTGGCCTTGCGCCGCTCGCTGCTGATGCGGCGCCGGCAATCCTCCATGGCGGCGACATCGCCGGAGTCGAGGCAGGCAATGACCTGGTCGTTCTGCTGCCGCTGCGCTTCGAGCCGGGTCAGGGCATGCCCCAGGCAATCATGCAGCTGCACCACCCGCCCTTCCAGCTCGCTCATCGACTGGCCCAGGTCCTGCACCGCGTTGTCCAGGTCGTTCAGGGCGGTCAGCAGCCGCCTGTTGCCGGGTTGCAGGCCCTGCTGGAACTGTTCGAGCCGGCGCAGAGCCTGGTCGCACTGGGCCTGGTCGCACTGGGCCTGGTCGCGCTGGTTGTCCTGCCGGATCGCCCGCTGGCCGGAGCCAGGGGCGAACCGGGCGGCGCGCCAGGCGCAGAGCGAAATCACATTCCCGGTATTCTGGCTGTGACCCTGCATTCTGCACTCCTTCCGCGTTGTGACCCGTTGCGGCGCCATCCATGGCAGGCATTGTCGGACAAAACCTGTCCGGGTGGCCACCCCTCGATCTAAGGCAAATGCCCCCTGCGGCCAGAGGTTCCGCAGCCGATGACCTGGCGGTCGCCGCCCCGGGGCCCGGCGCGCCAGGGTCGCCGCCTCTGGGTCAGCGCCGCCGCAGGATCAGCACCGACGCGCTGAACAGGGCGAGGATCAGCAGCAGGCCCTGGACGATGTACTGCCAGTAGGTCGGGACGCCCATGATCGACAGGCCATTGTTGATCACGCCGATCAGCAGCACGCCGACAAAGGTGCCGATGATGTGGAACCGCCCCGGCCGCAGGGTGGAGGCCCCGATGAACACCGCCGCGAAGGCGTTCAGCAGGTAGGTCTCGCCCACCCCCTGGGGCCGGCCGGCGCCCAGATTGGCTGCCGCCACCAGCCCGCCGAGCGCCGCACAGGCGGCGCTGATCCCCATGGCGATCAGCGCATAGCGCTTCACGGCGATGCCCGACAGGCGTGCCGCTTCCTGGTTGCCGCCGATGGCATAGAGGTTCCGCCCCACCTGGGTATGCTCCAGGAACACCCAGAGCAGCAGCAGCACGACCAGCATCGCGATCACGGGATTGGGAATGCCCAGGGTATAGTCCTGCCCGATCGCCAGGAACTCCTTCGGGATCCCCGACAGGATGGTGCGCGATTTCGACAGGCCGAGCACCACGCCGGTGATCACCGAGCCCATGGCCAGGGTCTCGATGAAGGCGGAGATGCCCAGATAGCTGACCAGGGTGCCGTTCAGCACGCCGATCAGCGTCGCCGCGAGCAGCACCAGCGGCACCGCCAGGTAGGGATCGATCTGCGGGCCGCCGCGGAACACCAGGACGGTCGCCAGCCAGCCTCCCAGGGTGGCCATCGCCGCGATCGACAGGTCGAACAGGCCCATCACCAGGCAGACGGTCAGGCCCAGGGCGATGATGCCCAGGATCGACACCTGGTTCAGGATGTTCAGGAAATTGCCCACGGTCGGGAAGACGCTCGGCCGCCCGATCGTGAAGATCACCAGCAGCAGCACCAGCGAGGCCAGGGTGCCGTAGCGGGCAAGCCAGCTGAGCCAGTCGAAGGCCGGCTTCTGCGGCGCTGCGGCATCGCTGGCGGGGCTGCTGCCTGCACCGTCATTCCGGGCCATCCTGCCCTCCTGCAGCGAGATTCATGATGGCGGTCTCCGTCATGGCGTGCCCCGTCAGTTCGCCGACGATGCGGCCGTCGTGAAACACCAGCACCCTGTGGCAGACGCGGGGGAACTCCTCGACCTCGGTGGAGGTGAACAGCACCGCGGTGCCTTCGTCGGCCAGCCGCCTGGTCAGTTCGTAGATCTCCGCCTTGGCCCCCACATCGACCGCGGCGGTCGGGGAATTCAGCAGGAAGACGCGCGCGCCATGGGCGAACCAGCGGCCCAGGACGGCCTTCTGCTGGTTGCCGCCGGACAGGCTGTCGATCTTCGTTTCCAGGCCCGACATCTTCACGTTCAGGTCGGCGGCGGTGGTCCCCGCCATCTCCCGCTCGCGGCCGCGATGCACGAACCGGAACACCGGATCGGTGATCATCCGCGCCAGGCTGGGCAGGCTGATATTCTCCCGCACGCTGAAGCCGGGAAACAGCGCTTCCTTGTGGCGGTCCTTCGGCACCAGCGCCATGCCGCCGCGCAGGGCCCGCCGCGGGTCGCCCAGGTCGAGCGCCTCGCCGTCGATCTGCACCAGGCCCGCATACATCCGGCGCCGGCCATAGAGGACGTCGAAGACCTCCTCCGCGCCGCTGCCGGGCAGGCCGGCGATGCCCAGGATCTCTCCCGCCCGCGCCGCGAAGCTGGCGGCGGCGATCCGGTCGGCGGACAGGCCCTCCACCCGGAGCACCGTATCGCCGAAGATCTTGCCGGCCTGCGCGACCTCGTCCGCCAGGCCATCGGACCGGCCGACGATCGCCTGCACGACGGTGCGGCGGTCGATCGCATCATGCGCCCAGCTGCCGGCGAAGCGGCCGTCGCGCAGCACGGTGATGCGGTCGGAGATGTCGAACACTTCCGCCAGGCGATGACTGACATAGAGGAAGCCATGCCCCTCGTTCGCCAGGCGCCGCATATGGCCGAACAGGATATCCACTTCCTGCGGCACCAGGGCCGCGGTGGGCTCGTCCAGGATGATCACCTTGGCATCGCTGGCCACCGCCCTGGCGATCGAGACCATGGCGACCTGGTCCGGGCGCAGGTCCGCGACATGGGCCTTCGGGTCGATGTCGCGCAGCCCCACCCGCTCCAGGTGGCGGCGCGCCTGGGCCTCGACCTCACGCCAGTTGACGAAGATGCCGAGGCGGCGCGGCAGATGACCGCCCAGGACCAGGTTCTCCTGCACCGTCATGGTGGGGACCAGGTTGAAATGCTGGTGCACCACGGCGATGCCGTGGCGGGTCGCATCCTGGGGGGAGGCGATCTGCACCTCCTGGCCGGCCACCCGGATGCTGCCGGCGGTCGGGCGATGGGCACCGGTGACGCATTTGATCAGGGTCGACTTGCCGGCACCGTTCTCGCCCAGCAGGGCATGGACCTCGCCCGCACGGACCTGCAGGTCCACCCGATCCAGTGCCAGGGTCCCCGGAAACGCCTTGGTCAGCCCGGATACCGCCAGCAGCGGCGGCTGGCCGGGAGGCGGTGTGGCGGCATGGGACGGGCTCTGGCTGTCGGTGACATCTGCCAAATCGGGACTCGCCTGGAATCGGAGGAGATCGGGAGGGACGGATGCCGGCCCCCGCCGCCGCACTGGCGGGGGCCGGCATCCGCGATGCGCCCTGTTGCGCGTCCGGCGACGCGCCGCAGGCCTATTCGATCTCTGCCGAGAACAGCGGGCAGGTCTTGAAGTCGGGCTTGTTGCCGGTCGCCGGGACGGTCTTGTCCAGGATCAGGCAGGGCTTCTTGTAGAGCACGCGCGACGGGAAGCTCTCGCCGTCGATCGCCCGGCAGGCGGTTTCCACGGCGGTACGTCCCATGCCGCCCACGTCATAGGCGACGGTCAGCTGCAGGGTATTGCCGTCGCGGATCAGGTCATAGGCCGGCGAGGCGCCGTCCATGCTGACGACGAAGATCTCGTCCTGCTTGTTGGCCTGCTCGATGGCACGCACGGCCGCGACGGCGATCTCGTCCCAGCCGGTCCAGACGGCATCGATCTTCTCGCCCGACTGCAGCAGGTTGGTCATCTTGGCATAGACGTCGTCGACCTGGCCGGGGACCTTGACCTCGACTTCCTCGACCTCGAGGTCGGGATAGCCCTCGACCACGGCATGGAAACCGCGGTCGCGGTCCTGCAGGGCCGGCAGCACGTTCCAGTTGAATTTCACGACCTTGCCGCGGCCATTGATGCGGGCGACCATTTCGGACGCCGCGATCACCCCGTCGGCGACGTTGTTGGAGCCGATATCCGCCGTGATGCCCGGCACCAGGCCGGAGAAGGTCGAGACGAAGGGAATGTTCGCCTTCGCCGCATTCTCGATCACGCCGCCCATCTGGTTGTTGTCGGAGGCGACGTTGATCAGGGCGTCGAAGTTGCGCTGGATATAGGTGTTCGCCTGGTTGTTGGTGGCCACCTGGTCGCCATTGCCGTCATAGGTCTCGACTTCCCACCCCTTGGCCTTGGCGGTCGCAGTGGCGGATTCCATCATCTCGGTGATGGTCGGCGAGGCGCCGTTCACCGAGAAGATGGCAACCTTCAGCGGGTCCGTGCAGGATTTGGCCAGCGCCATGCCCGCGGGCGCAGCGACGGCAAGGCCCGCGGCGAGCGCCGTGACTGCCACCGTCCGTCCAAGCAGAATTCGACTGTTCATGTTCGACTTTCCTCCCGTTTGCGCCCGCTTCGCCCGGCGCGGTTCACGTCCCGGCCGGCGGTTCCCATGGACCCGCCCTGCCGGCGTTCCGCCCGGCGGACATTGTTGCGGCGTAGGCCGCCGGTCTGCCTGACCTTGCGGCAGGGCCTGCCGCCGGTGCCGAGGTCGGCGCTTGCAGCGGGGGGGCTCTGCCTGCGATACTTTCGCGTATCGTTCTGTAGAACGAGATTGTCATACAATCTTGTTCACGAGGCAAGCAGCGGCAGGCGATCGGGCGACCTGCCGGACGGCGCCCGGGCGCAGGATCGGCGGGCGTCCCGCCGCCGGCGCGGCCGCCATGGAGCGATCGCCAGTGATGGCAGGGCCGGCAACGGCCGGACAGGACGGAGCGGATGCGACTGTGAGCAGCGAAGCGGCGGACGACGCCCCCAGGATGCGTCGCGACATAACCGGAACGCGGGTCCCCAGCACGGCAGGCATGGAGGCGGGCGCCGCAGGGTTGCCGCCGCCGCAACGGCAGAGCAGCCCTGACCAGGTGGTCGACGCGATCGTGCGGGGCATCATGCAGCGCCGCTACGTGCCCGGGCAGCGGCTGGTCGAAGCCGACCTGACGCGCGAGCTGAATGTCAGCCGCGGCACGATCCGCGAGGCCCTGAAGCGGCTGGCCGCGGAAAGCATCGTGAAGATCACGCCGCATCGCGGCGCCTATATCCGCGCCCTGACCCGGACCGAGGTCGACCAGCTGCTGGTCTGCCTGGAAGTCCTGACCGGCCTCGGCGCACGGCTGGCGGCAGAGAATATCGAAAAGGGCGACAACCGCGCCCGCTTTGCCGCCGTGGCGGACGGGCTGGTGCAGTTCCAGGCATCGGGCGAGGACCTGTACCGCAGCATCCGCCAGCGGGTGGATTTCTACAACGCCATGCTGACCGTCGGCGGCAACCGGGAACTGGCGCGGATCATGCCGCTGCTGCAGATCCACCAGTTCCGCACGCAGTTCCACGCCTATCATTCCGGCAGCGACCTGAAGAGCCATTTCTCGGAATATCTCGAGATCGTCGAGGCGATCCTCGGCGGCGACGCGAAGACCGCCGAGCGCGCGATGAAGAAGCATATCCGCAATACCGGCCGGCGCATCCGCAGCCTGCCCGACTTCGCCTTCGCCCCCGACGATCCGGCCTAGCGGGAACGGTCCGCCGGCACCGGCCGCAGGCCTCTACAGGACCTCGTGGATGGTGTATTTCGGCCCTTTCTCCAGCCGGTCGCCCAGGCCGACGCAGACCATGCGGTTCAGATAGGCATGGTCGGGCGAGGCCGTCTCGAACCAGGGCTGGATGCGGAAATAATACTCTGCCGGGTCCACCCTTTCGCCGCTCGACATGCGCTTCATCACCGCGTCCGGGCCGTGCCGCATGCCGCGATATGTCATGAAGATCAGCGCCCCGTCGTCTGTCTCCAGGGTCAGGCGCACATCCAGCAGCAGCACGCCGTCGGGCCGGGTCAGCGCCCAGTCGGCGCCGGAATGCGGCAGGATCCGCCCTTTCAGGCGCGGTCCCTGGAAGCTGCCGCCATGGACGGTGACGATCTTGCGGCCGCCGGCCGGTGTCTCGGCGACCAGATGCGGCGGGTCCAGCCAGGCTTCCAGGTCCATCAGGAAGCGACCCGCCAGGGAACGCGGCTGCGCGGTCATCCTCAAATCCTCCCGGAATTGTCGTGGGCGCACCCGGCAGGGTAACATTGTCGAACAATCTTGTCCGGCAATAGGGCAATCGAACGGGGGAAACGGCATGACGATCCTGGTCACCGGCGGTACGAAGGGCATCGGCCTGGCCATCGCCAAGGCCTTCGCGGAGCCCGGCAAGCTTGTCGCGCTGAATTACCATGGCGACGATTCGGCGGCAGAAAAGGCGCGCGCAGAGATCGAAGCGCTGGGGGCCGACTGCCTGGTCGTCAAGGGCGATGTCGGCACACCCGAGGGGGCGGAAGCGGTGCTGCAGGCGGTGGCGGAACGCAGCGAGCGGCTCGACCAGCTGGTGCATTGCGCGGTCCAGATCCTGGCCGCACCGGTGCTGGAAGTGGATCCCGCATCCTTCACCCGGGCGCTGAACCTCAACGGCACAGCCATGCTCTACCTGGTCCAGGCGGCGCTGCCGCTGCTGCGCCGCGGCAGCACGGTGTTCTTCCTGTCCAGCCGCGGCGGCCGGGTGGTGGTGCCCAACTACGCGGCCGTCGGGGTCGGCAAGGCACTGGCCGAGAGCCTGGTGCGCTACCTGGCGGCCGAACTGGCGCCCCGCGGCATCCGCGCCAACTGCGTCGCCCCGGGCATGGTGGACACCGCCGCGCTGCGCGAGGTGTTCGGCGACAAGACCGACGGGCTGCTGGCGGAGAATGAAGCGAAGAATCCGAGCGGTCGCAATGTCCGGGACGCGGACTACACCGACATGATTCGCTTCCTGGCCAGCCCCGCGGCCGAAATGATCCAGGGCCAGGTGATTTTCATCAACGGCGGCCACAACCTCAGCGCCTGACCGTTCAGCGACCGCCCTCACTGCCCCCGATCCGGAGGGCGGGTCTGCCATCCATCCGGGTAATGTGATCGTATGCCGATTGCGACGACATTGCGGGACGGGACTGCGCCAACGCGCCGCCCCGACGCGACGGCCGGCTAGAATCGGGAGCCAGGGGACATGTCGGAAGACCAGGTTCCGATCATCGAGGATGCGACGATGCCGGGCGGCGGCGAAGTATCGCCGCCCTGGCTGTTGCTGATCGTGGACGACGATGCCTCGGTCCATCAGGCCACGCGCTTTGCGCTGGGCGATTTCCGTTTCGAGGACCGCCGGCTGCAGATCCTCAGCGCCTATTCCGCGGCGGAAGCCCGCAAGGTCGTATCGATCCAGGACGACCTGGCCGTGATCCTGCTGGACGTCGTCATGGAAGACGAGCATGTCGGGCTGGAATTCGTCCGCTGGATCCGCAACGAACTGGACAACCGCAAGGTGCGGATCGTGCTGCGCACGGGGCAGCCGGGCTTCGCCCCGGAGTTCACGGTGGTCCGCGACTACGACATCAACGACTACAAGCAGAAGAGCGAGATGACCGCCGCACGGCTGGTCACCACGATCTTTGCCGCCCTCAGGTCCTTCCGGGACCTGGTCAGGCTGGAGGAACAGGCCGGCCGGCTGACCGATGCCCTGAGAACGGCCGAGGCCGCCAGCCGGGCCAAGACCGAATTCATCACCCATATGAGCCACGAGTTCCGCACCCCGCTGAACAGCATCATCGGGCTGTCGGAAATGATCGCGACGGAGATGCTCGGCCCGGTGGGCACCGTGAAGTACCGGGAATATGCCTGGGACATCGTCACCTCGGGGCGCCGCCTGCAGACCCTGGTGGAAAGCGTCCTGGACCTGGCCGAGGACAGCGACGGCCTGCCGCTTCGGCTCGAGACGTTCGACCTGCATGACCTGGTGAACGAGTTCTTCGCCCAGGAGGCCAGAGAGGTCCCGATCGTGCGCGAGCGCGGCAACCTGGAACGGCCCACGCCGGAAGCGGGTCCGCGCCGCCTGCTGCTGCGGGCCGACCGCCATGCGGTACAGACCATGCTGAAGCATCTTGTATCCAATGCGCTGAACCACAATCCGGCGGATTGCTATGTGCGTGTCACGGCCCGGCAGCTGCGCGACAACGCGCTGGCGCTGTCGGTCATCGACGACGGCATCGGCATCGATGCCGCCGTGCTGACCCGCCTGGGGGAGCCGTTCAACCTGCACAGCGACCCCTACATTTCCGGTGGCGGTGCCGGCGGCGGCGGCCTGGGGCTCGGGCTGCTGGCGACCAAGGCCCTGATCGAACGGCATGGCGGCCAGATGAAGGTGGAAAGCGAAAAGGGCAAGGGCACCACGGTGCGCCTGCTCTTCCCGGGCGGATCGGCGCACCTGTCCGGCGACGACAATGGCGGGCAGACTTGCAAATAGCGAACTGTCCGATACAGCGCAGCCCTGTCGGGCGCGGCCTGTGGGACCGCCCCCGGCCGGCCGTCGTCCTGCTGCTGGCGGCCATCCTGGCGGCGGTGACCGGCTGCGATGACCCGCAGCCGATCAGGATCGGCTTCGTCGGCGGGCTGAGCGGCCGGTCCGCCGATATCGGCGAGGTCTCCCGCAACGCAGTCCAGATCGCGGTCCAGGACGTCAACTCTGCCGGCGGCATCGATGGCCGTCCGATCGAACTGCTGGTCCGCGACGACGAGGGCGAGCCGCAGGTCGCGGCCGATGCGGTCCGCGCCCTGCACGACGCCGGCGTGACCGCCATCATCGGCCCGAATACCAGCGTCGTCGCGGCAGGCATGCTGCCGGCGATCGACGAACTCGAGGTGGTGACGATCTCGCCGACGGCCTCGTCCCTGGCCTTTGTCGATCTGGACGACTTCCTGCTGCGTATCAGCTGGACGACCCAGGACAATGCGCGAATCTATGCGCGGCACTATGCCGACCTGCGCCTGACGCGGATCGCCGCGGCGATCGACATGGACAACCGGGTCTTTTCCGAAAGCTGGCTGCAGGAATTCTCCAGCGCCTTCGCCGACCTGGGCGGCAAGGTGGTCGCCACCGACCTGTTCGACGCGCATGCCGCGCGCGGCTATTCGGACACGGCCCGGCGGCTGCTGGACAGCGACCCGGAGGCGATCCTGCTGATCGCCAACAGCGTCGATACCGCGCAGCTGGCGCAGCAGGTCCGCAAGCTGGACGGCGAGGTCCTGCTGATCGCCGCGGAATGGGCGGCCTCCGAACGGCTGCTCTACCTGGGCGGCAAGGCGATCGACGGGCTGGAACTGGTACAGTCCTACAACCGCAACGATACCTCCCCCGGCTATCTGCGCTTTCGCGACAGCTATCGCGCACAGTTCCAGCAGGAGCCGGGCTATTCCGGCGTCGCGGCCCATGACGCCGCCACCGTGCTGTTCCGGGCCCTGCAGGGCAATGCTTCGCTGCAGGGTCCGGCACTGAAGGCGGCGCTGCTGGACCTGCCGCCGGTTGCGGGCCTGCAGCAGCCGGTGAAGTTCAACCGCTTCGGCGATGCGCAGCGGCGCGCGTTCTTCGTCCAGGTCCGGGACGGCAGGTTCGTCGCGGAATGACGGCCTGATGCACCGCCCCTACCCCAGCCTGCGGCTCAGGACTTCGGTGACGATCCTCCTCGTGGCCGTGATCCTGGTCACCCTGGCAATCGTCGGCGCCGGCATCCTGGCGGTGATGGTCCCCCGCGTCGAAGCGGAGAACAAGGCGGTCGTCCATCGGGCGGCAGGCGAAATTGCCAGTCGGGTGACCGGCTTCCTGGCCAATCTGGAGGCGCGCGTGGTGCTGGCCGGCGCCCTCTCTCCGGGGCGCTCGCCCGCCGCCCTGGCAGATCTGCTGGACCTTGCCCGCGGGCCCTCGCTGAGCGCCATCTACCTGGTCGACGCGGAGGGGCGGCTGGTGGCGGCCAGCATCGCGGGCAGCTCTGCCGTCCGCACCGCGGAACTGTCCGGCATCGACCTGTCGGCCTATCCCCTGTTCCAGGCAGCGATGCGGCGGCAGATTCCGCTGTGGAGCGACAAGAACATCTCGGCGGTCACCGGATCTGTGACACTCGGCCTGGCGGCGCCGATCCCGGACGGCCGGGGTGTGGTGATCGCCGAGCTGCCGCTGGAAGCGCTTCTGGCGATCACCCGGATCGTCGGTGGCACGGGGTCGCTGGACTACTGGATCGTCGACAGCAAGGGCGAGGTGGTGGTCGATACCGGCGCCGGCGCCGCGGAACGGATGAACGTCGCCCGGGCGCCGATCGTCGCGGCGGGCTTCGAAAAACGTCCGCTGCCCGAGACATTGCGCCACGCCGGCACGACCTACCTGGCCTCGGCCGCCTATGCACCGGCGCTGGGCTGGCTGTTCGTCGGCCGGATCCCGACCGGCCTGGCGAATCCCGAACTGCGAAAGATCGTCACCATCGTCCTGGCGGTCTTCGGCGGGTCGGTTCTGGTCGGCATCCTGCTGGCGCCGCTTTGGGCACAGAGCGTCTCCCGGCCGATACGGGCGGTGGCGGAGAGCGCCTCGCGGATCGCCAGCGGCGCGCCGCCGCAGGCCTGGCCGCACAGCAGCATCAAGGAACTGAACCGGCTCTCCGCCGATCTCGAGATCATGGCCAATGCGACCGCCCGCCGCGAGGAGGAGCTTCGCAACCTCAACGAGGAACTGGAAAGCCGCGTCGGCCGGCGTACGGCGGAGCTACTGCGCAGCAACCGGGAGCTCAGTCAGGCGCTGGCGACGGTGGAGCAGGCCAAGGACGAACTGATCCATTCCGAGAAACTGGCGGCGCTGGGACGCATGGTGGCGGGGATCGCCCATGAGCTGAACACCCCACTGGGCAACGGGCGGCTGGCGATCACTTCCCTGTCGGATCGGCTTGCCCGTTTCGAGAGCGGGCTTTCGGAGGGATTGCGGCGCACCGAACTCGACGCCTTCGTCGAAACGGTGCGCAGCAGCAGCCGGATCGCCGGGCAGAACCTGGCCCGGGCCGCCGCGCTGGTCGGCAGCTTCAAGCAGGTTGCCGCCGACCGCGCGGCGTCACGCCGCCGCAAGTTCCAGCTGAAGGAGGTCGTCGACGAGGTTCTTCTGACGATCTCTCCGTCGATGAAGCACCTGCCGGTCGCGCTGCAGGTCGACGTGCCGGACTATCTCTGGCTGGACAGCTATCCGGGAGAGCTCGGGCAGGTCCTGACCAACCTGATCGAGAACTGCATCACCCATGCCTTCAAGGGCCGGGAGCAGGGCAGCATCGCCATCGAGGCGGAGCCCGCCGAGCCGAACCATATCGTCATCCGGCTGCGCGACGACGGCACCGGCATGCCACCGGATATCGCGCGCCGGGCCTTCGACCCGTTCTTCACCACCGCCCTCGGCCAGGGCGGCACGGGCCTGGGGCTGTTCATCACCCACAATGCTGTGACCAACGTGCTCGCCGGCAGCATTGCCCTGACCAGCCGGCCGGGCGAGGGGTCCCTGTTCGAGCTGCGACTCCCCCGGATTGCTCCCTTGCCGGAGCCGACGGAAGCCGCCATCGCCGGCTGACGGCGCGCGGAAACCCCGATCGGCCGCGCCGCGCGTTGCCGGCCGCGGGTCACTGCAGCGCGCGGGGCGACATCGCCGTCGTCAGCGGCCTTCATCGCGCAGGGCGAGAAGGGAATAGACGGCCTCCGCCAGGACCAGGCCATCGCCGAGGGTCATGCCGCCAGCATCGACATGGCCGATGCCGTCCACCAGATGAAGCTCGGCCCGGCTTTCGCCGTCGGCACCGCGCATCGCGGCCGCCAGGGCCAGGCTCTGGCCATGGGGAATGATCCGGTCGTGACGGCCATGCACCAGGATCAGGTGCGGGCCGGCCGCGCCGAAATCCCGTCGCGCCAGGTCCAGCGCCGCCATCTCGGCCCGGACCGGCGCCGGCAGGCCGGCGATCAGGCCGGGCACCAGGCTCGGGTCGCGGTTGGTGAGGAAGGCAAGCACGGCGCGCCCCTCCGCCCCGAGGCGCGGGACCAGGTCCGTCAGGCCGGCATCCGGGTCCCGCAGCCGCCGCTCCGCGATCTCCGCCAGCACCGCGCGGTCCGACGGCTCGCGCACCCGGCCCGCATTGGCGCGCAGGAACAGCCATTTGCCGAAACTGTCCGGTTGCCCCTGTTGCCAGGCGCCCGGCCCGCCCGCCCCGCCTGTCCCGTCCGCCGGCACCCGGTGCCAGCCCGTGGTGAACCAGGTCGCGACCGCCTCGACGTCATGATAGCCGCCGATGCCAACCAGCACGTCGACATCCTCCGCCAGGCCGGGCCGATGGGCGGCCAGCATCGCCGGCCCGACCGCGTAGGAGACGGCGACCAGACCCAGGAACCGCCCCTCCCCTGCCTGCTGGCTGTCCGCCAGGTGGCGCAGGGCGTCGGCGATGATGTCCGCATCCGCCGCCGAGAGGGTCATGCGCCGCAGGGCCGGGATCTCCGGCACCAGGACACGGAAGCCAGCCTTGGCAAGGGTGCCAGCGAAGGCCACGAGGCGCGGGTCGTCGCGCCCTTGCGGCGACGCGCCGGGCACCAGCACCAGGGCGGGGCCGGGCCGCCACCCCGTGGGATGATAGAGGTCGGCATCGTGTCGCCGGCTCCCGGCCGCGAATGGCGCTGCCTCCCGGGTCACGCCCGCCGGCAGGGTGCCGGCGGCGAGGTCCGACAGCACCTGCACGGTCTGCATGCCCCGGCCGACCGCGCAGGCCGCCAGCGGGAACAGAATGCCGAGCAGCATGACCTGCCGCCGGATCATGCGCCCGGCTGCCTAGCCCAGCCGTTCGATCAGGGTGGCATTGGCCATGCCGCCGCTCTCGCACATCGTCTGCAGCCCCCAGCGGCCAGCGGTCTCTTCCAGCCGGTTGAGCAGGCTGAGCATCAACCGGCCGCCCGACGCGCCGACCGGATGGCCGAAGGCGATGGCGCCGCCATCGGCATTCACCTTTGCCGGATCCGCACCGCTGCGCTGCTGCCAGGCCAGAACGACAGAAGCGAAGGCCTCGTTGACCTCGAATGCGTCGATCCGGTCGATCCTGCGGCCGGCGCGGGCGAGCAGCTTCTCCGTCGCCGGGGTGACGCCGGTCAGCGCCAGAAGCGGGTCGTCGCCCACCACCGCGAAATGGCTCACTGCCGCCCGTGGCGTCAGGCCGAGGCGATGCGCCGTCCGTTCCTCCATCAGCAGCAGTGCTGCCGCACCGTCGGTGACCTGGGAGGCATTGCCTGCGGTCACCGACCAGCCGATCTCCGGGAACCGGGCCTGCGCCGCCGGATCGACGAAAGCCGGCTCCAGGGCGGCCAGCCGCTCCGCCGTGGTGTCGTCGCGGATCCCCTCGTCGCGGGCGACCGGCACGGGCCCGCCCTCCCCCGGCACCGCGACCGGCACGATCGCCCGGTCCAGCGCCCCGCGATCCCGCGCCGCGGCGGCGCTACGGTGCGAGCGCAGGGCATAGGCGTCCATTTCCGCCCGGCCGATGCCCCAGCGGGCGGCGATCAGTTCCGCGGAGATCCCCTGGTGGACCAGGCCCGGCGCATAGCGGGCGTGGAAGGCCGGGCCCAGATTGTCCTGGCCCATGCGGTTGGACTTCATGCCCACCCGGCTCATCATCTCGACGCCGCCGGCAACCACGATGTCATAGGCGCCCGCAATCACCCCCTGCGCGGCAAAATGGAGCGCCTGTTCGCAGGAGCCGCATTTGCGGTCCAGGGTCACGCCGGGCACGGTCTCGGGAAAGCCGGCCGCCAGCCAGCCATGCCGGCCGATATTGGCCGCCTGCTCGCCCACCTGCAGGACGCAGCCGGTGATGACGTCTTCCACCGTCGCGGGATCGATCCCGGTCCGCGCCAGCAGCGCCTGCAGCACCTGCGCATAGAGGTCCACCGGATGCAGGCCGTGCAGCGCGCCGCCGGGCCGCCCCCGGCCGAAGGGGGAGCGGACCCCGTCGACGATGACGGCCCGGCGCGCCATCAGGCGGCGCCCTTCCGCGCCGCGAAGGCGAACGCATCGGTGGCGATCTCCAGGTATTGCGCATCGCTGCCGCGCAGCAGCTCGTTGGCGAACCGCGCGACGTCGCTGTCCAGGGTGGGATAGGCCCGCTCGATCGGGCCGGCCGCCTGGGCGCGCGCGATCTCCGCCGGCGGCACCAGGATGTGCAGCAGCATTTCCTCGTCCGACAGCTCGGGGCCGTAATCCCGCCGCAGCTCCTCCAGGCTCGGCTGCTGCGGCGGGTCGGCCTGGATTTCGCGGAAGCGCGGCGCCGCCGCGATGCGGTCCATCACCGCGGGGTCGATCGGCGCGACCGGCTCGCCGTAATGTCCGCAGGCATACTTGATCACCTCGTCGGGGATCACCCGGTAGCGTTCGCCGAGCACGATGTTCAGCACCGCCAGGGTGCCGACCAGCTGGCTGAACGGCGTCATCATGCCGGGATAGCCCAGCTCGCGGCGCACCCGGCCGGTCTCGTCCAGCACCGCATCGAGCTTTTCCGGCATGCCGTGCTGCGCCAGCTGGTTCTTGAACGTGCCGGTCATGCCGCCGGGGATCTGGTGGTGATAGGCCGACAGGTCGAACTCGTTCGGCACGCCGATCGGCAGGCCGGCGGTCCGCGCCACCTTCGTGAAATGCGCCTCGACCTCCGCCATCAGCCGGTCGTCCAGGCTGTCGCTATGGCCCAGCAGGCGCGTGTTGTGCCGCAGGATCTGGGTCGACGGCATGGAAGGGCCGTTCGCCAGCGGGTGGCTGGCGGTGTGCAGGATGGTGACGCCTTCCTTGATGGCCTCCAGATAGGTCCAGGTCGACAGCCCGGCGACGTTGTGGGAGTGCAGCTCGATCGGCTTGCCGCCCGCATTGGCCTTCACCGCCCGCACCAGGCCCGGCACCCGCTCCGGCAGCAGGCAGCCCGCGGTATCGTAGATCAGGAGGGTGTCGACATCGGGGCTGGCGGCCAGCAGGCGCGCCTTCTCGCCGTAATAGGCGTCGGTATGGACCGGCGAGTTGGAGAAGTTGATCGCCGCTGCGACCTCGGCATCCGCTTCCTTCGCCACCTTGGCCAGGCGGTGCATCTTGTCGATGTTGAACAGCACATCGTAGATCCAGAAGCTGGAAATGCCGTGCCGGTAGAGGCAGCGGACCCAGAGGTCCATCAGCGCGTCGGGCGTGACCGCGAAGCTGACGCAGGCATTGGAGCGCAGTCCGGCACGGATCCGGCTGTTCGGCATCGAGGCGGTCAAGAGGTCCAGCCCGTCCCAGGGATATTCGTCGCAATACTTGATCAGCACCTCGAACATCGAGGAACCGGTCAGGTCGACGACCCGGTAGCCCACGCGGTCGATCAGCGGGGTCACCGGCAGGGCCATGCCCGCCGTCATCCGCATGCCCCACAGCGATTGCTGCCCGTCGCGCATGGTCTGGTCGACATACTCGATATGCGCCATCAGGCAGGCTCCTTCCGCGACAGGGTGAGGGAGAAGTCCGTGCCGGACAGCGAGACATGGGCCGCGCGGCTCTCGGCCAGCAGGTCGCGCACCCGCGCCAGGACCGGGTCGCGCACCAGCGGATAGTCGCGCGCCACCGGCCCGGACCGCTTCATCGCGTCGATATGCGGGGCCGCCACCAGCGCGCGCAGGATCAGCTCGTCATCGTCGATCGCGCCGAACTCCGCCCGGATCTCCTCCAGCCCCGGATCGGGCGGGCTGCTGCCGCGGATGTCGCGGGCCCGCGGATGGGCATCGATGCGGTCCATCACCTCCGGGTCGATCGGCACCGGCGGGGCGCCGAACCAGCCATAGGCATAGTGCAGCACCTCGTCGGGGATCGAGGCATAGCGGGTGCCGTTCAGGACGTTCATCAGCGCCAGGGTGCCGACCAGCTGCGAATAGGGCGTGGCGAGACCCGGATAGCCGAGCTCCTCGCGGACCCGGGCGACCTCCTCCAGCAGCTCCGGCAGGCGGTGCTCCATGCCATGCTCCTTCAGCTGGTTGCGGAAGGTGCCGGTCATGCCGCCGGGAATCTGGTGCCGGTAGACGCCGAGGTCGTACTCGTTCGGCACGCCGAGCTGGAAACCGGCGGCGCGGGCGACAGCCTCGAACCGGTCGGCGATCGGCGCCAGCACCGCTTCATCGATGCCATGGCTGTGCCCGGCATGGCGCAGGTTGTTCAGGGTCATCTCCACCGAGGGCATCGAGGCGCCGTTCGCCATCGGCCGGGACGCGGTGTGGATCACCTCCACCCCTTGCGCGATCGCCTCCAGATAGACCAGCGGCGCCAGGCCGGTGACGTTGTGGGAATGGATCTCCAGCCCCTTGCCCAGGCGGTCGGTCACCGCCTTGACCGCCGGCACCAGGGTCCGCGCCCGCTCCGGCACCAGCAGCCCCGCCATGTCGTAGATCATCAGGCTGTCGACATCGGGGCTGGCGGCCATCGCCTCCGCCCGCTCCGCGTAATAGGCGTCGGTATGGACCGGGCTGAGGCAGTACATCAGGCCCAGCACGATCTCCGCATCGAACTCCTTGGCCACCTTCGCGCGGCGGTGCATCTTGGCGATGTTCCGGTCCGCATGCAGCGTGTCGTGGATCCAGAAGCTGCGCACGCCATGCACGCAGAGCCGCTTCACCCAGAGGTCCATCAGCGCCTCCGGCGTCACCGACATCGAGATGATGCCGTGCGCGCGCAGGCCGCCGCGGATCGGCGTGCGCGGCATCGCCTGCACGATCAGGTCCAGGCCCTCCCAGGGATCCTCGCGGGCATGGCGGACCATCACCTCGAACATCGAGGAGCCGACCAGGTCGACCACCGCGTAGCCCGCCCGGTCCATCAGCGGCGCCACCGGCAGGCACATGCCGGCCTGCATGCGCATGCCCCACAGGGATTGCTGCCCGTCCCGGATGGTCTGGTCGACGATGCGGACATGGGTCATGGGGCGCGCTCCTTCGCGGGCCTGCCACCGTCTTCGCCGTCATCCCGGACTTGATCCGGGATCCATGGCGCACGGCACAGCCATGCCGCCTCAGCGCCCTGCCGCCATCCCACCACCGTCATCCCGGCCTTGAGCCGGGATCCATTCCGCCAGCGCTGCGGCGCTTCCGTGCCGGCGGAATGGATCCTCGGCTCGGGGGCCGAGGATGACGGAGGAAGAAGTGCCATCCCGCTCACCGCTTCAGGCTCAGCCGGAAATCGCCGGCGGCGATCTCCAGGTTGCGGGCGGTGGCGGCGGTCATCAGCTTCGCCACCTTGTCCAGCACCGGGTCCTGGTAGCGGCGGAAGTCGCGGGCCGGCGGTGGGGCGGCCTTCATCCTCTCGATGAAGGGCTGCGCGATCAGGGCGCGCAGCAGCAAGTCCTCGTCGGATATGTCGCCGCCGAACTCCGCCTTCAGTTCCGCGATACCCGGCTGCGGCGGCGCGGTGCCCTGCAACTCCTTCGCCCGCGGCGTTGCCATGATGCGGTCCAGCAGGTTGCCGTCGACCGGCGCCACCGGCTGGCCGTAATAGCCGCAGGCATATTGCACGACCTCGTCCGGAATCGTGCGGTAGCGTTCGCCGTTGATCACGTTCATCACCGCCAGGGTGCCGACAAGCTGCGAGAACGGGGTCGCCATGCCGGGATAGCCCATGTCCCGGCGCACCAGCGCGACCTCGCGCAGCACCTCGGGCAGGCGGTCGGCCATGCCCTGCTTCTCGAGCTGGTTGCGCAGGGTGCCGGTCATGCCGCCGGGGATCTGGTGCTCGAACAACGCCACGTCGTACTCGTTCACCACGCCCAGGGGAAAGCCGGCTGCGCGGCCGACTTCCGCGAAATGGTCGGAGATCGGTGCCAGGACGCCGGCATCGATGTCGTGGCTGTGCCCGGCGAGCTTCAGGTTGCGCAGGGTCACCTCGACCGACGGCAGCGAAGCGCCGTTGGCCAGCGGCCGCGCGCAGGTATGGACGATGTCGATGCCCAGCGAGATCGCCTCGAGATAGGTCAGCGGCGCGATGCCGATGGTGTTGTGGCAGTGGATCTCCAGTTCCTTGCCCGGGCAGCCGCCCTGGATCGCCGGGATCAGGGTGCGGCAGCGGGCCGGGGTCAGCACCCCGGCCGTGTCGTACAGGATCAACCGGTCGACATCGCCGGAGCCGCCCAGAAGCGCCGCCTTTTCCGCATAGAAGGCATCGGTGTGGACGGGGCTGTCGGTGAACATCAGTGCCGCGACCACCTGGGCATCCCACTGCTTGGCGACCTTCGCCATGCGGTGGGTCTTGGCGATGTTCCAGTGCAGCACGTCGTAGATCCAGAAGCTGCGGATGCCGTGGCGGCAGAGGGTGGCGATCCACAGGTCCATCAGCGCATCCGGCGTCACCGACATCGACACGATGCCGGTATTGCGGGTGCCGGCACGGATCCGCGAGCGCGGCATCGCCGCCGCGATCATGTCGAGCCCGGCCCAGGGATCCTCCTGCGCGTCGCGCACCATGATCTCGAACATCGAGGAGCCGACCAGGTCCACCACGTCATAGCCGGCGCGGTCGATCAGGGGCGCCACCGGCAGGCACATGCCGGCCTGCATCCGCATGCCCCAGAGCGACTGCTGCCCGTCGCGCAGGGTCTGGTCGACGATCCGGACATGGGTCATTGCGCGGCCTTCACTGTTGACAACTCCCTGACAGCCCCGTCATCCCGGACCCGATCCGGGATCCATGGCGCAGATGGCATAGCCGTGCGGTGTCGGCGCCGTGCCATGATCCCGGCTCGGGGGCCGGGATGACGGCGGGCGGGGCGGAGCGGCCAGGCTCCCACCGGCCCGTCATCCCGGACCTGATCCGGGATCCATGGCGCAGGCGGCTGGGCCATGCGGTGGCAGCGCCCTGCCACGATCCCGGCGCGGGGGCCGGGATGAGGGCACGGGCTGTGGCGGCGGCCTTCGGTCATGCGGCGGACTCCCGGGCAAGAAAGGCATCCATCCCGACCGTCTCCAGCCAGCGGGTATGCACCCGGCCGGCGGCGAAGTCGGGATGGCGCAGGACGAAGCGGTGGAAGGCCTGGTTGGTCGACAGGCCGTCGATGCGCAGGTCGTCCAGGGCCGCCAGCATGCGCGCGATGGCATCGTCGCGATCGCTGCCATGGACCAGCAGCTTGCCGACCATGGAATCGTAGAACGGCGGCACCAGCGCGCCCTCCGCCAGGTAGGTGTCGAAGCGCACCGCCGGATCCTCCGGCGCGGCAAAGCCCTGCACCCGCCCCGGCGAGGGCCGGAAGCCGTTGGCCGGGTCCTCGGCATTGATCCGGCACTCGATGGCATGGCCGGACAGGGCGATGTCCGACTGCTCCAGGTCCAGCGGCTCGCCGCCGGCGATGCGCAGCTGCCAGGCCACCAGGTCCTGGCCGGTGATCAGCTCGGTGACCGGATGCTCGACCTGGATGCGGGCATTCACCTCGATGAAGAAGAACGCGGCGCGTTCGGCGTCGTAGAGGAACTCCACCGTGCCGGCATTGGCATAGTCCAGGGCGGAAATCAGCTTCACCGCCGCGGCCTGGATGGCCGCGCGAATCCCCGGCGCCAGGGTGGCGGCGGGCCCCTCCTCGATCACCTTCTGGTAGCGGCGCTGCACGGAACAGTCGCGCTCGCCCAGGTGCAGCACCTTGCCATGGCCGTCGGCGAGGACCTGGACCTCGATATGGCGGGCATTGCGGATGAAGCGCTCGACATAGAGGGTGCCGTCGCCGAACGCGGCGCGTGCCTCGGCGCTGGCGGTCTCGAAGGCGGCATGCAGGGCCGGTTCGTCATCGGCGATCATCATCCCGCGGCCGCCGCCGCCGGCCGCGGCCTTCAGCAGCACCGGATAACCGACCTCCGCCGCGATCGAGGCGGCCGCCGCCGAATCCGCCACCGCCGCGGAGCCGGGCAGCAGCGGCACGCCGGCGCGCGCTGCCATGGCGCGGGCGGCCAGCTTGTCGCCCATCTGCTCGATGGTGTCGGGCGGCGGACCGACGAAGGTGATGCCGAACGCGGCACAGGCCCGTGCCAGGGCCGGCTTCTCCGACAGGAAGCCGTAGCCCGGGTGCAGGGCGTCGCAGCCGGTGCCGCGGGCGGCCTCGACCACCAGGCCGGGATTCAGGT
The DNA here is from genome assembly GCA_040216765.1 of Sneathiellaceae bacterium. Lineage (GTDB taxonomy): Bacteria > Pseudomonadota > Alphaproteobacteria > Ferrovibrionales > Ferrovibrionaceae > Marinibaculum. The sequence continues at coordinate 50,821 of JAVJON010000013.1, read as the reverse complement.
AGCTCTGCGCCGCCGGCCCGGGGCCGAGGCAGACCGTCCGGTCCGCCAGCGCCGCGCCCAGGCTGTCGCGGTCGGCGGCCGAGGCGGCCAGCACGGTCTCGATGCCGAGCGAGCGCGCGGCACGGATCACCCGCACCGCGATCTCGCCGCGGTTCGCGACCAGCAGGCGCCTGATGCCCGGCATTTGCCCGTTCCTCCGCCTCAGACCGGGTCCAGCACGAGCAGGACGGTGTCGAACTCCACCATCGTGCCGTCCGCGACGCAGATCGCGGCGACCCGGCCCCTGGCCTGCGCCTTCACCGGTGTGAACAGCTTCATGACCTCGATCAGGCAGACCGTGGTGGTTTCGTCGACCAGGTCGCCGACCTGCACATAGGGCGGCGCGCCGGGCTTGGGCTGCTGCCAGAAGGTGCCGAGGTTGGGCGCCTTCACCGCGATCTGGCCATCCTTCAGCTCGACCGCGGCTGCGACGGGTGCGCCTGCCTGCGGTGCGGCCGAGCCCGGCGCCGGCGCCGTCGCCGGCGCGGCAGCCGGAGCGGTCGCGGGGACCGCGGCGGGGGCTGCTGCCGGGGCGGCGCTGTAGTTCGGGTCGTTGGAAACGACGAGCTTCAGCCCGTCCACTTCCAGCCGCATCTCCGTCCAGTCCGACGCGTCGAACAGGCGCAGCAGATTGCGGATATCGTCGTGGCTGATCGTCACCGTCTCTCTCCGTCCGTTGCGGCAACCGGGCAATGGCCCGGCACCCCGTTCCGTCAGTCGCCCGCTCCGTCAATCGTCCGTTTCGCCGCCGGCGGCATCGGTGCCGCCATGCAGCGCGGCATGGGCCGCCAGCAGGGCCGGCAGGACCTGCGGCACGGCGATCAGGTCCAGCCCTGCATCCACCGCCGCCTGCACGCCGGCATCGGTGCCGAACACGCCGCCCTTCGCCCGGCGCACGCCGCGCAGCAGCGCGGCCAGGGCCTCGGGCGCGTCCTCGCCGCCGCTTTCCCGGTCCAGGTCCAGCGCGTCCTCCGGGGCGGCATCCAGGGGCACCACCTGCAAGGCCACCGCGTCGGCCGCCCAGTCCTGCAGCTGCCGCAGATGCGGGTCGGCCTGCGGGTCCGGCGCCTCGATCGCCAGGCGCCCGGCATAGATCCGCCCCCTTGCGCCGTCGACCGTCACCTCGCGGCCCTGCAGCCCGGCGATGCCATCGGCGCCGCAGCCCACCACGCAGGGGACGCCGAGCGCGCGGCTGACCACCGCGGCATGGGAGGTGGACCCGCCCTGCGCCGTCACCACGGCCTTGGCCACGATCATGCCGTGCACATCGTCCGGCGAGGTGCTGGGGCGCACCAGCACGACATCCCGCCCCGCCTCGGCCTCCGTCTCCGCCCTGTCGGAGTCGGTCACGACCAGGCCGGCCCCCACGCCGGGGCTGGCCGCCTCGCCGCTGCACAGCAATTCCGCCCCCGCGTCGGCGCCGGGCTTGAGGCGCGGGCGCAACAGCTGCCGCACCTGTTCGGCGCTGACCCGGCCCAGGGCCTGCGGCACCGTCAGCCGGCCCTCCCGCACCATGTCCACGGCGATGCCGACCGCCGCCCGCGCCGCCCGCTTCGCGGACCGGCTCTGCAACAGGAACAGCCGGCCGCGCTCGACCGTGAACTCGATGTCCTGGACATCGCCGTTCTCGCGCTCCAGCACCGCCGCGGCCTGCAGCAGCTCGTCATGCAGCGCCGGATGCTGGCCGGCCATGGCGCTCAGCGGCTCCGGCGTATGGGCGCCGGACACCACGTCCTCGCCCTGCGCGCAGGCCAGGAACTCGCCATAGGGGGCAGCCGCGCCGGTCAGCGGGTTGCGGCTGAACAGCACCCCGGTGCCCGACTGCCGGTCGGCATTGCCGAACACCATCGCCTGCAGGGTCACCGCGGTGCCCAGGTCGTCGGGGATGCCGTGATGGGCGCGATAACGGCGCGCGCGGCGGCCGTCCCAGCTCTCGAACACCGCGCGGATCGCCGCGTCCAGCTGCAGCCAGGGATCGTCCGGCACCGGCGCGCCGGCGGCCGTCGCGACGCAGGCGCGCCAGGCCTCCGGCCCCGCCGCCGGGTCCAGGTCGGGCAGCGCCGCCTTCAGGACGATCCGGGCATAGAGCTCCAGGAAGCGGCGGTGCGTGTCGCGGGCGAAACCGGCATCGCCGGTCTCCGCGGCCAGCGCCGCCTCGGTCGCGTCGGAGATGCCCAGGTTGAGCACGGTGTCCATCATCCCCGGCATGCTGATCGCCGCGCCGGACCGCACCGACAGCAGCAGCGGGCGCGGCCCTTCGCCGAAGCGGCGGCCGGTCGCCGCCTCCAGCCCGGCCAGCGCCTCGCGCACCTGCCCCATCAGCCCGTCGGGGAAGGCCTTGCCGGCAGCCAGGTAGGCGCGGCAGCAGGCCGTGGTGATGACGAAGGCCGGGGGCACCGGCAGGCCCAGGGCGCGCATGCGCGCGATCGACCAGGCCTTGCCGCCGATCACCGAGCGATCGGGCAGGCTGTCGCCGTCCAGCGGCAGCAGCAGGGCCTTTGTCATCGCGATGCGCTCCCGGCATTCATCGGCTAGTCGTCCCGCTCCCGCTCCAGGATCCGCAGCAGGTCCTCGTGCAGTTCGAACCAGACGGTGTGATAGGAATCGATCTTGGCGCCGGACACCCAGGCGGTATCGCCGCCTTCCACCTTGTCCAGCGCCGCCTCCAGCCGCTCCAGGTAGCGCTGCAGTCGCGGCAGTGCCGCGGCCAGCTGCTTCAGCACGGGTTCCGCGCGTTCATGCAGGCCGCCCAGCCGGTCGATCACCCCGGCATCGTAATCGGCATCGGAATGGTCGTTGGGCACCTGCTCGCCGGCCACTTCCATGGTCTGCCAGTCGGTGATGACCTGCTTCAGGTCGCGGTTCACCGCCTCGAAGCGGTCGTAGGCGCCGGTGAATGCGGCATCGCCGCGCTGCGCGGCGAAGACCGCCGGATAGGCCGCCTTCAGGGCGGCCTGCCCCTTCGGGGTCAGCATGTAGGCCCCCTTGCCGCTGATCGCCTCGCCGGCACCGACGGCCTCCTCGATCGCCGGGGCGACATCGCCCGCGGCCTCGCCGATCACTGCCGCCACGGCGTCCGCCGTCCCGAACTTCTTGATGGCGAGCGCATGCATCGCCAGGAACTTGTCTGCCACTGCCCGGTATCCTCCGTCTCGTCGCCCGCCCGGTGGCGGGGTCGCCGTCAGTCCTCGCCTGCCTGCAGCCGCTCGCGCACCTTGCGGCGCAGGATCTTGCCGGCCGCGCTCTTCGGCAGTTCCGGCCAGATCTCCAGCCCCCGGGGGCGCTTGTAGCCGGCCAGGCGATCCTTCACCGCAGCCAGCACCGCGCCACTGTCCAGGCCCGGCCGGCCGGCGATCACGGCATGCACCCGGTCGCCCCAGCGCTCGTCCGGCAGGCCGACCACGGCCGCCTCGGTCACGCCTTCGACCGCCAGCAGCGCATCCTCGACCTCGCGCGGATAGACGTTGTAGCCGCCGCTGATCAGCAGGTCGTTCTTGCGGTCGATCAGGTAGAAGAAGCCGTCCCCGTCGGTCCGGCCGACATCGCCGGTATGCAGCCAGCCGTTGCGGAACACCTGCGCGGTCTCCTCCGGCCGCTCCCAGTAATAGGCCATGGTCTGCAGGCCCCGGCAGACGATCTCGCCGGCCTCGCCGGGCGGCAGCGGCCGGTCGTCATCGTCGACGATTCGCGCCTCCACCAGGGTATAGGGCCGGCCGGCGGAGCCGATCCGGTCATGCTCGTCCGGTTTCAGGCAGGTGATCACCATCGGGCTCTCGGCCTGGCCATAGGTCTGCGCGAAGACCTGGCCGAACACCGCCATGCCACGCTCCAGCAGGGCCGGCGCCATCGGCGCGGCGCCATAGCAGAGCCGGGAGTAATTGTGCCGCAGCCGGTCGACACCGGGCTCCTCCAGGATCATCGACAGCATGGTCGGCACGATGAAGGTGGTGGTCGCCTGCGCCGCCTCCGACAGTTCCAGGAAACGGGCGGGATCGAATTTCGGCATGATCAGCGCGCGAGCCCCGCGCAGCAGGTGCGGCAGGAAGAAGGCGCCGGAGGCATGGGCAATGGGGGCGGCGTGCAGCATCATCTGGCCGGCCCGGATGTCGGGCAGCAGGTCGATCATGAAATTGGCGATCTCCGCCACCTCGCCGCGGGTGGTCAGGGTCACCGCCTTGGGCAGGCCGGTGGTGCCGCCGGTAAAGCCCAGCCGCAGCGGCGCCTCCATGTCGCGGTCGATGGCGCAGGGCCCGGCAGGGGCGTCGGCGATCAGCCTTTCGGTCGCCTCCAGCCCGAAGCTGAATTCCGCGTCGAGGGCGACGGTATCGTCGTGCAGCACCGCCCGGGCGCCGGAATAGGCCAGCTTGTATTCATGGTCCGCCGGCGTGTCGCGGTGATTGAGCGGCACCCGGACCAGCCCGGCCTTGGCCAGGCAGTAATAGGCCACGAGGCATTCGATCGAGTTGGGCTGCAGCACGGCAACCCGGTCGCCGGGCCGCAACCCCTTTGCCAGGAGCGCATTGCCCAGGCGGTCGGTCGCCGCGTCGAACGCCGCGAAGGACATGACCCGCCCCTCGCATTCCAGCGCGGGCGCATCGCCGAAGCGATGGGCCGCCGTCCGGATCATTTCGCCGATCTGCATCCGTCCTGTCCGATCAGGCTGCTTGCCCGGGAAAGCGCCCGGGCCGGTCGCCCGACCCGAAAAAGGTGGCCGGCGCCCGGGCCGAAGCCCGGAACCGCCGGCCGAGGGTCAGGCAAGTCGTGCCGCGAATTCCGTGCGACTGCGGCTGCGCATGAACCGCCTCAGCCGTCGCCGCGCAGCTTCTCAACATCCGCCCGGCTGAGCCCCGCGCCCCTGTCCTTCAGGTTGCGGGACTGCGCCTGGGCGATCCGGTACATCTCGTCCACCTCCGGATCGTCGTGGTGGTACTTCACCCAGGTCTCGTCGAAATGGATGTACGGTGCCTGGCAGAGCTTCGGCGTGAAGCCGCGGGCCGCCTGGTTGTACTCCGCCTGGGTCAGGTCGCCGCGGCTGGTCCGCCACTTGCCCTTCTTGTCCGCCAGGACATGACTGCCGGGGTAGAGCGGCCCGGAGGTGCGGGTATAGGTGCCGGTCTCCAGGATCGCGTAGGGGATCGGCGTGTACATCCGCTTCGGCAGGTTCGAATGCTGCATCATGGTATAGTCGTTCACCTGCTGGCTCGGCAGGCTGACAAGGCCGACCAGCTCGGTCAGGCAGTCGCGGCCGAATTCGTCGTTCAGCAGCGGGATGAAGCGCGCGGCGCGCTCGTCGATGTCGAACCAGTCGGACTGCTCGTAGACCCCGGCCAGATGCGCCAGGTCCTTCGGGATGTTGTAGTAGACCAGGGCGCCGGCCTCGATCATCTCCGCCCGGCTCCAGGCGGCGATGCGCTTCCACAGCTTGCCCGTGGCCTCGGTGAAGATCTCGCGCAGCCGGTCGAACTCGGCCGCCAGCTCCCCGGCGCTGCCCATTGCCACCGGCAGCCGGCCCTCGGTCAGGTGGTCGGAGGTGTAGAGGCCGATATGGCTGATGCTTTCCGCCTTGAACTCCGGCTCGGACTCGAAGCTGCCCCAGTCGTCCATCAGGTAGAAATGCGTGTCCTTCGCCACCATCGGGATGGTCAGGTTGTTGTACGGCACCTCCGCCGACACCCCGTCCAGCCAGGGATAGTCGCATTCCGCCAGGTCCATGAAGTCGCGGACGATCAGCTCCGACTTTTCGCCGAACTTGTAGGGGCCCTGGTTGCAGATCCCGATGCGGCATTCGCAATGCGACAGGAACTGGAACTGCGACACGGTGGCCATGAACTTGTTCGCCGCGGTGTGCAGCCGGTCGCCCGCCTCGACCGCGAACAGGTCGGCCTGGAACACCTGCAGCTGGTGCTCCGGCAGGATCTGGCTGCGATGGCCGAAGTCGCGGTTGGTGATATGGCCGTCATTGCGGTGATAGCTCAGCTGGAAGCGCTTCCAGAAGTCCATCACGTAGACGGTATCCTCGACCGCATCCTCGGGCCGCAGCAGGCCCATGTTGATCAGCCATTCCCGCCCCAGGTTGTAGAAGCCCGGCAGGGTCCAGCCCATGGTCAGGGTGTCGATCTTGGTGCCCATCTGGCGGGCGCGGTCGCCCAGCTGCTCCGCCGGCATCCGTGCCTCGATCTTCCGCAGCAGGGTGGGATAGCGGTAATAGGCGTTGAGGTAGGACAGCAGCATGTAGGACGGCACGGGGAACAGCTTGGATTCCTGCGTGGTGCGCGTCACGCAGAGCCAGTAGGTCTCATCGGTCAGGGCCTGCAGCATGTTGTTGGTTTCCAACAGCTGCGCATAGCTCACGGAATTGCTCAGCATGGCCGGCGTCTCCTGCGAAGTCGGGGTACGGGTCGGGTCGGCGGCCGGGTCAGACCAGCTTCCAGATCTCCGCCGTCTTCTCGATGTTCTTCTGGTAGTCCTGCGCGGTCTTGGCGCCGGCGGAGACGTTCATTTCCAGCCTGTCGCCGTTCTTGATGCCCTGGATCTTGCAGTTCATCAGGCAGGGGATGCCGTACTCCCGGGTCAGGATGCCCAGGTGGGAGCGCACGGTGCCGCCCATGCAGATCACGCCGGCGAAGCCTTCCAGCACCGGCGCCGTCAGGGTGCCGCCGGAATCGTCGATGACGGCGATGCTGCCCTCGGGCACGCCGTTCATCATCAGCTCCATGACATCTTCCGAGGTGTGCACGTAGCAGGCCGTGCCGACCAGGTTCTGCGGGTATTTCACGACATTGTCGCCGAAGCCCACCTGCACCTTGCCGTCGACCACCTCGCCGGAGAACTCGACCTCGTCCTGGCCGGCCAGCGGCTTGTACTTCTCCGGCGCCTCCTTGGCGGAGATCGTCGCGGAGACGTCGTAGCGGTAGCCGGTGGCGAGAACCTCTTTCTCGATCGCCACCATGTCCGCTTCGGTGATCAGGTCATAGGACTTGTCGAAGACGAAGCTGTTCCAGTCGCCGCCGGATTCCTCCAGCTTCCTCTGCACCAGGGCGCGGATGCGCTCATGGAACATCTTGGTCAGGGGCGTAGCCTCGGCATCGCCGTACTTGTTGGTGGCCAGCGCGATCTTCGCCGCGGATTTGCCTGTCATGGTCGCATCCCTCCCAGGTAGCGCCGGGCGCGTTTGGTCCGCCCTTCTCGAATGACAGGATGCTAGGCAAGCACGGCGCCTCCGTCAACCGACTGTCCAACAGCATTGTCGGACAATTTTGGCTGGCCATCCACCGCGGCGCGGGCGTGGCTCAGGGTTCGGGCGGCGGACCGCCGGGTTGGCGGGTCCGGCCGGGAGGACTCTAGTCCGACCGGGACTTTCTGACGGTCTCCGCCAGCGTTTCCCGCAGCTTGGCAGCCGGCGGGTAGGCCCCGCCCGGCTTGGCCAGGACGGCGGACATGTCGAAGCCGCTGCCATAGGCCGCCTGGTTCAGCGCCTCGATCGGGGCGATCTTCATGCCGCCCAGCGCGGTGCCGATCGACAGGCCCTCGGACAGGGAGACCGACAGCATCTGCAAGCCGCCGGACACCCCGCCGGCACCGCCGCCGCCGACTCCCAGGTCGCCCAGGGCGAAACCGCCGGAGCCGCCGACCCGCGCCACGCCGTCGACCATGTCCTTCACCGCACTGCGGGTCAGCACCAGCATCAGCAGCTCGGACTGCTTGACCCCGGCCTGGAAGCCGATGCTCGCCTGCCGCATCCGGACGAAGACCGGATCGCTCCACTGGATGTCGTGCCGGACCAGAAGGACGGCGTCGCCCTCCTCGAAGCCGATGATCACCGAGCCGGAGGTGAAGTCCGGCGCGATCAGCACCGCCTTGGTGCCCCCCAGGATCGAGACGACACCCTGCCAATCGGGCTGCCCGATGAAGTCGTGCAGCTCCTTGTCGGCCCCGGCGAGCAGCTTCACGGCATCGGTTTCGGCACGCAGGCCGGCCGCACCGCCCGACACCAGGGCCGCGACGATCAGCGCCGCACCGAGAATGAGAGTTTTCACCGTTCCGTCCCCTTGTGAACCGGTTTCGCCCTGAAAGCCGGCAGCCCCGCATTCATGCCCGCATTCGCAAAGGGCGGCAACGGGCCAGCCTCTCGGAGCGTGCGAAGCGATCGACCGTGGCGTCCCTTCTTCCATCGTCGCCACCGGGCTTGTCCCGGTGGTCCCTATCGATGCCCGTCTCAATCGATTGAGCCTGGCGGCACGATGGGTTGCCGGGCAGCGCCCGGCAACCGGGTCAGGCCCACTGGTGTCCGGTTCATGTCGGCTGCTGTGCGATAAGGCGCGGCCCGCCGCCAAAAAGTCGTCACTCGCGGGCTTGTCCCGCGGGTCCATGGTGCCGCTGCCCAACGGTTTCCAACAGGTTCCGGTGCTGTTGAGCCTCGCTCCCAGATGGACCGCCGGGTCGAGCCCACGGCTGTCCGGCTGAGCATGGCCGGCATTCGCTCAAGGCCGCGACTTTGCCGGGCTTGCGGGGTCCAGCGTTGACGCTGGACACGGATGTCCTTGCGTTCCCCCAATCGTCACCACCGCGCTCGTCGCGGTGGTCCATGGTGCCGCCAGGTTCAATAATGGCCTGATCTTATTGAGGTGCGGCGCGATGAAGGCGCGGGACAAGCCCGCGCATGACGAAGCTATAAAACGCATGAGGCCGGAGAACGGCACTCAACCGGACACCAGTGGGCTTGTCCCGCGAGTCCATGGTGCCGCTGGCCAACGGTTTCCGTCACGTTCTGCCGCTATTGAGTCTCGCCTCGGGATGGACCGCCGGGTCGCGCCCGGCGGTGACGGGATGGGGAGAACAGCTGCCGGACCCCCGTCCCGGTTCAGCGCGTTCCGTGAGAAGGCCAGACGGTGCAGGGACCTCCGGCCAAGCAGCCGCAGGGGAACCGGACAGCAGTGGCTCAAGGCCGGCGATGACGCAGTTGGGGGCGCGGGTTGCCAGGGCGAGCGTGGAGCGCGGTCACCCCCCCCGCCCCGTCAGCGGGGGCCGGCCTCGCGCCGGGCGCCGCGGCTGGCGGCTGCGGCCTGGGCGCGGCCGCCCATGGCGCGCCCGGTCGGGTCCATCGTGCCGGCGCCACCGCGGCCCATGCCCTGGTCGGGGCCGGGATCCTCGTCGAACAGCTCGGTCAGGTTCTCCATCATCACGCCGCCGAGCTGCTCGGCATCGACGATGGTGACCGCCCGCCGGTAGTAGCGGGTGACGTCATGGCCGATGCCGATCGCCGTCAGTTCCACGGGCGAGCGGGTCTCGATCCACTGGATCACCTCGCGCAGGTGGCGGTCCAGGTAGTTGCCCGGATTGACCGACAGGGTGGAATCGTCGACCGGCGCGCCGTCGGAGATCACCATCAGGATGCGCCGCTGCTCCGGCCGCCCCAACAGGCGGCTATGGGCCCAGAGCAGGGCTTCGCCGTCGATATTCTCCTTCAGGAGGCCCTCGCGCAGCATCAGGCCGAGGCTGCGCCGCGACCGGCGCCAGGGGGCGTCGGCGGACTTGTAGACGATGTGGCGCAGGTCGTTCAGCCGGCCGGGATTGGGCATCTTGCCGTCGCTGAGCCATTTCTCGCGGCTCTGGCCGCCCTTCCAGGCGCGGGTGGTGAAGCCCAGGATCTCCACCTTAACCGCGCAGCGCTCCAGGGTGCGCGCCAGGATATCGGCGCACATCGCCGCCACCGTGATCGGGCGGCCGCGCATGGAGCCCGAATTGTCGATCAGCAGCGACACCACGGTGTCGCGGAAATCGGTCTCCGATTCCTGCTTGTAGCTCAACGGCAGGACCGGGTTCGCCACCACGCGGGCCAGGCGGGCCGCGTCCAGGATGCCCTCCTCGAGGTCGAACATCCAGGTGCGGTTCTGCTTCGCCAGCAGGCGGCGCTGCAGGCGGTTGGCCAGCCGGGCGACCACGTTCTGCATGTTCTGCAGCTGCTGGTCCAGGTGCTGGCGCAGCCGGGTCAGCTCCTCCGCATCGCAGAGATCGTCGGCCACGACGACCTCGTCGAATTCGGCCGTGAATGCCCGATAGGGCGGCGGCTGCGGCTGGTTGTGCTTGGAATCGGGGCGCGGCGGGCGCAGGCCCTCGCCGGTCTCCTCGCCATCGGCCGGCATCTCGCGCTCGCCCGCGGCCATCGCCTCGGAATCGCCGGCCTCCTCGGTGCCGGCCTCCTGCGACTCGTCCTGGTCGGCGCCCATCGCCTCGGCGCCGGACTGCTCCCCGGCGCCACCCTCGCCTTCGCCCTCGCCCTGCTCCTGGTCGCTGTCCTCGTCCGGGGTGTCCTGGTCGTCGAGCTCGCTGCCATCGTCGTCGGACAGTTCCAGGTCATGGATCAGCCGGCGGGCGACCCGCCCGAAATCGCGCTGGTCCTCGATCGAGTCCAGCAGCTTGCCGAACTCGGTGCCGCCCTTGTCCTCGATCCAGTCGCGCCAGAGATCGACCATCTTCCTGGCTTCGGCGGGCATCTCGCGCCCGCTCAGATGCTCGCGCACCAGCATGCCGACGGCATCCGCCAGCGGCGCCTCGGAGCGGTCGGTCATTCGGCCGAAGCCGCGGGCGCGGCAGCGCTGGCGCAGCGCGACGTCCAGGTTCTCCGCCACCCCGGCCATGCGGCGGCAGCCCAGGGCCTCGACCCGGGCCTGCTCCACGGCGTCGAACACCGCGCGGGCGGTCCCCCCCTCGGGCAGCATCCGGGCATGCAGGGCATCGTCGTGATGGCGCAGGCGCAGGGCCATGCCATCGGCGAGGCCGCGCAGGTTGCTGATCTCGCCGCGGTCCATGTCGCGCGACGGGGCCGGCAGGCGCGCGCGGTCGCCGCGCAGGCCCGGGGTCTCCGGGCCGAAGCTGACCTGCAGTTCCTTCGCATGGGCGATCGCACGCGTGGCGGCGGCGACCGACCGCTTCAGGACCTCGCCCGGGCTCTCGTTCTTGGGTCCGCTCACGGCTGTCCGCTGTTCAGGCCATCTGGACGTTGGCGGCGGATTCCGGAAGCTCCTCGCCAAAGCTGCGCTGATAGTATTCCGCGACCATCGGCCGCTCCATCTCGTCGCACTTGTTCAGGAAGGTGACGCGGAACGCGAAGCCGATATCGCCGAAGATGCGGGCATTCTCCGCCCAGGTGATCACGGTGCGCGGGCTCATCACCGTCGAGATGTCGCCGGCCACGAAGCCGGCGCGGGTCATGTCCGCCACGTCGACCATGGAGGCGATCTGCTTGCGGCCCTCCCCGGTGTCGTATTCCGGCGCCTTGGCCAGGCAGATGTTCACCTCGGCATCGTGCGGCAGGTAGTTCAGGGTGGTCACGATGTTCCAGCGGTCCATCTGGCCCTGATTGATCTGCTGGGTGCCATGGTACAGGCCGGTGGTATCGCCCAGGCCGACCGTGTTGGTGGTGGCGAAGACGCGGAAGCAGGGATGCGGCCGGATCACGCGGTTCTGGTCGAGCAGGGTCAGCTTGCCCTCGACCTCCAGCACGCGCTGGATCACGAACATCACGTCCGGGCGGCCGGCATCGTACTCGTCGAACACGATGGCGGTCGGCGATTGCAGCGCCCAGGGGAGGATTCCTTCGCGGAACTCGGTCACCTGCTTGCCTTCGCGCAACACGATCGCGTCCTTGCCGATCAGGTCGATGCGGCTGATATGGCTGTCCAGGTTCACCCGGATGCAGGGCCAGTTGAGGCGCGCCGCCACCTGCTCGATATGGGTGGACTTGCCGGTGCCGTGATAGCCCTGGACCATCACCCGCCTGTTGTGGGCGAAGCCGGCGAGGATCGCCAAGGTCGTCTCACGGTCGAACAGGTAGGCCGGATCGGTATCCGGCACATGATCGCTCGGCTTGCTGAACGCCGGCACCACCATGTCGGTGTCGATGCCGAACGCGTCGCGCACGTTGATCTTGCTGTCAGGCAGGTCGGCGTGCTGGGGGGTTGGGTTATTGATCGGTGTCTGGGTATTCATGCCTTGGATCTTGGTCATTACAGGCGAGGAACGGCAGATGCATCAATGCGGCGGCAGGTCATTCCCACCTGCCGCATTGGCGGTTCCGCCAGCGGGGCGACAGCCCGCACGCCCGTGCCGGTACCGGCCGGAGGCGCGGTCCGGACGTGCAGTTAAGCATACCCACAGGCAAGAAGGTAGCGATAGGCCTTGTTGACGGCCTTGAAGCGATCCTCGAACCGCTTGTCGCCGCCGGTCGCGTCCGGGTGGTAGCGTTTGGCGAGTTCCTTGTAGCGGCTCTTGATGTCGTGCAGCGTCGCCTTGTGGTCAAGGCCGAACACCTTCAGCGCCGCCCGCTCGCCCGGTTTCATCGGGCGCTCGGCCTCCTGCGGGTCGCTGCCGTGGAGCGCGCCGCCGGTGCCGAACGCCGCGGCAAAGACGTTCAGGTCGTCGCGGATGCGCCGGCCCGCCCAGCCGCCGGCGGCCGGGTCGTCGTCGCTGCGGCGATCCGCCCCCAACCGCCGGGTCGGGCGGTGCCAGGTCACATCCTCGTGGCGCCAGGCCGAGATCTGCTCCGGCGACATGCCGGCGAAAAAGTCCCAGGCGGCGTTGTAATCCCGCACATGGCCCAGGCAGAACATGTAGTAGCCGTCGGCGGGCTTGCGGCTGCGGGGGGCCCGGAATCCGCCATCTTCCGGGCAGCCGGGCCAGGCGCAGCTGCCGCGGCCAGCCGCCTCCAGCGCGGCGGCCGCAGACAGGCCGGCACTGCCGGCCGCCGCTGCGGCGGCAGCGGCACGACCGTCGGTTCCCTCACCTGCGGACTCGTCAGCCTTACGTTCTGGCATATCCCGGAGTATGCGTAGGGGTCAGTATGCAGGCAACACAACCGTTCGGGCCCGCGAGCGGCAGGTCAGGATGGGCAGGACGGAAACCCCTGCCGGGAGGAACGAACATGCGCGTGGCAGACAGCATCGAGGAAAAACTCCGCCGGGCCTTTGCGCCGGACCATCTGTCGGTCATCGACGAATCCGCCGCCCATGCCGGTCATGCCGGCGTGGCCGAGATGGGCGGGGCGGCACAGGAAACCCACTTCCAGGTCCACATCGTATCGGCGGCATTCGAAGGCAAGCCCCGCCTGGACCGGCAGCGCGCCATCAACGCCGTCCTGGCCGAAGAGCTGGCCGGGCCGGTCCACGCGCTGAGCATCCGCGCGAAGGCGCCGGGGGAGCAGCCCGGCTGAGGCCGGCATTTTGCCGCTATTCAATCTGGGCAACTTATGGTAGGTGGCACAGTTCCAATGAGAGACTTATGCGAAACAACGATGCTGGGAAGAAACGTGCGTCCGCAGTCCAATAGAGACCAGCTGATCGTCGGAAATATTACGCTGCCGACGGGCCGAACGAGTATCAAGCTTTCCTATGTGGAATGGCACGCACTGCGTCACGTCTGCCAGAGCCGGAACATGTCACTCGACGATTTCTGCGCCGAGGTCGAAGCGGACCCGTCCCGGACGGAACGCTCCCGAACCATGCGGATTCGGGCGGCGGTTCTGCTGAACCTGATGGTCCGGCTGCAGGTCGACCTGCCCGCCGGCTGAGGCCCGATCGCCGCCCCGCTGCCGCCCTGGCAGCGGGCCGGCATCCCAGTGGCTGGCACCCCCAGTGGCTGGCACGGCGGTGGCTGGCACGGCGGTGGCTAGGGCAGCAGGAACCAGAGCAGCGCCGGCAGGGTCGCGAACGAGACCAGGGTCGACAGCACGACCGCGCCAGCGACCACGTCGCTGTCCCGCCCGTAGCGGGCGGCGAACAGATAGGTGAAGACCGCCACCGGCATCGTCGACAGCAGGATCAGCACGCTGCGCGCCGTGCCGTCCAGCCCAAGCGCCCAGGCCACCAGGATCCCCGCGCCAAAGCCCATCGCCAGGCGCAGCAGGGCGAGGATCAGGCTCGTCCGCAGGCGCGTCACCGCCAGCGAGCCGAGCGACACCCCCAGGGCAAGCAGCATCAGCGGGATCGTCAGCTCGCCGACCAGGCCGATGGTGTTGGCCAGGAAGGCCGGCACGTGCAGGTCCAATGCCTTGACCAGCACGGCCGCGGCGATGGCAATCACCATCGGCGTGAGCAGCACCCGCCAGCCCCGCCCGCGCCCGGCCGCGATTCGCTGGCCCAGGGTGTGCTGCAGCATCGAGGTCACGGCGAAATAGGCCACGGCCAGCCCCAATGCCTCGTCGCCGAAAGCGAACAGGGCCAAAGGCAGGCCGAGATTGCCGGCATTCGGGAACAGCACCGGCGGGACATGGCTGGCGAGCGGCCAGCCGAGCGCCCGGGCCAGCGCCCAGGCCGCAGCCCCGACCAGGGCACAGACCAGCAGGGCCGCGCCGGCCTGCTCCCCCAATTCGGCAAGCGGCAGGTCGAAGCGGGTCAGGCTCTCGAAGATCAGGGCGGGCGCCGCCAGCCAGAGCACGAGGCGGGTGACCATCTCGGTATCGAAGCCGGCCCCCAGGCGGGTCCAGCCATAGCCGAGCCCGGCGGTCAGGATCACCGGGGCCAGCACCTCGAACAGGACGGCGATCATGTCAGGCGGGCCGACCCGTCGGATCCCGGCACATCGGAACCTGCCTGCAGGGCGGGCTGCCGCACCCGGCCGGCCTCAATTGCCGTCGCCGCCGCCGTCGCCGCGCCCGCCGTTCGACGGGGTCAGCGGCGTCAGGCGCAGCTGCGTCACCCGGGTGCGCTGGCGGCGCAGGACCTCGAAGCGGACATTGTGGAACACGAAGACCTGCCCGGTCTCCGGCAGGCGCCGCGCCTCGTGGATCAGCAGCCCTGCCACCGTCGTTGCCTCGTCGTCCGACAGGTTCCAGTCCAGGCGCCGGTTCAGGTCGCGGATGGTCACCGACCCGGCCACCGTATAGCCGCCCTCGCCATCGGCCTCGATGCCGACGACCTCTTCCGAATCGTGCTCGTCGCGGATATCGCCGACGATCTCCTCGAGGATATCCTCCAGGGTGACCAGGCCCATCAGGGTGCCGTACTCGTCCACCACCAGCGCGAAATGGGCATGCCGGGTGCGGAAGGCATGCAATTGCTCGCGAAGCGAGGTCGTGTCCGGCACGAACCAGGGCTCCTTGGCCACCTTCATCAGGTCGAAGGCGTCCATGTCGAATTCCGCGGCATGGGCGCGGGCCGACATCAGCTCCCGCAACAGGTCCTTGGTGTGCAGCACGCCGACGATGTTGTCGGAATCGTCGCGCCACAGCGGCAGGCGGGAATGGCGGCTCTGCATCGCCTGGTTGATCAGCACGGAGGTCGGTTCCGACAGGTCCAGCATCTCGATCGCGCGGCGATGGATCATCACGTCGGAAACCTCCACCTCGTCGAGGTCGAGGATCGAGCCCAGCATGTCGCGGGCGCTCTTGTGCAGGGTGCCTTCCCGGCCATGCAGGTCGAGGGAGGACTTGATCTCCTCGGCCGCGCTGACCATGGACTGGCCGGGCTTGATATCGGCACCGAACAGCCGCAGCACGGCGTTGACCAGCACCTGAACGGCATGGACCACCGGCGCCAGCACGGCCACCGCCACGGAGATCAGCGGTGCCACGGCCAATGCGGTCCGGTCCGGGTTGTTGATCGCATAGGTCTTCGGCAGCACCTCCGCGAAGACCAGCACCAGCAGGGTCATCGCCAGGGTGGCATAGACGACGCCCGCATCGCCGAAAACGGTGATCAGCACCGAGGTGGCCAGCGACGAGGCCAGGATGTTCACCAGGTTGTTGCCCAGGAGCACGGTGCCGATCAGCCGCTCCTGCCGGTCCAGCAGGCGGCTGACCAGGAGAGCCCGCCGCTGGCCCTGTTGCGCCAGGTGGTTGATCCGCGCCCGCGAGGCCGCCGTCAGGCCGGTCTCGGAACCGGAGAAGAAGGCCGACAGGCAGATCAGGACGAGAATCCCCGCCCCCGCCAGGGCCAGTTCGGTCAGGGACATGGCGTTCGCTTCCATCGTCAGGCCGTATTCCCCGGGGCACGCACCGCGTCAAGCACGGCCAGGACCTCCGCCTCCGCGACGCCATCGGCAACGAAGGCCGCCCCCAATCCGCGCAGCAGCACGAACCGGAGCTTCCCGCCCGCTGCCTTCTTGTCCTGGCGCATATGCTCCAGCAGGCGACCGGCGGGCCAGTCCGCGCCGCCGATCCCGGCCAGCGAATGCGGCAGGCCCGCCGCCTGCAGGTCGTGCCGCACCCGGGCGACGTCGCCCTCCGTCGCCAGCCCCAGGCGGGCCGACAGCATGGCGGCGCAGAGCAGGCCCACGGCGACCGCCTCGCCATGCAGCACGCCGCCGGCCATGCCGGCCTCCGCCTCCAGGGCATGGGCGAAGGTATGCCCCAGGTTGAGCAGCGCCCGGTCGCCGGTCTCCCGCTCGTCGCCCGCCACGATCGCCGCCTTGGCGCGGCAGGACCGGGCAATGGCCTCCGCCCGTGCGGCGCCGCCGTCGCTGCCGTCGATCACCGCGGCGCCGTGCCGCGACAGCCAGTCCAGGAAGGCCGTATCGCCGAGCAGGCCGTATTTCAGGATCTCCGCATAGCCGGCCAGGACCTCGCGGCGGGGCAGGCTGTCCAGCATGCCGGTATCGGCCAGGACCAGGTCCGGCTGGTGGAAGGCACCGATCAGGTTCTTGCCGAAGCGGGTGTTGATCGCCGTCTTGCCGCCGACCGCGGAATCGACCTGCGCCAGGAGAGTGGTCGGGACCTGCACCAGCCTGGTGCCGCGGCGCAGCACCGCGGCGGCAAAGCCCGCAAGGTCGCCGACGACCCCGCCCCCGAAGGCCAGCACCGCGTCGCGCCGCTCGATCCGCACCTGCAGCAGCCATTCGCACAGCCGCTCGAACACGGCGAAGGACTTGGAGCGCTCGCCGGGTTCGATCACATGGACATGCGCGGCGATACCGGCCCGTGCCAGGGACTCCTGCAAGGCCGGCAGGTGCCGGGCGGCGACATTGGCATCGGTCACGATCGCGGCCTGGCGCGGCGCGCCGGCCTCCTGCAGGTGGCCGCCGGCCCCGGTCACCAGGCCGGCACCCACCAGGATGCGGTAGCTGCGCGCGCCCAGCGGCACCTCGACGACCTGGGGCCCCGCGCCCCCTTCGCCCGATGGCGCCGGTGCGGCGGCCGCTGCCGCGGCCTGGCGGTCAGCCGACATTGCCGGCCCCCGCGGCGGGCGGGACCGTGCCGCCGCCATTCAGTGCCGTCAGGATCTTGGCAACCACCGTTTCGTGATCCTCCTCGCCGGTGTCGATCGCCAGATCGGCCTCGGCATAGACCGGGTGGCGCTGCGCCATCAGGTCGCGCAGGACGTCGCGGGCATTGCCCTTCTGCAGGAGCGGCCGATGGGTCCGGCGCTGACAGCGCCGCACCAGGACATCCAGCCCGGCGCGCAGCCAGACGGAGGTTCCGGAGGCGCGGATGCGCTGGCGCGTTTCCGCATCCATGAAAGCCCCCCCGCCGGTGGCCAGGACCAGCGGCCCCTCCCCCAGCAGCCGGGCGATCACCCGGCGCTCGCCATCGCGGAACGCCGCCTCGCCCATGGTGGCGAAAATGTCGGAGATGCTGCAGCCGGCGGCCTTCTCGATCTCGTCGTCGGCATCGACGAAGCGCATGCCGAGCCGGTTGGCGAGCCGCCGCCCCACGGTGGACTTGCCGGACCCCATCAGCCCGACGAGGACGATGCTGCCCGCCCCTGCCTGCGGACGGCCGCCTGCCTCGGGGCTGCCGGCCGGTTCCGCGACGCTGCCCGATTCGGGCATGCCCGTTCGCCCCGCAGGCGCCGCCCAGCGGAGGGTCTCGGAGGAAGGCTCGGGCTCAGGCATCCGGGTCGAAGCGACCGGCGCGGTCAGGAAAGTGTATGGACACGGCAGTTTTTCTGGTTCGCCCCAGACTCGCATACCCGGCAGACCATGGCAATTGCCGCCCCGGCCGCCAGGCGACCGCAGCCGCCGGTCCGAAGGGGTTTGTTTCGCACCGGCGCCATCGCTAGACTGCGCCGCAGATCAGCCCGCCGGACGGTCCGGCGGCTGCGGCCCGCACCCATAGCACAGATCCCAGCCGATGCGCCGTCTGACGGCCCTTCTCGCCCTACTCGTGGTCTTCATCCTGATCGTCGGGGCCGTGTTCCTGGCGACCTGGGAAATCCCGGCGCCCACGAAGACCGTTGAAAAGCCGATCGCGAGTGACCGCATCCGACGGTGACCGCCGCCGGTGGCCGGGCGGCCGCCGCTGGCCGGCCCGGGCAGTCAGCCTTGCGATCCTGGCCCTTCTCGCCCTGCCGGCCGGGCCGCTGGCCGCGCAGCCGGTGAACCTGCTGCCCGGCGCGCCCGGCCAGGATGCCGCCCCCGCCCCTGCGCCAGCCGAGCCGCCGTCGACAGGCGGCTGGCGCGGGCCGTCGCGCAGCGACGACCGGGTGCCGTCCGAACCGCCGCGCATCCAGGTGGGCGAACTGGCTGCACCGTCCGAAGGCCCGATCGGCGCCCTCTCGCCACAGCAGGGCGCCTTTGCCTCGACCCTCTGGCAGGGCAGCCAGGCAGCCGCGCTGCGGCCCCTGTTCGACAGCCTCGGCGGCACCGACTCGGTTGCCCTGCAGGGCCTGCAGCGCCGCCTGATGCTGACCCCGGCCGAGCCGCCGCAGGGCATTTCCGCCGCGGGGTTCCTGGCGCTGCGCCTCGCCGCGCTGCTCGACAGCGGCGCGGCGGCCGATGCCCGCGCGCTCGCCGGCGCCCGGCCCGCCGCGGCGGGCGGCGACCCGGCATTGCCGCGGCTGGCCGCGGATGCCGCCTGGCTGGACGGTGCGCCGGGCGGCGCCTGCGACATCGCCGCGGGCGCCGGGCAGCCTGCCGGCTCGGCCTATTGGGAAAAGGCCGACCTGCTGTGCCGGCTCGCACAGGGCGATACGGCCCTGGCGGCGCTGGCCGCCAGTTCCATCGCCGAGGTCAGCGACCGGCCCGACAGCTTCTATCTCGCCGCCCGCGAGATCCTGAATGCCGGCCCCGACACGGTTGCGGCAAACCCCTCCCTGGCGACCCTGCCGGGCCTGGCGCCCGACCCGACGACAATCGCCCTGTTCGCGCTGACCCATGCCAGGCCGCCCGACGGTTTCGCCGCCGGGGCCAGCCCGGCCGCGCTGGCGGCGATCGCCCGCCTGCCGCAGGCGCCGCTGGAGATGCAGCGTCAGGCGGCGGAAGGCGCGGTCGCCTTCGGCAGCCTGCCGCCGGAGGACCTGGCCAGGCTCTGGCTGGCCGCCGCGGACGACGAAGCCGCAACCACCGCGCCGGCGCGCACTTTCCGCACCCTGGATGCCGATGTGCGCGACCCGCGGCTTCCCGCGGTCGCCGACGACCGGGTCGATGCGGTGCTGCTGGCCGGCCGCTCGGCAGGCCTCGAGGCGACGATGGCCCGCACCGCGGCGCCGCTGCTGGCGCGGCTGCGGCCCGGCATGCTGAACGGGCGCACGGCCGCCGACGCGATGCGGACCTTCCTGCGTGCCGGCGATGTGGAGGAGGCGCTGTCCTGGTGGCAGCGGCTGAACGCATTGCGCGGCAACCGGGAGGCCGAGACGGCCCTGACCGGCATCTGGCCGCTGCTGTTCCTGGCCGCGCCGGCGGGCCACCTGCCCTGGTCGGAGGAGGCCTTCGCGGTCTGGACCGCCTCCGTCGCCGACCTCCCCTTCACGATGCAGCAGGAGCGCGAGCGCGCCTTCCTGGCCCTTGCCGATGCGCTTGGCCGACGGAGCGCGCGCGACCTGCGCGCCGGGCCGGCCGCGGCCGATCCGGGATCGGAGCGCCTGCGCGCCACCCGGCAGCAGTTCGACGAGGCGGTCGCCGCCGGGCGGCAGGGCGAGGCCGCGCTGGCCGCGCTCGCGCTGTTCCATCCCGGCGGCCCGGCCGAAGCCGACCTGGCGCTGGCGGCACATGTCGTGGCCGGGCTGGACCGGCTGGGAATGCCGGCGGCAGCGCGCGGCCTGGCCGTCGAGGCCGCCCTCGGGGCCGGGCTCTAGGCCGATGGCCGACACGCTCTGCGACGATCCGGATATCGACGCCTTCCTGGAAATGCTGTCCGCCGAACGCGGCGCGGCGCGCAACACCGTCATCGCCTATGGCACCGACCTGGCGCGCCTGGCCGCCTGGCTGGCGGCGCGCGGCGGCGATCCGGCGGCTGCGGGGACCGAGGACCTGCGCGGCTGGCTGGCGGCGATGTCGCAGGCGGGGCTGGAACGCTCGACCGCGGCGCGGCGGCTGAGCTGCCTGCGGCAGTTCTACGGCTTCCTGCTGGACGAGGGGCGGCGCGGCGACGACCCGACCGCGCGCCTGGTGGCGCCGCGGCGCAGCCGGCCGCTGCCGAAGACCCTCAGCGAGGCGGAGGTCGGCGACCTGCTGGCCGCCGCCGGCGCCCTGCCCGGCCCGGAGGGCCTGCGCATGCTGGCGCTCATGGAAGTGCTCTATGCCACCGGGCTGCGGGTCTCCGAACTGGTCGGCCTGCCGTTCCCGCATCACGATGGCGAGCCCCGGATCCTGCGGGTCGCCGGCAAGGGAGGCAAGGAGCGCATCGTGCCGCTGGGCGAGCCGGCCCTGGCGGCGATCGGGGGCTATCTGCCGGTCCGCGGCCTGTTCCTTGCGCTGTCGCCGCGGCGCGGCAGGCATTTCCTGTTCCCGTCGCGTTCGGCAGAGGGGCATCTGACCCGCCAGCGCTTCGGCCAGTTGCTGAAGGAGGCCGCGCTGGAAGCCGGCATCGAGCCGCGCCGGGTCTCGCCCCATGTGCTGCGGCATGCCTTCGCCACGCACCTGCTGGCCCATGGCGCCGACCTGCGGGCGGTGCAGCAGATGCTGGGCCATGCCGATATCAGCACCACGCAGATCTATACCCATGTCCTGCAGGCCCGCATGCAGGCCCTGGTGACCGGCCACCACCCCCTCGCCCGGCCCGTCGCCCAGCCGGTCGCCCGGCCAATCGGTTGACTTCGGGGGCGGCTGCGCGCCAGTTTGCCGCGAATTCACTCGCCGCAGGCGCCGCCCCTGGCAGGATGTCCCCGACCGGGGCGCCCGCGGGCCGGCAGCCCGGCCTCTCGCAGGAAGGACCCGCGCATGAGCTTCCACATCGTCCCGCAGGCCAAGGCCCGGCTGAACCGCTGCGAACTGGCGGTGCCGGGGTCCAGCCCGAAATTCTTCGAGAAGGCGGCGAAGTCGGACGCGGACATGATCTTCCTGGACCTGGAGGATGCGGTGGCGCCGGACCAGAAGGCGCAGGCGCGGGCCAATATCGTCCAGGCGCTGCACGACGTGGACTGGGGCGGCAAGTCCATGTCGGTGCGAATCAACGGGCTGGACACCCACTACATGTATCGCGACGTGGTCGACGTCGTTGAACAGGCCGGCGACAAGCTGGACCTGATCATGATCCCGAAGGCCGGCACAGCCGCCGACATCTATGCCGTCGACATGCTGCTGACCCAGATCGAAACGGCGAAGGGCTTCACCCGCCGGATCGGCCTGGAGGCGATCATCGAGACCGCGCTGGGCATGCAGAACATCGAGGCGATCGCCGCCGCTAGCCCGCGGCTGGAGAGCCTGCATTTCGGCGTCGCCGACTATGCCGCCTCGACCCGCGCGCGGACCACCAATATCGGCGGCCCGAACCCGGACTATGGCGTCCTGACCGACCCCGACGAGGCCGGCAACCGCACCTTCTACTGGGGCGATATGTGGCACTATGCGATCAACCGGATGGTGATCGCCGCGCGGGCCAACGGCCTGCGCCCGGTGGACGGGCCGTTCGGCGACTTTTCCGACGCGGAAGGCTACAAGGCGCAGGCGCGGCGCGCGGCGATCCTGGGCTGCGAGGGCAAGTGGGCGATCCATCCCAGCCAGATCGCCCTTGCCAACGAGGTCTTCGCGCCATCGGCCGCGGAGGTCGCCAAGGCCCGCGCGATCCTGAAGGCGATGGAGGATGCCCAGGCCGCCGGCCAGGGTGCCGTCGCACTGGACGGCAAGCTGATCGACAATGCCTCGATCAAGCAGGCCCGGGTGATCGTCGACCAGGCGGAAGCCATCGGCCTGTAGGGCCGGCCTCCCCCGAAACGCAGATCCCCGAAACGCAGACCAAGGAACGCCGCAAGCATGCAGGTCTATCTGGATTTCGAGAAGCCGGTCGCGGAACTGGAAACCAAGATCCAGGAGCTGAGCCGCCTGTCCGACGAGGGTGCCGATATCGCGCCGGAAGTGGCGCAGCTGCAGGGCAAGATCCAGGAGGCGCTGAAGGAGACCTACGGCAAGCTCACCGCCTGGCAGAAGACCCAGGTGGCGCGGCACCAGGACCGGCCGCATTTCGGCGACTATATCGGCCGGCTGACCCAGGATTTCGTGCCGCTGGCCGGCGACCGCACCTTTGCCGAGGACCCGGCCATGCAGGTCGGCATCGGCCGCATCGGCCGGCATTCGGCGATGCTGATCGGCCATGAGAAGGGCCGCGGCACCGAGGGGCGGGTGAAGCACAATTTCGGCATGGCGCGGGCGGAAGGCTATCGCATGGCGATCCGCGGCATGAAGCTGGCCGAGCGCTTCGGCCTGCCGGTGATCACCCTGATCGACACCGCCGGCGCCTATCCGGGGCCCGATTCGGAGGAACGCGGCATCGCCCAGGCGATCGCCGCCTCGCTGGACTGCTGCCTGGGCCTGGGCGTCCCGCTGATCGCCCTGATCGTCGGCGAGGGCGGCTCCGGCGGCGCGGTCGCCCTGGCCGCCGCGGACCGGGTGATCATGCTGGAACATGCGGTCTATTCGGTGATCACGCCGGAAGGCTGCGCGGCGATCCTCTGGAAGGACCAGGACAAGGCGAAGGACGCCGCCGAGGCGCTGCGCCTGACCGCCCAGCACCTGTCGGGCCTGGGGGTGATCGACGAGATCGTGCCGGAGCCGCTGGGCGGCGCCCATCGCGACTCCAACGCCACGATGGACGCGGTCGGCGCGGTGATCTCCCGCCACCTGGAGACCCTGTCCGGCCTGCCGCCCGACAGGCTGATCAGCGACCGCCGCCGCAAGTTCCTGGAGATGGGGACGAACCTTTAGGCTGTTTTGGCGCAGCGCCCGGGCTTGTTTGCCCCTAGCCCGGCCATTGTTGAGCAGCGTGCAAGATGCGCAGGATCAGGACCGAGCCGGCATTCTCGGCATAGATCAGGATGTAGTTGGCGCGGACGACCATCTCACGGGTGCCGTCGACCCGGCCAAGCCGGTAGAGCCTTGGGCGCAGCGCCATTCGCGACCTTTTCCTCGATCTCGTCTTTCAGGCGCTGGGCGGCGGCCGGATTCTCATCCGCTATGTAATCGACGATCGTCAGCAAGTCCGCGCGTGCCGCTGCGCGCCATTCAATGCTCAGTCCGGTCACGACGCTTCCTGTCGATCAAGGCCTGGACGTCGTCCATGACCCGATCATGCGGGATGGCCGGGGCAGTGTCGGCAAGCGCCTCCTGCACCTTCGCACGAAACCACGAATCGTGAGCTTCGGGATCGGACGCGAGGCCCGCCGGCAAGCCGCCTTCCTTCGCCACCCGTGTCAGGAGTATCCGCACGGCATCCGAGACTGTCAGCCCGACCGCCGCCAGCTTCTCCGTCGCCTGCGCCTTGAGGTCGTCGTCGATGCGCACGTGCAGCATGGATGTCCGGGCTGGCATTCTCAAACTCCTGGTCGCCGGATTGTCGCGTATCTCAAATGAGATACAAGAAAGCAGCGATGTTCAAGGCCGTTGCGGTGGGAGCCCTGTCCGGCGCGCAGATACGTGCGGCAAGGCTCAGATCCGCCGCTCGCCGCCCCCGCCGTCGGGGCTGCGGTTGGAGCGCGGCAGGCCCGGCGGGATCTGCTGCTCGTCGGCCCGGTCGGTCTCGGCCTCCGGTGCGGGCGCCGTCCCGTCCGGCGTGTCCAGCCGGCGCATGATGATGTCGCCGTTGGGCAGGACCTCGGGCGCCTCGTATTTCGGCAGGTCGTCGAAGAACAGCTCCAGCGCGCGCACTGCCTTGTTGGCGGCTTCAAGCGCCAGCTTGCCGGCGGCGTCCAGTTCCCCCTGCGCCTTCGGCTCGTCCTGTGCCGCGGCCGGCGCCGCGACCAGGGCAGCGGCCGGCAGCACCGCGAGGGATGCGGCCAGGGCTGCCGCCCGGGCCGCTGCCCCCGACCGATACCTGTGCTGCTGCTTTGCCATATCGAAGCCTCCCGTCTACAAACCGAACCACCCGGCAGCGCCATCCTCCGGCGCCCGGCTGTCCCTTATATGGGGGCCATGCTAGCGTGACGCACCGCCGTCGGGCCATTGGCCCGGGAGCGCCTTCCCGTACATCGCCTCCGCCCGCCTGCCCGCCCCCCAACCTGCCACGATCGCCGGATGCCTCTGCTCGAACCCTCTGCCCTCGCCGACCGCCTGGCCCGAATCGGGCTCCTGTCGCTGGACGTCGACGGCGTGCAGACCGACGGCGGCCTGTACTATGGCGAGGACGGGGCGGAGCTGCGCCGCTTCCACGTGCATGACGGGCAGGGCATCAAGCAGGTGATGGCCGCGGGGGTCGAGGTCGCGTTCGTCACGGCCAGCACCACCCGGGCGATCGGCCACCGCGCCGAGCGGCTGGGCGTGCGCCATGCCTTCCTCGGCGTGCCCGACAAGGAGGCGGCGCTGACCGCGCTCTGCCGGCAGCTCGGGCTGGGCCTGGACCGGGTCGCCCATATCGGCGACGACGTCAACGATCTGGGCCTGCTGCGCCTGGTCGGCTGCCCGCTGACGGTGGCCAATGCCAGGCCGGAGGTGATATCCGCCTGCCTCTATGCCACCGCGACGCCGGGCGGGGCCGGCGCGGTGCGCGAAGTCTGCGACCTGATCCTGCATGCCAGGACCGCCCATTCATCGACGACGACATAACAAGCCAGGAGACCCATCAGATGAGCATTTCCTTCGACGGCCGCGTGGCCATCGTCACCGGCGCCGGCGCCGGGCTCGGCCGCAGCCATGCCATGCTGCTCGCCTCCCGCGGCGCCAAGGTGGTCGTGAACGACCTGGGCGGCGCCGTCGACGGCACCAGCGGCTCCTCCACCCCGGCCGACAAGGTGGTCGACGAGATCAAGGCCGCCGGCGGCCAGGCGGTGGCGAACTATGACAGCGTCTCGAACGCCGCCGGGGCGGCCAGCATCGTCAAGACCGCCGTCGACGCCTTCGGCAAGGTCGACATCCTGGTGAACAATGCCGGCATCCTGCGTGACCGGTCGTTCCAGAAGATGGACAAGGATACCTGGGACGCGGTGGTCGGCGTGCATCTGAACGGCACCGCCTATGTCACCATGGCGGCCTGGCCGGTGATGCGCGAGAACGGCTATGGCCGCATCGTCCTGACCGCCTCGAATTCGGGCCTGTACGGCAATTTCGGCCAGGCAAACTACGGTGCGGCGAAGGCCGGCATGGTCGGCCTGATGAACGTGCTGAAGCAGGAGGGCCGGAAGTACAACATCCTGGTCAACACCCTGGCGCCGATGGCGACCACCCGGATGACCGAGGAGCTGATGCCGCCGGAAGCCGTGAAGCTGCTGCAGCCGGAGCTGGTCTCCCCCGGCGTCGCCTATCTCTGCAGCGAGGCGAACGACGAGACCGGCATCGTCCTGTCTGCCGGCGGCGGCTATTTCGCCCGCATCCAGGTGATGGGAGCCGAAGGCGTGTTCATGGAGCCCGGCACCCCGGTGACCCCGGAGATGGTGGCCGAGCAGTTCGCGAAGATCTGCGACATGAGCGGCGCCATCGGCCATGACAGCTCGACCGCCGAGCTGCAATACCTGTTCTCCAAGCAGATCAAGGGCGGGGTCGGCCACTCGCACTTCAGCTGAAGGCTGCCGGCCGTTCTATCGGGGGCGCGGCAGCCAGGGCTGCAGCGCCCCCAGCACCGCATCCAGCACCTGCATCCCGCCCGCGGCATAGGCGCGGGCGGCACGGCGAGCCGCGTCCGCCGCCGGGCCGTCCAGCAGCGCCTCGGCCGCTGCCGGCAGGGCCGCTCCGTCTGCCACCTGGTGGGCACCGCCGCAGGCCGCCAGCCCGGCCGCCAGCTCGCTGAAATTCTCCATATGGGGCCCATGCAGGATGGCGCAGTCCAGCCGCGCCGCCTCCATCGGATTCTGCCCGCCATGGGGCACCAGGGAACCGCCGACGAAGGCCAGCGGCGCCAGGCGGTACCACAGGCCAAGCTCGCCGATGGTATCCGCGATATGGACCGGCGCCGCGCCGGGCAGCGCCCCGGCGCTGCGCAGGCCCGCCTCCAGGCCGGCTTCCGCAAAGGCGGCGGCAAAGGCCGGCGCCCGCGGCGGATGGCGCGGCACGACCAGGGTGACCAGGCCCGGATGCAGGCCGGCCAGGTGCCGGTGGGTCGCGATGACGGCCGGTTCCTCGCCCGGATGGATCGAGGCGGCGAGCCAGAGCGGCCGTCCCGCGAGGGCGGCCTGCAGGCGCGCTAGCTCCGCTTCGTCGTGCGCCAGCGGCGGGGCGGCCCATTTCAGGTTGCCCAGATGCCGCACGTCCCGCCCGCCCAGGCGGCGCAGGCGCTCCGCATCGCCGTCGGACTGCGCCAGGCAGAGCCGGAAACCGCCCACGAGGCTGGCGATCGGCGAACCCGGGCGTCGCCAGCGCCGCACCGAGCGGTCGGAGACCCGGCCCTGGATCAGGACCGTGGGCATGCCCGAGGCCTGCGCGCGGGCCATCAGGCCGGGCCAGAACTCCGATTCCGTCCAGATCCCCAGGTCGGGCCGCCAATGGCCCAGGAAGCGGTCGACGGCGCGCGGCAGGTCGACCGGCACGAACTGGTGCCGGGCGGTGGCCGGAAGCAGCGGGATCAGCGCCTGGGCCGAGGTGACGGTGCCGGTGGTCAGCAGCACCTGCAGGTCGGGCCGCTGCTCGGCGAGGCGGTGCAGGAGCGGCAGCACGGCCATGCCCTCCCCCACGCTGGCGGCATGGACCCAGGCGAGCGGGCCATCGGGCCGGACGGCGCCCGCAATGCCCCAGCGCTCGGCCAGCCGGGCCGGATCCTCCTTGCCGCGGGCAGCGCGGGCATGCAGCAGGCGCGCCACGACCGGACCGGCCAGCCAGCCGATCCCGCGCCACAGATGAATTGCCGGATGCACGTCGTTCCCTCGTTCAGCCCCGGGCTTCTTGCCCTCTGCGGCCTCCGAGGGCAAGAAGCCGGATGCCATCGCAGCCCGCCATCGGAAGGAATCGTCATGACCGAGCAGCGCCCCGCCGGGGACCGGCCCCGGGGCACCGTCACCGAGGGTCTGGAGATCCGCAGCCTGGAGATCCCCGAGGTGAAGCTGTTCCGCGCGCCGAAGCGGACGGACAGCCGCGGCTGGGTGATGCCCAGCTACAGCATGAACGGCCTGCGCGCCGCCGGCATCGAGTTCGTGCCGATGCACGAGAACCACTGCTTCTCGCCGAAGCGCGGCACCGTGCGCGGCTTCCACTACCAGCTACCGCCCCATGGCCAGGGCAAGATGATCCGGGTCACCCGCGGGCGGATGCTGGACGTCAACATCGACCTGCGGAAGGGCTCGCCCACTTTCGGCCGCCACGTGATGGCCGAGCTGGATCCCGATGGCTGGAACCAGATCCTGGTGCCCGCCGGCTTCGCGCATTGCTACTGCACCCTGACCGACGATTGCGAGACGATCTTCAAGCTGGACAGCGAATTCGCCCCCGGCCATGCCCGCGGCCTGGCCTGGAACGACCCGGACCTGGGCATCGCCTGGCCGATCCGGCCCGACGAGGCGATCGTCCTGGACCGCGACCTGGACCGGCCGCGCTTCTCGGAGGTCACGGAGTTCTACGACTATCCGGGGTGAGGCCCGGCGTCGTACCACCGGCACCCCTACTCGACCGGTTTTTCGCTGTCTCCCGCAAGCGACCGGGCCATGCGCCTGCGGCTCCGTCGTCCCGGACCTGATCCGGGACCCATGGCGCAGGCTTTGATGCAGCCCGGCGGCGGCGTTCAGCCAGGATCCCGGTTCAAGACCGGGATGACGGCGACGGGCAGGGGCGCCGCAAGGTCCGGATGCCGCGCCTATGCCGTCGTTCTCGGCCCCCGAGCCGAGCATTCACGGGACAATGGCGAAACCTCGTCTGTCCGCGCCTCAGCCGTCCCAGGGTGCGCCGCGGTGCAGGCCCTGCAGGATGCGCAGATAGTCCGGATGGCCGTCGTCCAGCAGGCCGTGGCGCACCAGGAAGTCGAGCGCGACCAGGGCGCAGTCGAACTTGAAGACACCGGGATGCTGCAGGCGCTCCAGCACCTCGGCGGGCGTCAGCAGCTCGAACCCCGCGACCTCGCCGTCGCGGTTCTCCGGCACGAAGCCGGGCGGCAGTTCCAGGTCGAAGATGTAGACCGCCCCCGGCACCAGGTTCCAGTCGAACTGCAGGCAGTAGGAAATCGAGCCGACCAGCCGCAGCCCGGCGGCCAGCTGCGTGTCGATGCCGGCCTCCTCTGCCGCCTCCTCGGCGGCGGCGCGGCGGGGATCCATGCCGGAGGCGAGGAAGCCGGCCGCGATCTGGTCCAGCAGCCCGGGATGATGGGCGATCCGGTGCGAGCGCCGCGCCAGCCAGAGCCGGATGCCGCCCGAGCGGTCCCGGACATGGCCGTTCACATGCACGCCGCGGACCTTCACCCCCAGGATGCCGTGGGCGGCGCGCTCCACGTCGAACAGCACCGGGCCGTCCCAGTCCTGCAGCACCGGCGCCGGCTCGCCCGTCCAGCGGCCGAAACCGCGGCGCGCCGGATCCGCGTCGTAGAGGCTGCGCATCGCCGCGCCCAGGGCAGCCGTGATCGCCGCCCCGTCCATGCCGGAACGGCCCAGCTCGACCCGGTCGCCGCCGACGGCGAAGAGCTCCGGAAAGGCCGCCAGGCCGGGCAGCACGCCGCGATGGATGGCGCCGACCCGGTGGCCCAGCGCGTGCAGCGGCCGGAACTGCGACAGGTCGTAGCGGTTGCAGTCGGCGACCCGCCCCAGCAGCCCCCTTGCCTGCCCGTCCCGGCCCAAGCCGACGGTCATCGGCCGGCACTCATCGGGCCGGTGCCCAGCGGCGGCGCCAGGCCTCGAACATCAGGACGCCCCAGAGCTGGTACTGCCAGTTGCGCCGGCCGCTCTGATGCTCCGCCAGGCGCGCGCGGACCAGGTCCACGTCGATCATCCCGCCAGCGGCGAGGCTCTGCGGCGACAGCAGGTCCTCCGCCCAGTCGCGCAGCGGGCCGCGCAGCCAATGCTCGATGGGGACGGCGAAGCCCATCTTGGGCCGCTCCGTCAGCGCCGGCGGCACATGCCGGGCGAGCACCTGGCGCAGCACCCATTTCGCGCTGCCGCCGCGGATCCTGAAGCGCGCCGGCAGCGACCAGGCCGCCGCCACCACATTATGGTCCAGCAGGGGCACGCGGGCCTCCAGCCCCACCGACATGCTGGCGCGGTCGACCTTGGCGAGGATGTCGTCCGGCAGGTAATGGCCGGTGTCGCGCAGCATCATGCGCTCGGTCAGGTCGTCCAGGTCGGCGGCCGCCGGCCCCGCGGCCAGCGGGTCCTGCTGCAAACCGGGCAGCAGCGGCGGTTCCGGCCAGACGCGGATCAGCCGCTCGTAGAGGTCGTCGCCGCCGGAGAAGCCCATGATCCGCGCCAGCTTGTGCAGGCGGTCGCCGAACAGCCGGGGCCGGTGCCGCGCCGGCAGCAGCGCCGCGGCGCGCGTCCAGGCGTGCGGCGGCAGCGCCAGGATCCCGCCGCCGATCGCCCGCCGCACCCCGGCCGGCAACAGGCCCAGGCTGCCGGCCAGCCGCTCCACCAGGGCATAGCGGGTATAGCCGGCGAAGACCTCGTCCCCGCCATCGCCGGACAGCGCGACCGTGACCGACCGGCGTGCCAGGCGCGAGACCAGGGTGGTAGGCAGCTGCGAGGCATCGGCAAACGGCTCGTCGAAGCTTTCCGGCACCTCCGGCACCAGGGCCAGGGCGTCTTCCGGGCCGAGATAGAGTTCCTCGTGTTCGGTGCCCAGATGGCTGGCGATCGCCTTCGCCTGCTCCGCCTCGTTGTAGCCGGGGATGTTGAAGCCGATGGTGAAGGTCTTGACCGGCCGCCGGCTCTGCGCCTGCATCAAGGCCACGACCGTCGAGGAATCCACGCCCCCCGACAGCAGCGCGCCCAGTGGCACATCGGCGACCATGCGCAGCCGTACCGCCTCCCGCAGGGCGGTGTCGATGCGGGCCACGCCCTCTTCGTCCGACAGCCCCTCGTCGCGGCCGGCGCGCGCCTCGGCCACCACCTTGCCCAGGTCCCAGAACGGCTGCGGCACCGCCTCCCGGTCGCCGGGGTGGGTCAGGCGCAGCGCGGTTCCTTGCGGCAGCTTGCGGAAGCCCTGCCAGATGCAGAGCGGCGCCGGGATGTAGTTGAAGCGGAAATAGGCATCCAGCGCCTGCGGATCGACCTGGCCCCGCCAGCCCTCGGTCAGGGTGAAGGCGCCGGGCTGCGAGGCGAACAGCAACAGGTCGCCCGACCAGCCATAGTAGAGCGGCTTGATGCCCAGCCGGTCGCGGGCCAGGGTCAGGCTGCGCTCCTGCCGGTCCCAGAGCGCGATGCCGAACATGCCGACGGTCGCCTGCAGGGCCGCCTCCAGCCCCCATTCCAGGATTCCGGCCAGCAGCACCTCGGTGTCCGACTGGCCGTTGAAGCGATGCCCCGTGCCCACCAGGCGCTCGCGCAGGGCGGCATAGTTGTAGATCTCGCCGTTATAGGTCAGCAGGTAGCGGCCATCGGCGCTGGCCATCGGCTGGCGCCCGGCCTCGGACAGGTCGATCACCGCCAGGCGGCGATGGCCCAGGCCGATCCCGGCCGCATCGTCGGTCCAGAAGCCATCGCCATCGGGGCCCCGCCGGGCATGCCAGCCGGTCAGGCGTCCAAGATTGCCGGCCGGCCCGTCGCCGGGCGCCAGCCCGCCGGCGCGCCAGAGGCCCGCGATGCCGCACATTCAGCGGCACCCGCCGGCGGCCGGGCACATCACCGGATCACGTCTTGGCGCATCTGCGGGCGTTCTTCCGCGAGGCTGCGGGTGACGTGGGAGCATTCGAAGCGCGCCTCCACCGGGGACATGATCGAGCAGATATCGAGGTTGACCGCGTTGCTCAGCAGGCGCGGATCGGTACAGACCTCAGCTACCTGCCGGCGCAGCGATTCGTCGCTTTCAGAGAGGCGGTTGTAGCAGAGGGAGATGCGGCCGGGCCCGGATTTCGTCATCTGCGGGGCGACGAAATAGGCGCTGACCGGGTCTCCGGCCGTGCCGCAGGCGGCGGGCAGCAGGCAGGCGCAGAGCGCCAGGCCGGGCAACAGCCGGCGGGCGGCCCGGACCGGGGTCGGACGGGGTATGGCGCGCAGATCCTGGATATCGGCTTCGTTCACGGCCCGGATCATTCAGGCAAGCCGGGCAGAGGTCAATCGGCATGCAGGGACGGCGGTGACCGGGACGCGGCAGCTGCGGGGCCGCTCAGGCCTCGCCCGGGGACTCCGCTTTCGCGGCGGTCATCTGCCGGATCGCCTCGCGCTCCTTCGGCACCAGCCGCATCGCAAGGGCGATCAGGCTCTCGGCCTCCGTCGGTGCGCTGCGCAGCGCCGCCCGCAGGGCCTGAGACACCAGCCGCGGGTCGGCGGCCACTGCGCCGCGAAGAAACCGTTCGGCGGCACTCTCCTCAAGTCGCCATGGCTCGCTCACGGCGCCATCTCCCTGCTGCCAGGCCGGCGGGCTGCCGGCGTCATACAGGCTCATGGCCGGAAGCCCCGTGCCGCATTGCCGGTCGACGCCGCGCAGGCCTGCCCGCACCCGACGGGGCGGTGCCTGGACGGCGTTCCGTTTTCAATCGACTGACTCAATGCAGCAGCTCCGACCTTCATCGCCCGTTTCGCCGAGCCCGCCGGGGCCCCTGCCGGCCGCACGAGGCAGCCGCTCGCCGGGGCAGAACACCAGACGGTTCGGACCGGCCAAGCATCGCGCCGGTCTCCTTAATGAACCGTTACATCATTGGAAAATTCCGCCCAGACCGGCGAAACCGCGCCGCCGGGCCGGCAGATCGACCCGGCCGGGGCCGCCCAGGGAAGGCCGCCCCGGGAAGGCCGGGCAGCTGGCTGCGATGGGGGCGATTGCGGCGTCCCCGCGGCGTTCACCCGCAGGGCGCGCCGGCAGGGGTCAGGCGCCGCGGATCAGACGTGGAAGGATTCGCCGCAGCCGCAGCGGCCCTTCTCGTTCGGATTGCGGAACACGAAGCCCGATTCGAACTTGTCCTCGACATAGTCGATTTCCGTGCCGAACAGGAACATCTGCGCCTGCGCATCGATCAGCAGGGTCACGCCCTTGTCCTGCACCACCTCGTCCAGCGGCTTCTTCTCGGTGGCATATTCCATCTCGTAGGACATGCCGGAGCAGCCGCGCTTGCCCACGCCGATGCGCAGGCCGACCAGCGCATCCTGGTCCTGCCGCTGCGCCATCAGCTGCCTGACCCGCTCCGCCGCGGCCTCGGTAATCTGCATCACCTGCGGGGACGCCATGCGGCACCTCCCTTTCTGCTTCGCCTCATGCCGGCCTTCCGGGTATCGGGGGCCGGCGCATTGATCCTACCGCATCCCTAGATGGGCATGCCTCTCATAAAGTCGAGGGGCCGGCTACAGGAAGCCGAGTTCCAGCCGTGCCGCCTCGCTCATCATCTCCGGTGTCCATGGCGGGTCCCAGACAAGGTCCAGCTTGACGTCGCTGACCCCTTCCAGGCCCCGGATCCGCGCCTCGATCTCGCCAGGCATGGTCTCTGCCACCGGGCAATGCGGCGTGGTCAGGGTCATCACCACCTCGACGGTCCCGTCGCGCGCCGCGGCCACGTTGTAGATCAGGCCCAGCTCGTAGATGTTGACCGGAATCTCCGGGTCGTAGACGTCGCGCAGGGTGTCGACCACCCGCATCTCCAGGTCGCGATCGGTCTCCGCGCTGCCGCTGCCCGCCGCTTCTGCCATACCCGACCTCACCTTCTCCACACCATTGGAACCGGACTCATCCGAAGATGTCCGAGACTTTCGCAAGCCCTGCAACCAGCGCATCGACATCGTCCCGCCCGTTATAGACCCCGAAGCTTGCCCGCACCGTACCGGGAATCTGCAGCCGCTCCATCAGCGGCTGGGCACAGTGATGGCCGACCCGCACGGCGATGCCCTGCCGGTCCAGGATCGTCCCCACGTCGTGCGGATGCGCCCCGTCCATCAGGAAGGACAGCACCCCGGCCTTGTCCGGCGCCGTGCCGATCAGCCGCAGGTTGTTCATCTGCCCCAGCTGCTGATGGGCATAGGCCAGCACATCCGCCTCGTGCGCGGCAATGCGGTCCAGGCCCAGCCCGCTGACATAGTCCAGTGCCGCCGCCAGTCCAATGGCGCCGACGATGTTCGGGGTGCCGGCCTCGAACTTGTAGGGCAGGTCGTTGTAGATCGTCTCGTCGAAACTGACCGACAGGATCATGTCGCCGCCGCCCAGCCAGGGCGGCATCTTCTCCAGCATCGCCTTGCGCCCGTACAGGATCCCGATGCCGGACGGGCCATAGACCTTGTGCCCGGTGAAGACATAGAAATCCACGTCCAGCGCGCGGACGTCGACCGGCATGTGCTGCACCGCCTGGCTGCCGTCCACCATCACCGGGATGCCCCGGGCCTTCGCCATCGCGACCACCTTGTCCAGCGGCACGATGCTGCCCAGCGCATTGGCGACATGGGTGATCGAGACCAGCTTGGTGCGCGGGCCCAGCAGCGCCTCCAGCGCGTCCAGGTCCAGCACGCCGCGATCGTCGATCGGCGCCACCTTCAGGACGATGCCGGCGCGCTCGCGCAGCAGCTGCCAGGGCACGATGTTGGAATGATGCTCCATGGTGGAGATCACCACCTCGTCGCCGCGCTCCAGCATCGAGCCGAAGGCGTTGGCCACCAGGTTCAGCGACTGGGTCGCGCTGCCGGTGAAGATGATCTCCTCCACCGAACCCGCATTCAGGAAGGCGCGCACCGTCTCCCGCGCGCCCTCGTACAGGTCGGTGGCCTTCTGGCTGAGCTGGTAGACGCCGCGATGCACATTGGCATAGCTGTGCGTGTAGGCATCGCGGATCGCATCCAGCACGACCTGCGGCTTCTGCGCGCTGGCGCCGGAATCCAGGAAGACCAGCCGGTTGCCGTAGATCTTCTCCTGCAGGATCGGGAAGTCCCGCCGGACCGCTTCCAGGTCCAGCTTCGCCTCCGGCAGGCTGCGCGCGGCCTCGCTCATCGCTTGCCCTCCACCATGGCGCCCAGGCGGCGATCCAGGGCGGCCTGCGCCGCGTCGCGCCAGTCGGCGCGGGCGATGCCGGCCAGGATCTCCGCCGTGAAGGCGCCGATCAGGATGTTCCGGGCGGCGCCGCGGCCGATGCCGCGGGCCTGCAGGTAGAACAAGGCCTCCTCGTCCAGGTCGCCGATGCTGGCCCCGTGGCTGCATTGCACGTCGTCGGCCAGGATCTCCAGCTCCGGCTTGGCATCCGCCACCGCGTCGTCCGACAGCAGCAGCGCGCGGACCAGCTGGTGGGCGTCCGACTTCTGCGCATCCGGCGCCACGGCGATGCGGCCCTGGAACACGGCATGGCCGTGATCGTCGGCGATCGCGCGATAATGCTGGTCGGACCGGCAGCCGCCCGCCTCATGGGCGACCCGCAGGGTGCTGTCCAGATGGTCGTTGCCGGCGGCCAGGTTCAGCCCGTCCAGCCGGCAGGACGCGCCCGCGCCTGACAGGCGGATGTCGATCTCGTCGCGCACCAGCTGGCCGCCCAGCGCAAGCGCCGTGGCGCGATAGGCGCTGCCCGCCGCCAGATCGCCGCGCAGCAGACCGGTGCGCAGCGCCCGGTCGCCGTCCGCCGCCCGGCCGATCCGCAGATGGTCGAGCTGCGCGCCCGGCGCCAGCTCGACATCGGTCAGCAGGTTCGACCAGGCCGGGGCCGCGATCGCCGCCGACAGATGCAGCTCGACCAAGGTCAGCGCCGCATCCTCCGCCAGCCGCAGCCGGTGCCGCAGGTGGTGCATCGCCGCGCCGTCGGCGCCGGCGGTCAGGTGCACCAGCACCAGCGGCCGGTCCGGCCGCGCGCCGGCGGCGACATCGACGAGAAACCCCTCCTCCGCCAGCGCCAGGTTCAGGTTGGCGGGTGTCGTCTCCGCCCCGCCCTCCAGGGGCTGCAGCAGGTCGGCAAGGCCGGGCAGCGCCTCGCCCAGCCGCTGCACGGTCACGCCGTCGGGCAGCGCCCCGGCCGACAGGCCGTCCTGCACCGCGCCATCGGCCAGCACCAGTACGGCCGCGCCGTCGAGCGGCCAGCCCGCCAGCATGGCGGCCCAGTCCGGCGCCGCCGGGGCCGCGTCCCGCGGGCCGGGCTGCAGACGCGAGAGGGCGTGGCTGGAGGTGAACTTCCAGTCCTCCACCCGACGGTTCGGCAGGCCCAGCGCATCGGCCGCGGCAAAGGCGGCGGCGCGGCGCGCATCGACCGCTTCATCGTCATGGCCCGGCAGGCCCGGACGCGCGGCCTGCCACCAGGCGCGAAAGGCCTCGGGCAGCTGCCCTTCGGCAGGGATTTCGGCAAGCGCATTCATGGTCAGGCCGCCGCTTCGATCGTGGCATAGCCCTCGGCCTCGAGCCGCGCCGCCAGTTCCGGCCCGCCCGAGGCGATGATCCGCCCGCCGGACAGCACATGCACCCGGTCCGGCACGATATAGTCCAGCAGCCGCTGGTAGTGCGTGATCACCAGCATGCCGCGGCCCGGGTCGCGCAGGGCATTGACCCCTTCCGCGACGATCTTCAGGGCGTCGATGTCCAGCCCGGAATCGGTCTCGTCCAGGATCGCCAGGCGCGGCTCCAACATGGTCATCTGGAAGATCTCGTTGCGCTTCTTCTCACCGCCGGAAAAGCCGGCATTCACCGCGCGCGACAGGAAATCCTTGTTCATGCCCAGGCGCTGCATCGCCGCCTTGGCGACCTTCAGGAAGCCGCTGGCGTCCAGTTCCTCCTCGCCGCGATGCTTGCGCACCGCATTGACGGCGGAGCGCAGGAAGGTGCCGTTGCCGACGCCGGGGATCTCCACCGGGTACTGGAAGGCCAGGAACAGGCCCTCGCGGGCGCGCTCCTCCGCCTCCATCGCCAGCAGGTCGGCGCCGTCCAGCCGCGCCGTGCCGCCGGTGACCTCGTAGCCCGCGCGGCCGGCCAGCACGTAGGACAGGGTGCTCTTGCCCGAGCCGTTCGGGCCCATGATCGCATGCACCTCGCCGGCGGGGACCGACAGGGTCAGGCCCTTCAGGATCTCCTTGCCGTCGACGGTCGCGTGCAGGTTCTCGATTTCCAGCAATGCCATTTCTCTTACTTTCTTCGCGCTCAGCCGACGCTGCCTTCGAGGCTCACGGACAACAGCGCCCGCGCCTCCACGGCGAACTCCATCGGCAGCTTCTGCAACACCTCGCGGCAGAAGCCGTTCACGATGGTCGAAACGGCCTCCTCCTCGGACAGGCCGCGCTGGCGGCAATAGAACAGCTGGTCGTCGCTGATCTTCGAGGTGGTGGCCTCGTGCTCGACCTTCGCGCTGCGGTTCTTCACCTCGATATAGGGGACCGTATGGCCGCCGCATTTGTCGCCGATCAGCAGGCTGTCGCACTGGGTATAGTTGCGGGCGTTCTCCGCCTTGCCCTGGATCCGCACCAGGCCGCGATAGGTGTTCTGCGCGCGGCCGGCGGAAATCCCCTTGGAGATGATCGTCGACCGGGTGTTTTTGCCGATATGGATCATCTTGGTGCCGGTATCGGCCTGCTGGGCGTTGTTGGTGACGGCGACGGAGTAGAACTCGCCCACCGCATTGTCGCCCTGCAGGATCACCGAGGGGTATTTCCAGGTGATCGCCGAGCCGGTCTCCACCTGGGTCCAGGAGATCTTCGAATTGTCGCCGCGGCAGGCGCCGCGCTTGGTGACGAAATTGTAGATCCCGCCCCGCCCCTTGGCATCGCCGGGATACCAGTTCTGCACCGTGGAATACTTGATCTCCGCATCCTTCAGCGCGACCAGCTCCACCACCGCGGCATGCAGCTGGTTCTCGTCGCGCTGCGGCGCCGTGCAGCCTTCCAGGTAGGAGACATAGGCGCCTTCCTCGGCGACGATCAGGGTGCGCTCGAACTGGCCGGTCTTCGCCTCGTTGATGCGGAAATAGGTCGACAGCTCCATCGGGCAGCGCACCCCCTTGGGCACGTAGACGAAGGTGCCGTCGGAGAACACCGCCGCGTTCAGGGTGGCGTAGAAATTGTCGGAGATCGGCACGACGGAGCCGAGATATTTCCGGATCAGCTCCGGATGCTCCTTCACCGCCTCGGAGATCGAGGAGAAGATCACCCCGGCCTCGGCCAGCTTCTTCTTGAAGGTGGTGGCGACCGAGACGCTGTCGAACACCGCGTCCACCGCCACCACGCCGGCCAGGATCTTCTGTTCCTGCAGCGGGATGCCCAGCTTGGCATAGGTCTTCAGCAGCTCCGGATCGACCTCGTCCAGGCTCTGCGGCATGTCCTCCGGCCGCTTCGGCGCGGCGTAGTAGTGCAGGTCCTGGAAGTCGATCTTCGGGTAGCGGATCTTCGCCCAGCCCGGCTCCCGGTCCGCCTGGGAGAAGAACTGCTGCAGCGCCTTCAGCCGCCAGTCCAGCAGCCATTGCGGCTCGCCCTTCTTGGCGGAGATGAAGCGCACCGTGTCCTCGTCCAGGCCCTTCGGCGCCAGGTCGGACTCGATGTCGGTGACGAAGCCGTACTTGTACTGGTTGAGCTGTTCGACCGTCTCGACGGTCTGGGCATTCGCGGCCATGGTTACGGTTCCTTACGCGGTACGGGCCTGGACCGGCCGGCGCAGCTGCGGCGCCGGCTCGCCCACCGGCGCGCCGAAGGCGAGCGGCAGGGAGATATCGGCCAGGGTCATGCTGTTCAGGGCGGTGAGGATCGCCGCGGTCACCTGGTGCAGGCCGCGCCGCGACGGGCAGAGCCGCTGCACCTCGCAAGGATTGCCCTCGGCCACCTGGCAGTCGGTGATCGCGATCGGCCCGTCGATCGCCTCGATGATCTCCGCCACCCGCACATCGCGCGGGTCGCGCGCCAGGCCATAGCCGCCCTTCACGCCGCGGATCGAGGTGACGACCCCGCGACGCGACAACAGGGCCAGCACCTTCGACACGGTCGGCGCCGGCAGGCCGGTTTCCACCGACAGGTCGTGCGCCGTGTACAGGCGGCCGCGATCGGCGGTCATCTGCGTCAGCAGCACGATGGCATAGTCGGCCAGGCGGCTCATCCGCATCGCGGCAGCTCCTTCCGCTCCTAATCCGGACCGGGTTTGTCCGGTTTCGGAGGGGAAAGTAGAGCAATCCGCTCAGGATTCAAGGGGGCGCGGCGACTGGCGGAGCAACGATCTATGGCCCGTGCCGCCTGCCCCTCTCCCAGGCGTCATCCTCGGCCCCCGAGCCGAGGATCCATTCCGCCAGCGGCGAGGCGCCTCAAGGCCGGCGGAATGGGTCCTCGGGTCAAGCCCGAGGACGACGGTCAGGAAAGCTGTTGGCGGCCACAGCTCAGGACACCTGCAGCCACTCCCCCGCGGGCGTGAACTTGCGCGCCTCCGGGATCACCTCGGCACCGAAGCGGGCGATCTGGTCCTCTAGCTCCGCCAACTCGCCGGAGGGGCATTCGAACATGCAGACGACCAGGGAATAGCCGGCCCGGGCGAAGCGCTCCAGATCTTCCAGCACCTGCCCGGCGGTGCCGGTGCAGGTGCGGCGCGGGCGCGCTGTCGACTGCGCATCGCCGGCATCGGTGATCCGCGCGCTCGCCGCGCAGGTCATGGTGAAGCCGGCTGGATCCCTGCCCAGCTTCTCCGCCTCGCGGCGGATCTCGTCCTGCAGGGGCGCGAAGCGCTCCGGCTCCGCATGGGCGTCCAGGAACAGCGGATAGAAGCCGGTGCAGAGGCGCATCGCGCGGCGCGCGCCGAACGGGGTGTTGCCGCCATAGACGATCGGCGGGTGCGGGCGGGCCACCGGCTTGGGGTCCATCGAGACATTGCTGAAGCGATAGAATTCGCCGTCATAGGACACGGTCTCGTCGGTCCAGGCGCGCTTGTAGATCTCGATACATTCCTTCAGCCGGCCGTTGCGCTCCTCGTAGGGGATGCCGACGGCCGCGTATTCCTCCGCCATCCAGCCCGCCGCGACCCCCAGGATCAGCCGCCCGCCGGACAGCTGGTCGACGGTCATGAACTGCCGCGCATCGCTCAGCGGGTCGCGATAGGGCGAGATCAGGCAGGAGGTGCCGAGTTTCAGCCGGTCGGTGCGCGCGGCCACGGCCCCCATGCAGACCGCGGCGTCGAGCATGTTGTGCCAGGGCTGGTAGGCCCGCGTGCCGGACTGGTTGGCGGTGTGGAAGCTCTCGGATTCGGTCGTCATGCAGACATGGTCGGGGAACCAGAGCGAATGGAAGCCCTGTGCCTCGGCCAGCTCCGCCACCCGGACCGGCTGCATCTGGTCCACCGGCGTGTGCATCAGGAAGATGTCGGTCTCGTCCCGATTGGCCTGCCCGTGCGTGTTGGCGTAGAGCCCGATCTGCATGTCCGATCTCCCCTCCGGTGCCTGGGCACCCGCGCAGGCATCCGGAGCCTAGCCCGGTATGCGGCTGGACGTCGATACCGCCGTCACCCCTTCCCGGCCGCCGCCATTTCCTCCGCCACCAGCTTTCGCAGGTCGGTCTTCAGCACCTTGCCGTTCGGGTTCCGCGGCAGGGCATCGGGCAGGAAGGTGATGTTGTCCGGCACCTTGTAGTCCGACAGCCGCTCGGCGCAGAACGCCTGCAGGTCGGCAGCCTGGACATCGCCGCCCCGGGGCACCACGAAGGCCTGCACCCGCTCCCCCAGGACGGGATCGGGGCGGGCGACGACGGCGCATTCCACCACGCCGGGATGGTGGGTCAGGACATTCTCCACCTCCGCGGAGAACACCTTGTAGCCGGCGCGGTTGATCATGTCCTTCACCCGGTCGTGGACATGGACATAGCCGCCCTCGTCGATCCGGCCGATATCGCCGGACCGCCAGTAGCCGTGCAGGAAGGACTTCGCATCGGCCTCCGGGTTGTTCCAGTAGCGCGGCACCACCATCGGCCCGGCGATCCAGAGTTCGCCGGATTCGCCCTGCGGCAGCTCGTTGCCATCCTCGTCCATCACCAGGATGTCGGCGCAGGGCAGCGGCTGGCCGACCGAGGCGGCATGGCCCGGGGTATCGCCGAGCGGCATCAGGGTGGCGGGCGAGGTGGTCTCGGTGGACCCGTAGGCGTTCATCAGCTCCAGGTTCGGCAGGATCTTCGCCAGGCGGGCGATCGTCGCCTCCGGCATCGGCGCGCCGCCGAACGAGCCGACCCGCCAGGGCGCCAGGTCGAAGCGCTCG
Organism: Sneathiellaceae bacterium; assembly: GCA_040216765.1. Lineage (GTDB taxonomy): Bacteria > Pseudomonadota > Alphaproteobacteria > Ferrovibrionales > Ferrovibrionaceae > Marinibaculum. The sequence goes on along the minus strand of JAVJON010000013.1, from coordinate 10,281 downwards.
AAATCCGGCTGCAGCAGGCAGAGATTGTACATCGCCGGGACCAGGATCGAGACCGTCATCCGCACCCGCTCCGCCAGTTCCAGGAAGGCGCGCGCCTTGAACGCCTGCATCATCACCACATGGCCGCCGATATTGACCATGTTGACGATGATCGCCACCAGGCCGGTGACATGGGAGGCCGGCACCGCGAGGATCGTCACGTCGCCGGGCCGCGCCTGCCAGGCATGGGCGAAATGGACCGCCGAGGAGACGATGCTGAAATGGGTCAGCACTGCGCCCTTCGGCTTGCCCGTGGTGCCGGAGGTATAGAGCAGGGTCGCCGGGTCATCCTCGTGGATGACCGTCTCCGGCAGGGCCGGCTGGCCCTGCAGCAGGGCCGCGAAGGCGTCGCTGTCCAGCTCGTAGACCAGGCGCAGGTCCGGAATCGCCGCAAGGTCGGGCAGCTGCGGCTTCATGTCCGGCTGGTAGACCAGGGCGGCGGCGCCGCTCTGGCGCAGCTCGAAATCGGATTCCGGCGCCCGGTGGCGGATGTTCATCGGCACCGCGATGGCGCCCAGCCGGTAGCAGGCGAAGCAGAGCAGCACGAATTCCGCCCGGTTGCCGACCAGCAGGGCCAGCCGGTCGCCCTGGCGCAGGCCGGCAGCGGCCAGGTTGCCGGCCAGCGCCGTGACCCGGGCATCCAGCTCGCGGAAGGTCAGGGTGCCGCCGACCTCGCAGGTCACCGCTGCCTGGCCGGGGGCCCGGGCGGCGGTGTCGCGCAGCATGGCATCCAGGTTCGGCGGCCGGCGGCGATAGGCGCGCACGACACGGCTGCCGTAGTGCATCTCATGCCGCACCGCCCAGTTCTCGTCTTCCGCCCAATGCATACCCGTCTCCCCACTGGCGCCGCTCACCCCGCATCGGCGGGGCGGCGCGCGCGGATTGTTCCAATCGTCCGGCCGGCTGGCAAGATCCGTCCGGCGCAAGGTCCGGCGTCACAGGTCGCGCGGGCCGCGACGGTTCGCTAAGCTGCCTGCAACGGGGCGGGACACGGACGGGGGAACCGATGCAGTTGCAGCGCAGGATCGGGCTGGTCGGCCTCACCTTTGCCGCCTTTACCGGCATGGTGGGATCCGGCTGGCTGTTCGGCCCGATGCTCACCGCCCAGGTGGCCGGGCCGGCCGCGCTGATCGCCTGGGCAATCGGCGGCGTCGCCATGTTCCTGCTGGCGCTGAGCTTCGCGGAGGTCTCCGGCACCCTGCCGCTGGCCGGCGGGGTGGCGCGGATCCCGCATTTCAGCCATGGCGGCATGACCAGCATGGTGATGGGCTGGTCGGCCTGGCTGGGCTATTGCAGCACCGCGCCGATCGAGACCGCGGTCATGCTGCGCTATTCCGCCGAGGCCCTGCCCTGGCTCTACGCGGCAAACCCGACCAGCGACACCGACTTCACGGTCTTCGGCTGGATCTTCGCCGTGGCCAGCCTTGCGGTCTTCGTGCTGATCAACGCCTTCGGCGTGGCGCTGTTCGCCCGGATCAACAACACCATCACCTGGTTCAAGCTGGCGATCCCGCTGCTGATCGTCGCGGTGCTACTGTACGACAGTTTCGACGGCGCCAACCTGACCGACGCGCCCGGCGGCTTCATGCCCTATGGCTGGGCCGGGGTGATGGCCGCGGTCTCCACCGGCGGCGTGATCTTCTCGTTCATCGGCTTCCGCCATGCCATCGACCTGGCCGGGGAGGCGAAGAACCCGCAGGTCAACCTGCCGCTCTCCCTGATGCTGGCGATCCTGATCTCGCTGGTGCTCTACATCCTCCTGCAACTGGCCTTCATGGGAGCGGTGCCGTCGGACCTGCTGTCCAATGGCTGGGGCAAGCTGCATTTCAGCCAGAACCTGGGCCCGCTGGCCGGGGTCGCGATGGCGGTCGGCGTGGTCTGGCTGTCCGCCGTGGTCTTTGCCGGCGCCGTGATCGGCCCGTTCGGCGGTGCGCTGGTCGCCGTCGGGTCCAATGCGCGGCTGCTCTACGGCATGGCGCGCAACAAGACCATGCCGCGCTTCCTGGAGGCGCTGTCCAACGCCGGCGTGCCGCTGGTGGCAATGCTGATCAACTTCGCCGTGGGCGCGGTCATGCTGTTCGTGCCGTTCGATACCATCGTGGCGCTGAACGGCGCCGCCATCACCCTGTCCTTCGTCGCCGGACCGATCGCGATCTATGCGTTCCGCCGCGAGCTGCCGGACCGGATCCGCGTGTTCAAGGCCCCGTTCGCCCCGGCGGTCGGGCTGATCGGCATGCTGGTCGTCACCCTGGTGGTCTACTGGTCTGGCTGGGACACCACCCGGATCCTGATCGCCGTGATCGTCGTCGGGGTCCTGCTCTATCCCGTGCTGCGCCAGCGGGTGGACAACGAGCCCAGCAACTGGCGGCGGGCGCTCTGGCTCGCCCCCTATCTGGGCGGCCTGACCCTGTTGAGCTGGCTCGGCAATTTCGGCGGCGGGGAAGAGGTCATCCCCTTCGGCTGGGACCTGATCCTGGCGCTGCTGCTGTCGATCATGGGCTTCGTGCTGGCCTTCATGTCCCGCACCCGGCGGCCGGAGCTTCTGGCGATGCTCGCCCATCACAAGGTCGAAGAGGTCGTGGTGACCGATTCCACGCCGTATTGAGGCCGGCACCTTGGCTGGCGCGCCCCCGGACCGACAGGCAGCGGAACGCACCATTGGCCTGACCGGCCTGACCCTGGTCGCGGTCACCAGCATGATCGGCTCCGGCTGGCTGTTTGCGCCGCTGCTGGCGGCGAAGGCGGCGGGGCCGGCGGCGATGCTCGCCTGGCTGGTCGGCGGCCTGGCGATGCTGGTGATCGCGCTCACCTTCGCGGAGGTCAGCGCGATCCTGCCGGTCTCCGGCGGCATTGCGCGCATCCCGGAGGCGACGCACGGCCCGCTGGTGGGCATGGTGATGGGCTGGACCTCGTGGATCGGCTGCGCCGCGGTGGTCAGCCTGGAGACCCTCATCCTGCTGCGCTACCTGGCACCGCTCGCGCCCTGGCTGTACCGGCCCGGCGCAAGCGACGGCAGTGCCACGGATTTCACCCTCTGGGGCTGGCTCCTGGCGCTGGCGCTGCTGGCGCTGATCACCCTGACGATCCTGTTCGGTGCCCGCCTGTTCGCCCGGGTGAACTCGCTGATCACCGCATTGAAGCTGATCCTACCGATCGTGGTGGCGGCCACCCTGCTGAGCCTGCACCTGGATTTCGGCAATTTCACCGACCAGGGCGGCTTCGCGCCCTACGGCGTGCAGGGCCTGTTCGCGGCGCTCAGCACCGGCGGCGTGATCTTCTCGTTCCTGGGGTTCCGCAACGTGGTCGACATGGCCGGCGATGTCCGCCGCCCGCAGGTCACCCTGCCCGCCGCGCTGGTCCTGGCGCTGCTGATCGGCCTGGCGATCTATGGCGCGCTGCAGTTCGCGCTGATCGCCAGCCTGCCCGACGATGCCCTGTCCGAAGGCTGGGCGAAGCTGCATTTCGGCGCGACCCTCGGCCCCTTCGCGGCGATCGCCGCGCTGGCCGGCCTGCTGTGGCTGGGGATCGTGATCCATGCCGCGGCCATCGTCTCGCCGTTCGGCACCGGCCTGGGCATGATGGGGGCGGGGACGCGGCTGCTGGAGGGCATGGCCGCGGGGCGGATGCTGCCGCTGGCGCTGGCCTTCCTGACCCACCGCGGGATCCCGCCCGTCGCGCTGGCGGTCAACCTCGCCCTCTCCCTCGCCCTCCTGTTCCTGCCGTTCGACACCCTGGTGACCCTGGTCACGGCGGCGCTGGCCTTGTCGCTGGTGACCGGGCCGCTGGCCCTGCTCGTCTTCCGGCGGGAACTGCCGGACCTGCCCCGCGCGTTCCGCCTGCCGCTGGCGCCGGCCTTTGCCTATCTGGCGGTCCTGACGATCACCCTGCTGCTCTACTGGGGCGGCTGGGACACCATGCGCTACCTGCTGGCGCTGGTCGCCCTGGGCGCCCTGCTCTACCCGGTCCTGCGGCAGGCGGCGGGGCCGGCCAGCGAATGGCGGCGGGCGCTCTGGCTGCTGGCCTGGCTGGGGGGCACCGCCCTGCTGTCCTGGCTCGGCAATTTCGGCGGCGGGATCGGCTGGATCCCGTTCGGCTGGGACCTGGCCGCCGCCGCGGCGCTCGCCGCCCTGTGCCAGGCACTTGCCCTGGCCAGCCGCCGCCGGCGCGCCGCCATCGAGGCGATGCTCGCGCATCACGGGCTGGGCTATCCCTGACCATGGACCGGCCATGACCCCTGCCCGGCAGGACGCGCTGCCCAGGGTCGCCGAGGCGTTGTGGCGCAGCGGCTATGCGCACCTGCCCGGCTTCCTGCCTGCGCCGCTGCACCGGGAACTGGCGCGCCGGACCCTGGCCCTGCGCCGCACGGCCTGCCCGCCGGTGTCGATCTTCCGCGACCAGGCGGCCTGGCGGGCCGCCGCGCTCTGCCTGCCGGTGGCGCGCTACTTCCTGGGGCGCAAATGCGGCATGCTGCCGAATCTCTGGGCGATGGCCCTGCTGCCGGGGCGGCAGGGCGAACGCAAGGGCGCGCGCGGCTGGCCGCCCCATGTGGACTATCCGGGGATCAGCGTGATGGACGGCCCGGTGCCGGTGGCGGTGGCCCTGTCCTTCTGGCTGGCGCTGAGCGATACCGGGCCGGACAATGCCTGCATGCATGTGCGCCCGCGCGACGGCGGCGGCCGCGCACGCGCCCTGCCGGCGGCGGCCGGCGACCTGCTGATCTGGCGCCAGGACCTGCCGCATTGGGGCGGCCGCATGACGCGCGACGCCCGCGGCCCGCGAATCAGCATGGCGATCGAATTCCAGGATTCCGGCTGGCCGCCGCTGGCCGCGCCGCTGCTGGACCCGGAGCGGCCGCCGGAGTTCGCCGACCGGATCCGCCTGATCGTCGAGCAGCGCAGGAAATACCGGCACCTGGCGGCCCCGCCCTGGACCTGAGCCCGGGCGCCCGCGCCGCCGGGGCACGGTGGCGCCCGCCCGGCGAAGCCGCTACGATCGGCACCGATGCAAGCGCATTCACGACTTCCATTTCCCCCAGGGTCCCACCGACAGGGAGGCTGCCCATGGCACGCCTGACCGACCTGCCCCCGGCGACCAGTGCCCGTCTGACCGAGCTCGACTGCCCGGACTTTCCGACGGTGCCCTGGACGGACGGCCCGCCTTTGAACGAGCGCCGGGTCGCCATCGTCTCCACCGCGGGCCTGTACCTGCGCGGCGAAACACCGTTCCAGGGCGGCGACAGCGATTTCCGCCGCCTGCCGCACGGCGCCTCGCACGACGATCTGCTGATGAGCCATGTCTCGATCAACTACGACCGGACAGGCTGGCAGCGCGATCCCGACGTCGTGCTGCCGCGTGCCGGGCTGGACCGGCTCGCCGCCGCCGGCCTGATCGGCGCGCCCGGCGTGGCGCATTACTCCTTCATGGGGGCGACCGATCCCGCGGCAATGGCGGCACAGGCCGCGCAGGTCGCCGCGCAGCTGAAGTCCGAAGGCAGCGACAGCGCCATCCTGATCCCGGTTTGACCCTTCTGTACGCGCGCCGTGGGCGGGCTCGGTCACTACCTGGAAGCGGAAGGCATCGCCACCACCGGCATCAGCCTGATCCGGCTGCATAGCGAGAAGATCCGCCCGCCGCGCGCCCTCTGGGTGCCGTTCGAACTGGGGCGCCCGATGGGCGCGCCCGGCGATCGCGCGGGCCAGGAGAAGGTCCTGCGCCATGCCCTGTCGCTGCTCGGCAGGGCCGGCCCGGGCCCGATCCTGGACGACTATCCGGAGGAACAGGCGCCCGGTTCATCCGGCTGGACACCGCCGGAGCTGCCATGGCGGGGTTCCCCGCCATCCGGTGCGCCAGGCTGGCAGCGCGCACTGGAGGCGGATATCGCGGCCCTGTACGACCGCTGGGAGCGCCGCCGCGCTGCCTTCGGCCGCAGCACTGTCGGGGTCGCCGGCCTGTCCGTCGAAAGCCTGCCCGCCTTCATGGCCCGCTTCGCCGAGGGCGAGCCGCAAGGCGCGGTCAGCGACCTGAAGCAGGCGGCGCAGACCCTGCGCTATGCGGCCGATGACCTGAAGGCCTTCGTCATGGAGGCCGCCGACGACGGCCCCGACGCGCCGCCCAGCACCGTCCTGGCCAACTGGTTCTGGGACGAAACCGCCGCCGGCGCCTTTCTCTGGCACCTGCGCGGGGCGCTGGCCGGCGCCGAGCATCCGCGCCTGAAGGCGGTCGGCGCCGGCATGCTGGTGCCGGGCACCCAGGTGGCGCGCCGGACGGCGTAGCGTGTCGCGGCCGTGCAGCGGCACCGGTCCGTCGCGATCCCGGATCGGGGTTCGGGAGGACGCAGCTTGGGAGGTGCGGCCAGACTCCCCCGTGCCGTCGTCCCGGGCCTGACCCGGGACCCATGGCGGGGGCGGCGCGGCTGCGCAGCGGCGCCGGTCCGACGCGATCCCGGATCGGGGTCCGGGATGACGAAGCTGAGAGGTGCGGCGGGTTCCAGCCGGCCGGCCGGGCCGCGTCAGCCGGCCTCGAAATGCAGCTTCAGGCCCGGCCGCGGCCAGTCCATCGCCAGCAGCCGGCCGGTGGAGGAGCAGGTGACATAGGCGGTGCGCCGGTCCGCCCCGCCGAAGCAGATGTTGGTCACGTAGCGGTCCGGCAGCGGCACGAACTCCACCAGCGCGCCGTCGGGCGCGATCACGGAGATGCCGCCTTCCATCAGGGTGGCGACGCAGATATTGCCGCAGGCCTCGACACCGAGGCTGTCGAACAGGCGATAGCGCCCGGGCGTGTAGAGCATGCGGCCATGCCGCGGCCAAGCGCCGGGCGGGTTCTTCGCGATGTGCCCGGGCCGCTCCAGGTCGAAGGCCCAGAGCCGGCCGGTTATCGTCTCGGCGACATAGAGGGACGCCCCGTCCGGCGACAGGCCGATGCCGTTGGGGCCGTTCATCGGGAACAGGGCCTCGCGGATCGCCGAGCCGTCGGCGGCGGCGTGGAAGATGCCGGTGCGGTCCTCGTCGCGCCGGCGCCGCTTGCCATGATCGGTGAACCAGATGCCGCCATCGGCGTCGAACACGAGGTCGTTCGGCCCCTTCAGCGGCTCGCCCTCGCAGGCGCTGTACACTGTCTCGACGGCGCCGGTGGCCGGGTCCACCGCCTCGATGCGGCCGCCGCGATAGTCGTTCGCCTGCAGGCCCGGCATCAACAGGCCGTCGCGCTCCAGCCACTCGAAGCCGCCGTTGTTGCACAGCCAGACCCGCCCGTCCGGCCCCAGCGCGGCACCGTTGGGGCCGCCGCCGGTCTCGGCCACCACCGCCACCCGGCCATCCGGGGCGACCCGCGAGAGGGTGCCGCGGGCGATCTCCACCAGCAGCACCGAGCCATCGGGCATGGCGATCGGCCCCTCCGGGAAACGCAGGCCCTCGGCCACCACCCGCCAGGGCCGTTCCACGATCCGGTCGTCAGTCATGGTCATGGTCGTGGTCGTGCCCGTCGCGCCCCGGCACCGCCGGCAGGCCGTGGCGATGCGCCGCGCGATGCCGCAGCAGGGCCGCGGCATCGGCCCGATGCTCCGCGGGCGCCACCAGCCCGCTTTCGGCCAGCAGGCCTTCCAGCGCGGTTGCCCAATGGTCGTAATAGGTATCGCCCAGGTCCGGGTCCCCGGCGGCCTGCGCCGCCTCGATGGCGGCCGACAGGCGGGCCGCCCAGTCGGGCCAGTCCAGCCGCCCGGCCTGGTGCAGGGCGACGACGGTGGCGAAGGCCCGGGCCTGCCAGGGTGCCGCGAAGACCGGCGCATCGCCTGCCCCGGCGCCGCCGCCCCGCGCCGCCGCGGCGATGGCCTGCGCCAGCGGGCTTGCGCCGGCCGGGCGCTCAGTCATCGACCTTCTCCAGATAGGGGTCCCAGAGGTCGATCATCACCTCGCTCGCCGGATCGCCGTCGGGGCCGAACAGGTCGCGGCCGGTGAACCGCACGGCATAGCAATGCTGCGGGTCCGGGTCGCCGTTCACCGCCGAATCGGGAAAGATGAAGGCGCCGTGATGCAGGGCCACGATGCCGGTCCTGCCCAGGGCATAGCGCGGCGTCCGGGTATGGCCCGCGGGTCGGGCGTTGCGCACCCGCACCCGGTCGCCGACCCGGAAGGCCGGCGGTCCGGCGGGGTCGCACCGCGCCGTCGCGCCCTTCGCCAGCACCGCCGGCACGTCGGCGGGTTGCAGGACGCGCGGCGCCGTGACCGGTACTGGCGGCGGGGCCGCCGGCGCGCCCAGGGCGGCCAGTTCGTCGCGGGTCACCACGCCCTTTTCGAGCAGCAGGGCGGTCAGCCCGTGCCACCAATGGTCGTAATAGCCGCTGGCGAGATAGTCCGCCGCCGGCATGGTCTCGCGTGCCGCGCGGGCCATGTCGATGGTCCAGAGCCCCGACGCGCCCATCGCCAGGACGAGGCCGAACAGCGGCCGCTGCCAGGCTTCCGGGAAATGGTCGTGGGGATCCTCGTGCACGTCGATGGCGGGGAAACCGTGCATGCCGCCCAGGTCGTGGATGCCGTGCATCAGGCAATCTCCCGCCGCGCCGGATCGAGCGCCGCCGGATCGAGCGCAGCCGGATCGAGCGCCTGGGCGGTGCCGATCATGGAATCCCGGCTGACCAGCCGCGCCAGGTCCGCCTCGCTCCAGCCCTCGGTGCCGGCAGGCCGCATCGGGATCACCAGGTAGCGCAGCTCGGCAGTCGAATCCCAGACCCGGATCTCCACCTCCGCCGGCAGGTCGACGCCGAACTCCGCCAGCACCCCGCGCGGGTCCAGCACCGCGCGGGAGCGGTAGGGCGCCGCCTTGTACCAGTCCGGCGGAATGCCGAGCACCGGCCAGGGATAGCAGGAGCAGAGGGTGCAGACCGTCATGTTGTGCAGGCCGGGCCCGTTCTCCACCACGACCATGTCCTCGCCCTGCCTGCCGCCATAGCCGAGTTCGGCGATCGCGGCGGTGGCGTTGCTGCGCAGGCGTTCCAGATAGGCCGGGTCCGACCAGGCCTTCGCCACCACATGGGCGCCGTTGCGGGGGCCGACCTGCTGTTCGTAGGTTTCGACGATGGTGTCGATCGCCGCCGGTTCGAGCACCCCCTTGCGGGCGAGCAGCTGGATCAGGGCGTCGACGCGGGCGGATTTCTCGTCCGGTGGCAGATCGTGGAAACGCGGCACCTGCGGGTCGTCCATCGCCCATCCTCCTCCATTCGGGGGCCGCTGCATCCGGGCCCTCTGCTGTCGTGCGCCCGACGATAGCGCCGCGCATGGCGAGTGCCAAAGCCCTGTTGCGGCCGCCGGTCAGCGATCGCCCGGGCGCGCGCCCGGAATGCTTGTCTTCGGCGGCGTAATGGTCGAACCTATCTGGCCGGCTGCGGCGTCGCGCCGCGCTTGAACCGGGATGCACGCCCCGTTCATCGACACCTGCGTGCGAGAGAGTCGTACTGCGATGCTAGACGTCCCGGTCGGACTGGAAAACCGCCTCACCATCACCTCCGACCGCAAGGACTCGGCGGAAAGCTTCGGCAATGCCGGGGTCGACGTGGTCGCGACACCGGCGCTGGTGGGCTTCCTGGAACAGGCGGCCGGCCGGGCGCTGCGGGCCTATATGGCACCGGACGAGGTCACCCTGGGCACCATGATCGACGTGCAGCATCTGGGGGCCGCGCCGGTGGGGGCCGCCATCGACTGCACCGCCAGGGTCACCGCCGTCGACGACAACCGCGTCACCTTCGCCGTGGAGGCGCGCTGGAACGACCGGGTCCTGATGAAGGGCCGGCATGGCCGCGCCATCGTCGACGGCCAGCGCTTCTTCCAGCGCCTGCAGGAGATGACGGCGGAAGGCTGAACATCTGGGGCATGCGCGAGGCGCACATCCCAGCCGCCGAAACCCTCCCGCACCGCCTCGTCGCCCGCGGCCTTTACCCACTGCTGTCCGGTTCGGCCCGGGCGGTGCCGCCCGTAGGCCTTGCACCGCCTCGCCGTTGACGGAAGGCACCGAACCGAGACAGGGAGGTGCCGGCCGTCTTTCCTGTCTCGTCACCGCCGGGCGCGACCCACTGCTGTCCGGTTAAGTGCCGTTCTCCGGCCTCATGCGTTCTACAGCTTCGTCATGCGCGGGCTTGTCCCGGTCGCCGGGCGATGCCCGGCAACCCATCGCGCCGCACCTCAATAAGATCAGGCCATTATTGAACCTGGCGGCACCATGGACCACCGCGACGAGCGCGGTGGTGACGATTGG
>JAVJON010000008.1:0-211931 GCA_040216765.1 Sneathiellaceae bacterium | reverse complement strand
ATCGTCACCACCGCGCTCGTCGCGGTGGTCCATGGTGCCGCCAGGTTCAATAATGGCCTGATCTTATTGAGGTGCGGCGCGATGGATGCGCGGGACAAGCCCGCGCATGACGAAGCTATAAAACGCATGAGGCCGGAGAACGGCACTCAACTGGACAGCAGTGGGACGTGCCCGCGGATGACGCTGACGGCCGACAGCCTCTCAGTTCAGCGCCGGGGCGTCGCCCAGGCCGTCGGGCTGGTTCAGCACGATGGTGCTGCCCGGCGCGTTGATGCGGATCGGGATCTCCAGCACGTCCGCCAGGGCGGCACGCACCGCCGGCGCCGCCGCCGGCTCGACATAGAGCAGCAGGAAGCCGCCGCCGCCGGCGCCCAGCAGCTTGCCGCCGAGCGCGCCGGCGACCCGGGCCCGGGCATAGAGGTCGTCCACCAGCCCCGTGGCCACGCTGTCGGCCAGGCGGCGCTTCAGCTGCCAGGTCTCGTGCAGCAGCCGGCCGAAATCCTCCAGCCCGCCATCCGCGCGCAGCAGGCGCAGCGCGGTGTCCGCCTGGCCCATGATCTCCCGCAGTTCGGCGCCGCGGTCCGGGATGTTGCTGATCTGCTGTGCCGCGATCCGGGCGGCGGTCCGGGTCAGCCCGGTGAAGAACAGCAGGAGCCGGTCGTTCAGCGCCGACATCCGGGCCTCCGAGAGGCCCAGCGGTTCCACGGCAATGCCGCCGTCCGGCGCGAAGCGGACGACATTGGTGCCGCCATGCGCCGCCCAGACCTGGTCCTGCGAGCCCACCGCCTCGCAGGCCACCTCCTGCTCGATGCGGATCGCCTCGCGTGCCAGGTCGGCGGGCGCCATATGGACCCCGCCCAGAGTGTTCAAGGCGTTGAGCAGGCCGACGGTGAAGGCCGAGGAGGAGCCGATCCCCGACCGCGCCGGCACATCGCCGTCGTGATGCACCTCCAGCCCATGCTCGGGCGGGTATTCCTGCAGCACGGCACGGATTGCCGGATGCTCGATCTCGTCGATCCGGCTGACCATCTCGATGCGGCTGTAGACGAAGCGGTGCCGGTGGGAGAAGAACGGCGGCAGCCTGCGCAGCGCGATATAGCAGTACTTATCGATCGTGGTGCCGACGACGCAGCCGCCATGCTCGCGATACCAGGCCGGGTAGTCCGTGCCGCCCCCGAAGAACGAGATGCGGAAGGGCGTACGGGAGATGATCAAGAGGGCCGTCCCGGATGATGGGGCGCCACTGGCTGCACAGGCCGGCGCCGGAAAACCTTGGCTTCACCCCGCCATCGTAATGTGGCGGAACGATTGTTGCACGTAGCGCAGCCGTGCGGCGCGCGGCAGCCCTTCCGGTCTTTGCAATCGACCGGGATCGAGGCTAGTGCTTCCCGGCAACCCGGGGAGCCGTCGCAGGGGCCGTCACGGGACAGACGAACCGGTTCACAGGGTACATGATGCAGGTCGAAGAGCCGTTCTATCCGCTGGCGGCACCGCAATGGGACGCGGCCGAGCCGGCCGCCCTCGCCGCCGTGATCGCCAGCGGCATGTTCACCATGGGCGAGAAGGTGCGCGCGTTCGAGGCCGCCTTCGCCGCCTATCACGGCCGCGCCCACGGGGTGATGGTGAATTCCGGCTCGTCCGCCAACCTGGTCGGCGTGGCCAGCCAGTTCTTCACCGCGCCGGCCCGGCTGTCGCGCGGCGACGAGGTGATCGTCCCGGCCCTGTCCTGGAGCACCACCTTCCACCCGCTGCAGCAATACGGGCTGCACCTGCGCTTCGTGGATATCGACCCCGACACCCTGAACATCGACCCGGCGGCGCTGGAGAAGGCGCTGACCCCGCGCACGAAGATGGTCATGGCGGTCAGCATCCTGGGCAATCCCTGCGACTTCGAGGCGCTGCAGGCGTTCTGCAACCGGCATGGCCTGCTGCTGTTCGAGGACAATTGCGAATCGCTGGATGCCTCGCTCGCCGGGCGGAAGACCGGCACCTTCGGCGACATCGCCACCGCCAGCTTCTTCTTCTCCCACCACATCTCGACCATGGAAGGCGGCATGCTGCTGACCGACGACCGGGAGACGGCCGACCTGGCGCGCTGCCTGCGCGCCCATGGCTGGACGCGGGACCTCGCGCCCGACAGCCCGGTCCATGCGCGCGGCGAGGAGGATTTCTTCGAGGCCTACAAGTTCATCCTGCCGGGCTACAACCTGCGGCCGGGCGAGCTGCATGCCGCGGTCGGCCTGGAGCAGCTGCGCAAGCTGCCGGCGCATACCGCGCTGCGCCGCGCCAACCTCGCCACCTTCCAGGACCGGTTCGGCAATCACCCCGCCGTCCGCATGCAGCGCGAGCATGGCACCAGCTCCGCCTTTTCCTTCCCGCTGGTGCTGCGCGACGACAGCATCGACCGGGGCCGCGTCATGGCCGCGCTGAAGGAGGCGTCGATCGCCTTCCGCATCGTCACCGGCGGCTGCTTCGTCCGGCATCCGGCGATCCGCTTCTTCGACCATTCGGTGGTGGGCGATCTGCCGCATGCCGGCCGGGTGCATGACCGCGGCTTCTTCGTGGGCAACCTGCCGCGCGACCTGACCCCCCAGATCGACCGGCTGGCCCGGGTCCTCGGCGAGGCCACGCGATGACCGGGGGCCTGCGGATCCTGGTCACCGGCGGCGCCGGCTATCTGGGATCGATGATGGTGCCGGCGCTGCTGCAGGCCGGCCACCGGGTCACCGTGCTGGACAGCTTCCAGTTCGGCGAGAACAGCCTGGCCGCGTCCTGCGCGGAGCCGGGCTTCGATGCCGTGCGCGGGGATGCGCGGGACCGGGCGGTCCTGCAACCGCTGCTGGCGCGGGCCGATGTGGTGATCCCGCTGGCCGCCTTGGTCGGCGCGCCGCTCTGCGATCGCGACCAGATCGGTGCGGTCAGCACCAACCGGGACGCCATCGCGACCCTGACGGAGATGATGGCGCCGGCCCAGCGCCTGCTGATCCCGATCAGCAACAGCGGCTACGGGATCGGCGAGCCCGGCAAGCATTGCACCGAGGACTCGCCCCTGCGGCCGGTCTCGCTGTACGGCCGGACCAAGGTCGAGGCGGAAGAGATCGCGCTCGCCCGCGACAACACGATCAGCTTCCGGCTGGCCACGGTGTTCGGCATGGCGCCGCGCATGCGGATGGACCTGCTGGTCAACGACTTCGTCTATCGCGCGGTCAGCGACCGGGCGCTCGTGCTGTTCGAGGCGCATTTCAAGCGCAACTACATCCATGTCCGCGACGTCGCCCGCGCCTTCCTGCACGGGCTCGCGCAGTTCGAGGCGATGCAGGGGCGGCCCTTCAACGTCGGCCTGTCGGATGCGAACCTGTCGAAATGGGAGCTGTGCGAGGCGATCGCCCGGCAGGTCCCCGGCTTCACCTTCCTGGAGGCGCCGGTGGGCAAGGACCCGGACCAGCGCGACTATATCGTCTCCAACGCCCGGATCGAGGCGACGGGATTCCGCCCGGCGCACAGCCTGGATGCCGGGATCGGCGAGCTGATCAAGGGCTACCGGATGCTGAACCCGCACCGCTACCGCAACGTCTGACCGATGACGGCCCAGGCCATCTTCCCGGTCGCCGGCCGGCGCATCTGGGTTGCCGGCCATGCCGGGATGGTCGGCAGCGCGGTCTGCCGCCGGCTGCAGGCGGCCGGCGCCGAGGTCCTGCGGGTGGGTCGCGGCGCGCTCGACCTGCGCGACGGCGCAGCCACCCGCGACTGGCTGCGGGACAACCGGCCCGACGGGGTGATCGTGGCCGCCGGCCGGGTCGGCGGCATCGCGGAGAACGCGGCGCATCCCGCGTCGCTGATGCGCGACAATCTCGCCATCGCGGAGACCGTCATCCTCGGCGCCCATGACACCGGGGTCGACCGCCTGGTCTATCTCGGCGCCTCCTGTGTCTATCCGCGCGAGGCCGCGCAGCCGATCGCGGAAGACAGCCTGCTGACCGGGCCGCTGGAACCGACCAACGAGGGCTATGCCCTGGCCAAGATCGCCGGCATGCGGCTCTGCGCCCTGCTGCAGCAGGAGTTCGGCCGGGGATATGTCAGCGTCGTCCCGGCGAACCTCTACGGCCCGGGCGACCCGGCCCATGCGGATCCGGAACGCGCCCACGTAATCCCCGCCCTGGCCGCGCGGATGATCGCGGCCCGGCGGGAGGGCGCGCCGTCGGTGGCGATCTGGGGCACCGGGCGGGCGGTGCGCGATTTCCTCTATGTCGACGATGCGGCCGACGCGGTCCTCCTCGCCTATGAGCGCTTCGCCGGCCCCGGCCATCTCAATGCCGGCTCCGGCAGCGGCATCAGCATCGCAGAGCTGGCCGCCGCCATTGCCGCGGCGGTCGGCTTCCGCGGGGAGCTGCGCTACGACCCGAGCCGGCCGGACGGGATGCCGCGCAAGGTGCTGGATTCCTCGGCCATCGCCGCCCTGGGCTGGCGCCCCGCGACCGGGCTGCAGGACGGCCTGCGGCTTGCGCAACTGGACCGGCCGGCGGTCGGAGCCCGATGACGGCACCGCCGCCGCTGCCCGGCATGATCGTCCTGGCCGGCGGCCTGGGCACACGGCTGCAGGGCAGCATCGACCCGGACCTGCCGAAGATCCTGGCGCCGATCCACGGCCGGCCGTTCCTCGACTATCTGCTCGCCTGGTGCGCCGGGCAGAACCTGGCACGGATCCGCTTCGCGCTCGGTCATCGCGCCGACCCGGTGATCGCACGGCTGCAGGCCGCGGCCGGCCATCTCCCGTTGCCGATCGACTGGTCGATCGAGGCCGCGCCGCTGGGGACCGCCGGGGCGCTGGCGATGGCCCTCGGGGAGGGCTGGCCGGGCGATGCGCCTTGCCTGGTCATGAACGGCGATACCCTCGTCGATGTCGCGCTCGCCGCGTTCTGCGCGCAGTTCCGCAGGACCGGCGCCGAGGTCGGACTGGTCGCCGCCAGGGTCCGGGACCCGGGCCGCTACGGCGCCCTCACCCTGGACGATGCGGACCGGGTCCTGCGTTTCGCCGAAAAGCGCCCGGCCGGCAGGGATGACGAAGCCAGCTGGATCAATGCCGGCATCTATCTGCTCTCCCCTGCCGTCCTGGCGTCGATCCGCACCTGGAGCGGCGGCTCGCTGGAGCGCGACCTGCTGTCGACATTGCCGGCAGGGGCGATATGGGCGTTTCGCGGGGCCCGCCGGTTCATCGACATCGGCACGCACGCTTCCCTCGACGAGGCCCAGCGCCTCCTGGCCCCGCTGGCGGGGCGGTCGCCGGCCGGCAGTCTCTGGTCCGGTTCCTGACCCCGGGCCTGCCGGCGCAGCCCAGTGCACCTGCCCGCGCCCTGTGCTATCGACCCAGTGCTATCGACCCAGTGCGATCGACATCGGGAACAAGCGAGAACCGGGGCATATCATGGCGACCGTTCGGCCTCCCCTCCTCTACCATGCGGCCTCGTCGTACTATTCGATGATCGCCAGGCTGGCCCTGATCGAGGCCGGGCTGCGGTTCGACAGCCGGCTCGTCGACATCCACCGGACGCGGGAAAACCAGGCGCCCTGGTTCGTCCGCCTGAACCCGGAGATGACGGTTCCGGTGCTCGCCCTGCCCGGCGACGGGGCCGGCGACCCGGACCGCCTTCTGCCCGACAGCCGCCTGATCCTGGAACATGCCTTCCCCGATGCCGCGGATGCGGCGGAGGACGGGATCCTGGCCCGGCTCTACCGCTTCCCGGTGGACCAATACACCTTCGCCTGGCTGCTGGGCTGGAACCCGGTCGCCCGCTTCCTGATCCCCCGCAAGCTGGGGAAGATTCGCGGCGACATGCTCCAGCTGGCCGGGGCCAACCCCGACCTTGCCGAGGTCTATCGCAGGCGCGCCGAAATCTTCGACCGGCGCGTCGCCGCCTTTTCGCAGCCCCAGGCCCCGCGCTGGGCCGCCCTGAACGCAGAGGTCGATGGCCTCATGCAGATGCTTGAACAGGGCCTTGCCGGCGGGCCGTTCCTGGGCGGCGCGCGCTATGGCGCCGCCGACGTGGTGGCGACGGTGTTCCTGGCGCGCCTGCGCTTCGTCCGCCAGGGCAGGCGCATCGCCGCCAGCCCCGCGATCGCGGCCTACTGGCAGAAGCTGCATGCCGGCGACAGCTTCCGCCAGGCCGATGTCTGGGAGCGGCTGAAACCGTCGCTGGTGCTGCGCCTGATCGGTTGAGCCTGGCGGTCCCGCGGGTCCGGGAACGCCGATTGCGTCGCTCCGCCAGAACCGGTATGCGAACCTGCGGGCGCCCGATGGCGCAGAGGGTCAGGCTGCAGGGCAGGAATGGCAGGCACGATTTCGCAAGCGACGATCGAACCGGCGCGGACCATCGCTGTCCGCGACCCCGCCGGAGCAGCGGCCGGCCGCAGCCATGCCTGACCTGCGCGAGAGGGCCCGCCGGCTGACCGAGAGCCGTGCCTTCAACATGGCCGTTGCCGCGGTCATCGTGATCAACGCGGTGACCCTGGGCTTGGAGACCTCGACAGAGGCGATGGATGCCGCCGGCCCTGTGCTGGAGTTGCTCGACGTGGCGGCGCTGTCGGTCTTCGTGGTCGAGCTGCTGCTGAAGATATACGTCCAGCGCCTGCGGTTCTTCCGCGACGGCTGGAACATCTTCGACTTCATCGTGGTGGGCATCGCCCTGGTCCCGGCGGCCGGCGAATTCTCGGTGCTGCGGGCGCTGCGCGTCCTGCGGGTGCTGCGGCTGATCTCGGTGATTCCCCAGATGCGGGCGGTGGTCGGCGCCCTGCTGACCGCGCTGCCGGGCATGGGGTCGGTAATCGCGGTGCTGGCGATCGCCTACTACGTGGCCGCGGTGATCGCCACGAAGCTCTATGGCGCCAGCTTCCCGCAATGGTTCGGCTCGATCGGCAGCTCGATGTACTCGCTGTTCCAGATCATGACCCTGGAAAGCTGGTCGATGGGCATCGTGCGGCCGGTGATGGAGGTGCACCCGCTGGCCTGGCTGTTCTTCGTGCCGTTCATCGTGATCACCAGCTTCGCGGTGCTGAACCTGTTCATCGCGCTGATCGTGAACGCGATGCAGACCGCGCATGACGAGGAAACCCAGCTGGCCAGGGCGGAGATCGAGTCGCGCGCGCAGGTGGAGCGCGCCGAGCTGCTGACCGAACTGCGCGCGCTGCGCCACGAGGTCGCGGACCTGCGCGGCACCATCCAGCAGGCGGATCCGGAGGCCCTTGCCGGGAAGGACTGACCGCCCGCCGCCGGCAGGGCCGGTTTATGGCGCGAGGTAGCGCAGCAGCTTCGGGTCGTCGCGCACCTGGTCGGCCGGACCTTCCAGCGCGATCTCGCCGCGGTCCATGACATAGGCATAGTCCGCGATCTTCAGCGCCAGTTCGACATGCTGCTCGACGATGACGATGGCGATCTCCTGGCGCAGCTTCATCAGGCGGTCGGCGATCTCCTCGATCACGCCGACCCACACGCCCTCGGTCGGTTCGTCCAGCATCAGCAGCGAGGGCCGGCCCAGCAGGGCGCGCCCGATCGCCAGCATCTTGCGCTCGCCGCCCGACAGGGTGCCCGCCTGCTGGCCGAGCCGTTCGCCCAGCTTGGGGAAGAATTCCAGGACGGTGCCGACCGCCTCCTCGTTGCGCATCGTCAGCGCACCCAGCCGGAGATTCTCCCGCACGGTGAGGCGGCCGAACACGGCATGTTCCTGCGGCACATAGCCGATGCCGCGCCGCATCCGCGATTCCGTCGCCTCCGACGTGGCATCGCGGCCATCGAAGCCGATGCGGCCCGACATCGGCTTAAGCTCGCCCGCCAGGGTCTTCAGGAGGGTCGTCTTCCCGGCGCCGTTGCGGCCCAGCACGGCCACCGCGCCGCGGCGTGGCGACTTCAGCGAGACATCGAACAGCACCTGGCTGCGGCCATAGCCGGAGGAGAGCGCCTGCACGTCCAGGAGGGGCGCCTGCAGGTCGGCAGGGGGGCTTGCGTCAGACACGGGTGGTATAGACCTCCTGCACCTTCTCGGAGCGCTCGATCTCCGCAACCGTGCCGCTCTCCAGCACCTGGCCCTGCTGCAGCACGGTCAGGTGGTCGCAGATGTCCTTGATGAAATCCAGGTCGTGCTCGACGATCACCAGCGCGCACCACTTCCGGATCGGCTGCAGCAGCTCGCCGGTGACCCTTCGCTCCTCCGGGCTCATGCCGCCGGTCGGCTCGTCCAGCAGCAGGAGCTTCGGCTGCGGCGCCAGCGCCATGGCGATTTCCAGCCATTGCTGCTGGCCGTGGCTCAGTTCGCCGGCCAGCACATCGGCATGGTCGGCCAGGCGGAACCGCTGCAGCGCCTCCATCACCCGGTCGTGCATCTCGCCGCGGCTGCGGGACCGGATCAGCTGCCAGATGCTGTTCCGGGTCTGCAGCACGATCAGCACATTGTCGTAGACCGACAGGGCGGGCAGCACGGCGGTGATCTGGAACTTCAGGCTCAGCCCCGCCCGCGCCCGCTCATAGGGCTCCGCCCGCGTGATGTCGGCGCCGTCGAAGGTGATCGTGCCGGTGCTGGCGAAATGCGCGCCCGCGATCGCCTTCAACAGGGTGCTCTTGCCCGAGCCGTTGGGGCCGATCAGCCCGTGGAAGCTGTTCGCCTGGACATCGACGGAGACCCCCTCCAGGGCCTTCAGCCCACCGAAGGTCTTGCCGACGTCGCGGACCTCGAGAAGCGCCATCGCGTTCACCCGTTCCGCTTCGGCGGCCGGCCGTAGGAGCCGACCCGTTCCCGGTGGGAGACCAGGAAGCCCAGCAGGCCGGTCGGGCGATAGGCGATCACCACCAGCAGCAGCAGGCCCAGGATCGACTGCCAGTAGTTGCGGATCCCCTCCACATCGGCCAGCCAGTTGGTCGCGACTTCCACCGCGACCACGCCGATCACCGGCCCGATCAGGGTGCCGGTGCCGCCGACGAAGGAATAGAGCACCGCCATGGTGGAGGTCTGGATGCCCAGCATGTCGATGCCGGCATAGCCCTCGTGATAGCTGTAGAGCGCGCCGGCAAGGCCCGCCACTGCACCGGCGAAGGTGAAGATCACCGCCTTGAAGGCCTGTACCCGGTAGCCGAAGAAGGCCAGTCGCTCCTCGTTCTCGCGGATGCCGGCCAGCACCAGGCCGAACTGCGACTTCACCACCATGCGGCACAGCGCATAGACCGCGACCAGGAAGGCCAGCGCCAGGTAGTAGAACTTGTACTCGCCGTCGAAGAACTCCAGCCCGCCCAGCATCATGATCTCGATGGAGGACAGGCCGTTCGCGGCGCCGATATAGGTCCAGCCGCCGGCCAGCCGCTCGGCCGCATAGGACGCGGTCAGGGTGCCCATGGCGACGAAGATGATCGTCGGCGCGCGCTTGCCCAGCAGCAGGAACCAGGCGATCAGCCCCGCGAAGATCAGCGAGACCAGGATCGCGATCGGCACCGTGACGACCAGCTGCGCCAGCTCTGCGTCGCGCCCCAGCAGGCCGACGACATAGCCGGCAGCGCCGAAGAACATGCCCTGGCCGAAGGCCATGATGCCGGAATAGCCCCAGCACAGGTCGAAGCTGATGGCGAAGATCGCCAGCAGCAGCATGCGGGTGGCCAGCCCGGTCAGGTAGTAGGTGTTGTCCAGGGTCAGTTCCAGCGCCAGCGGGAACAGCAGGAACACCGCCAGGGTCACCAGCTCGATCGCCGGCAGGACGCGCCGCGGCCGCCGCGCCCTGAGGGTTGCCGCGCGCTTCGCTGCACGCCCATCCCCGTCGGTCGCGCCCCCCTTGGTCGCGCTGGGGGCGGTCGGGGCAGGATCTGCCGGTTCGGACATGTCGTCTGGGCCTCGCGGACGGTACGCCTGGAAATCGAACTGCCTGGGCAGTCAGGCCGGCCGGCGCCGCAGGAACAAGGCCCGCGGCGCCGGCCGGGTCGTATCGGGCCGGTCAGGCCGGCCCTTGTCTCGATACCTTCACGGTCTCAGCATTCCTTCGGGTCGACCATGTCGTACTTCTCGACCACGTCGTACTTACCCTCATGGGCCTGGGCGATGTACATGTTCATCTTGCAGTGCCACTTGCCGGGCACCACCTCCGAGCCGCCGCCCGGCCCTTGTGCGATCTTGGCGGTCTGCATCGCCTCGTTGACCGCGTCGCGATCCACATCGCCGTTGGTGGCGATCACCGCCTGCTCGTACAGCTTCAGGCCGCGCCAGGTGCCGGACGCGGCGCTGCCCGCGGTGAACTGGTAGGGGGTGTCCGGGAACATCGCCTTGTAGTCCGCCAGGATCTGCTGGCTGAACGGGTCCTCGATGTCCTGGAAGAAGTCGAGGCAGGACGCGAGCCCCTCCATCTCCTCCTGCTTGTTCACGTTCAGCAGGTTCTCGTCGTAATAGACGCAGGCCAGCTGGCCACCGTTCTTCTGGAAGCCGGCCTCATAGAGCTGCTTGAAGAACGGCCCGACACCGGGCGGGATGACCGTGTTGAAGACGCAGTCGACCTTCTCGCCGACGATCTTGGACACCGTCGCGGAATACTCGATCTGGTCCAGCGGGTAATATTCCTCGAAGATCACCTCGCCGCCATTCGCCTCGATCACCTTGCGGGCATATTCGTTCAGCAGGTGCGGCCAGACATAGTTCGCGGACGGCAGGGCGAAACGCTTGTTGCCCTTGGCGATCAGCCAGGGAATCAGCCGGTCGCACTGCTGCGCCGGCGTCGGCCCGGTGTTGAACAGGTACTTCGTGCATTCCTGCCCTTCGTAGAGCTGCGGGTAGATGTAGAGCGTCCGGCCGCGGCGCACGATCGGGTCCTTGATCGCCTGGCGCATCGACGAGGTGATGCCGCCCAGCACCATGTCGACCTGGTTCTGCTGGATCAGCTTGCGGACATTGCCGACGGCAACCGTCTCGTTGGAGGCGGTGTCCTCCAGGTACAGCTCGACCGGGCGCCCCGCGATGCCGCCGGCATCGTTGATCTGCTTCACCACCAACTGGGCGGTGTTCCAGTCGGCATTGCCGGCATAACCGATCGGGCCGGTGATGTCGGTGGCGATGCCGATCTTGATCGGCCCCGCGGCATGGGCCCATTTCGCTGGCAGCACCCAGTTGCCGGTGCCGATCGCAATGGCGCCGGCCGCGGTGACGCTGCCCTGCAGGAAGCCGCGCCGCGAGACGCCGCGCCGGCGGGCCTCGCGCTCGTTGAAGTCATCGGCCATGTCAGATCCTCCCCTGTTTGATGAAGCCGTAAGGCCGCAGCCTGACGATCACGATCGCCACGACGAAGACGAGCACCTCGGCGAAGACCGGGTTCACCAGGTTGCTCAGGCCCGGGATCTCCCGCAGCCACTGGAAGCCCGGCACCATGGCGCCGATCAGCGCGCCGCCCAGCACCGGCCCCTCGAAGGTGCCGATGCCGCCCAGCATCACCGACAGGAAGCCCTGGACCAGGAAGCGCACGCCCAGATCGGCGAAGATCTGGAACAGCGGCACCATCAGCGCGCCGGCGAGGCCCGCCAGGGCGGCGCCGAAGGCGAAGGTGAAGGCGTAGAGCTGCGTGGTCGAGATGCCGCAGGACCGTGCCAGCGCCGGGTTCTCCAGCGCCGCGCGGATGCGCAGGCCATAGCTGGTCCGGGTCATGAAGGCGTAGCAGCCCGCCACGATCAGCACCGTCACGACGATGACGATCGCCCGCCAGGCCGAGACCTCGGTGCCGAACAGCGAGAAGGAGCCGGGCACCGGCTCCGGCACGTTGTAGTAGAGCCCGCCCAGCAGGCCGCGAACGATCTCGCGGATGATCAGGCCCAGCGCCCAGGTCCCCAGCATCGCGGCGACGGGCAGGGCATAGAACCGATGCACGATGCCGCGCTCCAGCACCAGGCCGATCGCGCCCACGACCACCGGGGCCACCAGCATGCCCAGCCAGACCGGCAGGCCGGCGGTGGAGAACAGGTAGACGGTATAGGCGCCCAGCAGCACGAACTCGCCATGGGCGAAATTGAAGATGCCCATCATGCTGGCGATCACGCCCAGCCCAAGGACCACCAGCACCATGATGGAGGTGAAGGCAAGAATATCGAAAACAAGCTTCACGACCTCCATCAGGCCGTCCCCCCAATCAACACGATGTCACACCGTCACGCGCCGGCACAATGGCTTTCCCCCCAGGAAAACAGCGGCATACGCATCGGCCTTTCGGCACCGCAGCCTGCTTGTCCGCCTGCCAGGTTGCAGCGCGGAGTATGCCCATTACGAAGGAATCGCGACAATTTCGCAATATGGGGAAAAAGAATTTCCTGGAACGGCCGGCGGCTTCCACCCCGCGCCGATCGCATTTCCCTCCCGCCACCGGCCAGCATCGGGGTCCTGCCTCTCAGCCGGCCGTCAGCGGCGCCTTTCGCGCTGGCCTTGCGCTGCCAGGCGAGGGCTCTCCTCCGGCCCCGGCCGGTACCATCAGGTTCCAACCGCCGCCGACATCCGCGCCGGTCAGCGTCAGGCCTGGTAGACCTGGCGGCCGTTCATCCAGGTCTCGGAGACCTTGATATCCTTGATCGCGAGCGGATCGACCTTGCGGGGATCGGCCTCCAGGATCGCCAGGTCGGCGAACTTGCCAGGCTCCAGGCTGCCGATCTCATGTTCGGAATGGCATTGCCAGGCGGCATCGCGGGTGACCGCCCGGATCGCGCGCTCCACGCTGACGCATTCCTCCGGCGCCAGCACGCTGTCCGGTTCCCGCCACATCTGCCGGGTCACCGCATTGTGGATGCAGCGCAGGGGGTTGAGCTCGGTCACCGTGGCATCGGAATGCATCGTCCAGGTGATGCCGGCCGCCGAGCAGGCGCCGGTGCGGTCCAGCAGCCTGGCCTTGTCGGGGCCGAAAATATCGTCGCGGAACGCCTGGCCCCAGTAATAGACATGGCCGATCAGGAAGCTGGGCGAGATCCCGTGCTGGCGGATCCGCGCGATCTGGTCGTCATGCAGGATCGAGCAATGCTCGATGCGGATCCGCAGGGCCGGCACGTCGATCCCCGCCGCGGCCGCCGCGTCCACCGCATCCAGGATATTGTCGATCGCCCGGTCGCCATTGCCGTGGATCACCATCTGCCAGCCCTGGCCCGCGCGCTGCACCACCTTCCGCACCAGGTCGTCCTGCCCGATATAGGCCATGCCGTTGCCGCCGGTGCGGAAATAGGGCTCGCGCTGCAGGCCGGTATAGCCCTGGTTGGAGCCGTCCGCGACGATCTTCCAGCCGGTCAGCCGCACGAGCGCATCGCCGTCGCCGCGGGCCACGCCCATCGCGTCCCAGTCCGCCTCCTGCGCATGGAACAGGGACGGGCGCATGCGCGCCGTCAGGCGGCCGCTTTCCGCCAGGCGGCGATAAAGCTCCAGGTCCGCACCGG
This sequence comes from Sneathiellaceae bacterium, assembly GCA_040216765.1. GTDB lineage: Bacteria > Pseudomonadota > Alphaproteobacteria > Ferrovibrionales > Ferrovibrionaceae > Marinibaculum. The sequence goes on along the minus strand of JAVJON010000008.1, from coordinate 198,517 downwards.
CCCCCAGGCCGCCGGTCGCCTGGTCGCAGAACGTGGTGATCCCGACCGCATTGGCGCCGCCGCAGACCTGCAGCCCGACCTCCAGCAGGTCGCGGTCCCTCATCGCGGGATTGCAGGCCAGCACGGGCAGATGCGCGGCCGCGCCCTTGATGGTCCCGTTGGGGCGGCCGTCGGGCCCGCGGACGAACTCGCCGCCGACCGGGTCCGGCGTCTCCGCGGTGATCCCCGCCGCCTCCAATGCGCGGGAATTGACATAGGCCAGATGCACCGAGGCATTCAGCACGAAGACCGGGTTGCTGTCGGAAATCCGGTCCAGTTCGACGATGGTCAACGCATCCGGCCCCGCCTGCAGCGAGGGGTCGAACTGCCGGGCGGTGATCCACTCCCCCGGCCGCGCCTTCGCGGCATGGGCCTTCAGCGCGGCCAGCGCGCCGTCGACGGTCCGATGGTTGCGCGCGCCGATATCCGGCCAGGTGCCGAAGCCCGCCAGCAGGGCGAAATGCATATGCGGCTCGATGAAGCCCGGCAGCAGGGTGCGCCCTTCCAGGTCGACATGCTGGGCGGCGGGGCCGGCGATCCGGCGGACCTCGTCCAGGCTGCCGGCCGCCAGGACATGCGCGCCGCGTATGGCCAGCGCCTCGGCCTCGGAAAAGGCATCGTCCACCGGCAGCACCGTGCCGCCGGAGAAGATCGCCGTCGCGGCCGCCGGTGCGCCGGCCGCCACCGACCCGGCAGCGAGCGCCAGCGCCGCACCGCCATCGGCGGCCCGCAGGGCCGTCCCCCCGAGCATGGCCGTCGCCGCACCGCCGCCAAGCAGGGCCGCGGCGCGCAGGAAACGGCGGCGGGCCTGCAGGTCGCGCCACCGCGATCCGCCGGGCCCGGCGCCCGCACCGGCCGCAGGCGGGATCCGTCCCAGCAGCCCCAGGCGCCCGAGTTCGCCGGCCAGCGGCCCGCAGCAGAAACAGTCATAGGTCTCGGCGGAGGAATCGCTCATCGGTGCACCTTCGTTTCCGGCCCGGTCCCGCAGGGTTCGGCGACGAGGATGACACAAACCGCCGGGCCGGCGATAACGGGCCGTCCCTCCCCGCCCCGGAACCCCGCCCGCCATGCCCGATTCCCCGCCCTTCGAACCGCTGCCGCTGACCGTCCTGACCGGCTTTCTGGGCGCCGGCAAGACCACCTTGCTGGGCCGGCTGCTGCGCAGCGCCGCCTTTGCCGATACCGCCGTCATCGTCAACGAGTTCGGCGAGGTCGCCCTGGACCACGAACTGGTCGAGGCGGCGGACGAAACCGTCGTGGAGTTGAAGGGCGGCTGCCTGTGCTGCGCGGTGCGCGGCGACCTGGCTCTTGCCGTCGGCAATCTGTTCGACCGCCGGGCTGCGGGGACCGTGCCGGCGTTCCGCCGCGTGCTGCTGGAAACCACCGGCCTCGCCGACCCGGTGCCGATCCTGCAGACCCTGCTGCACGACGAGGGGCTGACCCGGCATGTCCGCCTGGACCTGGTCGCCACCCTGTTCGATGCCGTGAACGGGCCGGCGACCCTGGCGCGCCACGCCGAGGCGGTGAAGCAGGTCGCGGTCGCCGACCGCCTCGTGCTGACCAAGTGCGACCTCGCCGCGGACCGCGCCGCGGCCGAAGCGGCGCTGCGCCGGATCAACCCGGCGGCGCCGCTGGCGGTATCGACCGACGGCGACCTGGCGCCCGGCTTCCTGCTGCCAGCGGCCGGCGCGGACCCGGTGGAGCGCGACCTCGCCCCCTGGCTGGTGCTTGCCCCGGCATCCGGCCATGGGCATGGGCATGGGGCGCCTGTCGCCGACGACCCGAACCGTCACGACGACCGCGTGCAGGCCTGGTGCCTGGTGGAGGAGCGTCCCGTGCCGGCGGACGCCCTGGCGCTGTTCCTGGATACCCTGACGGCGTTCCGCGGCCCCGACCTGTTGCGGGTGAAGGGACTGGTTCGCATCGCCGAGGAGCCGGACCGGCCCGCGGTGATCCAGGGTGTGCAGCATGTCTTCCATCCGCTGCGCCGGCTCGATGCCTGGCCCGGGCCCGACCGGCGGACCCGTCTGGTGGTCATCGCGCGGGACATGCCGCAGGCGCAGGTGACGGAGCTGTTCGGGGCGATACTCGATGGTTTCGATTGATATATTTTGCAGTAGCAACTGCGATTCTCTGCCCTCATTGCGGGCAGGCGCCGCCTTCGCGGCGCAATGACTGCTGTGCCGAAACGGGCACTGTCGGCGGGCCTAATCGCGCCCCGTACTGAATTCCCTGCTGACAGCTAAGGATGAATCGCGCAACATGCCGCCGTCTGTAGCCTGTTTGTGAACAATAAAGGTATGCGGGGATGAATTATGGCGAGAGCATGCTGCCTCTGACCGCCGCATCGCAGTGGGTGTGACTGCTCTGATCGCGCCCGCAGGCTGCCTCGACAGGCCGGCGATCGCACTCGACGCTCCCGTTGTTACAACTTTTGATTGCATGAAAAGCGACACGAATCCGGCACTTACCGGCCGCCGGCGGTGCCGGGCCTCGTGAGCCGAAGCCATGAAGCTGGAGTTGAGCGAGATCACCGACCCGCGCCTGTCCCGCGGCCTGGCCTATTGGGACCGGGTCCGCGGCGGCAGGGTCATGCCATCGCGACGCGACATCCGCCCTCGCGAGATCCTGGCGCTGCTGCCGCATGTCTTCCTGGCCGATGTGCTGACCGAACCGCTCCGGTTCCGGATGCGGCTGGCCGGCACCGAGGTGGTCAACCGCTTCGGCGAGGAGCTGACCGGCAGGATGCTGGAGGAGATCGATCTGGGCGACCGGGCCATGCCGATCCTGGCCAGCTATGTCGCAACCGTTGCCGAACGCGCACCGCAGCTGACGATGGAGGAATATCTGCGGCGCGACGGCAGGCTGATGCATTATCGCCGGCTGCTCTGCCCGCTTTCCACCGACGAGCGCAGGGTGGATATGCTGTTCGGCGTGATGGCGACGACGCCGCTGGCCAACGACACCGCCTGAACCGCGGGGCCGGGCGCCGACCGGCGCTGCAGACCGGATTCAGTTCTCGCCGTAGGTCTTCAGGGTCTGTCGCAGCTGGCCGGTGCGCGCCCTGGTCAGCTCCGTCAGGCAGGTCAGGCGGATCAGCGGCGCGATGCTGCCCCCCGTGAAGAAGCCGGCCTCCCAGGCGCACTGGCCGTCGCGAAACGGGATCCAGGCCCGCTGCGCAGCCTTCAGCGCGTCGGCGAGGCCGCTGTCCGGGCCATCCTCCTTGTCCATCTGCCGCAGCCTGCCCATCACCTCGCCATAGGCGGCGTTCAGCGCGGCATCCGCTGCCCTGTAGTTGGCATCGGCGCATTCCTGCATCGCCAGGTTCGTCTGCGGCGAGGTGCAGTCCCCCGCCTCGGCCGCCACTGCGGCGTGCAGCGGCAGGAGCGCGAGCAGGGCCAGGATAAGCATCGGCATGTCGGGACCTCTTGGTGTCGGGACGCAGGATCGGGCGTGCTACAGGCCCAGCATGGCGCGGGCCATGATGCCGCGCTGGATCTCGTTGGAGCCGCCGTAGATCGAGGCGGCACGGTTATTCAGGAAACGCGCCGTCACCCATTGGGCTTCGTCGCGCGCGACGTCGGGCGCATTGTCCCCCGTGCCTGCCGCGGCGGCGGGCCAGCGGCAGGCAGCCAGCCCCGCCAGGTCGACCGCCAGTTCGTCGAGCGCCTGCACGGCTTCCGTCGCGCGGGTCTTCAGCAGCGACGAGGCCGGCCCCGGGCTATGGCCCTCCGCCAGCGCGGAAAGCAGGCGATCCTCGCTCATCGCCACGGCCTGGACCATGATCTCGGCCTGCGCCAGCCGCCGCGCCATGGCCGGGTCGGAACCGGGCGCCTGCCCGAGCTCCCCGGGTTCGCGCGCGGCGATTTCCGACAGCCGCAGCAGGAAGGCCTTCAGGCCCGGCCCCGCGCCGCCGCCGCGCTCGAAGGCCAGCAGCGACTTCGCCACCGCCCAGCCGTCGTTCTCCGCGCCAAGGCGGTTCGCCTTCGGGACACGCACATCGGTGAAGAACACCTGGTTCAGCTCATGCTCGCCGGCCAGGGTGACGATCGGGTCGACCGCGATGCCCGGGCTCGCCATGTCCAGCAGCAGAAAACTGATCCCGGCCTGCGGCCGGCCCTCCCGGGCGGTCCGCACAAGGCAGAACATCCGGTTGGCGAAATGGGCATGGGTGGTCCAGATCTTCGATCCGTTCAGGACATAATCCTCGCCGTCGCCGTCGGCGCGGAGCTGCAGCGCGGCAAGGTCGGAGCCCGCCCCCGGTTCGGAGAAGCCCTGACACCAATAATCCTCGCCCGACAGGATGCGGGGCAGGTAGTGCGCCTGCTGCGCCGCGCTGCCATGGTGCATCAGGATCGGGCCGATCATGCGCAGGCCCATCGGCGCCAGCGGCGGCGCGCCGGCCCGGGCGCATTCCGCGGCGAAGATGTGGCGCTGCATGCCGCTCCATCCCGGCCCGCCATGCGCCGCCGGCCAGCCGGGTGCCGCCCAGCCGCGGGCGTTCAGGGCACGCTGCCAGGGCAGGCTGTGGGCCGGATCCACGAAGATGCTGGTCGCCGCCCGTCCCGCCGCCCGCATCTCCGGGGTCAGGTTCGCGGCAATGAAGGCGCGGACCTCGTCGCGAAAGCGGCAATCGTCGTCGGAAAGGTGGAGATGCATGGGGCGGCCTCCGGTCCGTCCAGGCACGCGCCGCAGCGGCGGGCCGCCAGCTTCGCCCGCCTGCCCCGCATCCGCAAGACGGACATCCCGCCGCAGGGCGAACCTGCGGCGGGAAGGCTCCGGAGCGGGACTGGCCTATTCGGCCGCGTCGCGATCCAGGCTGACGCCCAGGGCCTGGGCGACCCCGGCGCCGTATGCCGGGTCCACCTTCGCGAACAGGGCCAGCTGGCGCTTCACGATCGCCTCCGGCACACCTTGCATCGCGGCGGCGATATTGCCGAACAGGCGCTGCTTCTGGGCATCGTCGAACAGCCGGAACAGCGCCCGGGGCTGGCCGAAATCGTCATTGCCCGCGCGGTGGTCGTAGCGGTCCGCATCGCCGGAGATCCGGAGCGGCGGCTCGCTGTAGCCCGGGTCCTGGACCGGCCCGCCCATCGAGTTGGGCTCGTAATAGGCATCCGGGTTGCCGCTGTCGTTCCGGAAGAACCGCATCGCGCCGTCCTTGTGATAATGCTGCACCGGGCATTGCGGCGCATTCACCGGCAGTGCCTCGTAGTGGGTGCCCAGGCGGTGGCGATGGGCATCCGCATAGGAGAAGATCCGCGCCTGCAGCATCTTGTCCGGGCTGTGGCCGATCCCCGGCACGGTATTGGAGGGACTGAACGCCGCCTGCTCGATCTCGGCGAAATAGTTGTCGGGGTTGCGGTTCAGCTCCATCACGCCGAGCTCGACCAGCGGATAATCGCCATGCGGCCAGACCTTGGTCAGGTCGAACGGGTTGTACGGCGTCTTCCCGGCATCGGCCTCCGGCATCACCTGCACGAACACCCGCCATTTCGGGTATTCGCCCTGCTCGATCGCGCCGAACAATGCCTCCTGGTAGCTCTCCCGGGTCCGGCCCACGACCTCCGCGGCTTCCGCATTGGTGTGGAAGCGATGGCCCTGCATGGTCTTGAAGTGGAACTTCACCCAGAACCGCTCGCCGGCGGCGTTCCACAGGCTGTAGGTGTGGGAGCCATAGCCGTTCATGTACATCGGTGCCGTCGGCAGGCCGCGATCGGACATCAGCATGGTGACCTGGTGCAGGCTCTCCGGCGACAGCGACCAGAAGTCCCACATCGCCGTGGGAGAACGCAGGTTGGTCTTCGGGTGCCGCTTCTGGGTATGGATGAAGTCCGGGAACTTGTAGGGGTCGCGGACGAAGAACACCGGCGTGTTGTTGCCCACCAGGTCCCAATTGCCTTCCTCGGTATAGAATTTCAGCGCGAAGCCGCGCACGTCGCGCTCGGCATCCGCCGCCCCCTGCTCGCCCGCCACCGTGGAGAACCGGGCGATCATCGGGGTCGCCTTGCCGACCTCGGAGAACAGCTTCGCCCGCGAATATTTCGCGATATCGCCGGTCACCGTGAAGGTGCCATGGGCGCCCCAGCCCTTGGCATGGACCACGCGCTCCGGGATCCGCTCGCGGTTCTGGTGCGCCAGTTTCTCCAGCAGCTGATAGTCTTGCATCAGCACGGGCCCGCGCGGGCCCGCCGTCAGGCTGTTCTGGTTGTCCGCGACGGGCGCGCCGCCCGTGGTGGTCAGGGTCCTGCGGTCGGTCATCTCGATCTCCTCGCTTCCGCCCGGGCGCCCCGGTTCGACGCGCCCTCCGCTACGTTTCAATCTAGACCGCCCTGCAGCATCGGCAAAATCGATTGTTCCGATAAACTCGATAGCTTAAACCTATGCATGAAGGATTCCCTACCAGCAGAGGCCCGGCGGCATGAACCTGAGGGACCTGCGCTATGTCTGCGCAGTGGCGGAGCATCGGCATTTCGGCCGGGCCGCGGAGGCCTGCCATGTCAGCCAGCCGACCCTGAGCGGCCAGATCCGCAAGCTGGAGGTCTATCTGGGCGTGGACCTGTTCGAACGCTCCAACCGGATCGTGCGGCCGACGCCCGTCGGCGAGGAAATCGCCGCCCGCGCCCGCATCCTCCTGCAACAGGCCGCGGAGATCGAGCGCCTGGCGCAGGCCGGCCGGGACCCCGAGGCCGGCGCCCTGCGCCTGGGCATGATCGCGACCGTCGCACCGGCCCTGCTGCCGCTCTGCCTGCCGGCGCTGCGCCGGCGGTTTCCGCGGCTGCATCCGGGTTTCGTGGAGGACCTGACGGACATCCTGCTGCGCCGCCTTGCCGATGGCGAACTGGACGGTGCGGTGATCGCCACCGATCCGGGCGATGCCGGGCTGAAATGCCTGCCGCTCTACAGCGAGCCCTTCCTGGTGGCGATGCCGAAGGACCATCCGCTCGCCACGGCGGAGCGGGTCGCGGTCGCGGACCTGAAATCTGTCCACCTGCTGCTGCTCACCGACGGCCATTGCCTGCGCGACCAGGCGCTGGAGGTCTGCGCGATGGCGGTGCCGCCGGGGCAGATCGATACCAGCGCCACCAGCCTGGAGACCCTGGTCAACCTGGTCGGCGCCGGGCTCGGCCTGACCCTGGTGCCCGCGCTGTCGGTGCGGCCGGGATGGTCGACCGATCCCGGGATCGTCTGCCGGCCGCTCGACGAGGCGGCCGCACGGCGCGAGGTGCGCCTGGCCTATCGCACGGGCTTTCCGCGGCAGAGCCTGCTGCAGCAGGTCGCCGCGACGATCCGGGAGGTCGTGCCGACGGCCCTGGTCACGCCGGGGGAATGAGGCAGCGCCCCGTTCCGGGGCAGACAGCAACAGACGCCGCGGGCGGCAACCGTGGCGCAACCGAGGGGAGGATGGCGGCATGACCGCGACGGTGGAGTTCATATTCGATTTCGGCAGCCCGAACGCCTATCTGGCGTACAAGGTCCTGCAGCCCGCGGTGCAGCGGCTGGGCGCCGCCATGACGGTCACGCCCTGCCTGCTGGGTGGCATCTTCAAGCTGACGAACAACCGCTCGCCGATGGAAGCGTTCGGCGAGGTGAAGGGCAAGCTGGACTACGAGCGGCTGGAGATGCACCGCTTCGTCGCCCGGCACGGCCTGACCGCCTTCCGCATGAACCCGCATTTCCCGGTCAATACCCTCCTGATCATGCGGGGACTGATCGCCGCCCAGGATGCCGGCGTCGGCCCCGCCTATATCGATGCCGTCCTGGCCGGCATGTGGGAGGCGGGCGAGAAGATGGACGAAGCCGAGACCGTGGCCGGGGTGCTGAAGGCCGCCGGCCTGGACGCCCAGGCGCTGCTGTCGCGCACGCAGGACGGCGCGGTCAAGCAGGCCCTGCTGGCCAATACCGAGGCGGCCGTCGGCCGCGGCGTGTTCGGCATCCCGACCTTCTTCGTCGGCGGCGAGATGTTCTTCGGCAAGGACCGGCTGGATCAGGTGGAGGAGGCGCTGGCCGCCGGCTGAGCCGCCGCTTCTACCTCGACAGAGCCCGGCGGATCCGCCCGCGATCGCCATTCGCTGCGCGTTGCCATCGGCCCGGACGAGGTGCATCGCAACCAGATCGGCCGCCCGGCGCCGCAGGCGCTGTCGCCGACCCCTTCAGCGGCCCCGATAGATGTCCGCGCCGGCGGCGGCCAGCGGGTCGCGGGGCCGCCAGCGGCCGGTCTCCACCGCGTCCAGGAACGACGCCACCGCGGCGTTGAAGGCTGCGGGCTCCTCCAGGTTCACGGCATGGCCGGTGCCCGGCAGGACCTGCAGCCGCGCGGTGCGCATGATCCGCTTCAGCCAGAGGTTCACGTCGAGGCAGGGCTCGTCCTCGTCGCCGACCAGCAGCAGGACCGGGGCGTCCACCTGCGACAGCGCCGTCTCCAGGTCGTAGAGCGAGGGGCGGGCGGCCTGGATCCCGCGCAGGGTATGGGCCGCCGCCTGCGCCGGATGCTCCGACAGGTTGGCGCAGAACAGCGCCCAGCCCAGCGGATCCTTGCGCAACAGCTGGATCCGGGTCGCCGCGATGCCCATCTCCTCCACCGGCAGGGCGCCGGCCGCCTGGATCGCGTCGGCGGACGCCAGGGTCTGCGCGATGAAGGCATCCCGCGTCGGGCGATAGGCGCCGGAGCCGCCGCTTGCCGCGACCACCGCACGCACCCGCGCCGGGTGGTAGATCGCGAGCTGCAGCGCGGTATAGGCGCCCATGCTGAGGCCGACGATATGCGCCTGCTCGATCGCCAGCGCGTCGAGCACGGCCAGCGCATCGGCATTGGCCAGGGCCTGGCTGTAGCTGTCGGCATCCGCCGGGGCATCCGACGGCGGATAGCCGCGCGCGGACAGGCAGATGCAGCGATGCCCCCGGGCGAAGCGCCGGACCTGGTCGATCCAGCTGCGATGGTCGCCGGCGAACTCGTGCAGGAACAGCACCGGCATGCCCTCGCCGAACACTTCGTAGTGGATCTGCGCGCCCCGGCTGTCGGCCATCGGCATGGCGGTCCCCCTCCCCGGGAATGGCCTTCTGCGCGGCCTACTTGAGGACGTTCTCGATGCTCATATAGACGAAGATCTCGGCGATCAGCCCGTCGCGCATCTGGAAGAAGTTGGCGTTGCTGGCCGTCGCCGCCTTGCCGGCCGGATCGACCAGGCGCACGTCGAAACGGCTGGCGACCCGCTGGTTCGGCACATCGACCACATGGGCGAAATCGCCGTGCCAGCCCTCGCTGAACGCAGCGAAGAAGTCCGTCAGCATGCGCCGGATGCCGGTATCCCGGCCCTCATGGGTGACGAAGGCGGTCTGCACCGTCAGCCGCGCCTCCGGGGCCAGTGCAGCGAGAACTCCGTCCAGGTTCTTCGCATCGACATTGCCGAAATAGTCGCGCTCCACCAGGGCGACCAGCTGTTCCGCCGTCAGATCCGCCACGTGCCCACCCCGCCCACCGGCCGGTCGGCCGTGCTGCCAGCCGTCTCCACAGGTCGCGTCAGGACGTTGCCGGGTCGGCGTCCGGCGCGGTGCCGTCCGCGGCGGCGCGGCGCGACCCGCTCATCGCCGCCTTGCCGGCCTTCAACTCCTGCTTGAACTTGTCGGCAAGATCCGCCGGCTTGAGATTGTCGAAACTTCCGCCGCGCGCGAAATGCCAGGCAAAGGACCTGCCCAGCGCCCAGGTCACGACGCCGTTGATCGCCGGCAGGGTCGCAATGCCGAGGAGCTGGCCGACCACAGGCACGCTCTTCGCCAGCGACAGCGCCGGATAGCCGATCAGGGCGGGCGGCACGACGGTTGCGAGGAGCGAGCTGATCGCCGACTTCACCGCCTGCTCCGAGAACCGCACGCCATAGATATCCGACAGCTTGGCGATCATCCGGAGCTGCGCGGTCGTCGCGACGACGATATCGAGCGCGGGCACCGGGATCAGCCCGCCCGCCGCCGCCGCATAGGAATGATTGCGGATGATCTCGGCGACCCGGGCATGGTCGATCGCGGGGGCGGCCTCTTCGGCACCGTCTGATGCGTCTTCGGCAACACTCATGGCAACCTCCCGGAGAATGATCGATGTCAGCCGCCCCTGGGCCGTGCCGTCATGGTAGTGCCCCGGCAGTCGGCCTGTCCAATTCCCCGCCGGGCCTTGGCGGCCGCCCGCCGGGCAGGGCGTCCGACGGGCGAACCCTGGCGCGGGCAGGCCCCGCCTATCGGGCAACCCGCGGGCGGGACAGCGCCATCATCGCCAGGAAGACAATGACCGGCGTCAGCAGGATCGCGAGGACCAGCACACCCAGCGCACCGATCGGCGTATGGCGCCCCAGCCAGGCGACCGCGAAGCAGAGCAGCAGGTAGATCAGTCCGAGCACGAACGGAAACATCCGGGCCTCCTTCGCCGCGTTCGACGGGGCGCGGGCCTCATTCCACGAGACCCGGCGCCGGTATGTCAATGCTGTCCAGCGGATCGCGGGCCCCCAGGATCGGCCCTTCCCCCAACCCGCCGAACGGGACCGGGCCCGTGCCCGGGCCAGGTTTCAGCGCGGGCGTCACCGGCCCGGTCGCCGGCCGGCCGATGCCCCTGGCGTCCAGGCCGCGCGCCCCCCTGGGGAACAGGCTGGGCAGGGTCGACCAGTCGGGCAGCTTCGGCGCGTCCTCTGCCGCCAGCGGAGCCACCGGCACCCGCCCCGGCGGCGATTGCGCGATCTCGCTGCCGAGGATCAGCGGCATCTGCTCGCGATTGCCGCCAACCACGACGATCTTGGCATTGTTCGACTTCGACAGTTCCACCGTCGCCTCGATCCCGCGCCAGGTCAGCAGGGAATCCGTCAGGGCCTGGGAGACGATGGCGTAGAAGTTCCGGATGCCGATCGCCTCGATGCGCTGGCGGTTGGCCTCCTGCTCCTGTGCCAGGATGCGGTACTCGTAGGAGGCTGCCTGCTGTTCCTGTGCCAGCTTGTCCTCGATCGCCAGGCTGATCTTGGGCGGCAGGGTGAGCTCGCGGATCAGCACCTGCGCATAGTTCACGAACTCGGCGGCGGGATGCTGGTCCAGCTGCAACCGGATCTCCTCCTCGAAGCTGTGGAAATCCAGGGTGTAGAGCGCATGGGAATCGTAGTTCGCCACGGCCCGGCGCACCGCGGCGACCACTACGGGAGCCACCAGGCGGGCACGATAGTCCGGCCCCACATCCCGCTGCATCTTCGGCAGCGCATCGTATCTCGGCTGATAGAGGACGGTGCCGGCAATGTCGATCACCATGCCTTCCGTCGACAAGGCCTTCATCTTGAAGGGCATCTGCTGGATGCGGACCTCGTAGCGGTAGATCCGGTCCCAGGGCAGCTTCATCGCATAGCCCTCCGGCAGCACCTCGTCGGCAACGGTGCCGCCGCCAAGCAGGCTGTACCGCACGCCCGCCTCGCCCGGCTCGATCGCCACGAAAACGAAACGCCAGAGCAGCAGCGCCACTGCCGAGAAAATGATCGTCAGGACGATCAGCCAGGCGACGACCCGCTCGCCCCGGGAGAACAGCCGGGTGCCGCCCGGGCCCGTCGCGGCGGCGCTCACCGGCCCATCCTGCCGGCGATGGCAGCGATGCAGCCGTCGTCATGGCTGACCAGGGTCAAGGGGCCTCCTTCCCGTTTCAGTCGGTGCAGCCGCTGCCCGCGGAACAGGCCGCGTAACGCGCGGTCCCGGACGGCAGCACCGGCGTGGAGTATCGGGACCGGCCGCTCCGCCAGCAAGGCCGCAGCGAAGGCGGTGCGCCTGCCCGATCCGGTCCACGCGGCGGCGGTCACGGTTCGGCCCGGTCGGTGATTGCGGCGATACCGCCGTCGCGGAAGCGCACCACCCGGTCTGCGACATCCTCGTAGCGGTCGTCATGGCTGACCACGACCAGGGTGCGCCCTTCCCGTTTCAGCCGGGGCAGCCACTGCCTGTAGAACTGGTCGCGGAACTCGGGGTCCTGGTCGGCAGCAACCTCGTCGAGGACCAGGATCGGTCGCTCCTCCAGCAGGGCCACGGCGAAGGCGATGCGCTTGCGCTGGCCGGTCGACAGGTCCGTCGTGGAGAACCTGCCGTCGGCGCTGCGCAGCTTGTTGCCGATGCCAAGTTCGTCCAGCAGGCCGTTGACCTGCTCCGGCGTCCTGTCCTCCAGGCCGTAGAGCCGGTCGAACAGATGGAAATCGGCGAACACCGCCGAGAACAGGGCGCGATAGGACGGCGCCGCGGCGGGCTCCAGCACCCGGCCGTCCACCGAGATGGTGCCGTTGTCGGGCACATAGAGGCGGGTCAGCACCTTGAGGAAGGTGGATTTCCCGCTGCCATTGCCGCCAACGATGAACAGCGTCTCGCCCCGCGCGATCGACAACGAGAGCGGGCCGATGGAAAAGACCGGCGTACCGTCGGGATCGCGATAGTTGAAGGAGATCCGCTCCAGATCGATGCGGGCGAAATCCGGCGGCGGCGCGTCATCGTCGCCGGCAACGCCATGAGCGGCAAGGGCGTCCTGTACCTTGTCCAGTTCGTCGAGCGCCATGCCCGCGCGCTGCAGCAGCGGCAGCGCCCGCGCCACAAGGTCGACGGCCGACAGCAGGAACAGCGCGACGTAGATCGCCTTGGCGACCACCGTCAGGTCGTCCAGGAAGGGCGGCAGCAGGAACGCGATGACGGTCACGTTCACGTAGAACAGGCTCAGGGAGACGATGATGCTCCCGTTGATCCGGCGCACACCTTCGACGCGGATGTCGCGCATCTCCAGCGACGCAGGCACCAGGCGGTCCCGTTCCAGCGAGTCGCCACGCGGCCGGTGCAGGCGCACTTCCTTGAAGCCGTGCAGCAAATGGGCGAAGAGGCTCAGGAAGCCGGTTTCCGCCGCGCCCGTCCGCACCATTGCCAGCCGGATCCCGCGCTGCACCATCCGGAAGAAGAACATGCCGGCCAGCATCACCGCGAGCATGGTGAAGAACACGAGCGGCGACAGGATCAGGGTGTAGAGGCCACCGAAGACCAGGGACCCGATGGCGGCAAAACAGCCGAACACCAGCATCGACGCTTCCGAGACGATCGCCGAGTTCCGCGTCAGGACGTCGTAGATCCGCGTGCTGCCGATATCCTCGAACTGGTTGTATTCGACCTGGCGCACCCGGGAGGCAAGCTGTCGCCGGATCTGGTCCAGCTGGCTCTCCACGATCGCGGCGGCGGTGCGCTGCCCGAAGGAATGGCCGCCGATCAACCCGACGGCCGCGCCGACGAACAGAACGAGGGTCAGGAGGCCCGGGGTCCCGGTCTCGCTGATTGTCACGATCTCGCTGATGATGACGAGGATGCCCACGGTGCTGATCATGATGACCGCCAGCGTGAGCAGGATGTAGAGCCGCCGGCCGTCCGCGGCATGCCAGACCATGAGTGCGAATTTCAACGGACCGGCCCTCGATGCCGTGCGCTGCGACGCGCCGGGCCTTCCTGTCTGGCCCGCACTATGCGACCGACAATTCGCTCTCGGCCGGCGCCGGCCACCAGCCGGCATCCACCAGGCATTGCCGCGTCGGCCCGTGGGACACCAGGTCGGAGATCTGCAACAGGCTGAGGCTGTGGCGGGCAAAGAGGAATTCGTGCTTCGCCGGCGGCGGGGCATCGCCCCGGTCGACAGCAAAGACCTCGTCCAGTATTCCGGACCCGCGATCCTCGGCGAAGCCCAGGGCGCCGAGAATGCTGACATACTGTTCCCGGATCGACGGGAAGCTGGCCAGGAAGGCATCCAGGAATCCCGGCAGCAACCGGCCGAAGGCGATGCGGCGCTCCTCGTCGATCGCGATCCAGACATGCTGCAGCAGCAGTTCGAAAAAGCGCTGGTGCCGGCCCTCGTCGATCATGTGCTCGCGGGTCGCGACGGTATAGGCGGCATCCCTGGGGGCCGACTTCAGGGTGTCGAACATGCTCTCGGTCACGAAATGCTCGGCGAAGCACAGGGCGACGAGTTCCGCCAGCGGCAGCAGCTCGGCCGGGCATGCCTCCCGCAGGTAGTCCAGGCCGATCTCGATGCCGGACTTGGCCTCGGGCCGGACCTCGCGACCCGGCTCGATCCCCGTGGCCCAGGACAGGTCCTCGATGAACTCCCGTGCGACCAGCGCGTGATAGAACTCGTCCACGCCGACCGCCAGGGCGACCTGACGCGCCGATCTCGGCAAACCGAAGTCGTGCCGGCCATTGGCCAGGCGGCCGCAGAGCAGGGCGACGACATCGACCTCGGCACCGGCGATGCCCGACTGCATCGCGAATGCGCTGCGGACCAGCAGTTCGCGACGTCCATCGGCGCCCAGCGCCGCCACGTCGGGATGCGCTGCGACGGGCTGCAGCGACAGCGGGAAGATCGGGTCGTCGGGCGCCAGTTCCCGGAACCGGGTGCGTTCGGCGTTGCGGACCGTGCAGCGCTGCTCCCATCGCTGAAGGTAGGTCTCGCAAAAGCCGCCGAAATCCTGCATCGCCGTTCCCTGCATGCCGCTGCCGGGACGATATGCCCCGGATGTCGTCATGGCCCTGGATCAAGGCTATCGGAAGCCTGCCCCACGGGCAAAGGCTTACCCCCTGCACCGGCCGTCATCCCCGGACATCGGGCCGACGCCGGGCGGTCATCGATGGCCCGCATCTCTGCTAGGATGCCGCGCCCTGCCGGCCCGCCACCCGCGCGGCCGGCACCTCATCGACGCCCAGCCCCGGAGCCCCGCCATCCCGCCAGACATCTCCCGCCAAGCGAACGAGAGCCGCCCGATGACCGCGTTCCAGACCGATCGGAAGATCGGAGTGAACCCGCACTTCTCCGTCCATGTCCTCAGCGAGCGGCAGGTCCTGCTACTCTCGGAACATCGCAGCTTCCGCCTGAACGGCAAGCTCTATGTCGCCCTGCTGGACCATCTGGACGGAAGCAGGACGCTGTCCCAGGTGCTTGCCGCTTTCGCCGGCCGGCTGCCGGAGGAGCGCCTGCGCGCGGCGCTGGCCAACATGCTGGACAAGGGATATGCCGGCTATCTGGATGCCGCCGCCCCGGCCTCCCGCCAGGCGCTCTGGGTCGAGCTGGGCCTGTCGCCGATCGACGCGGAGCGGCACCTCGCCGGCCGCAGGATCGCGGTCAAGGCAGTGCCCAACGACGGCGCCACGCGCGAAGCGACCGGATATGTCCGCCGCGCCCTGAAGGATATCGGCCTGCCCCCCGTGGCGCAGGGCGATGCCGACCTGCTGCTGGTCTGCGTGGACGATCACCTGAATCCGGCCCTGTCTGCCCTCCACCGCCGCATGCGCCGTACCGGCCGGTCCTGGATGCCGTTCAAGCCCGGCGGCAGCGAGCCGCGCCTGGGGCCCCTGTTCCGGCCCGATGCGGCCCCCTGCTGGACCTGTCTTGCCCGGGCCCTGGAGGAGAACCGCCCCGGCGATCGCCTGGTCGCGGCGGGCAGCGGTGCGATCCGCCCGGCACGGGCCTACAGCACGGCCAGCCTGATGGCGGCATCCGGCACGGCCGTGCTGGAACTGGCGCGCCTTCTTGCCGGCGGGGCCGGCATTGAGGCGGAGCGGACGATCCTGGCCTTCGAGGATGGCAATCGCACGACCAGCAGGCATCTGCTGCGCGCCGCCCCGGCCTGTCCCGATTGCGGCGAGCCGCTCGACCCGGCACGGGCCCTGCGCGACGCCCAGCGCCCGCTGCGCCTGCAGTCCCGCGAACTGGCCCGGCAGTCGGACGGCGGCTGGCGCATCGCCGCGGCGGCCGACGTGGTGCGCCGGCTGGAACCCTATGTCAGCCCGCTGACCGGGCTGATCGCCGGGCTGGAGGATCGCTCCCCGAAGCCGTCGATGCCGGTGATCGCCGCCCGCCAGGCGATGCCGGGCCAGCAGGCCGGCCCGCGGCAGAACCGGCTGGTCGGCCGGCCCGCCGGCGCGGCCGGCAAGGGGCGGACCCTGGACCAGGCGCGCGCGAGCTGCCTGGCGGAAGCGGTGGAACGCTATCTCTGCGGCTTCACCGGGCTGGAGCCGCGCCGCCGCGCCACGCGGGCGGAGCTCGAGGCCGAAGGGGCCGGCGCCGCGCCGCATCCCGGCGACTGCCTGAATTTCTCCGACCGGCAATATGCCGCCCGCGAAGACCTCAACAAGACCCGCGACGGCTTCAACTGGGTTCCCGAACGCTTCGACGACAGCCGCGCCATCGAATGGACGCCGGCCTGGTCGCTGACCCATGGCGCGGTGCGCTGGCTGCCGTCGCGCTACTGCTTCTTCAGCTACACCGACATGGAGGTCGCGGAGGAGGCGCAGAACCGGTTCTGCGCGGCCGATTCGAACGGCTGCGCTTCCGGCAGCACCCTGGAGGAGGCGATCCTGCAGGGCTTCCTGGAACTGGTGGAACGCGATGCCTGCGGCATCTGGTGGTACAACCGGGCCGGCCGGCCGGCCTTCGACCTCGCCGGGGCCGACGATCCCTTCCTGCAGGGCGCCGTGGCCCAGCATGCCGCGCTGGGGCGGAGCCTGCAGGTGCTCGACCTGACGACGAACCTCGGCATCCCGGTGGCGATCGCCGTCTCCGCCCGGCAGAAGGATGACGGCGGCATCATCCTGGGCCTGGGCGCGCATCCGGATGCGGAGATCGCGATCGGCCGTGCCCTGAGCGAGGCCAACCAGATGCTCGGCATGGAGGACCTTGTCGCCACCGGTGCCCCGCAGCCGGAGGCGGCGGAGGATGCGGTCCTGATGGACTGGCTGACCAACCGGACCCTGGACAGCGAGGCCTATTGCCGCCCGGTGGGCAGGATCGGGACCGCCGCCTACGAACGGCCCCGCATCGCCGACATCAAGGAAGCCGTCGAGGCCTGCATCGCCCGGGTGACGGCGCTCGGCCTGGAGACGATCGTGCTCGACCATTCGCGCCCCGATATCGACTTCGCGGCCGCGCGCGTCGTGGTGCCGGGCCTGCGGCATTTCTGGGCGCGCCTTCGCGAGGGGCGCCTCTACGACGCGCCGGTCGCCATGGGCTGGCAGCGCTCCCGGTTGACCGAGGACCAGATGAACCCGATCCCGTTCTTCCTGTAGCGAGGCAATGACATGGCCCAGCAAGACGTCGAGGCCGGCGAGGGCCCGGTCCGCCTGCTCTACCGGTTCAACGACGACGTTGCGTCCGTCGCCCGGGAGGGCGACCGGATCACCCTGAGCATCAGGGGCTGGAAGGACCTGGCCTTCACCGCCAAGGCCGGCAGCCATGCCGACGCGGTGATGGCCTTGCAGGGCGAGGGCTGCGACCTGGCGGCGCTGGACCGGATCGCAGGCGGAGATGCGCCGGGCGCGGAGACGGCCGACCCGGCCCGCGGCGCGGTCCGCTACTATCTGGAGCGCTTCGCGCGGGGCCGCTTCCTTGCATGGAATGTCGTGGACGGGGATGGCCTGCTGATGCAGGTCGACAGCCTGGCTTCGCGCTATCAGCCGCGCAGCGACGGGCCGCCGGACAGCCGCCTGACCCTGAGCCGCTTCGCCTGCCTGCGCCACCGGGATGGCCTGCCGGTGCTGGACTCTGGCGCCACGCCGGCGCGCGGCAGGCTCACCGCACGGGGATTGCAGGCCCTTGCGCGCCGGCTGGACGCCCCGGCAGGCATCGGCGACGGGCTGGCCTGCGCCCTGTGGCAGATCGGCTTCTTCGAACCGGCGGACCTGCGGGAAAGCGCGGCGCGCCGCACCTGGACCTTCCATGACCTGCTGATGCACGAGGCCAGCCGGTCCAACCGCGACGTCGATCCGGTCGGCGCCACCTACCGCTTCGAGGGCAGCTTTCCCCCGCCGCCGGCACGCAAGCCGGCAATGTCCGGGCAGCGCATCGACCTGCCGGCCGTGGCGGAGGCGATCGTCGCGTCCGGCAGCGACAGCCTGCATGCGGTCCAGTCCCGCCGCATCTCCGGCCGCACCTATGCCGGGGCCGCCCTGCCCCTGACGCGCCTGGCCGAGTTCCTCTGGCGGGTCGCGCGGGTCGGCTCCGTGGTCGAGGATCCCAGGCAGGACCTGATGACGCGCCCCTATCCGGCAGGCGGCGCAATCAACGAGCTGGAATTCTATGTCGCCGCAAACCGCTGTGCGGATCTGGAGGTCGCGGTGCACCACTACGACAGCCACGACCATGCCCTGGTCCGCCTCGACGGCAGCGAGCAGGTTGCGGAGAAGATCTCCGCGCGGGCCTGCGCCGCGATGGCCCTGGCTGCCGACCGGGTGCCGCCGCAGGCCGTCATCAGCATCGCCTCGCGCCTGCCGCGCCTGGGCTGGAAGTACGAGAACATGGCCTATCGGGCCAGCCTGCTGCATGCCGGCGTGGTCCTGGAGCTGATGTACCTGGTCGCCACCGACATGGGGCTGGCGGCCTGCGCCAACGGCACCGGGGATTCCCGCCTGCTGGAGGCCGCGACCGGCATCGACCCGTTCGAGGAAACCGCCATCGCCGAGTTCGTGCTTGGACTGGCCGCGGATTGACGGGATCGCGGCGACCCGGCCCCGCCGTTCAGCCGCCGCCGGGCGGCCCCCAGGGCATGACCGGGACGGTGGAGATCGCGTTCTTCGGAGAGCCGTCGATCAGCTTGTCGGAATAGACCAGGTAGACCAGGGTGCGACGCGCCGGATCCCAGAAGCGCCGCACCTGCAATGCCTTGAAGATCGGCGAACGCCCCTCGGAGAACACCTCGCGGTCATGCAGGCGCTTCAGGTCCGGCACCTGCTTGCCGTCCCGGTCACGCATCGGCAGGGCGATCGGGCCGACCTGGCGGCAGGCGATCGAGGCATCCGAAGTCTCCTCTGCCAGGCCCAGCCAGCCGGTGGTGCCGCCCTTGCGCGAGCGGCTGACATGGCAGGCCACGCCGGGCACATCCGGGTCGTCGAACGCCTCGATGACGATCTTGTGGTTCGGGCCGATCAGCTTCCAGGCCGTGTCGACGCTGCCGATCTCCTCGGCCGCCACTGGCCGCGCGACAGCCAGCAGGGCCAGCGCCAGGGCTGCCATGAAGCGCGTTGCGGCGGCAATCCGTCGCCCGTCGATCCGATGCATGACCAGTTCTCCCTGTCCGGTGCGGAAACGGAACCCCTCAGGATCCGGGGCGATCCCCGCCTTCTGCCAGCCGGTTGCGCATCCAGTCGGCCAGGCGCGCCATCGCCGCGTAGATCGCCTGTCGCAATTCGGGATCGGTCACGGTTTCCGCCAGCGCGCCGTGCATGCACAGCAGCCAGGCATCGCGCTCCGATGCGCCGATCGGCACATGGAGATGGCGTTGCCGCAGGCGCGGATGGCCGCGCTCTGCGGAGTAGAGCGGCGGCCCACCCAGCCATTCGCCGAGATACCGCTTCAGGACCTCCCGCAGGGGCACCAGGTCGGCATCGTGCAGGGCCCGGATGCCGCGTGCCTCGGGCAGGCTGTCCATCCGGTCGTAGAAGCGGTCGACCAGAATGTCGACGGTCGCGGCACCGCCGATCCGCTCGAACAGCGGCCTTTCGCCATTGGAATCGGTGGAGCCCGGGCTATCGGTCATATCGCTGCGATCTGCGGCCCGGCTGTCCGTGCCTGCGCCTGGCGGAATGTGGTGACCCCGGCTGGATTCGAACCAGCGGCCCCCAGATTAGGAATCTGGTGCTCTATCCTGCTGAGCTACGAGGCCACGCCCCCTAGATAGCAATCTCCGGCGCCGATACCAATGCTCGCGATCCCCGGACCGGGCATTTCCCTCTGCCGGAATTGCCGCGGTTTCCGGTCGTTCGGACACCCGGCCGACACTTTTCCGCCAAGGCCGATGGCCAGATCCAATAGCATGGGCAGCCTGGCGAGGTGGCATTTCACCCTGGCGGGCATCAAGATCCCTGGCGACATCGAAAGCGGAACGGCATCCGCGATGATGTCCACCCGACCGGAAACCGGCAGTGCAGACGGTTCCTGCCGGCGATTGAACGAGCGACAGGAGAACAGGATGAACGATACGGCAAGCCGAGAGTCGATGGAGACCTTCGACGCCGAGTTTGAACTGAGCGACGAGGCTCTGGACCGGTCCGAGACGACCAGCCGGTTCTTCACCATAGGATATACCGGGACAGGCCCGGCAAAGGACTGACGGTCCCGGCGGCGCGTGGACGCACCATTCGCCGAAACATGCGGCCCCGCCTTTCGGGGCCGCTTTCCGTGTCCGGCACCGGATGCGGGCCGGCTCATGGATCGCCGGCCGCCCCGCCGCATGGCCCCTGTCTGGGATCCGCCGGCCAGGGTCAGCGGTCGCTTGCCTCGTCGGCCTCCGCCAGGTCCTTCAGATAGAGGTCGACGAACCAGGCGACCAGTTCGTAGCACATCTCCACCCCGCCGGTGTTGGGGTCGAAGAAGGCATTCGTCTCGCCGCAGGCCTTGAACGTGACGGGAATGTCTGCCGGCAGGACGAGATCCTCGGCCAGCTGCGCCGCCGCCCCGGCCATCAGGCCCGGCCCCTCGACCAGGTCGCGCAGGGCCGGGTCCAGGTCGGGGCCCGGGTCGGCAAAGCTGAGCAGGACCTGGCCGCCCGTGGCGGCATTGCCGTCACCGCGCAGATGGGGACCCAGCACGGCGAGCCAGCTGTCCTGCACCTGGGCATAGGTCACCGGGCAGCGCTCGCGGTCGCCCTCGGGCATCTCCAGTTCGTTCGCCAGTTCGGCGAACGCTTCCGGATCGCTGCCGTAGAGCAGGCAATAGATCGCCGCGAAACGCTGCAGGTCCATGCTGTGCTCGTCCCAGAAGGCGAGATCGTCCGCGTCGCCAAAATAGTCCGAGAGGGCGTGCCCGTCCCCCGCCGCCATCAGCAGGTTCTCCGCGGTCTCGTCGGGCTCGTCCGGCACCATCAGCCAGCCGGCGAGGCTGTCGACCGCATCCTCCTCCCGCCCCAGCACCGGGATCCCCAGGTGATGGACCAGGGCATGGCCGAGCTCGTGATAGAGGGTGAACAGGGTATTGCCGTTCACGAAAAGCACCAGGTCGGCCTGCTCGTCCTCCGTCAGCTCCCGTTCGCCGGCGGCCCGGGCCGCCCCTGTACCGGCCACGGCCAGCAGCAGAAGCAGGGGCAGCGCAAGCAGCAGCTTGGAAAGCACCGGGTTCCGCCCCGCGACAGGCATCATGCGCCTATTCGCCGAGGCTCATGATCCGCGTCTCGCCGCCATCGCAGGTGGCGCAGCAGGTATCGCAGGCATCGGCGCAACCGGGGCCGGCGCCCCAGGTGGTGCCCTGGTCGCCGCTGACCCAGGCGCCATAGCAGATCGTCTCGCCCGCCTCGCAGTCCAGCGGGAAGGCCGTGGGCGCGCCATCGTCCAGCACATAGGACTGGCCACCGCCCGGCCAGCTGGCATCCCGGTCCAGCGAACAGAACTCGAGCTCTACCGCGTTGGGGTGGCTGTTCTGGATCATGAACGTCACCGATTGTGCCTGGCTCGCGCCGGACAGGATCGTCAGTGCAACCACCAGGCCGATCGCTGGCGCCAGCGCCAGCCGGATTCCATCGGAAAGCCTCATCCCCCCCCCCCCTGGCGAGATCCCCGCCGCCTTTGCGCGCGACAAGTCACCCTGTCCGCGCGCATGTCGCTGCCAAAGACGACAGCAGGTGCCACGTCCAAATATTTCCCGTGGCCGGCAATTTCCGCCGCCTTCCTAAATGCAGGTTAGCAGAAAACATGCCGGCGGCAGAACGGGTATTGCATTCGACTTCGCGGTCTGCGGCCGGACAGCGGGTTCAGTCGCCGCAGACCCGCGCCAGCCCGTCCAGCCAGTGCCGCTCCAGCCAGTCCTCGCGCAAGGCCCAGTGCCGCTTCACCGCCCGCCAGTCCCGGCCATAGGCGCACCAGCTGTGCCAGTCCGACGGCATCCAGTCGACCAGGTCGCGATCCGCCTTGCTGCGATTGCTGGCAGCGGAGACAGCCACAAGCGCCGCGGGACGGCCCGCCATGTCATTGGCGAAGGCCTGCCGGCGGGCCGGGCTCCACCGGTCGGCACCGGAGCGATGGGCTTCCGCCAGCGGCACCAGATGGTCGATGTCGAGTGCCTGCGGGTCGCGGAATTCGTCGCCCGACCAGCGGTCCCGCCACAGGCCGGACAGGACCTGGCAGCCATCGCCGCTCCAGGTCACCGGCGCCAGGGAATCGCGGGCCAGCACCTCGGCCCTGGTATCGCGGCAATCGCCGTCCAGGTCCTGCCAGTGCGCATAGGCCTGACGCTGGTAGGGTTCCGCCACAGGCTGGAGGATCGGCGATTGGCGCAATTCCAGCAGGGCGAAGAGGATGCCGCCGGCCAGCAGCAGCAGGCGCACGCTGCGCCGGCGCAACAGCAGCGGCCAGCGGATCGCGCGGCGGACCATGCCCGCCGCCCGCCGCGCGGTGGCTGCGTTGCGCCGGGACGCCCCGCGGCCGCGGCGCCGGCCCCGGGCCGGGGCAGCGGCCCGGCTCATCCGCCGCGCCGCGCTGCTGCAGCGCAGGACGATTGCCGACCCCGGCCGCCCTGACTACCATCCCTGTCCATGAGCACGCCTTCCATGAACACGCCATATCACGCGCCGGAATCGGCCGCCAAACTCCGCGCCGCGCTGGCCGATGCGCCCGGGCCAGCCAAGGCCCTGGATGCCATGATCGCCGATACCAGCTGCCAGCGGCAGGGCGGTCCCGACGCCGAATCGACATCCGGGGAGACCGGCGCCGAAGGCTGGCTGTATCGCGGGACCTGGCTGTCGCGGGACGAACTGCCCTATTGGTCGGGCGACCTTGCCGCCGCCGCCGGCTGGCTGCAGGAGCGCTATCCGGGCTGGGCCTGGCGCCTGCGCAACGGCCGTTTCCGCCCCGGGCGCGCCGCCCGCCCCTTTGCCACGTTCCACGATCCGGAGACCGGCGATGCCGTGATCGGGCCGCCCTGCCATACCGAGATCCTGGCGCTTCTGGCCGGTGGCCTGACGATCGAGAGCCGTCCGCTGCTGCTGGCGCGGACAGCCGGCCTCTATGCCCTGGACAATCCCGACGAGGGGCAGACCCTGTACGATCCGGCGCACCGGATGCTGGTGTCCGGCTATCTGCGGCTCGACGCGCAGGGCGGTGCCACCGCCAGCCTGCGGCGACGGCATGGCGACGGCAGCCTGGACGACGAGACCCGCCAGGGCCGCTGCCGGATCCTGTCGGAGGGGCTGCTGACCATGCACTGGTCCGACGGGCTGCGGGAGAGCTTCCTGCGCGACGGCGGCCATGCCGAACAGAGCCAGCTGCTGACCCGCAACGGCACCGACACGACCGAACCGCAGTTCGAGCGGCTGGTCCGCTTCCGGCGAATTTCGGAAGGCTGACCCGGCCCGGCCGGCACCGGCGCAGCCGGCACCGATACAAACAAGGGCGAAAGCCCGCAGGGGGAGGAACTCATGACAGCACGCACCCGGAAGTTCTGGGGCTGGGGCTTCGAGGGCGAGGGGCTGGATGCGGCGGAACATGACCGCCTGATGGCGGCCATGACCGAGCGCTACGGCACGCTGTCCGACCCGCTGCCGGTACCGCGGCTCGAGGATATCAGCCTGCGCCGCCCGCGGGTGCAGGCACCGGCGGCCCTGTCCGGAATCATCAGCGACAGCGACGCGGACCGCATCCGGCACAGTTATGGCCAGAGCTTCCCCGATATCGCCCGGGCCTTCCTGCGCCAGTTCCCGGAACCGCCCGACCTGGTGGCCTGGCCGGAAACCGCCGACCAGGTGCGCCAGCTGGTGGACTGGGCCGGCGGGGCCAGGGTTGCGGTGATCCCCTTCGGCGGCGGCACCTCGGTCTGCGGCGGCGTGGAGCCCGATGTCGGCCCTGCCTATGCGGGCACCCTGACCGTGGACATGACCCGCATGAACAAGGTGCTGGAGGTGGACCGCGCCAGTCGCGCGGCCCTGATCCAGGCCGGCGCGCGGGGGCCGGAATTCGATGCGGAGCTGAAGAAATCGGGCCTGACCCTGCGGCATTTCCCGCAGAGCTACCAGATGGCAACCCTGGGCGGGATGATCGTCACCCGCTCGGGCGGTCATTTCGCGACCCTCTACACGCATATCGACGAATTCGTTGAATCCGTCGCCCTGGTCAGCCCGACCGGCGCGATGCAGACCCGGCGCCTGCCCGGCGCCGGCGCCGGGCCGGACCCGAACCGCTGGGTCTCCGGCTCGGAAGGGGTGCTGGGCATCGTCACCGAGGCCTGGATGCGGCTGCAGGACGTGCCGAAGTTCCGCGCCGGGGCCACCGTGCGGTTCGGCAGCTTCTACCAGGCGGCAAAGGCGGTGCGCGCCATCGTGCAGTCAGGCCTGCATCCGGCGAACTGCCGCCTGCTGGACGCGGAGGAGGCCTTCTTCAACGGTGCGGGCGACGGCAGCCACGCGGTCCTGGTGCTGGGCTTCGAGAATGCCGACCATCCGCAGGAGGCGAGGCTGGAGCGGGCGCTGGAGATCGCCGCCGACCTGGGCGGCACCGCGGACCGGCCGGAGGGCGCGGCGCCGCAGCGCGCCGGTGCCGCGGAAGCCTGGCGCACCGCCTTCATCCGCATGCCGTTCTGGCGGGAGGTGCAGATCGCCCATGGCATCATGTTCGACACCTTCGAGACCGCCTGCACCTGGTCGGAGTTCGAGGAGTTCCACACCAGGGTCAGCCGCGAGGTGAAGGCGGCGATCCGGGACGCGACGGGACAGGACGGCACCCTGACCTGCCGCTTCACCCATGTCTATCCCGACGGGCCCGCGCCCTATTTCAGCTATACCTGCAACCCGGGCACGGCACGGATGCTGGAGGTCTGGGCGCAGATCAAGCGCGCGGCGAATGCGGCCGTGGTGCGCCATGGCGGCACCGTCACCCACCATCACGCGGTCGGCCGCGACCACCGGTTCGGCGGCTATGACGTGGAACGGCCGGCGCTGTTCGCCACCGCCCTGTCGGGCGCGAAGAGCGCGCTGGATCCCAACGGGGTGATGAACCCGGGTGTGCTGATCGACCCGCACGGCGCGCAGCATCGCCCGGGCGGCATCCTGCAATCGGTGTAGCCGGGCTCTTGTCCCCGGGCCGCGTGGCCTGGCGGCGGGCTCCAACCTCTCCGTCGCCCCGGGCCTGACCCGGGGCCATGGCGCGGGCGGCGACGCCGTGCGGCGGCCAAGTCAGAAAAGGGTCTTCAGCGGCACGATGAAGGTGGCGCCGATCACTTCGACCCCGGGATTGCGCTCGCCCAGCCCGGCATTGGAGACATGGTTGAAATAGGCCCCGGCACGGATGCCCCGGCCCAGATGGGCGGTCAGTTCGATCTGTGAGCGGAACTCGATCCAGTAGCCCAGGTCCTTGCCGCTGCTGCCCTGCTTCCAGGCGCCGGCCGCAAAGGACGGGGTCAGCACGAGACGGTCGAACAGCACCAGGTCGGTCAGGATGCCGGCATAGGCGTAGAGCGCGCCATCGGTCGTGACCGAGGTGCCGACGAACGGCTTGGCGATGAAGAACTGCAGGTCGGAGCGGTATTCCAGGCCGAACTCGACCGCCTCGTTGTCCTGCAGGTTGAAATCGTAGAAGCCGCCGGTCAGCACCAGCACGTCGGTATCGACCTGGTCGGGAACCGACATCACCTGCACCGCAGGCTTGTCGGCGGCCCATGCCGCGGGCATCGCCAGCACGAGGACGACCGCCGCCAGAACGGCGGCCGCCGGCCGCCCCACCGCACGAAGACCCATGCCTTTCCTCACCTCATATGCGGCCAGGCACCATCCCGTCGGGCCGCCCCATTTCCCGGTCCGTCAAGCCATCGCGCCCTGCGGGCCGCTGCCATGCGGCGGCGGCGGCGCCGGCGAGCCATCCTCGTGCGTGCCGCCGACCGGCGGCTCGCCATGGGTGCCGTCGCCCTTCGTGCCATCGCCCTCAGTGCCATCGCCATGCGCATGGCGATGGTCGCCGGCCAGGAAGGTGTAGATCACCGGCACCACGAACAGGGTGAAAAGGGTGCCGATGGTCATGCCGCAGGCAATCACCAGGCCGATATCGGAGCGCGACTTCGCACCCGCGCCGGAGGCGATGATCAACGGGATCACGCCGACCACCATGGCGGCGGTGGTCATCAGCACCGGCCGCAGCCGGATGCCGGCGGCCTTGACGATGGCGTGGCGCTTGTTGAGCCCTTCCTCGGCCTGCAACTGATTGGCGAACTCCACCATCAGGATGCCGTGCTTGGAGATCAGGCCCACCAGGGTGACCATCCCCACCTGGGTGTAGATGTTGATGGTCGCCAGCCCCATGAACAGCGGCAACAGGGCGCCCAGCATCGACAGCGGCACCGTGATCAGGATGATGATCGGGTCGCGCCAGCTCTCGAACTTCGCGGCGAGCACCAGGAAGATCACGACCAGCGCAAAGGCGAAGGCGATCGTGAGCGAGCTGCCCTCCTGCACGAACTGGCGGGATTCGCCGGCGAAGTTGTAGCTGAAGCCGGAGGGGAAGATCTCCTTCGACTTCGCCTCCAGGAAGGCCAGGCCCTCGCCGATGCTGCGGCCCGGCATCATGATGCCCGACAGGGTCGCCGAGTTCAGCTGCTGGAACTGGGTCCGTGCATTGGGGATGACGTCGTAGTCCAGCGAGACGACGGTCGACAGCGGCACCATCGAGCCGTCCGCGGCCTGCACGTAATAGCTGGTCAGGTCCTCCGGCGTCAGGCGGTCGATCCGCGGCACCTGCGGGATCACCTGGTAGGAGCGCGCCTCCAGCGAGAAATAGTTGATGTAGTTGCCGCCCAGGAGGGTCGACAGGCCGCCGCCGATATCCACCATGTTCAGGCCGATATCGGCGGCCTTGGCACGGTCGATCTTGAGGATCACCTGGGGATTGTTGATCTCCAGGTCGTTGGAGATGAAGACGAACAGGCCGCTCTGATAGGCGGCGACCTTCATGTCCTCCATCACCTTGTACAGGCTGTTGTAGTCGTTGGTGGTCTGGATCACGAACTGGATGCCGAAATTGCCCGAGCCGGGCAGCGGCGGCAGGTCGAAGGCGAAGATCTGCAGGCCCGCCACTTCCGAGAGCTGCGGCTGGATCTCCAGCCTGATCTGCTGCTGCGACTTGTCGCGATCGCCCCAGGGTTTCAGCAGCATGCCGGCAATGCCCTGGTTCACACCGTTGCTGCCGTTGATCTGGAAATAGGTGTCGGCCTGCGGAACGCCCTTGAAGATCTTCCCCATCTGTTCCGAATAGGCTTCCATGTAGTCGATGTTGGCCGATTGCGGGGATGTCATCTGCATGAAGACGATGCCCTGGTCCTCGGTCGGCGCCAGTTCCGACAGGGCGTTCAGGAACAGGTAGGGCAGCATCGCCAGAACGCCCGCGGTCAGCAGGAGCATCACCGGCCGGAACAGCAGCACGCCGACCAGGCGGCGCTCGTAGAAGCGGCGCAGCCCGTCGAACACCTTGTTGACGATGTTCACCAGGCGCGAATGCACCACGCTCTCGTTGAGCATCAGCGAGCTCATCATCGGCGAGAGCGTCAGGGCGATGATGCCCGACACGATCACCGCGCCCGCCAATGTGAAGGCGAATTCCTGGAACAGCGCGCCGGTCAGGCCGCCGACGAAGCCGATCGGCGCATAGACCGCAGCCAGGGTGATGGTCATCACGATCACCGGCACCGCGATCTCCGCGGCACCGGTGATCGCCGCCTGGAGGGGCGAGAGCCCCTCCTCGAGATGCCGGAAGATGTTCTCCACCACCACGATGGCGTCGTCGACCACCAGGCCGATCGCCAGCACCATCGCCAGCAGGGTGAGCAGGTTCAGCGAATAGCCCAGCGCCAGCATCATGAAGCAGACGCCGACCAGGGAGAGCGGGATCGTCACGATCGGGATGATCACCGCGCGGAACGAGCCCAGGAACAGGAACATCACGATGATCACGATCACCGCGGCCTCGAGGATGGTCTTGACCACCTCCTCGATCGACGCGCGGATGAAGGTCGTCGCGTCATAGGCGATGTTCATGTTCAGCGAGGGCGGCAGGTCCTCCTCGATCCCCGGCAGGGCGGCCCGCACCAGGTCGATCACCTGCAGCGGGTTCGCCTCCGGCGTGTTGGTGATGCCGATGAAGGTTGCGCGCAGGCCGTTGAAGATCACGGAGGAATCGTTGCTCTGGGAATCCAGCTCGATCTCCGCCACGTCCTTCAGGCGGATCAAGGTGCCGTCCTTCACCGCGACGACGAGTTCCTCGAAGCCCTGTACCGAGCGCAGGTCGGTCTGCGCCTCGATATTGATCTGGATATAGTTGCCCTTCACCTGGCCGGGCGCGGACAGCAGGTTGTTGTTCTGGATCGCCTGGGAGACGGCACCCGAGGTGACGCCGAGCGACGCCATGCGGTTCGGGTCGAGCCAGATCCGCATGGCATAGGTCTGCCCGCCGAGGATGCTGGCGGAGGCCACGCCGTCGATGGTCTGCAGCGCCGGCTGGACCACCCGGGTCAGGTAGTCGGTGATCTGCTCCCCGGTCATGTCCTTGGAACTGAAGCCGAGATAGAGCTGCGCGGAGCCGCCGCCCTCGGCCTTCTGGATCACCGGCTGCTGCGCGTCGGACGGCAGCACGTTCAGGGTCTGCTGCACCTTCGCCAGGACATCGGCGAGCGCGGTTTCCGACTGCACCCCGAGCTTCATCTGCAGGGTGATGGTGGAGAGGCCGAGCTGCGAGACCGAGGTGATGTAGTCGATGCCGCTGGCGCTTGCGACGGCCTGCTGGATCGGCGTCGTGATGAAGCCCTGCACCAGTTCCGCGCCGGCGCCCGGATAGGACGTCGTCACGGTGATCTGGGTGTTCTCCATTGCCGGGTACTGCCGGACCGGCAGGGTGAAGATCGCCTGCAGCCCCATCAGCATGATCATCAGGCTGACCACCGTGGCGAGCACCGGCCGGCGGATGAAGATTTCTGTGAAATTCATATGGGTCGCCTGGACCTGTCTGTTCCGGAATGCCGTCGCCGGCCGTCAGCCGCGCGGCAGGTCGCTGCGCGGGCCCAGGCTGACCGAGTTGTTGACCTTCACGGCGGTGCCGTTGCGCAGCTTGGTCTGCCCCGAGGTCACCACCATGTCGCCGGCCTTGAGTTCGCCGCTGATCGCGACCTCGTCGCCCCGCCGCGCGCCGACCGTGACGAAGATCTGCTTGACCGTCTGCTGGTCGCCCGACCCCTCGACCAGGTAGACGGAATCGCCGAACAGCGAATAGGTGATCGCCGTTTCCGGCACGGTGATCACCTCCTGCGAGGCCGGCAGCAGGACGCGCACGTTGACGAACAGGCCGGGCAGCAGCTTGCGGTCCGGGTTGGGCAGGGTGCCCTGGACCGTGATGTTCCGCGTCGCCTGGTCGACCACCGCATCGAGCGAGGTCAGCTTGGCCTTGAACGTCTCGCCGGGATAGGCATCCGTGGTCACGTCGAGCTCCAGCCCGACCTTGAGCTTGGCCAGATGCTGCGCCGGCATCGAGAAATTCACGTAGATGCTGTTCAGGTCCTGCAGGGTGACCAGCACCGTACCGGCACTGACATACTGCCCGAGATTGACCTGGCGGATGCCGAGCCGGCCGTCGAACGGCGCAAGGATGTTCTTCTGGGCGATCTGCGCCTCGGTCTGGTCGACCGAGGACTGCGCCTGCTGCCAGGCGGCGCGCTGCTCGTCCAGGCTGGACTGCGACTGGTCGCCGCGCTTGGCCAGGGTCTGGTAGCGCTCGAACTGCTTGCGGGCCTGCGCCGCCGAGGCCTGCTCGCCGGTCAGGGCGGCTTCCTCGACACTGTCGTTGATCTCGACCAGCAGGGTGCCCTTGGCCACGTCCTGGCCCGACGAGAAATTGACCGAGGTGACCACGCCGGCCACTTCCGGCGCCAGGTCGGTGCCCTGAACGGCCTGCAGGCTGCCGACGGATTCCAGCCGGTCCTGCCAGGTCGCAGCCTTCGCCTCCTCGGCGGAAATGGTGATCGACCCCCCGGCCTGCTGCTGCGCAATGGCCTGGGAGATCATCTTCTCCTTGATGCCCTGGAACGTATGAAGCCCGTAGAATGCCGCGGCGATGACGATCGCCACGACAATGAAACGCCAAATCATCGGCCTGCTACCCCCGGGCGCCGGCGCCGCCGATCAGGCATATGCCGCGCCTCCCTGATGGCCTTGCGCGAAACGAAGGCCATGGAACCCTGCCGTCAGTCTAGCGAAAGCCGTTCGCAGATGCGACGCCAAATGCCGCGGCGGCGCATCCGGACACGTGCCTGTGTTGTATTTTATCCGCTCAGCGACGGGGTTGATTGTCGACGATCAGGCCGATCCCGGCTTCCTCGCCCTCACCGTCCCGGCGCACCCGCCCGGACGGATTGCGCCCCGGGGTGGCAGCCTCGCCGCGCGGCGCTCCCGCCGCCTCGGCGTTGCCGCTGCCGCGCTCGTCGCGCAGGGCGGTCCGGGCCACCGGATGCACCCGGTCCACCCGCTGGGCGAATTCCTCGAACAGCTCCGCCACGCAGCGTGCGATCCGGCGGTTGTGAACGTCGTTGACCTGGTCGGCCGCGCCCATGCACATCGCCGCGAAGCGGCGCGCGGAATCCGCCGCCTCCTGGAAGGATTCGGCGCGAATCTCGCCGAAGGTCTGCAGGATCCTGTCGCGCGCGTCGCGCCCGTCCGCTCCGGCCCGTGCACCGGACCGCCCGGTCAGGCCGTTGCGCAGCACGCCGAACAGTTCGGCGGTATCGTCGCCGACCGCCTCCATGATCGCCTCGGCACGCTCCATGTCCCGCGGGGAAAACAGCTCGCTCTCCGCGGCATCCGCGCCGGTCCCGGTTCCACTTCCCCAGTTCTTCATGGCGTCCTCGCTTGCCAGGCGGCGCCCCGCGCCCTTGCCGCCACCTCCGGTTGCTGTGGCTGCGGCTCGGACCCCGACCGGCCATATGCAGCGGGGCAAGGCTACCCCGTCCGGAACGCCCGGGAAAGGGCAGCCCGGCGGAGAGCTTGCCAGATGCAAGGGGTTGCTGCGGCGCGGTGCGGCCGCTGCGGCGCCGGCATGCCCGGGCGGCGCGGGCCTCAGGTCTTCGACAGGGTCGCCTGCCAGGCCGCGAACTGGGCGATCCGTTCGCCCAGTGCGCCGCCGGTCGCGGCGGCGGAACGCTCCCGTTCCGCCGGGTCGCCGGCCTCCGCCAGGGTCATCAAGTCGCCGGAAGCGGCCACCGCCTCGGCCGTCTCAAGGGCGCGGCGGATGGCGAACAGCTCGTCCTCCAGCATGCAGACATAGCGCGCCGCCTCGATGGTCAGGTCGTGCCAGTGCTGCGCTTCGGAACGCTGGAAGGCGCTGTCGGCCTCCGCCCGTGCAAGGCGGCCATGCAGTTCGGCGATCTGCTGCAACAGGACGCGGATCTCGCCGCGTGCCCCCGCTTCCGCGTGGCCGGGCGGCGGCTCCGCCGGCTGGCGCCGCGGCGGCGCCTCCGCGACGGGCGGGGACCGGAACGGGCTGTCCCCGTCCAGGCTTCTGGCAAGGTCGCCGAAATCCAGGCCGACGGTGTTCAGCATGCCGCTGGCCTTGCGCAGGGCGGCCAGCGCCTCGCCATCCCGATCGGATCCGGCAAGTGCCAGGATCTTTCCCAAACGGTCCCGGTTCAACCGTTCCCAGCCCATGGATCCTCCTGCCAGCGGGGTCTTCGCGGCCAGATTCTGCCTGGCCGGCGGGCACCCGCGAAGATACCTGGAATGACAACGTCCCGCGCCCGTTGCCCGTTCCATAGATCCTGCCCCGACGGCCGAATCGGGACTCCTTCAGGGAACGGTAAGGAAGCGCACGGGAAAGTCCAGGACGCGTTGCCGGAATATGCCGGGCGGGCCTGTCCGGATCGCCCGGTCAATCGACCAGGCTGCCATCGATACGACCGCCGCCGGCACGGTCCGCGAACAGGCTGCCGACCAGCGCCAGGACCGCGGCGAACAGGGAGATGAAGGCCACCAGCGCACCGAAATAGGGCATGAAGGCATAGCCGAGCCCCTCCTGCGCCCGCTGTCCCAGCTCGAAGATCCGCCACCACGCGTCCCACAGGGAGACCGCGAAGAACAGCAGGGCCGCGAGACGGCTGGCCGAGGACCAGAGCGCCATTGCACAGACCAGGGCCAGGACGACGAAGATCCACCCCGCCAGGCCGCCGGCATCGACATCGGCAAGCAGCAGGTCGTGCAGGGCACGGACGCCATTGGCCCAGGGCGGCGATTCATCGGCGATCACATGGCGGAAGACGATATGCACCGCGACAAGGGCGAACAGGGTGACCGCGCCGAATCGCGCCAGGGTGAAGGCCCAGCGCCGCTTGCTGCGGCGCAGGCCCAGCGGTTTCGGTCCATGGGCTGGCAGGGTCATCCGCTCGGCTCGCTCCGATTGCTCTTGCCTGGGCGGTGCACCAGGACCAGGGCCGGCGGCCGGTCCAGGCGGGCCGTGTCATAGGCCTCCAGCCCATGCGTCGCGACGATCGCCTGCAAGGCATCGCCGGTGCCGTCGCCTGCAAGGGCCGCCGCGAGGGCCGCGCCGCGCAACGGTTCATGGGCGGCCTCCATCTCCTCGCGCAGCGCCCGGAATTCGGCATGGCCCGGTGCGAAGGCAAGAGCCATGGCCCGGGCCATCAGCTGGGTCCACAGGCCGGGCGGCCCGGCAGCCGCGCCATCCGCCGCACCGCTCATCCGCCCCGGCGGCTGGTAGGGGGAGGCAAACGGCCCCGCAGGGTCATAGCCCGGTTCCGCAGGCAGCACCCGGCCGCCCATCGCCTCGGCCTGCACCCCCCAATCGCTGTCCTGCGCCGCCTGCGCCAGGGTCAGCCCTACCGGCAGCGGGCCGATCCGCGCCGCGAGGCCCCGGGCGGTGGCCATCGGATCCGCCATCGCCGCCGCACGAGCCGCCTCCGGAGCCCCGGCGTCCGACGCCAGGACGGCCGACAGATCCGCCACCAGCGCCAGCTCCGTATCGCTGAGCGCGGCGGCGTCACGCGCATCGGCAACGGTCGCCAGCCTGTCGCGCAGCCCGTTCAGTTGCGCATTGACCGACAGGATCGGCGGCAGCATCGCCTCGATGAACAGCCGCTGGCGATCCGCCGGCGGCAGGGCCGCCCAGCCCGGCGGCAGGCGGTCGACGAAAAGCTGCGGCGCGGGCGCGTCTCCCGCCGCCACGGCCGGCAGGTCGTAGCCGGCCGTGCCGAACACCCGTTCCAGGTCCCCGGCATCGCGGATCGCCTGGTAGCGCACCGCGCTGGCACCGGTGCTGCCCAGGCCGCCGCCCAGGAAACCGCCATCGTCCAGGAACCCCGTCCGGCCCAGGATCAGCACGCCAAGCGCGAACAGTGCCAGCAGTAACATCTGGCGCCGGCGCTGGTTCTGGGGCGACGGATCCTGTGGCTGACTCTGAAACATGGATGAAGTCCTTAACACTTCGCCGGCATCTTCGCATATCATCGCTGCCGGACATATTGGGTTGCGGCGCCGGCCCGGCGCCTCTGGTCTGCAAGGGATGGGCATCGCGGCATGGAATACAGACTCAAGACCGCGCTCTGGGTCAACGCCATGGTCCGGCTCCATGACCGGGAGGCCATCCCGATCGCCGTCCTGCATCGCGGCGACAGCGACGCGGGCGGCATCCTGATCAAGCTCGATCGCCGGGACCGGGGCCTCAGCCTCTGGTCGCAGGCCCGCGACCCGCAAGGCCGGCTGACCTGGCTGCGCCCCCATGACGCGGACAGCCTGGACGAAGCGGAGTGCGCCGAGCGGATCGCGCGCGCCCGGAAGCGCGATCCGGACCTCTGGGTCATAGAGATCGAGGATCGCGACGACCGCCGGATCTTCGCACAGCCGGGCCTGTTCTGACCCGGCCCGATGATCAGGGCGGGGCGACCGGCGCCCACAGCACCTGGTCGATGCGGTCCGCCCCGGAGGCCAGCATGGCCAGGCGGTCCACGCCAAGCGCGATGCCGGCTGCCGCCGGCATGCCGTGGCGCAGCGCGGCCAGGAAATCCGGGTCGACCGGCACCTCGTCGCCATAGATGCGGCGCTTCTCGGCCTGGTCGTGGCGGAAACGCGCCTCCTGCGCCGCCGCGTCGGTCAGCTCGCTGAAGGCATTGGCCAGTTCCACGCCGCAGACATAGAGCTCGAACCGCTCCGCCAGATCCGGCCGCCCCGGCTTCAGCCGCGACAGGGCCGCCATATGGGCCGGATAATCGTGCAGCACGGTCGGCCGCCGGCGGCCGAGTTCCGGCTCGACCCGGGTCAGGAAGATCCGGAAGAACAGGTCGTCCCAGCCATCGCCATCGGCTGTGCGGATTCCGGCGGCCTGCGCCAGCGCCCGCAGCGGCGCCGGGTCCGGCGACAGGTCGCCAGGGTCCGGCCAGACCGGCTCCAGGTCGATCCCGGCATGGCGGCGGAAGCCCTCCGCCACCGTCAGGCGTTCGCAGGGCGCGACCGCGCAGGTCCGCCCGGCATGGCGCCAGGCGGCAACCTCGGCGGCGGCCGCCACATGGTGCAGCAGGTCGTCGCAATCCTGCATGATCGCCGTGTAGTCGACCTCCGCCCGGTACCATTCCAGCATGGTGAATTCCGGGTGGTGCAGGTCCGACCCCTCCGCATTCCGGAAGGTATGGGCAAGCTGGAAGATCCGCGGCTCGCCGGCCACCAGGAGCTTCTTCATCGCGAATTCCGGGGAGGTATGCAGGTAGCGCGGCGCCGCCCCGCCAGCGGGGCCGCGCAGGGTGGTGGCAAAGGCCTGCAGATGCGGCTCCATGCCGGGCGAGACCTGCAGCGCCGGGGTCTCCACCTCCACGAAGCCCGCCGCCTCGAACCAGCCGCGGATCGCGCGGATGACCGCAGCGCGCCGCAACAGGTGGGGCCGGCGGGCGGCATGGCTGTCCGGCCGCCACCAGGGCGCGGCCGCATCCGATGGGCTCACCTGCTCCCCCATTCTTCCATCCCCGTCATCCGGCCTCGCGACGCTTTCTTGTCGGCGGCGGGCCGAATTGCTAGGTTCCGCCGCGATTTTCCCCAAGCCGCGTTCCGCGCCCCTGAGGGCGGCAGCGCGGCCGCATGGCAAGCCCAGCGCGACCCTGCCCCGGTCAGACCCGGCGACAGGTGCATCGGCAGGCCCTGCGTCACCCGACAAGAGCAGGACATACCCCCATGGCCAAGGTGAACGCGAGCCAGATTCGCGCCGGCAACGTGATCATCCTGAACGACAAGCTGTTCGCCGTTCTGCGCGCGCAGAACGTGCAGCCCGGCAAGGGCGCCGCCGTGACGCAGCTGGAAATGCGCGGGGTCAAGGACGGCGTCAAGACCAACGAGCGGTTCCGTACCACGGAAGCGGTCGAGCGCGCCTTCATCGACGAGATGAACTACCAGTTCCTGTTCCAGGAAGGCGACATGTACACCTTCATGGATACCGAGACGTTCGAGCAGGTCCAGGTCAACGGCGACATCATCGGCGATCCGAAGACCTTCCTGCAGGAGGGCATGGAGGTCCGCATGTCGCTGTACGAAGGCGCAGCGGTCGCCGTGCAGCTGCCGCAGACCGTCACCCTTGAGGTGCTGGAGACCGAGCCCGTGGTGAAGGGGCAGACCGCCTCCTCGTCCTACAAGCCGTCGACCTGCGAGAACGGCATCCGCGTGATGGTGCCGCCGCATATCGGCGTGGGCACCCGCATCGTCGTCTACACCGCCGATGCCACCTACATGGAACGCGCCAAGGACTGAAGGGCGGCGCTCAGCCCGCAATCCCCAGCACGCGGCCCCGCCAGCGCAGGGCCAGCCAGGCGGAACCGGCCAGCGCCAGGGCCGACAGCGCCGCCATGACCAGCATCGCCTGGAAACCGAACCGCTCGTAGAGCTGCCCCGCCGCCAGCAGGCCCAGGCCCAGGCCGATGCCGCCGGAGGCCGCGGAATAGAGAACCTGCGCCGTGGCCGACCAGGGCCGCGCGACATGACGCGCGATGAAATGCATCGCCCCCAGATGCGCCGCGCCGAAGGTCAGGCCGTGCAGCAGCTGCAGCAGGAGCAGCAGGGCCAGGTCCGTGGTGAAGGCGATCGCGCACCAGCGCAGCACCCCGGCCCCGGCGCCCAGCGCCAGCAGGCCGACCGGGCCGAACAGCCGGACCGCCCGGTTGGACACCGCGAACAGCCCGATCTCGGCCACCACACCGACGGCCCAGAGCAGGCCGATCAGCGCGTCCGGGATGCCCGCCGCCTGCCAGTGCAGGCTGCCGAAGGCATAGAGCATGGCATGGCTCGCCACGCCCAGTGCGCCGGCCGCCATGAACAGCAGGAACAGCGGTTGCCGCAGCAGGCCGTGCAGCGGGCGCGATGCTGTGACATCGGGCCTTGGGGCTCCGGGCTTTGGCACCGCCGCAGCAGCCTCCGCTGCCGGTGCGCCGGGCGCGGCCGGCAGCGCCAGGGCGATCAGCCCGCCGATCACCGCCAGGGCCAGCAGCAGGTAGAGGATCACGTCGACCGCGAAATCCCCCAGCAGGGCGCCCGCGGCCAGGTTCGCCAGGATGAAGGTCACCGACCCCCAGAGCCGGATGCGGCCATAGTCGAGGTTCCAGGCATAGACATGCAGCATGGTCAGGTTGTCGGCCAGCGGCACCAGCGGCCCGAAGGCCAGGCCGAGCCAGATCGAGACCAGCAGCAGCGGCCAGAAGCCGGAGACCAGCCCGAACGTGGCCAGGGCGGCCACCGACAGCCACATGCCGGCAACGATCGCCTGGCGGCGCAGGCCGCTGCGGTCGACCCAGGGCGCGACCAGCGGCATGAACAGCCGCAGCCAGACCGGGGCGGAGAGCACCAGCCCCAGCGCGGCAGGGTCCAGCCCCTGCCCCTTCAGCCAGACCGGCCAGAACGGCAGTTGCACCCCGATGAAGGCGAAGACCGCGCCATAGAAGGCGCCCAGCCGCAGGGCAATGCCGGCCGGGGCAGGGCCGGCGGGCCGGGCGCCGCTAGAGTTCCGCAGCATCGACCTCCTGCTCCAGCAGGACGCGGCCGGCCACCTCCAGCACCGGCTGCGCCACCATCGCGTGCTGGGTCGCCATGTTCACGTCGCGCAGCCGGCGTTGCAGCGGGTGACTGGAGAACACCGCGCTGCCGCCGGCCAGGCGGTACATCCGGCCCGTCACATCGGCCGCCACGCCGGTGGCATGGCTTGCCGCCAGCCGCAGCGCGGCACGGTGCGACAGGGTCAGGCCCGCGCCACTGACGGCGCCGTCGCAGGCCTCCGCCACCGCGGAGTCGACGAAGGCCAGGGCCGCCCGCCATGCCGCCTCGCAGGCCGCCACCTCCGCCTGGACATGCGGGCGCCCGGCAAGGGTGCGCCGCGCCCCTTGCGGCCGTTTCGCCCTGGCCAGTCCGGTCAGGTCGTCCAGCGCGCCACGGGCGATGCCCAGGGCCACCGATGCGACACCAAGCGCCAGCAGGCCGAAGATCGGAAAGGCATAGAGCGGCGCGTCCAGCCGCGGCCGGCCCCCGGCCAGCGACAGGCTGCGCGCGGCAGGCACCAGGATGTCGGCCACCTCCATGTCGCCGGAGCCGGTGCCGCACAGGCCCGCGACGTGCCAGGTGTCGTGCAGCACCGCCTCGGCCGCCGGGAACAGGAACAGCCGCATCTCCGGCCGGGCCTCGCCACCGGGGGCCGCTTCGCCGGCGGCCGGCGGCGGCACCAGGGCGCCCCCCAGCAGCCATCGGCAATTGGCGCTGCCGCTGGCCCAGGGCCAGCGGCCGCTCAGCCGGTAGCCCCCGTCCACCCGCCTTGCCCCTCCCAGCGGCGCGTAGACGCCGCCCGCGATCGGCGGCAGGCCGCCGTCCGGCGCCGCAAAGATCGCCCTGGCTTCGGCCGCCGGCAGCCAGGCCGCGGTCAGCGCCGAGGTCGCGGCAATCATCACGCACCAGCCCGCGGCGCCGTCCGCCCGCGCGATCTCGCGAATCGCCGCGAGGCCCTGCGCCGGCATTGCCTCCGGCCCACCGCAATCGGCCGGCAGGAACAGATGCATCAATCCGTCGGCCGACAGGCTGGCGGCAAGATCCGCCGGCAGGCGGCGCGCCCCCTCGATCTCCGCCGCCCGCGCCGCGATCGCCGGTGCGCAGGCACGGGCCGCGGCCAGCGGGTCGGGCCAGCCCTTGCTCATGACGTTCCTCCCCTTCCCCGCCCCGGCAGGCGGTCAAGCCTGTCATTGCCGCGGATCTGTCTTATCCTGCGCCCGCGCGGCCCCGGGCCGGGCCAAGGTGCGGAGTCTGCGCAGCCGGGCCCGGCGGCCGCAATCCCGGCTCCCCGCCGCAGACGGCAGGACATGATGAACCGACTGTATTTCGCCTATGGCATGAACATGGACCTGGCCGCCATGGCCGAACGCTGCCCGGCCGCCCGGCTGATCTGTCCCGCACGCCTGGACGGGCACCGCTTCGGCCTGAACAGGCGCGGGGTCTCCACCGTGATCCCGGGCGCGGGCGCCGTGGTGCACGGCCTGCTCTGGACCCTGACCGGGCCCTGCGAGGCGGCGCTGGACGGCTTCGAGGGAATCGCCGCCGGCCATTACGTCAAGCGGGACCGGCCGGTCCTGGCCGTCCTGCCCGGCGGCGAGCGTCCCCGCCGCGCCCTGGTCTATATCGCCAGCGATGCCCATCCGGGACCGCCGCGGCAGCCCTATTTCGACCGGGTCCGCGCCGCCGCGCGAAGCCATGGCTTTCCCGAAGACTACCTGGCCGAGCTCGACGCCCTGCTGCCGGCCGGCGCCCTGCGATGACACGGAAATCGCGGTGATGGGGAAATCGCGGTGACGGGGATCGCCCGATGATGGACTGGTCCAGGCTGCTGTCGCCGCGCCGGCTGACCCACCCCGCCAGCAGCGAGCCGATCACCGCCGCGCGCAACCCGTTCCAGAAGGACTGGGACCGGGTGGTGTTTTCCTCCGCCTTCCGCCGCCTGCAGGACAAGACCCAGGTGCATTCCCTGCCCGAGACCGACTATGTCCGCACCCGGCTGACCCATTCCATGGAGGTCTCCTCGGTCGGGCGCTCGCTGGGCGCGGCGGTGGGCGAGACGGTGCTGCAGCGCCGCCCCGTCCGCCAGCACGACCGGGACGGGACCGGCCAGATCTCGGCGGCCGAGTTCGGCCATATCGTCTCGGCCGCCTGCCTGGCGCACGACATCGGCAACCCGCCATTCGGGCATTTCGGCGAGGCGACGATGCAGCACTGGTTCTCGCGCGGGGCAGGCGCGGCGCTGCTGGAGCCGCTGTCGGAGGCCGAGGCGAGGGATTTCGAGGCGTTCGAGGGCAATGCCCAGGGCTTCCGCGTGCTGACCCGCCTGCAGAACTGGAAGGATGCCGGCGGCCTGCGCCTGACCTGCGCCACCCTGGCCAGCTTCATGAAATATCCGCGCCCCGCCGTGCTGGCCGACGGCGTGCCCGCCGATCCCGGCGACTGCGCCCAGAAGAAACACGGCTTCTTCGCCATCGACCGCGGCAATTTCGCCGAGGTCGCTGCCGAGGTCGGTCTGCCGCCGCGCCCCGGCGGCGGCTGGGGCCGCCACCCGCTGGCCTACCTGCTGGAGGCCGCCGACGATATCTGCTACCGGGTGGTCGACCTGGAGGATGGCTACAAGCTGGGGCGGATCCCCTTTGCCACGGCAGAGGAACTGCTGCAGCCGCTGGTCGGCGGCTTTCCGCCGCGCTACCGGGAGATCGACGAGCCGTCCCAGCGGCTCGCCTATCTGCGGGCGAAGGCGATCGGCCAGCTGATCGAGGATGCCACCGTGGGTTTCCTGGACAACGAGGCCGCGATCCTGGCGGGCGGCTTCCGCGACGACCTGGTCTCGCTGGGCCCCCGCGCCCCGGTCCTGCGGGAGATCGAGCGGTTGACCCGGGAGCGCATCTTCCAGACCCGCGAGCGCTACGAAGTGGAGATCGGCGGCGCGGAGATCCTGGAAGCCCTGCTGGCCGCCACCACCGAGGCGATGGTGCAGACCGAGCGGGGCGAGCGGCTGTCGCCACGCTCCGAGGCGCTGCTGCACCTGCTGCCGGAGATGCCCGACCGTGGCGCGGTCGGGCGCTACGAGGGCCTGCTGCGGGTGACCGACTATATTTCCGGGATGACCGATTCCTATGCGCTTGCGACCTTCCGGCGGCTGAAAGGTCTGATCCGGCTGTGAACGCGGGTCTGCCGCGGCGGCGCTGCAACGGACAGGTCCGGCCGGAGCCGCTATGATGCCCGGCAAGGCCGGCGCTGCGGAGGGGAAACATGCAGATCGACTACTACTTCACCTGTGCCTCGCCCTGGAGCTTCCTGGGCCTGGGGCCGCTGCGGGACACCGCAAAGAAGCACGATGCGGCGATCGTTCCCCACCCGGTCGACTACGGCACGATCTTCCCGGCCACGGGCGGCCTGCCCCTGCCCAAGCGGGCGCCCGAGCGGCAGGCCTATCGGCTGATGGAGCTGAAGCGCTGGAGCGCCTTCCGCGACCTGCCCCTGGTCATCCAGCCGGCGCAGTTCCCGGTGAGCGACGCGCTGGCGAACAAGGCGCTGCTGGCGCTGCATCGGGACGGCGCCGATGCCGAGGCCGTGCTCGACCTGGCGCAGTCGTTCCACGCCCTGCTCTGGCTGGAGGACGGCAACCTGGCCTCTCTGTCGGCGCTTGCCGGTCGCGCCAACCAGCACGGCCATGACGGCGCGGCCCTGCTGGAGAAGGCGGGTTCGCCGGAGATCGCCGCGTTGTACGAGCAGGAAAGCCGGGCCGCGATCGGAGCCGGCGTGTTCGGCGCGCCGACCTACCGGCTGGGCGAGGAGCTGTTCTGGGGCCAGGACCGGGTCGACTTCCTCGACCGCGCCCTGGAACGGCGGAATCCTGCCTGACCGGCAGCGGAGCGAACGAGATGCAGTCCCTGACACCGCGTATCCTGGTCGGCGACGACAACGAGACCTACCGCACCGTGACCGCGGCCATGCTGCGCAAGGAAGGCTATGAGGTCGAACTCGCTGTCGACGGCAATACGGTCGTGGCAGCGCTGGCGGCGCAGGAATTCGACCTGGTGCTGCTCGACATCTCGATGCCCGGCCTCAACGGCCTCAACACGGCGCGGCAGATCCGCGCCCTGCCGCCGCCACGCGGCTGCGTGCCGGTCCTGGCGGTCACCGCCCATGCCATGCCGGGCGATCGGGAGCGCTGCCTGGCCGCCGGCATGGACGACTACCTGACCAAGCCGGTGCCGCCCAAGGACCTCCTGGCCATGGTGCGCCGGTGGGTGCGCCGCCGCCCCTCCTCCGGCGATCCGGAAGCCGATGCGGCCGCGGCCGCCAGCCCGATCGACGATTTCGCGCTGAGCCTGCTGGCCGAGCAGACCGATCCGGAGATCCTCCCCAGCCTGGTCGGCACCTTCGTGGCGGAGGTCCGCAGCCGCGCCCCGAAGATCGCCGAAGCGCTGGCGGCGGAGGACTGGGACGGCCTGGAGCGCCAAGCCCATGCCTTGAAAAGCGCCTCCTACTCCTTCGGCGCCCGCTACCTGGCGCGCTGCCTGGAAGGGATCGAGGCCGCCTGCGCCGTCGGCGACACCGAACAGGCCCGGCAGCTGGCCCTGACCGTGCCGGAGCTGGCCGACGCCGCCGTCGAGAACCTGATGGCAAAGTACTGACAAGCTGGGGCGTGCCTTGGCATCCCGCAGGCCTACGACCATTTTCTTACCGATGCCTTGTCGATAGGAGAACCGTCATGCGGCCCGCTATCGGCCGCCGGGCCGCGATCATTGAATGGACTGCCAATGATTACAGGCGATCGTGCCGATCGCCCTTGCGAAGTCCGTCTGAGATCCACCGATTATGTCAAACCTTGACATAGGCTCTAGCATGGCAACGAACGTTCACCTGACAGCCGACCTTGAGCGGTTTGCGCGATCCTGCGTCGAGGACGGCCGCTTCAACAATGTCAGCGAAGTGGTCCGCGCCGGATTGCGGTTGCTCCAGGACAACGAGGAGCGGCGGCGCGCCTTCACCGCCATGTTGGACTCGGTGACCAAGGAAGCCGCGCGCGACGGAACGGTGGCGCTCGATGACATGCTGGTGGAACTGGACACGATGATCGATGCCGGCGAGCGGTGAGCGCTGCACGCCTTGCCCCACGCACCCGACGCGATCTCCTCGAAGCCGTCGGATGGATCCTGGCGGACAATCCGCCGGCCGCACGCGCATTGCGCGACAGCGTGGCAGAGGCTGCCGAACGGCTGGGCCGGCACCCGGAACTCGGCGCGATCAGGACCGCCCTGGCCGATCCGCCTGTCCGTTTCCTGGTCCTGACCGGTTTTCCCTACGTCATCGTCTACGATTCCGGACAAAAGCCGCCGCTGATCCTGCGGGTCCTGCACGGAGCCCGGGACCTGCCGGATCTGCTCCCCGACCTTTGAGCTATCGCACCGTCGCGAAGAAGGCGCGGATGTCGGCGATCAGCGCCTCGGGCTGTTCCAGCGCGGCGAAATGGCCGCCGGCCGTCATGTCGGTCCAGCGGGTGATGTTGTACTGCGCCTCGCACCAGTTGCGCGGGCGGCAGAGGATCTCCTTCGGGAAGGACGCGATGCCGGTCGGCACCGCAACCCGGCCCTCGCCGGCCATCCGGCGGAAGCTTTCCCAGTAGAGCCGCGCCGAGGAGGCGCCGGAGCGGGTCAGCCAGTACAGCATCACATTGTCCAGCATGACGTCGCGCGACAGGGCGTTCTCCGGGTGGCGCACGCCGTCGCGCTCGCAGTCGGTCCAGGCCCAGAACTTCTCGACGATCCAGGCCAGCTGCCCGGCGGGCGAATCCACCAGGCCGTAGCCCAGGGTCTGCGGCCGTGTGGCCTGCTGCGTGGAATATCCGGAATCCCAGTCGCGGTACTGCTTCGCCGCGGCGAAGGCGGCGGTGTCGGCGGCACTCGGCGCGGCCTTGGCGCCGGCATCCGGGCGGCCAAGCGGCATGTTGGTGTGGATCGCGATGCAGCCGCCGCCGCGCCGGCCCAGTTCGGTGGTCACCGCCGCGCCCCAGTCGCCGCCCTGGGCGCCATAGCGGTCATAGCCCAGCCGCGCCATCAGCGCGTCCCAGGCAGCGGCGATGCGCTCGACACCCCAGCCCGCCCGCGCAGGCTTGCCGGAGAATCCGTAGCCGGGCAGCGAGGGACAGACGAGGTGGAAGGCATCGGCGGCCCGGCCGCCATGCGCGACCGGGTCGGTCAGCGGCGCGACGATCCCCTGGAACTCCACCACCGATCCCGGCCAGCCATGGGTGACCAGCAGCGGAAAGGCGCCGGGCTCGGGCGAGCGCTGGTGGATGAAATGGATGTCCAGCCCGTCCAGCGCGGTCACGAACTGGTCGAACCGGTTCAGCCCGGCCTCGCGCGCCCGCCAGTCATAGCCCTGCGCCCAGTAGCCGGCCAGGTCCTGCGCATAGGCCAGCGGCACGCCCTGCGACCAGTCGTCGACGGTTTCCGCTTCCGGCCAGCGGGTCGCCGCCAGGCGGCGGCGAAGGTCTTCAAGTTCGCGGTCGTCGACCGCGATCGTGAAGGGACGGATGTCCGGAACGGTCGTCACCTGGCGGTCCTTTCGATCTGCCGCCGGCGGACCGGTTGCGGCCAGCCCGCCGGCCCCGCATTCTGCCGGTCCGAACGAACGGGGGAAAGGATCCGGCGATGAACGGGGCACCGGTACGCAGCATCACGGAAGACGAGGTCCGAACCTTCGAGAGCGACGGGGTCGTCCTGCTGAAGGGCCTGTTCGACGCCGAGTGGGTCGCCTTCATGCAGGGCGCCGCGGAAAAGAGCCTGGCGGACCCGGGCGAGCTGCATTTCGAGTTCGCCGCCGAGCGCAAGGATCCTGGCCGGTTCTTCTTCGAGACCTTCTCCTGGCTCCACAACGCCGATTGCGAACGCTTCGTGCGCCACAGCCCGGCCGCGGCGATTGCCGGCGCGCTCATGCGCGCCTCCAAGGTGAACATCTTCTTCGACCAGTGGCTGATCAAGGAGCCGGGCACGCCCACGGAGACGCCCTGGCACCATGACCTGCCGTTCTGGCCGGTCGACGGCAGCCAGGTCTGCACCCTCTGGCTGGCGCTGGACCCGGTCACCGTGCAGACCGGGGCGGTGGAATATGTCACCGGCTCGCATCGCTGGGGCAAGCGGTTCAGGGCGCGCAGCTTTTCCGGCGTCAACCGCTACGACGAAGACCTGCCGGAGGTGCCGGACATCGAGGCGCTGCGCGACGGCCTGTCCTTCGTGCAGCATGAGCTGCAGCCGGGCGACTGCACGGTCCATCACGGCCTGACCGTGCATGGCTCGCCGGGCAACTTCTCGACCGGCATGCGCCGGCGCGCCCATGTCACCCGCTGGGCGGGCGACGACGCCTTCTACCATCCGCGGCCGAACATCCAGAAGATCCCACGCGACCCCGGCATCCCGGCCGGCGCGCCGCTGGACTGCGACCTGTGGCCGGTGATCTGGCGGGCATGACCGGGGCAGGCCGGCGCCGGCCTGGGCGGGGGACCGCTCAGGGCCGGGTGCCGGCGGGCGCCTGTTCGCGCCGGGACAGGCCGTAGTCGCGCAGCACGTCGACCGCACGCCCCGGCCGCGTG
The DNA here is from genome assembly GCA_040216765.1 of Sneathiellaceae bacterium. GTDB lineage: Bacteria > Pseudomonadota > Alphaproteobacteria > Ferrovibrionales > Ferrovibrionaceae > Marinibaculum. The sequence continues at coordinate 153,850 of JAVJON010000008.1, read as the reverse complement.
CCGGAACCGGCACCTCCCTCCCAGTCCAGCAGAAGCAGCAGGTCGTCCGGTGCCTGCAGGCCCGCGAACAGGTCCCAGCCCGGAAGATCGGACAGGCCCGACAGGGCGGCGGCAAGGTCCGCCGGCGGATCGTCGGCCGACATTCCGTCTGGCCGGCGCCCTTCGACGATCGTCAGGAGCGGCCCCGCGGCGGTGGCCGCATCGCCGTCGCGCATGCAGCCGACCCGCAGCCGGTAGTCCTGAAAGACCTGCTGCCGGCCCTGCCGCTGCGCGGCCCGGTGCGGTTCATGGCCACGCCAGCGCAGCAGCGCTGCCTCGTCCCGCCAGGTGGAGAGCGAGAGCAGCCAGCCCGGCCGGCGCCGCGAGCGGAAACGGCGGTTGTCCAGGAAGCCGTCGACCTGCTCCAGCGCCGGGCGCAAACTGCCGGCCAGGGCCAGGTAGGCGTCGAGTTGCCCCGGCTTCGGCATGGCCTCGAAGATCACCGCATGCATGGGGACCGCTACGCGACCTGCTTCAGCACCGTGCCGATGGTGTCGATGATCTGGTCGATCTGGCCCTTGCTGATGATCAGCGGCGGCGACAGGGCGATGATGTCGCCGGTGGTGCGGATCAGCACGCCCGCCTCGTAGCAGCGCAGGAAGGCGTCGAAGGCCCGCGCGGTCGGCTTGCCGGGAATCCCCTCCAGCTCGATGCCGCCGATCAGGCCCAGGTTGCGCAGGTCGATGACATGCGGCGCGCCCTTCAGGGAGTGGATCGCATCCTCCCAATACGGGGCCAGGTCGTCGGCGCGCTCGAACAGCCCCTCTTCCTTGTATTCGTCCAGGGTGGCCAGGCCCGCGGCGGCGGCCACCGGATGGCCGGAATAGGTATAGCCGTGGAACAGCTCGATCATGTTGTCCGGGCCGTCCATGAAGGCGTCGTAGATCCGCTTCTGCGCGATCACCGCGCCCATCGGCACGGTGGCGTTGGTCAGCCCCTTGGCGGAGGTGATCAGGTCGGGCACCACGTCGAAATATTCCGTCGCGAAGCCCCGGCCCAGCCGCCCGAAACCGGTGATCACCTCGTCGAAGATCAGCAGGATGCCGTGCTTGTCGCAGATCTCGCGCAGGCGCTTCAGATAGCCCTTGGGCGGGATCAGCACACCGGTGGAGCCGGCGACCGGCTCCACGATCACCGCGGCGATGGTGGAGGCGTCGTGCAGCGCGACCAGCCGCTCCAGGTCGTCCGCCAGATCGGCGCCGAACGCCGGCTCGCCCCGGGTGAAGGCATTGCGCTCGATGTCGTGGGTATGGCGGATATGGTCGGTGCCGGCCAGCAGCGGGCCGAACACGGCGCGGTTCTTCACGATGCCGCCGACCGAGATGCCGCCGAAGCCGACGCCGTGATAGCCGCGCTCCCGCCCGATCAGCCGGGTACGGGTGCCCTGGCCGATCGCCCGCTGGTAGGCCAGCGCGATCTTCAGCGCGGTGTCGACCGATTCCGAGCCGGAATTGGTGAAAAAGACATGGTCCAGCCCGGTGGGCATCACGGCGGACAGCCTGGCCGCCAGTTCGAACGCCTTGGGGTGGCCCATCTGGAAGGCCGGCGCATAGTCCATCTCGGCCACCTGGTCCTGCACCGCCTTGACGATGCGGGGCCGCCCATGGCCGGCATTCACGCACCACAGGCCCGCCGTGCCGTCCAGGATCTGGCGGCCGTCGGCAGTGGTGTAGTGCATGTCCTTCGCGGCCACGAACATGCGGGGGTTGGCCTTGAACTGCCGGTTCGCCGTGAACGGCATCCAGAAGGCTTCCAGGTTGTTGGCGAAATTGGTGTTCGCCGCCTCCGGCATCGACATCTTGCCACTCCGTCCGCCGCAGCCCGGGCATCCGCCCGGTCCGTCGGCGCATCCATTGAGGTTGATCCGCGCCCGCAAAGGCGCGAAAAGCAGGCCGCAGTATAGAGGCGGGCCGATATCGGCGGCAATCGCCGCATGGGAGCATTGCAGGCGGAGGGCCAGGATGAAGCTCGCGACATTCATGACGGGGGGCACCGCAGACGGCCGGGAGAGCTATGGCCTGGTCACCGACGGCGGCATTGCCGATTGCGGCGCCCGGCTGGCCGCATCCCTGCCCGACCTGAAGGCGGTGATCGCCGCCGGCGCCTATGACCGGGTCCGGGCGGCGGCCGACAGCGCACCCCGCCTGGCACTGGATGCGGTCACCCTGCTGCCGCCGATCCGGAACCCCGACAAGATCGTCTGCGTCGGCCTGAACTATGCCGACCACCAGGCGGAGATGAACAAGTTCCCGGCCGATGCCTGGCCGGTGCTGTTCCTGCGGGTGCCCTCGTCCCAGGTCGGCCATGGCAGCCCGCTGGTCCGCCCCCGCCTGTCGGAGAAGTTCGACTACGAGGGCGAGCTGGCGGTTATCATCGGCCGGCGCGGCCGGCATGTCGCCGAGGCGGACGCCCTGTCCCATGTCGCGGGCTACTCGATCTACAACGACGGCAGCGTGCGCGACTTCCAGGCGCATACCACGCAGTATACCGCCGGCAAGAACTTCACCGGCTCCGGCGGCTTCGGCCCCTGGATGGTCACCGCCGACGAGATCCCGGACCCCCATGCCCTGCACCTGACCACCCGGCTGAACGGCCAGGTGCTGCAGGATGCCGACACCTCGCTGATGATCCACCGGATCCCCAAGGTGATCGCCTATGTGTCGTCCTGGACCGAGCTGCTGCCCGGCGACGTGATCTCCAGCGGCACGCCGGGCGGGGTCGGCGCCTCGCGCAAGCCGCCGGTCTTCATGCGCGCCGGCGATGTGGCGGAGGTGGAGATCGGCGGCATCGGGACCTTGCGCAACCCGGTGGTGGCCGAGCCGGACGCCTGAGCGGCTGGCCGGTCCCCGGAGCGCGACGATGGACCTGTATCCGCTCGCCCGGCCGCTGCTGGCCTGCCTGCCGCCTGAGGCCGCGCATGCCCTGACCCTGAAGGCGCTGCGCCGCCTGCCGCCCGGCCGCCCCGTCGCCGGGCGGGACGACCCGCTGCTGCGGCAGCGGCTCTGGGGCCTGGACTTCGCCAACCCGCTGGGCAGCGCGGCCGGGCTGGACAAGCATGCCGAGGCCTGCGACGGCATTTTCGGGCTGGGCCTGGGTTTCGCCGAGATCGGCGGGGTCACCCCGCTGCCGCAGCCGGGCAACCCGAAGCCCCGGGTGTTCCGGCTGGCGGAGGATCGCGCGCTGATCAACCGGATCGGCTTCGCCTCGGTGGGGGCCGAGGTCTTCGCCGCCCGCCTCGCGCGGCGCGGCCGGCACGGGCCCGTCGCGGTCAACCTGGGCAAGAACAAGACCTCCGACAGCGCCGCAGCGGACTATGCCGCCTCTGCCCGCGCGGTGGCGGCGCATGCCGACCTGCTGGTGGTCAACATCTCCTCCCCCAACACCGCGGGCCTGCGGGAATCGATGCGCTCTGCCGAGGCGGTCGTCGAAGCGGTCGCGGCGGTCCGCACCGCAATCGCCGGCAGCGAAGCGGCCGGGCGCCGTCTGCCCGTCCTGGTCAAGCTGTCGCCCGACCTGGATGCGGAGGGCGAGGCTGCCATCGTCGATGCCGTCGGCCGCGCCCGGCCGGACGGCCTGGTGGTCGGCAACACGACCCGATGGCGGGCGCCGGGCCTGCGCAGCCGGTCTGCCGGCGAGGAGGGCGGGCTGAGCGGCGCGCCCCTGTTCGCGCAGAGCACGGCCCTGCTGGCGCGGCTGCACCTGCGCCTGGGGCCGGGGATGCCGCTGATCGGCTGCGGTGGCGTGTCCAGCGGCGCCGAGGCCTATGCGAAGATCCGCGCCGGCGCGCATCTGGTGCAGCTCTACACCGCCCTGACCTATGGCGGCCCGGCGCTGGTGCCGCGCATCCTGCTGGAGCTTGCCGCGCGACTGCGGGCCGATGGCCATGACGGCATCGGCCAGGCGGTCGGGCGGGATGCCGCGGCGATCGCCGACGGCGCTGCCTGAGCGCCCCGTCCGGGCCGTGGACGGGACCGCCCGCGTTCGCTAAACAAGAACCCTGGAAGTTCCGACATGTCGCTGCGTCGCACCGTGTCGCGACGCCGTTCCGCAGGACGGACCGGATGCAGGACCTGCTGACCCACGAGGCGATCTGGCGCGCCGTCGACCGGCTGGCCGCCCATGCCGGCCGCACCCCTTCCGGCCTGGCGCGGCGCGCGGGGCTGGACCCGACGACGTTCAGCCGCAGCAAGCGGATCTCCCCCACCGGAAAACCCCGCTGGCCGTCGACGGAATCCCTGGCCAAGGCGCTGCAGGCGGCGGGCATGGGGCTGACGGACTTCCTGCTGCTGGTGCGCGATACCGCCGGCCAGGACGGGCCGCCCCCGCCATCCCGCAACGACCGGCCGGCGCCCGCGCCGATGCGCCTGCGCACCATCCCGGCCGGCGGGCCGCGCCCGGCGGTGGACTTCGATGCGGGCGGCTGCCCCCGCGGCACCCGCTGGTACGAGACGCAAGCGCCGGACATTGCCGACCCGGATGCCTTCTGCCTGGAGATCCTGGACGACAGTTTCCAGCCGGTCTATCGCCGCGGCGATCGCATCCTGGCCTCGCCCCGGGCACCGATCCGGGCGGGCGACCGGCTGCTGCTGCAGTTGCATGACGGCCCGATGCTGGCCCGCCTGCTGGACTGGCGGTCGGAACGGCGGATTTCGCTGCAGCCGCTCTCCCGCGCCGGGCAGGCCGAGGAATGGCCGCTGGATGCCGTCAGCTGGCATGCCCGTATCGTGCAGGCCTGGCACTAGCGGCGGCACCGGTTCCGGGCCCGCACCGCAACTTCTGCCGCATACCCCGTGCCCCCTGCCCAGGATCATGACATTCTGTATGCTGCGCAGGGGAATACCGCGAGAGTCCGCGGGGCAGGATGGCGACAGGGACGGACAGGCGACAGGGACGGACAGGCGACAGGGATGGACAGGCGACAGGGATGAACGCTGTATTCTTTCACGACGGCCGGTGGACGGACGAGAATCCGAAGCTGACCGGCCCGGCAGACCATGCCTTCTGGATGTCGACCGTGGTGTTCGACGGCGCGCGCTCCTTCGACGGGCTGGCGCCGGACCTGGACCTGCATTGCGAACGGGTGGTCCGCTCGGCCAGGTCCATGCTGCTGGACCCGCAGGTCGAGCCGTCGCGGATCGCCGCGCTCTGCCGTGAAGGGATCGCGAAGTTCCCGAAGGCCGCCCAGCTCTACATCCGGCCGATGTTCTTCGCCCGCGACGGCTTCCTGATGCCCGAGCCCGGCTCCACCGATTTCACCCTGGTGCTGCACGAGGCGCCGCTGCCGCAACCGACCGGCACCAGCTGTGCCGTCTCGCGGTTCCGCCGGCCGGCCCGCGACATGGCGCCGACCGATGCCAAGGCGAGCTGCCTCTATCCCAACAGCCAGCGGGCGCTGCGCGAAATGGCCGACCGCGGCTTCGACACGGCGGTCATGCTGGACGCCAACGGCAATGTCGCGGAACTGGCGACCTCGAACATCTGGCTGGCAAAGGGCGGCATGGCGATCACCCCGGCGGAAAACGGCACCTTCCTGGCGGGGATCACCCGCGGCCGGGTGGCCACCCTGCTGCGTGGCGCCGGCATCACGGTGGAGGAACGCGCGGTGACCGTGGAGGACCTGGCCGGCGCGGACGAGATCTTCGCCACCGGGAACTACGGCAAGGTCACCCCGGTGACCCGCTTCGAGGGGCGCGAGCTGCAGCCAGGACCGGTCTATCGCAAGGCGCGAGACATGTACTTCGCCTATGCAGAGTCCTGTCGCGTCATGTGACCTGCGGCACCGCCAGATGGCCTTCCTCTCCGACCTGACCCCTGAACTGACCCTGATGCTGCTGCTGGGCTGTGCGGCCAGCCTGTCCGCGACCGGCCTGTTCGTGCTCGTGCTGGGCGGCGGGCGGCGCGGCTGGCCGGCCCTGCTGGCCGGGCTGGTCAGCAGTGCCGGCCTCTGGGCCGCCCTGCAGGGCGGCGCCGCGCCCTGGGGAATCCTTGCCTGCATGCCCGGCCTGGACGCAGCCTGCGGCGCGGCCGAGGTCGGCGGCCCGGACGCCACGGCCGATGCCGGTGCCGCGCTCGCCGCCGGCCTGCCGGGCCTGCTGGCGCGGCTTGCGGTGCTGCTGGCCCCGGCCCTGCTCGCCCTCGCCGCCATGGAGGCCGCCTTCGCGGCCCAGGCGCAACGCCCGGTCCGGGCGGGGCTCGGCGGCCTTGCCCTCGTCCTGGCGATCCTCGCCGTGCTGGCGGCGACCGGCAGCCTCCTGGCGGTGTCGCAGCTCCCGCCGGCAGCCGCGCTGGCGGGGCTGCTTGCCGCCCTGGCCGCGCTGGCCCTGCTCCGCGCCGCACCGGCCCCGGCCCTGGTGCTCTTCCTGGCCGGCGCCCTGCCGGCCCTGGCGGCCCTGCGGCGGGACGTCCTGGGCCTGTCGCCGGCCGGCGAGGCGGGTGGGCTGCTGCTCCCCGCCGCGCTGCTGCTGTCGTTCTGGCTGCTGCTGCTCGGCCTGCTGCTGATCCGCCGCCTGGACCTGCAGGGCCTGGAGCAGCAGGTATGGGAGCGGGCGGAGGCAGAGGTCGGCGAGGAGGCCGACCGCCGGGTCGCCCAGGCCCTGGCGGAAGAGGTCAACGAGCGCGGCCGGCTGGAAGACCGGCTGATCCGCGCCACGACCGTGGACGCGGTGTCCGGCCTGTCGACCCGGGCGCATTTCCTGTCCTCCGCGCGGGCGCTCTATCGCCAGCGCCAGGAGGCCCGCGCCGTGCCCTGCGCGATCGCCGTGATCTCGGTCGACGAACTGCGCGAGATCAACGCCTATTACGGCTTCAAGGGGGGCGATGCGACCCTGGCGGCGATCGGCCGCGCCATCGCCGAGACCGAACAGGGCGAGGTCCCGCCCTGCCGCTGGAGCGGCAGCCGGTTCTGCATCTGGCTGGCGCCGAAGCGCGGCCAGAGCGCGGTGCTGCTGGCGGAGCGCCTGCGCGGCACCCTGGGCTCCACCCAGGTGCCCCTGCCGGAGGGCCGGTTCCAGATCACCGTGTCGGTCGGCGTCGCCGAAGACCATGACGGACAGGGCCTGGACCGGGTGGTCACCGCCGCCGAAGCCGCCCTGCGCGAGGCCGAGGCGGCGGGCGGCAACCGGGTGGCCAGCGCATAGGCGAAGGGGGCGCGCAACCGCCCCCTCCGCGTCACCACCGGGCGCGACCCGGTGGTCCATGTCGAGGCCGGTCTCAATCGATTGAGACCGGCGGCTGGATGGGCCCGCGGGACAAGCCCGCGGGCGACGTTTCTTGTTTGGGGGGAGAGGACGATGATGAAGGTCTATTTCGCGCCGGGCTCGCGCGCGGTCCGCACGGTCTGGCTGCTGGAGGAGATCGGCCAGGCCTATGAGCTGGAACGCTTCACCCTCGGCCAGAAGGAGATGCGCGCGCCCGAATATACCCGGATCAACCCGAACGGCCGGGTGCCGACCCTGGTGGACGGCGACACGGTGATCTCCGAGAGCACCGCCATCGCGCAGTACCTGGGCGCCCGATATGCCCCCGAACTGACCCCCGGCCCGGATGCGGCGAACTTCGCCATGTACCTGCAATGGCTGCACTACGCCGAGGGAATGATCATGCCGCCGATCAACAATTACGTGGTGGAGACGATCCTGCTGCCGCCGGACCGGCGGAACCCGGAACTGGCCGCGCGCGCCCTGAAACTGCTGAACCGCACCCTGGCCGCTGCCGAGGCGCATATGGCGGGACGGGACTTCATCGCCGGCGATTTCACCGTCGCCGACACGATCACCGGCCATGCGGTCATCATGTCCCGCCGCCTGGGCGCCGACTTCGGCGCCGCACCGAACCTGTCGGCCTATGCCGACCGGCTCGAGGGCCGGCCCGCCTTCCAGGCCGCCGATTCCGCCTGACCGGTTTTCTCAGCCGGTATCGTCGGCATAGATCCGCACATAGCGGCCGTTCACCTCCAGGCCCACGAAGTCCTGGCCGAAGGTGAGGCAGAGCTGCTGCGCGAAGGCGACCACCGCGTCGGTGCTGTCCGAGCGGATCCGCGCCAGGATGATCGGCCGGCGCCTGCCCTCCACCACGGCCAGCGCCTGCTGCACGGTGACCGAGGGGAAGCGCGCGGCGGCCGTCTCGCAGAACAGGTCGATATCCGCCTCCGCCAGGTCGCGACCCGCGGTATTGGCCAGGTAGACGATATGCACCGGCTGGCCGATCGACGCCTCCAGTTCGCGGATCGCGGGATGGTTCGGCCCCGGCCGGTCGGACGGGCCGGCCTCGGGCAGGGCCAGGCCCACCACCTCCTCGGTCATCGCCGCGGTGCGGTCGAAGCGGGCCTCCAGCCAGGCATTGGTGCCGCGCATCGCATCGACCAGCTGGCGGCAGCCGTCGAGATAGTCGCGCCGCCGGCCCAGCCCCCAGCCGGCCGGCGGCGACTGCGCCACCGCCCGCAGGTTGGACATCGCGTCGGCGATCTTGATCAGCCGCGCCTCCGGCGACTTGTGGGCGATTCCGGCGATCCGCTGCGCGCGGCGCTCCGGCTTCGGCAGGCTCATATCGTCGGAGGTCTCCGCGACGATATCCGCCACCCTGTCGCCGAAACGGGTGCGCAGCTCCGCGTCGGTGACCGGGGTATCCTCCACCACGTCATGCAGCAGCGCGGCAACCAGCAGGTCCAGGTCCGCGCCGCCGCTGGCCCGCGCCACCAGGTGCATGACCTCCAGCAGATGGTTGACATAGGGCTCCTGCGCCGCGCCCTTGCGCCGCTGGTTGGCATGGGCTTCCGCCGCGAACAGCAGCGCGCCCGTCAGGTCGGGGACCGCAAACGACATCTCGCCTCCCTGGCGGCAGACGCCGCCGGAGGCAAGACTGGCGCAGCGCGGCCGGCGGCACAATCGCCTTCGGCAGCCGCTATTCCGCGGCGGCCATGCCCAGTTCCCTGCGCCGCGCCGCGGTCGCCGCCGCATCCACCGCCAGGCTGTCGTCGGCGATGGCGCCGGTGAACACCACGCCATAGACGTCGCGCGCCTTGCCTTCTGTCTCCCAGCCTTCCAGCACGTCCTTCAGCACGCGCGCGGGGTCGCGGGTCAGCGGGTCGCCATAGCCGCCGCCGGAGGAATCCCGGCCGCGGATCGCCTGGCCCTTCTTCAGCTGCACCGTGATCACGTTGGGCAGCTTCTCCTCCTCGCCATTGGCGCCGACCAGGTGGGTGGCGCCCGGCGTGCCGTCATGGCCGCCGACCACGCCGCGCGGCGGCGCGAACTGGCCGTCGCAGGGGATCACCACAGTGACCGGGTTGCCGGTCGGCGCATAGGTGATGGTCTGCGCCGGCGCGCCGCGCTGGCGGCCCGCGCCGGCGGAATCGGTCACCAGGCCCAGCTCCGAGATCCGGAACGGGTGCTTCAGCTCGTCGATCTCCACGCTGTCGCGGTACATCAGGCCGGCGATCACCGGGATCGCGTAGTTCACCCAGCCATCGGCCACCGGGCTGGCCGGCCCGCCATTGGTCGACAGCATCATCCGGTTCACATAGGCCGCGCCGTCATGCCGGTCGTCGCGGCCGGACAGCACCGCCATGCCGGCGCCCAGCCCGGTGCCGCCCTCCGACAGGCCGAAGCCCTCGCCCAGCTGGGCGAAGGCCGATTGCGTGATGTTGACCAGCCGCTCGGCCACATTGGTGGTGGCGGTGGAGCAGGAATGTGGGAAGACCGGCGAGGCGACGACGGAATCCTCCGCATAGTCGAAGCTGAGCCGGCGGAACGAGCCGGCATTGCGCGGGATGTCGTTGTCCAGGCTGTTGAAGATCGCGCCGACCACCGCGCTGGTCGCCGCCGAGCGACTGGTGTTCAGCCCGCAATCGACCGATGGCGGGTTGTCGCGCAGGTCGACATGGATGCGGCCCCGGGCGGGCTCGATCTCCACCGCGACGGTCAGTTCCAGCCCCTCGTCGACGATGCCCGCCAGCGGGTCCGAACGGCCCCTGTTCACCAGCCGCGCCTGCGGCAGGCGGGCGATGGAATCCGCCATCCGCCGCTCGGAATAGTCGAACCAGGCCTCCACGAAGGCCTTCACCTCCGCCCGGCCGTACTTGGTGCAGAACGCCTTGAGCCGGCGCTCGGCGATGCGGGCGGAGCCCAGGCCGGCCAGATAGTCGCCGTACCACTGGTCCGGCACCCGGATGCGGGCGCGGCACATCCGCTCCACCGAGGCGATGTTGGCGAAATCGCGCTGGATCCGCACGCCGGGGAAGACCAGCGCGCCCTCGTGATAGACGTCGGTGGCGCGGGCGTAATAGCTGGACGGGATCGAATTGCCGATATCGGCCATGTGGCACTTGGCCACCGTGGTGAACAGATGCTCGCCCTCGAAGAACACCGGCACCATGAAGGTATGGTCCGCCGGATGGGTGTTGCCGCCATAGGGGTCGTTGTCGAGATAGGCGTCGCCCTCCCGGATATCGCCCTCGTGGTAGCGGCACATGTTCTCCGTCTGTACATGGCAGCCGAAGATATGCACCGGCAGCCCCTCGGCGGAGGCGAGCAGCCGGTTGTCGCCGGTGACGATGCAGCAGGAGAAGTCCCGCGCCGAGGAGATCACCGCCGAGCGGGCCGCGCGCAGCAAGGTGTTGGTCATCTCGCGCACGATGCCGTCCAGCCGGTTGGCCATCACCGAAACCTGGACCGGGTCCATGCCCCCGGGGGCTGTCTGGGTCGCCTTGGCGGTCATGCCGGGCCTCCTCGCCCCCGTCGGGGCAGTTGATGGGTCAGCCGATTGCGCTGAGGATGTAGTTGCCCGCCGCGCTGACGCGCGCCGTGGCGCCGGGATCGACCACGATGGTCGTCGTCGGCTCCTCGATGATCGCCGGGCCGGCCAGTTCCGCGCCGGGCGCCAGGTCGCCGCCGCGATAGATCGGCACGGCAGCCCGCCCGGCGCCTGCGAAGTAGATCTCGCGATGGCCGCCCGGTTCCGGCCGCAGCGCCGCCGGCGGCGCGGCATTGGGCTGCGGCGGCTCGGCCAGCCGGATCGCGATCTGGCCCTTCCAGTTCACGCATTCCACCTGGCTGCCCGAATCGCGCACCGCATAGACCCGGTCATGCACCGCATGGAACGCCTCGACCAGCTTCGCCACATCCTCCGGCCCCTGGAAGCGCTGCACCGGCAGCGGGGTCGACAATTCCCAGACCTGGCCCTGGTAGCGCGCCTCGACCGACAGCTCGATGCGGCTCTCGGAATCCTGCGCGCCCTTCAGCTCCCGCCTGAACCGCTCCAGCTCCTCGCCGATCCGGTCCAGCGCGGCATTCACGCCGGCGCTGTCGAAGCTGCCCGACAGGGTGACGCAGCTCTGCGTCTGCTCGAACACGATGTCGGAGAACTGCATGCCGCAGGCCGACAGCGCGCTGGCCATCTTCGGCAGGATCACCGTGTCGCAGCCCAGCTCGCGGGCGATCGCCACGATGTTCAGGCCGGCCGCGCCGCCACCGGCCACCAGGACGGACTCGCGCGGGTTCAGCCCTTCGCTGACAGTGATCTCGTGGATCGCCTTGATCATCAGCTCGTTGGCGATGGTCATCACCGCCGCCGCCGCCTCGTCGGCGCTCTTGCCCAGCGCCTCGGCCAGCCGGCCGATCGCCCGGTGCGCCGCCGGCACGTCCAGCGCCATGCGCCCGCCGTTGAAATAGTCCGGGTCGACGAAGCCCAGCACGACGGCAGCATCGGTCACCGTCGGAGCCTCGCCGCCATTGCCGTAGCAGGCCGGCCCCGGCACCGAGCCGGCGCTCTGCGGCCCGACCCGCAACAGCCCGCCGGCATCGATCCAGGCGATCGAGCCGCCGCCCGCGCCGATCGAGCGCACGTCGACGGTCGACATCGCCACCATATGGCCGATCCAGCGCCGGCCGATCCAGGTGTCGCGGGTATGAACCAGCTCGCCGTCGCGGACCAGGCCGACATCGAAGGTCGTGCCCCCGGTGTCGCAGACGATCACGTCCGCCGGCTGGCCCTCGATGATGCGATAGGCGCGGCCCGCGACCGGCGCCATGGCGGGGCCGGACTTCAGGCTGTGGATCGGCCGCTCCACCAGCTCCGCCACATGCTGGCAACCGCCCATCGAGGTGCCGATCAGGGTCTCGCCGGCATAGCCGGCCGCCCGCAGGTCGGCCTCCATCTGGGTCAGGTGGCGCTGCATCAGCGGCTTCAGGGAGGCGTCGATGGCGGTGGCGGAGGCGCGGCGATACTCGCGGACGATCGGGATCAGGCGGTGCGACAGGGTAAAGGGAATGCCGGGCAACAGCTCGCCGATCAGCTCGCCCAGCCGCTCCTCGTGCGCCGCATTGGCGGTCGCCCAGATCAGGCAGACCGCGACCGCGCCGAAGCCGCGCGCGCGGATCTCCGCCAATGTCTCGCGCGCCCCGGCCTCCGACAGCGGGGTCACCACCTCTCCCCCGGCGCCGATCCGCTCGTCGATCTCGAAGGTGTAGCGGCGCGGGATATAGGGGTCGGGATAGTCCTGGCTGTAGTCGTGCGGGTCGAACTTGCCGCCCTCGCGCAGCACCAGGACGTCGCGGAAGCCGCGGGTGGTCAGCAGCGCGGTCTTGGCCGTGTTGCCGGTGACCACCGCATTGGTGGCCCGGGTGGTGCCATAGATCAGCAGGTCGGTCGCGCCCAGCAGGCTGCCCGTGTCGGTGCCGAGCTCTTCCGCCACCACGTCGATGGCGGCGCGCATGCCGTCGAAGATCCGCTCCGGCGTGGTCAGTGCCTTGCCGATCCACTGCCGGCCCGTTTCGTCGGACACCACGACATCGGTGAAGGTGCCGCCGGTATCGACCGAAATCCTTGTCCGCATGCCGCCTCCGCTTCGGCTGGGCCGGCATGGCCCTGCCTGGATGATGGGCAGATCGTGCAGCCAAATCCCTGCATACGCAAACATGCACAGGCCTTGGGCAGGTTTGCTTTCCGGCAGGCCCGAACCCATGTCCTGAATCGGTCCATCGAGCCGCCTGGAGGGCGCCACCGCCATGTCCATCCGCCTGCGCCACCTGGCCCTCCTGCCCCTTGTCCTGCTGCTGGCCGCCTGCGGCGAGGAGGCGCAGCTGACCGTGGCCCAGGGCACCGGCCCGGACCCGGAGCTGCCGCCCCCGGTCACGACCCTGCTGCCGACCGTCAATATCGCGCCGGCCCGCGGCTGGCCGGCAGGTGAGAAGCCGGCGGCGGCGGCCGGCCTGGCGGTCAATGCCTTCGCGACGGGCCTGGACCATCCCCGCTGGCTCTACCTGCTGCCGAATGGCGACGTGCTGGTCGCGGAAAGCAATGCGCAGCCGCGCGAGGGCGGCGGGCTGATCGGCTGGATCACCGGCATCGTCATGGACCGGGCCGGCGCCGGGGTGCCCAGCGCCGACCGCATCACCCTGCTGCGCGACGCTGACGGCGACGGCGTGGCCGAAGGGCGCGAGGTGCTGCTGTCGGGCCTGACCTCGCCCTTCGGCATGGCGCTGGCGGGCGACAGCCTCTATGTCGCCAATACCGATTCCCTGGTGCGCTTTCCCTATCGTGCCGGCGCCACCCGGATCGATGCCCCGGCAGAAACCGTGATCGACCTGCCGGCCCAGCCGCCGAACAGCCACTGGACCCGCAACGTCATCGCCGCCCCCGACGGCAAAAGCCTCTATGTCACGGTCGGGTCGAACAGCAATGTGGGGGAGAACGGCCTGGACAGCGAGGAGGGCCGCGCGGCGATCTGGCAGGTCGACCCGGCGACCGGCCAGGGCCGGATCTTCGCCGCGGGCCTGCGCAACCCGAACGGCCTGGCCTGGATCCCCGCCGGCGATGGGGCGCCGACCCTCTGGACCACGGTGAACGAGCGCGACGAGCTGGGCAGCGACCTGGTGCCCGACTACCTCACCTCGGTCCGCGACGGCGCCTTCTATGGCTGGCCCTACAGCTATTTCGGCGATCATGTCGACAGCCGGGTGACCCCGCAGGACCCTGCGCTGGTGGCCAAGGCGGTGAAGCCGGACTATGCGCTGGGCCCGCATGTCGCCGCGCTGGGCCTGGCCTATGAAGCGGGCTCGGGCTTTCCGGCGCCGTTCGGCACCGGCGCCTGGATCGGCCTGCACGGCTCCTGGAACCGCGACCCGCCGAGCGGCTACAAGGTGGTCTTCCTGCCCTTCGAGGACGGCCGCCCGGCGGGCGAGCCGGTCGACGTGCTGACCGGCTTCCTGGACGGCGACGGCGATGCCCTGGGCCGCCCGGTGGGCACCGCCTTCGCCGCCGACGGCGCGCTGCTGGTCGCCGACGATGTCGGCAACACGATCTGGCGGGTCGCGCCGGCACAAAAGGCGGCGATGCGGTAGCGGAGCGGTTGCTGGCCCGCTGACGGCGCTCTAGTATGACACTGTCATAGCGTCGTGAGGCAAGGAACCGCGCATGCCCCGAACCAGCCGCCCGATAACCGTCACCCTGGGCGACCTGCAGGACAAGGTCGAAGAGCGTGTCAGGGCCGGCGGCTACGCATCGGCCAGCGAAGTGTTGCGGGCAGCCTTGCGCGCCCTGGACCGCGAAGAGGCGGCGCTCGATGACTGGATGCGCCGGCAGGTGGACGACGCCCTTGCCGATCCGCGGCCCGATCTGCCCGCGGAAGAGGTCTTTGCCGACCTGCGACGGCGCCATGCCGCACGCCTGAAGAAACTGCCGGATGAAACGGCGTAGGGTCGCCTTCCGCCCGCTGGCGCGCGCCGACCTGATCGCCCTTTACGACTTCATCGCCGACAAGAGCGGCCCGGCCGTCGCGCTTGGCTATGTCGAGCGGCTCGAAGCGGCCTGCCTGGCTCTCGCCGAGTTCCCCGAGCGCGGGACGCGCCGGGACGGGATCCGTCCCGGCATCAGGAGTATCGGTTTCGAACGCAGGGCCACGATCCTGTTCCAGGTCAGGCCGGAAGATGTCCTGATCGTCAGGATCGCCTATGCGGGGCGGGACCTGCAGCGCCTCTTCGAAGGCAGTGGCGACAATTGAACGATGGCCTCACCCCGCCGCCGCGTCCTTTGCGAACTCGCCCGCCAGCGCCCGGTCGATCATGTCTGCGGTCTCTGCCATGCCGTAGAGCGCGACGAAGGAGCCCATGCGCGGCCCGGCGGACTGGCCGAACAGCACCTCGTAGAGCGCCTTGAACCAGTCGCGCAGCGGCTCGAAGCCCAGTTCCTTGCCGATCCGGTAGACCTCGTTCTGGATCGCCTCCGCATCGGCATCCGCCGGGGCCGCGCGCAGCCAGGCGGCCAGGCCCTGCATGCCCTGGCGCTCCAGGTCGGTGGGGGGGCGGTAGACCTTCTCCGGCACCACGAAGTCGCGGTAATAGGCGAGCGCGTAGCGCACCAGGTGATCGAGCTGCGGATGCGCCTCCGCGGTGGCGCCGTCGGCATAGCGGCTGATGAAGCCCCAGAGGACGGCCGGATCGTCGGTGTTGCAGGCGCCGGCGAGGTTCAGCAGCAGCGCGAAGCTGATCGGCACGTCGGCGCGCGGAGGGCTGCCGGAATGGATGTGCCAGACCGGGTTCTCCAGCTGCGCGGCTTCGTCCTGCCCGGGAAATCTCTGCAGGAAGGCGAGATACTCGTCGACATTCTTCGGGATGACGTCGAAATACAGCCGCTTGCCCTGCCGCGGCTTCTGGAACATGTACAGCGACAGGCTCTCCGGCGAGGCATAGGTCAGCCATTCGTCGATCGTCAGGCCATTGCCCTTGGACTTGGAGATCTTGCGCCCCTGCTCGTCCAGGAACAGTTCGTAGGTGTAGCTTTCCGGCGGCCGGCCGCCCAGCGCGGCGCAGATCCGGGTGGACAGCTTGACCGAATCGATCAGGTCCTTGCCGGACATCTCGTAGTCGACCTGCAGCGCCACCCAGCGCGCCGCCCAGTCGGCCTTCCACTGCAGCTTGCAGCGCCCGCCGGTCACCGGGGTCTCGACCTTCGTGCCGTCGACATCCTCGTAGACGATGGTCCCGGCCGCCGGATCGCGCTCCAGGATCGGCACCTGCAGCACGATACCGGTCTTCGGGCAGACCGGCAGGAAGGGGGAATAGGTCGCCGCCCGCTCCTCGCGCAGCGAGGGCAGCATGATCTCCATCACCCGGTCGTAGTTCTGCAGGACCTGCAGCAGCACCGCATCGAAGCGGCCGGAGCTGTACCAGTCGGTGGCGGACTGGAACTCGTACTCGAAGCCGAAGCTGTCCAGGAAGCGCCGCAGCATGGCATTGTTGTGATGCCCGAAACTTTCGAACTTGCCGAACGGGTCGGGCACCCGGGTCAGCGGCTTGTTGAGGTGCTGCGCCAGCATCTCGCGGTTCGGCACGTTGTCGGGGACCTTGCGCAACCCGTCCATATCGTCGGAAAAGGCGAACAGCCGGGTGGGCATGTCGCTCATTTCCTGGAGGGCGCGCCGCACCATCGAGGTGCGCGCGACCTCCCCGAACGTGCCGATATGGGGCAGGCCGGAGGGTCCATAGCCGGTCTCGAACAGGATATAGCCCTTGGCCGGCGGCCCGTCGGGAAAACGTTTCAGCAGGCGCCGGGCCTCTTCGAAGGGCCATGCCTTTGCGGTCGCTGCTGCGGGACTGTTCATGATCGGGGACGCCGTTGCCATTATCTGTCGAAGGGGCCCAGGCGCGCCCCGTTAAATCCGGGCCGCCGGGGCGACCGGGTGCGGGAAACTAGGCATCGCAGGTGGAAGAATCAATTGACAGCGGGTCGCGGCAGGAAGCCGGCATGATGCCGGCCCCGGCAGAGGGCGGCGGCGATGCCGATGCCTGGCCGGTCCTGGTGGCCGCCCATGACAATGCGGCCTGGCTGGCGCCGCATGCGCCGGCGGCCGAGATGCTGCGGGCCGGCGAAGCGGCGCGCCGGGCCGGCAGCCATCCGCCGATCCTGTGCCACCTGCCGGTGACCGCCGCGCGCCTGAAGGCGCAGGCCTTCCCCGCGCTGGACCTGCTGGAGCTGTTCGCCTTCGTGCGGCCGGCAAAGTTCTGCCGGCCGACCCCGGCGGGCCTGGCCGAGGCCACGGGCCAGCCCGCCCCGGCCGATGCCGCCGCCGCCGCGCTCGCCCTGCGACGGGCCGCCGCGCTGCTGCTGGCGGAGCTGGCCGGCCTGCCGGACCGGCCGCGGCTGGCCGCGCTCGCCATGACCATGGCGCGCGCAGGCTGGCCCTGGGGAGCGCCGGTGCTGGCGCGGCTGGGCGGTCCGCCGGACCGGCCGGGCCCGGCGGGCGGCTTCGACATCTGGGAGACCCTGCCGGAATGGGTCGACCAGGCGCCGCTGCCGCCACCGGATTCGCAGCCCGTATCGGCCGCCGAGGCGGAGGACCGGCTGCGCGACCTGCTGGGCGCCGGGGCCGAGCCGCGGCCGCAGCAATTCGCCTATGCCGGGCGCGCCGCGGCGGCCTTCGCGCCGCGCCAGCAGGCCGGGGTGCCGCAGCTGGTGCTGGCGGAGGCCGGCACCGGCACCGGCAAGACCCTGGGCTATGTCGCGCCGGCCACCGTCTGGGTGGAAAAGAACGGCGGCACCGTCTGGCTCTCCACCTATACCAAGAACCTGCAGCGCCAGGTGGAGGCGGAGCTGGTGCGCCGCGCCGAGGCAGCCGGCCGCCCGCCGCCGCGCGCGGTCGTCCGCAAGGGGCGGGAGAACTATCTCTGCCTGCTGAACCTGCAGGAGGCGGCGCAGGGCGGCGTGCCGCGGCCGGCCGATGCGGTGGTTCTGGGCCTGATGGCGCGCTGGGCCCAGGCGACCCGCGACGGCGACATGGTCGGCGGCGATTTCCCGGCCTGGCTGGTCGGCCTGTTCGGCCCGGCCCGCACCCTGCAGCTGGCCGACCGGCGCGGCGAATGCGTCTATTCCGCCTGCCCGCATTACCGGCGCTGCTATATCGAGCATGTCGTACGGGATGCCCGGCAGGCCGATTTCGTGATCGCCAACCATGCCCTGGTGATGCACCAGGCGGTCTATGGCACGCAGCCGGCCGACCGGCCGCTGCGCGTTGTGTTCGACGAGGGCCATCATGTCTTCGACGCCGCCGACGGGGCCTTCACGGTGCATCTGTCGGCGCAGGAAACCGCGGACCTGCGCCGCTGGCTGCGCGGGCCGGAAGGGGGCGGGCGGCGCAGCCGGGCGCGCGGGCTGGAACGGCGCTGCGGCGACCTCCTGGCCGGCGATGCGGATTCCGAGGCGGCGATGCAGGAGGCGCTGCAGGCCGCCGCCGCGCTGCCGGCGCCGGGCTGGACCGTGCGCCTGCCGGAGGGGCAGCCGGCGGGGCCGGCGGAGCGGTTCTTCGCCGCCCTGCGGCGCCAGGTCATGGCGCGCAGCGCCGAGCCGGATTCGCCGTGGGGGCTGGAAAGCCCGGTGCGCCCGGCGGATGAGGAGGTGGCGTCGGCCGCCCGTGGCTTCCAGCTGGCGGTCGAGGCCCTGCTTGCGCCGTTGCGCACCCTGGCGAAGCGGATCGAGGAGCGGCTGGAGGACGAGGCGGAGGAGCTGGATACCAGCAGCCGCATCCGCATGGATGCCGCGGGACGCGGCCTGCAGCGCCGCGCCGACCTGGTGCAGGCCTGGCGCAGCATGCTGGCGGACCTGCACGCCCCACCAGGCGATGGCGATGGCGATGGCGAGGCCGGGGGCGGGGGCGCGGGCGGGGGCGGGGCGGCGCCGGACTCCCCCTATGTCGACCTGTTCGCGGTGGAACGCGAGGGCGGCCGGGAGATGGATATCGGCTATCGCCGGCACTGGGTGGATCCGACCCAGCCGTTCGCCGAGGCCGTGCTGAAGCGCAGCCACGGCGTGCTGATCACTTCCGCCAGCCTGTGCGACAGCAGCCACGACGCGGCCGCCGCCACGGATGCGACGGACGCGGCGGAAACCGATGCCGGCTGGCATGCTGCCGCCATGCGCACCGGCGCCCTGCACATGCCGCAGCCGGCCTTGCGCTTCGCGTGCCCCTCGCCCTTCGATTTCGCGGCGAACAGCCGGATCCTGGTGGTGACCGACGTCCGCCGGGACAATGTCCCGCAGGTCACCGGCGCCTATCGTGCGCTGTTCGAGGCCGCCGGCGGCGGCGGCCTGGGCCTGTTCACCGCGATCTGGCGGCTGCGTGCGGTGCATCGCGGCCTGGCCCCGGCCCTGTCGGCGGCCGGGCTGGACCTCTATGCCCAGCATGTCGACCCGCTGGACAATGCCACCCTGGTGGAGATCTTCCGCAGCGAGCGGAATGCCTCCCTGCTGGGCACCGACGCCATGCGCGACGGGGTCGACGTGCCCGGCGATTCCCTGCGGCTGATCGTTTTCGACCGGGTGCCCTGGCCCCGGCCGGACCTGGTGCACAAGGCGCGCCGCGGCCGTTTCGGCGGCCGCCAGTACGACGACATGCTGACCCGCCTGCGGCTGCGCCAGGCCTTCGGGCGGCTGCTGCGCAGCGCCGGCGATCGCGGCATCTTCGTGATGCTGGACCCGATGCTGCCCAGCCGCCTGCTGGATGCCTTTCCGACGCAGGCGCCGGTGGACCGGATGGGCCTGGCCGAGGCGGTCGCCACGGTGCGACGGGTCTGTGCCCCGGCGGCAGCGGGGTTGCAGCGGGAGCAGTGACGTCCCGGCGGCGGCAAGCGGGGAAATCCGGCCTTGCAGCCGCCCGCCCGCCCCCCTATCGTCCCGCCGCACCTCAACTCCCGGGAGAAGACCGCCCATGTCCGCCACCGAATCTCCGAGCGAGTTCTTCGAGCCCGTCGTCTCGCCGCAGACGGCCATGGTCTATGTCATGGTGGTCGCCGCCGTGGCCGACGGCGATCTCAAGGAGGACGAGGTCAAGACCATCGCCGACACCGTCGACATGCTGCCGATCTTCAAGGAGATGAGCGGCGAGGCGGCGCGGGCGGCGATCTCCACCTGCACCGACCTGCTGGAGAACGAGGACGGGCTGGACGAGGTGCTGAGCGTGATCGACCACGCCCTTCCCGCTCAGTTGACCGAAACGGCCTATGCCCTGGCCTGCGACGTGGTCGCCGCCGACGGGGTCGCCTCGCAGGAAGAGCTGCGCTGGCTGGAGATGCTGCGCGACAAGCTCAATGTCGGCCGGCTGCATGCCGCGGCGATCGAATGGGGCACCCGGGTCCGCTTCGCGCACGAATGACCGGCCAGATCCGGCGGCGAAGGCAGAGGGTTAACCGCTCGTAAGGATTGCCGGGACTAGACTGCGCCGGATCGACATGCCGGAAGCAGCAGCGGACCATGAGCAGCCTCGCATCACCCCTTCTCGACCTGCGCAGCACCGCGTCGGCGGACCATGCCCTGTTGCCGCCCGGGGTACGGGCCCTGGCCGTCGGCCTGCTGGCCTGGTGCCTGGTCGCGCTGGTCCTGGCAGGCCTGTTCTGGCAGAGCTATCGCCATGCCGAGGCCGAGGCGGTGGCGCAGCTCGCCGATCTGGCGCATCGCCAGCAGATCCGGAACGACGACCTTTTCCGCTCGGTCGAGGGGTTGACCGCCGCGCTGGCGGAACGGCTCGCACCGGTCCTGGCGGCGGGCCGGGCCGGACCTGTCCCGGGCCGGGAGGCCGAGGCGGAGCTTGCCCGGAAAGTCTGGCAGGACGTGCGCCAGGACCTGACCGGGCGGCCCGGCATCGCCGGCCTGTCCATCCTCACCGCCGACAATCTGGAGATCGTCGACACGACCGGTGCGGTCGTGCCGGCACGCAGTGTCGAGGTGCGCGACTGGTACCGGGACCTGCAAGAGGTGCCGGCCAATGGTATCGCCATCCTGCCGCCGCGATACGACCGGCTGCTGGGTGGCTGGCAATTGCCTGTGGCGCGGCGGATCCGGACCTCGGACGGCGGGATGCTGGGCTATGCGATCGCCAGGCTGCTCCTGCCTGCGCTGACCTCCGCCATTGCGGAATCCACCCTGCGCCGGACGGTCGAGGCAAGCCTGCTGCGCGACGATGGGCTGGCGCTCGCCTTCTATCCGCCGGCCCCCGCCGCGCTTGGCCGGCCGCTTGCCGGCTTTGCGGACCTCCATTTCCGGATCAGCGCCGGGCGGGACGGCAAGGTGCGCGACCAGGCGGCCCTGCCGGGCGACGGCCCGCTGGCCTACGACCTGAGCGCCGCCTACCGCACCGTCCTGCTGGTCAGGGCGCCGCAGGACTGGGTCGCCGCGACCTGGTTCGACCGGATGTGGCCCTTCCTCGCCGCCGCCCTCGTCTGCCTGGCCGTGGCATTGGCGGTCGTCGCCGGCGCCGCACGGCAGATCGGCCGGCGGGCGGCCGCCATGGCGCGCATGCGTTTCCACAACACGCTGCTGGCGGCCCAGCAGGACGGCGCATTGCAGGGCATTGCCATCGACGACCATGACGGGTTCCTGCGCTACTTCAACCGACAGGCAGAGTCGATCTGGCGCCTTCACGGCCAGCTGTCGGCCGGGCAGCGCATCGATATCGCCCTCCTGGACCGCATCGCGACCATGCTGGCGGAACCATCCGAGGTCCGTCGCCTGGCAGAGGAAAGTGCGACCCTGACCGCCGGGTCGCGCCGCCGGGTCCTGCACCTGCGGGACGCGCGGCGGATCGAGTGCACGGTCAAGGCGCTGGTCGATGCCAGCGGCCGGGCGACCGGGCGGATCTGGAGCTTCCTGGATGTCAGCGCGGAGCTGCGGGCGGAGGAGGCCATCCGCTGGCGCAGCGACTACGACCCGCTGACCCACCTGCCCAACCGCTCGCTGTTCAAGCGCCGCCTCAGCGAGATGATGGAGACGGCCCGCGAGAACGGCGAGAGCGGCGCATTGCTGTATATCGACCTGGACGGGTTCAAGTGGATCAACGACACCCGCGGGCATGCCGTGGGCGACCAGCTGCTGGTGCAGGTCTCCGACCGCCTCAGCACCTGCGTCCGGTCGCGCGATGCGCTGGCGCGGCTGGGCGGCGACGAGTTCGTGGTCATGCTGCCGCGGGTCGCCGGCGACGCGGACGCCCGCAACATGGCCCGCCGGATCCTTGCCGCCATCGCCGAGCCCTATGCGGTCGACAATCATGTCTGTCACCTGTCGGCCAGCATCGGCATCGTGCTGTTCCCGTCGGAAAGCGACGATGTCACGGCGCTCCTGAAGAAGGCGGACATGTCGATGTACGCCGCCAAGGCCGACGGCAAGAACCGCTACTGCTTCTTCACCCAGGAAATGGACGCCGCCGCCGCGGAACGGCAGCGCATCGAGATCGACATGCGCGCCGCCCTGGGCACCGGCCAGTTCGTTTTCCACTACCAGCCGATCGTCGACCTTGCCAATGGCACCCTGGCAGGCTTCGAGGCGCTGCTGCGCTGGGAGCATCCCACGGACGGCATCCTGGCGCCCGGCCGCTTCGTCGAGGTGGCGGAGGAAACCGGCCTGATCAACCGGATCAGCGCAGACGCCATCCTGCAGGCGGCGATCGACATGGGGCCGCTTCTGAAGGCCAGGCCGGAACTGCACCTGGCGGTGAACCTGTCGGTCCGGCAGTTCCAGGACGACAGCCTGATCGACCTGCTGGCGCGCCTGCGCCAGCAGGGCGAGATCGCCCTGGACCGGCTCGTGTTCGAGATCACGGAGAGCCTGATGATGTCGGGCGATTCCAATACAAGGCGGATGTTCGACCTGGTCCGCAGCAGCGGCGCCAAGATCGCCGTCGACGATTTCGGCACCGGCTATTCCTCCCTGGTCTACCTGCAGAACTTCCCGGTCGACTATCTGAAGGTGGATCGCTCCTTCGTTAGCAACATGCTGGAGAACGACGAGAGCCGGCAGCTGGTCAGCTCGATCCTGTCGATGGCCAAGAGCCTGCGCATGCAGGCCATTGCCGAAGGCGTCGAGGGCGAGGCCCAGATGCGGCACCTCCTGGCCAACCATTGCGAGTTCGCGCAGGGCTTCTATTTCTGCCACCCGTTGTCCCTGGCCGACGCCCTGGCCTTTGCCGGGGACCCGTCGAGCCTGACCATGCTCGACCTGCCCGCAGTCGCCGCGGCGCAGTAGCCCGCAGCCTCAGCGGCCGCTGCCCGCATCTTGCGACGCGGGCACCACCAGCGGCTGCCGCGTTCCGGCCAGGCTGAGCGATACCGGGGTCAGGCCGAACAGGTCGCCATCGCCCTGGACCGGCTCCGCCGCCGGCCCGAGGATCTCCACCTCCCGCCCCCTGTGGATCGTGACATCCGGCAGCCGCGACAGGCGGCCCGCCAGCAGCGCCACGCCATAGCGGGCCACGTGCAACGGGCCCCGGTGCCGGAACAGGCAGACCTCCAGGCTGTCGCGTTCGAGATCCGCCTCCGGCGCGGCGACATAGCGGCCGCCATAATGGCGGCCATTGGCCACGATCACCGACCTGGCGGCAAAGGCCCTGCCGTCGATCCGCACCCGGAACGCCGGAAAATGGTAGCCGAAGGCCTGCCGGCCGGACATCAGCACATAGGCCCAGCGCCCCAGGCGGTTCTTCAGCGGCCGCGAGACATCGGCGACCACCTGGGCGTCGAAGCCGACGCCCAGCATCTGGATGAAGACGCGAGGCGGCACCGCCGGCCCCCGGCATTCGCCCAGGGCGACCCAGCGGAGCCTGCCCTGCAGGATGCAGTCGGCAAGGCTTGCGGCATCGAGGCGAAGGCCGATCTCCTGCGCGAGCACATTGGCGGTGCCCAGCGGGCAGAGCGCCAGCGGGATCGGAGCTTCGCCCGGCCGGTCCGGCTGCAGGCCGTTCAGCACCTCGTTGATGGTGCCGTCGCCGCCCGCGGCGACGATCATGTCGACATGCCGCCGGTCGGCTTCCCCGGCAAGTTCGATGGCATGGGCCGGGTGCAGGGTGGGCCGCACGGTGACCTGCCGCCCGGCGGCCCGCAACAGAGCCACCAGGTCCTGCAATAGCCGGGGCCGGCGCCAGCCCGCCGTCGGGTTGTGGATCACCAGGATGCGCCGGGCATCGACCCGGCCAGGCATCGGCCCGGCCGCTCCCGGCAAGGATTGCGCCGCGACTTCCCTCCCGTCAGCGGGGTCCGGTCGAATATTCATGCCGCTGCCAGTCTTCCAGGCATTGCTGCAACCCTTTCGTCACACAACGCATATAACAGCATGTCGTCGGAAGAAACAGGGGTGCATTCATTTCATAAAACATTCACGTGAATATCCACGAACACTACCTACACTCCGGCCGCAACTGAAACCGCGTCGTGAGTCGGATGCAGAATCCCGCTGGCAGGGCCGTGCGATGAACGTGGCGCACCGGGCCCACCGCTACCGCACATTGTGGATCTCCGACATCCATCTGGGGACGCGCGGCTGCAAGGCCGACTATCTCCTGGAATTCCTGAAGTTCACCGAAAGCGAAACGCTCTACCTGGTGGGCGACATCGTCGACGGCTGGCGCCTGCGCCGCTCCTGGTACTGGCACCAGAGCCACAACGACGTCATCCAGAAGCTGCTGCGCAAGGCCCGCAAGGGCACAAGGGTGATCTACGTTCCCGGCAACCACGACGAGGCGCTGCGGGACTATGTCGACATGCAGTTCGGCGGGATCACCCTGCGGGCGCAGGACATCCACAGCCTGGCGGACGGGCGGCGGGTGCTGGTGATCCATGGCGACCAGTTCGACGGCATCGTGCGCTACGCCAGGTGGCTCGCCCTGCTGGGCGACACCGCCTACACCATGGCGCTGGCGGCGAATACCCGGCTGAACCAGGTCCGCAACCGGATGGGCCTGCCCTACTGGTCGCTGTCGGCCTTCCTGAAGCACAAGGTCAAGAATGCCGTGGAGTATATCTCCGACTACGAACTCGCCCTGGCGGAGGAGGCGCGCCGCACCGGGGTCGACGGGGTGGTCTGCGGCCATATCCACCATGCCGAGATCCGCGACATCGACGGCATCCTGTACTGCAACGACGGCGACTGGGTCGAGAGCTGCACCGCCCTGGCGGAGCATTTCGACGGGCGGCTGGAGATCCTGAACTGGACCAGCCTGCGCGAGGGGCTGGTGGAGAACCCGCTGCCGCTGCTGGCGGCCAGCGGGATCCTGCGGCCACGAACGAAGCGACCGGTCGCCGCGGGCGAATCCGACGAACCGGCGGTCCTGCAGGAACGGGCCGGGCTGGCGACCCGCCTGTCTGGCCCGCTCTGACCGCATCGAGGCAAGGCAGCCCATGCACCTCGCCCTGGTCACCGATGCCTGGCATCCGCAGGTCAACGGCGTGGTCCGGACATTGGATACCGTCTGCGGAGTCCTGCGGCAGGACGGCCATCGGGTGACCGTGCTCTCCCCGGAGGGCTTCCGCACCATGCCCCTGCCGACCTATCCGGAGGTGCGGATCGCGCTGTTTCCGCATCGACGGGTGGCACGGCTGCTGGAGGCGGCCGCGCCGCAGGCGATCCACATCGCGACCGAGGGACCGCTCGGCTATGCCGCCTGGCGCTACTGCCGGGCCCGTGGCCTGCCCTTCACCACCGCCTATCACACCCGCTTCCCGGAATATGTGGCGGCGCGGATCCCGCTGACCCTGGCACCGACCTACCGCCTGGTGCGTCATTTCCATCGGCGGGCGGTGCGCACGATGGTGGCGACCCCCACCCTGCGCAGCGAACTCGAGGGCCGCGGCTTCCGCAACCTGGTCGAATGGGGTCGCGGCGTCGATACCGAGCTGTTCCGCCCGCGCCCGCAGGCGGAGCGGGACTTCCTCTGCCTCGCGCGGCCGATCTGGCTCTATGTCGGGCGGGTCGCAGTGGAAAAGAACATCCGCGCCTTTCTGGACCTGGACCTGCCGGGCAGCAAGCTGGTCGTCGGCGGCGGGCCGCAGCTGGAGGCATTGCGCCGGGACTATCCCGGCGCGCATTTTGCCGGGGCGCAGTTCGGCGAAGCCCTGTCCCGCCACTATGCGGCCGGCGATGTCTTCGTCTTCCCCAGCCTGACCGACACGTTCGGCCTGGTGATGCTGGAAGCCCTGGCCAGCGGCGTGCCGGTCGCGGCCTTTCCGGTCACCGGCCCGGTGGACGTGATCGGCGGCGCGGCGGTCGGGCGGCTCGACCGGGACCTCGCCACTGCCGCACGCGGCGCGCTGGGCATTGCGGCGGATGCCTGCCGCGCCTTCGCGCTGGAACGGTCCTGGACCCGCAGCGCGCAGCAGTTCCTGAACGCCCTGGCACCGTTCGGCTGAGGACCCGCCGGCCGGCAGCCGTCAGGCCTGGTCCTTGCCCGGGTTCGGGGCGGGCAGCTGGATCACCTTGTCGTCGGGCTCTAACGCGCTGTCCGTGGCGACCAGATGCCGCCGCGGCGCCGGCAGCGCCGGCACGGGCGGCCGTGCCCGCCGCAGCGCCGGCGACAGGTCCGCGGCCGGATGAAGATGCCAGAATCGCCCGCGCCTGGAGAATGCCTTCCACTGGGCGGCCAGGCTGCCCAGCCGTGCCTGGCTCTGGGCCGCACACCAGCCGGTGACCAGGCCGTCGACGCGGGCATGGAAGGTGGCGTTCGCCATGCCGTCCGCGGCGGCGGCGCGCTGCAGCAGGTCGTGCGCCATCACCGAATCGTTCAGCACGCCCAGCACGTCCTGCAGCCGGGCAAGGGCGCCGGAATAGGCCTTGGCCTTCTTCCCGGGATAGAGGCTGGCGAAGAACTCGGTGGCATAGCGCAGCTTCTTGCCGCGGATCCGCAGTTCGTGGAGCTGCGGCAGGGACAGGGTCGCCAGCCGGCTGCCCAGCTTGCGCACCGCCTTCGCACGCCGTTCCAGCAACAGGTCGGCCAGGTCGACGACCGGCGAGAACAGCAGGCGCGCGGCATCGGCCTCCAGGCTGCGATGCCAGTCCGGATCGGCCAGCCAGCGCCTGAGCTCCAGCTTGACCGCCGTATAGCGCGGCGAATCGATCGCCGCCCGCACGCGGTCGTAGCCTGCCCGGCGACAGCGTTCGCCGGCAGCCTGCAGGGCCTCCAGGTCGGGTTCGCCCGGCAGGGCCTGCCGCAGCGGCGCCAGGGTCTCGGCCAGGAAGACATCCCAGTCGCGGGCGGCACCCAGTTCGCCCGCGAACCATTTGATTTCCGCCGCCAGGGCCGCCTGCGCCGGCGGCAGGACCGGCCGGAACAGGGAGAAGGCGGACCGCAGGCGGCGGCAGGCGACCCGCAGCTGATGCACGCCTTCCGGGTCGCGGCCGTCGCGCGCCGCGGCCTCGTTCGCCTCGGCCTGGGCAAGGCAGGTGCCCGCCACGGCGACGAAGGCCTCCTGGGTGGTCATCTGCGGCGCCAGGGCGATCCCCTTCGCCTTCAGCCAGGCGGGCGGACCCGGCATCGCCAGCGCGAAGCCGCGATCGGCCTTGCTGCGGCATTCGAAGGCGAACGGCACGGTGGCGCCGAGCTCCGCGGCGATGTCGAAGATCGCCGCGACCGGCCCATCCTTCAGTTCCAGCTCCACCTCGTAGACCGGCAGGCGCCGATCGCCCGCCGCCAGCACGCCGATATCCAGCGCCAGCTCGATCCGGCCCCCGGCGGGCGGCCGCAGCTGCCAGGCAGTCCGCCTGATGTCGCTCTCGAACATCGCCTGCAGCTTCCGCCCGTCCAGCAGGCGGGCCAGGTCATGCTGCAGGTCCGTGTCGCCGATCGCCGCCAGGTCCGGCAGGTCGCCTTCGACGTCGCATTCCCACTCCCGCCGCACTGCCAGCCCCTGGCTGTGGTCCGGCGCCGCCTTTACCGTCTGTACCCGGCGTGCGCCGATATGCCGGACCCGCAGGGTCATGCCGCTGCGGCGCAGGGCCTGGTCGGCGGAATCGAAATAGACGCTGCGCAGGTGGCGGGTCAGGGCGCGGCCCTGCTTGAAGGCGCGCACCGGCCGCGACCGGCGGACCTGCTCGGCGGCGGACGGGCTGACCGTGAGCTTGAGCTCCCGTTCATGGCCGTCCGGCGACGGCACGATCCCGGTTCCGCCGATGCTTGCTGGGGGAGGATGGCTCGACATGGCGGTAAAATATTCGTAACACGCGGGACATGCCAGCCTCTTCGCGTCACGACGAAGCATTCGATCCGCGAGGGTGAAGATCCCGACCGACGTGCAGCGCGGCATGAAAACGATTTCGCGGATAACGAACCGTCCGCCAAGTATTCGGGGACTGACTGTATGGCCAACCGCGAAGTGGCGGCCCATCTGAAGGCCGCGCGGCGCATCCGCAAATTGTCCGATGTGGACCTGGATGCGGAGATGACCGACTCCGAGGATTACGAGAAGGCCATCGGGTCGCTGCAGAAGCGGCTCCTGACCGTCCAGCAGGCCTATCTGCTGCGCGGCCATCGCGCCGTCGCCCTGTTCGAGGGCTGGGATGCCGCCGGCAAGGGCGGGGCGATCCGCCGCGCGACCAGCATGCTGGACCCGCGCTTCTGCAAGGTCTGGCCGATCGGCGCACCGACCGCGCAGGAAGTCGAGATGCCCTTCCTGCACCGGTTCTGGCTGCGCCTGCCCGGCCCCGGCAGCCTGGCGATCTTCGACCGCTCCTGGTACGGGCGGGTACTGGTGGAACGGGTCGAGGGGCTGATCCCGCGGGAGGCATGGGAACGCGCCTACGAGGAGATCGACGCCTTCGAAGCGATGCTGGTCGCCGAGGGCACCCGCGTGGTGAAGATCCTGTTTCATGTCTCGGCCGAGGAACAGCTGCGACGCCTGTCGGAGCGCCTGGCCAAGCCGAACAAGCGGTGGAAGCTGACGGCGGACGATTTCAGGAACCGGCAGTTCCGCGACGCCTATGCCGACGCCTACGAAGACATGCTGGACCGGTGCAGTCCGGACGCCCGGCCCTGGCATGTGATTGCCGGCGAACATAAGTGGTTCGGCAGGGTGGCCGCGCTGCAGGCGCTCTGCGAGGCATTGGAGGCGGATGTCGACCTGAGCCCGCCGGAGATCGACGAGCCGCTTCTCGCCCTGGCCCGTGCGGCGGGCATAGCGGAAGAGAAGCTGCCCGAAGGGCAACCCAGATAGCAGGCGGGGGCAGTCCGGCAGCAGCGCCGCCCGCCGCGCAAGGAGGCACCATGGCAGAGGCCCTGCCCGATCTCGCGGCCCTGAACCAGCCGCGCAAGCCCAACCAGTACCTGGCCATGCCGCCGGGGTTCGGCCGGGCACGGCCGCACCGCACCGTGCCGGTCTTTCCGCGCCCCGCCGCGGAACTGGCGGAGGCCGTGCGCGCCATGGCCCTGGCGCAGCCCCGCACGATCCTGAAGGCACAGGCCGAGGACGGGCTGCACATGGACTTCGTGCAGCGCTCCGCGCTTTTCCGCTTCCCGGACATCGTCACCGTGCAGATCGTCCCGGTGGACGATGCGCGGGCGACGCTGGCCATCTACAGCCGTTCGGTCTATGGCCATCGGGACTTCGGCGTGAACCGCAACCGCGTGGACGACTGGCTGACACGGCTGGCCTGACCGGCGGGCCGGCGCGCCGGCCCAAGCCTCCCTGGGAGTCCCCTTGTCCGACACATCATCCCGGCCGGCAGCGCCGGCGCATCCCTGGCGGGCGCCGCACCGCTTCTGGCTCGACCTCGCGCTCGTCGCCCTGCTGGGCGGCGGCTTCTTCCTGCTGGCGCTGGGCGGGCGGCCCTATGCCAATCCCGACGAGGGCCGCTATGCCAGCATCGCCGCCGAAATGCTGGCCTCCGGCGACTGGCAGACCCCGCGGGTCAACGGCGTGCAGTATCTCTACAAGCCGCCCCTGTTCTACTGGCTGGAGGCGAGCGCCGCCCGAACCTTCGGCCTGACCCCCTTCGGCCTGCGCCTGGCGCCGCTGCTGGTGGCGGTCTTCGGGCTCTGTGCGACCTATGCGGCGGGCCGCGCCCTGTTCGACCGGCGCACGGCGCTGTGGGGCGCCGGCCTGCTGGGATCCGCCTTCCTCTACTATGTTACCAGCCGCTTCCTGTCCTTGGACCTGACCCTGGGCGTGTTCACCGCCGCCGGCCTGTTCGCCTTCATTGCCGGCATCGACATGCCGGACGGCTGGCCCCGCCGGCTGCTGCTCTGGTCGCTCTATGTCTGTGCCGCCCTGGCGGTGATGACCAAGGGGCTGGTAGCGGCGGTGCTGATCGGCCTGACGGTGCTTCTCTGGCTGGCGGCGACCGGCCGCTGGCGGCTCCTGGCACGGGCCGAGCTGCCGATCGGAACCCTCCTGTTCCTGCTGGTCGCCGCGCCCTGGCATATCGCCATGACCATCGACCATCCGGCCTTCTTCGACTTCTATTTCATCCGGGAGCATTTCGAGCGCTTCCTGACCCGCGAGCATCACCGCTACGAACCCGCCTGGTTCTTCCTGGCGGTGCTGGCGGTCGGCGCCCTGCCCTGGACCCCGCTGCTGCCGGCGGCCTGGCGGGACCTGGGCGGCTGGTGGCGGCAGCGCCGGGCGCCGGTCGCGCCGGACGGGCGCGGCGGCGGCACCCTGTTCCTGGCCATCGCCAGCCTGGCGGTCCTGGCATTCTTCTCGCTCAGTTCGTCGAAGCTGATCCCCTATATCCTGCCGCTGTTCCCGCCGCTGGCGCTGCTTGCGGCGCGGCCGGTCGCGCGCTTCGCCGCGGGCATGGCCGTGCCCTGGCTGCGCGGCGGCCTCTGGGCGACCGCGATCGCCTTCCTCGCCGGCGGCATCGTCGCACCGGTCCTGGCCGTCCTGGGACTGGCCGGCATCGCCCCGCATTTGCTTCGCCTGCAGGCCAGGCAGATGGCGGAGGGCGGTCCGGCGGTCTGGCTCGCCGGCCTGTCCCTGCTGGCTGGCGGGGCGCTCGCCCTGTATCTGCTGCGCCGCAGTGCCGGCGGCACGAACCCGGACGGCCGGCTGCCGCAGAACGCGCGGATCCTGTTCGCGCTCGGCCTGTTCTGGCTGCCGGTGCTGGTCAGCGCCAATTTCATTGCCGGCGGCGTCGACGAACGTTCCACCAAGGCCATCGCCGCGCTGGTGCGTGAGGTGGAGCGCCCGGGCGACCGGGTGGTCGTCTATCACAACTATTTCGAGGATCTGCCGGTCTGGCTGAACCGCCGGCTGACCGTGGTCGGCTATCACGGCGAGCTGGAGCATTTCCTGCAGAACGAGGATTATTCCGGCTGGCTGCTCGACCAGCCGGGTTTCGAACAGCTCTGGGCCGGCCCGCAGCGCATCCTCCTGGTGCTGCGCAAGGACTATACCGACCACCTGGAGCGCTCCGGCCTTGCGCCGGTCTACGACCTGGGCGAGGGCGGCAACTTCCTGCTCTACAGCAACCGGCCGCCGGCAGCAGGGGAGGCAGCGCCGCCGGAATAGCGGCATCGGGCCGCCCGGTTGCATTTCCGCGGCCATGTTGCATCCTGGAGGCGATGGACGGGGAGATCCGATCGGGGGGTAGATATGGCTCGTTGTCGCGCCGCTACGGCGATGATCCTGGTGGCGGCGATGGCGCTCAGCGCCTGCGGGACGACCTACCAGGTGGACGCGCTGGATGAAGAGGCGATCGCCCGCGCGGATGCCGAGATTGCCGCCGAACGCGCCCTGGCGGCGCAGGCCGATACCCTCGACGATGCGCAGAAGGTCGCGCTCTACACGGAGGTGACGCAGCGGGTCGAGCCGGTGGCGGAAGCGTTCTGCACACAGGAGACCGAGCCCGGCACCGATTGCGACTTCGTGCTGGTCATCGACCGCGACCCCGACGAGGCACCGAACGCCTTCCAGCATTATTCGAACGGCCGGCCGACCCTGACCGTCACCCTGGCCTTCCTGGACCTGGTCAAGGCCCCCGACGAGCTTGCCTTCGTGCTGAGCCACGAGGCGGGCCATCACATCGCCGGGCATCTGGACAAGAAGAAGACCCAGTCCGCGGTCGCCGGCATCGGCGGCGCCCTGCTGGGCGGGCTGGTCGTGGTGGCGGCCGCGGCCTCCGGCGCCAAGGTCAGCCAGCAGCAGATGCAGACCCTGATGAGCGGCGGCGCGGCCCTGGGCGCGGCCGGCGGCGCGAGCGCCTACAGCCAGACCTACGAACTGGAGGCCGACATGCTGGGCGCCTATATCACCGAGCGCGCCGGCTACGACCCGGATGCCGGGTCGCGGATCTTCGCCCGCCTGGGCGTCGAGAAGGGTGAGGAACCGCCGGCCGGCAGCGCGGCCTTCTGGTCCACCCACCCGTCCAGCCCGGAGCGCATCGCGCTGGTCGACGCCGTCCTGGCAAGGATCCAGGCGGAACGTGCGCGCGGCGCGACACCGGTGCCGCCGCGCAACGAGGAATAGGGAGGGGCGCGGCGCCTCAGCCTGTCCGGCCGGCCCGGGGATCCCCGACCACCGGTCTCGGCATGAGGCTGTACCGGTCGCGCCCGACGGAGCCATCGTCGGAGACAGTCGCGGCGGTCGCGCCCTGCATCATGTCGGCCCGGGCGCCCGCGGTCCCGGCCGGACCGGCAATCAGCATGGCCAGCAATGCCGAGACGGCGGCCATCTCGGCCAGGGCATTCAACATCGTCGTTCTCCTTCCATCCTGGGCCCTTCGATGGCCTCACGGTTCAGGAGGTGGCGACGGCCGGCGACAGGACGATGGCCGGCGCGTCGCGAAACATGTCAGGCCTGCACGGGTCAGCCCGCTTCCGGCACGGCGGCTCCCTGCACCGCCAATGTACCGGAGCGGCCCTCGACCTCGCCCTGTTCCAGCCCGGCCAGCGGCACCGCCTCCGGCGCTGCGTTCAGGGCCTCGGCCTCCGCCTCCAGGGTGGTGAAATGCACCCCGTCGGCCAGCAGGGCGTCGATCGCGGCGGCGAACCAGTCGCGCCAGCGCATCCCCTCCAGCTCCGCATGCAGGGTCCAGACGTTCAGCCGGTCCGGCTGCAGCAGGCGGCGATAGGCCGGCAGCAGGGCCTCGTCGGGAAAGTCCGGCCGGCCGATCAGCTCGTCCAGGGTCGGCAGGGTGGTTGGGATCTGGATCGTGCGGAAGCTGCGCCCGCCAGCGACCGGCCGGAACGGCGCCGTGCCGCGGCTGTCGCTGGCATAGGCCAGGCCGGCCGCGTCATAGGCCGCGAGGGAATGGGCATTGGCCTGCCAGCCGGCGCTGCCGGCGGCAAGCGGCGGCGTACCGAACACCTCGGCGAAGGCGGTGGCGGCCTTCTGCCATTCCGCAGAGACCTGGCCGGCGGTCATGCCGTGCAACTTGTCCTGCCAGCGCACATGGTCCCAGCAATGCACGCCGACCGGATGGCCCAGCGCCGCCACGTGGCGCAGCACACCGGCATGGCGGCGCGCGATCTGCGGCCCCGGCAGCAGCACGCCGTTCATCAGGGTGCGCAGGCCATAGGTCTGCAGCACCGAGGTGCGCGCCACCTTCTGCGCGAAGCCGCGACGGAACACCCGGCGGATCGCCCGGCCGGTATTGTCCGGCCCCAGCGAGAACAGGAAGCTTGCCTGGACGCCCCGGGACTCCAGCATTTCGGCCAGCGCCGGCACCCCGATGCGGGTGCCGCGCTCGGTATCGACATCGACCTTCAGGGCAAGGCGGGTCATCGTTCCTCAGGCCGTCATCCCGGCCCTGAGCCGGGATCCATTCCGCTTGCCCCGAAGCGCCGCGCCGCTGGCGGAATGGGTCCCTGGGTCGAGCCCAAGGACGACGATCGCAGGTGCCGGGACGCTCATCCCCCTACCCCTGCCCGCGCTCCAGCAGGGCCTGGGCGGCGGCGGTATGCCGGTCCAGCAGGTAATAGTCGAGGGTCTTCGTCAGCGCCTCCCGGACAGGGGTCGAGGGCTTCCAGCCGGTGCGCGCGCCGATCCGCTCGATGGAGGGGACGCGGACCTGGATGTCCTGATAGCCCTTGCCGTAATAGCCTTCCGATTCCACCGGCACGATCTTCACCGTCTCGCGCACATCCTCGTAGCCCGGATAGGCGGCGATCAGTTCGATAAGCTCCTCCGCCAGGGTCTTGATCGAGAGTTCGTTGGTCGGGCTGCCGATGTTGAAGATCTGCCCGTCGGCGCAGCCGTCCTTGTTCTCGATCAGCCGCATCAGCGCGTCCACCGCATCGTCGATGAACAGGAAGCAGCGCCGTTGCGCGCCGCCGTCGACCAGGTAGATGTCGGAGCGCCGGATGATATTGCCGATGAACTGGGTCAGCACCCGCGAGGAGCCTTCCTTCGCCGCCCAGATATTGTCCAGCCGGGGGCCGATCCAGTTGAACGGCCGGAACAGGGTGAAGGGCAGCCCGTCGCGCTGGCCATAGGCATAGATCACCCGGTCCAGCAGCTGCTTGGAGCAGGCATAGATCCAGCGCTGCATGCGGATCGGGCCCATCACCAGCGGCGTCTCGTCCTCGTCGAAGGCGGGCGCGTCGCTCATGCCGTAGACCTCCGAGGTCGACGGGAAGAGCACCCGCTTGCCGTAGCGCACGCAGTAGCGGATGACGTGGAGATTGGCCTCGAAATCCAGCTCGAACACGTCCAGCGGGCGCTCGACATAGGTCGCCGGCGTGGCGATCGCCACCAGCGGCATCACCAGGTCGCATTTCTTGACGTGGTACTCGATCCATTCCCGGTTGATCAGGATATCGCCTTCCACGAAGTGGAAGCGGTCATGGTCCAGGCAGGCCCCGAGCTTGTCGGACTGGATGTCCATGCCATAGATCTCCCAGTCCCGGTGGGCCAGGATATGCTCGCTGAGATTGCTGCCGATGAAGCCGTTGACGCCGAGAATCAGGATCTTGAGGGTCATGGGGCGGGACGCCCTTTCTCGTGATGGCGCGTGTTGGTCGCCGTTGCGGGGCGGATCAGGCGTCGGGCTCGCCGGGCGGCAGCGACGGCAGGACCGTGCCCGCGGCGGGCGGCCGCCCCTCGACCTCTCCGGCCCAGCTCCAGTCGGCGATCTCCAGGATGCCGCCCCCGGTTACCACGCGGAACGGATCGGTGGAAAGCACCAGCCCCGGCTTGCCCTCCACCGGCAGCAGCTCGCGCTGCGCCGGGCGCAGGGATTTCCAGATCATCAGGCGCCGCGCCGCCGTGCCGTCGCCGGCGGCCGGGATCTCGCTGAAGGCGCCCGGAAAGGGCGGCGCCACGGCGCGCACCAGGTTGTGGATCGCGCCGGCCGGCTGCCGCCAGTCGATCCGGCCATCCTCCGGCCCGCGGCCGCCGAAGGTCGTGGCCCCCGCCTCGTCCTGTTCCTGCAGCGGCGGGTGGCCTGCCTGCAGCGCCGGAAGCTGGCGCCGCAGCACGGCGACGGCGGCCGGCACCAGGCGCTGCATCACCTCGTAGGCGGTCTCGTCGGGGTGGATCGGCAGCACCTCGCGATCGACGATGCGGCCCGCATCGGCGCGGCCGACCATCTCGTGCAGGGTCACCCCGGTCTCATCCTCGCCATGCAGCACCGCCCAGTTCACCGGCGCGCGGCCGCGATATTTCGGCAGCAGGGAGCCGTGCATGTTGAAGGCGCCCAGGGCGGCCCCCCGCAACAGCCGCAACGGGATCATCCGGCGATAGTAGAAGGACAGGATCAGGTCGGGGGCGGCCTCCTCCAGCGCGGCGTCGACCGCCCGGCCCTGGCCGATCTCCGCCGTCACCGCCCGGATGCCATGGGCGCGCGCCAGCTCCGCCACCGAAGGGAACCAGCGGGTCTCCCGCGGGTCGTCCTCGTGGGTCACCACCAGCACCGGCGCGGCACCTGCCTCGATCAGCGCCTTGACGCAGGCATGGCCGACCGCGCTGTAGGCGAAGGCCGCGATGCGGCAGCCGCCACTCAAGAGGGCCGGTCCTCCGCATCCGCGCGCGCATCGGACGCGGCCGCGCGGTCCTGCGCCCCGCCCTCGTGCAGCGCGCGGATGCTGTAGCGCGGCCGGCGGCGCACCTCGACATAGATGCGGCCGACATACTCGCCGACGATGCCCAGACCGGTGATCACCACGCCGACCAGGAAGAACAGGATGCCGAACAGGGTGAACAGCCCTTCGGCCTCCGGCCCGATGAAGATCCGCCGCAGGGCCAGGTAGATCACCAGCAGCAGGGAGGCGCCGGACACCGCCATGCCGAACATGGTGAAGACCTGCAGCGGCAGCAGGCTGAAGCCGGTCATCAGGTCGAAGTTCAGCCGGATCAGCTTGTACAGGTTGTATTTCGATTCGCCTGCGGCACGGGCGGCATGGGCGACCTCGACCTCCGCCGGACGGGCGGCGAAATACTGCCCCAGCGCCGGGATGAAAGTCGATGTCTCGCCGCTGGCCACGATGCGCTCCACCACCGGCCGGGCATAGGCGCGCAGCATGCAGCCCTGGTCGCGCATGGCGATGCTGGTGCTGGCCGCACGGACCCGGTTGATCGTCCAGGACGCCCAGCGCCGGAACCGGCTGTCCTGGCGCAGCGCGCGATAGCCGCCGACCGCGTCATGACCGGCATCGGTCAGCGCCAGCAGCTTGGGGATCTCCTCCGGCGGGTTCTGCAGGTCGGCATCGATCGTCACCACGACCGCGCCGCGGCTGAACTCGAAGGCCGCCATGATCGCCATGTGCTGGCCGTAGTTCCGCTCGAAATCGATCGCCCGCACCACGTCCGGCCGCGCCGCCACCATGCCACGCAGGATCTCGCCCGAGGCGTCGGCCGAACCGTCGTTGGTGTAGATCACCTCGAAGGACCGGCCCAGCCCGTCCATCACCGCCAGCAGCCGCGCGTTCAGCGCCGGCAGGTTCTCCGCCTCGTTGAACACCGGCACCACGACGCTGACCTCGCGGCTGGCCGGCGGCAGCTGCGCGGGCGGCAGGCGGCCGGCCTGCCCGGCGCCGGCGATCGGATCCGTGCCGGCATCCGCCGCCATCTCAGGCGCCTCCCGCCCGGGAGAAGATCGCGTCCATCGCCTCGATCACCCGGTCCTGCTCCGCCTCGGTCATGGCGGGAAACAGCGGCAGGCTGACGATCGTCGCGCCCGCCGCCTCGGCATGGGGAAAATCGCCCGGGCCGGTGCCCAGCAGGTCGCGGTAATAGCTGAACAGGTGCGCCGCCTGGTAGTGCAGGCCGGTGCCGATATTGCGCTCCTTCATCGCCGCCATGAAGGCGGCGCGGTCCATGCCGGCCTTCGCCGGGTCCAGCAGGATGACGAACAGGTGCCAGGCATGGTCCTGCGGATAGCCCGGCTCCCCCTGCAGGCGGAACTGCGGCCAGCCGGCGAAGCCGGCGCGATAGCGCTGCGCCAGCGCGGTGCGGCGCGCGATGAAGCCGTCCAGCGCCTGCAGCTGGTGCAGGCCGAGCGCGGCCTGCATGTCCAGCATGTTGTACTTCCAGCCGGGCAGGACGACGTCATAGTCCTGGCTGCCGGCCTTGGCGAAGCGGTTGAACGCCTCGCGGTCGATGCCGTGGAACCGCAGGCGGGCGATGCGGCCGGCCAGCGCCTCGTCGCGCGTGGCGATGGCGCCGCCCTCGCCCGTCGTCATGTTCTTGTTGGGATGGAAGGAAAATACCTGGGTATCGCCGAAGGCGCCGATCCGCCGCCCGCGATAGCGGGTGCCGACGGCATGGGCGGCATCCTCGACCACCCTTATGCCATGGGCCTGCGCCATCTCGTAGAGCGGGTCCAGGTCCACCGCCAGGCCGGCGAAATGCACCGGCATGATCGCCCGGGTGCGCGGCCCGATCGCGTCCCGCACGGCATCCAGGTCCAGGTTCAGGGTGACCGGGTCGATGTCGACCAGGACCGGCCGGCCGCCGGCATGGACGATGGTGTTCAGCGAGGCGACGAAGGTCAGCGGCGTGGTGATCACCTCGTCGCCCGGCTGCAGGTCCATCGCCGCCAGCACCAGGTGCAGGCCGGCCGTGGCGGAGGAGATGCAGGCGACCTGCGGCGCGCCCAGATAGTCCCGCAGCGCCGCCTCGAAGAGGGCGGTGCGCGGCCCGGTCGTGATCCAGCCCGATTCCAGGCAGGCCACGACCTCGGCGATCGCCTCCGGCCCCAGGCTGGGGCGGGAGAAGGGCAGGAAAGGCTGTTCAGGTTCGCTCACGATGGCCATTCAGCTGCGGGAGATCAGGACGACACCGATGATGATGACCACGATGCCGGCGATCCGCGTGGGGTTGAGCTCCTCGCCGAACCAGGCCGAGGCCGCCAGCGCGGTGACGATATAGCCGATGCTGAGCATCGGGTAGGCAAGGCTGACATCCACCCGGCTCAGCGCGACGATCCAGACGCCGACACTGATCACGTAGCAGCACAGGCCGAGCCAGATATAGGGGTTCAGCGCCGCCGACAGCCCGGCACCGAACAGCTCCGCCGGCGCCAGGGCGACCGGGCCCATCAGCCGCGCGCCCTGTTTCAGCGCCAGCTGGCCCGCCGCATTCAGCAGCACGCCCAGCAGGATGATGGCGAGATTGGTCAGGAAGGCGGGCTGCAGGCTGGCGGTCACGGGTCCGGGGCTCTCCGAGGGCGCAGTCATATCGATCGGGGGTCGCGGCGCTTATAGAGCGCCTGCCCGAAAACGCAATCCGGACGAACGGATCCGCTCGCCCCGGCAGAGCAATTCGGCTAGGCTCCGCGCGGGGTCGAAAGACACAAGAACAGTAGATGGGAGGAGGCCCTGTTCCGACAATGCGGTGCCATGCCAGAGCGATGGTATCCGCCCGCGGGACAGAAGCCGGTTTGCGCCGCCTATGGCGCCGGACCGTACCGCCCTGCCCATTATAGGCCCCCACCGATCGCAGCCCGGGTCAATCCAGTCCAGGGCCGATCAATACCGTTGGGAGGGTATTGGATGAACCGGAACGCATTGTCCCTGGCCGCCGCGGCCGCGCTGCTGGCCCTGCCGGCAACGGGCTGGGCCGCCGACGCGAAACTGCCGCCACAGGTGGTCTGGACCGCCTATGACACCGGCAGCAGCGGCTTCAACCAGGTCGTCGCCTACGGCAAGGCGCTGAAGGAGGCGCAGGGCACCGATATCCGCGTGCTGCCCGGCGCCAACGACATCAGCCGCATGACGCCGCTGAAGACCGGCCGGGCGCAGTTTTCCGCGATGGGGGTCGGCTCGTTCTTCGCGCAGGAAGGCATGGACGTCTTCGCCGCGGAGGGCTGGGGACCGCAACGGCTCTGCCTGCTGGGCTCGGTGGTGTCCGGCAATGCGATCTCCGCCGGCGTGGCCGGCGATATCGGCGTCAAGAGCTTCAGTGACCTGAAGGGCAAGCGGATCGCCTGGGTCGTGGGCTCGGCCGCGCTGAACACCAACATGGAGGCCTTCCTGGCCTTCGGCGGGCTGACCTGGAAGGATGTGGAGAAGGTCGAGTTCTCCGGCTATGGCGCCTCCTGGAAGGGGCTGATCGGCAACCAGGTCGATGCTGCCATCGCCTCCACGATCTCCAGCGTCACGCGCGAGCTGGAAGCCTCGCCGCGCGGCATCGTCTGGCCGCCGAATCCGAAGGACGACAAGGCGGCATGGGACCGCATGCAGGCGGTCGCCCCGTATTACAAGCCGCATGTGGCCACCGAGGGGTCCGGCGGGATCTCGCCGGAGAAACCGCTGCCGTCGGCCAGCTATCCCTACCCGATCATGGTCACCTACGACACGCAGGATCCCGAACTGGTCTATGCCAGCGTGAAGTCGATGTACGAGCTCGCCGACAAGTACAAAGACGGCGCGCCCGGCGCGGACGGCTGGGCGCTGGACAAGCAGACCATGGACTGGGTGCTGCCGTTCTGCGCCCCCACGATCGACTATTTCAAGGAAAAGGGCGTCTGGAACGACGACCTGCAGAAGCATCGCGACGCGCTGATGAAGCGGCAGGACGTGCTGACCGAGGCCTGGAAGGCGTTCGCGGCCAGCAACCCGGCAGAGGCGGACTACCAGACCACCTGGATCAAGATGCGCGCCAAGGCGCTGGACGATGCGGGCATGAACCCGATCTGGCGCGAGTAGCGGCAGCCCCCGGCAGAAGCACCGCACCATGACCGGCGCCAAGGCGCCGGCCGGGCAGGACCCCGGCGAGCCGGTGCAGGCGGAACGCCTGCGCCGGCTCCCGCTGTTCTGGATCGCGGTCACGCGGCTGACCGCGATCCTGGTCATCGCCCTGGCCCTGAACCAGCTGCACAACTTCAATTTCGGCGGCGCGTTCGTGCTGCTGGACAACCAGTACCAGTTCCTGCTGCTGGCGCTGCTGCTGCCCTTCGCCTTCATCATCTGGCCGGCCGGCAAGCGCGGCGCAGGCGGCACGCCGCCGCCCTGGGACATTGCCCTGGCGGCGATCTCCTTCGCGATGCTGGCCTATCTCGGCTTCCGCGGCCGGGACGTGGTCGATGGCGGCTGGGAATATTCCATCCCCACCGACGAATGGACGGTCCTGGCGGTCTGCGTC
Source organism: Sneathiellaceae bacterium (assembly GCA_040216765.1). Taxonomy (GTDB): domain Bacteria; phylum Pseudomonadota; class Alphaproteobacteria; order Ferrovibrionales; family Ferrovibrionaceae; genus Marinibaculum. The sequence goes on along the minus strand of JAVJON010000008.1, from coordinate 113,555 downwards.
GGCCTCTGGCTCCTGGTGCTGGAGGCGCTGCGCCGGGTCGGCGGCATGGTGATCACGGTGATCGTCGCGCTGTTCTCGCTCTATCCCCTGGTCGCCGACCTGGCGCCCGGGCCGTTCCTGTCGATGGCGGTGTCCTGGCCGGAGACCGCCGCCTACCACGTGCTCTCCACCGAAAGCATGTTCGGCATCCCGATGCGGGCCTTCGCCTCGCTTGTGATCGGCTTCCTGATCTTCGGCGCCGCGTTGCAGCATACCGGTGCGGGCGCCTTCTTCATCGACATGGCCTTCGCCCTGTTCGGGCATGTCCGCGGCGGCGCCGCCAAGGTCGCGATCTTCGCCTCCGGCCTGCTGGGGTCGATGAGCGGCTCGGTGATCACCAACGTGCTGACCACCGGCTCGATGACCATCCCGGCGATGAAGCGGACCGGCTTCTCACCCGCCTTCGCCGGCGGCGTGGAAGCCTGCGCCTCCACCGGCGGGGTGCTGATGCCGCCGGTGATGGGGGCCACCGCCTTCGTCATGGCGACCTTCCTGAACGTGCCCTATATCGAGATCGCCGTGGCCGCCGCCGTGCCCTCGGTGCTCTATTATTTCGGCCTGTTCATGCAGATCGACGCCTATGCGGCGCGCAACAACATGAAGGGCATGAAGCGCGAGGAACTGCCGCGCGCCTGGCCCACCTTCCGCCGCGGCTGGCACTACCTGGCGGTTTTCGTCCTGCTGATCTGGATGCTGGTCTACCTGAAGCAGGAGGCGCTGTCCCCGTTCTATGCCACCGGCCTTCTGCTGGTGGTGAACCAGATCATGCCCCATGCCCGCTGGGGCTGGGGCGACCTGTGGCGCTTCCTGAGCGGCGTGGCCCGCCTGTTCGTGGAGATCGGCGTGCTGCTGGCCGGGGTCGGCATGATCGTCGGCGCCATGTCGATGACCGGGGTCACCGGCTCCTTCGCCAACGGCCTGCTCTACCTCGCCGGCAATTCGCCGGTCGTGCTGCTGCTGATGGGCGCGGTCACCAGCTTCGTGCTGGGCATGGGGATGACGGTCACCGCCTGCTACATCTTCCTGGCGGTCCTGCTGGCCCCCGCCCTGGTCCAGGTCGGCCTCGACAAGATGGGCGTGCACCTGTTCATCATGTACTGGGGCATGCTGTCCTTCATCACCCCGCCGGTGGCGCTGGGGGCCTTCGCCGCGGCCAGCCTGGCCGGCACCGACCCGATGCGGACCGGCTTCGAGGCGATGCGCCTGGGCTCCATCATCTATGTCATCCCGTTCTTCTTCGTCCTGAACCCGGCGCTGATCCTGGTCGGCGAATGGCAGGTGGTGGTCGAGGTGATCGCCAGCGCGGCGCTGGGGATCGCGCTGATCGCCGCCGCCCTGCAGGGCCATGTGATCGGCGTCGGGTCGTTGACGCGGGGCCACCTGCTTGACTGGCCGGCGCGCCTGCTGCTGGTGTTCGGCGGGCTGCTGCTGGCCGCGCCCGGCGGGCTGGGCCTGGGCATTTCCAACCTGCAATACGCCATGGGCGGGATCGCGGTCGGCGGCTGCGGCGTCCTCCTGACCTGGGCGGCGAACCGGAGGGTGGCGCTCGGCAGGACCTGACACCGGCCTGCCCGCGCAACGGGAGGGACGAGAATGGAGACGCGGACCGACGAGATCGCCGACGGCATCTACCGCCTGTCGACCCTGGTCGAAGGGATCGGCCCGGACGGGCTGACCTTCAACCAGTTCCTGGTCGATGGCGACGAGCCGTTCCTGTTCCATACCGGCATGCGGTCGCTGTTCCCCACCGTGTCGGAGGCGCTGTCCCGCATCCTGCCGCTGGAACGGCTGCGCTGGATCGGCTTCAGCCATGTCGAGGCCGACGAATGCGGCGCGCTGGACGGCCTGCTGGCCGCGGCGCCGGATGCGGTCGTCGCCCATGGCCGGCTGGGCTGCGACCTCTGGCTGAGCGACCAGCTGGACCGCGCGCCGCGCGCGCTGGCCGATGGCGAGGTGCTGGATATCGGCGGCCGCCGCCTGCGCTGGCTGGACACGCCGCATGTGCCGCACGACCTGAATGCCGGGCTGATGCTGGAGGAGGTCACCGGCACCCTGTTCTGCTCCGACCTGTTCGCGCAGGCCGGCGACCCGCCGGCGACGACCGCCGACGACATCCTGGAACCCACCCTGGCGACCCTGCAGATCTTCTCCTTCACGCCGATCGGGGCGGTGACCGGGCCGACCCTGCGGCGGCTGGCGGACCTGAAGCCGGACACCCTGGCAATCATGCACGGGGCGACCTATTGCGGCGATGGCGCCGGCGCGCTGGCCGGCCTGGCCGCGCATTACGACGCATTGTTGCGGCAGCCGGCCTGAGAGAGGACCTGCCTCGACCCGGCGCCGTGCCGGAACGCATCGCCTTGCCGCCAGCAGGGCGATAGGGTTTAAGGTCAGCATATCATTGGATGCATCGACGACCTGACGGAGTACCCCCATGTCCCTGCCGACGCCGAACAAGGAGGATATCCTTTCCCTTGCCGCGGAGCTTGGCCTGGACGTCCCCGACACGGACGCCGCGGCCTATGCGGAAGCGATCGCGGGCGTCCTGCCGGCCTATGCCGCGATGAGCGCCTTCGCCGCCGAACAGCGGCCGCCCGGCCCGGGCGCGGGGCGCAGCCACAGCGTCCCCGACCCGGCGGACAACCCGCTGAATGCCTGGGCGGTGCGCTGCGCGATCCGCGAGCGCCAGGACGGCCGCCTCGCGGGGCGCAAGGTCGCGGTGAAGGACAGCGTGATGGTCGCCGGCATCCCGATGTCCAACGGCTCCAACATCCTGGACGGCTATGTCCCGCAGGCCGATGCGACGATCGTGCAGCGCATGCTGGCGGAAGGCGCGGAGATCGCCGGCAAGACCACCTGCGAGTATCTCTGCCTGTCCGGCGGCAGCCATACCAGCTGGACCGGGCCGGTGATCAATCCCCGGAAGCCGGGCTACACCACCGGCGGCTCCTCGTCGGGCAGCGCGGCCGTCGTGGCCGCCGGCGAGGTGGATCTGGCGATCGGCGCCGACCAGGCCGGCTCGATCCGCATGCCCGCTTCCTGGTCCGGCATCGTCGGGCTGAAGCCGACCTGGGGCCTGGTGCCCTATACCGGCTGCGCGCCGATCGAGAGCACCTTCGACCATGTCGGGCCGATGACCGCGACGGTCGCGGACAATGCCCTGCTGCTGGACGTGATCGCGGGGCCCGACGGGGTCGACCCGCGCCAGGCCGGCGCGACGAAGGGCGATTATCTCGGCGCCCTGGCCCGGGGGGCGAAGGGCCTGCGCATCGGCGTGGTGACGGAAGGCTTCGGCATCGACGGCGCGGAGCCGGATGTCGATGCCGGCGTCCGCCGCGCGCTCGACACGCTGCGCCGTCTGGGCGCGGAGGTGCGGGAGATCTCGCTGCCCCTGCACAGCCTGGGCGCCGCGATCTGGCTGCCGATCGGGACCGAGGGCCTGTCCCATACCCTGATGGAGGGCACCGGCTTCGGGGTCAGCCGGCTGGACGACTATCCCACCGACCTGATGCACTGGTTCCATGAGCGGCGCGGCGGCATGGCGCAGGCGCCGGCCAACGTGAAGACCTTCCTGATGCTGGCCCGGCATGTCACCCGGCAGGCCGGCTATGCCTATTACGGCGCGGCGATCAACGCCGCCCGTGCCCTGCGCGCGGCCTATGACGCGGCGCTGGCGGAGGTCGACCTGCTGGCCATGCCGACCACGCCGATGAAGGCGACGCCGCTGCCGGCGGCCGATGCCGGCCCGGCCGAGGTGATCCGGCGGGCGACCGAGATGTTCGCCAATACCTGCCCGTTCGACGTCACCCATCACCCCGCGATCAGCCTGCCCTGCGGCACCTCCGACGGCCTGCCGGTCGGCCTGATGCTGGTCGGCCGGCATTTCGACGAGGCCGCCATCTACCGCGCGGCGGCGGCCTACGAGGGGACCGGGGAAGGGCTGGCGCCGATCCCTGCCTGATCGGCCGCGCTCAGGGCCGTCCTGCCGCCACCAGGGCATCGGCCAGCGCCGCGGGCGCCGAGTACATCACCTCGTGGCTGCCGTGCAGCTGCACCAGCCGGCTGGGCGCGATGCGCTGGTACATGCGCGGGAAAAAGCCCCATTCGCCGATCGGGAAGACCACGTCCTCCATCGGGTTGATATAGCTCTTCGGCACCTCCAGCGCGGCGAAGGCGCCGAGATCGACCCGGTCGGTCACCGGGCCGAACGGTTCGGCGCAGAGTTCTCCGTGCGCGGCCCGGGCCAGGGCCTCGTCGGCATCGCCGATGAAGCCGTCGCGCCAGATCGGCCAGGGCGGCAAGACGGTATTGTCGCCGGACGCCGCCGCCATCGCGCGGAACGCGGCGGCATAGTCCGGCGGCACCGCGTCCAGGATCGCGCCGCCATCGGGCGCCAGCAGCGGCGAGAGGAAGACCAGCCGCGCCAGGCGCGGCACAAGCCGTTCGGCCGCCTTCGCCACCACGGTGCCGCCGGCGCTGTGCCCGACCAGCACGATGCCCTGCGCGTCGCGCTCCTCGATCTGCCGGCACAGGTCGTCAACCATGTCCTGCAGGCCGATGTCCAGCCGCGCGCCGGCACCGCGGCCGGGCAGGGTCGGCGCATGGACCGCATGACCCTGCGCGGACAGCCGCGCGGCCACATGGCGCCAGGCCTCGCCGGTATGCCAGGAGCCATGGACCATGACGAAGGTCAGCGGGGAGGTCGGGTCAGCCATCTGCCGGTTCCTTTCGGGGTGGGAGATGGCGCACAGGCTAGGCCGAGGGGGCGGGCCTGTCTGAGGCTCGTGTCACCGGAACTGTGGCTGCCGTCATTTTCCGCCGCACCTCCCGCGGCGCCAGGCCATAGCGCCGCCGGAACGCCGCCGAGAAGCTGGCCGGATGGCGGTAGCCGACCTCGGCCGCCACCTCGGTCACCGGCAGTGCACCGGCCTGCAGCAGCCGCCAAGCGGCCTCCAGCCGCCGTTCCACCAGATAGTCGGTCATCGGCAGGCCGTGCAGCTGGCGGAAGCCATAGCTCAGCTTGTTCCGGTTCAGCCCGACATCGCGGGCCAGCCGGTCGACAGTGGGCGGCGCGGCGAACTCCCGGTCCAGGATCTCGGCCGCAAGGGCGATCCGCGCCAGGTCGGCCTCGCGCAGCACCACCCCGCCGCCACGGGACAGCGGCGGCGGCGCCATCACGGCCTGGAAGGCATCGCAGAGCAGCTCCTGCGCCTTGGCTTCGGCATAGACCCGGCGCAGCGCATGACGATAGGGCATGGCCAGCAGGTCCTGCACCGCCCGCAGGGCCGATGGCGCCAGCGCATAGCGGCGGAAGAAGAACGCGTCGCTGCCGGCCAGCAGATCGCCCAGGCAGGACCCGCCGAGCTGCCCCGCCAGGGCCGCGCGGCCCGCCAGGAAGCCTTTGCGCACCGAGATCGTGACGCAGGTCGAGCGCGCATTGCCGCCGATCAGATGGTCGCAGGCCAGCCCCTCCGGCTGGTGGAAGACGCGCAGCTCGCGGCCCCGCAGGTCGAAGCTGCCGCAGCCGTCGAAGCGGAAGGTGGCATGGGCATCCAGGCAGAAGTTGAAGCGGATCCAGCCCTCGCCCCGGTAGGTCAGCGCACCGGCGCTGCGCCAATGGCAGTCGCTGATCATCAGGCTGAAGTCGGGGCTGACCTCCACGAACTCGACCGTGCCGATCCCGGCATCGTCGTCGAAATGCACCCGCACGGCGGCCGCGTCATCGGCCTCCTCACGTGCGGTCGCGAACAGGCGGGCGCGCAGGCCGGCACCGTTGGCGGCCAGCGAGACGGCCGGCATCCCGGATGGTGCGACGCCCTGCTCCATGCGCATTTCCCTCCCTGTCAGGGCCGACAGGGTGCGGTGTCACGGGCGAGACCGTCAATCGCCCTCTGCCGGGGCCGCGGCCGGTGCGCGGCCAAGGCACGCTCACGCACGTGCCAGCGGCAAAATGCCTACACGCCCAGGATGAGATATCGACAGGAGCATCTGTTTGGTGCATCATGGTTCACAATGGTGTATGATGACTAAAACTGATGGAAAGAAGAGATTTACGATTTCGCTTGAGGCGGATGACTATGATGCATTACGCGCTTTGGCTGCGGGTCATCGTCCGCCGCTTTCATTGCAGTATGTTGTGAATGTTGCCGTTAAGGATTTACTTGAAAAGCATGCTGCGCGTCAACTCGCCCTTGCCTTGGACAAATAGGGCATGGGCAACCTAAGATTTGCCGATTTGTTTGCTGGTTTGGGTGGATTTCATCTTGCTCTTGCAAGCCTCGGGCACACGTGTGTGTTTGCCTCAGAACTAGATTGCAGGCTTGCCGACCTATATGAAAAGAACTTTGGTATTCGCCCTCATGGTGACATTCGCGAAGCCATTAGCGAAGTGCCATCCCATGACATTCTTTGCGCTGGGTTCCCGTGCCAACCCTTTTCGAAAGCAGGAGATCAACTCGGATTTGATTGCCCCCAATGGGGCGACCTGTTCGAGTATGTACTTAGAATTCTCGACACTCACAAGCCGGCCTACCTGCTGATCGAAAACGTGCCCAACTTGTTACGGCACAATGGCGGTAAAACGTGGGAGAAAATAAAGGAAAGGCTCGAAGAACTTGGATACGAGGTCGATAAGCACAAGCTCTCGCCCTATATGTTTGGCGTACCGCAGGTTCGCGAACGCGCTATAATAGTTGGTGCAAAGGCAGGCCTGCAATATTTTTCTTGGCCGGAGCCTACTCACAAGCTAGATCAGGTCACTATCAGGAATGTCCTGGACAAAGAGCCGGTGGACGCTCGGCCTCTCGGGCCTAGATTCATTGAATATCTTGAAACCTGGCAAGTACTAATCGATGCCCTTCCCAAAGAAGAGCAGCTACCTTCTTTTCCGATCTGGGCGATGGAATTCGGAGCAACCTATCCCTATCGTGACCTGACCCCACACGCTATCGGCTTCGACCGCATCGCTTCCTTTAGGGGGGCTCTGGGATGCTCGCTCAAGGGCAGAAGCGCCGAAGAAATCAGTAAGGCTCTGCCCGTCTATGCGCTGGATGAAATTGCCCGCTTCCCAGACTGGAAACAGCATTTCATCTGGCAGAATCGCGAATTCTACAAGCGACACAAGACCGTTATCGACTCCTGGCTACCTAGAATAACGAACTTCGCGCCAAGCTTCCAAAAACTTGAATGGAACTGGAAGGGCGGACCCCGCGACCTGTGGCAGACGGTCATTCAGTTCCGAGCCTCCGGGATACGTGCAAAGCGCCCAACAGCCGCACCGTCACTCGTCGCCCTCACTACGAGTCAAGTGCCGGTGATCCCGTGGGAGCGTCGCTACATGACGATGCGCGAATGTGCTCGCCTCCAGAGCATGGGTGGGTTGGCGCATCTGCCTGACAATCAGACCGCCGCGCACAAGGCACTTGGCAACGCAGTGAATGTCGATGTCATCGCGGCCGTTGCTACGGCGCTTCTGTCTCGGCCAGACCTGCTCAGCAAAAAGAACGACGCGCCAAATTCGCGAGTTAGCAGGAACCACAAAGCTGCCCAGGATTTTGTATCGGCAGCCTAAGTTTCTGTATTGTTGAGAGAGGAGCTGACAATTGTCGATAAATACCGTCGATATTCGTCCAGGCGTTAGCGTTCTCGCAGTGTTGCGACACCTGAACTATAAGCCGTGGTATGCGCTCGCAGAATTTGTTGACAATGCGGTCGAGAGTTTTTCGCGCCATCGTGACGCCCTGCGGGGGCATCACGGCGAAGGGTCCAAGCTAGTTGTCCGCATAGATATCGACACGTCGCATCCCGCACGTATCTCGATTCGCGACAATGCAGCGGGCATCGCCATGTCCGAGTTTGGACGCGCCTTCCGCGCTGCAGCGATCCCAACCGACCGCTCTGGTCTCGCGGAGTTCGGAATGGGAATGAAGAGCGCCGCCTGCTGGTTTGCGCCGCAATGGCAGGTGCGTACATCAGCCTTTGGTGAGCCGTTGGCCCGCACTGTGCGCTTCGAGATAGAGAACATTGTCAACGACGAGATCGAAGAACTTGAAATACTAGAAAAGCCGGAAGAACCAGAACGTCATTACACCGAGATCATATTGGAGAATATTTTCCATGTACCAGTCGGACGCACTGTCGGCAAACTCAAGGAGCACCTGACTGATATCTATCGTGTGTTTATTCGTGACGGCACTCTGGAACTCCGCTTCAACGGCGAGCCGCTCACACCCCAGCAGCCCCCGATCCTGGAAGCACCTTACTTTCGGGACGTGAGCGGTCCGGCTAAACTTTGGCACAAGGAAATTGGGTTTGACTTCGGCGAAGGCTTGTCTGTTCACGGTTTTGCGGCTCTGCGCGAGACAGCGAATACCGCCAAAGCTGGGTTTTCATTGTTCCGGCGAGGACGCGTGATCCAAGGCAGTGGTGACGAGGGGTACCGGCCCTCATTCATCTTCGGTAGTTCTAACAGTTATCGTTACCAGCGCCTTTTCGGCGAACTGCATCTCGACGGTTTCGAGGTTAGCCACACTAAAGACGGCTTTCGCTGGGACGACAACGAGCAACCTTTCCTCGAATTGGTGCGTGATCACCTAGATAGCGAAGAGTTACCCTTGCTCAAACAGGCTGAGGGCTATCGAGTGCGCGGTGCTCGCGCACAACTTTCCGACACGGCGACGCAGGCCGTCGACAACGCCGCCCGGGCAATCCAAGAACGGTTGCCTACGGCTCTACCAAAAATCTCCAATGAACCGCTGGTCGAAACCTCAGATAAATTGATCCCTCACGCCGGTACGCTCGCTCGCAAGCAGTTTGATATCCGTTTCCGTGACAAGGATTGGCGCATCAATATTGAGTTAACGGAAGACCCCGCAGAGAGCCAATGGCTTGTTTTCAGCGACGTAGCCGCTTCGACCGAGCAACCGCGTAATCTCGATATCAGGGTCTCGATGATCCATCCATTCATGGTGCGTTTTGCCCAGTCGGACAGTGAGGACGTTGAAGCCCTACTGCGGGTGGCCGCAGCGCTTGCGCTTGCAGAGGTACTGGCTCGCGACGCGGGTGTGCGTCATGCTGGGACGATCCGGCGCAATGTGAATGACCTTATTAGCCAAGCGCTTTCCGAGGCATAAATCCAAGGGTGATCCATGAATGACGATGCGCCGATGATTGTGCAGTCAGTGGGAGATGACGCATCGGGCGGCCGTTGGCAGCCAGTTATTGGTCCGGAGACCTATGATTTTCTGGAGCACGTCGTTCCGGAAGCTAGTCGCGATAATGTTCGGGATGCCGCTGTCTCGATTCTCGCACACGGGACTTCCCCTTTAGACAGTGTCGGGGTGGAAACCGGTTTGGTTGTTGGATACGTGCAGAGCGGCAAGACCATGTCGTTCGAAATTGCGGCGACCCTTGCGCGGGACAATGGTTTCCAGATGGTTATAGTTGTGGCTGGGACTTCGAACCCATTACTTGAGCAATCAGTTGGCCGCATTCGCCGGGATTTACGGCTCGACGAATCTGACCGTGCACGCAGTTGGATACATTTCCAGAATCCTGAGCACGACGACTCAACAATTCAAACCTTGCGCGACGTTTTCGAAGATTGGCGGGATCAGGGTACTCCCGACGACTACAAGTTGACCATTCTGGTTACCGTACTGAAACACCATCGGCGGCTTGGCAACCTGACTGAGCTATTGGAGGCGGTAGGCATGAATGGCGTACCCGCGCTCATCATTGACGATGAGGCCGACCAAGCCAGTCTTAACATGGAAGTTGCCCAGGGAGAAGAGAGCACCACGTATCAACGCTTGATGGAGCTTCGGGGGGCGCTGCCACTGCACAGCTATCTGCAATATACTGCGACACCACAGGCCCCTCTTTTAATTAGTATAGTAGATTCACTTTCGCCAAATTTTGTTGAGATTTTGACACCGGGCCAATCCTATGTAGGTGGCCGTGATTTCTTTGGGAATAACCAGAACCTGGTGCGCACAATCCCGCCCGCCGACGTGCCGACAAATGCCAATCCATTGCCGGAGCCACCAAGTTCGCTGCTTGAGGCGCTCCGTATCTTCATGGTTGGAGTCTCCGTTGGTCTCATGCAGGGCGGCAATCGCGGCAACCGCTCAATGCTCGTGCATCCGTCCCATCGAACGGCCCAGCATCAGGAATACTACAACTGGGTCCGTGATATCTTCGATGAGTGGAAGCGCGTTCTGGGTTTACAGGACACGGATCCTGACAAGCAGGAGCTCGTTGAAGAATTGCGCTTGGCGTATGAGGATCTGGCTCAAACCTTTGAGCACGATCTGCCGCCATTTTCTGATTTGGCTAGTACGTTCCGCTTTGCTTTTCGTCGCACGCGTCTCCTAGAAGTTAATGCGCGGGGCGGACGTACACCGGAAGTGGACTGGGGCAGCGCCTATGGCTGGATCCTTGTCGGCGGACAAGCCATGGACCGCGGCTTTACGGTCGAAGGCCTTACAGTCACTTACATGCCGCGCGGGATTGGTGTCGGCAATGCAGACACCGTTCAGCAGCGGGCGCGCTTCTTTGGTTATAAGCGCGATTATCTTGGCTTTTGCCGCGTCTATCTTGAGCAAGGTACACACCGCGCTTTTGAACGGTATGTCGAGCATGAAGAGGATATTCGGCGTCAACTTGAATGCATCCGCGACCAGGGGCGCTCTCTAAATGAATGGAAACGCGCATTTGTGCTAGACAGGGCGCTTCGACCCTGCCGCCAGAACGTTTTGGAGTTCGACTATATCCGTGGACGGTTTTCTGATGACTGGGTGGCACCGCGTGTGGTTCTTGCGAGCGACACCGTCATGCAGGCTAACCGCCGGACAGTCGCAAGATTTTTCGAAGCGAATCAATTTGTGCCTGCCTCGGGCCATCCCGACCGGACGGACACACAACGCCATGAGGTCGCGACCAATTTGCCGCTCCGCGATATCATGGAGCAATTGCTGATTCCTATTCGAATCACGAGTTCACGGGACTCTCAGCAGATCACCGGCCTGCTTTTGCAGCTAAGTCGGGCATTGGAGAACGACCCGGATGAGCGCTGCACGGTCTACAGGATGAGCCCAGGCACCGGGCGCGATCGTGGCGTTGATGGGGGCGGTGAAGTCACCAATCTCTTCCAGGGCCAAGCGCCGGTGCACCCAGTCGAGCGACGCGGTGAGATCTATCCAGGCGACCGCGCTATTCGCAAGGACGGTCAGGTATCCGTACAGATTCACACGCTTGATCTGACGCGAGGTGGGACAGTTGTGCGGGAAGATGTCCCTGTGCTGGCTGTATGGGTTCCTGCGCGTTTGGCTGTCGGCTGGATCGATCAAATCCAGCCTTCGCAGGCAAGATGACCGGCTCGGGGTTGTTCACCATCTACAATGGGGTCGCGATCCCTCGCGGAGACGGTTCGGGTGCGCCGTTCTTTGCAGTCAGGTGCGTGCCTGGCCATGACGCCTATTTTGTCGGGAAGGATGTCGCCGGACAGGCTTGTCTGCTCGTGGAGACAAAAGATGGACTGGGGCGCAAGCCACCGCCGATTCGACTGGAAAGTCTCGATGCGCAGTTTGAACTCGAATGCCAAATATCTGATGCCGGCAGTCCTGCGAGGGTCGGTCTGTTTACGGTAGTGCGATGCAGGTCGCCTGTCCCCGAAACGATTCGATACTTCCTGTCAGTTTGCAGGATTATTATGCGACATCTGGGTCCCGGGCCATCACGCTATGATTTGGCTGCAGCCGTACGGCGCTTGGCCTCGATCTTTCAGAACATCCAGAAGCCACCCGTCCGTTCTCTCAACGGCTTGTTCGGCGAGCTGTTCGTGATATCTCGAAGTCGTTCTCCGGTGCGGGCCGTTGCTGCTTGGCGGGTAGACGAGACGTCGCGTTTTGACTTTGCCACTGGAGATATCCGCATTGACGTCAAAAGTTGCGCGGGCCGGATCCGCAAACACATATTCTCTTACGACCAGTGCAATCCGCCGACGAACACTCACGCGGTCGTCGCATCGCTGATGGTCGAGCGCGTTCCGGGTGGTATATCCATCGACGATCTCATGGCATCGATCGAAGTCTGCCTGTCAGGCGATCCAGAACTGGTGCTTAAGTTGCACAATATCCTAGCCTCTACCCTAGGCGCCGAACTCACAGCTTCACTACACGTGACTTTCGACAAACACCTTGCCGATAGCTCTCTCCAGTTCTTCGACCTGCGCACTATTCCGGCAGTGCGGGATTCTATTCCATCAAGAGTGTCAGACGTTCGCTTCGCAGTGGACCTGTCAGGACTTACACCACTGAGCCTGCAGAATTTGACAGATCGGGACCCATATTTTTGGGATCTCGTTCCCGTAAATTGAGATAAATTAAAACACACGTAGCCTGAATATTCAAAAAGTCGTAATTTGAATCGGATTTTTGAAGATCACACGACAAAGCGTCGCTATTGGGCCGGATCTATTGGCTTGCAGGTTATTCATAGTTCGGCGCAGCGATCAGGACTTTACAATACCAAAATCGAGTCGAAATGCCGCTTTGAATATTTTACAAAGTATTTTTTCGATCCGATGATCGGCGTTCGGGTTAATCCAGTCTGAATGCACGGAGATTCCGACGCTGAGTATTTCGATAGCGCTTGGCTGAAGTCGCATAGGCGTGATCGATATGTCGAAGCAGTATTTTGGGGTTCGCCCAGTGCCGGGCCTTCGGGATGGCTCGGTAAGTTCCGGCGCTGGCAGTTCGCGAATACGTCGGACGAGGTTTGCGTCGGGATCGAGGCGTGCCCGCACCATTTCGGACTCCGCGGCCAAGTCAATTTCGACGAGTGCGTTCAGCAGCGTGGCAGAGTTCGGTGTAGCCCGCAGGGCTGAGCGCGAGGTATCCATACTTTCATATATCTGACCCCGGATATAGGAATCCCTCGTGCCGGCAGGTTGGGACATCCCGGATCGGCAGTCCCGCGAGGCCGTCAATCGTCGCCCTCTGCCGGGGCGGCGGACGGCGCACCGCCCCGCGGCGCCTCTGCCCGCCGCGCCTTCCGCCCGCCGACCAGGCGCATGACGAAGACGAAGAACGCCGGCACGAACAGCAGGGCCAGGATGGTGGCGGAGATCATGCCGCCCAGCACGCCGGTGCCGATGGCGTTCTGGCTGCCGGCGCTGGCGCCGGTGGCGATCGCCAGCGGCGTGACGCCGAGCGAGAAGGCCAGGGAGGTCATCAGGATCGGGCGGAAGCGCAGCCGCGCGGCCTCCTTCGTCGCCTCCCACAGGCCCATGCCTTCGGCACGCAGGTCCTTCGCGAACTCGATGATCAGGATCGCGTTCTTCGCCGACAGGCCGATGATCGCGATCAGGCCGACAGTGAAATAGACGTCGTTCGGCATGTCCCGCAGGGTCACCGCCAGGACCGAGCCGATCACCCCCAGCGGCACCACCAGGATCACCGCGAAGGGGATCGACCAGCTCTCGTACAGGGCGGCCAGCAGCAGGAAGACGAAGATCACGCTGAGCCCCAGCAGGTAGGGCGCCTGGTCGCCGGACTCGATCTCCTGCAGCGACTGGCCGGTCCATTCGTAGCCGAAGCCCGGCCGCAGCTCCGCCGCAAGGCGCTCGATCTCGGCAATGGCATCGCCGGAGGAAAAGCCGGCGGCGGCCTGGCCGCTGATCCGCACCGAGGGATAGCCGTTATAGCCGACGATCTGCATTGGCCCGCGCGTCCAGTCGAGGCTGGCGAAGGCCGAGAGCGGCACCATGCCGCCCTGCACGTTCTGCACCGACAGCCGCAGCAGGTCCTCGGGGTTCATCCGGTTGGCGGCATCGGCCTGCACGGTGACCCGTTGCATCCGCCCGGCATTGGGGAAGTCGTTGACGTAGGACGAGCCCAGATTGGCCGAGACCGTGTTGTTGATATCGGCGAAGGTGACGCCGAAGGCATTCGCCTTCTCGCGGTCGATATGCAGGTGCAGTTGCGGCGCGTCGGGCATGCCCTCCACCCGCACGCCGGTCAGCACCGGGCTGGCGCGCGCGGCGGCGAGGAACTGGCCGAGCGCGCCGTCCAGCGCCGCCTGGCCGCGGCCGGAACGGTCCTGCAGGCGGAAGTTGAAGCCCGACGAGGAGCCCAGGCCGCGGATCGGCGGCGGCGACAGGCCGAACACCCGCGCATCGGTGATGCCGAACAGCTTGCCGTTGGCACGCGCGGCGATCGCGCCGGAGGCGTCCTCCGGCCCGCGCTCCGACCAGTCGCGCAGGGTGACGAAGGCGAGCGCGGCATTGTCGCCGCGGCCGGCGAAGCTGAAGCCCAGCACGCCGACCACCCGGTTCACCGCATCGTCCGCCAGGAAGATCTCCTCGACCTGCTTCACCACCTCCAGGGTGCGGTCGGCGGAGGCTTCCGGCGGTGTCTGCATGTCGACCAGCAGATAGCCCTGGTCCTCGTTCGGCAGGAAGGCCGAGGGCAGCTGCAGGAAGGCCCAGGCGAGGCCGGCGAGCAGCGCCAGGTAAACGATCATGAAACGGCCGGAGCGGCGGATGATCCCGCCGGTTATCCCGGTATAGCCATGCGTGACCCTGCCGAAGCCGCGGTTGAACCAGCCGAAGGCGCCCCGGTTGCGGTCATGGCCCGGCTTCGGCGGCTTCAGGATCGCCGCACAGAGCGCCGGGGTCAGCGACAGGGCCAGGAAGCCGGAGAACAGGATGGAGACCACCATGGTCAGGCTGAACTGCTGGTAGATCACGCCCACAGCGCCGGGGAAGAAGGCCATCGGCACGAACACCGCGGTCAGCACCAGGGTGATGCCGACGATCGCGCCGGTGATCTGGCTCATCGCCTTCAGGGTGGCGGTGCGCGGGTCCAGCCCCTCCTCGGACATGATCCGCTCGACATTCTCCACCACCACGATGGCGTCATCGACCAGGATGCCAATCGCCAGGACCATCGCGAACATGGTCAGCACGTTGATCGAGAAGCCGGCCGCCAGCAGCATGCCGCAGGTCCCCAGCAGCGCCACCGGGACGACGATCGTCGGGATGATCGTGTAGCGGAAGCTCTGCAGGAACAGGAACATCACCAGGAAGACCAGCACCATCGCCTCGACCAGGGTGTGGATCACCTTCTCGATCGAGGCATCGACGAACGGCGTGGTGTCGTAGGGGATGTCGTAGGTGACGCCGTCGGGGAAGAAGCGTGCCAGCTCCGCCATCCGCTCCTTGATGCCCTCCGCGGTCGCCAGGGCATTGGCGGTCGGCGCCAGCTGTACGCCGATCGCCGCGGTGGGCTGGCCGTTCAGCCGCGCATAGGTGGCATAGCTCTCGCCGCCCATCTCCACCCGGGCCACGTCGCGCAGGCGCACCGTGGAGCCGTCCGGATTGGCGCGCAGCACCACCTCGGCGAACTCCCCGGGCGAGGTCAGCTGCCCCTTCACCAGCACCGTCGCCGCGATCTGCTGGCCGGGCGGGCTCGGCCGGCTGCCGATCCGGCCGGCGGAGACCTGCGCGTTCTGCGACTGGATCGCCTGCAGCACGTCGTCGGCGGTGAGGTTGAGGCCCAGCATGCGGTCCGGGTCCATCCAGATCCGCATGGCGCGGATCGAGCCGAACAGGGTGGCGCCGCCGACACCGGGGACCCGGCGGATCTCGCCCATCACATTGCGGTTGGCGTAATCGCCCAGGCCGACCGCATCGACCGAGCCGTCGGTGGAGATCAGCGAGACCACCAGGAGCCAGCCGGTGCCGGTCTGGTCGACCTGGATGCCCTGCTGCCGCACCGCCTGGGGCAGGCGCGGCTCCACCCGGCGGATGCGGTTCTGCACATCCACCGCCGCCTGCGCCACCTCGGTCTCCGGCGTGAAGGTCGCGGTGATGCTGACCCGGCCGGTGGTGTCGGAGGTCGACTCGAAGTAGATCAGCCCCTCGATGCCGTTCAGCTCTTCCTCGATCGGCCGGGTCACCGACTGGTAGATATCCTCCGGCGCGGCGCCCGGGTAGAAGGTCGTGATCGCGATCTGCGGCGGCGCCACGTTGGGGTATTGCGCCACCGGCAGGAACGGGATGGCGATCAGCCCGGCCAGCATGATGAAGATCGCGATGACCCAGGCGAAGATCGGCCGGTCGATGAAAAAGGCGGGCATGACCCTGTCCCCGGTTCCCTGGCGTCAGCCGGCCTTGCCGGCGCCGGCATTGTCCGCCGCCTGCGCGGCGGGCGCCTGCCAGGGCTGCGGCGTCACCGCCCCGCCGGGGCGGATCTTCTGGAAGCCCTCGACGACCACCCGGTCGCCGGGGTTGAGGCCCTGGTCGATCACCCAGCGATCGTCGAGCACCCGCCCGGCGGTCACGGTGCGCAGCTCCGCCTTGCCCTCTTCGGTCACGACATAGACCTGGGCATTGCCGCCCAGGTCCCGCTGCACCGCCTGTTGCGGCACGGCCAGGGCATCGGGCTGCACGCCCTGCACGATGCGCACCCGGACATAGAGGCCGGGCAGCAGTTCGCCCCGCGGATTGGGGAATTCGCCGCGCAGGGTGACCTGGCCGGTGGAGGCATCGACCGTCGCCTCGGAGAACAGCAGCTGCCCGGGCTCGGCATAGGGGGTGCCGTCATCGAACAGCAGTTGCACCGGTGTCGACTGCGCCACCGGTGTCGATTGCGCCGGGCCGCCCGCGGTCGCGGCGCCAGCCATGGCGCCCTTCTCCACCGCCCGGCGCAGCTGCATCAGCTGGTTCGCCGATTGGGTGAAATCGGCATAGACCGGGTCGAGCTGCTGGATCACCGCCAGCGGCAGCACCGCATCGGCGACGACCAGCGCCCCTTCGGTGACATGCGCCCGGCCGATGCGGCCGGAGATCGGCGCGGTCACCTGGGAATATTCCAGGTCCAGCCGCGCGGCGGCGAGGCCGGCGCGTGCCAGCGCAACATCGGCATTGGCCTGCGCCAGGCTGGCGACGGCATCGTCCAGGCTCTGCCCGCTGGCCACGTTGCGATTGCGCAGCTTCTTCTGCCGGTCGGCCTGCTGGGCGGCCTGCTGCGCCACCGCCTCGGCCCGGTCCAGGGTCGCCTGGGCACGGCGCTCCTGCAGCCGGAAGGGCTCCGGATCGATCCGGAACAGCGGGTCGCCCTCCTTCACCAGGCTGCCCTGCTCGAACACGCGCTCCACCACGATGCCGGAGACCCGCGGCCGGACCTGGGCGATCCGGGTCGGCGCGATGCGGCCGGGCAGCTCGTTGACGATCGGCAGCGATTCGGGCTGCACGGTCACCACCTTCACCGGGGTAGGCGGCGGCGCGGCGCCGGCCGGCTTGTTGGCATTGCCTTCCTCGCAAGCCCCCAGCAGCAGCGGCAGGGCGAGGGCGGCCAGCAGCAGGCGCGCCTTGCGGTGACCAGCGGCGAACATGGCGTTCATCGGACATTCCTGGACGCGGCCCGGCACCTGCCGACCCGGCCGAAGGCGCAGGCCGGTCGAAGCGGGCAGAAGGGCTTCAAGAGGAAACCAGCTTTTTGGCGGATCATCGCCGGATTTCATGCAAGGGTACACCATGCCGACAGGTGCGGGGGACTCCAGGGCCGCTGCCGGCAACCGGCCCTCCGGTCCCTCGCGCGCAGTTCATCGACGACCCCTATGCCTGTGACGCCCTCCCCGGGCAGGATCGCAGGGCTTTCGTCCCGTCCCCGGCAACCCGCCCTGTCTCGCCGCTGCAAGCTTGTGCACAAATGCAACCGGGTCAAGCGTCAGGCAGAGGGCGGTGCCGGCACGGGGCCGGTTTCACCCCGTCTTCACCCCGTCGTGACGATCGGCCATGGTGCGCAGCGACAGGTCCCCCCGACCGGAAAGGAACCGGCCTTGGCCAGCCTCCCCTATCGCGCCCGCACCGCCTCGGGCGACATCTTCGACATCCAGTTTCCCCTGCACCCCGAGACCGCGGACCCGGTGCGGGTCGGCCAGATGGTCACTGCCCTGCTGGACTGCATGGAAAAGGATATCGGCATCGTCGGCGAAACCAGCAACGGCGACGTGCTTCAGGCCTTCGCGATGGCGATGGCCGTGCGGGCGCGGATGATCCATGCCTCGCAGGAGGTCGTCGCCCCCCTGTCCGCCGCCCTGCTGCGCGGCGCGTTGGAGGCGGTCGCCACGGCCGATCATACCAGGCCGCAATCGGGCCGCGCCTGAGGGCACTGGCGGCGGCCGCATGGCGCCGGAGGGCCTGCGCTATGTCGACAGCTGGGTGGAGGCGAATTTCGCCGCTGCTTCCAGCTGATGGACTGCGACGATGCGCGGCTGTTCCAGGACCGGGTCCTGCACTGGCGCGGGCTGGGGGCGGAGATCGAGATCGTGCCGGCGATGCCCGGCGCCGAGACCCGGAAGATCGTCGCGCCCTGGCTGGACGACGCGTAGCGGCGGGCCGCTACAGCCCCAGCACGCCGGGGTTCATCAGGCCCTTGGGGTCCAGCGCCGCCTTCACCGCGCGGGCCAGCGCCAGCGCGGCCGGCTCCAGGCGGTCGGCATAGCGGTAGCTGCGGCCGAGCTGCAGGTGGCTGGCGCCGAAACCCTCCAGCAGGTCGATCAGCTCGCGGCGCAGCCCATGCGCCGCCGCGCGGGCCGCCGGGTTGGCCGGGTTCCCCGCATGGGCGGCCAGCTGGTCGGGCAGTGCGGCGCCGCGATGGAACGGGCTGAGTGCATCCGGCCAGAACAGCTGCGGCTCCAGCAGGACGGCATGGCCCACCGTGGCGGTCAGCAGCGAGATGCGGATGCCGTGGCTGTCCAGCAGCGCGGCACGCGCGCCGCGGAAGGCGATGACGGCCTGCAGCGCCGGCGCCAAGGCCGACAGCGGCAGCAGGCCGTGCAGGGGCAGCCAGTTCTCGCCATCGGGGCCGAGGAAGGCCTTCACCGGGCGGAACGGCTTCGCCCGGGTCACTCGCGGGATGGTGTCCGGCACCGGCCGGCCGCCGGAGGCCGTCGCGACCTCTGCCGCCTGTTCGGCAACGGCCTGCAGCGCCGCCTCGCTTGCCGCGTCGAACACCAGGTGCAGCGACCAGCCCAGGTCGCGGACGAAGGCGCGCCCGGCGCGGGCCATCCGCCAGGCCGCCTTCAGCCCGCCCGCCCGGCCCACCTCGCGCATCAGGGCCGCGCCCTCGAGCGCCGAGAAGCCCTGGCGATCCAGGTTGGCATGGCTCACCGGGTCGAAGCCGTAGCAATCGGCCAGCCCCGGCAGGCCGGCCAGCGCCGCCTGCGCCGCGGCGAGGCCGGCGTGATCGGCAAAGGCGAAGCTGGCGAAGCCGGTCGCCGCCGGTGCCGGCAGGGCCCGCAGGCTGGCCGCCGTCTTGATGCCGAAGGCGCCGCAATCGCCCAGGAACAGGCCGGTCAGGTCCGGGCCGAACAGGCGGGCGAAAGGCGCCATGTCCGCCGCGGCGGCGGTGCCGGTGCGCAGCAGCCGGCCGTCGGCCAGCACCACCTCCAGCGACAGGACACTGCGGTCGGAGCTGCCATGCGCGGCGGAACCGAAGAAGGCCGCGCGCTGCGACAGGGCGCCGCCGACCGTGGCGCCATGGCCGGACAATGGCCCGAAGAACGGCGTGCGCAGGCCGGCTTCCGCCAGGGCGTCGTGCAATGCGCCCCAGGTCGCGCCGGCCTGGACGGTCACCCGACGGTCGTCCGCCGCGACCTCGACCACCCGGTCCAGCGCCCCCAGGTCCAGCAGCACGCAGCCCGCCACCGGCGGCAGGTAGCCGCCGGAATAGGACAGGCCGCCGCCGCGCGGCAGCACCGGCACATCCGCCGCGTAAAGGGCGGCCAGCAGGGCCTGCAGGGCGGGCAGGTCCGGCGGCCGGGCGATGGCTGCCGGCGCCACGGGTGCCGGGCCGGCAATGTCATGGCCGAAGAAGGCCAGGCTGTCCGGGTCGCTGCGGACATGGTCCGCGCCCAGGCGGTCGCGGCAGAGCGCTGCCGCCCGGCCGGTCACGACGGTGCGGCCCCGTCCGCCAGCGCCGCCGCGATCGCATCGCCCCAGGCCATCGGGTCGGCCAGCTCCACATCGCAGCCGGCGGAGCGCAGCGCCTCGCGCATGCCGGCGGCGGCCGGCAGGTCCACCCCCAGCAGGACCCGGACCCCGGCATGGCCGGTGGCATGGGCCAAAGGCTGGCCGCAGGCCGCCCGCGCCAGGCCCTGCCAGCCGAGCGGCTGCTGCATCAGGTCGACGAAGCGGTCGTGCAGGCCGCCGGTATCCAGCTCGTCGCCCAGGAACCGGGCGGCATGCCGCCGCCGGTCGCACCAGGGGCGGTAGAGCAGGCCGTCGCGCAGCATCATCCAGGCGGCCGTCATATGCCCGCCATCCCAGCGCGGCGCCAAGTCCGGCAGGTAGCCGGCGAAGCGCTCAGCCTCCGCCCCGGTCGCCGGCGCGGGGTCGCAGAGCAGCAGCCCCGGCCGGTCGGGCAGCGCGTCGGCCAGCGCCAGTGCCAGCGGTGCCGCCAGGCCGCGGGCGATGACGGTCAGCGGGCCGGCCGCCGGCACCGCCTGCAGCAGCGCCGCCAGGGTCGCGGCGGCGGCGGCGCGTGGCTCGCCGCCCGCCGCCGCTGCGCTGTCGGCGCAGCCGGGCAGGTCGGGCGCCAGCACCCGGTAGCGCGGCAGCAGCGCCTGCAGGACCGGCAGCCAGTCGCGCCCGGCGCCGGGCAGGTCGTGCAGGAACAGCAGGGTGCCGGCGGGGTCTTCGGGGCCCCCGGCATGCAGCATCAGGTCGCCGCCGGCCGGCGCCAGGACGTGGCGGCGCAGCGGGCCGGTGGCGAGCGCCGCCGGGTCCGCGCCCAGGGCGGGGCCGGTGCCGTCGCCGGTGGTGCCCGCCAGGGCGGTCGCGAGCGCCGCGCCCCAGGCCGGGCGGTCGGCCCCCAGGCGCAGGATCGCGCAGCCCGGCGGCAGGTCCGGCAGGCGGTCCAGCTGGTCGAACAGCAGGTCGTCCTGGCGTGCCGCGAAGATGGTGGGCACCGTCAGGTGCGGCACCGGGGCCGCGCCATGGTGCCGGAAGGCGGCGGCATAGCCGGTACGGTAGCCGTCCCCGGCGCGCAGGATGTCGGCCGCGACCTGGTCGTGCAGCGCCAGCGGCGGCGGGTCGCGCGGCAGCCGCGCCGCCGCGCCCCAGAGGTTCCACGGAAACACCGTGAACTGGTCGCGCACCCGCGCCCAGAGCCAGGCGACATGGCCGCCATGCCGGTCGGGCCGGAACGGCGGCAGGTAGCTGTCCAGGAGCCCGGCACGCTCCGCCGCGGTAAAGACCGGATAGCCGTCCAGCACGGCGGAGGCGACCCGGTCCGGATGGCGGCGCGCCAGTTCCACCGCGATGCTGGCGCCGGTATGGGTGCCGTAGACCGGTAACCGCTGCAGCCCCAGCGCGTCGAGCAGGCCGACCAGCCCGTCGGCATAGTCGGCGATCTCCGGCCGGGCGAGCGGCAGCGGGTCGGACAGGCCATAGCCCGCCGTGTCGACGGCCAGCACGGTGAACCTGTCAACGAGATGTCCCGCCAGCGCCTCCAGCGCCACCGAGGAGCGCGGCGATTCATGGCAGAGCAGCACCGGCGGGCCGCTGCCGCCGCTGCGCAGGTGGACGGCGCGGCCATCGGCCAGATGCACCATGTGGCGCCGCAATGTCGCGGTCATGGCTGGGTCGCGGTCATGGCTGGACAAGCCCTTCCTTGCGGCGGGAGACATGCCAGGGAATGAACGCCTTCTCCGCCAGTTCGACAACGTAGAACAGGATGGTGCCGATCACCGCGAGAAGGAAGATCGCCGCGAACATGCGGGTGGTGTCGAAGGTCGCCTGGCTGGACAGGATCACATAGCCCAGGCCGGAGGAGGAGGCGACGAATTCCCCCACGATCGCCCCGATGAAGGCGAAGGAGATGCCGACCTTCATGCCGGCGAACAGGCTGGGCAGCGCGTTCGGAAAGCGCACCATGCGCAGCACCTGCAGGCGGCTGCCACGCAGCGAGCGCGCCAGGTCCAGCAGGTCGGGATCCACCGAGCGCAGGCCCAGCACCGTGTCGATCACGATCGGGAAGACCGCGATCAGGAAGGCGATCGCCACCTTCGGCTCCAGCCCCGTGCCCAGCCAGACGATGAACAGCGGCGCCACGGCCACCTTGGGGATCGAGTTGAGCCCGACCAGCAGGGTGTAGAGGCTCTGCTCCACCCAGCGGGAATAGACGATCCCGACCGCCATCAGCACGCCGAGCACGACCGCCAGGGCGAAGCCGAGGAAGGTCTGCAGCAGGGTCTGGCCGGCATGCGCGGCATACCAGGCCGGGCTGTCCGCCAGCTCCGCCACCACCGCGATCGGCGAGGGCAGCAGGAAGGGCTTGATGTCGAAGACATGGATCGCGCCTTCCCAGAACAGCAGCATGCCCAGGATGACGATCAGCACCGACAGGAGCCTGCCCTGCCGCGATCCCCAGAATGCGGTCATCGGGCGACCTGCCACAACCGGCGCGGCCGCGCCACAACCGCGTCATTCCAGGGCTTGACGCTGGAATCCATTCCGCCGGCTTCGAGGCGCCTCACCGCGGGCGGAATGGATCCTCGGCTCGGGGGCCGAGGATGACGAGGTCTCGCCGACACGACGCCCATCCGCCTCACCCCCGCGTCCGGCGCATGATGCCCAGCCCCTCGAAGATCTCGCGGATGCGGCCGACATGGGCACCGAATTCGGCGCTCTCGCGCATCGGCAGGGTGCGCGGGCGCGGCAGGTCGATGTCGATCACCGCGGCGATCCGGCCGGGCGCGCGCGCCATCACCACCACCCGGTCGGACAGGAAGACCGATTCCGCGATGGAATGGGTGATGAACAGCACGGTCTTGTGGGTGCGCTCCCAGATCCGCTCCAGCTCCATGTTCAGCTCGTCCCGGGTGATCGCGTCCAGCGCGCCGAACGGCTCGTCCATCAGCAGGAGCTGCGGGTCCAGCAGCAGGCCGCGGCAGATTGCCACCCGCTGCCGCATGCCGCCCGACAGTTCCCAGGGGAAGCGGCCGGCATAGCCGTCGAGGTCGAAATCCGCCAGCAACCCATGCGCACGTGCCCGCCAGTCGGCGCGGGACAGGCGGCGGAAATCCACCGGCAGCAGCACATTGTCCAGCACCGTGCGCCAGTCCAGCAGGGCGTCGCGCTGGAAGACGATGCCGATGTCCTGCGGCGGCGCCACGATCGGCGCGCCGTCCAGGGTCAGGCTGCCGCCGGTCACCGCCTCCAGCCCCGCGACGCATTTCAGCAGGGTGGATTTGCCGCAGCCGGACGGCCCGACGATGCTGACGAACTCGCCGCGGGCGATATCCAGGTCGATGTCCTGCAGGGCCGCCACGTCGCCGCGGTCCGAGGCAAAGACCTTGGCCACGCCGCGCAGGCGCAGGGTCGGCGCCGCCCCGTCGGAGGCGGCGCCCGTCGCTGCCGTCACGGCTGCGGCTGGTAGTCGAGGCTGTAGAACGCCTCGGCCTTCGCATCCGCCGGCACCAGGCCCAGGGTCTTCATGGTGGCGATGGTATCGTCCCAGTCCGCCTTGGTCATCGTGCCCATCGGCTTGCCCTCGGTGGAGGGGGAGTAGAAATAGGGCCGGTAGGCGTTGAAGATCGCCTTGCCCATATCCATCGAGACCTTCGCCTCGGGGCGCTGCTTCTGGATCGCCTCGACCGCCTCGGTCAGATGCGCATCGCTTTCCAGGGTATAGGCCCAGCTGCGCGCCAGCACGTCCATGAACGCCTTCACCGCCGCGGGATGCTCCTTCAGGTAATCCTCGTTCGCGATGATGCCCCAGGACAGCAGCGGCATGCCGAAGTCGGAGAACAGGACCGCATCGGAATTCCGCTTGCCCTCCGAGATCGCCATGATGAACGGCACCGGGGTGATCACCCCGTCGCCCTTGCCGCTCAGATAGGTGGAGACCTTCGCCGCCGGGTCGACGGCCATCAGCTCCACGTCGCTGTCGGTCATGCCGCCGGCCTTCAGGAAGGTCTCGATGAACGGCGCCTCGGTGGACCCGGCGGTGAAGATCAGCGCCTTGCCCTTGAAGTCCTCCGGCTTCGCATAGCCCTTGCCGCGGTCGAACAGGATGCCGACCTCGTTCCTGCGCAGGATCGAGCCGACGCCCACCACCGGCAGCCCCTTGGTGCGGGCGATCGCCATGGTGTTGAGCCCGGCATGACCCAGGTCGCCCTGCCCGGCGCCGACCAGGCTCACCGTGCTGGCCGAGCCGCGGCCGTCCTGGAAGGTGACGTCCAGGCCGGCCTCCTTGAACCAGCCCTTCTCCGCCGCCAGGAAGAACGGCGCATGCATGCCGTGCGGCGCCCAGTCCAGGATGAAGTTCATCTCGGTGTCCTCGGCCTGCGCCGGTGCGCCGGCAAGGCCGAAGCCAAGGGCCGCCGCGAGGCCGAGGGCAAGCGCGGTCCGGCGGATGGCCGGGAATAATGTCGTGGTGAAGGAAGTCATCGCTCCGTCTCCCGTTAAGGTGAACCCCTGCAGGCCCGGCCTTTTCCCATGCCGGGTCCCTGTCCCAGAACAACGCCGGCGCGCGCTCAGCCCTGTGACGGCGCCGCCGTGCGCAGGTCGCGCTTCAGAACCTTGCCGGCGGCGTTGCGCGGCAGGGCATCGATGAACTCCACGGTCTTCGGCCGCTTGTGCGGCGCCAGGTGCTGCGCGGCAAAGGCCAGGACCGCCTCGGCCGCGGCCGGCGCGGCCGGGTCGGCGACCACGATGGCGGCCACCGCCTCGCCCCAATAGTCGTCGGGCCGGCCGATCACCGCGACGTCGCGCAGGCCGGGGCAGCGGAACAGCACCTCCTCGATCTCGCGCGGGTAGATGTTCACGCCGCCGGAGATGATCATGTCCTTCTTGCGGTCGACCAGGTAGAAGTAGCCTTCCTCGTCCATCCACGCCATGTCGCCGGCGGAGAACCAGCCGTCGCGGAACGCGGCAGCGGTTTCCTCCGCCATCCCGAAATAGCCGTTGAACAGGGTCGGCGCGGTGGAGAACAGCTCCCCGACTTCGCCCTGGGCGACCTCGGCACCGTCATCGTCCAGCAGCCGGATCCGGTTCAGCGGGAAGGCCTGGCCGACGCATTGCAGCTTGCGCAGCTGGTCGGCGGGCCGCAGGTTGGTGACGATGCCGGCCTCGGTGGAGCCGTAGGTCTCGTGCAGCAGGCCCGGGCCGAAATAGTCGACGATCAGCTCCTTGGTCCGCTGCGGCAGGGGCGCGGCATTCGACACGATCGCCTTCAGCGGCAAGCCGCGATGGCGGTCCAGCAGGGCCTGCGGCTGGGCGAACAGCGCGTGGAAATGGGTGGGCACCATGAAGGTGCCGCCCAGCGCGTTCTCTCCCATGCGGCGCAGCACCAGCTCCGGCTCGTAGGCCGGCAGGACCTCGCAGAAACCGCCGAAGAACAGGGACGAGAAGGCGAAGGCAAAGCCGGCGCCATGGAACAGCGGCGCCAATGCCAGGTAGCGATCGTCGGGGCCGTAGCAGCCATATTCCACGGCCATCGCGAAAAAGGACATCACCCGCGAGCGGTGCGACAGGACCACACCCTTGGGCTTGCCCGTGGTGCCGGAGGTATAGGGGATCGCGAAGGCATCCCATTCCTCCACGACGATGCCGGGGTCCGTCACGGCGGCCCGCTGCCGCCAGGCATCGTAGTCGCCGCCCAGGGTCAGCCGCAGGTCGACGTCCGGCAGGTCCAGGTCCGCGAGCAGCTCCGCCCGGGCGGCATCGGCGATCACCAGCCGGGCGCCGCAATCGGCGAGGATATAGGCGATCTCGGCCGCCGTCTGGCGCGGGTTGACGGTCGCCACGGCGACGCCGATCGCCGACAGGCCGGCCACCACCTCCGGATATTCCAGGCAGTTGCCGGCGACGATCGCCGCCCGGTCGCCGGGCCGCAGCCCAGGCGCGGCGAGCGCCGCCTGCCCGACCTGGTGGATCCGGTCCGAGAGCTGACGGTAGGTGAGGCTGCGCGCGCCCTCCTGCAGCGCGGCCTTGCGCGGCGTGCGGTCGGCGGCGGCATGGATGCCGCTGGCGATGGTCAGCGGCCGAAAGGTGGAGCGGGGCCCCGAGGTGGAGAGGGGCCGGCCGGTCGGCGCCGGCATGCCTGCGGCGGGTGCGGCCCGGTTCATCTGCCTGCGCCCCTGCCCCGCCGGCCCTATTCCGCGGCCTCGGCGCGGCCGCGGCTATAGACCTTCCCGCTGCCGTCGACGAACAGGTCGCGCGGGTTGCTGGCGCCGTCCGGGGCGGTCGGCCGTGCCGGCGCGGCGGCGGAAGCGGAAGCGGAGGCCTGCGCACTTTCCGGCAGGCGGAAGATCCGCAGCGCATTGTCGCGCATCAGCGCGCGATGCGCCTCCGGGCGCAGCCCCAGGGCGGCGACCTCCTTCACCGAGCGCTCCGGGTCGATCACCGGCCAGTCGGTGCCCCACAGCACCTTCTCCCGGCCATAGCTGTTGGCGTAGTGCACCAGCTGCTGCGGCCAGTGCTTCGGCGCATAGGCATCGCCGCCGATGAAGATGTTCTCGTGCTTCCAGGCCATCGAGATCATCTCGTC
Source organism: Sneathiellaceae bacterium (assembly GCA_040216765.1). Classification (GTDB taxonomy): domain Bacteria; phylum Pseudomonadota; class Alphaproteobacteria; order Ferrovibrionales; family Ferrovibrionaceae; genus Marinibaculum. The sequence continues at coordinate 86,955 of JAVJON010000008.1, read as the reverse complement.
GGTCCAGGGCACGCCGATATGGATGCCCAGCAGCTTCAGCTCCGGGAAGTCGATCGCCACCTGGTCCAGGCAGATCGGCCGGCCCACGCTGGGCAGGCGGCGCTCCCGCGAATAGACCAGGTTGTGGCCCACCTGCATCATGATCGGAATGTCGAGTTCGCAGCACTTGGTGTAGATCGGGTAGACCTTCGCATGGTCCGGCGGCAGGCCGAACCAGTGCGGATAGAAATGCGCCCCGACGAAGCCGTGCTCCTTCACTGCCACTTCCAGCTCGCGCAGCTGCGCCATGCCCTTGGTCGGGTCGACCCCGGCCAGGCCTGAGAAGCGGTCGGGATGGGCGGCGCAGACTTCGCGCACGCGGGCATAGGGGATCTCGAACGAGCCCTTCACGTTCAGGTCGCCCGCGCGCACCGCGATCAGCAGGGCGCGGTCGATGCCGGCGCGGTCCATTTTCGCCAGGTAGTCGGGGATCGACACCCCGCGCCGCATCTCCGGCGCCATGCGCACCTGCGACAGGAAGGTCTCGTCCAGGCCGGTCTGGCCCAGGCGGATCTCCTGCTCGGTGTAGAGGTTACAGACGATGTCGATGGCACCCATCGCATTCGCTCCCGCAATCGACGTGACAGGCTGTCATGCTACCGCCGAATTGCGGTTCCGGCGAGGCTCAGTTCCGCATCGTGAATGTTTTTATTCTCGATATTTCACAATGCGGAATCTACTGCCCCGCGGCCCAGCGCGCACGGTGCCGCGCGCCGTCCGGCAGGTGCCACATCGCCTCCTCGATCCGGCGCGCCTCGCGCGTCAGCACGGCGCCGATCTCGGCCAGGCGCGCCTCGGCAAGCCGCTCCGCGACCCCGGCGGCGGCGATACAGCTGAGCGGCCGGCCGCGCCGGTTCAGCAGGGCGACGGCTGCCATGCGGATCGTGGGCAGGTGGCGGTCGGCCTGCAGCGCGAAGCCGTCGCGCCGGCTCGCCGCGATGGCGCCGGCCAGCGCCGCCCTGTCCTGCCCGGCCTGCGGATCCAGGCGCGGGGCATTGCGGCCCGTCACCGCCTGCCACTCCGCATCCGCCATCGGCGCCAGCAGGGCGATGCCGATGGCGCCCGCCCCCAGCGGCCGGCGGGAGCCGATGTCCAGCGGCAGGGCCTTTACCGGATGGCTGCCGGTGACCACGTCCAGGCAGACATAATCGTCGCCGCTGCGCACCGCGAAATAGACCGAATCCCCCAGTTCCGCGGCCGCGCGCTGCAGCGAGGCATGGGCGATCTCGGCCACATCGAAGCGGTTGGAGGCGGCCGCGGCCAGGGCGAAGAAGTCCAGCCCGATGGCATAGCGCCGGCTGTCGCCGTCGCGCTCCGCCAGCCCCTCCTCGCAAAGGGTGGCCAGCAGGCGGTGGGCGGTGGCGGGGTCCAGCTCCGCGGCGGCGGCCAGGTCGGCCAGCCGCGCGCCCTCCGCCGGCGCCTCGGACAGCGCCTTCAGCAGGCGCGCCGCACGGCGCAGCACCTGGACGCCGCCGCCCCGTGCCGCAGGCTTTCTGGGGGATGTCTCGCTCATCGCCCGATTAGACGGGCGGTGCGGCGTCCCGGCAAGAGCCGCCGGAGAGCGGGTCGCGGGGTCTGCCTGTCGGCCAGGGCCGGACGGCGGCCGGATGGAGCGGGCGAAGGGAATCGAACCCTCGTCTCGAGCTTGGGAAGCTTGCGTTCTACCATTGAACTACGCCCGCTCAGGCGGCTCAAAGCCGCGGAACTTCTAGCGTTTCCGGATGTGGAGACGCAAGGGAAAAAGGGGACAAAGCAGGACGATGCGGGACATTTCAGGCAGAATATCCCGCGGATCTCCCGCAGCAGATTCACTAAGCGTTCCCGATATCAATCGGGCTCGGCATCTTGTTCAGGAGATTTCAGATTGGCATACCCCATAGCAAACCGACCAGCACCAGTAGCGCGATGAACCGTTCGGTCAGTTTGTCTTATCTGGAGATTTCGTTGAGCCAGCCGCATCGGCCTGTTGCCGCAAAAAGTCTGACAGCTTCTGGGCACTCTCCGGCGGCAAAATGTAATGGAGCCAACCAAACCCTGGATCCTTGATATGAAGAATTGAATCTCCGCGCATGATTTCGGGTTCGGTCAACCATTGGGGGTCAGGTATAGCCGCAAACTTTTGTCCCAGGCTGAAATTTTGCTGCACCGGCGGCTGAGCATGCATCCGAATTGTCCTTAGGCCTGCGATCAATTCGTCCAAACCATCGGCGTCCATACGCATTGTAGTGGGCGGCTCTGTAGGAAATGTTATAGTAATTGTCCGCATGTCGTCATGCAATTTCCAATCCGGACCCTTTGCCATAGAACCTCCAATCAACATATTCAAAGAAAAAAAATGGAAATTTAGCTCACTCGCAATCCCGCATGTGCGCCATCAAGCGTTCAGCTAAATCTGGATTTTCTTTCACCGCCTTGTCCCACCAATCTTGAGGATTTCGTGGATTCAAATTGTCAATATAATCAATAAATGAATTGTCTTGCTCTCTTAGGAGATGAAGCAAAATATTTAGATGGTACCTCCTTTCTTCGTGAAACACATAAGCCTCATAAGAGTCTCCGCCTCGACCAGGTATAAAAAGACCGTATTTGTCATTTAACTCCGGAGACGCCGGAAGATCAAAATCTCTATAAGATAACGGCGATCGCGCGCCAAGCGCAGGTCGCGCATCCCGGCCAGCATCTCCACCATCCCCACCTCGCGCAAAGTCACCGCCAGACGCATGCCCGCCACTACCACCGCCAGCGCCATAGCCTGCTGCGCCCCCACGTCCACCTTGGCCGCCAATCGCGATACCCTTGGGGCCCGTTGCGGTGGCGTTGCCTCCCTTGCCGCCACGCGGCAGATCATCCCCAGTCATCGCAGCTATCTCCTTCGCCGGCCCACCTCAGTTCGAACTACCGCCATCACCACCTTTGGCGCGACCTCGGCCCCCATCTACTTTCGCGTCTCCACCATCGCCGCCCTGACCAAACTTGCCGCCGCCCTTCCCTCCCTTGCCACCGATCGCCTCGCCATCGCTATTTCGAACCTCGGCAGAACCGCCTTTCCCTCCACCCGACTTCGCCCTGCGGTGTCGAGAATTCCATACTCCCGCGACTGCAGCCGCGGCAGTGACGAAGGCGATGATCAGCCCGAGTTCAATATGATACGCGACCAGCCAAGCCATAGACCCATCCAGAAGGCAGTGGATTAAAAGAGGACGCCCCTAACAGCCGAAATCCAACGCAGCGCCAGTGGTGTATCTGGCTGAAGACCCATCCCCGACAAAGAACCCCATGAATATGAGACCGCTTCAATGCCATTGCGGCGGTTGTCATGATCGATCAATGACTTAGCGGGCCACAAGCTATCATTCGGACCCGCAGCAACTCGCCAGATCAGGTATCCATGCGTGTTAGTTGCGTGTCAGTCCTCGCGCGCGGGCGTCTCCCAATTCAGGCGGTGAAGTCGATCCTGCCGCTCAGCCACCAGCAGGATCGCCCGGCCGATAGCGACGGCCACATGTGGGTCAACCTCGAAGGCCAGTTCCTGGTCTCCAAGTCCTACAGCGATCTTGACCCTCTCAAGATTCATCAGATCCCCGCCACGCGCGTCCTGGACCGTGACCCGTCCAGTCTCGCGGGCGCCATAGATCCCGAACTCCAGCGAATCTTTCATACCGCTTCAGCCTCCGTTGCCGCAGGCCGGATTCCCAACGTCAAGTCGCAGGAACGTTCCGGAAACCGATCCCGGCGTTTCCGATGTATATCAATAGCTTAGAAAGCTGCACTGGACGAGGACGATCTAGTGCCTGAACCATTGCTATGATGATCTTCGGGGAGCGCCAAGGTCTTGGCGGACAGGACGCTCCCCGAAGCGATATGCCGATGATCAGCACAGGAGCGAATAATGATCAGCGACCTCCGCTGGGTCAATGACCCGGCCGCCCCGAAAGGATGGCTTCACGACCGCTGGGGCGTCTTCAACTTCGAGTTCATCAAGCATGTCAGCCTCGACACGCTGCCCGCCGCAGCCGGCTGCTATCTGTTGGTCGACGACCGTGGGCGCTTTCCCTATGTCGGCGTGTCCCAGGATCTCCGGAACCGCCTCGACCCGGATCATGAGGTTGTCGCACGGGCGCAAGAACTCGGATTGGTCTCTGTGCTCGTCCACGCGCCGCACCCTGCAGCACAGTGGAAGCCGGCCGACGTCGAGGCCATCATGTACGACCGCTTCAGGCCCTGGCTGAATCGTCGCCCGCTCACACCTCCGCACCCCTACGACGACATTGGCGTGGCAGAATTGCACGGCGATTGGGTCGCCCTTCAGCGCGGCATGGAGCAGCTGCGACAGATCGCCGACATGCATCCGATTGTCCAGGCGCTTCTGGAAAGCCGGTAGCTGACCGCTACGGCGACGGCGGCGCCCCACTACCGAGCGCCCCCTCGCCCTGGAGCAGCGCGCGCACCTGGTGCAGCTTGCTGCCGCAGTCCTGCCAGGCATCCCAGACCGCCACATAGGCCGCGCCGACGGCGCGGTCGGTCGACAGGTCCGGCAGCGGCAGGGTTGCCGTGCAGGTCAGCAGGGCCGGCGGAACGTGCCGCTCGACCAGGCGGGTCTCAACGATCGGCGCCGGCGCCGGTGTGCAGGCGGCGCAGAGCAGCGCCGACGCCAGGATCGAAAGGGCGGTCGGCCGTCTCGGGTGCATCGTCGATCTCCTGAAGGGCCCGGCCGCGGCTGGCCGCCCGGGCCAGGGCGGCATCGCGCTCCGCCGCCAGGGCGGCCTCGGTGCGGGCGCGTTCGGTGGCCTGGCGCATGATCTCGACGGCGAGGTCGGCATTGGCCTGGCGGGCTGTCTGCAGGCTCGCCTCCGTCGCCACCAGCTCGTCCCTCAGTCCATCGATCGTGCTGGCCTGCAGCCAGATCCAGCCGGCGGCCGCGGCGATCGCCACGCCGCCTAGGGCCCAGGGCAGGCCGGCGCCACCGACCCAGCCCAGCAGGCGGCCGGCCAGGACCCCGGCGATCACCGGCCGCTTTCCATGGCGATCCCGCTCAGGATGGTCGCGCGCGGGTACCAGGCGCCCGGCGCCAGGCCATCGGGCAGGCCGCCGGGATAGAGCTTGTGCAGATCCGCCGCGCCGGGCGCACCGTTCTCGTGGCGGATCATCCCCTCAATCATGCCGGCGAGGACCTGGTCGTCCTGCAGGTCGACATGGTGGTTCGGCCGGAGACCCATCCACCGGGCCACCTGCTCGGCATAGGTGGCGCTGTCGTTCTCGCCCGCCGGCGCCCAGCGGCCGATCATCTCCCGCACGCTGCGCAGCTGGTGGTGGCGCTGATAGTTCCGCAGGATCCGCGCCATCGCGCGAATCCCGAACTCGACCCCGGTGAACTGCGCGAAGCGCCCGTCCTGCTGGTCCCGGCTCAGCCCCAGCCAGTCGGCGCCGAGCTCGATGTTCCCCGGATTCCGGTTCCGGATCCCCCGTGGCAACGTCATCGCATCCCTCCATAAAAAAGGGCCGGCGATCGCTCGCCGGCCCTTGCCGCTGTCCTGCCCAGGTTGGCCGTCAGGCCTTCTGTGGCTTTGCCACCTCGTCGGCCAGGGCCCTTACCGCCCGGCTCAGATCGTCATAGACCCGCTGCCCGTTCAGGGACCTGCGCACCAGCTCGCGCCGCTGCTGGTGGTACTGCTCGATCTCTTCGTCGAGCGGCGAAGCCGGATCCGCCGGCGCGCCCTTGATCCTGTCGATGATGCGCATCACTGGGATGCCCCTCGGCTCAGCTCGGCGCGCAGCGTGGCGAAGCCCTCGCGCACGCTGCCCAGCGCCACGGTGACCGCCTTGTGGCCTTCCTCGATCCGGTCACCCTGGCGGATCAGTCCGGTCATCAATGGGGTCTGCTCTTTCAGCATCGCCCGGATCTCCGCCTCCAGAAGATCGTTCTTCTCCGCCAGCTTGTCGGCCCGGCGGCGCTCGAAATACCCCCAGGTCGCGACGGACAGGAAGCCGATTCCCAGGCCGCCATAGTCCAACACCTGCATCAGTACGGGTGTTCCGAGTGCAGTCGCCGTCGCCGGGTCCATCACACCACCCCGTCACAGCTCATATTCGAACACCGTGTTGGCGGTGCTGCCGGCAACGAACATTCTCGAGCCAGCGCCGTTGAAGGCCACCGCCTGCGGAGTGCCTTCCTGGCTCGTGACGCTGAAGCTGACGCTGTCATAGGATGCCGTGTCGACCTTGAACCCGGTGCTCAGGCTGTACTGAAACACCGTGTCGTTGTCGTTCCCGAGCACGAACATTTTCTTGCCGGATGCGCTGAAGGCGAGGCCATGCGGCGCCGTGGTCTGTGAGGCGACCGAAAAACTCCGGGTCGAGTAGGATGCCGTCGAGAGATCGAACGGCGTGCTCAACTCGTACTCGAACACAGTGTCGTTCGCTGGGCCGCTGATATACATGCGGGTGCCGTCCGGGCTGAACGCCAGGCCGATCGGGTTCCCCTCCTCGGTGCCGACCGAGACGCTGACGCTGTCATAGGACGCCGTCGACACGTCGAACCCGGTGCCCAGCGTGTAAGAATGGACAGTGTTCGTGGTGTCGTCCGAAGTGAACATCTTCGTTCCGTCCGGGCTGAACGCAATTTTCGACGCGGAAGCGGCTTGGCTCGCCAGAGAAAAGCTCCGTGTCGAATAGGATGCCGTGTCGACCTTGAACCCGGTGCTCAGCTCGTATTCGTACACCGTGTCGTTCTGGTACCCGACGATGTACATCTTCGATCCATCACCATTGAACGCCAGGCCGATGACTGTATTGTCCTCGCTGGCCACCGAGAAGCTGCGCCCGGAATAGGCCGCATCGACCAGCGTGACCTCCGCAGCGGCGACGCTCAGCAACAGCGCCCTGCCCAGCAGCATCACGCGCCCCCCGGCCAGCCGGCCGCCAGGTCATAGGCCGCCAGGTCGCCCTGCTCGTCCAGCGCCTCGATCGCCGCCTTGTGCACCGCGTGCGCTTCCCGCCAGCCGTTGATCATGGCCAGCATCGTCGCCGCCTCCGCGCCGTCGGCCAGCGCGGCGTTGCGCTGGTCCTCCTCCGACGCCGCGGCCAGGATCCCGGCCCGGCACAGCGCCCGCGACCGGGCGACCAGCGCCGTCTGCATCGCCGCCACGGCGCGGTGCGTCACCACCCATTCGCCGGCCTGGCGATCCCAGGTGCAGGTCGACAGCTCCCCGTCGAACTGCGGCCGGTCGGGCAGCACCAGGATACGCACCGCCGGCGGCCCTGCCGCCAGGGTCAGCGCCTCGGCAGGCGCGGTGGCGCCCAGGCTGACCGCATGGCCGGCCGCGGCCAGCGCGCGCCGCACCGCCCCGCGCGCCCAGGGCCCGGGCCCGTACAGCACGTCGCCGCCCCGCATCGCCAGGTACAACGCCATCGCCCCCTCCTATGCCTGGAAATCCAGCGCGAAATATCCGTAGCGCACACCGCCGACCCGGCTGATCGCCACCAGGTCGACCCCGGAGGCGGTCAGGTCTGGCGGGTCGCCGCCGCCGATCCACTGGTCGACCGGCCAGGTGATGGCGCTGCACAGCCCGCCATTGGTGATCGCCAGCACCACGGTCCCGGCGCCGCTGCCCGGCCAGTTGCTGATCGTCAGGGTCACGGTTTCCACCGCCCCGGTCAGGGTCTGCACCGGCCCCTCGGTCAGGTCGATATCCGTCGTGCCGGCCGGCAGGGTGCCGATCGCGTGCACATCCTCCGCCAGGTCGCTGACCAGCGCCCGGGTCAGCGCATTGTCCGCCATGTCGAGCGCGCCGCCCGCGGTGACGGCGCCGCTGTCGGCCTCGACCCATTGCCCGTCCTGCAGGGTCGCGCCACCGGCGCCGTCGTAGCGCGCCCAGGCATTGTCCGTCGCGCTGCCCGGGCCGGTCATGTCGCCGGCCGGCCCGCGCTGCCCGCCGACCCCGATCGTCCAGTCGGTGAACGTGCCGCTGCCGGCGCTGTTGCCGCTCGCAACGCTGATCGTCACGTCGCCGCCGGAATAGCCGGTGACGGGCCCGAGCATGTAGGCGGTCGGGTCCGAGGTGCGAAACGCCACCAGCCACAGGCCGGTGGCGAAGCCCTTGCTGGCGCCGACCGTGAACGTCTTGCTGCCGGTCCCGACCGAAACGGAGCTGCTGGACGTCGCGGTCAGCGCGGAGCCGACCGCCGCGATCTGGATCTCGGCCTCCGCCAGGAAATCGTCGAACACGGCCTCCGGGAAGTTGGTCCGGTGGGCACCGTTCGCGAAGTCGGACGAGGTCCAGTCCGTGCCGTTCATCAACGTCATAGCACCTGCTCCAGCTTGATCGGGATCGTGTCGCGGCGCGGACCGGCGAGGGTCGACAGGCCGGGATCGACGATCCGCGCGAGCCAGACCGTGCGCGGCCAGTGCAAGGGTTCCTCCGGGTGCGGGAACCACGCGACCGGGTCGACCAGGTCGTTCTGCCGCAGCAGGTCGAGGTAGCGCGCCATCGCCTCGTCGCGGGCCAGAAGGCGGATCTCGCCCTCCCAGACCTGCGGCGCGCGCCGCCTCCTGAACGCCTTGCTGCCGCCGTCGCTCTCGCGCGACGTGCTCCGGAACCGGAACCCATACTGCGCCCCGAATCCCACATTGGCGCTGAACTGGTGGCCCATCGCTGGCTCCACCAGGCCGGCCTGGATATAGCCGTCGGCGTTCGACGTGTCGGACAGCTCGAGCCGGAAGCCCCGGCACAGATAGATCTGGTCCAGCCAGATCGGCAGCCAGGAATCCCAGGCCGCCACCTGTGCATCGGCATAGGCGCCGGTCCAGAACTGGTCGTCCTCCCACTCCAGGCTCAGCGAGTCGTACACCGCCGGCCAGACCGGCTGCCCAGCGCCGCTGTCATAGACCGGCGTGCTCAGCCCGGCATCGCTGTACAGCCGCAGGCGATAGGTCGGGTCGGTCGACGGCAGCATGTTGTGCGGCCCGATCAGCAGCAGGCGCATGCCCACCGTGCCACTAAACAGCCCGGTGAACTTCGTGTTCGCCTCGCTCGCATCGTCGGTCCGCGCCACCCGGGCCAGCGGCAGGCTGCCCAGGTTGGTCACCGGATAGTCGGCGTCCCAGGTCGCACCGTCCGCCGCAAAGGTGCAGATCGACCGGTGCGAGTTCAGCCCGATCACCGCATGCCCGCTCCGCGCCATCTCAGCCCCACAGGTCCAGGGTGACCAGGTCGGCCTGCACCTCGTACTGCAGGCCCGTCACCGTCATCGCCCGCCCGGCCGACAGGCCATAGCGCGGGCTGTACAGGGTCACCGTGTCGCCCAGGTCGACGGCGTCGACCAGGTCCTGGCTCAGATGCGCGGTGACCCGGTAGCGGTCGCGCGCGGCCTTGAACAGCGCCAGCAGGCGGGCGGCCTCGGTTGCCGCCGCTGCCGCGCTGACCATCAGGCTTTCGACCTCGAGCTGCGGCGCCAGCAGGTGCTGCGTCTGGATGCTCGCATCCGACGCCACCTCGCTGCGCCACTCGCGCGAGGCGAAGGTGATCGCCGCCGCCGTCGCCGCGCTGTCGATATCCTCCCGTTGCACCGTCCAGGCGCGGGTATGGTTCAGCACGACCCGCCAGGCCGGGATCCCGGTCGCACCATCGTCCCGGCCGACCGCCAGGCGCAGGCGCTCCAGCCCCTCGATCGCATAGTCGTCGGCGGTAAAGGCCGTGGCCCCGTCGTCGATCCGCAGGCGGGCGACCGGCGAGCCCGCCGGCGCCGCCAGCTGCCGCATCCGGAAATCGCCCGCCCGATCGACGTACCAGAAGGCGCCGACGCTCTGCAGCACCTGATCCAGCGCCTGGCGGACTGTCGTCTCGCTGTCGATCCACAGGCCCAGCTCGGCCGCATTGGCCGTGTCCAGCGCGGTGACGTCGGCGCTCGACACGTCCCCGCTCGCCACCCCGGCCGGGCCGGTCAGCAGGTCGGTGGCGATCTGCGCCGCGGTCCGGTCGCCGGCACTGGCGCCCTGCACCACGTCGGCGGTCACCTGGCCGTCCGGCCGCGAGCCCAGGCGGAAATACCCGCCGGCGGGCCAGACCCGGTAGCTGCTCGCCGACGGCGCGGTCGACAGCATCGTCGCCTCGTCCGCGTAATCCGCTTCCTGGGTCAGCCCGACCAGCCGGTCGCGCACCGCCGGCACGTCGTCGACCGCGCCGTCGTTCACCTGATAGATCCACAGGCTCGAGTCGACCAGGACCGCCGGCACGTTCATCGGCTTGCCGAAGGCCAGCGGCCGCGGCTGCCCCTCCCGGTCCGCGCCGCCCTCCAGCCCGCCGGAGCCCTCGAACTTCGTCGGCTGCACCGGCACGTCTGTCTCCGCCTGCCGGTCGCGCAGCCGGATCCGGATCTCGTCCAGGTCGAATTCCGGCTGCTCCATCGTGCCGGTCAGCACGGTCGAGAAGCTGGACCAGGCCGCGCCCTGCTGCCCGACATACAGGGTCAGCGCCCGCCCGCTGAAGCCGTAGGCCCGCAGCGCGTCGAGATCTCCATCGGGGTTGACCAGCACCAGCTCGCCCACGCCCAAATCCGATGCGCCGCCGATCACCCCCTCGCGCCAGATATCGGCACGCCACAGGCCCGGCTCCTCCAGCTTGTCGTCGAAATAGCCCGGCGCGCTCGGCTCGTTATAGCCCTCGGTGCCATAGCGCAGGGTAGCCAGGGTGCCGCCCGAATCCGTCGCCGCGACGATCTCCACCAGATAGATCGTGCGGGTCATGTGCGCGACCCCGCGATCCGCAGCTTGCGGGCCATCTCGCCGGTATTGCCGGCGACCGCCTGCAGCCCCTCCACCTGGCGATCGCCCGAGGCCGTGACGACGCGGGTCAGCGCCGCGACCTGGTCGCGCAGCGCCCGCACCTCCGCCTGCAGCGCGCGGGTATCGGCCCCGCCCCCGCCGGCCATCGTGACCGGGATCGACCGGCCGTCGGGCAGCGGCACCACCGCCTCCGGCCGGCCGCCCTCCGCCAGGCGATAGGCGCCCTCGGTGCCGACGATGCCGCCGGCGGCATAGCCCTGCAGCCGCGCATAGTTCTCGCCGGCCAGCTGGTCCATGAAGTCCCGCAGGGCCTTCGCATTGACACCTTTCGGATTGGTCAGCCCGGCGAAGTGCGACAGGGTATCCAGGTCGCTGCGCGCATAGAGCGCCAGCTGCCGCTGCATCGCCTCCGCCCCGGTGATCGCTCCGGCGGTCAGGTCAGCGCCGATCCCGTCGAACTCCGCCCGCAGCGCCGCCTGGATCGGCCCGCTGAAATCCTGCGTCCCCAGCACGCCGCGCGCGAAGGCCTGGCCCTGCCCGCCGACCGCCATGGTGCCCAGGGCGACGGCCAGCTCGTCCGGCGACATGGTCTGCAGCAGCGCATGCTGCGACGAGATCGCCGACGCCCCGCCGGCCTGCCCGGTCAGGACCGAGGCGCCGAGGCGCGCGAACTCGATCAGCGGCGCCGACAGCGAGTCGAGCACGCCGCGGATCCCGCGCAGCTCGTCCACCTGGCGCAGCGCCGCATCCTGCACCGCGCGGGCCCGCGCCTCCTCCGCCGCCGCCTGCTGCTCCGCCTGCGCCAGCAGGTCCTGCGCGACGTTGAAATCGGCGGAGTAGCCCGGGCCCGAAGCATTGAACTGCCGGCTGGCGCCCAGAAAGCTCGCCACCGCGTTCTGCAGCTCGGCATAGCTGGCCTCGTCGCCGGCGGCGATGCCGCTGCGCAACGCCTCGACCCTGGCCCGCGCCGTGTCCAGCTGCGCCCCGGCGCTCAGCGGCGACAGGTCGCCGACCAGCAGGTCCTGCCGATACCGCCCCAGGGTCGTGGCGAAGCCACCGAAGGCGTCCGCCGCGGCCCGCGCCGCATCCGCCATCTCCCGCACACCGGCCGCGATCTCGTCGCGCAGCAGGCTGTCGGCACCGGCCAGGTCGCCGATCGTCACTGCCGCGGCCTCGCCCAGCTCCTCGACCTGCACGCGCAGGTCGGCCAGCGCCGCGGTCGCGGCGGTCACCGCGACCGGGCTGCTCGCCAGCTGGGTCAGGACGGCCAGCACCCCGGCCTCGTCGGCGCGGTTCAGCTGCTGCGCGATCATCGACTGCAGCCACTGGTCGACCAGCGACACATCCGCGCCCGACGCCGCGGCATCCTGCCGGTGCTGCGCCGCCTGCTCGATCAGCCCGCTGATCGTGTTGACGATGCCGACCCCGCGCGCCTCGTTGATATCGGCCTGCAGGCTCTGCACGAAGTCGGTGCGGATCCGCTCGCGCAGCACCGCCAGCCCGCCCTCCGCCTCCGCGGCGGAGATCCCGACCTGGTCCAGCAGCGGGCCCAGCGCCTCCCACTGCACCCGCATCCGGGTCAAGGCCTCCTCCACCGGGCTCAGGGTCTCCGGCTCCGGCCGCAAGCCCAGCATCGTCCGGACATAGTCGCGCATCGCGGTATCGGCCCGGCTGGTGTCCAGGCCCAGCCGCTCAGTCGTGTCGCGAAAATCTGTCAGCGCGTCGACCTGGTCCTCGACCGCCCGCCGGGCCGAGGTCTCCAGCAGCTCGGCATAGTCCAGGGTCGCCGCCTGCATGCCGCGCAGCGCGTCCTCGAAATCGGCCGCGAAGCCCAGGTCCGTCATCATCTGCTCGGCCGTGCCACTGGTCCGCCCCAGCGCCATCTGCACATTGGGGTCGTCGCTGGTCAGCCGGCCGGAGCCGATCACCTGCGCCACCAGCTGCTCCGCCGAGGTCGCCGAATAGGGGCTGATCCCCGGCGTGCCGACGCCATAGGACCAGAAGCTCTGCGACGGGTCCGACACCCGCAGCCCCGCCGCGCCGATCAGGGTGTTCAGCGCGTCGGCCGCCGACTGCACCACGGATGCCGCCTGCGCGGCATTGCCGCCATTGTCCTGGCCGCTGCCCCCAACCTGGAACCGATTCCCCTGCAGCCCCAGATAGGCGCTCTCGTTCGGCCCGACCGACGGCGCCCCGCCGATATAGCTGCTGGCGATCTGCGCGAGGGCCGCCCCGACCACGGCCCCGACCGGCCCACCGCCGGCGAGGCCGAGCGCCGACCCGATCGCCGCGCCGGCCGCACCGCCGCCGACCGACCCGACAATGCCCAGGCCCGCGCCGATATACGGATTCCGCGACTCGAACCCCAGCAGCTGCGCGCCCAGGGTCCCGATCGCGCCATAGGGCGCCGCGTTGAGGCCGCCGGCCAGGGCGTTGCCCAGGCCGCTCGCCGCATAGCCTGCAACCACCGGCCCGCCGATGCCGCCGCCCACCGCCGGATTGGCGAGGCCCAGCGAGGCCAGCGTGCTCCCGGCATTGCCGAGCCCGTAGTCCAGCAGCGCGGTCCCGAACGTCGAGCTGCCGTTGAACAGCGCCGACCCGGCCCCCAGCGCCGACATGATGGTCGACTGGCTCGCCGACCCGGCGGCCGCCAGCCCCAGCGGCGCCAGGTCCCGCAGGCCCGACAGCCCGGCCGACCCGATCGCCTGCGTGATCGGCCGGACCATGATCTCCATCGAGATCTGCGACAGCGACCGGGTCAACGCCTCCCGCGCATCCTCCGCCAGCGACTGCATCGATTCCGTGCCATCGGCCCGTACCTGCGCGAAGGCGTCCGAGAAGAAATCCACGATCCGGTCGCCGGTATGCTGCCAGTCCCGCTGCGCCTGCTCCGCGGCCTGCCGCTCCGCGTCCCGCCACTGCTCCTGCCGCCGGCGGGCCGCCTCGGCCGCACGCTCCGCCGCGGCCTCCTGCGCCTCCATCGCCTGGCGCTGCTGCACCGCGATCGAGACCCGGGCCGCCTCCTCCGCGCTCAGCTGCCGCTGCGCCGTCTCCGCCGCCTTCAGCAAGGCAACATGCCGCTCCCGCTCGTCCGACCCCATGCCCGCCAGGGTGACCTCGTCCTCCAGCCCGGCGATATACTCCTCCAGCGCGACGTTGCGCCGCGACAGGTCGTCGGCCGCCTTCACCGCCTCGGCGACGGCCTCGGCCTCCGCCTTCGCTGCCTCGGCCTGGGCCTCCTGGATCTTCAGCGCCTCCGCCGCCGTCGATCGAGCCGACGCCTCGATCTCGGCCAGCTCGTGCGCCTCGGTGACACCCTTCTTGCGCCCCTCGGCGATCGCATCCAGCGCGGCCTTCTCGATCGTGCGCTGGTCGGCCGCCATGCGCGCCAGGCGCAGCTGCTCGGCATGGTCCTTCAGGATGTCCGCCGTCACCGCCTTCTGGTTCCGCAGGTCGGCCAGCACCCGGCCGGACTCGCCCAGCTGCACCCCCACGCCGCCGAACAGATCCATCGCGCCCGCCGTCGCCTGCGCCGCGCGCTCCAGCGATTCCAGGGCGGCAATCTGCTCCCGGATCTTCTGGACATTCTCGTCCGCCCCGGCATTGAGCATGTTGGTCGGGCCAAAGCGGTCCAGGGGCCCGGCGGCCTGCGCAGCGGTCAAGTCGGCCAGTTCCTTGCGGGCGGCCGCCAGATCGCTGCGGATATCCGCCAGACGCCGGCCTGCAAACTCGCCGGGGTCCAGCCGGGCTGTGTCCTGCAGCTCCCCGTTCAATGCCCGCAGGGTGCCGGTCAGCCCCTGCAACCCGCCATCCAGGCCCAGCGCCTCGACGGCGATCCGGCCCAGGTTCTCGGCCAGGCGCAACGCCTCCTCGCCCGCCGTGTCGAACGTGCCGGCCAGGCCCCCGGCCGCGCCGACGCCGGCGCCGCCGACCTGGCGCGCCAGCTGGTCCAGCACGATCCGCTGCGCCTCGGCATGGCGGCCGGTCTCCTGCAGCGCCCGGGCCGCATCGATCTGCGATTGCGTGAAGGCGATGCCAGTCTCGCGCAGCTCCGACATGCCACGCGCCGGATCCTGCAGCGCCTTGCCGACCTGGACCGCCGCCCCCTGCAGGTCGCGCCCGAACACTTCGGCCACGTCCTGGGCGCGCTGCGCAGTCTCCTCCAGGATGCCCCCGCCGATCTTGTTGAACGACAGCAGCGAGGAAAGCGCGTTGCGCGCTGCATCGGCCGAGGTCAGCGTGGCATCGCCCAGCCGCTGCGCCATCCGGCCGATCTGGTTTGCGGTCACGCCGGAGGCACCGCCCGCAGCCCGTATCTGCGCCTCGACTCGCGCCATCTGGCGCTCGTATTCGGTGAACCGGCCGATCGACGCCCCGACCCCGGCCGTCAGGGCCGCAACGCCGGCGGCCGCCGCCATCGCCGCTCCGCCACCGCCGCGCAGCGCCCCGCCGAGCATGCTCGCCTGTGACGCCACTCCCCCTAGCGGGCCCCCCGCGGCGGCCGCAGCATTGGCCAGCCCGCCGATCCCCGCCCGCGCCGATTTGCTCGCCGCATCCACCGCCAGCAGCGCTTTCGATGCGGCAGGGCCGCCCGCGCCAACCTGCTTGAGCGCACGCTCCCCCCTGATTCCCAGACGGTTCAGGTCCGCCAGCGTCTTGTCGACGTCCTTCGTCGCGATCCTCAGATAGACGCTGCGTTCAGTTGCCATCGGAATCGGGCTTCTCGGTCAGCGCGGCATAGGCCGCATCCATCACGTCCAGGCTGGCCATCGTGGCGCAGGCCTGGTCCATCGTGCCGCCGGCCTCGGGCAGGTGCCCCGGGCCGAACCCTCCGCGGCTGCGTCGCCAGATCGGCAGCAGCTCACGGTCGACCTCGTCGATCAGGTGCATCGGGTGCACCCGCAGCTTCGGCAGGCCGATCTGCGGGTATTCCCAGAAGTCCTCGTCTTCTAGAGGTCGGTCGGGGGTGCAGTGCTCGTAGTCCCGGAATCGCTCTCCGTGGACGGCGAGGAGGACGGCGGCGCGGAGTTTCCCTGCTCTTCCTCGGTCGGCGCGAACAGGGTCTCAATATGCAGGGCCAGCAGCCGCAGGTGCAGCTCCGGCACCGCCATCAGCACCGGGTCGGGCAGCCGGTCCGGCACCGCCCGCCGAAACGGCGTGGCGATGTTCTCCCAACCGGCCAGGAACACCTCCGCCGCGGCCAGCCCGGCGGCCTCGGTCCATGTGTCCCCCGCGGCATAGAGGTCGGCCAGCCGCGGACTGAACTCGACCAGCGCCCTGCCGATCGCCTCGACCTCGGCTTCCTGCGCCGCACTGGCCTCGCCGTCCACGACATAGGCGGCCGCCCCTTCCTCGCCCTCGTACTCACCGGCCGTCAGGCGCGCGGCGCGCGCGTCCCAGGCTTCCTGCACCTCCGTCACCAGGGCCAGGTGCCTGTCGCGGATCTCGACCTGGTCCGGCCCCGGCTCCATCGCCGACAGCTCCGCCGCGATCGCATCCAGCAGCTGCCGCGGCGTGACCCGGCGCGCGCCCAGCGCGGTGCAGCGGCGCCGATACCGCAGGCGCAGCGGCGGCGTCGGCACCGCCAGCCAGTACCTGACCCGCTTCTCCGCCGGCAGGCGATCCTGCCACGGCGGTTCCCATTCGACCGTCTCGCCGGCCGACAACAGCTTTGCCATCATGTCCCTTTCGTCCCGGCCCCGCCGCCGAAGGGCGGCGCCAGCTCGGTCAGTGGATGCAGAGGTAGAACGCGCCGTCCGCCGTCGGCGCCCGGAACGGCACCTGCTCGGTGCGATAGCCCCGCAGGTCGCCCATCGTGTTCCCGGTGTAGCGAAGCGCGGGCAGCCACAGCGACACCCGCTGCCCCGCCACCGTCCCCCAGCGCAGCCACAGCGACCGGCTGGTCGAGCCGATGAAGTCGGAGACCGTGTTGCGCACGCTGACCAGGGTCTGGTCCGCGGTGAAGGACCCGCTGACCTGGCGGTTCGTCGGGCTGAACGTGTCGAACCCATAGGTGGCCGAAGGGTCGTCGAACGCCGCCACTTCGGCCCCCAGGTCCAGGCTGAAGGCGCTCACCTTCAACGCGGCACCACCCAGATAGACGTCCGCGCCCAGGAACGGCTTCGCGGCTGCGGCCTGGAACGTACCCGCATCCGGCTTCGTCACGTCCGCCGGCAGCACCGCCTGACCCTGCAGGTTGAAGGTCAGGTCCGGCAGGGCGCCGGACTGGCCGATGCTGAGCTGCAGGCTCCCGGCCGCCCCCACCAGCTTGCGCAAACGGGAGTCCGACGATCCGTCGCTGTGCAGGTCGTAGCCATAGACCGTCGCCGTCTCGAACCCAGTCGAGATCGGCACATACAGCGCATTGGCATAGATCGAGAATGTGGTCGTCGCATCGGGCGGCGTCGTCCAGTTCGGCACCACGGTCGCCACTTTCGAGGTGCCGTCATAGGCGCTGATCACCCGCAGCTGGCCCGAACCGGTGCCGCCCGTGGTGCCGATCACCATGCCGACATAGATGCTGTCGGTGCTGGAGCCATAGCTGCCCAGGGTGATCGACCCGGTCGCGCCGGCCGAGGCCGTGCCGGTGACCGCCGAGGCCGTCAGGGTCTCCGACAGCCCGCAGCAACGCAGCCCCGGCCCTGCCTCCGGCGCCGTGCCGGCCGTGTCCGCGCCCTTCAGGAAAGCCGGGATCTCCATCCGCCCCATGCCGCGGCCGATCACCGGCTCCGACTGGTCCAGCGAGGAGCGGACCTCGTCGGTCTCCTGCACCTCGAACTCCGGCGTCCAGGTCCACCCCTCCCGCACCTTCCAGGCATTGCTGGCCGGGGTCGGCGTGGCATCGGTGCCGGACGAGCTCTCGATCTTGATCGTCACCAGGCCGTTGCGGCTGCGGAACGCTACGGTCATTCCAGGTCCTCCTGCTCAGGCTCGGCCAGAGCGGCCGCCGCCTCGTCCTCCGAAATCTCGGGGAAAGCGGGCAGCGCCTCGTCTTCCCCCATCCATGGCGGCGTCTCGGCCGCGGGCCGCGCCGGCGCCGCCTCCTCGTCCAGCGGCGGCAACCCCGCCGCGACCCGCGCCGCGTGCCGCTCCCGCTCCTCCAGGGTGTACGACCCTCCCATCGGGACCAGCTGCTGCCGGCCCCGTTCCTGTTCGCTCATCGCGTCCTCCGTCAGATCAGGGTGTACGGGTCGCCCTCGACATGGGCGTAGTCCATCCGCACGGTGCACTGGGTCACCGCCAGCGGCGGCGTCACCACGTCGCCGCTGTCGCTCGCAAGCGGCCCAATTTCCGGGTCATCATGCCCCTCGACCCAGGCGCGCCGGCAGGTCCCGCCCAGGGTCGGCGGCACCGCCTCGACCGCGGCCACCAGCTTGGCGAACAGCACGGCGGTCCGCGCGGCCAGGGTCGCCGCGTCCACGTCGTCGTCCAGCAGGGTCACATAGGCCCGCAGTTCCCAGTCGGTCTGCCCGGTCTCCTCGTCGACCCGCTCCTGACCGCCAGGCGCCAGGTACATCGCCGGATAGACACCTGCCCCGGCCGGGTCGGCATTGATGAAGGTGATGCCGGAGATCCCGCCCAGCGCGGCCGCCAGGGCGTCCAGCACCTGCTGCATCGCCGGTGTGCTCATCGCTCGCGCGCCATCTGGTTCAGGACCTCGGCGGTCAGCTTCCGCAACGCGAAGTTAGGCATGTCGTCCAGGTAGATCCGCGCTTTCAGCCGGACCCGCTTCAGCAGGATCGCCAGCACCTTGAACTGGCCGCGCGGCCGCGGCGCGATCATCAGCAGCCCGCCGCTCCACGGGATGAAGGCGACCCGGCGCGACCGCCGCGCCTCCGCCCGCGTCGCCGTTTGCGGGATGAACAGGAACCCGCCCGACGGCGCCGCGATCATCGCCCCCTTCACATGCGGAAGCAGATAGTCCACGAACTGCGCGCCCTTGCCGCGTCCGAACTTGTTCCAGACCAGGCCGGCATCCTTGCCCGGCCCGTCGTGATAGACTTGGCTCCGGATCGCGTTGGCCACGTTCCGGCCCCGCTTGCCGCCTGTCAGGGCCCGCGCCACCCGCCGGCGGATGGCCGTCTTCGTCGCATCCGTCGCCGCCTTCGTCCCGCGCTTCGACGACCGCTCGACGACCAGTGCCTCGGTGCGCATATGCTGTTGCAGGCTGCCCTGCAGGGCGGCGGTCAATGCTGCACTCATGACGTGCGCAGCCCCAGCTGCCAGACCCCGGCCGAATCCAGCCGCACGGACTGCACCGAATAGGACGCATCGTCGGTCGCGATCGCGTCGCCCTTCGCCGCCGTCGCGACCTCCGACCGCCGCACCTCGCCGCGCCGGCCCGACTGCCGCACTGTCATCCCGGCCGCCTCCCCCGTCGCATCCCAGTCCCGCAGGATCAGCCGCACCCCCGCCAGGGCGGATCCGCCGACCGGGGTATAGGTGCAGTCCACCGCCTGGTTGCGGTCGGCGAACACCGCGTCGATCGCCGCGTCGAACGCCGTCATGCCAGCAGGTCCCCCAGCCGCACGCGGCGGACCGTGTCCAGCTGACCGCCCTCGGTCGCGTTCAGCAGCGTGCCGCCGGCAAGCTCCATCGCCTCGGCCAGCCAGCCCAGATGCGGCGCGAAGCGGTTGCGATAGGCTGGCCGGTCGTCCCGCTGCTCCAGCCGCCGGCCATCGTAATGCGTGATCGGCGCGCCGCCGTCCGGCGCCGGCTCATAGTCCAGGTCCGCACCCACCAGGGCGACCCGCCCACCCGGCCCGCTGAAATGCCAGCCCAGGTTCGCCGCCGCCTGCAGCGACCCCGCGCCGATCCGCAGGCCCTGCGGCCAGGTCTCCAGCCCCCGCGCGCCCGTGTTCGCCATCTGCCGGGCCCGGATCCCGTGGCCCGGCGCCGTGGTCACGTTCAGGCCCGACGGCAGGAAGCCCGGCCAGACCTCCCGTCCCTCGACCCCGTCGACGAATACCAGCGCATCGGCCGCCGGATAGAGATCCGCATAGTTCACCGCCACGACGGGCCGGCCCGTCAGCACGGACAGGTCGACATGCCGCAGGCTCGGCCCCGCGCCCAGGACGAAGATCGTCGCCCCCGGGAACATGCACGGGGCCTGCCAGAACGTCATGACGGTCAGGCGGCGAAGTTCGGTTGCAGCAGGATGCTGCCGGTCGTGGCGCCGCTGGCCGCCGCCGCCGCCGCGACCCCGATCAGGGTGTTGCCGGTCGACAGGGTCGTCACGTTCTTGTTGCTGTTGTTCCAGTAGAGCCGCGTGGTCCACGCAACCCAGGCCGCGCCCGTCGCCTTGGCGAGGGTATGCACCCCGGTGCGCTGCAGCTGCACCGTGGCCCCGCTGGCCGCGGTCGCCACCGCGACGCCGAAGGCGATCCCGACCAGGGCGCCGGCGCCGCTGGCCACGTCGTAGGGTGCGGTGGCGGAGATCGTGTCCCCGTGCTGAACGAAGTTCTGCATGTGATCCTCCAGAAAGCGAAACGGCCGCGCCCGGATCGTGCCGGGGCGGCCGTTTCGATAGGCCCGTGCCGTGCGGCCGGGCCGGGTGCGGTGTCAGGCGATCAGCTGGCGGATGCGCCGGGGTTCTTGTACAGCCCGCGCCAGTCGAGCGTCTTGACGCCGGCGTCGATCCGGACCTTGAACTCGACCCCGTCGACCGACCAGCCGTCCCGCGTCTCCATGTACGGCCGGTCTATCCCGTCCAGATAGGCGACCTCGATCGTGTCGTGCATCGCCGGGTCCGCCGCGCCGAACCATTCGGCGGTGCTGTTCGTGTCCAGCCGCGCCTCGGACACCACCGTCGCCATGCCGCGCACCGAGTTCGGCACCTGCTTGTCGCCGGTCGCCGTGTCGTACTCGGATTCCAGCGACACCTTCGTGGCGCCCTCCAGCGCGACCGGCACGATGACGAACTTCGGCCGGATGTTCAGCGCCGCCGCCTTGCTGTCCGGGTCGACCTGCACCGCCATCGCGGTGCGCATCGCGTCCAGGGTGGCGGTCGATGGCGCCGCTCCGCTGCCGGCCAGGTTGCCGTGATTGGCATGGAACAGCGCCACGGTGTCGGACATGGTCGGCGGGTTGGTCAGCTGCAGATAGACCAGGTTGCCGATCGTGCGCGACGCAGCGCGCCCCATCCGCATCGGGACCTTCGTGAAGCTGTCCGTGTCGTCGTTGATCACCGCCTGCCGGGTGATCGCGAACATCCGCCCATAGGTGGCGAGCTGGATCGTCTCCGCCCGGTCGCCGATCGTGCCATACGTGTACTCGGCGCCCTCCGGCACTTCGGTCAGGTTATCGAACAGGTTCAGGCCGATCCGGGACATCGCCTTGAAATCGGGCAGGCTGCCCTTCGCCGTCCAGATCTGGAAGGTCTCGCCCGCCTCCTCGAACCCCTTCAGCATGCCCTTGCTGGCGATGTTGCTCAGGATGTTCGCGAAGTCCGACGTGCTGTGCCCCGGCGCCGAACCCCAGACCGGCAGGAACGCCTGCCCGACCATCTGCATCCGGTCCATGCCGCGATGCGTCCGGCCGCTGACCTGCAGGGATTCCCGCGCCAGCTCCTGCAGGGTCATGCCGGAGAACTCGTTCCGCTCCCCGCCCGCCATGCCGGTCCGGGCCAGCAGGGCCAGGGTCGCGCCCTCGACGAACTTGTCGCGGGCATCGGCGGTGACCGTCGCCCGGCCGTTCTGCGGCCGCCCCTCCGGGCTGGTATCGGCCGCCGCCCAGGCATCGACGAACGCCGCATTGGCCTGGTCGACGCTGGCGCCGTCGGCGACCAGCTTGTCGATCAGCTCCTGCGGCGCCTTCGCGGCACGGCCGCGGCCGTGGATCGCCTCGACCCGCTCCCGCTCCGCCTTCGTCGCCGCGGCGCGGATCCCGGCCTCGTCGACCTGGCCCGCCGGCGGCGAGCCGCCGCCATCGCCCGCCTTGTCGCCGGCCTTGTCCTTATCCTTGCCCGTCGCGCCGGACGCGGCGGGCTGGCCTGCAATCGCTGCAGCTGCCATCTCCTCGGTCTCCTCGGTTCCGGCGCCGCCCTTCGGCGCCTGCGTCCGGCCTGCCAGGCGGTCCGGCACCTTGCCGAACACGGACAGGTCGAATTTCGCCAGGCCCTCGACCCGCTCCGGCTCCAGCGGGTCCACGGCCTCGTCCACGAAGCCCAGCGCGGCCGCCTCGTCGGCGTCCAGCCAGGTCTCCTCGTCCATCATCGCGCTCAGCTCGTCGACCTCGCGGCCGCTCCGCGTCGCGTAAATCGCCAGGATCTGCGACCGGTGCTTGTCCAGCACGTCGGCCGTCTTGCGCAGCTCGCGGGAGTCGCCCAGCGCGATATTCCACGGGTTGTGGATCATCACCATCGCGTTGCGCGGCATCACGATCCGATGGCCCGCCAGCATGATCACGCTGGCCATGGACGCGGCCAGCGCGTCGATCTTCACCGTGATCCGCGCGCCATGCCCGCGCAGGTAGTTGAAGATCGCCATGCCCTCGGTGACGATCCCGCCCGGGCTGTTGATCCGGACGGTCAGGTCCTGCACCTCGCCCAGCCCGTCGATCGCCTTGATCACCGATTCCGCGTCCAGCCCGTCCCACCAGTCGCCGATGATGCCGTAGATCAGCACCTCGCCGTTCGGGCGCACCGCGACTGCCCGCGGGCCCTTGTCGGGTTCCGCGATCCGAATTCCTGCCATCATGTTCTCCTGGTCAGTCGGCCGGTCCGGCCGCTTCCTCTTCGGCCGGCGCCGGCGCGCCGTCGCCCGTCGCCCCGCCCGATCGGCTCGTCTTCCGCGGGTCGCTGTCCAGCACCAGGCCCAGCCGGTCGATCCGCGCCAGGTCTTCCGCCAGCTCCGCGAAATGCTCCTCCGGGTCGCGACCCTGGGATCGCACCATCTCCGACAGCGTGGTCTGCCCCGACCGCACCGCGTCCCGGATCGCCGGCACTTCCTTCGTCGGGTCGATCATCTCCCGTCGCGGCGGGGTCCAGACGGCCCGGGCCGGGCTGGTCGCGATGCCGGCCAGGGCGGCCGCCTCGATCGTCCAGCGCTCCACTTTGCGGCAGAGCTGCAGGATCATCTGTTCGTCCTGCCAGACCGCAACGCTGCGCTGGAATTCCAGCCAGCCCATCCGGCCGGAGCTGTAGTTCACCCCCGTCAAGTCCCCGGTCAGCAGCTCATAGGTCACGCCCAGGCCCGCCGCGATCGCCCGCAGCGAGACCCGCGAATAGTCGGCATAGCCGTCGACCCCGGGCGGCTCCGCCAGGGTGATCTGCTTCTGCGCCGGCAGGTAGGCGATCATGCCCGGCTCGAACTGCTGCACCCGGGCCGGATCCGCGCTCGTTCCGTCGCCCGTCGTGGCGACCCGGTCCTCGCCCTCTGGGTCCGTCACGAAGGCGGCGAAGCAGGCCGCGATCTTCTGGCGCAGCAGCTGCGCGTCCTCATAGTCGCCCCAGTCGTTCATCCTCAGCAGGACCGGCGCAAACCACGTCACCCCCCGCACCTGCCCCGGCCGATCGGCGCGATAGACATGTGCCACGTCCGATGCCGGAACCAGGCTCGACAGGGGCAGGCGATAGGACCGCCCACCCGGATGCTCGTCGTAGAGCCAGTACCCGACCCGCCGGCCCAACCGGTCGAACCGAATGCCGAGCACGTCATAGCCGCCGCCCTGGACCGGCCCGTCGCGGGTCGTGTCGATGAAGTCACCCTCAAGCACCTGCATGGCAAAGGGCAGCGGCAGGCCGTCGGTCAGCCGCCTGCGCCGTCGGCGGACCAGGACCTCCCCGGAGGTGACCACTGTCCGGATCGCCTGGCGCTGGATCGCGTACAGGTCCCGCTGTTGCTCAGCGTCACAGGCCTCACTGTCCAGATGCGCCCGCGCCGCCGCCTCCAGCCGCCGCGCCCGAAACTGATAGACGATGCCCCGCCCGACGACGTTGTGAGCGATGCCGCGCACGCCCCGCTCGGCATGGCCGTTGTTCCGGACCATGTCGCGACCGGCATCGCGCAGCCGTCCCAGCGTGCCGGCGCCCGTCTCCGCATTCGCATCCGTGCTGACACGCCGCCAGCCTGCCGTCCGCCGCCCGACCGAGGCGCCGTCGTAATGCGCCCGCACCGCCTGAAGGGCCGACAGCCTGGCGCGCGACTTCTCCCGCGCCGCCGCCCAGCCCGGCGACAGCCAGGCGATCGCCCTGTCGACCGCGCCGCGCTCCGCCATCACAGGCCCTTCATGTAGGTCGGGAACTTGAAGACGGTCCCGGGTCGCGATCCGAGATCGCGCCGGATCTCGTCGCGCAGCAGCCGCAGCTCCGGCAGCGACCGGTATTTCACCGTCCTCCCGTCGACCGTCACCTCCAGGGTGCCGGTCGCCATGGCCCGTTCCACGGCCGTCAGATCGTCGCTCGTGAACGCCATCTCACCGCCTTCCCAGATAGCCACCGGTCGGACCCAGGAACCCACCGGTCGCCGGCAGGAACCCGCTTTGCCGCTCCGGCAGGCGGGGCGAGGTCGGGACCTCCTCGCCCCGCCCTTCCGGCGGCCCGGCCGGAGAGGGGGGAACCGGGCCCGGATCCTGTTTCGCCACGCGGCCGCCGGCGGGCAGCTCCTCCAGGTCGAGCTGCGCCGGGCCCGTCGCCGCGCCGCGCTCGGCCTCCAGCTGCTGCCAGATCGTTTCCGGCATCGAGCGGACGCCGAAGTTGATCGCCGCGGCCTCCGCCTGGTTCATCGTGTCCAGCGCCTCGTTCGCCTGGTCCGCATCCTTCTTCCAGACCGGCCGCGCGAAGCCGTGCTTGTCCTTCTCCACGACCCGGCGCTCGGCCGTGAGCTGCCGGAAATACTCATCCTCCAGCCCGCGCGGCAGGCCGACATAGCCCTCCGCCAGCGGGTCGACCTTCGCCAGGCGCAGGTACAGGCCCATCTTCAGGGTCGAGACCCCGACGTTGAAGAACCGCTTCGACCAGGGCAGCTTCCGGCCCTTGCGGTTGGTCTCCCGCTTCACCCGCACCAGCAGCGGCGCATGCTCGCTGTTGGCGCCACGCATCATGATCAGCCGGCTGACCGGGTGACGCTTCGCCCAGTCCCAGACATCCTCGGTCCAGGCATTGCCGTCGATCGCGACGCGATGCAGATGCAGCAGCCCGCCATCCTCGGTGCGCCAGCCCTGCGCCATGTACCGATCCAGCTGGGCCTGCGTCTCCGCCTCCGAGATGTGGCCGGACACGATGATGTAGTCGACGACCCAGCGCCGCTTCTCCCGCCCCCAGGCGACGACCTGGCCCTCGACCCGGTCGGCCTGGCAGTCCAGGCCCATGGTCAGCACC
This sequence comes from Sneathiellaceae bacterium, assembly GCA_040216765.1. Classification (GTDB taxonomy): domain Bacteria; phylum Pseudomonadota; class Alphaproteobacteria; order Ferrovibrionales; family Ferrovibrionaceae; genus Marinibaculum. Next base: position 61,819 of record JAVJON010000008.1, on the reverse strand, counting down.
AGGCCGCTGGCCGGCACCGTGCCGCGCGGATAATGGCTCTCGCCGGCTCGGTCGCGCAGCACCTCCCAGGCCGGGGCATCGCCCTTGAAGTGGAAGGCCTCGCCCGCCGTGTCGTTCAGCACGACCCGCTCGCGCTCGGGATCGCCCTGCGCGGCGAGCCATTCCGATGCGATCAGCGACCAGCTCTGCAGCGGGCCGTAGGCCGACCAGAGATGAAAGCTCCGGTGCGTCGCCGCCCGCTCCGGATGCTCTGCGATCCAGCGGCCGCCGCGCACCATCGCCGCGCGGTGATGCTCCTGGATCTCCGCGCCGCAGGCCGGGCAGGTGAAACAGGCCCGCTCCGGATGGTCGGCGTCGATGTTCGAGACGAAGTTCTCCCACTCCAGCACATGCTCGTGGCCGCAGTGCGGGCAGGGAACGTGGAACTTCTCCTGCGTCCCCGTCTCATAGGCCGCCGTGATCCGGCAGCCCGGCACCACGCCAGGCGTGCTGATCTTGAAGATCTTCGCGAACAGGTAGCCGCGCGACCGGCTGTCGGACTGCTGCTCCGGATCGCCGGCGCTGTTGTTCTCCCACTTCGACAGGTCGTCCTGCACCTGGCGCGGCACCGAGATCATCGACAGGCTGGCCGCCGAGTTGGCACCGCCGATCACGATCGAGCCGCGGCCGTCGACCCGTTCCTTGAACAGGATCGAATCCCCGCCGTCCCGGCTCTTCTCCGGAAAGACACCGCGCAGGGTCGTGGTGCCGCGCAGCATCGGCTTCAGCTTCAGCTTGCTCCACCGCACCGCGTTCGGCTCGGTCGGGTGCACGTACAGCAGGTCGCACGGGTCCATGTCCTGGCTGCCCAGGACGAAGATCGTGGCCAGCACCGTGCCGCCCAGCTGGGCCGACTTGTGCATCGTCACGACCCGGCAGGGATCCTCCGGGCTCAGCGCCGCCAGCGGCTCGCTGAAGAACGGGAACAGGTCCGCGTCGTAGGCCCCTGGGAACTGCGACTCGCGCTCACTGAAGACGATGTTCTCCCGGGCCCAGCGGAGATAGTCCACCTCGTCCGGCGGGGTCAGGACCTGGATCATTGCCTCGGTCGACAGCCGCGCCGCGCTCGCCAGCAGGATCCCTGTCATCGGCCTCGTCCTCCACCAGCGGCTCCATCTCCTGCAGGTCGCCCTGCAGAGCCTTCACCGCGCCCGCCCGGATACCCCGGAACCCCCTCCGCAGGGCGTGCAGCGCCTCGCGCTGCGGCACCCCGAACTGCGCCGCCAGCTCCTGCGCCAGGCCGTTCAGCCCGCCCTCCAGGAACCGCAGCACCGTGCCCGTCGCCCGGGCCGTCTCCGCCCGCGCATCGCTCGCCAGGACATACATGCCCCGGCGCGCCCGCTCTTCCTCCAGCTGCCGGCGGGTCAGCAGCTCCGCCTGCCGCAGCTTCTCCGCCTTGATGCGGTCCTCGACCGAGACGAACCCCACCGGCCGCGGCGGCTCGGCCGCCGCCGGTGTCGCCGGCGCCGGCGCCGGCGCATCCAGCTTCGTGGTCAGCCCGTTGCCGAACCGCTGCCCGATATCCAGGTGCTCGCGTAGCTGCGCCTGCGCCGCGACGACCCGCACCCGCTGGTCCCGGCCCTCGCCGACCAGCGCGGCGCCGTGGATCTTCCGTTCCTTGATCCACTGCGACACCCGGCCGGGCGTGACACGGCACAGCCGCGCGAACTCGCCCTTCCGGACGATCTCCTCGCCCGGTGCGTCCACCGTTCAACTCCTCAATTGAGCCAGGGTTTGAGCCGTTTAGGCTCTCAATCCACCCTCAGACTACCCCCCACCCGCGCCCTGCCGCACCGCATACGGAACAGGGCCGGAAGGACCCGCGGCCAGCCGGAAAGAGCGCTTGCCGACCTGGCACAGCTTCGACCATCGGTGGCGAGCGCGAATGTCAGAAACACAGAAAACCGCGCCACTTGGCGCGGTTTTCCATTGACAACGGCAACTCAGTTGCCTATTATCGTTCTTGTCAGACGGCAATGGGGCCGCTGACGAAAGGGAGACAGGAAGATGAAAATCTTCAAGTTCTCCCTCCTGATCCGGATGAAGCAGAAGTTTCTGAGGCTGACGCTTCAAATTCGGATCTAACGGAGGCGGGGGGTCGGGACAGAAAGTCCCGGCCCCTTGCTCAAGGGAATATAACATGCCGCACGACGACTACAAGGAACAGGACGCCGAACTCCGCACCCCCGAAGGCATCCGCCGATGGCGCGACAACCAAGGCTGGAGTCGTCCCCGCCTAGCCGAAGAGCTGGGCAATACTCACACCGCGATCAAGTATTGGGAAAGCGGCGGCCGGCCGATCCCAGTGTGGGTGCCCTTGGCTCTTGCCGAGATCCAGCGCCGCTATGCCCCAAAATACTAACGGCCCGGTCACCGGATGGGTGCCGAGCCGTCTCACGCCCCTGATCACCGGGCGTAATTCACCGTTGAGGACACGGTGTCAAGTTTCTTCGTTTGGGTCAAGCCCGGCCCCGCCCAGGGTTCCGGCGAAGCCGCAAAGCCGGTGACCAGATGCCCGCGCAGCCGCGGCTTTCTGCGGAAATCGGCAGCGACCCGGGACACCGCCCCCCACCAGTGCCGATAGACCGATCGGGCGAACTCGCGCTCCGAATCGGTGCCGGTCCACCTGAGCCAGCTGACCTTCGCGTTGCGGCTGCGGTCATACTCGACATAGGCCAGCTTGGCCCGCAGCTCGATACCCGACCCGTCGTCGGGCCGATCCCCGGCGGCCGCATGCTGGATCACCAGCCCCATCTCGGAGTTGTCGCAGGTCAGCTGGACGGCCTCGTGCACCAGGTCCGCATCCGGATGCGTCACCGCCGGCGCATAACCGCCGCCGTCGATGGCGCACCCCAGCTGGGCCCGCTCCATCGCCGCCGCCAGCATCGACGGCCCCCAGCCGGTCCGCGCCACCGCCGAGCGGTCCGTCACATGCGCCCGCTGCACCTGGTACGTCCAGCGCAGCAGCTCCTCAATATCCACCTCACGCCGCATCCCGCAAACCCTTGCCTGTAACAGCGGTACCGCCCCGCATCCGACCGGTACCGCGTCGGGGTACCGTCAAGCCTTTGATCTTCTTATCTATTCCCCTAAAAGTACCCAGAGTACCCAGAGTACCGGTAGCCTCCCTATACACGCGCGCGTGTCACGTATCCTTGCACCGGTACCGCCGGTACTCTGGGTACTTTGCCGATTTCCCCTTGCCCGTCAGTCGCTTGGCGGTACCCGCCCCCGGTACCGCTCCGCCCCGCCGGGACCGCCCGTCTCAGATCCGCACAGCCCCCGCCCGCTCTTTCGGCGCCGCCTCGTCGAACACCTCCAGCCAGGGCAGCAGGGTCGCCCGCGCCTTCACCCCGCCGAAACTGATCTTGTCCGGCGCCGAAACGGCGCCATGCACCCGCCGCAGCGGCGTGCGCCAGGCGTCCTGCCAGGGGGTCCCGACGAACAGCCGCGCCAGCCCGCTATGGCTGTTCGCCACCGCCAGCCACATGCCCCCGCCCTGCTCCACCACAGCCAGCCCGTGGTTGCGCAGCGCCTTCTTCGCGCATTCCCGGTGCCAGTGTTCCTTGATCGCCTCGCCCACCGTCTCCACCGAGCTGCCCTCGCCCGGCCAGTGCACCATCACCGAGCTGGTCAAGAGGTGCTGCAGCGCGTCCGCCTGGTCGCTGTCGTCCGCATAGCCGACGATGTCCGGCTCGCCGACATAGTCCGCCACCAGCTCCGCGGCCTGGTCGATGCTCAGCGCCTCGTCGCGCAGCACCGTCTCCGCCGCCGCCAGCAGGGTGCCCAGCTGGTCGCCGACCCGCTCCGCCGCCCCGCTGCGCACCACGGCATGCTCCAGCGCGGCGAGGTTCGCCTGGAACCGCGCCCACCCGTCCAGCATCCGCCGGCGCAGCCGCGGCCCCGCCCCCTCGATGCCCTCCAGCGCCTCCAGCAGCGCCTGCCGCGGCGTGACGTCGTTAGACAGCCCGACCGGCAGCGAATCCAGCTCCAGGATCGCGATCCGGTTCGCGTCCTGCGGCCTGAGCCGCCCGAACACGATCGCCGAGAACAGGAAGCTCGACCGGATCGGCCAGGCGCTCGCCTTGCCGTCCGCCGAGCCGCGATAGACCAGCCCCTGCCCCTCGGTCGAGGCCAGCCGCGCCAGCCGCACCACGGCCCGCGCCCGCTCCGGATTGTCGTTCTCGATTTCGTCCAGGAAGACGGGCCGCGCCGCCCCTTGCAGGGCCTGCCGGATCCCCGCCTCGGTGGAATCGCTCATGCCGACCGCCGTGCTGCCCAGCAGGTCGTCGCGCAGCAGGCGCAGCAGGGTCGACTTGCCCGACCCCTGCCCCCCGGTCACCAGCACATGCGGCCGCCAGTTCAGCGCCCCGGCCACCCCGCCCGCACAGACCCAGCCCAGCAGCAGCTTCGCCGCATGGGTCGGCGCCCGCCAGGACCACATGTCCAGTACCTCCAGCACCGCCGCGGCCTCGGCTGCGTCGGCCGGCCGCTCCGCCGGCGGAGTCTCCGCCGGCGCGGTCGGATAGATATGCCGCCCCAGCCGCACCCCGGCCCGCCCGAGCGGCTGCAGCGCCCCGCCCGCTTCCGGCCCGGCCCGGTACAGCGCGTCGCCGCAATGGACGATCAGCCCCCCGCCCTCGCGCGCCGGCACCGGCCAGACCCCGGGCCCGCGCACCTCGCGATCGGCGTGGAACGGCCCCGCCGCATGGCAGGCCCGCAGCATCCAGCCCTGCACCCCCGCCAGCGACCAGGCATAGCGCTCGCCCGGCCCCTTCGCCGGGAACCAGGCTTTCATCCAGGTATCGTCGCCAGCGAACAGTGCCAGGATCTCCACCCCGTTCATCGCCCGTGGCGCCAGCGCCCGCAGCTCGCCGTCCGGCGTCAGGAACCAGTACCGGCCGGCAGCATGGCCCAGCGCGGTGACCGGGCAGTCCCCCTCATCGCCGGCCCCCTCCGCAGGCGGCACATCCCAGCCCAGCGAGTCCGTCACGCCGCCCCCCGCAGGTCCTGGAATGTCTTACACGCCGGCAGCGCCGGTTCCGCGGCCCGCCGCTTGCGCCGCTGCGCCGCCATCGCATCGCCCAATTGCTTCGCATGACCCGGATTGTCGCAAGCCAGTTCGACACCCAGTCCCCCGAACGCTGCCTCCGCCAGTTCGGGCCGCAGCAAGCAGACAGCGTCCCTCGGCCCCGGCTCCGGTGGCACGGCGGGGTGCCGGCGCCACTCGCCGAACCACATCCACTGTCTCGCCCTGTGCAGGCCGCGCCAGCCGGGGTCGGCGAGGTCCGCCGGCCGGGCTGCGATCGTATCCCGCACGATCCCCGGCCAAGCCCGCCGGACCTCCCATTGCCAGGCCCGATGTGCGCCGACCAGGTGGCGCAACCAATCCAATGGGGTCTGGCAAACGCGCAGCGGCACCCCATCCAGCACCTGGCTGCAAGTCGGCAGGTCCGACAGATCCAGGCCCAGCATGTCCGGCAGGTCGCCGGTCCGGCTGACCCAGCGGTCCGGCCGTTCGGGATGCAATGCAAGAAGACCCGCCCTTGCCCCGCCCTGCCAGACCGGGACCGTGACGGCCTGGGCGCCATACCGCGCGCCCGGCACGGCATCGAGCGGTTGCCAGGCACTCCGGACCGGCCCGACCGCCTCGAGCTCGGCCAGGACGACCCCGACCTCGAACCGCCGCACCGTGGGCGTGATCCCAAGCCACAAGCCGAACCGCCAGTCCGGCGCATCGACCACACCCAGCACCTCGTCCAGCCAATCCCGCCGCCCCTGGCCATCGCACATAAAGGTCCATGCCTCGCGCTCGAGCCAACCGGGCGGCGGCGGTGAGATCAGCGAAGCCGGTTCGATTTCCATCGGGTTCGTCAGGATCGTCACGCCACGCCTCGTACAAGCGATTCGACAACCCATCCGACTCGCCTGATCGTCACGTCATGCCCGACCGACCCGATCGCCCGAACCCGAGAGCGCCCCTTTTCTGGGGGCTTGTCGCCGTCGGCCTCGGTCTGATCGCGATAGCGATTTGGATTGCCGCCCCGATGGCGATCCTGCTCGGGATCCGCGCCGCGCTGGATCCCGACATTGCCGCTGCGATCGCGACCATTTTCGGCGACGGATGGCTGCGAAACTGGATCGGGACCCTTGCCTCGCTCGGCGCGGTCATTGCCGCCCTCATCGCGTTGCGTCAGGGCAGGACCACGACCCGTGTCGCCCTTCGGCAGGTCGATGTCGCGGAACAGCAGACCGACCTGGCCCGCGAGCAGACCGAACTTGCCAAGCGCCAGATCGCCCTGGCCGAACAGAGTCGGCGGGACAGTATCGACCCCAAGATCGCCTGCTTTGCCGAAATTCCGGGGCGCCGCGCCTCCATGCTCGTCAAACCAGGTCGAGAGGTTGAGGCGCGCCTGACCTCGCCAGTGTTCTGCCTCCGGAACCACGGTAGCGGCCCGCTGACCGACATTCTTCATGAACAACCCCCATAGGTTGCAATTCCGGCTTGCGACAGACCGTTGCGCATGGCAATCTCCGCGCCATGCCCAATCGCACCCGCTCCGCCCTGGCCGCCATCGCGGCAGTGATCATGCTGACCTGCCAGTCTGGCGCCACCGCAGACCCGCCGCTGACCGGCCCGACCCGCATCATCGACGGCGACACGTTTGACGTGTATTCGCGCAGCGGCACGGTCCGCGTCCGGATCTACGGAATCGACACCCCCGAACGCGGCCAGCCCGGCGCCCGCGCCGCGACCGAGGCGCTCCGCGCCCTGCTGGCCGCCGGCCCGGTCACCTGCCACCCCCGCCCGGGCGAAATCACCCACGGCCGGGTCGTCGCCACATGCACCGCAGCCGGCATCGACGTCGCACTGCAGCTGCTGCTGGACGGCCTCGCCGCGCCCTGGTGCAGTTTCCTCGCCGGCGACCCGCTGGAACCGGCCTATCTGGCGGCCCGGGGCGCTGCCGTCGCGCGCCTGCCCTCCACTGCCCCCGCCCTGCCCCGTCACCGCTGCCCATCCTGACCGTCCAGCAGCGCCAGGTCGATCGGATGGCACGCCATCGGCGAGCCGCACCCGTCCGCCACGACGGCGATAAAGTCGCCCCCGTCAGGCAGACAAGGCGCCTGCACGGTGCCGGTGAAGTCACGGCCCGCCGCATCGAACGGCACATAGCGGACCCGGTCGCCGGGTCGGAAGGTCAGGCCATAGCGGGTCCGGATCCGGGCGTAAGGCGTCTCCTCCGAAAAGAGGCGGCCGGCAGCATCGCCGCCAGCCGCCGAGTCTAGGGAGGAAACGCCGCCGGGATCCCTCCCGGCTTCGTGCATCGCCGTGCGGGTGACGCCCGGCGAGGCCTCGGGCCGGCCCCGAGCTGGAGCGCCCGGGCCGGAATGCGGGTCGCGGAGCGGCCCCAGGGCCAGGCCGACCACCAGGTCGCCGCCCGCCGCCGCCGCGCCGCGGATGAAGCCCGCGACGTAGTTCTCGATATCGCTGTCGCAGATCGGCGCCGGCGGCGCCTCCGCCCAGATCTTCAGCCGCTGTACCTCCGGCGTGGCCCGCAGCGCGGCGAGGAACCGCTCCCCGCGGCTCCCGGCCCCGGCGGCATCGACCGCCCAGATCTCGACCGCCCCGGCCGTCGGCTCCCGAAACGCGATCATGCCGCACCGTCCGGCTGCCAGGGCCCCTGCACTACGTTGGGCGGCGCAGACTGCTCCACCTTCGCCGCCACCGCGGCCGCAACTCGATGCCCGACGGCGAATGCCTCCAGGATCGCCTGCGCCCCGAACGGGAACCCGTTGTCGCGCAGATAGGCGACCCGGTCGGCCAGGGCGGCGGCCGGCCCGCTCGGCAGGCGCACGATCTCCACCCCGTCCGGCCCGACCAGGTAGGCGGCCCCGGCATCGTCCGGCCAGGCCGGCCGCAGCTCGTAGCGCCCGCTGCCCGCCATCACGCGATCCCCCGCCCGCCGGCCACGACTCGCGCCGCGACCGGCCGCGCCCGCCCGCGCAGCCGCACCTGCTGGTCTCCCCCGCCGGCGGCGATCGACAGGCTCAGTCCCGCGACGAGGGCGAGGGCCACCACTGCGCGAGCCGTGCCCGCCAGCGCCACGCCCTGTCGCCGTGCCACAGCGACCGGGCCGCGTGCCAGCGCGCCATGTACTTCGCGATCGCCGCCAACACCGGCCGTCTCCGCATCGTGCAGCGCCTCCGTCGTCTCCAGGATGAACAGCATGTCCGCGCGCACCCGCTCCAGGCGCCGCAACAGGTCGGCATCGTCCGCCTCGACCAGGGGCGCGAAGACGGCCTCCAGGAACGGCTGGCCCCACAGCGCCACGGCCTGCGCCAGGTGCCGCACCAGCGGCAGCCCGTCGCCGCGCCAGCCCTCGACCGTCCGCGGCGAGGCGCGGAACAGCCGCGCCACTTCCTTCGCCGACCCGGCGGACCGGATCCAGGCTCCCCACCGCTGGCCCAGCAGGTCGGCCGGGTCGCGCAACCCGACCGTGTCCATCCCTCTCGCACGGCGAGCATCCCGCGCGGCATCATTTGCCCATGACAAAGACCCGGCCATGTTCATCGCCCGACCCCCTGTTGCTGGCCTGCACCCTCGCCCGCAGCCTCCGCGCACTCCCGCGCGGCGGCCCGGCCCGGCTGGCCCTCGCCCGCCGGATCCGCGCCCTCCGCCGCGCCCGGGACCTGGGCCGCCGGGTCCGGGGCGGTAGGGTCGGGGGCGGCGGGGTCGGGGTCGGCCGGGTCGGGGGCAGTTGAGGCATGGCCATGCGCGACCCCGTCGTCGAAGCCCCGCAGATAGGCCCGCACCCGGTCCGCCTTCGGCACGGTGATCGCCCGCTCGCGGCGCAGGTCGAAGACAAGGTTGGCGTCGTTCACCGCCGCCTTGCCCAGGCGCGACGCCGGCATGGCGTGCCGGTCCAGGAACCGGTCCACCTCGCCGCGCAGCTCTTCCATCCATCCGATCATGATCGGACAGACTATCGGACAAGTCCGATCCGTCAATCGAAAATATTCACATCGCCATTCGACGGCCGAAATCGGACAATTCCGATATGACCGAAGCCCGCACCAGATCGCCGCTGCTTCGCCTGCTCGAAGTGGAGATGTCCCGTGCCGGCATCACCATGGCGGAGCTGTCCCGCCGGGCGGGGCTCCACCCCTCGGCGGTGCATGCGATGTACAGCGGCAAGTCCCAGAACCCCCGCTCCTCGACGATCGAGGCGCTGGCCCGCGCCCTTGGCCGCACCGGGCCGGAATTCGCCCAGCTGCTCCAGCAGCAGCAGCAGATCCTGCAGGCGGAGGACGAAAATGGCGTCGACGCCGACTCGCTTGTCCCGGGTGACAGCATCGGTCAGGCCGGCGGGCGGCTCTCGCCGCACCGCCCTTACGCCGCTCCCGCCGATCGGCCAATAATCGGCCAGGCGGAAGGGGACGCCTTCGCTCCGATCCCCGTCCCGCCACGACAGCCCATGCCCCGCGACGTGCCCGTCTACGGCGTTGCGGCGGGCTCCGACGGGGAGGCAAGTTTCAACTTGGAATGGGGACACCCGATCGACTTCGTCGCACGGCCGCCCGGTATCGCCGCGGTCCGTTCGGCCTTCGCCATGTACGTCGCCAACGACAGCATGGAGCCGCGCTACTACCGGGGCGAGCTGGTCTATGCCAACCCCCGCCGGCCGGCCGCCCCGGGCGACCATGTCATCGTGGTCCTGCGCGGCACCCGCCCGGGCGAGCCGCCGGCCTGTTTCGTCAAGCGCCTGCGCCGGCGCTCCGGCGACACCGTGACCGTCCAGCAATACAATCCGGCCGAGGAGGTCGCCTATCGGACCGACCAGGTCGACCAGATCATCAGGATCACGCCATGGGACGAATTGCTCGGCGTCTGATCGCGGCGCTGCTGCTGGCGGTGGCGGCCGCACCGGCCGGCGCCACCGACTGGGCATGGAACGGGTTGCGCTGGGGCATGACGCAGGGCGACGCGATGGAGGCGCTGGCCGCGGCGCGCCGGGCCTATCCCCAGCAGTTCGTCGAACAAGCCGACCCCTCGGCCGACCACGGCGCCGGTTGGGGTGATCCCCGCTACTCCGGCTATCGGCTCGCGGTGCCGAACTGCAGCCTCAACATCCTGCTCGCCATCGAGGACCCGGCGCCGCCGCCCAAGGCGACGGGCCTGATTGAGATCGCGCTCACGCCGCCCATGGCCACCTACCTGTCCGACGCTGGCCAGCAGCCCTGCCTGCGCACGCTGATCGTGCTTCTGACCGCTCGCTACGGCGCAGCGGACCTCGCCGGGGCATCCGCGATGCAATGGTTCAGGCCCGGCGTCACAGTGGAACTCAGCCACCCGAAGGGCGAGCCGCTGACACTCACCTACCAGACGACCCGCGGCCTGCCCGACCTGTTCTAGCTCGCCACCGGCTCGGCGCGCAGCCACACCGCATCTCGTCCGGTCTCAGCCGCCACCTGGCCGATTGCCGACCACGCACTGACCGCGCGCACCGTGCCCAGCACCGCTCCGTCGGCCCCAACGACGCGATAGACCGTCATCCGCGCCCGGCGCGCCATCGCAGCCCTATCGCGGCTCGACCAGCACCCGGCCGGATGGCGTGCCTATCACCGTGTACAGGAACTGGCCGCCGCCAGCACCACCGCCGCCGCCACTGCCATCTGGTTCATCTGCCACCCCCGGCTGTCACCACGCAGCCGCCAGCATCCCGCATGTTCCGGGTTCGTTCAATCACGGGAATCTCTGTCGAATTTCAACCCTCTTGAAAAATCGGATTTATCCGATTGTCATTCGAGATCGAATTTCGATCCAGGAGAACCCCCATGCCCCACACCACCACCGACGAAACCATCGACCGCGCCTGGCGCGAGCTCGACCCTGCGATCCTCGCCCTGGCCACCCCGCCGCCCGGGCTGGCGGCCCAGGCCGTCGCCCGCCTGCGACCGGAGATCGCGGCCCGCATCCGCGAGATCGTCCGCGAGGGCGAGGGTGCCACCCTGACCGAGCAGGACCTCGCCCGCCTCGGCCTGACCGCCGCCGACACCGAGGCGATGCGCGACCTGATCCTCGCCGAGGCTCGCAAGGCCAACGCCGCCCGGCGGGAGGCCTGACCGATGCGCAAGCTGGACCAGGCCCGCAGCCGCGCGCTGGCGCTCCGCCGCCGCCCGGCACGCCCCCACCCCAAGGCCCCCGCCCCGGCGAAGGACTGGCCCGGCAGCAAGTGGCGCCGCCCGCCGGAGCCCACCCGGGACCAGCGCAAGGCCGCCCGACGCGCCGCCGCGGAGGACCGGCCATGATCCCCGCCAGCCCCGACAAGATCGACGCCCGCGCCGCGGCCCGCCAGCGCCTCGCGGTCGCCAAGGGCCGGCGCGACGCGGCGCTGGAGATCGGCGCCCGGCGCGCCCTGGCCCTGCTGCAGGAGGATCGCGAGGCCCTGATCGCCGGCGAGGCCATCCACGACAGTCGCGGCCGCCCCGCCCTGAACGCCGACGGCGCCATCCGCATGGACGACGAGGAGGCACGGCAGCGCCTCGCCGCCTACGACGCGGCCATCGCCGAGATCTCCCGCGCCTTCGGCGAGCTGCAGCAGGAGGTCGACCGCCAAGCCGCCGCCTGGCGCGCCGAACTCGGCATCGGCCCCGCCGCGCCGGAGGGCCGGTCATGAGCGGGCGGACACTCCTGCTTCATGTCCGCGCGGAGTCGCTGGACGACCTCTATGACGCCGACGAGGCGCTGGCTCACGCGGCCCACGGCGCGAAGCGCGGGCTCAAAGATCCGGTGGCACTCGTCGGCGCCGACGCCAATCCGGCGCCGGTCGAGTTCAGCTTGTGGAAGGAAGCCGACGGCCGGCTGACGGTCCACGTCGACACCAGCCCAGATGCCGAAGACACCGGCAACGCCGATGCGCCCTGACCTCAGCTGGGCGCAGTACGCCGCCGCCCTCGCGCGCCACAGCCTGGCGCCCGAGGGGCCCGAGGGCATCCGCGACCGGATCACCGGCCTGACCTGCCACACCGGCCGTCACCGCCGCCGCGACGACGCCCTGGCCGCCGCCCTGGTCTGGGCGACCTGCCGCCGCGTCGAGCGCGGCATCCTCCCCGCGCCCCGCCTCGCTCCGCCGCCCTTTATCGGAGGCCTCGCCCATGCCTGACCCGCTCCGCCGCTGGCTCGCCAGCAACGGCACCGAACTGGTGCTGATCCCCGTCGCCGTCCTCGGCGCCATCCTCCTGGTCCACCTGGTGGTCCGGCAATGACCGCGCCGCTGCTCGCCTGGAAGGTGCCCGATCCCGGCCTCTACGAGGACTGCGAGCGGATCGTCTTTGCCGCCACGGCCCAGGATGCCGCGGGCCCGCTCGACTGCAATGTCGACCAGGTCGAGCGCGCGCCGGAGTTCGACAGCCACAGCCCCGGCCCGGTGCCGCTGCAGGCCTATCGCGCCGCAGACTGGCAGATGGTCTGCAACCATTGCGGTGAGATGACGGACGCAGGCGAGTGGCAAGTGGTCGCCGGCGAGCCGATCTGCCGCGACTGCATCGACGGGGCGGACCTGTCATGACCGACGACCTGATCGTCGCCACGGTCCCCGGCTGGATCCTCGCCCGCGACCGCTTCGACGGCCCCGCCAGCTGGCGCCGCGACCCGCTCACGCCGCCGCCCCGCCGCGCCGTGCCGCCCCCGCCCCCGTCGAATCTCGTCGAATTCCGGCGAGATCCGGCGAGATGCGACGAGATCCGCCACCCGGCCAGCTTCTGGCCCTATCGCCCCCGCACCACCCAACAGGATCAGCGCCCATGAACGCACCCGACCGCCGCCCGGGGGCCGCCGTCTGGCCCTATGCCGGCACCGCCTCCGGCCGCTTCGTCTCGCTCGTCGCACCGGCGCCGGCTCAGATCTCGATCCGCGATATCGCCCACCATCTGGCGCTGCAGTGCCGCTGGGCCGGCGCCACCGCGGCGCACTACAGCATCGCCCAGCACTCGGTCCTGGTGGCGGAGCTGCTGCCGCCCGACCCGCGCCTGCGCGCGCTGGGCCTGCTGCACGACGCGCACGAGTTCGTCACCGGCGATATCTGCACCCCGATGAAACAGGCGATCGGCGTCCGTTCTGACATCGAACGCCTCCCGCGCATCCAGGCCCGCCTCGACACGGCAATCCACATCGCCTGCGGCCTCGACAACCCCTACCCGGGCGACGAGGGGCCCGCCATCGCGGCAGCCGACCGGGCCATGCTCTGGGCAGAGGCCCGCGACCTCTGTCACCCGGCCCTGACCGCGGTGATCCACGGGGAGTTCCGCGTCCCAGACCCCGTTCCCGGCCGGATCAAGCCCTGGCCCTGGCCCGAGGCCGAAGCCCGCTTCCTGGCCGCCGCCGCCCGCTACCTCCCCACCTGCCCGGAGTGACCCGCATGGCTCGCGCAATCGACGTCGCGGCGCTTGCAGCCGACCCCCGCCCGTTCCTGCTGCATGACGCCCTATGGGACAGCGACCAGCTGTTCGGCACCCGCCCCTATGACGCACGCCTGATCCTGGACGCCACCAGCCGCCACCGCGGCCTGTCTTCCTACGACGGCCACAACCGCTTCGGCCCGATCGGCGCCGCCCGGGCGCTCGACTGGTTCCGCCTCTGGGCGGACCAGTTCAGCCCCCGCATCCAGGCCGCCATCGCGGCGGGGCGCCCGGAGCAGGCCGTTTCCGCCGGCCACGCCCTCGACCTGATCGCCCGCGCGATCGACGACGACGCAATGGAGGCCCGCAATGCCCGTCACGCTTGAGCGCAAGCCCCTGGTCGAGGCGCTGCGCCTCCTCCGCCAGGTCGTCCAGGCCCGAAGCACGATCCCGATCCTCGGCAACCTCCTGCTGGATGCCGATGACGGCATGCTGCGCATGACCGCCACGGACCTGGAGCGCTGGCTCACTGTCGCCGTCGAGGCGACGGATATCGGCGCACCGATGCGGCTCACCGTCCCGGCGGCCCGGCTGTCCGCCTTCGTCGGCGCCCTCGCCGCCGGCAGCGAGATCTGCCTGGCCGAGCGGCCGAAGACACAGCGGCTGGAGATCTCGGCAGGGCGGGCGCGCCACCAGGCCGCCACCCTGCCGGCCGACGACTGGCCGGCACCGAAGGCGGACGACATCGAGCCGGTCGAGATCGACGCGGCCCTGCTGCGCCGACTGCTGCTCCTGCCGTCGGCGGCGGTCAGCGACGAGGAGACCCGCTTCTACCTGTGCGGCGTGCACCTGGTCGCTGCCGGCGACGGCGCCGGCGGCCGGTGCCTGTCCTCGGTCGCCACGAACGGCCACATGCTCCTGCACCTGCCGGTCGCCCTGCCGGAGGAGCTTGCCGGCATCCCCGCCCTGGAGGCCGGGATCATCGTGCCGGCCGGCACCGTGCAGACCATGTGCGCGATGCTCGCCGGCGAACAGACCGCCCGCCTTGGCATCGGCGACAACCTGATCACTCTCGCCTGCGGCGAGACCCGGCTCGTCTCGCGCCTGATCGACGGCACCTTTCCCGATTTTCACCGGGTCATTCCCGCCCGCGGGGCGGGCGAGACACCTCGGGCGGCCCGCGCCGATCTGCTGGAGGCCGCCAAGCGCTGCGGCATCGCCGGCAGCGCGGTCAACAACGAGTCCGGCCGCGGCCGCGCCATCCATGTCGCGCAGGACGGCGCCGAGCTGGTGCTGTCCAGCCGCGACGAGACCGGCGCGGCGGAGGAGCGCCTGCCCCTCGCCGGCGAGCTGGCGGAGAGCTTCGGTGTCCAGCCGGCCTATCTCGACCAGATCCTGCACCTCGCCACCGGCGAGCAGGTCGGCATCGAAATGACCGGCGCCGGCGCCCCGATCCGGCTGATCGACGACGGCGACCCCAGCGTCGACCGCATCGTCATGCCGGTCCGCACTGCACCCGCCCGGATGGAGGGCTGAGGCGATGACCGGCATCAACAAAGTGATCCTGGTCGGCAACCTGGGCCGCGACCCGGAGACCCGCACCAGCCAGGCCGGCGACCCGATCGCCACCTTCTCGATCGCCACCTCCGAATCCTGGCGCGACAAGCAGACCGGCGACCACCGCGAGAAGACCGAGTGGCACCGCGTCGTGATCTTCAACCCCGGCCTCGCCCGCGTCGCCGGCGACTTCCTCCGCAAGGGCAGCAAGGCCTATATCGAGGGCCAGCTCCAGACCCGCAAATATTCCGGCCAGGACGGCGTCGAGCGCACCGCCACCGAGGTCGTCCTCAACCGCTTCCGCGGCCAGCTCGTCCTCCTCGACAGCCGCGGAGCCGTCGCCCCCGACCCCGATTCCTACGGCACCACCCGCGCCACCACCCCGCCCGCCGGCCGCGACGACGGCACCCTCGACGACGAGATTCCGTTTTGACGGGCCTGCAGGACGGCATCGTCGTCGTCGGCTTCGCCGGCGGCGGCGGCTCCAGCGAGGGGATCAAGCAGGCGATCGGCCGCGACCCGGACGTCGGCATCAATCACGACCCACCGGCGATCGCCATGCACGCGGCGAACCATCCGAGCACCCGCCACTATTGCCAGAACATCTGGCGGGCGGATCCCTGCGACGTGGCCGCCGGCCGACGGGTCGCCCTCGCCTGGTTCAGCCCCGACTGCAAGCATTTCTCCAAGGCGAAGGGCGGCCGCCCGGTCTCCAGGAACATCCGCGACCTCGCCTGGGTCGTGGTGCTCTGGGCGCGGCGGGTCCGGCCGGCCGTCCTGATCGTCGAGAATGTCGAGGAGTTCCAGCAATGGGGGCCGGTCGACCTGGACGGCCGCCCCTGCCGCGAGCGCGCCGGCGCCACCTTCCGCCAGTGGGTCGCGGAGCTGCGGCGCGGCGGCTACCGGGTCGAGTGGCGCGAGCTGCGCGCCTGCGACTACGGCTCGCCGACCATCCGCAAGCGCCTGATCGTCGTCGCCCGTTGCGACGGCCTGCCGATCGCCTGGCCGGCACCGACCCATGGCGCGCCCCAGGACCCCGAGACCGTGTCCGGCCGGCTGCAGCCCTGGCGCACGGCCGCCCAGGTCATCGACTGGTCCCTGCCCTGCCCCAGCATCTTCCTCACGCCGGAGGCGGCCCGCGCCCTCAAGGCCGCCGGCGGGCCCGAGGTCCGCCGCCCCCTGGCCGCGGCGACCCTGCGCCGCATCGCTCGCGGCACCCGCCGCTTCGTGCTCGACGCGGCCGAACCCTTCATCGTACCGATCACCCACCGCGGCGACGATCGCGTGCACGGCCTCGCCGAGCCGCTCCGCACCGTCACCACCACGACCGGCGGCGAGTTCTCGCTGGTCGCCCCCACCCTGGTGCAGATGGGCTACGGCGAGCGGGCGGGCCAGGCGCCGCGGGTGCCAGGGCTAGACAAGCCCCTGGGCACTGTCGTCGCCGGCGGCTGTAAGCACGCCCTCGTCGCCGCCTTCCTCGCCCAGCACAACACCGGCGTCACCGGCCACGACGCCCGCAGGCCGCTCAGCACCATCACGATGCGCGGCACCCAGCAGCAGATCGTGGCCGGCCACCTGGTGCACCTGCGCCACCATTCCGACGCACGGTCGATACGCGACCCACTGCCCACCCTGACCGCCGGCGGCGGCCGCGGCGGTCATGTCGCCGAGGTCCGCGCCTTCCTCACGAAATATTACGGCGCCGACCAGGCCCCGCAGCTGACCGACCCGATGCACACCGTCACCACCCTGCCCCGCTTCGGCCTGGTGACGGTGACCATCGCCGGCGAGCCATGGATCCTCGCCGATATCGGCATGCGCATGCTGACCCCCCGCGAGCTGTTCCGCGCCCAGGGCTTCCCCGACAGCTACGTCATCGACCTGCAGGTCGACGGCCGCCCCCTCAGCAAGGCCGCCCAGATCCGCATGGCAGGCAACTCCGTCTGCCCCGACGTCGCCCGCGCCCTCGTCGCGGCCAACCTCCCCGCCGTTGCAGCCGGCGAGCGTGTCGTTGCATGACCGAAGCCCTGATCTCCCCGGCTGAGGCCGCCCGGCGCCTCGACATTTCGGTCCGCACCCTGCAGCGCATGGTCGACGAGGGCGAGCTCCCGTTTGTTATGGTGCGCAAGCGGCGTAAGTTCGAGCCGGCGGAGATCGAGGCCTACCGCACCAGGCAGAGGCGGACCACACCATGTCGGTCTACAAGCGCACCCCGGGCGCCCGGTATTACGACTACGATTTCCAGTATCGTGGAGCTCGATTTCTCGGCACGACGGCACGCACGACGCGCCGCGAAGCGCAGGCCGTCGAAGCCGAGCTGAAGCGCCAGGCGCGCGACCAGGGCGGCCGCCGCGAGCAGCGGCAGGACTACACCCTCAATCAGCTCTTCGACCTCTACTTCCAGGCGCACGGCCAGCACACCCGCTCCGCCGATTGGATCGACAGCGGCCTGGCGATCCTGCTGCAGTCCCTCGGCGGGACCACCCGGGTCAGCCAGCTGTCCGACGAGATGATCCGCACCCGCCACATCGATCGCCGGAAGGACTTAGTCGCGAACGGGACGGTGAACGGCGACCTGCGACGCCTCCGGGCCGCGATCAACCATGGCCTCAAGGTCGCCCGCCCCCGCTCCGCGCCGCCGGAGGACCCCATCGACTGGGCGTCGTTGATGCTCGAGGACCGCGGCCACCGCGTGCGCGAGCTCCAGCCGCAGGAGGAGGCCGCCATCCTCCGGCACCTGCGGCCCGAGGCGCAGGAGGTCTTCGCCTTCGCGCTCTGGACCGGCATCCGGATCAGCGACCTGATAGGCCTGCGCTGGACCGCGTTCAACCCGATCGCCGGCGCCCTGACCTTCCGCCTGTCGAAGCGCCGCGGGGCGGCCTGGCACACGGTGCCGCTCACGCCAGCGATGACCGCCTACCTGGAGGAGTTGCGCGGCCAACACCCGGATTTCATCTTCACCTATTGCAGCCGCCGCATCCGGAAGCGCGCCGCGATCGCGATCGGCACCCGCGTGCCATTCACCCGCCACGGCCTCGGCGCTTGGTTCCGAGCCGCCTGCCGGGCTGCCGGGGTCGAGGACTACACCTGGCACGACAACCGCCACACCGCCGCCAGTCGCGTCCTCCGCGCCTGCGGCAACCTGGCGGTCGTGCAGCGCATGCTCGGGCATTCGGACATCCGAACTACCAGCCGCTACGCGCACGTCCTGATCGACGACGTCCGCAACGCCATGGCAAGCGCCTACGACGCGGAATCCCGCAGTTCTCCCGCAGATCCCGCGAAGTCGGATGCTAAGTAATTGATGCAATTGGTCTTTGATTAGGCCCGACGAAAGCTTGGGAAGCTTGCGTTCTACCATTGAACTACGCCCGCTCAGGCGCCGGGACCGGGCCGTAATGAAGCCCGGCGGAGTATCTAGCGGCTCCCCGCGCATCGACGCAAGGGGCAAAACCGCTATCATTCCGGGCATGGCAAAGCATCCTCCGAAACTCGCGACCATCGGCTACGAGAAGGCCACCCTGGACGAGGTGATCGGCCGGCTGCAGGCGGCCGGGGTGGAGATCGTCGTCGATGTCCGCGCCGTGGCGGCGTCGCGGCGCGCCGGCTTCTCCAAGACGATGCTGGCGGCGACCCTGGCCGCGCATGGCATCGACTATCGCCATCTGCGCGCCCTGGGCACGCCGAAGGCCGGACGGATGGCGGCGCGGGCCGGCCGCTACGACGACATGCGCGCGATCTTCGAGGACCAGCTTGCCACGCCGGAGGCGCAGCTGCAGCTCGCCGAGGCCGGCGAGATCGCCACTGCGCGGCCCGCCGCGCTGCTCTGCTACGAGGGACCGGCCGCCCATTGCCACCGCGCGATCGTGGCCGACCGCCTGCGCGAAACGCTGGGCTTCGAGGTGGTGGACCTGTAGGGCGGCCGCTACTGGCTGCGATACTCGCCGGGCGCGCAGCCATAGACCTCGCGAAAGCGCCGGTTGAAATAGGACAGGTCGGAGAAGCCCGCGGCATAGGCGATGCTGGAGATCAGCTCCTGCTGCCCGGCGGACTGGCGCGCCGCCAGTTGCACCCGGGCGCATTCCAGCCGCTTGGCGATCAGGTATTTCGTCGGCGTGATGCCGAGATCCTCGAAGGCGCGCTGCAGCCGCCGCGGATGCACGCCGAGTTGCTGCGAGACCAGGCTGGCGGAGAATTCGCAGTCCCGGAAGCGGCTCTCGATCAGTTCCAGGGCGCGCGCCAGCAGCGGTTCCAGCGCCTCGGCGCCGGCACCGGGCCCGGCCGCCCCCTGGCGCTCGCGCTCGAACACGAAGGCGCCGATCAGGCCGAACAGCGCATCGCGCAGGAAGCCGGTCTGCAGGCCCTCGGCACCGCCGTCGCTGGCCAGCACCTTGCGCACCACGGACTGGATCGCGCGCGCCGTCGGGTCGCTGCCGGACAGCGCAAGGCCGCCGGCGATATCGGTGCCGAAGCGCTCCTGCATCTCCACCCGCGGCAGGTGCAGCGAGACCTGCGCGCAGCGCTCGCCGAAGAAGGTGAAGTCCGACGGCGTGGCGCTGTCGATCAGCACCAGGTCGCCGGGCAGCAGCATCGCGGACCGGTCGTTCTGGGCCATCAGGGCCCGGCCGGAATATTGCAGGATCAGGAAGTAGTTCTCGCCATGATCGTCGCGGATGTTCCGGCCGGTGCGCAGGATCCGCTGCATGTCGGTCGCCACCATCGCGATCTCGATCCCGGCCCGCACGCCGGAGGCCACGCCGCCCCAGGCAGCCGCCCGGTCGGGCGCCGGGCAGATGTCGAAGGCGCCGCAGACCGACCTGAGATCGGCCTCGAACCGGGCCTGGGGCAGGCTGTCGGACAGGCGATGCTTCAACATCCCGCCAGAATGGCAAGAAAGCCCGGCAACTGGCAATTCCCCGGCAGCTGCGTACCGTGCCGGCAGCGGCCGGGCGACCGCACCCTGGACGCGCGGATCGGGTCCACTGGTGCCCGGTTCGGAACGGCTGCTGTGCGATATGGCGCGGCCTGCCTCAAAAGGTCGTCACTCGCGGGCTGGTCCCGCGAGTCCATGGTCCCGCTGCGCAACGGTTTCCAACAGGTTCCGGGGCGATTGAGCCTCGCTCCCAGATCGGCCGCCGGGTCGAGCCCAGGGCTGTCCGGATCAGTGCTGTTCTCCGGCCTCATGCGTTTTATAGCTTCGTCATGCGCGGGCTTGTCCCGCGCATCCATCGCGCCGCACCTCAATAAGATCAGGCCACTATTGAACCTGGCGGCACCATGGACCACCGCGACGAGAGCGGTGGTGACGATTGGGGGAACGCAAGGACATCCGTGTCCAGCGACAGCGGTTGGCCCCGCAAGCCCGGCAAAGTCGCGGCCTTGAGCCAATGCCGGCCATGCTCAACCGGACAGCAGTGGGTCGCGCCCGGCGGTGACGAGGTGGGGAGAATAGCTGCCGAATCCCCGTCCCGGTTCAGCGCGTTCCGTGAGAAGGCCAGACGGTGTCTGGACCTCCGGCCAAGCAGCCGCAGTGGAACCGGACAACAGTGGATCGGGTCCGCGCGAGGCGACCTTCCGGGCGGACGATGTCGCCAGAGTCCAAGCGTCCTGTCGTCAAGAACCAAGACAGCGGAGCGGATTGCGCTGCTACACTGTCCGGAAAAGAAGCCTATCGGGAGGAACAGGATCGTGACACCGTTCACGATGGCCGCAGGGGTCGCGATGGCCGCAGGCGCGGCAGGCCACCGGCCGGGACCCGGCTGATGGAGGCGTTCGACTATATCGTCGTCGGCGGCGGTTCGTCGGGCTGCGTGATGGCCGCCCGGCTGTCGGAGGATGCCGGCATGCGCGTCCTGCTGATCGAGAGCGGGCGCCGCGACACCGACAAGTGGATTCATATCCCGGCGACCTTCTTCAAGGTGCTGCAGGCCGGCCGCGACGCCATCGCCTATGTCGGCGAGCCCTCGGCGGAGCTGAACGGCCGCCCGGCGATCGTCCCGCAGGGCCATGTGATCGGCGGCGGGTCGTCGGTGAACGCCATGCTCTATGTCCGCGGCCAGAGCCAGGACTATGACGGCTGGGCGCAGGCCGGGCTGCGGGGCTGGTCCTATGCGGACGTGCTGCCCGCGTTCCGCGACCTGGAAGCGAACATGACGCTTTCCGACAGCTTCCACGGCACGGACGGCGAGCTGACCGTCTCCGAGAAGCGCCATGGCCATCCGCTGAGCTGGGCCTTCATCCGGGCGGCGCAGGAGACCGGCCTGCCCTACAATCCCGATTTCAACGGCCACCGGCAGGACGGCGTCGGCTTCTACCAGGTCACCACGAAGGAGGGCCGGCGCTGGAGCGCCGCCCAGGCCTTCCTGCGCAAGGCCGAGGGCCGCGGCAACCTGGAGATCCTGACCGAGCGGCGGGTCGCCCGGGTCACCTTCGAGGGCAAGCGCGCCTCCGGCATCGTGCTGGAGGACGGCACCGCGTTCCGCTGCATGGGCGAGGTGGTGCTCTGCGCCGGGGCGATCGAATCCCCCCGCCTGCTGCAGCTGTCGGGCATCGGCAATGCCGGCGAGCTGGCCGGCCACGGCATCGAGGCGGTCGCCGACCTGCCCGGCGTGGGCGAGAACTACCAGGACCATCTGGAAAGCACGGTGCAGGGCGAGACCCGCGAGCCGATCTCGATCTACCGGCAGGACAAGGGCCTGGCCGCGGTGCGGCACATGCTGCAGTACATGACGACGCGAACCGGCCTGCTGACCTCGAACGTGGTGGAATGCGGCGGCTTTGCCGACCTGTCGGATGCCGGGCTGCCCGACATCCAGTTCCACGTCCTGCCCTTCCTGGTGCCGGGCCTGGACCGCCCGGCGATCGAGGCGCATGGCATCGCCATCGGCCCCTGCTTCCTGCGGCCGCGGTCGCGCGGCTCGGTGAAGCTGCGCTCCGCCGATCCGAAGGCGCCCGCCCTGTTCGAGTCCGGCGCGCTGCGCGACCCCTACGACGTGGAGCTGCTGGTGCGCGGCGTGCGCAAGAGCATCGAGATCCTGGAGGCACCGTCGCTGGCGCGGCTGATCAGCCGCCGCCACCTGCCGGAACCGGGGCTGGAGGCCGATGCCGACGGCATGCGGGATTATGTGCGGCAGACCGCCAAGACGGTCTTTCATCCCGCCGGGACCTGCGCCATGGGCCCCGCCACCAGCCGGATGGCGGTGCTGGACAACGAATTGCGGGTGCGCGGCGTCAACGGGCTCAGAGTCTGCGACGCCTCCGCCATGCCGACCCTGATCAGCGGGAACACCAATGCGCCGACGATGATGATCGCCGAGCGCGCATCGCGGTTCATGCGGGGCAAGGAAACCCTGAACGGCTAACGAGAAACGTTTCAATCCGGGAGGACAAGATGAAGAACAAGCTATTGCTGGCGGCCCTTGCGGGCCTGTCGGGCCTCGCCTTCGCAGGGCAGGCCGCTGCCGCGCCGAGCTGCGGCGAGAACACCGGCCAGGCGGCGACCGGCACGCCGATCATCGTCGGCGGCATCCATGGCAACGGCCCGCCGGGCGACTTCTCCGCCTCCACCGATGCGGCCAAGGCCTATTTCGACTGCGTCAACGCCAATGGCGGCATCCACGGCCGGCCGATCGACTATCGGGTCGAGAACGACCAGTGGAACCCCGAGCTGGCCGCCCAGGCCGCGTCCAAGCTGGTGAAGGATGCCGGCGCCGTGGCCCTGGTCGCCAACGGCTCGTTCATCGAGATGGCGGTGAACGCCAAGACCTATGCGGACGAGAACATCATGGCGATGGCCGCGGCCTGCGCGATCTCCGAATGCTTCGAATCCTCCAACATCGTGTCGACCAACCAGGGGCCGCTGCCGTCGAACCTGGGCGCCACGCAATATGCCCAGGAAGAGCTCGGCGCGACCAATGTCGCCTGCATCGGCCTGAACATTCCCAACAACGGGCCCTGGTCCTGCAAGGCCTCCATCGACCTGATGAAGGCGCGCGGCGGCGACGGCTCGATGGCGCTGCTGAACCCGGGCGCGCCGGACGTGAACTCCGCCCTGCTGGAGGCGGTGTCCAGCGGCGCGGACACGATCCTGCTGAACCTGCCGGCGGGCCTGGCGATCGCCGTGCTGAAGGCGGCCGAGGAGCAGGACCTGCGCGACAGCTACAAGTGGATCGCGCCGACCCCGCTCTACGACCTGTCGGTGCCCGCCGCGCTGGGCGAGTACTGGGACGGCCATGTCTACGTGAACGCCGAGCTGGCGCCCTTCCACCTGGGCGGCAAGGACGCGAAGAACTGGATCGAGGTGATGGACGCCCATGCCCGGTCGGAGGACCCCCGCGATACCTTCGCGCAGTCCGGCTACCTGTCGGCGACCTATTTCGTGAAGACCCTGCTGGCGATGGACCCCGCGGATATCGACGACCGCGCCAAGGTGACGGAGGCAATCAAGGGGATCTCCGGCTACACCTCGGACCTGATGTGCGGCCCGTACTATGTGGGCGATACCGACTTCCACATGCCGAACCATGCCGGCTATATGCTGCAGATGACCGGCGGCGGCTATAAGGTGGTGCGCGACTGCTACGAGTTCGACTCCGCCTATTTCGAGCCGCATATCGCGATCGAGAAGAAGCTCGGCTTGCGCTGACCGCCGCAACCCACAACAGTCGGGCGTCCGCCGAACCTCTCGGCGGGCGCCCGTCCCTGCGAGCCTGACAATGAATGCGCGATGCGCAGATCCCGACTGTCGAGAGCCCTGCCGCACCGCCTCGTCACCCGCGGGCCTGACCCGCGGGTCCATCGCGCCGCCATGCTCAATCGATTGAGACGGGCATCGAGATGGGCCACCGGAACAAGTCCGGTGGCGACGATGGAAATGGGCTTTCAGAATGACGGTCGATTGATTCGCAATCGCTGACTGGAACGCCCGGGCGTGACTCAGACGAAAACCTTCAACTGGCTGCTCTACCTCGTCCTGATGGCGGCCATTGTCGCCGCGCTGGGCTGGGACAAGCCGGGCAAGATCCTCGGCCTGTTCTTCGTCTCCGGCCTGGCGGTGGGGTCGCTCTATGCGCTCGGCGGCATCGGCATGGTGGTGCTGTACCGCGCCACCGGCGTGCTGAACTTCGCCAATGGCGCGGCCGGCGCGGCCGGCGCGATGACCGCCTGGCAGCTGGTGGAATGGGGCCTCTGGCCGCCGCTCGCGTGGCTCGCCTGCATCGGCCTGGCGGTCGCCATCCTGCTGGGCTATGGCCGTCTGATCGCGCCGCGCCTGGCCTGGCGCGAGCCGGTGGTGAAGGCGGTGGCCACCCTGGGCTTCGCCCTGATCATCCTGGGCGTGGTCAGCTATCTGTGGATCGACGACCCCCGCAAGCTGTCCCTGCCCACCGACAAGATCGGGATCCAGCTGCTGGGCCTGCGGGTCACCGCGACCCGGCTGATCGTGTTCCTGGCCTCGCTGGGAATCGTCGCCGGGATCTACCTGTACCTGACCCGCACCCTCGTCGGGCTGCAGATGCGCTCGCTCGCCAACAACCGCAGCCTGTCGGCCCTGATCGGCATCCCGATCCTGCGGGTCGAGACCATCGCCTGGGGGATCTCCGGCGTGATCGCCGGCTTCACCGGGCTGATGTTCGGCGACCTGATCCGGCTGGAGCCCACGGTGATCACCTTCATGGTGATCCCGTCGATCGCCGCAGCGGTCTGCGGGCGGCTGGAGAACCTGGCCCTGGTGCTGCTGGGCGGGCTGTCGATGGGGGTGATCGAGAGCCTGCTGACCCTGTCGCCGGTGCTGAAGGGCGCGCGGCCGATCGCGCCCTTCGTGATCGCGGCCATCGTCCTGCTCTGGTACCAGCGCGGCACCAGGCTGACCTTCGACAGCAAGGACTGAGCGGCGATGCGGCGCCTGTTCCGGACCACCCCGTCAGGCCGCATCGGCCTGCTCTTTGCGCTGTTCGCGCTGCTCGTCGTGCCCTCGGTCGCGGGCAACCAGTGGCTGAACATCTTCACCTCCACCGCCTGCTTCGCCCTAGCGGTCGCCGGTGTCGCCTTCATGTATGCCCGGCTGGGCATGGTGAGCCTGACCCAGGTCGGCCTGATGGGGGTCGGCGGCTGGGTGCTGCTGCGCCTCAACCACGGGACCACATTGCCGTTCGAGGCGAACCTGATCGCCGCCGGGGCGGTGACCATGGTGCTCGGCATGATCCTCGCCCTGCCGGCGCTGCGGCTGCGCGGGCTCTACCTGGCGCTGGTCACCCTGATGGCGGCCGGCGGCATCGAGATCGTCCTGGCAACCTTCCAGTTCCCGAACGGCGGCGCGGGCTTCTGGGGCGTGCAGACCGGCTCGGGCGAGCCGTTCCGCCGCCCGGCCATCGCGCAGACCGACGAATCCTATCTGCGCTATACCCTGTTCGTCGTCGTCCTGGGCTTCCTGCTGATCGAGCTGCATCGCCGCCTGGCGCCGGGCCGTGCCTGGGCCCTGATCCGCCGGTCCGAAGCGGCGGCGATGTCGGCCGGGGTGAACGTCACCCTATACAAGACCTGGGCCTTCGCGCTCTCCGGCCTGCTGGCCGGGATTGCCGGCGGGCTGCTGGCCGGCAGCCTCGGCCTGCTCGACGGCGGCACCTTCCGTGCCAGCGAAAGCGTCCTGGTCTATGCCCTGGCCGTGGTCGGCGGTGCCAATTTCTGGCTCGGCGCGGTGATCGCGGCAGCCCTGTTCCGGATCCTGCCGGCCCTTCTGAACAACTGGGGCCTTGATGCCGACCTGTCCTTCGTGATCTTCGGCGCCGGGCTGCTGCATGCGGTGATCACCGCACCCAACGGCATCGCCGGCCAGGTGATGGACCTGGCCGCCGGCCTGCGCGCCCGGCTGGGCTGGCGGCCCGCCGGTCCGGCGGGCGCCGTTGCCGGGGAAACCGGCGCAGCCGGCGAGCCGGGCGCGGCCGTGCGGCGCTTCGACGCGGCTGGCGGGCTGGACGCGCCGATCGAGATCCGCGACCTGACCGTGCGCTTCGGCGGGGTGCTGGCGCTGGACCGGGTGGAAGCGGTGTTCACCCGTCCGGTCAGCGGGATCATCGGGCCGAACGGGGCCGGTAAGACCACCCTGATGAACGTCTTCTCCGGCTTCGTGAAGACCGAGAGCGGCAGCATCCGGGCCGGCGATACCGACCTGATGCGCCTGCCGGCACATCGCCGGGGCCTGTGGGGGCTGCGCCGGTCCTTCCAGCGGGAGGAGATCGCCGACGATCTGAGCGTCGGCCAGAACGTCGCGGTGCAGCTTGACGGCCTGGGCCTGGCGCCCGGGGTGCGGCAGGCCGAGGTGGCCCGCGCGCTGGCCATGGTCGGGCTGGCGGCGCAGGCCGAGCTGCCGGCCGGCGCGCTGAACAGCTACCAGCGGCGCCTGGTGGACATCGCGAAATGCGTGGTCGGCGGGCCGAAGATCATCATGTTCGACGAACCCGCCGGCGGCCTGTCGACCGAGGAGACCCGGGCGCTCGGCGACCTGATCCTGCAGATCCATGCCCGCACCGGCGCGATGACCCTGGTGATCGACCATGACGTCGACCTCATCGCCCGCATCTGCGAGGAGACCCTGGTGCTCGACTTCGGCAAGCAGATCGCCTTCGGCCGGACCGCCCGGGTGCTGGCCGACCCGAAGGTCCGGGCCGCCTATCTCGGCCTGGAGGAGGTCTGACCATGGCCCTGGAGATCGCAGGCCTGAGCGTGCTGGCCGATGGCAGGAAGGTCGTCGGCGATGTCAGCCTGTCCGTGGGGCCGGGCCGGGTGACGGCGATCCTGGGCGCCAACGGCGCCGGCAAGTCGGAGCTGGTCCTGGCCGTCGCCGGCATGCTGCCGGTCACCGCCGGCGCGGTCCGGGTCGATGGTCTCGACATCACCGGCCGCGGCCCCGATGCGATCCGCAAGGCCGGTGTCGCCGCCGTGCCCGAAGGCCACAGGGTGCTCACCCGGCTCAGTGTCGAGGACAATCTGCGCGCGGCCGGCTCGCTGCAACCGGCCGGCCTGGCGGCGGCGCTTGCCGATACCTATGCGCTGTTCCCCGAACTGGCGGAGCGCAGGCAGCAGCTCGCCGGCACCCTGTCGGGCGGCCAGCAGCAGATGGTCGCCCTGGGCCATGCCTTGATGGCGCGGCCGAAATACATCCTGATCGACGAGATGTCGCTGGGACTGGCGCCGCTGATCGTCAAGCGCCTGATGGGCGTCGTCGCGGACCTGACGGCCAGGAATGTCGGCGTGATCCTGATCGAGCAGTTCACCGAACTGGCCCTGGGGATCGCCGACGAGGCCCTGGTCCTGCGCAACGGGCGCACGCACTTCAACGGCACGGCGGCGGAGCTGAAGGCCAGGCCCGACCTGCTGGACGCTGCCTATCTGGCATTCGACCCCGCCACGGCAGCGGGCGGGGCGCAACGGACGAGGGAACAGGACAATGCATGACGGACGGACCTATATCGTCACCGGCGTGGCGTCGGGCATCGGCGCGGAGAGCAGCCGGCTGCTGCGCGCGCTGGGCGCAAAGGTGATCGGCGTCGACCGCCACGACACCGACAATGCGGACGAGCTGTTCCTGGCCGACCTGTCGGACCCGGGGGCCATCGCCGACCTGGTCGACCGCCTGCCGGCCGGGACGAACGGCCTGGCGAACATCGCGGGATTGCCGCCGACGATGGCGGCGGAACAGCTGATGAAGGTGAACCTGATCGGCCTGCGGGCGCTGACCGAGGGGCTGGTCGGCAAGCTCGCGGACGGTGCCGCCATCGTCAACCTGGCCTCGCTTGCCGGCTTCGGCTGGCCGTCCGCCATCGACGAGGTGAAGGCCGCCCTGGCGCTCGACTTCGACAGCGACATTGCCGGCTTCTGCGCCGCGCACCGGCTGCAGGAGGGCGGGCGGTCCTATTTCCTGTCGAAGGAGGCGCTGATCGTCTGGACGATGCAGAACCGCTGGACATGGCGGGACCGCGGGATCCGGATGAACGCGATCAGCCCCGGGCCGGTCGACACGCCGATCCTGCCTGCCTTCCTGGAAACCCTCGGTGCGCGGGCGGAGGAGGATATGCGGGTGATGGACCGGCCGGGCCGGCCGGACGATATCGCGCCCGTGGTGAGCTTCCTGCTCTCCGCCGGCTCGACATGGTTCCGGGGGGCCAACCTGGCGGCCGATGGCGGCATGTCGTCCAACCTGCTCTGCGGCATGCACGGGCTCTGACCGGCCGGGCGGGCGGCGGCACCCTTGCTGCCGGCCGCCCCGGCCCCGATATCACCGGGGACACAGGCCCCCGACCCAGCGCTGGAGACAGGCAGATGACCCCGGACGAACGCACCCTGCTGACCGGTTTCTTCGACCGGCTGGGACAGGCCCCGGCCACGGCGAAGGACCAGGAGGCCGACGGGCTGATCCGCGCGGCCATCGACCGGGACCCCGACCTGGCCTATCGCATGGCACAGACCGCCCTGGTCTACGAGCATGGCCTGGCCGCGGCGCAGGAGCAGATCCGCAAGCTGCAGTCCCGCCCGCCGGCCGTGGCCGGCGGCAGCTTCCTGGGATCGGTGCCGCGCGTGCCGATGGCCGCTGCGGGACAGGGTATGCCGGGACAGGTCGCGCCGGGCGGCGCCATGTTCGCCGGCCGCGGCTTCGGCGGTGGCGGGCAGGGCTTCCTGGGTTCGGCGATGAGCACGGCGCTCGGCGTCGCCGGCGGCATGGCGCTGTTCTCCGGCCTGGAAAGCATGTTCGGCGGCGGCATGGCCGCGCAGGCCGCCGTGCCGCAGGACGGCATTGCCGGCCAGGCGCCGATGGAACAGGGGGTGGCCGACCAGGGGATGGCTGACCAGGCGGCCGCGCCCGCCGGTCCCTGGGGCGCGCCTGCGGCCGAGCCGGCCGCACATGACGGGGCCGGCTACGACCCGGCCAGCACGACCTACGACCAGGGTGTGTACGACCCGTCGGTCGAGGATCCGGGCGGCTTCGGCGATGGCGGGGATTTCGACTTCGATTTCTGATCAGGGCGGCCGCCCGGCCGACCGGCCCTGCCGCCTCAGCCCCGGGGCGGCCGGAACAGGCCGGCCAGCAGTCCGGTCGCGGCGTCCCGCGCCTTCGGGTTCATGCCAAGGACGACCCCCGCAGCCAGCGCGCCGGCGACCAGGGTCCAGGGATCGCCTTTCAGGGCATGGTCCAGCGCGGCATGAGCCCGTTCGGCATCGCCCTGCCGGGCGCCGCCGCCTTGCCCCCGGTCCCCGCGCGATCCGCCGCGAACGTGGGACCGGGCCGTCGCAAGGAAGATCAGCGCCGCGATCGACACCAGCAGCAGCAGGCCGCCGCCGGTGATCAGGGCGGCCGCCCAGTCCGGCAGATGGGCGGCGAGCAGCAGGAAGCAGCCGGCCACAAGAAAGCCGAAGGCCGTCGCCAGCGCGACGGCGACGATTGCCAGGATCGCCAGCAGCGAGATCAGCCGCGAGATCAGCCGCGCGGCAAGCCGGTCCAGCCCGGACATCGCGGCGCCACCCGGCTCAGCGCCGCTCGAACAGCCTGCCGATCACCATGCCGATCGCCAGCGCGACCAGCATGCTGACAAGCGGCCGCTGTACGATGGCGCGCTCCAGCGCATCGCTGCCGGCCTCTGCGCCCTGCACCGCCTCCTGCGCCAGCGACGCGCCTTCCCTGCCGGCATCGTCCAGCAGGCGCTGCAGGCTGCCGGTCAGCGCTTCGATATCCGCGCGCAGCCGGTCGATATCCTCGCGCAGCCCGTCGGTGCCGTCCTTGCCGGTGGTTGCCATCGTCCTGTCCTTCCTGGGGCCGGGTCGCGCATTGCCGTCGGGCGGGTTGCCCGGCATCGGCCACCGATCATGCCATCAGAATGAATAGCTGACACCGAAGCCGCCGAAAAACGGATTCCGGGATCTCTGGACCACGACCGGACAGTCGCCCGCCTCCAAGCGCTGCGACACCTGGCCCGGATGGGTCTGACCCCGTTGACTCTGGCCCCGTTGGCTCTGGCCCCGTTGGCTCTGGGACCATGGATCGCGTGTCTTCCCCGGCAGCCGCCCCCCACGCCGGGCCGCTTTCAGCCGTGCGGCGGCCGAAGCAGATTCATCGCCAGGCGCGTCGCGGCATCGCGCGCCTGGGGATTCATGCCGAGGACCACCCCTACACCCAAAGCCCCTGCGACCAGGGTCCAGGGATCTCCCTGAATCGCCCGGTCCAGGGCGGCGACGGAGCGGCTCATTTCGTCCTGCCGGCTGCCGCCTTGCCGTCCTCCGTCGGTCGAACCCGTCCGGTTGCCGGACCGGGCGGCAACCAGGAAGACCAGGGCCGAGACCGCCACCAGAAGCAGAAGGCCGCCGCCGGTGATCAGTGCCGCCACCCAGCCGGGCAAATCCACGGAGAGCAGCATGAAGGCGCCGAGGACCAGGAACCCGAAGGCCGTCGCGACGGCCACCACGACGATCGCCAGGATTACCAGAAGGGAGATCAGACGCGCCGCAAGGCGGTCCAGGACGGACATCGGGCGACGTCCCGCTCAGCGCCGCTCGAACAGCTTGCCGATCACCATGCCGATCACCAGCGCGACGAGCATGGAGACCAGCGGCCGCTGGACGATGGCGCCTTCGAGGGCGTCGCTGCCAGCATCGACCTTGGCCTTCGCGCCGCGCACCGCGTTCTTCGCCCTGGCGACGCCTTCTTCCCCCGCATCGCCCATCAGCTGCTGAAAGCTGCTGCTGAGGGCCGAAATGTCGCCCCGCAGCCGATCGAGATCCTCGCGAAGCTGGTCGGGGCTGTTGTTGCTGGTGGTCGCCATGGTCGCTGTCCTTCCTGCGCGGCCGGCACCGGCCGGCGCGATGCCGGTCGGTGCCATAGCCTGGTTCTGTCATCCACAGGGCGAGGGCGCACGAAGAGTCCGGTCATGCCCTGTAGCTCCCCTGTTCAACGCATTTCCGCTCCGGTCGTTCCAGGGCCCTCGCCCGCTTGCGGGGTGGCCGCCGTGATGGCGGCGCCGGCCGCGGCCACCGCCCGGCGCTGGCCGGCGGGATCCTCGGGGCCGTCCGCATCGTCGGCCAGGCGGACCGTGACCTGGCGGTGCGCGAAGCGGATGCCGTTCTCGGCGAACAGTTCGCGGATCCGCGAATAGACCATCTTGCGCACCGGGAACTGGTCGCCGGGCCGGGTCATGAACTTGACCCGGATGATCATCGCGGAATCCTCCATCTGGAAGACCCCCTGGCTCTTCAGCGGCTGCAGGAACAGATGGCCGATATCGGGCCGCTGCAGGAGCTCCTCGCCCAGCCCCTTGATCAGCTTGCGGACCTGCTCGACGTCGGTGTCGTAGGTCAGCCGCAGCGGCAGCTTCATCACCACCCAGTCGCGCGAATAGTTCTCCAGATGCTTGATCTCGCCGAACGGGATGGTGTGCAGCGGGCCCAGCTGGTGACGCAGCTGCATGGAGCGGATCGAGATCCGCTCGACGGTTCCCTTCACCGGGCCGACATTGACGTACTCGCCGATCCGGAAGGCATCGTCGATCAGGAAGAAGGCGCCCGAGAAGATGTCGCGGATCAGGGTCTGGGCGCCGAAGCCGATGGCCAGGCCGATGACGCCGGCACCGGCGAACAGCGGGGTCACGTCGACCCCGAGCGCGGACAGGATCACCATGCCGGCAAAGACCAGGATCGCCAGCAGCAGGAAGGTGCGGGTCAGCGGCAGCAGGGTGCCCAGGCGCGACAGCCCGCGGCGCGGCCCTTCCTCCTCCAGCCCGGCACCGGCGGCGGCGCCGCCTTCCTCGGCGATCTTGCGGTCGACGGCGATGCGCACCGCCTCATAGGCCAGGCCGGCCAGGAAGGCGACCAGCACGATCTCCCAGAACGCCCCCCAGAAGCCGCCGAAGATCGCGGAATCGAGTCCCCAGACGGACATCATCACCGCCGCGGCGCCGAGCAGGGTGATCCAGCCGACCGCCCGCTCCGCCAGGCCGGCATAGCTGCGGTCGACCGGAGCGACCGGCGCCATGCCGCCCGCTTGGGTTGGTGCCGGGTCGGCGCCCGGCGCCGGGCTTTCGGAAGCGGGCGGCACCGGGGCCGCACCGGCCGCGGCAGGGACCGGGCGCTGGCGCCTGAACAGCTGGTCGGTCAGCGCCAGCAGCAGGCCATAGGCGGCCAATGCCCCGAACGTGACGGCCACCGGCAGGGACACCAGTTGCAGCGGCTGGTGCGAACCCAGCAGCAGGCGCACCCCGGTGACCGCCCAGGCGACCAGAAAATAGAGCAGGAGCGGCAGGTACCAGAGATGCGCCAGGGCGGCCCGCAGGGGCGTCGGCGGCCCGGGCCGCAGGGCCAGAATGATACGCTCCACCGTGCGGCGGTGCCGCAGGGTGAACCAGATGCTGGCGATCGCGGCCAGCAGGGCGGCCGTGCTCATCATCAGGAGGGCGCCCAGCCGCGGCAGGCCCAGCGCCTCGCCCGACTTGGCGATGAAGATCACCGCCAGCGCGAAGAACAGCACGTTGCGCAGGTCGCGATACAATGCCCAGGCGGTGTCCTGCGACATCGGCAGGAGCCGGTGCTCCGGCAGGTCGGCAGCCAGCAGGTTGCGGAACACCGCCTCGCCGAAGCCGGCCACGGCGAACAGGACGATCGCGGTCAGGGCGATGGTGCGCACCGCCGGGTTGCCGGGATCCACCGCGACGACGATGCCGGCCGCCACCGCGGCCTGCACCGCCACCCGCAGGATCCGCACAACGCCGCGGGTCAGCAGGAAAGCGATCTTCTCCGCACGGCTCTCCGGCCGGCGGCCGAACAGGAAGGCGATCTGCGGGTTCGCCCAGCGGCCGATCAGCCGATCCGCGCCCAGGCCCACGGCCAGCGCGACGAGCAGCAGGACCAGGGCAATGCCCAGGCTGCCCAGCCCGCCCGATTGCTGCAGCGCGGCGTGCAACTGCGCCGGGAACATCGGCGACTGCGCTGCCAGGGCAAGGGCATTCCGGCGGACCGCCATGGCCAGGGCCTCGGCCTGGTCTGCCGCCCCAGGTTCCGCCGCGGCCGGGGCCAGGGCGGCGGAACCCGGCTCGATGACGATGATCGTCGCGCCGGCATCCCGCGCGCGCTGCAGCACCGCGCTGGCCTCGCTGCTGTCGACGGTCTCCGGTGCGCCCTGCTGCGTGAGCACGGCCGCGGCCCCTGCCTGTGCCAGGGCCGGCTGCGGCGCCAGGCCAGGGACCCCGCCCGCCAGCACCGCCCACAGCAGCAACAGCAGGGCGACCGGCCCGATCCCCGCGGGCCTGCGAATGATGGGCCCGCGCCCTCGCTGCACAGCTTCCCCCGAACCCGCCATGGTTGCGCCCCCGCTGTAGACACACAGAATGTTGAGATGATGCCGGCATGCCGCGGCATGCCGAGCGGCCGTGAGGGTGTCACAGGGCCCCCGGGTCCGCCACTCGCCATCCGGCGAACCGGGGAGGATGGGATGATCCGGGCTGCCTCAGGCACAGGTCTTGCCTGGGAGGATGGCGGTCCATGGGGAACCGGGAGGGGTTGTCCAGCAATGAAACAGAACCAGGTGGCGCTGGCGCCGGTGGCCCGTAGGGTCGTACCGGGCCGGCAAGGCCGCAAGGTCGTGCCGCAGGTCCTGCTCGGCCTGCTGGCAGGCGTTTCGGCGATCGCCCTGTCGGGGACCGCGGCTGCCCAGGGCGGCAGCTATTCGGAGCAGATCGTCAGCTTCGCCAAGGCCGTGGACCAGGCGCTGCACGGCACGAACGGCACCGGCATGACGGCCTATTCCCATGAATTCGCAGACCGCGGCATCGACGAACAGCCGCAGGTGAACCTCTCCACGATGGCCACTGCCAGCGCCGTGACCGATTGCTCCGGCTGGGTGAACTACAGCCTGAACACCGTCGCGCCGATCCACCACGCGCTGCTCAACGATTCCCGCAAGACGGCCCCCTTTGCCGCGCTCGGCGAAGGCAGCAAGCCCTATGCGCGGGCGATGGTGCTGCAGCACTATTTCCAGCAGATGCCGGTGGTCGGCAGCAGCGATACCGGCCAGGGCTTCCAGCAGATCACCGATTTCGCCGCCACGACCGGCACCAACAGCCTGCAGGCCGGCGATGTCGTCGCCTATTGCGAAGGCGGCTGGTGCACGCCGGAACGGTCCAGTGGCGATACCGGCCATACCTTCCTGGTCACCGGCGCGCCGGTGGCGATTCCCGACGAGGCGACCTACCTGGCCACCCTGGGCCTGGCCAGCAGGAGCCAGGTCATCGGCCGCAGCGGCGTCGACGACACCCTGGGCAGGCTGCTGGACGACCCGACCCTGACCGTCATCGCCGTCCCGGTGATCGACTCCAGCACCTTGACCCACTACCAGGACGACCGCGACTTCGGCGCGATCCCGCAGAAGGTGAAGGATGCCTATCCGGCGGAGTCCGCAAAGGGGGAGCTCTCCAGGGGCGGGCTGGGATCCGGCTATATCCTGCTCGCGGTCGATGCCAGCGGCCGGGTGCGCCAGACACGCTTCGCCGACGGCGACCAGTGGCTGCCGAACGACACCGCGGCTTCCAAGGGGAGCAACGGCAAGACCTTCGGCGCGGTGCGGCTGACGAACAGCATCGCCCTCACGTCGGTGCTGACCGTCACGAAATGGTCCCAGACCGTCGACAGCTTCGGCGGCGTGACGGAGCTGGGCGCGATCGCGGTCGACATCTCCGGCGACGCCGGCGGCATCCTGCTGAACGGCGGCGGCACCCTGCAGCTGACGGGCAGCAACAGCTATGGCGCCGGCACGACGGTGACCGACGCCTCGACCCTGGTGGTCTACCGCGACGGCAACCTGGGTGCCTCGTCCGGCAGCCTTACCCTGGACAATGGCACGCTCCAGGCCGCCGACGGTTTCGCCTCCGCGTCCCGGGGCCTGATCCTGGGCAGCGGCGGCGGCACCCTGCGGACCGCGAGCAGCAGCGGCAGCGCCGGCTGGGCCGGCACGGTCAGCGGCGGCGGCGCGCTGTCGGTCGCCAGGGGGGCATGGACCCTGAGCGGCGACGGCAGCACCTATGCCGGCACAGCGCGCATATCCGATGGCGCAACCCTGACGATCGCGAGCGGCAGCACCCTGGGCGGCAGCATCGCCGTCGCCAGCGGCGGGCAATTGTCGGGCAGCGGCCGGGTCGGGCATCTCACCAACCACGGCACCGTGGCCCCCGGCCAGCAGGCCGCCCTGACCGCCGGCGGCGCCTATACCCAGACGGCGGGCGGCACCCTGGCGATCGGCCTGGCCAGCGATGCCAGCTACGACAGCCTGGTGGTGGCGGGACCGGCGAGCCTGGACGGCACCCTGCATGTCAGGAGCCGGATCGGCGGCTATGTACCGGCGGTCGGGACCAGCTTCACGGTGCTGGAAGCCGCGTCGGTCAGCGGCACCTTCGCCACCGTCGATGCCAGCTTCTCGCAGACCATGGTCGGCAAGGCGCATTACAGCGGCACCAGGGTCACGGTCACGGCGGAGCGCGACTATGCCAATGACAGATTGCACAGCCAGCTGAACGATCCCGACCTGCGCAGTGTCGGGACGGCGCTGAACGAGCGGAGCAGCGTGCGCAGCGGCGCGACGCACGCCGCCCTCAGCGCCATCGACAGCCTGACCCGGTCCAGCCAGGCCGGCGAGGCGCTGCATCAGTTGCAGCCGCACAACCCGTCCCATCAGGGCGCCACCGCGACGGCGACGACCAGGGGGCATAACAACCGGGTCGGCACCCGGCTCGCGGCCCTGCGCAACGCTTCGGGCGACAGCAGTGTGGACGGCAGCGGCAGGAGCAGCAGCGGCCTGTCCGCCGGCGACCTGCCCGCCGGGGGCCTCCCCGGGGGCGGCAGCGCAGCCTTGTCCGACACACTGACGCAGCTCGCCGCCGCGCCGGCGGGCTTCGATCCGGGACGCGTGGCCCCGCTGGGCGTCATGGATGCCGGCCGGGCCGGGCCGGGTGCCGACCGGCCGCTCGGCATCTTCGCCTATGGCACCGGCCTGCTGGGCTACCAGGACACCAGCGCCGACCGCGAGGGCTATCGCCTGGATGGCGGCGGGCTGACCGTCGGGTTGGACTACCGCCTCAACGACAGGCTGGTGGTCGGGCTTGCCGGGTCCTATGCGCAGACCCGGACGCGCTACCAGGGCGGCGCCGACACGTCTGATGCGGAAACCTGGTCGATCGGCCCCTATGGCATGTTCGCCGACGGGCCGTTCCACCTGGAGGCCGTCGCGTCCTATTCCTGGACAGCCTATGACAACAGCCGCACCGTCACCCTGCCGACCTGGAGCGCGGTGTCGAATTCCAGCCCCGACGGGCGGCAATACTCGCTGTACGGCGGCGGCGGCTACGATTTCGCCGTTGCGCCCGCCACCACCCTTGGACCCACCCTGTCGGTGCAATACACCCATGCCGATATCGACGGCTATACCGAGACCGGCAGCAACCCGTTCAACCTGACGGTGGGGTCGCAGAGCCTGACATCGCTGCAGGGCAGCCTGGGCGCCCGCCTGCGCGGCACCTACGACGGCAGCTGGGGCCGGCTGCTGCCGGAGCTGCGTCTCGGCTGGAGCCATGAATTCGACAACGACCCGACCACGGTGACCTCGCAGCTGTCGGGCGGCACGATCCCCTTCACCACCACCGGCGACGATCCGATCCGGGACTGGGCGACCCTTGGCGCGGAAGTCGCGCTGCAGCTGTCGGGCGGGACGTCGCTGTTCGCCGCCAGCGACGCGCAGATGTCGTTCAACCGCGAGAATGCCGCCCTGTCGGTGAATGCCGGCCTGCGGATCGCCTTCTGAGCGGCCGGGCCGGCCTATTCGAAGGGCAGGCCCACATAGTTCTCCGCCAGGGCGGTGGAGCCGGTGCGGCTGTCGGCGACATAGGTCAGCTCCGCCAGCTGGATGCGGTCATCGAACGGGTTGCGATCCGGGAAGATGTGCATCAGCGAGGTCATCCACCAGGAGAAGCGCTCCGCCTTCCAGATCCGGCGCAGGCATTTCGCCGAATAGGCATCGAGCAGCGCGTCGCTGTTCTCCTTGTAGTGGGCGATCAGGGCCTCCGACAGGTAGCGGATATCGGCCACCGCCAGGTTCAGCCCCTTGGCGCCGGTCGGCGGCACGATATGGCCGGCATCGCCGGCCAGGAACAGGCGCCCGAACCGCAGCGGCTCGGCCACGAAGCTGCGCATCGGCGTGACGCTTTTCTCGAAGGACGGCCCGGTCTCCAGCCTGGCGCCGGCCTCCGGCCCGACACGCAGCGCCAGCTCCTCCCAGATCCGGTCGTCCGGCCAGTTCGCGACATCCTCCTCCGGGCTGACCTGCAGGTAGAGCCGCGACACGGTGGGCGAGCGCATGCTGAACAGCGCGAAGCCGTTCTCGTGGCGGCAATAGATCAGTTCGTCGGAGACCGGGCGGGTCCGGCTGAGGATGCCGAGCCAGGCAAAGGGATAGACCTTCTCGAAGATCCGCAGGCGGTCCTGCGGCACGCTGGTACGGCAGATGCCGTGGAAGCCGTCGCAGCCGGCAATGAAGTCGCAACTCAGCTCCCGCTGCTCGCCGCCCTGGCGATAGCGCACCCGGGGCCTGTCGCTCTCGAAGTCCAGAACCTCGACATCCTCGGCCTCGAAGACCGGCGGATTGCCGCGTGCGATGCGGGCCCGGATCAGGTCCTTGGTGACCTCGGTCTGGCCATAGACGGTCACCGCGCGCCCCGGGGTCAGGTCCGCGAAGTCGATGCGGTGCCGCCGGCCGGCGAAGGCCAGCTCGACTCCGTCATGCACCAGGCCCTCGCGGTCCAGACGCTCCGCCACCTGCGCGGTGCGCAACAGGTCGACGGTCCCCTGTTCCAGCACGCCGGCACGGATCCGCCCCTCCACATAGCCGCGGTCGCGACGCTCCAGCAGAACGCAGTCCACCCCTGCGAGATCCAGGAGCTGTGACAGCAGGAGCCCGGCAGGGCCGGCACCGATGATCGCGACCTGTACGTGCATGCTCTCTCGAACCCTTTCCGGCCTGCTGGCCCGGCGGTCAGCCGGCGACGCCTTCGTCATGGACGATCTTACCGCCCAGCATGGTGAGGTGAACCCTGGTGCCGGGCAGGTCCTCGACCCGGCAGTCCAGCGGGTCCCGGTCGACCAGGATCAGGTCGGCATGACTGCCCGCAGCCAGGCTGCCGGTGCCCTGCCAGCCCAGCACATCCGCGGCCCCCGCGGTCCAGCTGTGCAGCGACTCCGCGCGGGTCAGGGCATGGTCGGCGCTGTCGTTGCGCCGGCCCGAGCCGGCGAACTCGAAGGTGGTGGACAGGGCGATGTTCTCCCAGGGGTTCTTCGGCCCCCAGTCGGAGCCGCAGCCCAGGGGGATGCCGGCCTTCAGGATGCGCTTCAGCGGCACCATGTCGCGCAGCACCATCTCTCCCGCCCGTTCGGCATAGACATCGCCCTTGCCCCAGGCAAAGCCCGGGCAGGATGTCACGTCGCAGCCCAGGTCGCGGATCCGCTCCACCTGGGCCGGCGTCACCACCAGGCAGTGCTGCATCATCCAGCGCCGCTCCCGGATGCCGTGGCGGCCATCGGCCACGGTCAGCGCGGCCAGCACATCGTCGGTGTCGCGGTCGCCCGCGACGCAGAAATTCCCCCGCAGGCCATTCGCGGCGCAGAACTCCACGAAGGCCTCCAGCTTGTCGTTGGTCAGCACGGTGACCCCCCGGGTCGGCCGCCCGAAGCCGTCCAGATAGGGTTCGTGCATGCGGATCGTGCCCGGCCCCATCGGGGCGGCGGGCGAATAGCTCATGCCGGTGACCTTCAGCATCTCGTCGTCCTGCCCCATCAGCCGCAGGCCGGCCTGCAGGGTCGACATGAAGGCCTCGAGGGTCAGCGGCCGCACCGGCGGATAGGCGTAGCTCTCCGCCTCCATCGCCGCCATCACGCGCACCGACAGCTTTCCTTCGCCGTGCAGCCGGCGATAGGCGTCGATATGGCTGTCGCGCATGTTATGGCCCTCATAGACCGTGGTGACCCCTTGCGCGTTGTAGCCGGCCATCGCCTGGATCACGCTGTCATGCAGCTCCCAGCTCGCCGGCCCGGGCATCTTCAGCAGCAGCTGCGTCCAGAACGGATCGAAGGTGTAGTAGTTGTTCACCGCGCCACGCAGGATCCCGGTGATATCGCCGTCATCGTCCTTCTCGATCCAGACGTCGCAGACCCGTTCGGCGATGAAGCTGGACAGGCCGACCGCGGCCAGGCCGGCGGAATTGAACGCGCAGACGTTCGGCGTGGTCGGGGCCCA
Source organism: Sneathiellaceae bacterium (assembly GCA_040216765.1). Classification (GTDB taxonomy): domain Bacteria; phylum Pseudomonadota; class Alphaproteobacteria; order Ferrovibrionales; family Ferrovibrionaceae; genus Marinibaculum. Next base: position 22,521 of record JAVJON010000008.1, on the reverse strand, counting down.
GGCCTGGATATGGACGGGATGGTCGGTGGTGGCGCGGTCCAGGACATGGCGGTCCGGCAGGCGCCGCTCCGGCAGGTCGCGCCAGGACCGGCGGATGAAATAGTGCGGTTCGCCCACCGGGGTGCAGACGATCCACTGCCCCTTGGGCGTGCGCGCCGCATGGGCGCGGATCCGCTCGACGATGTCGTCATGGTTGCGGGCGTCGAACAGGTGCACCATGCCGTATTCGCGGGCCGCGAAGTGCAGCAGGTGCGGATGGGCATCGATCAGCCCGGGCATGACCACGGCGCCCTGCGCGTCGATCCGACGCGCCGCGGGTCCGGCCAGGGCCTGCATCTCCGCTTCGCTGCCGAGCCCGGCGATACGCCCGTCGCGCACCGCGACGGCCTCCGCCTGCGGCGCGGCGGACTCCCCGCCCGCCGACTGGCGGACCCGGCCATTGACGATGATCGCTGCCTGTTCCTGCACGGTGCATGTCCCCCCGAACTGCCATGGCTTGACCTGCCGGGGCTTTCAGCCCGCTTGCCCGCCTGCCCTTGCTTGCGCGAACCTTAGCATGGAAGTTGCCGGTATCGGTTCCGGCAGTATGCGGTGATGCGCCACGGGCGCCACCCGGGGGAGGATAGATGAACCAGAGCGCAGCGCGAGATTCGGGGCAGCAGCCGGGCAAGGGGGAAACCGTGCCGGCCGCCGACGATCCGACGGCCTATCTGGCGGCGGGCCGCTTCGTCGACAGCAGCGATCCGGATATCGCCGCCTTTGCCGCGCGCGTGGCCGGCGGCCTGGAGCGGCCGCTGGACAAGGCGCTTGCCCTGTACCGCGCGGTGCGCGACGACATCGCCTACGACCCCTATCACCTGCCGGGAAAGGCGGAGGCCTTCCGCGCCGGACGGGTGCTGGCGGATGGCCGGGGTTTCTGCATCGGCAAGGCGGCGCTGATGACGGCGGCGGCCCGGACACAGGGCATCCCCGCGCGGGTCGGCTATGCCGATGTGCGCAACCATCTGGCGACCCGCCGCCTGCGGGAGTTGATGGGGAGCGACCTGTTCGTCTGGCACGGCTATGCCCAGCTGCACCTGGACGGGCAGTGGGTGAAGGCAACGCCCGCCTTCGGCAAGGAGATCTGCGACCGCTTCGGGGTTGCGCCGCTGGAGTTCGACGGGCGCACCGATTCCCTGTTCCAGGCCCATAACGGGCAGGGCGACCGCTACATGGAATATGTCCAGGACCGCGGGCAATTCGCCGACGTGCCGGCGGAGACGATCCTGGAGGCGTTTCGCGCGACCTATCCCGTCTGGGTGGCCGAGCGCCCGGCCGGCGATTTCGGCGCCGAGGCCGCGCAGGAGCGCGACCCGCCCGGCTAATGCCGGCGGTGATTCTCCTCGCCAGGGCCGGCGCGGCCGGAGAGGAATTCCGACAAGGGTGCCAGGGTGCGCGAATGGTCGGACACCACCTTCGCGATGATCAGCAGCGGCACCGCGATGAAGGCCCCGGCGATGCCCCACAGGAAGGCCCAGAAGGCGACCGCGATGAAGATCGCGATCGGGTTCAGCCGCAGGCGCCGGCCCAGGATCAGGGGCGTGACGACCTGCCCCTCCAGTGAGGTCAGGGCCAAGTAGATGGCCGGAGCCAGGGCCGCACTGGCCAGGCTCTGGTAGGACACCAGGGCGACGGCGGTCACCATCACGATGCCGACGATCGACCCCAGATAGGGCAGGAAGTTCAGCAATGCCGCCGCCAGGCCCCAGAGATACGGGTTCGGCATGCCGATCACCGCCATGCCGGCGGCGATCGCGCAGCCCAGGCAGAAGTTGATCGCCGTGACGGTCAGCAGGTAGTGGGAGATCTCCCCTTCCACGTCGCGGGCGATGCGCAGCATCTGCACCTTGTCGCGCATGGTCGGCAGCACCCGCACCATTTTTTCCAGGAACATGTCGCCGGACGACAGCAGGAACAGCAGCAGGACGACGCAGAGCACGGCCTCGGCCACGACGGCGGGCAGGCCGGTCGCCATCCGGGACAGCAGTCCCGGCTCCTTCATGATGACCTGCTGAACCCGCGGGTCGTCGGTGCCGCCGGCGGCCTCCTCGACCTCCTCGGAGGCACGCTTCACCGCTTCCACCGATTCCCGCAGGTCGGACAGCTTCCATTTCAGTTCGCGGCCGATCTGGGGCGCCGAATCGATCCATTCCGTGACCGGCCCGGAAAGGTAGTAGGCGCCCGCGCCGCCGCCGAGCACCAGGCCCAGCACCAGCACCGCGGCCGAGAGGCCCGGCGGCACGTGCCGTTTCGCCAGGCCGCGCACGATCGGCCGCAGGACCAGCCCGAACAGCACGGCCAGGACGATGGGAAGGAAGAAGTCGCGCCCGAAATAGAGCGACGCCGTCACGACGATCAGCAGGATGCCGAAGGCGGAAGCGGTCAGCACCCGCACCTGCAGGCGCGAAAAGGCCGCGGTCTCCCGCCCGCCGCCCTGACCCGAACCCTGATGGCCGGAACCCTGATGGCCGGAACCTTGCTGGCCGGAACCTTGCTGGCCGGAGTCTTGCGGGGAGTCTGCCCGGGCGCGGCTTGCCTCTATCCTGGTGTCCCGCTTGGCCGGATCGGCCCTGCTTTCAGTCATGACGTCGCAGTTCCGCCCCCAGACATTGCCCTCCCGCAACCCGCGAGGACGGGCCGGGGTTCCAATCCCCAGCCGGACAGCAGCCCGGTCAGCCCGCGGCCGAGACCCTGCCGGCTTGCGCCGCCTCCGGCCCGTCGGTGTCCGGCAGGCAGCGGCGCACGGCCGCCAGCAGGTCGGCCAGGGCGACCGGCTTGCTCATGGTCGCGTTGGCGCCGATCCGCGCCGCATGCTCGAGAAGCTGCAGACGGCCGAAAATGCTGCCCCCCGACAGGGCGATGATCGGTGTCGTCGGATCGATCCGGCGGAGCTCCGCGATCAGCCCGATACCGTCCTGGCGCGGCATCACGATGTCGGTAATGACGAGGTCGGGCATCACCTGGCGATAGGTTTCCATGCCCTCCACGCCATCGGCGGCCCAATCCACGCCGAAGCCCGATTTCCGCAGCGCCAGCTCGATCGCGCGCGCCTGCAGGCTGTCGTCGTCGACAAGCAATATCCTGGTCATCGTTCGCATCTCGCTCGGCTCTGCAGGCTCGTGGGGCGCCTGCGATCGTAACCGTTCGGGAAACGATCGCGCGTTCTCGACGCCTCGCCGTATACGAATAAAAATCAATGATTATTGATTCTTAACTTTCAGCGGTGGCTGGCTTGTCGTGAGCGATAGTATGGCTGCTCATGGATTGCCCAATCGTTACCGCGCGATGCGATGGACAGGCATGGCTGCCAGCTGCCTGGAGCATCTGCGTCACTGCCGGCAGTGCCGGCTAGTCGTGCCGCAATTCCGTTGCCGGAAGGCCGGCCGGGACCTGGTCGATGACCAGCAGGCGCAGGGGCCCCTCGCCGATATTCGTGCCGAAATGCCATTCGTCGACCATCTCCGCCACGACATCGCCGGCTGCATAGTCGGACATCTCCGCATGGCCCGGCCGCGCCACCCTCAGCCTGCCTTCCAGGACATAGGCGTAGCGCGAGTACGGATGCCGGTGGACCGGCAGGACCGCGCCCGGCTGGATCAGGTATTCCGAGAAGATCGCCTGGACATCTCCGCCCGGCAGTTTCAGCGGCTGGCCCGTCGCCGTCGTGCGGGTGGCCAGCAGTTGCGTGACTGCGACCGGGCGGGGGCCGTCGGCGACGGTTTCCGCGGCCAGGGCCGGCGGCAGGCCGGCAGATGCAAGGAAGCAGGCGATCGTCAGGATCCGGCGCATGGCTGATGCCTTCGGTTCGGCAGGGAGGGAATGCGGGCGACGATAGCGCCGCGCCATGCCGGCGGGGCGACCGGCACGGCGGTGCGGCCCGGACATCGCGATCATATCGGGAAAATTCGCGGCGGATGGCGTGAAATACCGGAGCGTGGCATGACCGGCCGATGCGGCCCGCTGCCCGGCGCGACGACCAAGGCGGCCATTCCGGGGAATGGCGCGCCGGGGAGGATTCGAACCCCCGACCCCCAGATTCGTAGTCTGGTGCTCTGATCCAGCTGAGCTACCGGCGCATCGCCGCGCCCCGTTCGTGAAGTCTGCCTGCGGGTCGACACCCGCGGATCCGGACGGAGCGCGTCAAGGCGGCGGAAGCTATCCGATGCCCCGGGGCATGGCAAGCGCTTTTCCCCGATTCGCGGCATGCCCCCCGGGAGCCGGGTCGCCGGGCCACCAAAAATGCCACACCGACCGGCGAAAACCCAGCGAATACCGCAGTTTGGCATGCTTGTGCTTGTCCGGGGGATTCCCTTCGGGATATCCTCCCTCGAATCAAAGGGGGCGCCGGTCCACCCGGTCGGGTTGTTCGGGTCCGGCGCGGTCGCGTAAACCCGGTTTTCTGGCCCGGTTTTCTGGCCCGGTCTGCTGGTCCGGTCTGGTGGCGGGGCCCGGATGCCGGGGGCATCGGGCCTGCCGCGCGGGAAGCGATGGCGGGCGGCCGTCACCGGATCGTGCCGACCATGGCGGTTGGCGCCCAGGGGCAGCGGGTCGCAGGGGCAGCAGATCGGCGATGGGACTGCGCATGACTGAGGGGCGCCCGCACGGAAGGCGAATGAGCATAGCGTTTCAGACAAGACGGCGCGGGTGGGGAATGCGTGGCGGGCCGGCAATGGCCGTGACCGCGGCGCTTCTGCTCGGCGGCTGTTCCTTCGCCTCGGACTCGCTCTGGCCGTCCGTCGGCGGCGACCTGCCGTCCTCGGGGGCGGGGCTTTCGCCCACGCAGCCGGTCATCTCCGGCAAGGCCTTCACCGCGACGCCGCTGGCGCCGGTGAGCGACACCGGCACCGCCGTCAGCCAGAAGGTCGTGCAGCTGCGCGACGACCTGCAGCAGCTGCGCAGCGGCCTGGGCGAGCGCAGCTCGCAGCTCCAGGCGCTGCGTGCCGAGGCCGGGCAGAGCGCCCTGCGCTATCACGGCACCATCGCGGCGATCACCACCAAGCTGCAGCTGGGCACGACACCGGCCAACCCGATCCTGGTCAGCCAGTGGAACCAGGCGCAGGGCCTGCTCGACAGGCTCTCCGCCCAGGTCGCCGCGCTCGACAGCCTCAGCAACCTGGTCGCCGCGGATTCCAGCCTCGCCAACTACCTGCTCGACAATGCCCGCACGATCTATGCCCTGCCCGGCGCGATCGACGAGGATCACCGCCAGCTGAGCGTGCTGGAGGACGAGATCAACTCGACCATCGTGCTGCTCGACCGGCTGCTCACCGAGCTGAACGAGGACGTCAACCGGCAGAGCAACTATGTCGCCACCGAACGGTCCAACATCTCCACCCTGTCGGCGGCGATCAATGCCGGCACGATGCTCGGCCCGTCGCTGCAGAACCGCTCCGGCTATGCCGCCCTCGCCGCCTCCGGCTTCGCGGTGCCGCAGCCCGGCGGCTTCGTCGGCACCGGGCGGCCGCCGCTGGTGGTGATCCGGTTCGACCGGCCGAACGTCCCCTATGCGCAGCCGCTCTACAATGCGGTGTCGCAGACCCTGCAGGCCCAGCCGCAGGCCCTGTTCGACGTGGTGGCCGTCGCCTCGGTGCAGGGCGGCGCAGGCCAGGCCGCGTTGAACCAGAACCAGACCCGCCGCAATGCCGAGCAGGTGATGCGCACCCTCAGCGAGATGGGCCTTCCGGCCAACCGGGTCGCGCTGTCCTCCACCACCGCCCAGACCCCGTCCAACGAGGTCCGCATCTACGTGCGGTAGCCGCGCGCCGGGTTCACCCCGGCCCTGCGCGCGCCGGGCCCCTGCGCACGGCCAGGCTCCCTCGTTTCCATCGTCCCGGACCCGATCCTGGACCCATGGCGCGAACCGCGATGCCGTGCGGCGGCATCCTTGCGTCACGATCCCGGCTCGCCGGCGGGGATGACGGCGGGGTGCGGCGGTGCGTCCAGGTTCCACCGGTCGGGTCGTCCCTTACCCGATCCGGGCCCCATGGCGCGGATGGCAATGCCCCGCTGCAGCACCCTGCCGCGCAGAAAAAACCCCGGGCCGTTGCCGGCCCGGGGTCGATCCGGCGACTGCGGCGGGGCTCAGTTCTGCCAGTGCACCGCGCTGAGGTCGTTGGCGAAGATCGGCGCATCCCGCCAGAGGCCCTGCAGGTCCTTCTTCATGACACCCACCTTCGGCAGGTTGAACAGGAAGCCGTTCACCGCATCCTCGGCCAGGATCTTCTGCGCCTGCTGCAGAAGCTCCGTGCGCCGGGCCTCGTCCAGGGTGGAATTGGCTTCCGCCAGGACCTCGTTGAACTTCGGGTTGTCGTACTGGAAGTAGTAGTCGGGCTTGCTGTAGATCGCCAGGTCATTGGGCTCGGCATGGCTGACGATCGTCAGGTCGAAGTTCTTGTTCTTGAAGACCTGGTCCAGCCAGACCGCCCATTCGACATTCTCCAGGGTGGTCCGGAAGCCGGCCTGGTTCAGCATCTCCGAGATCACCGGGCCGCCCTGCCGGGCATAGGCCGGCGGCGGCAGCTTGATCGACAGCTCCAGCCCTTCGGCCCCGGCCTCCTTCAGCAGCGCCTTGGACTTCTCCGGGTCGTAGGAATACATGCCGGTCAGATCGACATAGGCCGGGTTGTGCGGCGGGAAATGGCTGCCGATCGGCGTGCCATAGCCCGACATCACGGCATCCAGCAGCGCCTGCCGGTCGATGGCATGGGCGATCGCCTGGCGCACGCGGACATCGTCCAGCTTCTCCCGCTTGTTGTTGATGGACAGGATCGTGTCGCCCTCGGTGGTGCCGACGGACACGGTGAACCGGTCGTCGTTCTCGAACTGCTCGAGGGATTCCACCGGGACCCCGATCGGGAAGGCGTCGATATCGCCGGCCAGCAGCCCGTTCACGATCGCCGCGTCGTCGCCGATGAACTTGAAGGTCACCTTGTCGAGCTTGACCATCCCCGCATCGCGATAGGCGGGATCCTTCTCCAGCACGATGGAATCGCCCTGCACCCATTCCTTGAACTTGAAGGGGCCGGTGCCGACGGGGGCGGTGGCATTGGTCGCCGCGCTCGCCGCGTCGGTGATCACCGCGGTCTCCTGCGCCAGGTTGAACAGCAGGTTCGGATCGGCGGTCGCCAGCTCGATCTTCACGGTCCGGTCGTCCGGCGTGCCGATCGAGGTCATGTTGGCGAAGTCCTGCTTGCGCTTGTTGGTGCTGCCCTCCGCGGCATAGCGCTCGAACGCGGCCTTCACCGTCGCGGCGGTCAGCGGCGTGCCGTCATGGAATTTCGCCCCCGGCACGAGCCTGAAGGTCCAGGACTTGAGGTCGGGCGACACCTCCCAGCTTTCCGCCAGCAGGGGCGAGACCGAGCCGTCGCCGTTGACCTGGGTCAGGCCCTCGTAAAGGTTGTAGAGGGTGACCTGGGTGATCGCCAGCTCGGCACGGGCGGTGGGGTCCAGACCCTTCGGCTCCAGCACCATCCCAAGGACGAGGTCGTTCGTTTCCTTCGCCGCCTGGGCCGTGCCCATGAGCCCGGGCGCCCCCGCGAGGCCGAGCGCGAATGTTGCGGCCAGCGCCGCAACCAGCATGTTCCTCATTCTCCATCTCCCAGTTGGCCGCCGGGCGCCTGCCCGGCAAGAACCGCCCGATAGCCCAAGGCTTCGCCCAGGCTCTCGGCCTCGAACACCCCCCGCGCCACGGCACGGGCCACGCAGTCGGCGGCCAGGGTGCCGCAGCGGGCCAGCAGCCAGTCCTGCGCTGCATCGGGCCAATGCGACCGTCCCTGTCGCCCGGTCGCCAGGGCGAAAAGTGTATCGCCATCGAATGGCGTGTGCACCGGGCGAATGGCGCGGGCGAAACCGTCATGCGCCATCATCGCGACCCGGCGCAATGCCGCCTTGTCGAGGTCGAGATTGGTCGCGACCACGCCGATCGTGGTGTTGGCCCCCATCAGGTCGCCGCCGCCGATGCGGGATTCCCCCGGCAGGTCGATCGCCGGCGTCGGCCGAAGCGGCGCGTCGTGCCCGCCGAACTCGTCCTGCAGTTCGTAGGGGCGGGCCCAGAATTCCATGCTGCCCGGCCGCACCACGCTGCCCACCGGGTTGGCGACGACCAGCGCCGCCACCGCCAGGCCATCGGCCGTGACCAGGGACGCAGAACCGATGCCGCCCTTCAGCCAGCCGGCGCGCGCGCCGTAGCCGGCCCCGCGATTGCCCAGGCCGAAGGGCTGGCGCAGGCCCGACCGCAGCGCGGCTTCCGCCGCCGCCACGGCCTCGCGGCCCAGGCGGTGGTAGGGCCCCTGCGCCTGCGAGCCCGGCTCCGCCCAGCTCTTGTCGCCGCCATTCACCAGGTCGAAGATGATCGCCGCAGGCACGATCGGCACCCGCCGGCCGACCACCGGAAAGCCGCGGCCGGCGGCGGCGAGCCAGGCAACGACGCCGCCTGCGGCCTCCAGCCCGAAGACCGAGCCGCCGGACAGGACCAGCGCATCGATGGCGGACATCCCGGCATCGGCCCCCAGCAGGTCGGTCTCCCGCGTGCCGGGCCCGCCGCCGCGGACATCCACGGCAGCGGCGGCGCGGCCATCCGGCAACACCACGGTGACGCCGGTGCGGGCCTGCGCATCCTCGGCATGGCCGACGGTCAGGCCTGCCACGTCGCCAAGGTCGTTGCAGGGCCCTGGGCCGGCTTGCGCCGCCATGCTTTGCGGATCGGTCATGGCGCGCAGTGTACGGGGCGACAGGCCCGCCGCAAGCTTGACCGCTGCGCTGGCCGATGCCATGCCGCAGCCATGGACCCGCAACGGCCGGTCGGAGGGCAGCAGATGACACATCCGCGTTCGGCAGATACCGACCCGGTTCCCGCCCGCCCCCGACGGGCGCCACGCACCGGCCCCGTGGCATTGGCGCTGCTGCTGGCCCTGGCCTGGGCTCCCGCCGGCGCGGCGGCGCAGGACCGGGCCCGGGCGGAGCCGGAGGCGGCGACCCCGACCGCGCCCGCCGCCGGACCGGCACGATCGCGCGATCCCCGCGAGCAGCCGGACTTCGCCGTGCCGGCGCAGGACGTCGCGCGCCCCAATGCGATGATCGTCACCGCCAACCCGCACGCCACCCGCGCCGGCGAGGCGATGCTGGCGATGGGCGGCAGCGCCGCCGATGCCGCGATCGCGGCCGCGCTGGTGCTCGGCGTCGTGGAGCCGCAATCCTCCGGGCTCGGCGGCGGCGCCTTCGCGCTGGTCTACGATGCCGCACAGGACCGGCTGACCAGCCTGGACGGGCGCGAGACCGCCCCGGAGGCCGCCACGCCACAGCTGTTCCTCGATCCGCAGACCGGCGCGCCGCTGGGTTTCCGCCAGGCCGTGGTGGGCGGCCGCGCCGTCGGCGCGCCGGGCCAGCCCTTCCTGCTGGAAATGCTGCACCGCCAGCTCGGCCGGCTGCCCTGGGCGACCCTGGTGCGGCCGGCCCTGACCCTGGCGCGGGACGGGTTCGCGGTGTCGCCCAGGCTGCATGCCCTGCTGGCCGCGGACCCCGCGCTCGCCTCCGATCCGGCGGCGGCTGCCCTGTACTATCCCGGCGGCACCGCCGCCCCGCCCGGCCATCTGCTGGCCAACGGCGCGCTGGCGGCGACCCTGGCGGCCTATGCCCGCGACGGCGCCGCCATTTTCGCCGGCGGGCCGCTGGCCGCGGACATCGTCGCGGCGGTGCGGCGCGCGCCCAATCCGGGGCATCTCGGCCTCACGGACCTGGCGGCCTATCGCGCCAAGGAGCGGCCCGCGGTCTGCGCTCCCTATCGCGGCTACCGGATCTGCGGCATGGCGCCGCCATCCTCCGGCGGGATCACCGTGCTGCAGGTGCTGGGCCTGCTTGCGGACGGCGACATGGCGCGGCTGGCGCCCGATGGCGGGCGCTGGCACCCCTCGGCCGCCCATCGCCTGGTCGAGGCGCTGCGCCTGGCCTTCGCGGACCGCAACCTCTACATCGCCGATACCGATTTCGTGCCGGTCCCTGTCGCCGGCCTGCTGGATCCCGGCTATCTGGCGGAACGCGCCGCCCTGATCGGTTTCGACGCGCTGCCGGCGCCGGTGCCCGCCGGGGCACCGCCCGTCCTGCCGGCGGAGGCGGGAGAGCAGCAGGGCCGGCTGCTCTGGCCCTTCGACCCGGGCCTGGACCTGTCCCTGCCCTCCACCAGCCACCTGAACGTCGTCGATGCGGACGGCAATGCGATCGCGATGACCAGTTCCATCGAGACCGCGTTCGGCGCCCATCGCATGGTTGGCGGCTTCCTGCTGAACAACCAGCTGACGGATTTCTCCTTCCGCCCCGCACTGGGCCTCCGCCCGGTGGCCAACCGGGTGGAGCCGGGCAAGCGCCCGCGCTCCTCGATGGCGCCGACGATGGTGTTCGATGGCGCGGGCCGGCTGGAGGCGCTGCTCGGCTCGCCCGGCGGCAGCAGCATCATCGGCTATGTCGCCGGCGCCCTGGTGGCGCTGCTGGACTGGCAGCTCAGCCCGGCACAGGCGGTGAACCTGCCGCATATCCTGTCCAGCGGCGGGGCCGCGACCCTGGAGGCCGGCCCCCACCAGGCCGCGATCGCGCATCTGCTGGCCGCCAAGGGGCACGACCTGGCATTCCGCCCCACGACCTCGGGCCTGGCGATCGTCCGGCGACAGGCCGATGGCTGGCTGGGCGCGGCCGATCCCCGGCGCGAAGGCACGGTCGGCGGCAGGTAGGCGGCAAGGGAAAGGGCCGAAGGCTCAGGCCAGGACCTCGATCGCGGCGCCCGGCACAATGCCGGGCAGGGCCGCCGCCCGCCCCCGGTTGACGGCGATCTCGGCCAGGCCGTTGGCGTTCTCGTACCAGAAGGCCGTGCCCTCCGGCAGGTCGGAGAAGGTCCTGGCACGGCGCACCCGCAGCGCCCCGCCGACCAGCAGCGCGGCGGCCGGCGGCAGCGCGGCGGCCCGCAACCCGGTCATCGCATTGCCATAGATGTCGAGGTACAGGATCGCGGGCAGGTCGTCCGGCCAGTCGGGCCGGCGCCCGGCATCGGCATCGGTATCGACGGCCGGGCCGAACGCGTCCGGCGCGGCGCCGCGGGCCAGCGCCGCGGCGACCGGTGCGAACAGGTCGCGGCCATGGAAGCTGGCCGAGAGGTCACCCGGCCGCCAGTCGATGCGCCAGCAGGCGGCATCGCCATGCCGCCGCAGGCAGAGCTCGAACAGGCCGTTGCCGGGGCCGACGAACAGCCGGCCGCCCGCCCGCGCGATCAACGGCGGCCGGGCGCTGCCGACCCCGGGATCCACCACGCAGAGCAGGATGCTGCCCGCGGGCATCGCCGGGGCGTAGGCCGCCAGCAGGTAGGCCGATTTCTGCGGATCGGTCGCCGGCGCATCGGCGAACAGGTCGATCACCGGGATGCCGGGCGCGTCGCGATGCAGCACCGCCTTCATCTGCCCGGTATAGGGGCCCGTCAGCCCGAAATCGGTGAACAGCACGATCACGCCGGAGGCTCCTTCCTGCAGCGGAGGGAGAGGCCGGTCAGCCCTTGAAGCGGCGCCAGACCTCGCGGGCCAGGGCATCGGCCTCGCCCGCGGCAAGGCTCCTGGGCGCGGCTTCGGCGACCCCCATGCCGCCATTGACGCTGGCCGCAAAGGCCTGCCGGTTGCCCAGGCTCTGCTTCGCATAGGGCCATTTCCGGCGGTCCAGCTCGGCCCGGATCTCCTGCCCCAGCCGGCCGCGCGCCGGCACCCGGTTGAGCACGAACAGGAAGGGCTTCTTCTCGGCTTCCGCCAGGCGGACCGTGGCGTCGGATGCCCAGAGGTCGAGCGGATTGAGCTGCACCGGGATCAGCACCATGTCGGCGGCACGCACCGCCACCTTGGCATCGGTCTCGGCATGCGGCGGCGAGTCGATGACGACCACGTCGTGGCCGCTGCGCAGCCGGTCCACCGCGCCGCCGGTGCGCCAGCCCGACAGCGCGGCCACGTCGAGGGCCGCGCCGGCACCTTTCAGGCGGTCCCCGGCGATGGCGTCCTGCCGCATGCCCGACCAGGCGGCCAGGCTGCCCTGCGGATCGATGTCGACCAGGGCCACGGACTTGCCGCCGGCCGCCCAGCTGGTGGCCAGATGGATCGCCAGGGTGGTCTTGCCGGCGCCGCCCTTGCGCTGTGCGATGGTGTAGATCCGTGCCGCCACGCCCTGCTCGCCTCCATGCCGATCCCTCGGTCGGGCGGCAACGCTAGCACAGGCGGGCGCGGCCGGTCATCGATTTATGTGCAGTGCAACATCGCGGGATGGCGGGGGGCCGTCCACCCATCATCCCGGGCCCGATCCGGCACCCCCGCCACGATCCCGGATCACGTCCACGGCTGTCCGGTTCCCCTGCGGCTGCTCGGCCGGAGGTCCTTGTTCCGTCTGACCGTCTCATGGAACGCACAGAACCGGGACAGGGAATTGGCAGCTGTTCTCCCCATCTCGTCACCGCCGGGCGCGACCCACTGCCGTCCGGGTAAGTGCTGTTCTCCGGCCTCACGCGTTTCATAGCTTCGTCATGCGCGGGCTTGTCCCGGTCGCCGGGCGATGCCCGGCAACCCATCGCGCCGCACCTCAATAAGATCAGGCCATTATTGAACCTGGCGGCACCATGGACCATCGCGACGAGTGCGGTGGTGACGATTGGGGGAATGCAAGGACATCCGTGTCCAGCGTCAGCGGTTGGCCCCGCAAGCCCGGTAAAGTCGCGGCCTTGAGCGAATGCCGGCCATGCTCAACCGGACAGCCGTGGGTCGAGCCCGGCGGTCCATCCCGAGGCGAGACTCAATAGCTGCAGAACGTGACGGAAACCGTTGCGCAGCGGCACCATGGACTCGCGGGACAAGCCCGCGAGTGACGAGCTTTTGGGGGCTGGTCGCGCCATGTCGCACAGCAGCCGACCTGAACCGGACAGCAGTGGATCATGTCCGGGATGACCCGGTGCGGGGTGGTGCGGCCAGGCTCCCCGCGCTATTCGGCCGGGTTCATCTCCTCCTCCGACATTTCCACCCGCGGCGACAGCTTCTGCCGCGCTTCCTCCGTCGGCTGGTGGGTGAAGCCCTTGGCGGTACCCAGATCTTCCGCGTCGCGCGCGATCTCCACCGGGCTCAGGGCATAGGCGGTGATCAGTTCCGCGACGGACCGCAGCGAATGCATGTGGATCCGCTCATAGCCATGGCTGGCGTCGATGCCGAAGGCCACCAGGGCGGTGCGGATATCGGCGCCGGAGGCCAGCGCCGAGGCGCTGTCGGACCGGTAGTAGCGGAACACGTCCTTCTGGTAGCGGATGTCGTTGTCGCGGCAGAGCTGCACCAGCTTGCGGTTCAGGTGCCAGTCGAACGGCCCGGTCTGGTCGGCCATCGCGATGGTCGCCCCGAATTCCTGGCTGTTCTGGCCGGGCGCGGTGGTGCCGTTGTCGATCGACACCATCGCGGCCACGTCCGGGGTCAGCACCGCCGAGGCGCCGATCCCGACCTCCTCGGCGGTGGAGAACAGGAAATAGATGTCGACCGGCGGATGCGCCTTTTCGCGCATCATCGATTCCATCGCCGCGAACATGATCGCCACGCCGGCCTTGTCGTCCAGATGGCGGGAATTGATGAAGCCGTTGTCCAGGAATTCCGGTTGCGGGTCGATCGCGACGATATCGCCGACATCGATCCCCAGCGCCTCGATCTCCGGTTTGCTGCGGGCCCGCGCATCGATGCGCAGCTCGACATAGCGCCAGCCCACCGGCAGCTCGTCGATCTCGGTATTGAAGGTATGGCCCGAGGCCTTCAGCGGCAGGATCGTGCCGCGATAGGTGCCGGCCTCGGAAAAGATGGTGACCCGGGCGCCCTCGGCGAACCGTGCCGACCAGTGACCGATCGGCACCAGCTCGAGCCGGCCATTGTCCTTCAGCGCCTTCACCTGGGCACCCAGGGTGTCCAGATGGGAGATGATCGCCCGGGCCGGGTTCTGCTTGCGGCCGGGAATGCGCGCCCGGATGGCGCCACGCCGGGTGATCTCGAACTTGATCCCCAGGCGCTTCAGCTCGGAGCAGGCATCATGCACGACATTGTCGGTATAGCCGGTCGGACTGGGCACCTCCAGCAATCGCTTCAGCCGCTTGGCCAGATAATCGGTGTCGATCTGCAGGCGGGTCATGGACCTCCCTTTCTTGTCACTTGCATCGGCCGGTCAGGCAGCGCTCTCCCGTACCGATGCCGGCAAGGATAGGGGGAACAGCAGGTCGACGAAACGCTGGGCCGTGGGCTGCGGCTCGTGGTTCGCCAGGCCGGGCCGCTCGTTCGCCTCGATGAAGGCATAGTCCGGCGATTGCGGGTTGGGCACCATCAGGTCGATGCCCACCACCGGAATGTTGATGGCGCGCGCCGCCTTGATGGCCGCGTCCACCAGGGCGCCATGCACATGGTCGGTGACGTCGTGGATGGTGCCGCCGGTGTGCAGGTTCGCCGTCTGCCGCACCGTCACCTCGACGCCTTCCGGCAGGATATCGTCCATCGCGTAGCCGGCCTCGGCCACGCAGCGCCGGGTCTCGTCGTCCTGCGGGATGCGGGATTCGCCGGCCGTCGCCTTCTCGCGGCGCCGCGACTGCCGCTCGATCAGCTGTGCCACGCTGTACTTCCCGTTGCCCACGACGCGCGGCGGCTGGCGGATGGCGGCCGCCACCACCTTGTAGTCGATCACCACCAGGCGCAGGTCCTGGCCGCGCACGAACTCCTCGACGATGACATGCTCGCAATGCCGCCGGGCATCCTCCACGGCGTGGCGCAGGGCCTCCTCGCCACGCACCCCGACGCTCACCCCGCGCCCCTGTTCGCCGCGGGCAGGCTTCACCACCACCGTGGGCGAGTCCGCCAGCAGGTCCTGCAGGGCGGCTGCGTCGTCGGCATTGACCTGCCTGGGGACCCGGATCCCGGCACGCTCGACAAACCCGCGGGTGACCGTCTTGTCATCGCAGATGCTGACCGCCACCGCCGTCGTCAGCTCGCTCAGCGCCTCCCGGCAGGTCACCATGCGGCCGCCATGGGACAGCCTGAAAAAACCGTTGGAGGCATCCAGGATCTCTACCGCGATGCCGCGCCGCCGCGCCTCGTCGACGATGATCTTGGCATAGGGGTTCAGGTTCTCGACCTGTACCGGCCCGGTGAACAGGCTCTCGTTGATCGGGTTCTTGCGCTTCACCGCGAACACCGGCACCCGCGCGAAGCCGATCCGTTCGTACAGCGCGATCGCCTGGCTGTTGTCGTGCATCACGGAGAGGTCCATGAACTGCGCGCCGCGGGCGGCGAAATGCTCCGCCAGCCGCCGCACCAGCGCCTCGCCGATACCCGGCTGCACCGCCTGGGCATCGACCGCCAGGCACCAGAGCGAGGAGCCGCCATCGGGATCGCCGTAGGCCTGGCGGTGGTCGATGCCGGTTACGGTGCCGACCACCTGGCGGGTGATCTCGTCCTCCGCCAGGAACATCGTGATCTTGCGGCTGTCGCGGTTGCTCCAGAGGAATTCCGGCGGGACCGGCACCATGTGCCGGCCGGCATAGATGCGGTTCACCGCCTCCGGATCCGCCGGGTCGCTGAGCCGGCGGATGGTGAAGCCGCGCGGCTGCGTCGCTGCCGGCCGATAGCGGGGCAGGTCCAGCCGGTAGGTGTTGGAGGGGTCCAGGAACACCTCCTGCGGCGCATGCGCCACCACGACATGCGGGTCGCGCACATAGAAGGCGATGTCGCGCCGCTCCGCCCGCTCGTCGCGCAGGGATGCCACCAGGTCCGTCGGATCCTCGAAGGTCTGGCCGAACAGCACCCGGCCCCAGCCGCAATCGACGGTGGCGTTGGCGGCCGGCGCCTCGCCCGGCGGCCGCGACGCGGGGTCGCGAACCACCCGGGCCTCGGCCCGCAGCCGCTGCATGCGCCGGCGGTAATTGCTGGCCGAACGGCTGCGCTCGCCCTGCCGTTCCACCGCTGCGCGGTCCCCGGCCGTGCCGTCCTTGGCTTCGCGATCCTTGCTCATCCGCCTCGCCGTCCCCCGGGGGCCGATCCTGCGGGCCCCCTCGCCATCCGCTGCCGCCATTCGCTAGATGCCATGGCTCTGCAGCCAGAGTTCCAGAAGACCCACCTGCCAGAGCTCCGACCCGCGCAGCGGCGTGATATGCGCCTTCGGGTCGTCGAACAGGGAAGCCAGATAATCCTTGCGGAACAGCCCCCGGCCGGTCGCCGCCGGCCCGGTGAGGGCGTCGCGCACCATCTCCAGATAGGGGCCGTCCAGGTATTTCAGCGCCGGCACCGGGAAATAGCCTTTCGGCCGGTCGATCACTTCGGCGGGGATCAGCCGCCGCGCGACATCCTTCAGGACACCCTTGCCCTCGTCCCGCAGCTTCTGCTCCGGCGGGATGCGGCCGGCCAGTTCGACCAGTTCATGGTCCAGGAACGGCACGCGTGCCTCCAGGCCATGGGCCATCGTCATGTTGTCGACCCGCTTCACCGGATCGTCGACCAGCATGATCCGGCTGTCCAGCCGCAGCGCCCGGTCGACCGGGGTCGCGGCCCCCGGCGCCATCAGGTGGGCGGTGACGAAGTCGCGGCTGTAATCCTCCGCGACATAGTCCGCCGAAAGATGCGCCGCCATGCGGGCATGGTCGCGGTCGAAGAACACCCGCGCATAGTCGCCGGTCACGTCGTTGCTGTTCGCCAGCGGCGGGTACCAGTGATAGCCGCCGAAGATCTCGTCCGCGCCCTGGCCGGACTGCACCACCTTGACGTGCCGCGACACCTCGCGCGACAGCAGGTAGAAGGCGACATTGTCGTAGGAGACCATCGGCTCCGACATCGCGGCGATGGTCGGCGGCAGGGCCTCCATCAGGTCGGCCTGCGGCACGAAGATCTGCTTGTGGTCGGTGCCGTAATGCGCCGCGACCATGTCGGAATAGCGGAACTCGTTGCCTTCCTCGCCGCCGGCATCCTCGAAACCGATGGAGAAGGTCTTCAGCCCTTTCTGCCCCTCGGTATGCAGCAGCGCCACCACGAGGCTGGAATCGACGCCGCCGGACAGCAGCACCCCGACCGGGACATCCGCGACCATGCGCCGGGAGACGGCGAGCCGCAGCGCCGCCTCCAGCCGGTCCGCCCAGTCCGCGTCGCTGAGGCCGGCATCCTCCGGATGACGCTCGAAAGCCAGGTCCCAGTAGACATGGTCGGTGAACCGCCCGTCGGTCTCATAGACCCGCAAGGTCGCGGGCGGCAGCTTGCGCACGCCTTTCAGGATGGTGTGCGGCGGCGGCACGACGGCGTGGAAGCTCATGTAGTGATGCAGCGCCACCGGGTCGATCCCGGTATCCACCTCGCCGGCCGCCAGGAGCGCCGGCAGCGACGAGGCAAAGCGCAGGCGCTTCGGCCCGGCCGCCAGATAGAGCGGCTTGATGCCGAACCTGTCGCGGCCCATCACGACGCGGCCGCTGTCGCGCTCGTGGATGGCAAAGGCGAACATGCCATGCAGGCGCTTCGGGAAGTCGGGGCCCCAGGCATGCCAGGCTTTCAGCACCACCTCGGTATCGCCGTTGGAGAAGAACGCATAGCCCATCCCCTCCAGCTCCGCCTTGAGCTCCTTGTAGTTGTAGATGCAGCCGTTGAACACGACCGTCAGGCCCAGCCCGGGATCCGTCATCGGCTGTTCCGCCCGGTCGGACAGGTCGATGATCTTCAGCCGCCGATGGCCGAAGGCGACGCGCCCATGCGCCACCAGCCCGCTGCCGTCTGGTCCGCGCGGGGCCTGGGCCTCCGCCATTGCCGCAACCGCGGCGGCCGAGGCCGTGCCGCCGTCGAACCGCACTTCACCGGATATCCCGCACATGATCTCCCTCTAGTCCCTGGACGACGCATGCGCCGGCCCAACCCCCAAGCCGGACGATCCGGACCCGCAGCCGCGCGCCGCGAGCCCCGCCCGGCGCGCGAAAATCCATCCTGCCGGTTGCACTTCCCGCCGCCTGCCTCTACGTAGGAAGCCAACGATTAGATGTCAAATGATTTGACGTCTAATTAAAAAGCGGACATGACGATGGCTGAACGCGGTATCCGAAACGATCCGGCCCTCGGCCCGGCGCGGCCGGCGGCCGATTTGGCAGGCCAGGACAGAACCGGTGACCGCGGCAATCGTTCCCGCGGGGACCGGTCCGGCATGCCGGGCGCCCGCCGCGAAGCCGATCTTGCCGCGATGAGTGCCGACCTGATGCGGGCGATCCGGCGCATCACCCGTGCCGTCGACGTGCAGTCCAAGCGGGTGACCCGCGCCGCCGGCCTGACGATCCCGCAGATCGTCATCCTGCAGACCCTGCGGGAGCGCGGGCCGCTCAGCACCGGCGGGCTCGCTGCCGAGATCTCGTTGAGCGCACCCACGGTGACCACCGTGCTCGAGCGCCTGGAAGGCCGCGACCTCGTCCGCCGCACCCGCAAGTCGGAGGACCGGCGGATCGTGCTGACGGACCTGACGGAGCGCGGGCGAGAGGTTCTGGCGCAGGCGCCGCCGCTGATGCATGACGGCTTTCTTGCCGGCTTTGCCCGCATGGATGGCGCGGCCCAGACCCGGCTGGTCGCGGCCCTGCGCACATTGGCCGACCTGATGGACACCGGCCCGATGCATGCCGGGCTGCTGCTCGACGAGAACGACCCGGAAGCGTGACCCGGGCCACCGGGCCGGGCGGCCATGCGCCGCGCGGCGGGCAGCCATGCGAATGCACTTGGCCGCAGCGCGGATTCACGTCAATCTAGCCCCAACGTCCGGGCTTTTCGTCTTCGGACGGTATGACAAGCCGGGGACCGCCGCGCGCGGCGGGCCCGATTACGGCGCACAGGACTGCCAACGGGCAATTCGCCAACAGGCAATTCAATGGGAGGATCCACCATGCGGCTCGGAATTCTTTGCCTCGGCGCCCTGGCGGCGCTCGGCCTTTCGGCGGGCGGCGCCATGGCGCAATGCGACGATGGCGAGACCGTCGTGAAGTTCAGCCATGTCACGGCGGCGAAGGGCCACCCCAAGGGGGAAGCGGCCGAGGAGCTTGCAGCCCGCGTGAACGCGGAGATGAACGGCAAGCTGTGCATGGAGGTCTATCCCAACTCGCAGCTCTACAACGACGACAAGGTGCTGGAGGCAATGCTGCTCGGCGACGTGCAGCTGGCCGCGCCGTCGCTGTCGAAGTTCGAGCAGTTCACCCTGAAGTTCCGGGTGTTCGACCTGCCTTTCCTGTTCAACGATATCGACGCGGTGGACCGCTTCCAGCAGGGGCCGACTGGGCAGGCCCTGCTGGAATCGATGACCGACAAGGGCCTGCTCGGCCTGGGCTACTGGCACAACGGCATGAAGCAGATGTCCGCGAACCGGCCGCTGCTGATGCCGGAGGATGCGAAGGGGCTGAAGTTCCGGATCCAGACCTCGGACGTGCTGCAGGCGCAGTTCGAGGCGCTCGGCGCCAATCCCCAGAAAATGGCGTTCAGCGAAGTCTATGGCGCGCTGCAGACCGGTGTCGTCGAGGGTCAGGAGAACACCTGGTCGAACATCTACACCAAGAAGTTCTACGAGGTGCAGGACGGCACGACCGAGACCGATCACGGCGTGATCGACTATCTGGTGGTGACCTCGGCGCCGTTCTGGAATGGCCTGGACGACGCCACCCGCAAGCAGCTCAAGACCATTCTTGACGAGGTGACGGCGAAGGCCAATGCCCAGTCCACGGCGATCAACGAGGACAACAAGAAGAAGATCGCCGACGCCGGCGGCGTGATCCGCACCCTGACGCCGGAGCAGCGCGACGCCTGGGTCAAGGCGATGAAGCCGGTCTGGGCGAAGTTCCAGGACGATATCGGCCAGGACGTGATCGACGCGGCGGTGCAGACCAACAAGAGCGGCAGCAGCTGAGCCCGGCTGCCACCTGACAGCCGCAGCCAATAGTCGCCCCGTGCCGGCCCGCCCGGCACGGGGCACTGTGCGCCGCCCGGCAGCCCCGCAGATGGACCGGCTCGGAAGGAGCATCAACACCCTGGAGGAAAGCGTCATCGCCCTGCTCCTGGCAGGCATGACCCTTGTCACCTTCAGCCAGGTCGTTGCGCGCTACATTTTCAACAGCGGCGCGGTCTGGGCGCTCGAGCTGACCCTCTACCTGTTCGCCTGGCTGGTGCTGTTCGGCATCTCCTACGGCGTGAAGATCGGCACCCATCTGGGTGTCGATGCCGTGGTCAACCTGCTGCCGCGGCGCACCGCCCGCGCCGTCGCCGTGTTCGCGGCACTGGCGTGCACCGTCTATGCCGGCATCCTGATCTGGGGTGCCTGGAAATATGTCAGCCTGATGTGGATGATCGGCATCCGCACCGAGGACCTGCACCTGCCGCGCTGGCTGGTCTATTCCAGCATCCTCATCGGCATGGGCCTGTTCGGCCTGCGCTGCCTTCAGGCCGCCTGGCTGATCGTCACGGGCCGCCGCGACAGCATCATCGCCAGCCATGAGGTGGAGAACCTGGTCTCCGAGCAGCTCGCCGCAGCCGAGGCGGCCGATGCCGCCCGCGCCGCAGGCGAGCGTGCGCCCGACACCGGCCATCCCCGACCCGGCCATCCCCGACCCGGCCAGCCGGGGGGGCGCGCATGATCGCGACCATATTGGTGGGCCTGGTCCTGCTGTTCCTGATCCTGGGGGTGCCGATCGCGGTTTCCCTGGGGCTCTCCAGCCTTCTCGTGATGGTGGTGATCCAGGGCCAGGACCCCGCGAAGCTCGCGCTGGTGTTCTTCGGCGCCCTGGAACACTACACCCTGCTCGCCATCCCGTTCTTCGTTCTGGCCTCCTCCTTCATGTCGACCGGCGGCGTGGCCCGGCGGATCATCCGCTTCGCGATTGCCACGGTGGGCCATTTCCGCGGCGGCATGGCGATGGCCGGCGTCTTCGCCTGCATGATGTTCGCCGCCCTGTCGGGATCCTCGCCGGCCACGGTGGTGGCGATCGGGACCATCGCCATCGCCGGCATGATCCAGGCCGGCTACACCAAGGAATTCGCCGCCGGCGTGATCTGCAACGCGGGCACCCTGGGCATCCTGATCCCGCCGTCGATCGTGATGGTGGTCTATGCGGCGGCCACCGACGTCTCGGTCGGCCGCATGTTCCTGGCCGGCGTGATTCCCGGCCTGCTGGCCGGCCTGGCGCTGATGGTCGCGATCTACCTGATGGCCCGCTACAAGAAGATGCCACGGCAGCCCCGCGCCACCTGGGCGGAATTCTCCGGCGCGGGCGGCGAGGCCAGCTGGGGCCTGCTGCTGATCGTGGTGATCTTCCTCGGCATCTACGGGCTGCCGGGCTTCCTGGCCGATGCGCTGGGCATCAAGGGCAATGCCGCCTTCACGCCGACCGAGGCCGCCGCCGTCGCGGCGGTCTATGCCTTCCTGATCGCCTTGTTCGTCTATCGCGATATCGGCCCGATGAAGGGCATCCCCTGGCGCCGGCCCGAGGAGAACCGCGTGATGGCGGTCGTGCGGGGCGTCTGGCAGGTGCCGCTCTACCTGCTGCCGGCGGTGCTGCACCCGGACACCCGCCGGACCTTTACCGAGGCCGCGCGGGTCACCCTGATGCTGATGTTCATCATCGCCAATGCCCTGCTGTTCAGCCATGTCCTGGTCGACCTGCGGATTCCGGCCGACATCACGGCCGTGCTGGGCAACAGCGACCTGGGGCCGATCACCTTCCTGATCCTGGTGAACCTGCTGCTGCTGCTCGGCGGCCAGTTCATGGAGCCGTCGGGCCTCTTGATCATCGTCGCGCCGGTGGTCTTCCCGATTGCCATGACCCTGGGCATCGACCCGATCCACCTGGGGATCATCATGGTGGTGAACATGGAGATCGGGCTGATCACCCCGCCGGTCGGGCTGAACCTGTTCGTCACCGCCGGCATCACCCGGATGTCGATCATGGCGGTGGTGAAGGCCGCGGCCCCCTGGCTGGCGATCCTGTTCGGCTTCCTGATCCTGGTGACCTACGTGCCGATCATCTCCACCTTCCTGCCGGATACCTTCCTGGGACCGGAACGGGTGGACCTGTCGATCTTCGGCGTGAAGTCGCCCAACTGACCCCCGCCCAGGGCTTGGACATCGATCGACCGTCATTCCGGGCGCCCATTCCCATCGTCACCGCCGGATCTGTCCCATTGCTGTCCGGTTCCACTGCGGCTGCCTGGCCGGAGGTCCCTGCACCGTCTGGCCGATGACGGAAGGCACTGAACCGGGACGGGGAGGTGCCGGCCGTCTTTCCTTTCTCGTCACCGCCGGGCGCGACCCACTGCTGTCCGGTTAAGTGCCGTTCTGCGGCCTCATGCGTTTTATAGCTTCGTCATGCGCGGGCTTGTCCCGGTCGCCGGGCGATGCCCGGCAACCCATCGCGCCGCACCTCAATAAGATCAGGCCATTATTGAACCTGGCGGCACCATGGACCACCGCGAC
>JAVJON010000003.1:0-44731 GCA_040216765.1 Sneathiellaceae bacterium | reverse complement strand
CGTCCTGTCCGGTGGTAGCGGTCCAGCCACTTCACCGCCGTCGAGGCACTCACCCGATACCGGCGTGCCGCCTCCCGACGGGACAGACCTTCCTGCTCAACCGCAATGATGACCCGCTCGCGCAGGTCCGAAGAATAGATCTTGGGCATGTCATGCTGGCCTCCAACTCCAGCCAACATGGTGAATCACAGTTCGCCCCAGGAATGAATCCCAAAACGATTCCGACAGACGACAAATCGCTCTAATGCAGGGCAGAGCCGTATGGTTGCTGCCTGCGCAGAGATCGCGGCCTTGGAAGCCAAGATCGGAAAGCTGATCGACAGGATCATGGCGTCTGGGAACGCCCGCGTGATTGCCGCCTATGAGGCCCAGATCGCCGTGCTCGAAGAGGAGAAGATCAAGCTTGGGGAAATCGCGACCGTTTCCTGTCCGGCCCGCAAGCCTTTTGAAGAGACTTTTCGAACCGCTCTGGAGTTCCTGTCAAACCCTTGGAATCTATGGGATTCTGAGGTGTTTGAGCACAAGAGGCTGGTGCTCAGATTGGTGTTTTCCGGGCCTGCGCCATACTGTCGAAATGAGGGGTTTCGAACCGCCGCAATCGCAGAGCCGCTGCGGGCTCTAGGGGTGTCTTTGACCCCGAATCCAAGAATGGTGGGCGGTACTGGGATCGAACCAGTGACCTTCGCGATGTCAACGCGACGCTCTCCCGCTGAGCTAACCGCCCCCTTCGCGAGATGCCGCGGGCCGGATTGCGGCCGGCGGCAAGGCTGGATCTACTAGCCTCAGGCGGCGCGCAATGCAAGAGTGGATGTCGACCGCTTCCGTCGCCATATCGCCTGCATGAGTTCCAGCATGTCCGAACCCCCGAGCCACGGCCCCAGATCGGCACCGGCCGCCGCGACCGCCGGCCGGGCCCCGTCAGGCGCCATCCGCCGATGACGCAACGCGAAACGGGCGGCTCCGCGCCCTTTGCCATGCCCGGCCGCGCCATCGAGGTGCTGCCCGGCAGCGCGCCGCACCTGCCCGTCGTGGTGTCCAGCCCGCATAGCGGGCGGGACTATCCGGCGGCCTTCGTGGCGCAATCGCGGCTGGACCGCGACACCCTGCGCCGGTCGGAGGACTGCTTCGTGGAGGAGCTGTTCGGCGGCGCCCCGGCAGCCGGCGCGCCGCTGCTGAAGGCGCTGTTCCCGCGGGCCTATTGCGACCCCAACCGCGAGGCCTACGAGCTCGACCCGACGATGTTCGCCGATACCCTGCCGGACTATGTGAACACGCGCAGTCCCCGGGTCGCCGGCGGTCTGGGCACGATCGCCCGGGTGGTCAGCGTCGGGCACGAGATCCACAGCCGCAAGCTGACCTTCGCCGAGGCGCTGCTGCGCATCGAGACCTGCTGGCGGCCGTTCCACACCGCGCTGTCGGATCTGCTGGCGGACACCCTGGCGCAATTCGGCTTCGCGGTCCTGCTGGACTGCCATTCCATGCCGTCGGTCGGCGGCTGGGGCGACCGCGACCGCGGCCGCCACCGGCCCGACGTGGTGCTGGGCAACCGGCACGGCACCGCCTGCGCGGATTCGGTGATCGACACCGCGACCCGCTGCCTGGAAGGCGCCGGCCTGCGGGTGGTCCGCAACGTGCCCTATGCCGGCGGCTTCAACACCCAGCACTACGGACGCCCCGCGCAGGGTGTCCATGCCCTGCAGGTCGAGATCAACCGGGCGCTCTACATGGACGAGCTGCGCTTCGAGCGCTCCGCCGACTTCCGCAAGCTGCGCGCCGTGATGGACCGCCTGGTGCGGGACCTGGGCGAGGTCGCGGTGCGCGACCTCGGCCCGCCGGACGCCGGGATCCTCCCCAACGCAGCGGAATAACGGGGCACAGCCGCCAGGGGCTACGGGGTCAGCACGGCCCGCCCCCGGATCCGGCCGGCGCGCAGGTCGTCCAGGGTGTCCTGCACCGCGTCCAGCGGCCGCGTCTCCAGCGGCACCGGCTTGATATGGCCGGCCCGGGCCAGCTCCACCAGCTCGCGCAGCTCGGCCAGGGAGCCGACATAGGAGCCCGAGAGGGCGATGGCGCGCAGCGGCAGGGTCGGCACCGAGAGCTCGATGGCGCCGCCGAACAGGCCGACCACGATCAGCCGCCCGCCCTTGCGCAGCACGGCCATGCCCAGTTCCGCCGTCGCCTGGGCGCCGACAAAATCGATGGCGGCGGTGAACCCGCCGCTGGACTTCAGCAGCTGCCGGGCGATGCCGTCCTCGCCCGGGTCCACGACCTCGGTGGCGCCGGCCTCCAGCGCCGCTTCGCGCTTGGCGGGATCGATCTCCGCCACCACGGGGCCGGTGCCATAGATGGCGCGCGCCAGCCCGATGGCGGCAAGCCCCAGACCGCCCGCCCCGACGATCAGCAGCGGATGCTCGGCATCCACCGGCGCGGCCTTGCGGATCGCGCTGAAGGCGGTCAGGCCGGAACAGGCGAGGGTCGCCGCGAAGGCCTCCGGCAGCGGATCGAAGGCCACCAGGTAGCGGGGATGGTCGACCAGCACATAGGTGCTGAAGCCGCCGTCCAGGGTGGTGCCATGGCTGCGCGGGCGGTTGCAGAGATGCTCGCTGCCCTGTTCGCAGAGGATGCATTGGCCGCAACCGCCCCAGGGGAACACGATCCGCCGGTCGCCGGGGGCGACGCCCGTGGCATCCGGGCCGAAGGAATGCACCTCGCCGACGATCTCGTGGCCCAGGATCCGCGGCAGCTTGATGCCGCGGCCAAGGTCCATCTTCTGGCCATGGCCCAGGTCGAAATAGCCGTCGGCGATATGGATGTCGCTGTGGCAGACCCCGCAGGCGCGCACCTTCAGCAGCACCTGGCTGCCGACCGGCTCCGGCGGCGCCTCCGAGACCTCCTGCAGCGCGCCGCCGAACGCGACAAGCTTGAAGCTCCGCATCGCCTGGGTTTCCGCCATGTTCATCCTCCCGCTGCACTGCGCCGATGGGCATTCCGTCGGCGCGACCATAGGCGCGCGCCGCTGCCGGTCAAGCAGGCCGCGGGGCCGCGCGCCATGCCCGGCGCACAAAAAAAATGGGCCGCGCGAACGCGGCCCAAGTTTAGGGAGGAAACGCCCAAGAAGGGCATGCGATCCAGGCCTGAGCCCGTCTCGCACTGCAATATATGACAGGAAAATCGGTGTTTGCCAAGAGTGCAACGCAGAAAAATTTGGCAGGCAGGCCGATCTACGCCAAACGGATAAAAATTATATTCATCAATTTCAATGATTTACGATGCAATCGCGAATCCGTCGCAATATTGCATTGCCGCATTGCGTATGCTGCAAAGCAACATCAGCCGGCCGGAGCCGGCGCCGACAGGGTGACCGGCAGGCGCCGCCGTCCCCAGCTGCCCGGCGGGCCGTCGAACCGGCCGGCACAGGCGGTGCCGCATTGCAGGCAGCGGCCGGCATCGTCCAGCGCCCAATGGGTCAGCCGGTACCAGTCGCGGCCGATGACCTTCGCGCCGCAGCCATGGCACCAGGTGCTGTCCGCCTCTTCGTGGTGGACATTGCCGATATAGGCGTAGCGGATGCCGGTCGCCAGGGCGATGCGGCGGGCAAGCAGCAGGGTCTCCTTCGGCGTCGGCGGGACGTCCTGCATCCGGTAGTCCGGATGGAAGGCCGAGAAATGCACCGGCACGCCAGGGCCCAGGGCCGTCATGATCCACTCGGCCATCGCTGTCAGCTCGGCCTCGGAATCGTTGTGACCTGGGATGATCAGGTTGGTGATCTCCACCCAGACATCGGTCTCGTGCACCAGGTATTCCAGGGTCTCCTTCACGACCTTGAGCTGCGAGCCGGTCAGGCGGTAGTAGAACTCCTCGGTGAAGGCCTTCAGGTCGATGTTCACCGCGTCCATCGCCGCATAGAACTCCGCCCGCGGCGCCGGGCAGATATAGCCGGCGGAGACCGCGACGTTGCGGATCCCGCGTTCGCGGCAGGCATGGGCGGTGTCGACGGCATATTCCAGGAAGATCGTCGGGTCGTTGTAGGTATAGGCGACCGAGCGGCAGCCCAGCCGCTGCGCCGCATCGGCCAGCACCAGCGGGCTGGCCGACGAGGCCAGGGTGTCCATCTGCCGCGACTTCGACATGTCGTGGTTCTGGCAGAACTTGCAGGTCAGGTTGCAGCCCGCCGTGCCGAACGACAGGACCGGCGTGCCCGGCAGGAAATGCGCCAGCGGCTTCTTCTCGATCGGGTCGACGCAATAGCCGGAACTGCGGCCATAGGTGGTCAGCACCATCCCGTCATTCTCGCGCGCGCGCACGAAGCACAGGCCGCGCTGCCCCTCGTTCAGCTTGCACAGCCGCGGGCAGACCTCGCATTGCACGCGCCCGTCCGGCAGCCGGCTCCAGTACCGGCCGGGCACGGTCGCTTCACGGAACTGCGGCGGCACCAGCGCAGCCTCGGCCATGACGGGTTCTCCGGTTTGCAATCGGCGCATGCGGAACATATGTGGACCGCAGGCCGCCGATCAACAGATCTGTCGACATGCGCTGAAGCGCGGTGCGCCTTGCTGTATACTCGGCACCAGGAATCGCGCCTGCCGCGCCACCGGCGGCCGGGCCAAACCGATCACGGACCACCGGCATGACCCAGACCGTCGTCGCCCCGCCGCCGCAGCCGCCGCGCGAGATCCGCGAACCGGCCGTTGCCGGCGCGTTCTATCCCGCCGCGCCGGCCGCCCTGCGCAAGCAGGTGGACGACCTGCTGGCGCAGGCGCCGGACCTCGACCTTCCGACGCCGAAGGCGATCGTGGCCCCCCATGCCGGCTATCTCTATTCCGGCGCCCTGGCCGCGCGGGCCTATGCGCGGCTGCGCCCGGCCCGCGACAGGATCCGCCGCGTGGTCCTGCTGGGCCCGGCCCACCGGGTGGCGTTCCAGGGCATCGCCCTGCCGACCGCCGACAGCTTCCTGACCCCGCTGGGCCAGGTCCCGGTCGACCGCGAGCTGGTGGAGGCCGTCGCGGCCATGCCGCAGGTGCATCGCCTGGATGCCGCCCATGCGCTGGAGCACAGCCTGGAGGTCCACCTGCCCTTCCTGCAGCGGGTGCTGGAGGATTTCACCGTGCTGCCGCTGGTCGTCGGCCCGACCGAGCCGCTGGCGGTGGCCCAGGTACTGGACCGGGTCTGGGGCGGGCCGGAGACGGCGATCGTGATCTCGTCGGACCTCAGCCATTACCACGGCTATGACGATGCGCGCGGCCGCGACAGCGCGACTGCCGCCCGGATCGAGGCACTGGACTTCGCCAAGATCGACGGCCATGGCGCCTGCGGCGCCTATCCGCTGAACGGCATGCTGCTGATGGCCCGGCACCGGGGCCTGTCGGCCACCCGCATCGGGTTGTGCAATTCCGGCGATACCGCCGGCGACCGCTCCCGGGTGGTGGGCTATGGCGCCTGGGCCTTCTCGCCCTGCGGCACCCGCGAATTCGCGGTGGGCCAGCGCCACGCGATGATCGACCTCGCCCTGCGCGCCATCAAGTCGGGCCTGCGCAGCGGCAAGCGGCCGGAGGTGCGCACCGACACCTTCTCCGCGGCGCTGCAGACCCTGCGCGCCTCGTTCGTCACCTTGAAGCGCGACGGGCGGCTGCGCGGCTGCATCGGCTCGCTGGCGGCGCAGCGGCCGCTGGCCAACGACATCGCCTGGAACGCCTGGTCGGCCGCCTTCGCCGACCCGCGCTTCCAGAAGCTGACCGCGCAGGAGCTGCCGGGCATGAGCCTGGGGATCTCCGTCCTGTCGCCGCCGCATCCGCTGCATGTCGACAGCGAGGCCGACCTGAAGGCCAAGCTGCGCCCCGGCGTGGACGGCCTGATCATCGCCGATGGCGACAGGCGTGCCACCTTCCTGCCGCAGGTCTGGGACGACCTGCAGGATGCCGACACCTTCCTGGCCCATCTGAAGGCCAAGGCCGGCATGGCAAAGGACCATTGGTCCGACACGATGCAGGTCAGCCGCTATACCGCCGAAAGCTTCTCCGGGCCGGTGCAGGGCTGAGGGGCCGATCTGCCGGGGCGCGCGCCGCCACCTTCAGACATGCATGCCGCCATCGACGGTGAAGACCCCGCCGGTGGAGAAGCTGGACTGGTCGGAGGCCAGGAACAGCACCACCTTGGCGACCTCGTCGGCACTGCCATGGCGGCCCATCGGGATGCGCTCGTTCAGGAAGGCGGTCGCGTCCATGCCCAGCACCCGGGTCAGCCGCTCCTCCAGCTCGCCCTGGAAATCGTTGTCGATCGGGCCGGGGCAGATCGCGTTCACCCTGATGCGGCGCGCGGCCATCTCCTTCGCGGCGGTGCGCACCAGGCCGATCACCGCATGCTTGGAGGTGGCATAGGCGCTGATCCCGGGATCGGCGGTCAGCCCCGCCACGCTGGAGGTGACGATCACGCTGCCGCCGTCCCTCATCTGCGGAAAGCCGTACTTCATCGCCAGGAACGGGCCACGCACATTGACCGCCATGACCGCGTCGAAGACGTCTTCCGGATAATCGACGATCGGCGTCATGGCGCCGTTGATGCCGGCATTGGCGAAGATCACGTCGATCGCGCCGAAGCGGTCGACCGTTTCCTGCACATAGCCCTTCACCTGCACCGGGTCGGAGACATCGGCCGCCACCCAGCCGACCCGCTCCACCGGCTGCGCCAGGCGGGCGGCGGCGGCCTCCAGGTCCGCGGCATTGCGGTCCACCAGCATCACGGTCGCGCCCTCGCCCAGCAGGCGCCGCGCGGCGGCAAGCCCCAGGCTGCCGGCGCCGCCGGTGACGATGCACACCTTGTCGTTCATGAATCCCATGCGGGTCCCCCTGTCTGTCCTGGTGCCTGCCCGGGCCCGTCAGCGGCAGCGGCGGAAGAAGCGCCGCAGGTCCGCGACGAACGCCGGGCCGTTATCCATCGCCACGAAATGCCCGCCGGTTTCGGCATCGGTGCGATGCACCGTGTTGAAGGCGCGGTCGACCCAGCGCTGCGGCGGCAGCGGGATCAGGTCCATCGGCGGGAAGAAGAAGCCGGTCGGCGTCTCGCAGCGCCGGCCGGGCGGCAGCTCCACGCCCTGCTGGTTGTTCACCGACCAGTAGGTCCAGTTGGCGCTGGAGATCGAGTTCGTCACCCAATAGGTCATGATATTGGTGATCAGGTCGTCCATCGGGAAGGGCGGCAGGACCGAGGCGGCCGCGCCCGGCGCCCCCTGGAACTTCTCCACCAGCCAGGCGGCCAGCCCGATCGGCGAATCGCTGAGGCCATAGCCGATCGTCGTCGGCTTGGTGCCCTGGATCTGCCAATAGCCGCCCTGCCGCGCGAAGCGCTTCTTGGAGCGCGCGATCCAGGCCTTCTCCTCGTCAGAGAGACCGGCCTTCGCCGCCGCGTCCAGATGCGGCCGGAAGGCCAGCATGTTCAGGTGGATGGCCTGCACCAGCTCCGCATGGTCGGTGCCGAGCCAGGCGGTGACCACCGAGCCCCAGTCGCCCGCGGCGGCACAGACCCGCTCCAGCCCCAGCACCTCGCGGATCAGCCGCGCCCAGAGGCCGGCCATGACCCGCGGGTTCATCGGGCGGCGCAGCCCGGTGGAAAAACCGTAGCCCGGCAGGGTCGGGCAGATCACCGTGAAGCTGTCGGCCGGGTCGCCGCCATGCGCCGCCGGGTCGGCCAGGGCGTCGACGATCCCCCAGAACTCGAAGACCGAGCCCGGCCAGCCATGGGTCAGCACCAGCGGCAGCGGGTCCGGCCCCGCCCCCTCGCGCAGGACGAAATGCAGGTCCAGCCGGCCATGCGCGCCGGCATCGATCTCCGCCAGGTATTGCGGAAAGCGGTTCAGCCGCGCCTGCGCCGCGGGCCAGTCGAATTCCTCCCGCCAATAGGCGGCGAAGCGCTTCATGTATGCCAGGTTGGCGCCATACAGCCAGCCGGGCTCGTCATCGGGTTCCTGCGGCCAGCGGATCCTGTCCAGCCGGTCGTGCAGATCGTCGACGATGGCGGGATCGACCTGCACCGTGAAGGGGCGGGCGCGGGGATTTAGGGTCATGCGTGCGGCTTCGTCCTGGACCGGGCCGGATCCCGGCTGGCATCGTTCCGGCGGTGCCGGCATGCTGGACAGCCTAGCCCCCGCGGCAGGGACCGGACAACGGTCCGCCAGGGGGCCTGCGCGGGGCCCGCCCATGGCGGCGCTTCCTTGGGGGAGGACAAGGCATCGCATGGCTCGGAATCTGTTCCTGATATTGCTCGCCGGGCTGAATTTCAGCCTGCTCTTTCCGGTGAACGTCCTGGCCTTCCAGGCCGGCATCCCGGCCACCGCCTATGTCTTCTGGTATGCGCTGGGCGCCGGCATCATCGTGCTGGCCATCGCGCTGGCGCGCGGCCAGGTGCCGAAGCTGTCCTGGCCGCACCTGAAGTCCAACCTGATCTCCGGCCTGCTGGGCTTCGCCTTCCCCTTCGCGCTGCTGGCCTTCGTGTCGGGCAAGCTGCCCACCGGCATCGCCGTGCTGCTGATCGTGCTGACCCCGGCTTTCACCTACCTGGTGTCCCTGGCCGCGCGGGCCAGCCGCTTCCACCCGATGCCCACGATCGGCCTGGCGCTCGCCGTGGTGGGCGTGCTGGTCATGGTGGTGCCGGCCGGCGCGCTGCCGACCCCCGACATGGCGGGCTGGTTCCTGATCGCCCTGCTGGTGCCGTTCTGCTTTGCCGTGCTGAACGTCTATGTCCAGCTCTATCGCCCGCCGGCTGCGCCGGACTTCGCCCTGGCCAGCGGCCTGCTGTTCGCGGGCGTGGCCGGGCTGATCGTCCTGGTGGTCGCGACCGGGCAGTACTACCTGCCGTTCCAGAACGGCGACGACCGGGAATGGGCGTTGCCGGCGGCGATGCTGATCAACGCAGTGGTCTGGCCGTTCTTCTTCTTCCTGATCAACCGCACGGGGGCGGTGCTGTTCTCCATGATGAACGTCGTCGGCCTGGTGTTCGGCACCCTCTGGGGCATCCTGCTGTTCGCCGACAGCCACTCGCCGCTGGTCTGGCTCTCCGGCGCCCTGATGCTGGTCGGCTTCTTCCTGGTCGTGCTGACCCCGCAGGTGGCGCCGGCCACGGATACCGCGCCGGACCCGGCCTGAGGGCGCATGGCCTTCCGCTTCGTCCATACCGCGGACATCCACCTGGACAGCCCGCTGCGCGGCCTGGCGGGGCAGGACGGCGCGGCCGCGGAGCGCATCCGTACCGCAACCCGCGCGGCGTTCGAGGGGCTGGTCGGCGCCACGATCGAGGCGCAGGCGGAGTTCATGGTGATCGCCGGCGACCTCTATGACGGGGACTGGCGTGACTACCAGACCGGGCTGTTCTTCGTCGCGCAGATGGGCCGCCTGGCCCGGGCCGGCATCCCGGTCTTCCTGGCGCATGGCAATCATGATGCGGAAAGCCGGATCACCCGGCGCCTGGCCCTGCCCGACAACGTCCGCACCTTCGGCCATCGGCGGGCGGAAAGCTTCCGCCTGGACGGGCGGGAGGTCGTGCTGCACGGCCGCAGCTTCCCG
Source organism: Sneathiellaceae bacterium (assembly GCA_040216765.1). Lineage (GTDB taxonomy): Bacteria > Pseudomonadota > Alphaproteobacteria > Ferrovibrionales > Ferrovibrionaceae > Marinibaculum. The sequence goes on along the minus strand of JAVJON010000003.1, from coordinate 35,180 downwards.
CAGCGCGACGTCACCGAGAACCTGGTTCCCGGCTATCCGGAGCCGGTGGCCGGCGCCTTCAATATCGGCGTCCTGCATACCGGGCTGGGCGGCCGCGGCGGGCATGCCGATTATGCGCCCTGCACCCTGGGGGAACTGGTGGCCAAGGGCTACGACTATTGGGCGCTGGGCCATGTCCACCAGGCGGAGGTGCTGCACGAGGCGCCGCATGTCGTGTTCCCCGGCAACCTGCAGGGCCGCCATATCCGCGAGGCGGGGGCGAAAGGCGCCTGGCTGGTGACGGTTGCCGACGGCATGGTGGCGGAGATGGCGCGGCTGGAAACCGACGTGGTGCGCTGGGCAGTGCTGCGGGTCGATGCCGCAGGGTGCGACCGGCTGCCGGCGCTGGAGGACAGGATCCGCGACAGGGTGGAGGCCGCCGCCGGGGATGCCGCCGCCAGGGAGGCCGCGGCCGGGGATGCTGCCCGCAGCGGGGCCGGCGACCGCCTGCTCGCCGTCCGGATCGAGCTGCATGGCGCCACGGCCCTGCATGACAGCCTGCCGGCCGCGCGGCCGGGCCTGCTGGCCGGCGCCCGGGCCGCCGCCCTCGCCCTTGGCCCCGATACCGCCTGGGTCGAAAAGGTCGCGCTGGCGACGGAGCCGGCGGGCGAGGACGCCGTCCGCCATGCCCGCGCCGATGCGCTGGGCGACCTGCAGCGCCTGCTGGACCATGCCGCCGCGGACCCGCAGCTTGCCGAGCGGCTGGAGGCGGAGGTCTTCGCCATGGCCCGCGGCCTGCCGCCGGCCCTGCGGAACGAGGTCGACAGCCCGGCGCTGGCGGCTGCGCTGGCCGGCGACAGGGACGGCATCGTGGCGCTGGGACGGCGCCGGCTGGCGGCGCATCTGGCCGGAACGGCACCCGGCCCGTCCGGCGACGGCGGGACGGACACGGACTGAGCGATGCGTATCGCCCGCCTGGACCTGATCCGCTACGGCCGGTTCACCGACCTCTCGCTGGACCTGGCCCCCGGTCCGGTGGGGGGCGCCCCGGCGGGGGACGGGCCGGACCTGCACATCCTGTTCGGGCCGAACGAGGCGGGGAAGTCGACCTCGCTCGCCGCGCTCGAGGACCTGCTGTTCGGCATTCCGGCGCGCTCGCCGCTGAATTTCCTGCACGACTATGCCGCCATGCGCCTGGGCGCCGAGCTGGAAGGCGCAGGCGAGCGCCTGGCCGTGCAGCGCCGCAAGGGCAACCGCGACACCCTGCTGGATGGCGAGGGCATGCCTCTGCCGGCCGGCGAGGGCGCGCTGCGGCCCTTCCTGCAGGGTGCCGACCGCGCCTTCTACGCCCGCATGTTCAGCCTGGACCATCGCCGGCTGCGCGCGGGCGGCCAGGAGATCCTGGAGGCCCGCGACGAGGTCGGCCAGATGCTATTCGCCGCGGGCGCCGGCCTGGGCGGCCTGCGCGACCGGTTGTCGGCCCTGAATGCGGAGGCCGACGCGCTGTGGGGGCCGCGCCGGTCGGCAAAACGCGCCTATGCCCAGGCCGAGGACAGGCTGAAGGCGGCGGAAGCGGCACTGCGCGACGGCACGGTCACCGCCACCGACTGGCAGAAGCTGCGCGACGCGGACAGCGCGGCCCGCGCCGCCTTCGAGGCGCTCGACGCGCAGGTCCAGGCGCTGGGCGCCGAACGCTCCCGCCTGGGGCGGATCCGCCGGGTTCATGCCGATATCCGGGAAAAGGCCGCGCTGGACGCGACGATCGCGGCGCTGGAGCCGGCCCCGCCCCTGCCGGAGGATTCGCGGCCACGCCTGCAGGCGGCGGTCCGCGAGCTGGAGAAATCCGCCGACCGCATCCAGCAGGCGGAGGAACGCCTGGCGGCAGTGCGCGACAGCCATGCGGCGCTGGTCCCGGCGACCGCCCTGCTGGAGCGCGCGGCGGATATCCGCCAGCTCCGCGACCGGCGGATCGAGCTTCGCGGCGAACGCTCCAGCCTGCCGCGGCGGCGCCAGGAGCTGGCCGCGGCGGAGGGCCAGCTGCACCGCCTGGCGGCCGAGCTGGACTGGCCGGAGCGGGAACTCGATGCCGTGCTGGCGCGGATCCCGCCGCGGCCGAAACTGGCCGCCCTGCGCAGCCTGCTGGCCCGGCGCGGCGGGCTGGAGGCGGGCCTGGCCGGCGCACGGAACGCCGCGGCCGAAGCGAGGGCGAAGCGAGCCGAGGCGGAGCATGCGCTGGCGGAGACGCCGGTGCCGGCGGACACCGCCGCGCTCGCCGCCCAGATCCGCACTTTGCGCGGCGGCGGCGATCCGGCCGCCAGGATGGAGGCGCTGGAGGCCCGGCTGGCGGAGGCCGGGGCCGCCATCGCCAGGGGGCTCGACGGCCTCGACCCGGCGATGCCCGACCTCGCTGCCCTCACCGCCATCGCCCCGCCGGAGCGGGCCAGCGTGCAGCGCTGGCGCGACCGCAGCCTGGACCTTGCCCGGCGCCGGCACGACGCGGCCGGACGGCGCCGCGCCGGAGAGGCCGAGCTGGCCCGGCACCGGAAGGCCGCGGAGCGCATCCGGCGAACCGAGCATGCCGTTTCGGCGGAAGAGCTGGCCGAGGCACGGGCCGCCCGCGACACGGGCTGGGCGGCCCTGCGCGGCGGCCTGGCATCCGGCAGGGCCGTGCCGCCGGCCGACCTGGACGGTCACGCGGCCGCCATCGCCGCCGCCGACGCGGTCGCGGACGACCGCTTCGCCCATGCCGAGGCGGCGGCGCGGCTGGCCGTCACCGCCCGCGCCATCGCCGAACAGGAGGAGGCGCTCGCCACCCTTGCGGCGAGCGAGGAGAGCGCCCTGTCGGCGGAAGCGGCGGAGCTGGATGCGGAATGGCGCCAGCTCTGGTCCGCCTTGCCGGACCTGCCGGACGCGGGTGCCGCGGCGCACCGCGCCGACCGGATGCTGGCCTGGCTCGATGCCCGTGCGGAGCTGATCGAGGCGGCGGCCGGGCGCGGCACGGCGGAGCGGGAGCTGGACAGGCTGCGCCGCGACAGCGCGGCCGCCGGTGCCGCCCTGCTGGATGCCATGGCCGCCTGCGGCGAGGACATCGCGCCCTGGCGCGGCAAGAGCCTCCGCCTGCTGCTGGAGGCGGCCGGCGCCTGCCAGCAGCGTCACGAACGCGCCGCCGAACAGCGGCAGCAGCAGGTGGATGAACTCCGGGCCGCGGAGCGCCAGCTCGATCGCAGGCAACAGGACCTTGCCGCCGCCGAACGGGACTGGGCGTCCTGGCAGGCCGCCTGGGACGAGGCGGCTGCCGCGATCGGCCTGGACGGCGACGGCGCGCCCGACGCGATGGACGCCCGGATCACCGCCCTGGAGGAGATGCGCGAGATCGCCATTCCGGCGGAGGCCCTGCGCCACGACCGCATCGCCAAGATCGAGCGCGACATCGCCGCTTTCGAGGCGGAGGCCGCTTCGCTCGCCGCCGCCCTGCTGCCCGCGCCGGCGGACCGGGATGAAGTCGATCCGGAAACCGTCGTGCTGGAGATGGCCCGGCAGCTGGAGGCCGCGGAGGAGATCGCCGGCCGCCGCGCCGACCGGGCACGGGATATCGCGGCCGAGGAGGCGCGGCTGGCCGACGAACAGGCCGCCCGGGCGGCGGCGCAGGAGGCGATCGACGATCTGCGCCGCCAGGCCGGTGCCGCGGACCTCGACGGGCTATGGGCGGCGATCGGGCGGGCGGAGGCGCTGCACGAGGCGCGGCAGGCGCAGGCAGCCGTCCTGGCGGCCCTGGCCGCGGCCGGCGACGGGCTGTCCCCGGCGGACCTGGAAGCCGAATGCGCGGGCGCGGATATCGACGCGGTGAAGGCCCGCGACGATGCGCTCGCCGGCGAGCTGGCCGCGCTGGACGGGCAGCGCCTGGAGGCGCGCGATGCGCTGACCACGGCGCATGCGGCGTTCGCCGCGGTGGGCGGGGCGGACCTCGCCGCCCGGGCCGCAGCCGACCGGGAGGCGGCGCTGGCGGAGATGCAGGACGTGGCCGAAACCTATGTCCAGGCGAAATCCGCCGCCCTGCTGCTGGACTGGGCGATCGACCGCTACCGGCAGGAAAAGCAGGCACCGCTGCTGGCCCGCGCCAGCGGCCATTTCGCCATGCTGACCGGCGGTTCGTTCAGCGAACTGGCGCTGGAGTTCGGCGGCGACGACAGCCTGCTGCTCACCGGCAGGCGACCGGACGGCGCGAGGGTCGGCATCGATGGCATGTCCGACGGCACCGCCGACCAGCTCTATCTCGCCCTGCGGGTGGCGGCGGTGGAGGACTATCTGCAGAAGGCCGCCCCCCTGCCCTTCATCGCCGACGACCTGTTCGTCCATTTCGACGATGCCCGCGCCGAGGCGGGCTTCCGCGTGCTGGGCACCCTGGCGATGCGGACCCAGGTGCTGGTCTTCACCCACCACCGCCACCTGGTCGACGTGGCACGGGCGGCGCTGGGGCCGGACCTGCACTGCCTGTCGCTGGCGGACGGGAAGGCCATGGCCCCGTAGCGGCGGCAGGGGCGGCACCCATCGGGGAGCCACCCGCCCTGGCAGTGACGGGGATCGGGATGCTCCTGGCTTTCCTCACCATCGCCGTGACCACGGCGATGGTCCTGACCCTGTCCTGGAGCAACGCGCGCGACCGCGGCCGCTTCGCGGACTGTTTCCCGACCTTGGAGATAATCGCCCCAGACTGAGGGCGCGGGCGCTATTCCGCGGCCGGATCGGCGCCGGCTGCGGCCACCGCGCCGTGGCAATGCTTGAACTTCTTGCCCGACCCGCAGGGGCAGGCGGCATTGCGCGACACCCGGCCCCAGGTGGCGGGGTCGTTCTTGTCGACCCGTGCCGCGGCCTGGCGGCTCACCGCCTGCGGCTGTGCCGCCGGCCGGGCCTGGGCGCGGCGCGGCTGCGCCTGGCGGCCGCCGGCCGCGGCGGCGACAGGCATCGGGTCGTCGCCGTCCGTGGCGGCCGCATCCTCCGGGTCGGGATGGCTGGCCTGCATGCGGGCGAAGGCCGCCTGCTGCTGGCGCATGGCGCGCTCGGCCTCCTCGGCCTCGTCGCGGGGCCGGATCTCCACATGGGCCAGGACCTGGGTCACGGTCTCCCGCAGGCCGGACAGCATGGTCTCGAACAGGTCGAAGGCCTCGCGCTTGTACTCGTTCAGCGGGTCGCGCTGGGCATAGGCGCGCAGGCCCACCGCCTGGCGCAGATGGTCCAGGTGGTGCAGATGCTCCTTCCACTTCTGGTCCAGCAACTGCAGCAGCAGGCTCTTCTCCACCATCCGCATGGTGTCGCGGCCGAAATTCGCCGCCTTCTCGGCCGCCTTGCGGTCGGCCATGTCCTGCAGCCGGTGGCGGATCTCCTCGTCGGCGATGCCTTCTTCCTTGGCCCAGTCCGGGATCGGCAGGTTGACGCCGAAGATGCGCTCCACCTCCACCCGCAGGCCCTCGGCATCCCATTGTTCGGCATAGGCCTTTTCCGGGATATGGCGGGCCACCAGGGTCTCGATCACGTCCTTGCGCATGTCGACGACGGTGTCGTGGACGTCCTCGGCCTCCATCAGCTCGATGCGCTGTTCGTAGATCACCTTGCGCTGGTCGTTCATCACGTCGTCGAAGCGCAGCAGGTTCTTGCGGATGTCGTAGTTCCGCGCCTCCACCTTCTGCTGCGCCTTCTCCAGCGCCTTGTTGATCCAGCGATGGGCGATCGCCTCGCCCTCCTGCAGGCCCAGCTTGCGCAGCATGCCGTCCATGCGCTCCGACCCGAAGATCCGCATCAGGTCGTCTTCCAGCGACAGGAAGAACTTCGAGGTGCCGGGATCGCCCTGCCGGCCGGACCGGCCGCGCAGCTGGTTGTCGATCCGCCGGCTCTCGTGCCGCTCGGTGCCCATCACGTAGAGGCCGCCGGCCTCCTTCACCTTCTCGCGCGCAGCCTCGACCTCGGCGGTGATCTCCGCGATCTTCGCCTGGCGCCTGGCCTCGTCCTCGATCGGCGCCGCCTCGTCGGCGATCCGCATGTCCAGGTTGCCGCCCAGCTGGATGTCGGTGCCGCGGCCGGCCATGTTGGTGGCGATCGTCACCGAGCCCAGCCGCCCGGCCTGGGCGACGATATGCGCCTCCTGCTCGTGATAGCGGGCGTTCAGCACATTGTGCCGGATCTTCCGTTCCTTCAGCAGGCGGGACAGCAGTTCCGACTTGTCGATCGAGGTGGTGCCGACCAGGACCGGCTGGCCGCGCTCCTGCGCATCGGCCAGTTCGTCGGCGATCGCCTCGTACTTCTCTTTCGCCGTGCGATAGACCTCGTCGTCATGGTCGGCGCGGGCCACCGGCAGGTTGGTGGGGATCTCCACCACTTCCAGCTTGTAGATGTCGGCGAACTCCGCCGCCTCGGTCATCGCGGTGCCGGTCATGCCGGCCAGCTTCGGGTAGAGCCGGAAATAGTTCTGGAAGGTGATCGAGGCGAGGGTCTGGTTCTCCGCCTGGATGGTGACCTTCTCCTTCGCCTCCAGCGCCTGGTGCAGGCCCTCGGAATAGCGCCGTCCCTCCATCATGCGGCCGGTGAACTCGTCGATGATGATGACCTTGTCATCCTTGACGATGTAGTCGGTGTCGCGGGCGAACATGTGATGGGCGCGCAGCGCCTGGTTCACGTGATGCACCGCGGTGATGTTCTCGATGTCGTAGAGCCCGCCTTCCTCCAGCATCCCGGCGCCGCGCAGCAGCTCCTCGATGCGCTCGGTGCCGGCCTCGGTGAAGCTGACGGTCTTGGACTTCTCGTCCTTCTCGTAATGCTCCTCGGTCAGCTGCGGGATCAGGGTATCGACCTGGCGGTACAGCTCCGAGGAATCCTCGCTGGGGCCGGAGATGATCAGCGGCGTCCGCGCCTCGTCCACCAGGATCGAATCGACCTCGTCGACGATGGCGTAGTTGAACGGCCGCTGCACCATCGCCGCGCGCTGGAACTTCATGTTGTCGCGCAGATAGTCGAAGCCCAGCTCGTTGTTCGTGGCATAGGTGACGTCGCAGCCATAGGCGGCGCGGCGCTGCTCGTCGTCCATCTCGTGCAGGATGACGCCCACGCTCAGGCCGAGGAACTGGTAGATCGCCCCCATCCAGGCGGAATCGCGGCGGGCGAGATAGTCGTTGACCGTGACGACATGGACCCCTTCGCCGCTCAGCGCATTCAGGTAGACCGGCAGGGTCGCCACCAGGGTCTTGCCCTCGCCGGTCTTCATCTCGGCGATATTGCCTTCGTGCAGGACCGAGCCGCCGATCAGCTGCACGTCGAAATGGCGCTGACCCAAGGTGCGTTTCGACGCCTCCCGCACCACGGCGAAGGCCTCGACCAGGAGATCCTCCAGGTCGCTGCCATCGGCCAGCCGCTGCCGGAACTCGACGGTTTTCGCCTTCAGATCGTCGTCGCTGAGCTTTTCCAGCTCGGGCTCAAGCGCATTGATTGCGCCGACCCGCTTGCGGTAGGCCTTGACGATACGATCGTTTGTCGTGCCGAACAGCTTCTGCGCCATCGCGCCGAACATGGGGATCTCACTCGCGCGGATATCGGGGGTCGCGGCGGGCCTCGTAACCGGCCGCACTGGCGTCTGAGATAAGGAGTGGCCGAAACACTGTCAATCAAGCGGACGGTTTGCCGCCTTGCGATCGCCATATTCCGGACCAAGCTGAAACCCAGTTTTCAATCCGGCCAGCAAGCCTGCCGGCCGGGCAAAAGGAGCCATCAATGACGCGTTTTCATGCCCTCGGGCCCGACCGGCCGAAGGCCCGCCGGGCCGGCCTGCTGCGATCCGCCCTGCTGTGCAGCGCCCTTGCCCTGGCGGCCCCCGCCGCGCTGGCGCCCGCTGCCTTCGCCCAGGACAAGGCGGCCCAGGACGCCGCCGCCGCCGCCGCGGATACCAATCCCGTCGTCGCGCGGGTGAACGGCGAGGAAATCCGCATGCAGGCGCTGAGCGAGGAATTGCGCAGCCTGCCGCCGGAAGCCCGCCAGGTGCCGCAGGCGATGCTGTTCGACCTGGTTCTCGACAACGTGATCAGCGCCGCGCTGGTGGCACAGGCCGCCGATGCCGCCGGGGTGGACGAGAGCGAGGCCTTCGCCGAGCAGATGGCGATCCGCCGCCGCAAGGTGCTGACCCAGCTCTACCTGCAGGATGTCGCGAGAAAGGCGATGACCGAGGAGGCCGTGGCCGCCGCCTACGAGGCGATGAAGGCGGAGATGGGCGACAAGGAAGAGGTGCATGCCCGCCACATCCTGGTGGAAGACGAGGCGAAGGCGAAGGAGATCATCGCCGAGCTGGATGGCGGCATGGACTTCGCCAAGGCCGCGGAGACCTATTCCACCGGCCCGTCGAAGACCCAGGGCGGCGACCTGGGCTTCTTCGCCAAGGAGCAGATGGTGCCGGAATTCGCCGAGGCCGCCTTCGCGCTGGAGCCCGGCAGCTATACCGCGGCGCCGGTGCAGACCCAGTTCGGCTGGCACGTGATCAAGTCGGAGGCGAAGCGCAAGGCCGCCCCGCCGCCGCTGGACCAGGTGCGCGGCGACCTGCAGCAGAAGGTCGTGGAGCAGGCCATCACCGCCGAGGTCGAGCGCCTGACGGCGGATGCGGAGATCGAGAAGGTCGATCGGCCGGCCGCCCCCGCCGCACCGCCTGCGGGCGCCGCCGACACACCGCCTGCGGCCGCCCCCGACACACCGCCTGCGGCCGCCAAGGAGTAGCGGCCGGCCGGCAGGCGCCGGCAAGACCGGAAAACCGGTTCCGGCGGCCGGTGCGGCATATTGCGCACCGGCCGCCGGCTTATTAGGGTCCGCCGACACCGCAGCCTCCGCGGCATCACGGCTGGACCCTGAATCATGGCATCGAAGCATCCCGTCTCCCCGCTCGCCCCGGCGCGGTTTCCCGACCTGCCGGAGATCCCCGGCGTCGGCATCGCCGCCGGTGCCTCGGGCATGCGCTACAAGGGCCGGGACGACATCCTGCTGATGACCTTCCCGGAGGGCACGACCCTGGGGGGCGCCACCACCACCTCGTCAATTCCCGGCGTTCCGGTGCGCTGGACCCGCAAGCTGCTGCAGCAGGGCCGGACCAGGGCCCTGCTGGTCAATGCCGGCAATGCCAATGTGATGACCGGCGCGCCCGGCGACCGCTTCGCCGAGCGCTGCGCCGCCGCGACGGCGTCAGCGACCGGCTGCCGGGCAGAGGAGGTCTGCCTGTCCTCGACGGGGGTGATCGGCCAGGTGCCGGACGCCGATCCGGTCGAGGCGATCCTGCCGGACCTGGCCCGCCGGGCGCAGGCCGGCGGCGCGGGCCCCGCCGCCTGGAAGGCGGCCGCCACGGCGATCGCCACCACCGACACCTTCATCAAGGGCGCCGCGGCGGAAACCGAGATCGACGGCCACAAGGTGCGCATCGCCGGGATCGCCAAGGGGTCCGGCATGATCGCGCCGAACATGGCGACCATGCTGGCCTTCCTGGCGACCGATGCGGCCCTGGACCCGGAGGTGATCCGCGGCCTGATGCAGGAGGCGAACGAGGTCAGCTTCAACTGCGTCAGCGTCGACGGCGACATGTCGACCAGCGACATGGCGCTGCTGTTCGCCACCGGCAGCGCCGGCAACCCGGTCCTGGACGACCTGTCGGACCACCGGCTGGCCGGCTTCCGGCATGCCCTGCGCGGGGTGGCGATCGACCTGGCCAGGCAGGTCGCCGCCGATGGCGAGGGCGCCAGCAAGCTGCTGACCGTCAAGGTGGCCGGCGCGGACAGCGACCGCGATGCCCGCCTGATCGCCCTGAAGATCGCCGAATCCCCGCTGGTGAAGACCGCGGTGGCAGGTGGCGACGCCAATTGGGGCCGCATCGCCATGGCCGTCGGCAAGTCGGGCTACGACATCCCGCCGGAGGTCCTGGCGATCCGCATCGGCGACCAGCTGGTGGCCGCCAATGGCGGCGTGCTGCCGGACTATGACGAGGAGGCCGCGTCGGCGCATTACGCGGGAAGCGATGTCCGCATCACCGTGCAGGTGGGCGACGGCCCGGGCGCCGCCGAGGTCTGGTCCTGCGACCTGACCCACGGCTATATCGACATCAACGCCGATTATCGCAGCTGAGCGCGGCGCTGGCGGACCGGCAGGGGCCGGCCATGCGCATGGTGCTGGTGGCCGCCGCCGCGCTGGTCGACGCCGATGGCCGCGTGCTGCTGGCGCAGCGGCCCGCGGGCAAGGCGATGGCCGGGCTCTGGGAATTCCCCGGCGGCAAGGTGGAAGCCGGCGAGGTGCCGGAAGCCGCGCTGATCCGCGAACTCGCCGAAGAGCTGGCGATCGACGTCTCGGCCGATTGCCTGGCGCCGCTGACCTTCGCCAGCCATGGCTATGACGATTTCCACCTGCTGATGCCCCTGTACATCTGCCGCAAATGGCGCGGCACGATCGCGCCGCAGGAAGGCCAGGCGCTGCGCTGGCTGCGGCCGAACCGGATGCGCGACCTGCCGATGCCGCCGGCAGACCTGCCGCTTGTTGCCATGCTGCGGGACTTCCTGCAGACCTGAAAAAACTGACAATGGATGCGCGATGCGCAGACCTCGACTGCTGAGACCCTACCGCACCGCTTCGTCACCCGCGGGCTTGTCCCGGTGGCGACGATGGAAGTGGGCTTTCAGCATTACGGTCGATTGATTCACAAGCTCTGAGCGCGGACCCCGGAGGGCCGGACGGGCATGCATATCGACCACCAGGTCATCGAGATCACCCTGGTCTGCTTCGCGGCCTCGGCGCTGGGCATCGCCATGATCGGCATGCGCCAGCCGGCGATGGTCGGCTACATCGTCGCCGGCTTCCTGCTGGGGCCGTCGGTGTTCAACCTGATCGACCATCGCGATGGGGTGAACCTGCTGGCGGAGCTCGGCGTCACCCTGCTGGTGTTCTTCATCGGCATGGAGCTGTCGCTGCGCGCCTTCCGCACGGTCTGGCAGGTCGCCATGGGCGCGACGGCGCTGCAGATCCTGCTCTGCGTGGCGGCGATGGTGGCGGCGCGCTGGATCAGCGGCGACAGCCTGATCGGCGGGCTGGCCCTCGGCTTCTGCGTGGTGATCAGCAATACCGCGGTCAGCATCCGCATGCTGCAGGACGTGGACGAGCTGCGCAGCGATACCGGCAAGGTCGCCGTCGGCCTGCTGATCGCGCAGGAGCTGGCGATCGTGCCGATGCTCCTGTTCCTCGGCGGCCTGGGCCATGGCGGCATGCCGGGCTGGGGCACCCTGCTGCACATCCTGCTGGCGCTGGCCGCCCTGGCCGGGACGATCGCCTTCCTGTCCAAGCGCAAGCGCATCAAGCTCGCCCTGCTGGAACGGCTGGCCGGCGATCGCGGCCTCTTGACCCTGATCGGGCTGAGCATCGCCTTCCTGTTCGCCGTGGGCGCCGAGCTGCTGGGCCTGTCGGGTGCCTTCGGCGCCTTCCTGGCCGGCCTGATCATCGGCAATTCCGCCCATCGCAAGGATTTCGTGGAGACCACCGAGCCGGTGAAGGACATCCTGCTGATGGTGTTCTTCCTGTCCATCGGCCTGCTGCTGGACTACGAGTTCCTGCGGGCCAACTGGGCGGAGCTGCTGCTGCTGCTGGTGCTGGCCCTGCTGCTGAAGACCGTCGGCAATGTCTTCACCCTGCGGGTCCTGCGGGTGCCGTGGGAGAAGGCGCTGCTCTGCGGCACCGTGCTGGTGCCGATCGGCACCTTCGCGTTCGTGCTGGGCAACCAGGCGCTGGATGCCGGCGTGATCGGGCGGGAGGAGTATGACTATCTGGTCGCGCTGATCGCCCTGACGACGATGGCCAGCCCGATCTGGCTGGCGGCCACCCGGCGCCTCGACCGCTGGCAGCGCCGCCAGGCGGAGCTGGCCCTGGCCAAGGCGGCCGCGAAGCCGAAGGAGGAGCGCCGGCCGCCGCTGATCCAGCTGCGCTGACCGTCCCCTGTCAGTGCTGCAGGCCCCGCCCCTGCCCCGGCAGCGGATGTTCGTCGGTGCCCAGGGCATCGGCCAGCCGCGCCTTCGCGCTGCCCGGGCGCAGCGGCACCTGCTGGCTGGCATCGGGATGCCAGCCGGTCAGCCAGACGATCTCGAACTCCACCGCCAGCCGGCCATCCGCGTCCGCCGCCCGGTCCAGCCAGAGCGAGGCGGCATGCAGCAGCACCTCGCGGCGCAGCGGCGCGGGATGGCGCGCCAGCAGGGCATTGCCCTCGCCCATGCCGCGCAGCTCCCGCATCGCGGTGAGCGGGTCGGGCCAGGTCACGGTCAGCCGGTCGCTGTCCGCCACCGGCAGGGCGAAGCCGGCACGCTGCAGCAGGGCGCCGGCATCGCGCACCTCCACCATCGGCGCGACCCGGGGCGCGGCCCCGCCGGTCACCACGATCTCCGCCTCCATGAAGGCGGCCCGCAGGTCCGACAGGCTGCGCCCGCCGATCATCGCGCCCAGGAACAGGCCGTCCGGCTTCAGCACCCGGTTCAGTTGCAGGAGCGCGCCCGGCAGGTCGTTCACCCAGTGCAGCGAGAGCGCGCTGACCGCCAGGTCGAAGCGGCCGGCGGCGAAGGGCAGCGCCTCCTCGTCGGCGGCGACCGCCCGCAGGCCGCGCGACGCGGCCGCCCGGCACATGGCCGGCGACAGGTCGGCATGGACCAGGGTCTCGATGCCGTTGACCCCGGCCAGAAGCTCGGCCAGCGTACCGTCATGGGCGCCCAGGTCGAGCGCCAGCGGAAAGTCGCGCTTCACGTCGCCGAGCCGTTCGGCCAGCCGGGCGCCGACCTCGCGCTTCAGGAAGTCGTGCGCGGCGAACCCGGGCGCGGCGCGGTCGCGGCGCCGGCGCAGCAGGTCCCGGTCGAAGACGCGGCTGCCATCGGCGGGATCCTCGGGCAGGGCACCCGGCATGGCACTGGGGGGGAGTTTCTGGGTCATGGAGCGGCAATATGGGTGTTCCGGCGCCGCTTGACGAGGTCGCGGCGGACGAGGGCGGTCCGGCGGCGGCCGCCGCCCGCCCCGCCTGGCTGGCGACCTCCGCCGCCGCCTGGGCCGCCCTTCGCGACCTGCTCTGGCCGCCGCAATGCCTGGGCTGCGACACCCCGGTGGCGGCGCAGGGCGATCTCTGCGCCCGCTGCTGGTCTGGGCTGACATTCATCGTGCCGCCCTGCTGCCCCTGCTGCGGGCTGCCCTTCGACCATCCCGTGCCGGAGGGGCTGGCCTGTGCCGGCTGCCTCGCCGCGCCGCCGCCCTTTGCCCGGGCCCGGGCGCCGTTCGTCTATGGCGGCACCGCGCGCCGCCTGATCCTGGCCTTCAAGCATGGCGACCGCACCGACATGGCGGCGGCGCTGGCGCGGCGCATGGCGCCGGCCGCGGCGGAGCTGCTGGCCAGTGCCGACCTGCTGGTCCCGGTGCCGCTGCATCGCCGCCGGCTGTGGCGCAGGCGCTACAACCAGGCCGCCCTGCTGGCCGCCGAACTGGCCCGCCTGGCCGGCCGGCCGATGGCGCCGCGCCTGCTGCTGCGGGCACGGGCCACGCCCAGCCAGGGCGGCCGCAGCCGCAGCGGCCGGCAGCGCAACGTGGCGGGCGCCTTCGCCCTGGCGCCCGGCGCCGGGGCGCGGATCGACGGCCGCCATGTCCTGCTGGTCGACGACGTGTTCACCACCGGCGCCACGGTGCGCGAGGCCGCCCGGGTGCTGCGGCGCGGCGGCGCGGCGGCGGTCGACATCGTCACCCTGGCGCGGGTCATGGCGGACCGCGACCGGCAGGACCCCGACTGGCCGGCGGGCGGGCCGGCCGACATTGTGCCGGGCGGCGGGCGCCCTATATCCTGACCGCTGCAGGGCGCGGATCGCGCCACCTGACGCGACTGGAACCGCGACGCCGGAGGGCAATGTTCTCAAATGGCCGAGATCACGATCTACACCACCATGATGTGCCCCTATTGCTACAGGGCGAAGAAGCTGCTGACCGAGAAGGGCGCCGCCTTCACCGAGATCGATGTCGGCATGGACCCGGACCTGCGGGCGGAGATGATGCAGCGGGCCGGCGGCGGCCATACCGTGCCGCAGATCTTCATCGGCGGCCAGCATGTCGGCGGCAGCGACGAGCTGCATGCGCTGGAGCGCGCGGGCAAGCTGGACGCCATGCTGCAGGCCGCCTGAGGGCCGCCTGACGATCCGACGGGGAGGGCGCGACGCGATGGCTGAGGAACTGACGGTCGGCTGCATCCAGATGACCGCGCAGGACGATGAAGCGGCCAATGCCGGGCAGGCGGAGCGGCTGATCCGCGAGGCCGCCGGCGCCGGCGCCCGGCTGATCCTGACCCCTGAGAATACCGGCTTCATGACCAACGGCTCGCAGCGGGTCCTGGCGGCCGGCCGCCCGGAAGCCGGCCATCCGGTGCTGGAGCGGCTCTGCCGCCTGGCGGCGGAGCTGGAGGTCTGGCTGGTGATCGGCTCGCTGTGGATCCGCGATCCGGACGAGCCGCGCAACCGCAACCGCTCCTTCCTGGTCGACCCGCAGGGGCGGATCGCCGCGCGCTACGACAAGATCCACATGTTCGACGTCACCGTCAGCGACACCGAGAGCTATCGCGAAAGCCGCAATTTCGCGCCCGGCGACCGCGCCGTCGTGCATGACCTGCCGTTCGGGCGGATCGGCCTGACGATCTGCTACGACCTGCGCTTTCCGCAGCTCTACCGCGCGCTGGGCCAGGCCGGTGCGCGGCTGATCACGGTTCCCGCCGCCTTCACCCGGCCGACCGGCGCGGCGCATTGGGACGTGCTGCTGCGGGCGCGCGCGATCGAGACCGGCGCCTTCGTCCTGGCGCCGGCGCAGACCGGCACCCATCCCGGCGGCCGGGAGACCTGGGGCCATTCCGCGATCGTCGCCCCCTGGGGGGAGATCCTCGCCCAGGCCGGCACGGCGCCCGGCGCCCTCGTCGCCACCCTGGACCTGGCGAAGGTGGAGAAGGCGCGCGGCAATATCCCGGCCTGGCAGACCGAGCAGCCCTTCGCCATGCCGGCACCCGCCGCCGCGCCCGGTCAGGCCGCGGAATAGACCCTATCGGCCGTCCGGAGCCGCCGGCCCGCGGCGGGCCGCCAGCTTCTGGCGCATGGCCGGGCGGGGCGCGCTCTCCTCGCCTTCCTCGAAGGCCAGGACCTGCCAGCCCGCGGGGCAGGCCCGGCGCAGTTCGCCCGGCTGCAGCAGGAAATCCGGGTTGCGCGGCCGCCCGAACCGCTCGTTGCCCGCCATGAAGGTCTCGTACAGCAGCAGGCCGCCGGGCGCGACGGAGGCAAAGAGGGCGGGCAGCAGCGGCCGCCAGAGATAGTTCGCCACCACCGCCAGCGCGATGCCGTCCCGGGCGAACGGCCAGCCGCCTGCTTCCAGGTCCGCCCGGACGCGCAGCGCGCCGGGCCGGCCGGCCAGGTCGGCGGTGCGCGACAGGTCGCGGTCGCAGAACAGGACGGGCCGCCCCGCGGCCAGCAGCCAGCGGCCCTGCCGGCCGCCGCCGCAGGCCAGGTCGAGCGCCGTCCCGGCCGGCGGTGCCAAGCCGGCGTGACGCTGCAGCCAGGCCGAAGGGGGGTCCTGCGTCATCTCCGGACCGTCATTGCGAAGTCTGCCGCCAGCCTGCCGCCGCGCCGGTACAGACTTGTTTTCCCGCGGGTTTCTGCCACATGATCAGGGCTGGCGGTCGAACAGCGCAAGTGCCAGGCCAGGCTTTCGGCCGTACCCCGTAACGGTTCTGTAGATGATCAGATATTCCCTTCGATGCCATGAGGCGCATGAGTTCGAGGTCTGGTTCCGCGACAGCGCTGCCTATGACAAGCAGCGCAAGGCGGGCGAGGTCGTCTGCCCGGACTGCAGTTCGCGCAAGGTCGAAAAGGCCATCATGGCGCCCAACGTGGCCAGCCGGAAGGGACCGTCCAGCGCCGAGGAGCGCCAGCGCGCCGCCGCCACCGTGGCCATGCTGCGCCAGGTGCGCAAGGCGGTGGAGACGAACGCCGACAATGTCGGCGACCGTTTCGCCGAGGAGGCGCGCCGGATCCACTATGGCGAGACCAGCCCGCGGAACATCTATGGCCAGACCTCCAAGGACGAGGCGGAGGACCTGGTGGAGGAAGGCATCGAGTTCGGCGTGATCCCCTGGGTCGACCTGCCCGACGCCTGAGGCCCCGGCCGGAGGTCCCTGCACCGTCTGGCCTTTTCACGGAACGCGCTGAACCGGGACGGGGATCCGGCAGCTGTTCTCCCCATCTCGTCACCGCCGGGCGCGACCCACGGCTGTCCGGTCGAGTGCTGTTCTCCGGCCTCATGCGTTTTATAGCTTCGTCATGCGCGGGCTTGTCCCGGTCGCCGGGCGATGCCCGGCAACCCATCGCGCCGCACCTCAATAAGATCAGGCCATTATTGAACCTGGCGGCACCATGGACCATCGCGACGAGCGCGGTGGTGACGATTGCGGGAACGCCAGGACATCCATGTCCAGCGTCAACGCTTGACCCCGCAAGCCCGGTAAAGTCGCGGCCTTGAGCGAATGCCGGCCATGCTCAACCGGACAGCAGTGGGCGCGACCCGGCGGTCCATCCCTGCGCGAGGCTCAATCGCCCCGGAACCTGTCGAAAACCGTTGGGCAGCGGCACCGTGGACTCGCGGGCCAAGCCCGCGAGTGACGAACTTTTGAGGCAGGCCGCGCCATATCGCACAGCAGCCGATCCGAACCGGACACCATTGGGCCAAGCCCGCCTGTGACGAGCCGTGGGCATTGTGTGCGCCGTCTCCCACTGTAGCCCGACTGAACCGGACAGCAGCGGGACAGGCCCGGTGGTGACGATGAGAAAAGGGGCGCGGCCTGGCCGCGCCCCGGGTTTCCCGAAGGATCGGAAGCGAAGTCGCTCAGGACCCCGCTTTCAGGACCCCGCCGTCAAGACCCCTGGCCGGGCGCGAAGACCCGCTTGGTGACCAGCTTGCCGCCCTCGATCGTCCATTCCTCGAAGGTGCCGGCGACATCGCCCTTGTCGTCGAAGTCCTGCTCGCCGGCAGCACCGACATAGTCGATGTTCTCGCCCTTCTTTATCAGGTCGATCGCCTTGGCGAATTCGCCCGGAAGGATCTTTGCGCCGGGCGGATTGGAGACCTGGCGGATCGCGTCGCGCACCTTGGTGCCGTCCGTGGTGCCCGCCTTCTGGATCGCCAGCAGCAGGACCATCGCGGCGTCATACGAGGAATCGATGAACGGGCGCGGCGGCAGCTCGCCGTGCTTGCCCTCGTACATCTTGGTGAACAGCATGCCGGAATCGGTTTCCAGCGCCTTCGGGGCGGAACCGATGCTGCCGTTCAGGTACTGCGCGCCGATCTGCTCGACGACCTTCTCCGCCTTCATGCCGTCGGTGAAGACGAACTTCTTGAAATAGCCTTCCTCCAGTGCCTGCTTCACGATGGTCAGGCCGCCATCGTCCGGATAGGCGATCAGCACCAGGGTGTCGACCTTCTCGCCCGACAGGGCCTTCAGCTCGCCGCGATAGGAGGCCTTGTTCGGCTCGAACGCGCCGGCCGCGGTGACATTGCCGCCGATCCCGTCGTACGACCTGGAGAAGGCTTTCGCCAGCCCCTCGCCGTAATCGTTGTTCAGGTACATCACGGCGACATTGTCGATGCCGGCGCCCTTGACGATCTGCGCCAGTGCAACGCCCTGGAATGCATCCGACGGCACGGTCCGGAACAGGAAGTCCTTGTCCTGCAGGTTCGTCAGGCTGGGGGCCGTGGACGCCGAGGAGATCTGCGGCACGCCTTCGACGCTGGTCACGCTGGAGGCGACCGGGCCGGTATTGCCGGACGACAGCGCGCCGACGATCCCCGCCACCTTGTCGATGGTCACCAGCTTCTTGGCCGCGTCGATCGCCGGCTGCGGCTTGGTCTGGGTGTCGGCCACCACGACCGTGACCTTCTCCCCCAGCACGCCGCCCGCGGCATTCGCCTCGTCCGCAGCCAGGCGCACGCCGTTCAGCGCCGCCTCGCCATAGGCCTGCAGGCCCCCGGTCATCGGCATTAGCGCACCAAGCTTCACCTCGTCCGCCGCGGCACTGGCCGCCGTGCCCGCAAGCAACGCCGCAACCGCCGTTGCAGCGGCCCGGGTTGCCCAAGTCTTTGTGTTGCGCATTCGCTTGTCTCCCTCTCAGCCGCCCCTCGCCGCCGCCACGGAGGCCGGGGCAGAATCCGCAAGACTCAGCCACAAAGGCGACAGGCTCGCAAGGCAGCCCTCAGCGCGGCTGCCGCGCCAGCACGTAGCGCAGCTTCTGCAGCGCCAGTTCCTCGAGCTCGGACTGGCTGCGTGTGGCATCGCCGACGATGGAAACTTCGGTGAGGGTGCGGGGGTGCATCGCCGAGACCTTGACGTAGCGGCCGGCCGGCCAGAACTCGAAGATCACCTCGCCGATTTCGCTGCGCCGGCGCGGCCCCTGTCCCGCCCCGGCCGCGCCCTTGCCGGGGCTGCCGCTCCCGGGGCTGCCGCCTCGTGCTGCAGCGGCCGGGCGCCTGAACCTGCTTCCCAGCCCGTCGGCCGTACCGCCACGTCGCATCGACCCGGATCCCGTCCGCCATTGGTCCCGTCACCCGCGTTGCCGACTTCCGGCGACCGCTTTCGGGCGATGACATGGCCCGGCCGTCTTGTTTGGGCGACGGCGCGCCCCTACAAATGCCATGATACGATGCTGAGGGAGGAAGCGAAATGCAGGTTCTGCAGCCAGCGGGCTGGGCCGCGCCCAGGGGATACTCGAACGGGATCGCGGCGACCGGCCGCCAGGTCTTCGTCGCCGGCCAGATCGGCTGGTCGGCCGAGGGCAAGATCGTCTCCGACGATTTCGCCGCGCAGACCCGGCAGGCCCTGGAGAATACGGTGGCCATCCTGCGCGAGGCCGGCGCGGGCCCGCAGCATATCGCGCGGATGACCTGGTACGTCACCGACAAGGCGGAATATGCCGCGGCCGGGCGCGCGATCGGCGCCGCCTACAAGGAGGTCATCGGCAAGCATTACCCGGCGATGACCCTGGTGCAGGTCGCCGGGCTCCTGGAGCCCGGCGCAAAGGTCGAGATCGAGAGCACGGCGGTGGTCCCCGACTGAGGCGGGGGCCTGGACAGGCCCCGCCGGCGAGGCCGGGGCGCATCGCCCGACAGCAAGGACATGACATCATGAACGTTCAGACGCCGCAGGGCGGGTCCAAGGCCAGCTTCGACTGGGAGGACCCGCTGGGCCTGGAGCAGAACCTCACCGAGGAAGAGCGGATGGTGCGCGACACCGCCCGCGACTATGCCCAGGACAAGCTGGCGCCGCGGGTGATCGAAGCCTGGCGCGAGGAAAAGACCGATCCGGCAATCTTCCGCGAGATGGGCGAGCTCGGGCTTCTGGGCCCCACCATCGACGGCTATGGCTGCCCCGGCGTCTCCTATACCTGCTACGGCCTGATCGCCCGCGAGGTGGAACGGGTCGATTCCGGCTACCGCTCGATGATGAGCGTGCAATCCTCCCTGGTGATGCACCCGATCCATGCCTACGGCACCGAGGCGCAGCGGGAGAAATACCTGCCGGGCCTGGCGTCCGGCAAGCTGATCGGCTGCTTCGGCCTGACCGAGCCGGACCATGGCTCCGATCCCGGCGGGATGAAGACCCGGGCGGCGAAGGCCGATGGCGGCTACAAGCTGACCGGCTCCAAGACCTGGATCTCCAATGCGCCGATCGCCGATGTCTTCGTGGTCTGGGCGAAGACAGAGGACGGGGTGATCCGCGGCTTCGTCCTGGAGAAGGGCATGAAGGGCCTGTCGGCGCCGAAGATCGCCGGCAAGATGAGCCTGCGCGCCTCGATCACCGGCGAGATCGTGATGGACGAGGTGTTCGTGCCGGAGGAGAACCTGCTGCCCAACGTGCAGGGGCTGAAGGGGCCGTTCGGCTGCCTGAACAATGCCCGCTACGGCATCGCCTGGGGCGCGCTCGGCGCGGCGGAGGATTGCTGGCACCGCGCGCGGCAATATGTCATGGACCGCAAGCAGTTCGGCCGGCCGCTGGCGGCGAACCAGATCGTGCAGCTGAAGCTCGCCAACATGCAGACCGAGATCGGCATCGGCCTCGCCGCCTGCCTGCAGGTCGGCCGCCTGAAGGACGAGGGCCGCGCCGCGCCGGAGATGATCTCGCTGATCAAGCGCAATTCCTGCGGCAAGGCGCTGGATATCGCCCGGGTCGCCCGCGACATGCATGGCGGCAACGGCATTCACGAGGAATACCAGGTGATGCGCCACATGGTGAACCTGGAGACGGTGAACACCTACGAGGGCACGCACGACGTGCATGCCCTGATCCTGGGCAGGGCGCAGACCGGGATCCAGGCGTTCATGTAGCCGCGCGCCGGCCCGCCGGCCGCCAGGGGACAGGAGCCAGCCGGATGCCCGTACGCGTGATCGGCATGATCGGTGTGGCGCCGTCCGCCGACGATGCCGCCGTGCATGTGATCACCGGCGGCGTCTCGGCGGCCTATCTGGCGCAGTTCGCCCAGGCCCATGACGAGGCGGGTTTCGACCTCGTCCTGGTCGGCTATACCGCGCAGTCGGCGGAGGGGTTCGCCGTCGCCGGCTACGCGGCATCCCGGACCGAGCGGCTGGGCTTCCTGGTCGCCCACCGGCCCGGTTTCGTCGCGCCGACCCTGATGGCGCGCAAGATCGCCACCTTCGACCATCTCTGGCAGGGCCGACTGGCGGTGCACATCATCGCCGGCGTGTCGGATGCCGAGCAGATGATGGACGGCGACCCGCTGCCGAAGCCGGAGCGCTATCGCCGCGCCGCGGAATATCTCTCGGTGATGCACAGGGCCTGGACCGCGACGGAGCCGTTCGACTTCGACGGCGATTTCTACACCCTGCGCGGCGCCCGCTCCGACGTGCAGCCCTGGACCCGGCCGCATCCGCTGCTGTTCTTCGGCGGCTCCTCGGCGGAGGCGCTGGCGATGGGCGCGGCGCATTGCGACGTGTTCGCCATGTTCGGCGAGCCGCGGGCCGCCGTGGCCGCGCGCATCGCAGACATGGACCGGCGCGCGGCCCGGCATCGCCGCGCCATGCAGTACAACCTGTCCTTCCGGCCGATCCTCGGGGCCACCGAGGGCGCGGCCTGGGACCGCGCCCGGCGCATCCTGACGCGAATCGAGTCTTCGATACGCGATGGCAGCGGCGGTCCGCGGCTCAGCACCGACGAGAGCGGCAGGCGCCTGCTGGCCGCCGCCGCGGAGGCGGAGATCCACGATGAACGGCTCTGGATGCCGATCGCGCAGGCCTATCAGGCGCAGGGCAACACCACCTGCCTGGTCGGCACGCCCGAGCAGGTCGCCGACAGCCTGCTGGCCTATTACCGGCTGGGCGTGACCGGCTTCCTGATCCGCGGCTTCGACCCGCTGCCCGACACGGTCGATTTCGGCCGCGAGCTGATCCCCAGGCTGCGCGCCGGCGCCGCGGCGATCGACGCATCCCGCCAGGCCGCGGGCCAGATGCTGCCCGGCATGTGACCCGATGGACGAAGCGCCTGCCCTGCCCGACCGCCGGCTGCACGCCTTCCGCCCCGACCTGGCGGACCTGCGCCTGCAGGGCCGTGTCCCGGCCGAACGCTTCGTCGCGCCCCGCCCGGCGCGGATCGCCCGCGGCCTGGTGCCGGTGCGGCCGATGCCCGACCAGGCGGCTGCGATCGATACCTACTTCACCGCGGGCGAAGCGGTGGACCTGTTCGAGGCAGCGGCGGGCTGGGCCTGGTGCCAGAGCCGCGACGACGGCTATGTCGGCTATGTCGACGCCGATGCGCTCGACATGACGGTGCCGGCGGCGGACCTGAGCCATGTCGCCAACATGCTCGCCTTCGTCTTCGCCGAGCCCGACCTGAAGACCGGCGTGCGCGACGTCCTGCCCCGCCATGCGCGGGTCGCGCTGGCCGACCGGCCCGCCATCACGACCCGCAACACCCTGTACCGGGAACTGCAGTGCGGCGGCTTCGTCGCCCAGGCGGCCCTGGCCGACAGCCCGCCACGCTGCGCCAGCCTGCCCGCCGCCGCGCGGCTCTATCTCGGCGCACCCTATCTCTGGGCCGGCAAGAGCTTCGCCGGAATCGACTGTTCCGGCCTGGTGCAGCGTGCGTTCCAGGACATCGGGCGCGCCGTGCCCCGGGATACCGACATGCAGCAGGCGCACTTCGCGACCGCCATCGCCGCGCGGTCGGCGGCCGACCTGCGGCCCGGCGACCTGGTGTTCGGTCGCGGCCATGTCGGCATTGCGACCGGGGACGCGATCCTGCATGCCGAGGGCACCCGCCACATGCGCGTGCTGGAGCAACCGGCGGACGCCTTCTTCGCCGAGGTGTTCGGCGGCGATATCGCCGCAGCCACCATACGGCGGCCATGACACCGCCCTGGCACGCCGAGGATCTGGGCGAGCCGTTCAACGAAATGCGCGAGTGGCGCAGGCACGGCTCGGCGGACGACATACAGGCGGAGGTTCTGCTGCGGCTGCTGGCGCTCTGGCGCGGCCGCTGTCACCGCGACGGGCGGTTGCCGGCACGCAGCGATTTCAGCGCAAGGGACCTCATGGCGCTGGGCGGCATCGTCAGCCTGATCGATGTCGAGCGGCAGCCGATGCGGTTCCATATGCGCCTGATCGGGTCGCACCTGACACATTCCCTCGGGCGCGACAATTCCGGCCGTTATGCCGACGATATCTACGGCCCTGAGGTCTATCCCCTGATCTTCGACACCTACCGGCAATGCGTCGAGACCCGCCTGCCGGTCTGGACGTCGGGCCGGTTGCGGCACACGGAGAAGGACTTCATGCGCTTCGAATCGATCGACCTGCCGCTGGCACGCGACGGGCAGATAGTGGACATGATCCTGAAAGGCACCTCGCTGGAGGATCTGGAGACCTGACAGACCGGTACGGCCTGATCTCGGCCGCGGTTCAGCCGCGCCGGATGTTCCGGAAGGTCGCGCTGGCGCGGGCGACGGTCTCGCCACCGCCCAGCACCAGCGCATCGACGAAGCCGGTGGCGCCGCCGGCCTTGACCAGGCGGGGCTGCACCTCGAACCAGGCGCCGTTGGCGGCGGTGGCGACATAGTCGATGTTCAGGCTGACGGTGACGATGCTGCCGGCAAGGTCCGGCCCCTTTGCCCGCAGGCCCAGGCCATAGGTGATGCCCATCGCATTGTCGGCGATCGCCGCGATCACCCCGCCATGCAGGAAGCCGCGGCCGTTGCAATGGGCGGGGCCGATATGGAAGCCGATCCGGTAGCTGTCGCCGACCGTGCGGGCGTAGAGCGGCTCCCAGGGGTCGGTGACGGCGGAGCGCCGGTCATGACGCCCGAAGCCTTCGGGGACCAGCCTCGCCTCGGTGTCCGTCATGGTCGCGCCCCTCCCCCGTTGCAGCCGGTGGCAGCATAGCCGCACCCCATGGGGAGGTCAGGCGATCGCGCGCTTCAATGCCTGTTTCATGATCCGTCCGGCATCGGCATCGCCCTTGGCGATCGCCTTGGCGAAGTTCTTGCCCTGCTCGAACGTGATATGCGGCGGCAGGGTCGGCACGTTCGGGTCGACCACCGCGTCGATGACGCAGGGCCGGTCGCTCTGCAGGGCGATTTCCCAGGCCTGCGCCACTTCTTCGGGGCGGGAGACCCGGATGCCCCGGAGCCCGAGCATCTCGGCATATTCGGCATAGCGGAAGGCGGGCAGGTCCTGCGTCTCCTCCACCTTCGGGAAGCCGCCCAGGGCCCGCAATTCCCAGGTCACCTGGTTGAGGTCGCCATTGTTGAGGACAGCCACGACGAGGCGCGGGTCCTGCCATTGCCGCCAGTATTTCGCAATGGTGATCAGGCCGGCATTGCCCAGCATCTGCATCGCCCCGTCGCCCACGAAGGCGATGGAGACCCGGTCGGGATGGCAGAACTTCGCCGCGGTGGCGTAGGGCACGCCCGGGCACATCGTTGCCAGGGTGCCCGACAGGGTTGCCATCATGCCGCGGCGGATCTTCAGGGCGCGCGCGAACCAGTTCGCGGCACTGCCGGAATCCGCGCTGATGATGGCATTGTCCGGCAGCCGGTCGGAGAGTTCCCAGAACAGCAGTTCCGGGTTCATCGGGTCCGCCGCCATATGGGCGCGCTGCTCCTCCTCCGCCCACCAGTCCCGGATCCGGCCTTCCAGCCCGTCGCGCCAGGAGCGGTCCTGGCGGCGTTCCAGCCGCGGCAGCAGCGCCCGCAGGGTTTCCGCCGCGTCGCCGACCAGCGGCACTTCCATCGGGTAGCGCAGGGAGAGCATGCGGGGATCGATATCGATCTGCACCCCGCGGGCCTGCCCCTCCCTGGGCAGGAACTCCGAATAGGGAAATCCCGATCCGATCATCAGGAGCGTGTCGCAATCCCGCATCATCTCCCAGGACGGCCGCGTCCCCAGCAGGCCGATCTGGCCCGTGACGAAGGGCAGGTCGTCCGGCAATGCGGCCCGTCCGAGCAGCGCCTTGGCGACGCAGGCCCCGGTGGCGTCCGCCACCGCGATCACCTCGTCGGTCGCCTGCAGGGCACCGGCGCCGACCAGGATCGCGGTCTTGCTGCCCGCATTCAGGACCTCGGCTGCGCGGTCCAGCTCGGCCTCCGCCGGCACCACCCGCGGCCGTGCATAGCCAAGGCCGGAATGCAGGGCGCCATGCGCGCGCGGCGGTTCCTCGGCCTTGAGCTGCTGCACATCGTCAGGGATCACGATGCAGGTGGGGCATCGCTCCGCGAGGGCGATGCGGATCGCCCGGTCGACCAGGTGACGCAGTTGCGCCGGGGTGGTGCACATCTGCACATATTCGCCGGCCACGTCCTTGAACAGCGCCAGCAGGTCGACTTCCTGCTGAAAGCTGCCGCCCAGCGACATGCGGTCCTTCTGGCCGACGATGGCCAGCACCGGCTGATGGTCGAGCTTGGCATCGTACAGGCCGTTCAGCAGATGGATCGCGCCCGGGCCGGAGGTCGCGATGCACACGCCAACCTGCCCGGTGAACTTGGCATGGGCGCAGGCCATGAAGGCGGCCTCTTCCTCGTGGCGCACCTGCACGAACTGGAACCGGTCCATCGCGCGGTCCAGTGCGCCGAGAAGGCCGTTGATGCCATCGCCAGGATAGCCGTAGAGGATGGACACACCCCAATCGGTCAACCGGGTGAGCAGGTGGTCGGAAACGGTCTGGGCCATCTTTCTGCCTCGCAGCGCCACGGGAGCGGCGCGGCCAGGCGGGCGGCGCCGGTATGGCGGCCCACGCATTCCGCGATGCGCGGCCCGCCCCGGCACAACCTTTCATCGGGCAGTTCGTTCCGCGCTGCCGGCAGGCGCCCCTGGCCGTGCAGCGCCGCATCCGCTTCCGTGGGCGGGCATGGCGCAAGGCCGGTCGATCGGGATCAGGGATGGCCGTCAGGCGCCATCGGCGGACAACGCACCGCGATGCCCCGCTTTCGCCTCCGAAAGGCCAGACTGACGATGTTCGCTCTCTGCCGGGCCGGCGCCTCGCCTCAATTGCCCGTGTAGCGCGGCCGCCGCTTTTCCAGGAAGCTCTCCACGCCTTCGCGGTAATCGTCGCTCATCGTGGCCAGCGCGAACTGGTCGGCATCCATCTGGCTAGTGGCGTGGGCGAGCGCGCTGACATAGGCCTCCACGCCGCGCTTGATCATCCGCACCGGGATCGGCGGCTTGGCCGCCGCCTGCTCCGCCACCGCCATCGCCCGGTCGAAGGCGCCGCCGGCGGCCGCGCGGTACTGCACCAGGCCCCAGGCCTCGCCGGTGGCGGCATCGACCGGCTCGGCCAGGATGCAGATCCGCTTCGCGCGCGCCGGACCCACCAGGTTGGCGATGCGCGGCACCGACTGCCAGCTCATGTTCATGCCGCGGTCGATCTCCGGCACCAGGAAGCGCGCACCTTCGCCGGCCACGATCAGGTCGCAGGCCACGGCCAGGGCGACGCCGCCGCCGATGCAATGGCCCTCCACCGCAACCACGGTCAGCGGCTCCAGCGCCGCCCAGGCTCGGCACAGCTTCTGGCCCACCTTGGCCGCGGCCAGCCGCTCTCCCGCCCCGGCGGTCGCCAGGCGCTCGCGCAGGGGGTCCTTCAGGTCGAAGCCGACGGAAAAGACATCCGAGGTGCCGGTCAGGACGATGGCGGAGAGCTGATCCTGCTCCGCCAGGTCCAGCGCGACCCCGGTCAACCGCCGCATCACCGCGTAGGACAGCGGGTTGCGGCCATCCCCGCGATCCAGGGTGACGGTGGCGATGCGATCGCGGACCGCGACCCGCACCGCATCGCCTGTGCCGTCGTCAGCCATCGAGGCTGCGGATCATCTTGATGATTCCGGAGAAGTCGACCCCCGCCTGGCCTTCGCCTTCGGCGAAGCGGGTGTAGAGCTCCTCCGCATGGCGGCCCAGCGGCGTCGCCGCGCCGGCGGCCTCCGCCGCCTCGTGCGCTAGGCGCAGGTCCTTCAGCATCATCGCGGCGGTGAAGCCCGGCTGATAGTCGCGGTTGGCGGGCGATGTCGGCACCGGCCCCGGCACCGGGCAATAGCTGGTCAGCGACCAGCACTGCCCCGATGCCTTCGAGGAGATGTCGAACAGCTTCTGGTGGTCCAGGCCGAGTTTCTCCGCCAGGGCGAAGGCTTCCGACACGGCGATCATCGAGATCCCCAGCACCATGTTGTTGCAGATCTTCGCCGCCTGCCCCGCTCCGGCATCGCCGGCATGCACGATGGTCTTGCCCATCGCCCGAAGCACCGGTTCGGCCCGGGCGAAGGCTTCCGCCGGGCCGCCCACCATGAAGGTCAGGGTGCCGCCGGCCGCCGCCGCGACGCCGCCGGAGACCGGCGCATCGACCATCGACAGGCCCGCCTTGACCGCCGCCGCGCTGACCGCGCGGGCGGAGTCGACGTCGATCGTCGAACTGTCGATCAGCAGGGTCCCCGGCTGCACCTTGGCCAGCACGCCGCCGGCATCCTCGTAGACGCTGCGCACATGCCGGCCCGCCGGCAGCATGGTGACCACGACCTCGGCATCGGCCACCGCCTCGGCCGCGCTGGCGGCCGCGGTCGCGCCGGCCGCGGCGACCGACTCCAGCAGTGCCGGCGCCAGATCGAACGCCTTCACCTCATGCCCGGCCTTCACCAGGTTGATCGCCATCGGTCCGCCCATGTTGCCGGTGCCGATAAAGCCGATCTTGCTCATCCCGTTTCCTTCCCCTGACTCTGTCGCTGCTGACTCTGTCGCTGCACTGCGGCCGGCGGCGCCGGCCTATTCCGCGGATCCCACCGGCAGCTCGTCGCCCGGCCGGGGCGCGAAATAGGCGTCGATCGCGGCCTTCGTGACACCTTCCAGGCTGGCGGGCTGCCAGTCCGGCGCCTGGTCCTTGTCGATGATCACGGCGCGGACGCCCTCGTAGAAATCGTGGCCCTTCATCACCTCGTTCACCATGCGCCATTCCATGCGCATGCAGGCATCGAAATCCAGCTTGCCGCCCTGCCGCATCTGCCGGAAGGTCAGCTTCAGCGAGGTCGGCGACTTAGTCCGCAGGGCCTTCGCCATCTCCTGCGCCCAGGGATCCGCGTCGCCGTCCAGCGAGGCCAGGATCGCCTCGATGGTGTCGCCGGAGAAATGACGGTCGATGCGCGCACGCCGGGTCGGCAGCTCCGCCTCGCCGGGAAACACCCCGAAACCGCGCAGGACGTCGTCCACCTCCTGGCCGCTGCGCGGCCCGGCCGCCTGCAGCGCCTCGAGCGCCTGCGGAAGCCGTTCGTGCGGAATGTGGATCGTGCCGATCCCTGCCGACAGGCTGTCGGCGGCCTTCAGCCGGGTGCCGGTCAGCGCCAGGAATATGCCCAGTTCGCCCTCCAGCCGCGGCATGAAATAGCTGCCGCCCACATCGGGAAACAGGCCGATGCCCGTCTCCGGCATGGCGAACAGGGTCCTCTGCGTGATCACGCGATGGCTGCCGTGCACGGACCAGCCGACACCGCCGCCCATCACGATGCCGTCCATGAAGGCGATGAAGGGCTTCGGGAAATGGTGGATCGCGGCGTTGCCGATATACTCCTCGCCATAGAAGTCGCGCGGATAGCTGCCGCCGGCCTTGCCCTCGTCATGCAGGCGACGGATATCGCCCCCTGCGCAGAACGCCCGGTCGCCGGCGCCCTCGATCACCAGGCAGCCGATCTCCGGGTCGTCGGCCCACTCCGCCAGCTGCCGGCGGAACGCCACGCACATGCCGAAGGTCAGCGCATTCAGCGCCTGCGGCCGGTTCATCAGGACATGGGCGACCCCGCCCTTGCTGGAAAACAGGATCTCGCTGTCGCTCATCGCCTCTACGCCGTCCCTCTACTTGTTCCCGACCGCCCGGACCGCCAACCGTCAGGCCAGCTGCCAGCCGCCCAGCAGCCGGCGGGCGATGATCACGCGCATGATCTCGTTGGTGCCCTCCAGGATCTGATGCACCCTGGTATCGCGCAGGAAGCGCTCGACCGGATAGTCCATCAGATAGCCATAGCCGCCATGGAGTTGCAGCGCATCGTTGCAGATGCGGAAGCCGGCGTCGGTGGCGAAACGCTTGGCCATCGCGCAATGCACCGTCGCCTCCGGATCCTTCGCGTCCAGCCGAGCGGCGGCTGCGTGGATCATCAGGCGGGCCGCCTCCAGCTCCGTCGCCATGTCGGCCAGCTTGAACTGATTGCCCTGGAACTCCGCCACCGGCTGGCCGAACTGCCGGCGGTCCATGGCATAGTCGCGGGCAGCCTCGAGGCTGGCGCGGGCCGCGCCGATGGAGCATGCGCCGATGTTGATCCGGCCGCCGTCCAGGCCCGCCATGGCGATCTTGAAGCCCTCTCCTTCTGCCCCGATTCGGTTCGCCGCCGGCACCCGGCAATCGTCGAACTGGACCGTCGCGGTGGGCTGGCTGTTCCAGCCCATCTTGCGCTCCTGCGCACCGAAGCTGAGCCCGGGGGTGCCGTTCTCGACCGCGATGCAGGTGATGCCCTTCGGCCCGTCCTCGCCCGTGCGGACCATGCAGACATAGACATCGGCCCGCCCGCCGCCGGAGATGAAGGCCTTGCTGCCGTTGAGGACATAATCGTCGCCGTCGCGGACCGCGCGGGTGCGCAACGCGGCGGCGTCGGAACCGGACCCCGCCTCGGTCAGGCAATAGCTGGCGAACCGGTCCATGCTGCACAGGCCGGGCAGGAAGCGCTGCCGCACATCCGCGTCGCCGAACCGGTCGATCATCCAGGCGGCCATGTTGTGGATCGAGATATAGGCCGCGGTCGACGTGCAGCCGGCCGCCAGTTCCTCGAAGATCACCGCGGCGTCGCGACGGCAGAGGCCGGAGCCGCCGACATCGTCGCGGACATAGATGCCGGCCAGGCCAAGCTCCGCGGCCGCGCGCAACGCCTCGACCGGAAAATGCTTCTCTGCATCCCAGCGCGGCGCCTCCGGCGCCAGGCGTTCCGCGGCGAAGGCACGGGCCATGTCGCGGAAGGCGCGCTGCTCCTCAGAGAGCGAGAACGGATTGGCGACCGGCGCTGCTTCACCCACGAACGTTTCTCCCTGACACTATCTTCGGCGATCGACGGCCCGTCATTGTTCTCCGCAGGGCGACGACGAATTGTTAACCTTGTCCATGCGACTATGGCTGCCGCATTGAGTGCGGACAAGACGGTGAACCCGCTGGGCAGCCCTGCGGCAGGGCCGCCCTTTCCCTCTCGTTCCGACAGGGCGATTGTCGGGCAGGATCGTGCTGGTTACCTTTGCCGCAGCCGCTTCGCATTCGCTCTTGGGAGATGGAGGCCATGAACCGCCCCGACCCGGACCGCACCGCTTTCCTGCAGGACGTGCCGCAACAGCCTGCCGCCCGACAGCCCGCCGCCCAACAGCCCGCCGCTGTGGCAGCGGGTCCCGCTTTCCCACAGACCCGGATGCGCCGCAACCGCCGGAACGCATGGTCGCGCCGCCTGGTCGCCGAGAACCGGCTCACCCCTGCCGACCTGATCTGGCCGGTCTTTGTCCATGACGGCGACCGGCCGGAGCCGATCGCCTCGATGCCCGGTGTCGAGCGCCTGCCGATCGCGGAGGCCGCCCAGCGGGCGAGGCAGGCGGCGGCGCTGGGGATCCCTGTCATCGCGCTGTTTCCGGCGACCCCGACCGCCTTGAAGAACCCGTCCGGCAGCGAGGCGCTGAACGCCAACAACCTGGTCTGCCAGGCGGTGCGGGCGGTCCGCGCCGCGGTGCCCGGTATCGGCATCCTGTGCGACGTGGCGCTGGACCCCTATACCGACCATGGCCATGACGGCCTGGTGCAGGACGGCGAGGTGGTCAACGATGCCTCGGTCGCGGTGCTGGTCGAGCAGGCCCTGGTCCAGGCAGCGGCCGGCTGCGACATCATTGCGCCCTCGGACATGATGGATGGCCGCGTCGGCGCGATCCGCCGCGGCCTGGATGCCGCCGGCTTCGACCATGTCCAGATCATGGCCTATGCGGCCAAGTACGCCTCCGCCTTCTATGGGCCGTTCCGCGACGCGATCGGCTCGACCGGCAACCTGGCGAATGCCAGCAAGTCCACCTACCAGATGGACCCGGCCAACAGCGACGAGGCCCTGCGCGAGGTCGCGCTCGACCTGGCCGAGGGGGCCGACATGGTGATGGTCAAGCCGGGCATGCCCTATCTCGACATATGCCGCCGCGTGAAAGACAGCTTTCACGTGCCGACCTTCGCCTACCAGGTGTCCGGCGAATACGCGATGCTTCAGGCCGCTGCGCAGGCCGGCTGGCTGTCGCGCGAGCGGGTGATGATGGAATCGCTGCTTGGCTTCAAGCGCGCCGGCTGCGACGGCGTCCTGACCTACTTCGCGTTCGAGGCGGCGTCGCGCCTGACCGAGGTGGCGGGGTGACCGCTTCGGTTCTTCAATTTCGATTGTCCGCCCAAAGGCTTGCGGCGGATTCCTACAGCTGTTTCTCGAAACGTCTGTGCTAGACTTGGGCTCGAACGTGCATCCGTGCGTATGGTGCAGGGCCGAGCCGCGGCCAGATTTGCGGCCGTCGCGGGGGCGACCGTTTCGGGCCTGTCAAAGGGGGTGATCCAGTGGGTGTCCTGCCGCAATGAAGCTCATCATCGGGATTCTCGCCGTCATCGGCTGCACGATCGGCGGCTATGTGGCGCTGGGCGGCAAGGTCGGGGTGCTGTGGCAGCCCTTCGAGGTCGTCATCATCGTGGGCTCCGCGATCGGCGCCATGATCATCGCCCAGCCCGGCTCGGTGCTGAAGAAGATCGGCAAGGGCTTCGGCACGGCCATGAAAGGCTCGCGCTACAAGAAGGCGGACTATCTGGAGCTGCTCTGCCTGCTGTTCAGCGTGTTCAAGCTGGCCAAGTCGAAGGGCATGCTGGCCCTGGAAACCCATATCGAAAACCCGGAAGACAGCGCGCTGTTCCAGCAGTTTCCCAGCTTCCTGAAGGACCATCACGCCGTCGAGTTCCTTTGCGACTATCTGCGGATGCTTACCCTGGGCACGGAGAACCCGCATGAGCTGGAAACGCTGATCGACGAGGAACTGGACACCCATCATGCCGAGGGGGCCAGGGTCTCAGGCGCCCTGCAGACCATGTCCGACGGCCTGCCGGCGCTGGGCATCGTCGCGGCGGTGCTGGGCATCATCAAGACCATGGGCTCGATCACCGAACCCCCGGAGGTGCTGGGCCACCTGATCGGCGGCGCGCTGGTCGGCACCTTCCTCGGCGTCTGGATCTCCTATGGCTTCGTCGGGCCGATCGCCTCGTCGGTACAGACCACGCAGGATGACGAGCATCGCTACTTCGTCGCCATCAAGTCCGGCCTGCTGGCGCATCTGCAGGGCTATGCCCCGGCCGTGTCGGTGGAGTTCGCCCGCAAGGCGCTGGCCAGTTCGGTCCGGCCCACCTTCCTCGAGGTCGAGGAAGCCACCGGCGAGTTGCAGCCGGTCTGACGCCCGGCCCTCTTTCACCCATTTCGCGTCGATAAGGATCAGGGATGCAGGGCGACCCGATCATCGTCAAGAAGAAGAAGGTGGTCGGCCATGGCGGCCATCATGGCGGCGCGTGGAAGGTCGCCTATGCCGACTTCGTGACCGCGATGATGGCCTTCTTCCTGCTGCTCTGGCTGCTGAACGTCACCACCGACGAGCAGCGCCTGGGCATTGCCGACTATTTCGCCCCCGCCAGCACCAGCCAGACCACCTCCGGCTCCGGCGGGGTGCTGGGCGGCACCACAATCGCGCCGGAGGGCGCACGGATCTCCACCTCGACCGGCAGCCCGGCCGTGGTGCTGTCGATCCGGCCGCCCGAACCCACCAAGGGCGGCAAGGAAGGCGAGGACAAGGACGCCCCGGACGACAAGAACATGGGCGCCAAGGCGACAGAGGAACAGCTCCAGAAGGAGCTGGAGGAACGCGAGCAGCAGGCCTTCCAGCAGGCCGAGGAGAAGCTGCGCCAGGCGATCCAGGACAATCCCGACCTGGCCGACCTGTCGCGCCACCTGCTGATCGACAATACCCCGGAGGGCCTGCGGATCCAGCTGGTCGACCAGGCGCAGGAAAGCATGTTCGCCGCCGGCAGCGCCGCCCTGTCGCCGAAGGCAAAGGAATTGATCGGCCTGGTCGCCCAGGCGGTCGGCAGCCTGCCGAACGACCTGTCCATCAGCGGGCATACCGATGCCACGCCGTTCCGCGGCGGCGGCGGCACCTATGGCAACTGGGAGCTTTCCTCCGACCGCGCAAACGCCACAAGGCGGCAATTGATCGCCGACGGCATCCCCGCCGAGCGGGTCGAGGAGGTGCGCGGCCGGGCCGCCAAGGAGCCGCTGATCGCCAACGATCCGGAGAACGCCTCGAACCGGCGGATCTCCATGGTGCTGCTGCGCGACCAGGAAGCCCATGCCGCGGCGGCCGCGGCCAGCGCGGCCAGCGCAGCCAGCAAGGAGCCGCCGAAGCCGCGCGGCGATGTGCTGCCGCCGCGCCTGCAGCGCCAGAACGGAACAGGCGGCGACAGCCAGGGCACTGGCACGCCGCAACCCGGAAGCCGGAGCGGCCTGCCTCTCCGGCTGCCGTCAAACTAGCGCATTCGATGAACCGCGGCGGTCGCAGCGGGCCGGCGGGCACCCCGGTCGCCCTGGCGGCAGTGCTGGCGGCAATGCTTGCGGTCCTGGCCATCGCCGCTGCCGGTCCGGTCGGCGCCCAGGACCATGGCTGCCGCTGCGCCGGGCTGGGCGCGGTCGATCTGTCCGGCACGGGGCATGGCAGCGGGACCGCGCTCGACTACCGGCCGCCCGCGACCGCCGGCGACCCGGCCGTTGCGGCGACGATCCGCCTGTCCTGCAGGGCGGACGGGGTGAACCGCCACTGCCATGCCGAGGTCGATGCCACGGTCTCCGGGAATGGGTCCAGCCGCGTGGGCAGCGGCAGCGGCAGCACCAGCGCGCCGGTCGATGCCTGCCTGATCGTTGGCCAGGCATTGCAGGCCGCCTGGCGGGCGGCCGTCGGGCCGGACCTGGCGGTGCAGGCCCCGGGGCCATGTTCGTGATCGGCGGCGCGGTCCAAGAGGCTCTTTCTCCGTTGCGCAAAGATGCGTTAAGCTTGCCGCCCGGGAGCGACAGCCCGGGTCCGGTCCATGGCGCATCAGGGCGCCGGCCGGCACGTCCGTCGCACGATTTGGTCATGCGCGCGCCGCGCGGCATGGCAGCGGACTGCGGAGAGTAGGGCCGGGACAGGACAGATGAAGCATCGGACCCAGATACCGCTTCGCCATTTCTTCGCGACGCCGCCGACACCCTGTCCCTATATTGCCGGACGACTGGAGCGCAAGGTCGTCACCCTGCTGACCGGAAGCAATCCGAATGCGCTGCACGAGGCCCTGTCGCTGGCCGGCTTCCGTCGCAGCCAGGACCTCGCCTACCGCCCGGCCTGCGACAATTGCAGTGCCTGCGTCCCGGTCCGCATCCCGGTGCAGGACCTGGTCCTGACCCGCAGCCAGCGCCGCATCCTGAAGCGCCACGGCGACCTCACCGCCCGGTCCTGCGAGCCGGAAGCCACCCGCGAGCATTTCGTGCTGTTCCGCCGCTATATCGTCGGCCGGCATTCGGACGGCGGCATGGCCGACATGGACTTTTCCGACTATCGCGCGATGGTCGAGGAAACCCCGGTGGACACCGAACTTACCGAGTTCCGGGAGCCCGACGGCACACTCTATGCCGTCTGCCTGGTGGACCGGATGTCGGACGGTTTCTCGCTGGTCTATTCCTTCTTCGATCCCGCCACCGACCGGGCCAGCCCGGGCAACTTCGTGATCCTGTGGCACGTGATGGAGGCACAGCGCCTCGGCCTGCCCCATGTCTATCTCGGCTACTGGATCGCAGAGAGCCGCAAGATGGCGTACAAGCGCCGCTTCGCACCGCTGGAGGCGCTGGGCGCCGACGGCTGGTACCGGCTGGACGAGCGGCAGGACCTCTCGGACGCCGCCGAGTAGCGGCGCCGGCCCAACGCCGGCCGCCACCGCCCCCCGGCCGTCATCGCCGGCCTTGCGCCGGCCATCCATTCCGCGAGCCGTGCAGCACGGCGCAGCTGGCGGAATGGATTCTCGGGTCAAGCCCGGGAATGACGGCTGAGGGACGCGCATAATGACGGCCCGGGCCGACCCTGGGGCGCGACCCGCCCCCATCCGCCCACACCGGCGTCATGGCCGGCCTTGAGCCGGCCATCCATTCCGCAAGCCCGTCGGCACGGCGCAGCTGGCGGAATGGATTCTGGGGTCAAGCCCGAGAATGACGGCTGAGGGACGCGCATCGCGCATAATGACGGCCCGGGCCGACCCCGGGCGCGACCCGCCCCCATCCGCGTCATGGCCGGCCTTGAGCCGGCCATCCATGCCGCAAGCCGTGCGGCACGGGGCAGCTGGCGGAATGGATTCTCGGGTCAAGCCCACTGGTGTCCGGTTGAGTGCCGTTCTCCGGCCTCATGCGTTTTATAGCTTCGTCATGCGCGGGCTTGTCCCGGTCGCCGGGCGATGCCCGGCAACCCATCGCGCCGCACCTCAATAAGATCAGGCCATTATTGAACCTGGCGGCACCATGGACCACCGCGAC
>JAVJON010000002.1:0-157692 GCA_040216765.1 Sneathiellaceae bacterium | reverse complement strand
ATGCGAGGTCGAGATCGTGATGCCGCGCGCCTTCTCTTCCGGCGCCTTGTCGATCTGGTCGTACGCCGTGAAGTTCGCACCGCCGGACTCGGCGAGCACCTTCGTGATCGCCGCCGTCAGCGACGTCTTGCCATGGTCGACATGACCGATCGTACCGATGTTGCAGTGCGGCTTCGTCCGCGCAAACTTCTCTTTACCCATTGGCTTCCGCCCTGCTCTCCATGCACATCCGAGGTCGCACCCGCTGCCGCCAAGCCCGGCTGCGGCGCGACGCTCCAGCGTCGTCTATCCCAATCCCAAACCGCCACCGCAGCGACCGCCGGTCGTCCAGCGCCGATACTTGCCGCGCCCATCACTGCCGGCGCCCGCCGAAACGGGCGTGGAGCGGGTGATGGGAATCGAACCCACGTGTCCAGCTTGGAAGGCTGGCGCTCTACCATTGAGCTACACCCGCATCAGCCTGCTCCGCATCCGCAGGGCCTGGGACAACCCGAGCGGCTGTCGCTTCGCCCCTGCCGATAGCGCATAGCAACCCGTTCCGGGCCGCGGTATGCTGTCCAGGACTGCCGGACAATAGGCATGCCGCCGAAAAGATCAAGGGAATAGTGCCGCCGCCGCCGTTGCACCCCGCGCATGGCTGCCCGGTGAGACTTTGGCCGGGCGCCTTCGGCCGGCTTGCCACCCGAGGCCCGCAGGCCGAAAGGTGGTGGAGGGGGTTGGATTCGAACCAACGTAGGCGTGCGCCAACGGGTTTACAGCCCGTCCCCTTTAGCCACTCGGGCACCCCTCCAGCCGGACAGACCGGGGCGGCGGAGCCGCCGCACCGGAACCTCTTGCGCCTGTCGCGAAGAAGCGGCTGATTACAGAACTGCCGCGCCATCTGTCAACCGCGCCGTTCCGGCCTTCCTGCCGCCAAGCCAGCAAAGCGACCGCCATGCCCCCCGATCGACGTCCCGGACGCCCCCGAAAACCCGCCGGCCAGGCGACCCACGGCCCCGCCCCCCGCGGCCCGGCCGCGACCGGCCACAGCCCCGGCGGCCGCGGCAGCCCGCCGCCGGAGCCATCCCCTGCCGGTGGCCCGCCGCACCCGAAGGGACGCCGCCGCGGCGGCCGCGACCGGGCGCCGAAGAGCGAGGGCGGCCCCTACTGGATTTTCGGCCGCCACGCGGTGCAGGCCGCACTGGGCAATCCGCAGCGCCGGTTCCATCGCCTGCTGGTGGCGCCGCGCGCCGCCGCCGCGATGCACCTGCCGCCCGGCCGGCAGGTCGAGGAGGCCGATCTGCACGATCTGTCGCGCCTGCTGCCCCCCGGCGCCGTGCACCAGGGCGTGGCGGCGCTGGTGGCGCCCCTGGAGGCCCCGGGCCTGCGGGACTGGCTGGCGCAGGCCGGCGGCGGCGCGCGCCTCGTCGTCGTGCTGGACCAGGTCACCGACCCGCAGAATGTCGGGGCGATCCTGCGCTCGGCGACCGCCTTCGGCGCCGCCGCGGTGATCACCACCGCCGCCCATGCGCCGGAAGAGGGCGGCGCCCTGGCCAAGGCGGCGAGCGGCGCGCTGGACATGCTGCCCTATCTGCGGGAAACGAATCTGGCCCGGGCGCTGGACGAGCTGGCCGATGCCGGATTCTGGCGCATCGCGCTGGACGCCGAGGGCAGCGACACCCTCGCCGGCAGCCTGCCGCGCGACCGGCCCGTGGCCCTGGTTCTGGGGGCCGAGGGCGGCGGCCTGCGCCGGTTGACGCGGGAGCGCTGCGACAGCATCGCGCGCCTGCCGATTCGGCCCGAGATCGGCAGCCTGAACGTCGCCCAGGCTGCCACGGCGGCGCTCTACGAGGTCGCGCGCGGCGGCGGCGATGGCGCCGGGCCATGAGTGCCGGTCGCGATCGGGCCCGCGATCGGGCCAGTGATCGGGCCTATGATCGGGATTGTCAGGACCGCCGCGAGCGCTTATTCCTGGCTCACGGTCGATACCGGACCTGTCGGGGGTCCCAGCCGGATTAGCACAGTGGTAGTGCAGCGCTTTTGTAAAGCGAAGGTCGCGGGTTCGAATCCTGCATCCGGCACCACCCCGAACCCCTTGATCTGTCGGAATATTCGATCCCGATCCCGGATCAGGGCCCCGATCCCGGATCAGGGCGAAGGCGGGTAATAGTCCGCGACGACGTGCCGGGCCTCGGCGAAGAACAGCCATCGCTCGCAGAGCAGTCCGGCGATGCAGGACAGCCCGGCGCCTGCCGCGAGCGCCGTGGCGGCCAGCGGATCGCGCAGCAGGACCGCCAGCAGGACCAGCAGGGCCGGCGCCAGGAAGGCCAGCGCCGCGGCGATCCGGCGCAGCCGGCGGGCATGCTTGCGGGCGACCCGGAAGCCCATCTCGCGCTGCAGGTAGCCGGGCTGGCCCTGCGGCGGATCCAGCGGCCGCATCGCGGTGAGCTCCGGCAGGCCCAGCGCCGCCCCCTGCGGGGCGCCGGCGCGCCCGCTTTGGCGGTCCAGGCTGCCCCAGTAGAACGCCTTGGCAGCGAGGCCGAGGAGGCAGAGCAGCATCGCCGCCAGGCCCAGCCCCGGCTGCAGCCGGCCGCCCGCGGCGAGGTCCAGCGGCAGCAGCAGCAAGGCGCCGCTGGCGGCCGCGAACAGCAGGTAGCCGGGCACCACCAGGGGATGCCGCCAGGCCGGGATCGGCTTCAGGCTGGCATAGATCATCCCGGTCGCCGCCACCGTGGCGAGGCAGAGCAGCAGCAGGACGCCTGCGACGATCGCCGGCCAGGCGCCGCCCAGGGGCCAGACGAACAGGTCGTAGCCGAACAGCAGGGCCGCCGGATAGGTCAGCAGGGCCAGCGCCCCCTCGCGCGACAGCCAGGAGGAGCCGACCTGGCTCAAGGCCCGCCAGGCACGTTCCGGACGGCCCAGGTGGAAGGTGGAGGCCAGCAGCCCGGCCGTGACCGCCAGCAGCCCGAGGACCAGCGCGACCGCGGCCGGCCCCTGCGGCAGGGCCCCGCCCGCCAGCGCCGCCGCCGCGAGCCAGCCGAGCAGGCCATAGCCCGCCCCCGACAGGGTGGTGAACAGGATGACCGAGGCAGCGGGATGCACGTGCGGCGCTCAGAGCGACAGCAGCCGGTCGACCAGCCGCCAGAAGCCCCGCGGCGGCGCCAGGCCGGCATCCTGCGGGTGCGGATGAGCCACCGCTCGCCCGTCCGCCACGCCATCCGCCGCCCCGCCATGCGCCCCGGCTTCTGGCAGCGCCGCCGTCTCCCCGCGGCGCGGGCGCGGCGGCAGGTACTTGTTGGTCGGCCGATAGCCCAGGTCCGGCATCAGGTCGCGCCCGTCGCGGGCCGCCACCAGCAGCGACACCTCCGAGGCCGGGTCGGCCAGGTCGCCGAAGCTGCGGGCGCGCGTCGGGCAGGCCATCACGCAGGCCGGCTGCCGCTCCGCCTCCGGCAGCCGGTCATCCTCCAGCCGGTCGACGCAGAGGGTGCATTTGCGCATCACGCCTTCGGCCATGTCGTATTCCCGCGCCCCGTAGGGACAGGCCCAGGAGCAGAGCTTGCAGCCGATGCAGCTGTCCGGGTTCACCAGCACGATGCCGTCGTCCGCACGCTTGTAGGAGGCGCCGGTCGGGCAGACCGTCACGCAGGGCGCATCCGCGCAATGCAGGCAGGAGCGCGGGAAGTGCAGGGTCATGCCGTCCGGCGCCGCGGGGCCGGCGACCTCGAAGCCATGCACCCGGTTCAGCCAGACCCCGTCCGGCGCCGCGCCGTAGGGGTCGAAGTCCGTCAGCGGCGCGGTGACCGCCCCGCCGCCGTTCCAGCTCTTGCAGGCGGTCGCGCAGGCATGGCAGCCGACACAGATGTCCAGGTCGATGACCAGGCCCAGCCGGCGGGGCCCCGGCGCCGGCAGCGCGGTCATGCCCCGCCCCGCCCGCCGTCGCGGCGATAGCCCAGGCGGAAGCCCTGCCGCGCCGGGCGCGCCGGCTGGCCCGGCAGCGGCGGAAGCGGCGGGAACTGCGGCGCGGAGACCGCCGGCACCCGGTCCGCCGGCAGCGGCCGCAGGCTGACCCGCAGGTCGTACCAGGCCGCCTGGCCGGTGACCGGGTCGGCATTGGGCAGCGCCATCGCCGCACTGCCCTCCGCCGCCGCCAGGCTGTCGGGGATCAGGTGGTTGAGCAGGAAGCCGGTCCGACCTTCCGCCGCATCGGGGTCCAGGCCCCAGGTGCCGCGGCGCTTGCCGACCGCGTTCCAGGTCCAGACCGTGTCGGGCTGCACGCCGTCCATCAGCCGCACCGGGACGGTCAGCTGGCCCAGCCGGCCGGAGACCTCCACCCAGTCGCCGTCGCGCAGCCCCATCGCCTGTCCCACCGCGCGGTTCAGGTAGAGCGGGTTGTGCCCGTGGATCTGGCGCTGCCAGGCATTGTGGCTGCCCCAGGCATGGTACATCGCCATCGGCCGCTGGGTCAGCGCGTGGAAGCCCCGCCCCGCCGCGTCGTCCTCGTCCTGGCCGGCCGGCGGATACCAGATCGGCAGCGGGTCGAAGGCGGTCGCGATGCGGTCGCGCAGGCGCTCCGGCGGCTGCACCGGGCCATGCCCGCCGGCCGCCAGGCGGAAGCGCTGCAGCGGCTCGCAGTAGAGCTGCAGGACGATCGGCGCGACCCGGTCGACGAAGCCCATCTGCCGCGCCCAGGCGAGATAGTCCCGGTTGGCGAAGCGGAAGTAGCGCTCCCCGGGTGCCAGTTCGTGGCGCCAGAAGCAGCCATTCCCGGCATAGCGGTCCAGCTGCTCCGGGTTCGGCGCGCCGCGCCCCGCCTCGCCCCCGTCCGCGCCGCGCCAGCCCGCCAGCAGGCCGATGCCGGGGCTGCGCTGGTGATTGACGATGAAGTCCGCATAGCCGCCCGGATAGCGCGGCCCGCCATCCGCGTCGGTCATCCCCGGCAGCCCCAGGCGGGCGCCCAGGTCCAGCAGCACCGACTGGAACGGCCGCACGTCGCGGTCCGGGGCCAGCACCGGCTGGCGGATCGCATCGGCCGCGCCGTCGGCATCCGAGATCGGCCGGTCCAGCAGCGAGATGCAGTCGTGCCGCTCCAGATAGGTGGTGTCCGGCAGCACAAGGTCGGCATAGGCCACCATCTCCGACGCGAAGGCATCGGCATAGATGATATGCGGGATCCGGTAGTCGCCGGTCGCCGGGTCCCGGTCGGTGAGCATGCGCATCGTCTCCGTCGTGTTCATCGCGGAGTTCCAGCTCATGTTCGCCATGAACAGCATCAGGGTGTCGATCGGATAGGGCCGGCCGGCCCAGGCATTGCGGATCACCATCTGCATGGCGCCATGGGCGGCCAGCGGCGCCTCCCAGGAAAATGCCCCGTCGATCCGCAGCGGCTCGCCCGCGCCGTCCACCAGCAGGTCCTGCGGCCCGCGGGGGAAGCCCAGCGGCGGCCCGCCGGCCAGCGGCTGGCCCGGCGCCACCTCGCCCGCCTTGCCGCCGGGCAGGACCGGCGGCGGGGCCGCCTTCGGGAAGGGCGGGCAGTAGCGGAAGCTGCCCGGGCGGTCCACCGCGCCCAGCAGCAGCTGCACCACATGCAGCATGCGGCAGGTATGGAAGCCGTTGGCATGGGCGGAGATCCCGCGCATCGCATGGAAGCTGACGCCGCGCCCCTCCATGCGCTCGTGCCGCCGGCCCTGCAGGTCGGTCCAGGGCACCTCCAGCACCGGCGGGTCGTCGAAGGCGGCCGCCGCCAGCTCCGCGGCGAAGCGCCGGATCGTCGCGGCGGAGAGGCCGCAGCGCTCCGCCACCGCAGCCGGCGCCCAGTCGGCGGCGCCGAAGCGCGCCGCCAGCAGGCGGAAGGCGGTCGCCGCCCGGCGCCCGTCCGGCAGGGTCGCCGCCGCGTCGAGCAGCAGCGGGTCCGCCGCCCCGTCGGCAGGCCCGACCGCACCTCCGGCCGCCACCGACAGCGGCCGGCCCTCGCCGTCGCGGGCCAGCAGGCCGTGGTCGGCGGCCCCCGGATCGTCGATCACCAGGCAGGCGGCATTGCTGTAGCTGGCCAGGAACTCCCGGTCGATCCGGCCGGTCCGCAGGAGCTCATGCGCCACCGCGCCCAGCAGCAGGCCGTCGGTGCCCGGGCGGATGCCCAGCCATTCGTCGGCCACCGCGGAATAGCCGGTGCGCACCGGATTGACCGAGACGAACTTCGCGCCGCGGGCCTTGAGCCGCGAGATGCCGAGCTTCAGCGGGTTGGAGGCATGGTCCTCCGCCACCCCGAACATCACGAACAGCTTCGCATGCTCGAAATCCGCCTCGCCGAACTCCCAGAACGACCCGCCCAGGGTGTAGAGCCCGGCCGCCGCCATGTTCACCGAGCAGAAGCCGCCATGGGCGGCGTAGTTCGGCGTGCCGAAAGCCTGCGCCCACCAGCCGGTCAGCGCCTGGCTCTGGTCGCGGCCGGTGAAGAAGGCCAGGCGCTTCGGGTCGCTGTCGCGGATCGCCCCCAGCCAGCCCGCCGCGATCCCAAGCGCCTCCTCCCAGGAAATCTCCTCGAAGGCGTTCTCGCCGCGCGGGCCCACCCGGCGCAGCGGCTTGCGCAGCTTCGCCGGGGACAGCTGCGTCATCAGGCCCGACGCCCCCTTGCCGCAGATCACGCCGCGGTTCACCGGATGATCCGGGTTCCCGTCGATATGACGCGGAACGCCATCCCGAAGATGCACGCGGATCCCGCAGCGGCAGGCACACATGTAGCAGGTCGTCGTCCGGGTCTCCGTACCCGGGACGGCATCGCCGATCGCATCGAGATGGGCCATGGGGGCTGTCGGATGGGCGGGCATCGGGTACGGACCGGCTACGGGAGGAGCTCCTCTGCCCGTGCCGAAGGCCGGACAGCCAGGACCATTTTAGCAGGATGGTTTTGTGAAATACCAATACCCGCAATGCCGGGCCGGTGCCTGCGGGCGACCGCTCCCCCCGCGTTCACCCTGCGCATGCACCTCGCGCATGGCGGCTACGCTTGACTTGCCCACCGGCCGGACGAACTCTTATTCCTCCTTGCGTGTTTGTTTTTTCCGACCCGCGCCTCCCAGAAGACCGGCGCGTGGCCAGTCGGAAGACCAACCCGCCGCGCAGAGCGGGAGCAGGTGGCGCCGCTACGCCGTGAGGATTTGCCTTGGCTCAAGCCCAGAGCGGCCCGGCAGCGACATGGCCGGATCGAGATGCTACCGGGAACGCGGAAGGGCTGATCCTGCTCGACGAGCGCTGGCGTCTGACTTATGTCAGCCCCCTGGCGGCCCGGCAGTTGTGCCGCAACGCCGACGACCTGGTCGGCCGCCCCGTTGCCGCGATACTCGACGACAGCACCGAGAGCGCCTTGCGCACGGCCTGCGGCGCTGCTGAACCCGATGCCGTCGCCATTGCCTTAACCGTCCCGCCAATGCCGCCGCGGCCCTGGCTGGAAATGCGCGGCTACAGGCGGTCCGACGGCTTCGGGATCGGCCTGCGCGACGTCTCGGTCGCGCGGCAGCATCATCTGCAGGCTGTCGACGAGCGCAAGAACCGGGTGATCAACCAGCGGCTCTTCGAGACCTCGCTCGACCTGATCCTCGTCGTCGACCGGAAGGGCAACCTGATCCGGGTGAGCCCCAGTTCCCGCACCATCCTCGGCTACGATCCGGGAGAGATGGCGGGCCGGCCGGCCAGCGACTTCCTCTATCCGCAGGACCTGCCCGGCACCCGAGCCGAGATGCGGCAGGCGCGGCAGG
The DNA here is from genome assembly GCA_040216765.1 of Sneathiellaceae bacterium. Classification (GTDB taxonomy): domain Bacteria; phylum Pseudomonadota; class Alphaproteobacteria; order Ferrovibrionales; family Ferrovibrionaceae; genus Marinibaculum. The sequence goes on along the minus strand of JAVJON010000002.1, from coordinate 149,962 downwards.
GTCACGAGACCCGCCATTTCGACTGCCGCTATGTGCACCGGGACGGCCGCATCGTGCCGTTGAACTGGACTGGCGTCTGGTCGGAGCCGGAGCAGCAGCACTTCTTCGTCGGCCGCGACATGACCGACCGGCTCGCCACCGAAGAGCAGCTTCGCCATGCCCAGCGGCTGGAGGCCGTCGGCAAGCTGACGGGCGGCATCGCGCACGACTTCAACAACCTGCTGACCGTCGTCCTTGGCAATATGGACCTCGCGCTGGAGAGCAGCGACCAGACGCCGGAGCTGCGGGAGCTTTGCGAGGCAGCGCTGCATGCAGCCGAGCGTGGCGCGGAGCTGACCCGGCGCCTGCTGGCCTTCGCCCGGCAGCAGCCGCTGGAGCCCAAGCGGGTCGAGGTCAACGACCTTGTCGGCAACATCATGCGGTTGCTGAAACGCACCCTCGGCGAGCGGATCGAGAGTCGCTTCTTTGCCGGCGAGGGGCTCTGGCCGGTGATGATCGACGCCGCAAACCTGGAAGCGGCGATTGCCAACCTGGCGGTCAATGCGCGCGACGCCATGCCCGACGGCGGCCGGCTGACCGTCGAGACCGACCGGGCGATCCTCGACCATGACTATGTCCGCGACAATCCGGATGCCGTCCCCGGCGAGTATGTGGTCGTGATCGTCACCGATACCGGCCACGGCATGGCGCCGGAAGTGCTGCACCGGATCTTCGAGCCGTTCTTCACCACCAAGGAGGCCGGCAAGGGGACCGGGCTGGGCCTGAGCATGGTGTTCGGCTTCGTCCGGCAATCCGGCGGCCATATCAAGGTCTACAGCGAGGTCGATGTGGGCACGACGTTCCGCCTCTACCTGCCGCGCAACTCCGTCGATCAGGATGTGCCGCAGGCACCCCAGCCGCCGGAGCCCGGCCCGGAGCCGGGGCGGCAGGAATGCATCCTCGTCGTGGAGGACAACGAGGGAATCCGCACCGTCGTCCTGCAGCAGCTGGCGCGCCTGGGCTATCGCACCCTGCATGCGGAAAACGGTGCCGCGGCCCTGGCGCTGCTGGAGCGTCATCCGGCCATCGACCTGCTGTTCACCGACCTCGTCATGCCCGGCGGCATGGGCGGGCACGACCTGGCGCTGGCGGCCACGGCGCTGCGGCCGGACCTGAAGGTGCTCTACACGTCCGGGTTTCCCGGGGCGGCGCTGGCGGGCGATACGCGAATCGATGCGGTGCTCAGCAAGCCCTATCGGACCGAGGACCTGGCGCGGAAGATCCGGCACATGCTGGACCGCTAGGCACGGCGCTCAGGCCGCGGCCTTCGAGACCAGGAAGCGCCAGCCGGACGGCAGGCGCTCAACGATCACGTCATGCCCCGCCTGCCGGCAGAAATGCGGAATATCGACCGCCGCCAGCGGGTCGTCGGCCAGCACTTCCAGCACCGCGCCGCGGGGCAGGGCCCGCAGCGCCGCCTCGGTCCGCACCACCGGGATCGGGCAGCGATGCCCGGTCGTGTCCAGCCGGCGCAGGGATGCCTTCGCCGCTTCCGTCAGCCCGCCCGCGCCCGTCACCCGGCCCCCGCCACGGCCTGCCCGGCCACGATGCGGGGGCGCAGGCCGCGGACCTTCGCCAGGTAGCGGCCGCTCGGATCCAGCCCGACATGGGAATCGCCGGCATGGGCGGGCCAGTCCGAAGCATGGCAGGATTCCTGTCCGGCCAAGACACCGGCGTCGTGGGTCAGCATGGGTTCAACTCTCCGATGCGCAGGTCGACGGAACGCAGACTTTGGACTGCTGCCGGCCGGGAGCAAGTTGCATCCCGACCCGGTCTGGCGGCTTCGTGACCCGTGTCACAGGCATCCTTCGCGCGGCGGCGGTCACTCCCGGTCGAGATAGACCGGAACCATGCCGCGGATATAGGTCTGGTAGCGGCCGCTGGGGTCGCTGCGCATCTGGAACGTCTGGTTGGGAATGTAGACGATCTCGCCGCTGCCGGCCGATTCCGCCGTGCCCGCCAGATCGGCGCACCAGCCCTCGGCCAGGCTGGCCACCACCAGCAGGCCGGCTGCCACGACCGCAATCAGCCAGGACGAACCCAGGTCCCGCTGCATCCTTCCCTCCATGGTGCTAGAGATTTCATCGGAGCCCTCCCGGACAGGCCAGATGTCGGGAGCGTAGCGGCAGGCGACAAGAGCGGAGCAGCCAGACGTGATGCAGTGCGAACGATTCCAGAGAGCGGCCGGGCTGCGGCCGTGCGGCGAGCCATGTGCGGCCGCTACAGCCTGACCACGCCGCCGGAGGCGATGCGCCGGCTGTTCGGCTTCGACGCCGTGCCGAACCTGCCGGCGCGCTACAACATCGCGCCGACGCAAGGTGCGCCGATCGTGCGCGCCGGGGTCGCGGGCGGCCCGCGCGACTTCGCCATGGCGCGCTGGGGCCTGCTGCCGCGCTTCGTGAAGGCGCTGTCGGAAGGCGCAAGGATGATCAATGCCCGCGCCGAAACGGTGGCAACGAAGCCCGCCTTCCGCGCGGCGTTCCGGCAGCGGCGCTGCCTCGTCCCGGCGGACGGGTTCTACGAATGGCAGAAGCTGGACGACGGGCCGAAGCCGGCGAAGCAGCCCTGGCGGATCGGCCTGAAGGGCGGCGCCCCCTTCGCCTTCGCGGGCCTCTACGAGACCTGGCACCCGCCGCAGGGCGCCGACATCCCCGACCGGGTGGCCGGCCCCGGGGGAGCGGTCAGCCCCGGGGGCGTGGACGGCGACGGCATCCTCAGCTTCAGCATCGTCACCACCACCGCGAATGCGGCGATCGCGAAGATCCATGCGCGCATGCCGGTGATGCTGGCGCCGGAGGATTTCGCGCCCTGGCTGGCGCCGGACGCCACGGACGAGGAGTTGCAGGGCCTGCTGCGCCCGTTCCCGGCGGAGGCCATGGGGTTCTACCGGGTCTCCACCCGTGTCAATGCGGTCCGCAACGACGACGAAGCGTGCATCGCGCCGCTGGCCGCGGGGACGCCTGTACCGGGACCCTGAACGGCCCCGGCCGCGGCGGCTCAGGCCGCCGTCAGGGCCGGCCCCTCGGCATCGTGCCAGCGGCGCAGCACGCCGGACTTCAGCTTCTGGAAGGCCTTCGATTCGATCTGCCGCACCCGCTCCTTGGTGATGCCCAGACGCTCGCCAAGCTGTTCCAGGGTGGCGCGGTCGTCCTGCAGCATCCGCTCGGTGATGATCATCTGCTCGCGCTCGGTCAGGTCCTTGATCGCCTCGCGCAGCCAGGCGCCGCGGGTGGCGGAATCGCGGCTCTCGATGGTCAGGTCTTCCGGCGTCGGGCTGTTGTCCTGCAGGAAGTCCTGCCATTCCTCGGAGCCGTCCTCGCCGACCGGATCGTTCAGGGAATGGTCGCGGCCGGCCAGGCGCTGCGCCATCCGCTCCACATCGGCGATGGAGACGTTCAGCTGCTGCGCGATCTGGTCGCGCGCCTCCTCGGTCAGGCCGCGGCCGCCGGACTTCTCGATGCGGGCGCGCAGCCAACGCAGGTTGAAGAACAGCGCCTTCTGGCCGGCACTTGTGCCGGAGCGCACGATCGACCAGTTGCGCAGGATGAATTCCTGCATCGCAGAGCGGATCCACCAGCTGGCATAGGTCGAGAAGCGGACATTGCGGTCATGCTCGAAACGCGCCGCCGCCTGCATCAGGCCGACATTGCCTTCCTGCACGAGGTCGCTCATCGGCAGGCCATAGCCGCGGAAGCGGGATGCGGTGGCCACCACCAGGCGCATATAGGCGCTGACCAGGTGATGCATCGCCCGCTCGTCGCCCTGCTCCCGCCAGCGCCGCGCCAGGTCATGTTCCAGTTCCGGGCTCAGCAGCGGCTGCTCCATCGCGTTGGCGATGAACCGCCGGTTCAAGGTCGCTGTCGGTCCCGTCTCCACTGCCGTCGTCATGGCCGCATCCTCTCTGGACGCCAAGTGATAGTGAGTCGATACTACCCCTTGCGCATCGCGCTTGCAAGAATAATAGCGAGTCGCTACTATATGGCCATGCCATTGCCCCGTTCCAACTCAGCGCGCCGCATCGCCACCCTGATCGATCGGCTGGCTCGGCTGTCGCGCGAACTGCAGTTTGCCGAAGGGCTCAATCCTGCCCAGTGGGAGGCATTGCGTTTCCTGGCACAGGCCAACGAGCAGTCGCGGACGCCGAGCGCCGTCGCGGAGTATCTCGGCGCTACCAAGGGCACCGCGTCGCAGACCCTGATCGCGCTGGAGAACAAGGGCCTGATCAGCCGCAGCCGCTGCACCGTCGACAAGCGCCAGCGCGACCTGGCCCTGACCGCGGCCGGCGAGGCATTGCTGGGCAAGGACCCGATCAACACCCTCGGCATCGCCGCCGACGGCCTGTTGGAGGATGACAGCCAGGCCCTGGTGCGCGGCCTGACACGCCTGCTGCATGACGTGCAGATGGTCCATGGCGTGCGCACCTTCGGCGTCTGCGCCGATTGCAGCCTGCGCTGCGTGGAGGACCCCCAGCCCTCCGGCGAAGCCGCCGTGCAACGCTGCGGCGTCACCGGCGAGCCGATCCGGCAGGAGAAGGCGGACCAGCTCTGCATCAACTTCCGCCCGCTGGCAGGAAGCGCCGGCGGCCGGCCCGGCGACGGGGCGTTCGAGGAAAGCTAGCCTCCGCCGCCCGGACCCCACCCCTCCCTCCTCGTCGTTCCCGGGCTTGACCCGAGAACCCAATCCGCCGGCCGTGCAGCACCGCGGCGTTCGCGGAATGAATGGTCGGCTCAAGGCCGACCATGACGGTTGAGGGAAGATGTCGCTCTGGCCCTCCCTCCTCGTCGTTTTCGGGCTTGACCCGAGAACCCATTCCGCCAGCGGCGGAGCGCCGCGAGTCATGCGGAAGGCGCAGCTTGAGGGGGACATCGTTTTCGTGTTTTGATCCTGATATGTCCCAAACTGTGGATAATTTGTCCCAGGCTGTCCTACCCATTGGGGAGGACGCATCGCCTGCGCCGCCCGACGCGCCCCTGCCCGCCCCCCTGGCCGCCTGGTTCGCGGGCCGGGGCTGGCAGCCGCATGCCCACCAGCTTGCCGTCCTGGCCCGGGCCCGGGCCGGCCGCTCGGTGCTGGCGATCGCACCCACCGGCGGCGGCAAGACCCTGGCCGGCTTCCTGCCCAGCCTGGCGGAGCTGATCGAGAGCCCGGACCGGGCCGACCGGCCCGGCGGCCGCGACCTGCATACGCTGTACATTTCCCCGCTGAAGGCATTGGCGGTGGATGTCGCCCGCAACCTGGAAATCCCGGTGGGCGAGATGGGGCTGGACCTGCGGATCGAGACCCGCAGCGGCGACACCAAGGCGTCGAAGCGCAGCCGCCAGCGGGTGGCGCCGCCGGACATCCTGATGACCACGCCGGAGCAGCTGGCCCTGCTGCTCAGCTTTCCCGATGCGCCCCGCTTCTTCCGCGCCCTGCGCTGGCTGGTGCTGGACGAACTGCATGCCCTGGCGAACAGCAAGCGCGGCGAGCTCCTGTCGCTGGGCATGGCACGGCTGGCGCGTCTGGCACCCGGCCATCGCCGCATCGGCCTGTCGGCCACCGTGGCGGAGCCGGCGCGGCTGCAGCGCTTCCTGGACCCTGGCGGCAATGCCAGCCTGGTGCGCACCGGCGGCGGCGCGATGCCGGAGATCACGATCCTGGCCTCCGACGCGCATGTCCCCTGGTCCGGCCATACCGCGCGGCATGCCTATGGCGAGATCTATACCGCGATCCGCCAGGCGCGCATCGCGCTGGTATTCGTGAACACCCGCAGCCAGGCCGAAATGGTCTTCCAGTCGCTCTGGCACCTCAACGAGGACAATCTGCCGATCGCCCTCCATCATGGCTCCCTGGAGAAGGAGCAGCGCCGCAAGGTGGAGGCGGCGATGGCGCGCGGTTCCCTGCGGGCCGTGGTCTGCACCTCCACCCTGGACCTGGGCATCGACTGGGGGGATGTCGACCTGGTGATCCAGCTGGGCGCACCGAAGGGGATCAGCCGCACCCTGCAGCGCATCGGCCGCTCCAACCACCGCATGGCCGAGGCCAGCCGCGCCCTGCTGGTGCCGGCCAACCGCTTCGAGGTGCTGGAATGCCGGGCCGCGGTGCAGGCGGTGGGCGACGGCCAGCTGGACGGCGAACAGCCGCGCGCCGGCGGCTACGACGTCCTGGCGCAGCACCTGCTGGGCATGGCCTGTTCCGGGCCGTTCGATGCCGACGCGCAGTTTGCCGAGACCCGCGCGGCCGCCCCCTATGCCGGGCTGGACCGCGCGACCTTCGACAAGGTGCTGGGCTATGTCGCCGATGGCGGCTATGCGCTGCGCGCCTATGACCGCTATCGCCGGCTGCGCCAGCAGGAGGACGGCCGCTGGACGGTGACCGGCAAGCATGTCCTGCGCCAGTACCGGATGAACGCCGGCACCATCGTGGAGGCGCCGAAGATCAAGGTGCGCCTGCGTGGCGGGCGCAACCTGGGCGAGGTGGAGGAAGGCTTCATCGAGCAGCTGGTGCCCGGCGATACCTTCGTCTTCGCCGGCCAGGTGCTGCGCTTCGAGGGCCTGCGCGAGATGGCGGCCATCGTCACCCGGGCGCCGGCCGAGGATCCCGCGATCCCGTCCTACGATGGCGGCAAGTTCCCGCTGTCGACCTTCCTCGCCGGCCGCGTGCGACAGCTGCTGGCCGACTGGCGCAAGGCCCGCCTGCCCGCTCAGGTGCGCGACTGGCTGCGGATGCAGGAGCTGCGCTCGGTCCTGCCGCGGCCCAGCCAGCTTCTGGTGGAGAGCTTCCCCCGCGGCAGGCGCCACTACCTGGTGGCCTATCCGTTCGAGGGGCGGCTGGCGCACCAGACCCTGGGCATGCTGCTGACCCGGCGGATGGAGCGCGCCGGGCTGCGGCCGATGGGCTTCGTCGCCTCGGAATATGCCATGGCGGCCTGGAGCCTGCGGCCGGTTGCCGGGGCGGGCCAGGTCGCCGCCCTGTTCCACGAGGACATGCTGGGCGACGACCTGGAATCCTGGCTTGCAGAAAGCGCATTGCTGAAGCGCACGTTCCGCAATGTCGGCGTGATCGCCGGGCTGATCGAGCGGCGCCATCCGGGCCAGGAAAAGAGCGGAAAACAGGTCACCGTCTCGTCGGATCTGATCTACGACGTGCTGCGCCGCTACGAACCGGACCATATCCTGCTGCAGGCGACACGCGCGGATGCCGCGACCGGCCTTTTGGATATCGGCCGGCTGGGCGATATGCTCCGCCGCGTCCAGGGCCGCATCCTGTTCAAGTCCCTGGACCGCGTTTCGCCGCTCGCCGTCCCGGTGATGCTGGAGATCGGCAAGGAGCCGGTCCTGGGCCCGGCCACGATGGACGACCTGCTGGGCGAGGCGTCGGAGGCGCTTATCGAGGAAGCCTGCCGCCTGCTGTGACCGCCCGCCCGCCGAACCCTGCCCGGCTTCGCGCCCGGCCCGCGCCTGGAAAATGCCCGCGATGATCCTGAACGGCGAAGTGCTGCTGCCCCATCTGTCCGGCGCCCTGTGGTGGCCCGGCGCGCGCACCGCCATCTTTGCCGACCTGCATTTCGAGAAGGGCAGCGCGGCGGCGGCGCGCGGCGGTGCCCTGCTGCCCCCCTACGACACCCGCGCCAACCTGTCGCGCATCGCCGCGGTGCTGCGCCAGTTCCGCCCCGACCGGGTGATCTGCCTGGGCGACAGCTTCCACGACCGGGCCGCGCCGGGCCGCCTGGATGACGGCGACCTGCAGCGCCTGCGCGCGCTGATGGACGGGCTGGACTGGATCTGGATCACCGGCAACCACGACCCGGAGGTGCCGCACTGGCTGGGCGGGCGCAGCGCGCCGGAACTGCAGCTCGGCCGCCTGGTGTTCCGCCATGAACCGCTGGCCGGGACGGCTAGCGGTGGCGCGGCGGAAGCGGCGGGCGAGATCGTCGGCCATTTCCACCCCAAGGCGCGGGTGCAGGTGCGCGGGCGGGCCTTCAGCCGGCGCTGCTTCGCCACCGACGGCCAGCGCCTGGTGATGCCGGCCTTCGGCGCCTATACCGGCGGCCTCGACGTGCTGGACCCCGCCTTCCATGCCGTCCTGGCCCGCACCTTCCATGCCTGGATGCTGGGCGCGCGGGAGGTCTTCCCGGTGCCCGCCGCGCGCCTCGTGCCGATCGCCTGAAGGCTCCCGCCCGATGACCAATTCCAGCGGCGAAGGCTCGCGCCTGCTCGGCATCTCCTGCGCCTTTGCCTGCCTGCTGATCTGGTCGGGCTTCATCCTGACCACCCGCTACGGCCTGCGCGGGCCGGTGCAGCCGGCCGACATGCTGATGCTGCGCTTCGGCGTCAGCGGCCTGATCATGCTGCCGGTCTTCCTGCGGCACGGCTTCGCGGGCCTGCGCTTCTGGCAGGCGATGACATTGGCGGCGCTGGCGGGGGTCGGCTTCTCCTGCCTGTCCTTCACCGGCTTCACCCTGGCGCCGGCCGCCCATGCCGCCGTGCTGCTGCCCGGCATGCTGCCGTTCTACACCTCTATCCTGGGCGCCCTGTTCCTGGGGGAGAAGCTGCCGGCGATGAAGCTTGTGGGCCTGGGATTGCTGTTCGCGGGCATCGCGTCGATGGCGATCTCCAGCCTGTCGTCGGAGGTGCCGGGCCAGTGGCGCGGCGACCTGAGCTTCATGTCGGCCAGCCTGTCCTGGTCGATCTTCACCGTCCTGATGCGGCGCTGGAACGTCTCGCCGGTGATGGCGACCGCCGTCATCTGCGTACCCTCGATGGTGATCTACACGCCGGTCTACCTGCTGTTCCTGCCGGTGGGCCTGGGCGACCTGCCCTGGACCTGGATCCTGTTCTACGGACTCTACCAGGGCCTGGTCGCGGTGGTGATCTCGGTGATCGCCTTCGGCATCGCGGTGCGCAACATCGGCGCCACCGCGGCCGCCAGCATCAGCTCCGGCGTGCCGGCGATCGCCACCCTGGCCGCGATCCCGCTGCTGGACGAGATCCCCACCCCGGTCACCGCGATCGGCGTGGCGCTGGCCATCACCGGCATGCTGGTGTCGGTGCAGGCGGTGCGCCGCGGCCCTGCGGTGTCGCTGCGCCATGGCGCGGCCGGCGATTGACGCGCGCCGCCATGGGAAACGGCCGATGACGGCGCTGCAGGGCGAGGGCTCCCGGCCGCTCGGCATCCTGGCGGCGCTGGCCGCGCTGCTGATCTGGGCCGGCTTCATACTCACCACCCGCTATGGCCTGCGCGGGCCGGTGCAGCCGGCCGATATGCTGATGCTGCGCTTCGGGGTCAGCGGCCTGGTCATGCTGCCGCTTTTCGCGATGCGCCGCTTCGCGGGCCTGCGGCCCTGGCAGGTCCTGACGATGGCCCTGCTGGGCGGCATCGTCTATTCCAGCCTGTCCTTCGCCGGCTTCTCCCTGGCGCCGGCCGCCCATGCCGGGGTCCTGCTGCACGGCATGCTGCCGTTCTTCACCGCGATCCTGGGCGCGCTGTTCCTGGGGGAGCGGCTGCGGGGCATGCGGATCCTCGGCCTCGGCCTGATCTTCGCCGGCATCGGCGCGCTCGCGATCTCCAGCCTCGCTGCGGATACACCGGGGCAGTGGGTGGGAGACCTGGGCTATCTCTCCGCCAGCCTCTCCTGGTCGGTCTTCACGATCCTGATGCGGCGCTGGAACGTCGGCGCGGTGGACGCGACGATGCTGATCTGCGTGCCCTCGATGGCGATCTACACGCCCGTCTACCTGCTGTTCCTGCCGGTCGGGCTGGGCGAGCTGTCCTGGAGCTGGATCGCCTTCTACGGGCTGTACCAGGGCCTGCTGGCGGTCATCGTCTCGATCATCGCCTTCGGCACCGCGGTGCGCCATATCGGCGCCACCGCCGCGGCCAGCGTGGTGGCCGGCGTGCCCGCGATCGCCACCGTGGCGGCGATCCCGCTGCTGGACGAAGTACCCGGCCCGGCAACCGCCGTGGGCGTGACATTGGCCGTCATCGGCGTGCTGGTGTCCGTCCAGGCGGTACGACGGGCTCCTGCAGTGTCGCTGCGCCACGGCTCGGCGCGGGACTGACCGCGCCGACATCCTGCCGACAGAAAGCCGACATATTCGGCCCCCTTATAGGTGTCATGGGCCGGCGGCGAGAGGCCGGCGCATCGTGAACAGGGAGACCGCGACCATGACCAGGAAAACCGAATGCGACCCGGCAGCCACCTCCGGCAAGGCGACGGCTCTGCGGCCCGCGGCGCTGCCGATCGGCGAACTGGACCGGCTGGCCGCCGGCACGATCAAGCTGGGCGCCGCCTCCAACACCTTCTTCACGACCCTGCGCTGACAGGATCGACGCGGACCGCAGACCGACAGGCCGGGAAGCAGGGCGCCGCGCGCGAGGCGGATCGCCCGGTGTTCAAGGCCCCGGCACTTTCAGCCGCCGTTCCACGCTGCGCACCCCCCAGGTGAGCAAGGCGGTGAGCGCGATATAGATCAAGGCCGCCGCCAGGTAGATCTCGAAGCGGAAGCTGCCGGCATAGATCGCGCGGGCCACGCCCATCAGGTCGAACAGGGTCACGGTCGAGGCCACGGCCGTGCCCTTCAGCATGTAGATCACCTCGTTGCCATAGGCCGGCAGGCCGACCCGCAGGGCCTGCGGCCAGAGCACCAGGCGGAACACCTGCCAGCGGGAGAATCCCAGCGATCGCCCCGCCTCCATCTGGCCGCGCGGCACCGCGTCCAGGGCGCCGCGCACGATCACCGTGGAATAGGCGCCGGTGTTCAGCGCGAAGGTGATCGCGGCACACCAATAGGCTTCCCGCAGCACCGACCAGAGGCCGATCTCCCGCAGCTCCGCGCTGAACTGGCCGGCGCCGTAATAGACCAGGAAGATCTGCGCGATCAGCGGCGTACCCCGGAAGAAGCCGGCATAGCCGCGGATCAGCCAGCGCAGCGGGAGGAACCGGCTGCGCCAGCCCAGCGCGCAGCACACCGCGAGCGCGCCGCCGGCCGCGAGTGCCAGGGCGAGCAGCTGCGCGGTCACCCAGAGGCCGGAGAGCAGCCTCGGCAGGTTCTCCAGCAGGAAGCTAGCGGACATCGCCCAGTCCCGTCCGGTCCGGCAGCAGGCGCTGCAGCTGCAGGCTGGCGGCGGTCAGGACCAGGTAGAGCAGGCAGGCCGCCAGGTAGAAGGTGAAGGGCTGCCGGCTGGCGCTGGACGCGACGGTGGCGACCCGCAGGATGTCGTCCACCGCGATGACGGAGACCAGGGCGGTGTCCTTCAGCACGATCAGCCAGAGATTGGTCAGCCCCGGCAGGGCGAGGCGCAGGGCCTGCGGCCCGATCACCTGCAGCACCATGACCCGCCGCGGCAGGGCCAGCGAGGCCGCGGCATCCCACTGTCCCTTCGGCACCGCGACCCAGGCGCCGCGCAGCACCTCCGCGGCGAAGGCGGCGGCGATCAGGCCGAGGGCGATCGCCCCCGCGACGAACGGGTCCAGGGCATGGCCAGTGGCGGCGCGGTAGAGCAGGCCGCCGCCGAAGAACACCACCAGGACGGCGAGCAGTTCCGGCACGCCGCGCACCACCGCGACATAGGTCTGCGCCAACATGCGGAGCGCAGGCCAGCGGCTGCGGAAGGCGACCAGAAGCCCGGTCCCCAGCAGGCAGCCGATCAGGAAGGCGCTGACCGCCACGCCCAGTGTGACGGCGGCCCCCAGCAGCAGCGCGTCGGACCAGCCGAGAACCAGGGCCAGGCTGTCGAGCAAGGCTCAGGCCGGGCCGCGGCGGCTCCGGTTGCGCCTCAGCGGATGCTGAACGGGAAATACTTCGCGTTGATCTTCTCGTAGGTGCCGTCGGCGACGATCGCCTTCAGCGCGACATTGATGCGATCGCGCAGGGCGGCATCCTCCTTGCGCAGGGCGATGCCGATGCCGGGCCCGAAATACTCCACCGCGGTGATGTCCTCGCCCACGAAGGTCAGCCCCTTGGCATCGTCCTGCGCCCAGTCCCACAGCGGCAGCTTGTCGCCCATCACCACGTCGACCCGGCCCGATTCAAGGTCCAGCACCGCATCGTCCAGGGTGCGGTAGAGCTTCAGGTCGGAATCGGGATGCTTGTCCTGCAGGTATTGCGCATGGGTGGTCGCCGACTGCGCGCCGATCGTCTTGCCGGCAAGGTCGGCGGGGGCCGTCGCCGTCACGCCGCCATCCTTCAGGGTCAGGAAGGAGGCCGGGCTGCGGTAATAGGGATCGGTGAACAGGACCACTTCCTCGCGGTCCGGCGTGATCGACATCGACGCCACGATCGCGTCGTACCGGCCGGCCTGCAGGCCGGGGATGATGCCGTCCCAGTCCTGCGCGGTGAAGGTGCAGTCCGCCTTCATCTCCGCACAGAGCGCGTGGGCGATGTCGATGTCGAAGCCTTCGAGCTTGCCGCCCTCCGTCATGTAGTTGAACGGCTTGTAGGCTCCCTCCGTACCGATCCTGACGGTATCGGCATGGGCATGGCCTGCGCCCATGGCAAACCCGACACCGAGGGCCGCGAACACGATCAACGCCGCCTCCATGAAGCCACGCCGGGAGAAACCGTTGCTGCGCCTGGTCATCGCCGTCTCCTCTGCCGCCGCCGGCCCTTGCCGGACCCGCCGAGTGTCGGAGCCGCCGGTTCCGCCGTCAACCGGAATGCTGCAACGCAGCAGCGCAGGGCCGGCGACCGCCCCGGGCCGGGGCACGGGCCTGCGGCCCGAAGTTGAACCCGCCGCCGGCCCGCCTTACCTTGCGCCGCAGACTTTCACCTGCCGCCCGGGACGGCTGCCCCGGCACGGCACCGACGACAGCATGACGGCGACGATTGCCGACGGGGACCGCGCAGGCGGGCGCCTGCCGGGCATTCCGCCGACAGGTACATTCAAGGGATCAGGAAGAACATGCGTTTCGAGGGCACCGAGAATTATGTGGCAACCGAGGATCTGCGGATCGCCGTGAACGCGGCGATCACCCTGGAGCGCCCGCTCCTGATCAAGGGGGAACCCGGGACCGGCAAGACCGTGCTGGCGCAGGAAGTCGCCAAGGCCGTCGATGCGCCGCTGATCACCTGGCACATCAAGTCCACCAGCAAGGCCCAGCAGGGCCTGTACGAGTACGACGCGGTGTCGCGCCTGCGGGACAGCCAGCTGGGCGACGCGAAGGTCAACGACATCCGCAACTACATCGTCAAGGGCAAGCTGTGGGACAGCTTCGTCGCGCCGGAGCGCCCGGTGCTGCTGATCGACGAGATCGACAAGGCGGATATCGAGTTCCCGAACGACCTGCTGCTGGAACTCGACCGCATGGAATTCTACGTCTACGAGACGCAGGAAACGATCCAGGCGGTCCAGCGGCCGATCGTCATCATCACGTCGAACAACGAGAAGGAGCTGCCGGACGCCTTCCTGCGCCGCTGCTTCTTCCACTACATCCAGTTCCCCGACCGCGACACCATGCTGGAAATCATCGACGTCCACTACCCGGACATCCAGAAGGTGCTGGTGCGCGAGGCGCTGAACATCTTCTACGACATCCGCGACACGCCCGGCCTGAAGAAGAAGCCCTCGACCTCCGAGCTGCTGGACTGGCTGAAGCTGCTGATGGCGGAGGAGCTGCCGCTGGAGGTGCTGAAGAGCAAGGACCCGAACAAGCTGATCCCGCCGATGGCCGGCGCGCTCCTGAAGAACGAGCAGGACGTGCACCTGTTCGAGCGGCTGGCCTTCATCGCGCGCCGCGACCGCAAGAACTAAGGGGTCCGACGCACACTCGTCGACGTCGTTCCCGGGCTTGACCCGGGAACCCATTCCGCCAACGGTGAAGCGCCGCGCGGCTTGCGGAATGGATCCCGGCGCAAGGCCGGGATGACGTTGGAGATATGACCTCGCTCCGATCTTGACCGATGCCGGACGCGGCACCGCAGGAGAGTCTGCAATGTTCATCAACTTCTTCCTGGAACTGCGCAACGCCCAGGTCCCGGCCTCCCTGCGCGAATACCTGACCCTGATGGAGGGCATGCAGGCGGGGCTGGCGGACTATTCGGTGGAGGATTTCTACTACCTCTCCCGCGCCACCCTGGTGAAGGACGAGCGCAACCTGGACAAGTTCGACCGGGTGTTCGGCAAGTGCTTCAACGGGCTGGAGCTGGGCGGCGAGGAAGTGACGGCCGAGATCCCCGAGGAATGGCTCCGCAAGATGGCGGAGAAATACCTGACCGAGGAGGAGAAGGCGGAGATCGAGGCGCTCGGCGGCTGGGAAAAGCTGATGGAGACCCTGAAGCAGCGCCTGGAGGAACAGAAGGGCCGCCACCAGGGCGGCTCGAAATGGATCGGCACGGCCGGCACCTCGCCGTTCGGTGCCTATGGCTACAATCCCGAAGGCATCCGCATCGGCCAGGAGAAGAGCCGGCACCGCCGCGCCGTGAAGGTCTGGGACAAGCGGGAGTACAGGAATCTCGACGATTCCGTCGAGCTGGGCACCCGCAACATCAAGATGGCACTGCGCCGGCTGCGGCAGTTCGCGCGGTCAGGCGCCGACATGGAGCTGGACCTGCCGAACACCATCAAGGCGACCGCCAACAATGCCGGCTATCTGGACCTGAAGATGGTGCCGGAGCGGCACAATGCGGTGAAGGTGCTGATCCTGTTCGATATCGGCGGGTCGATGGACGACCATGTCCGCACCTGCGAGGAGCTGTTCTCCGCCGTCCGCACGGAGTTCAAGCACCTGGAATATTACTACTTCCACAACTGCGTCTACGAGAAGCTGTGGAAGGACAACCGCCGCCGGCATTCGGAGTTCGTGCCGACCTGGGACGTGCTGCACACCTACGCCGCCGACTACAAGGTGATCTTCGTCGGCGATGCCTCGATGAGCCCCTACGAGATCGTCTATCCCGGCGGCAGCGTGGAGCACTGGAACGAGGAGGCCGGGCAGGCCTGGATGGAGCGCATGCTGGGGATCTATTCCAAGGCCGCCTGGATCAATCCGGTGCAGGAGAAGTACTGGGAATACACGCCCTCGATCCAGATCATGCGCCAGCTGATGAACGACCGCATGTACCCGCTGACCCTGGAGGGGCTGGACAATGCGATGCGGGAGCTGACCCGCTAGCCCCAAGGCTGGAGCCCGAGCGATGCCATATCCGTTCCTGCGTGCCGCCCCGGTCCTGCGCGCCGCCCTGCTGGGTGGCCTGCTGCTGGCCGCGACGGGCCCTGCCGGCGCCGCCGGCGACGATGCCGGCCCCAGCTTCGGGCCGGACTGCACCGACCTGCAGGGCGACTACAAGGTCACCGAGGGCAAAATCGCCTACGACTTCGTCACCCCGCGCAGCGGCGACCCGAAGGTCGATGCCGCCCTGGCGGCCTTCGTGACCGCGCTGCGCGACGAGGCGGTGACGGAAGGCAGCGCCAACCCGCCGCCGCCCGACAGCGCGGTGCAGGAATATACCTACATGCTGTCCTGCTGGGTGGCGCGGAACGGGCCGGAGATCGCCTCCTACATCTTCGTCGACTACCAGTATACCGGCGGCGCGCACGGCATCTCCGCCTTCCACACGAAGAGCTATGCCAAGGACGACAATCGCGAGATCGCCCTGGCGGACCTGTTCGCCGACATGGACAAGGCCCTGCCGCGCCTGTCGGCCGGCGCGGTCGCCGCCCTGACGGCCAAGCTGGGCGAGGCCGCCGATGCCGACTGGATCGCCAAGGGCGCCGGGCCGCAGGCGGAGAACTTCCGCAATTTCGCGATCGGCGAGGATGCCCTGATCCTGCTGTTCGACCAGTACCAGGTCGGCGCCGGCTATATCGGCCTGCAGGAGGTCCGGCTGCCCTTCCAGAGCCTGGACGGGCTCTGGTCCGACACGGCGAAAGCGCTGCTGGCCGGCAACTAGGCGGCCCAGGCTCCGGCAATGCGGCTCATATCGCGCTGGCAGAATTCCGCCGGCGAGCGGGTCCGGATCGCCCTGGGACTGAAGGGCCTTGCCTTCGACTACCTGCCGGTCGGCGCCCTGTCGCCTGCCGTCTGGCGCAGGGTCAACCCGCAGGGGCTGCTGCCCGCGCTGCAGGTCGGCGACCGGGTGATCGCACAGTCCGCGGCGATCCTGGAATATCTCGAGGAACGATATCCGCAGCGGGCGCTGCTGCCCGCCGACCCGCTGGACCGGGCGGAGGCACGGGCCTTCGCCCAGCTGATCGCCAGCGACCTGCACCCGCTGAACAACAACCGGGTGCGGCGCTATCTGGCAGAGCGGATGGCGCAGCCGGAACCGGCCATCCGCGACTGGTATCGCCACTGGATGCGGACGGGGCTTGCGGCGCTGGAAGCCGGACTGGCGGCCCGGCGGCGGCGGAGCCGGTTCTGCTTCGGCGAGACGCCCGGCTGGGCGGAACTGCACCTGGTGCCGCAGCTGGCCAATGCGCGCCGCTTCGAGGTCGACCTGTCCGAATATCCCGGGCTGCTGGACGTGGAGGGGCTCTGCGTGCCGCTGAAGGCGTTCCGCGACGCCCGGCCGGAGGCGCAGCCCGATTATCCCGGGACGGCCGGTTCCCGCGGTGCCGAGGCTCCCCCTGCCCGATAGTGCCGCTCAGGCGGCGGCCCGCTTCCAGGCCGCCGTCGCCACCCCGGCGGCGACCAGCAGGCTGCCGCCGACCCGGTTCACCGCGCGCTGCACCGCCGGCCGGCGGATCGCGCGGCGCGCGCCCGATGCCAGCAGCGCATAGCCCAGCGCGTTCAGCACCGCCAAGCCGATGAAGGTCGCCTCCATCACCGCGAACTGCTGCAACAGCGGGCGCCCCGCCTCCAGGAACTGCGGCAGGAAGGCGACGAAAAACAGGATGCCCTTCGGGTTCAGGGCCGTCACCAGGAAGGCCTGGCCGAACATGCGGCGCCGGCTGGTCGCGGCCAGGGCAGGCGCCGCGATGCCGGGATCGCCGACGGGCGCGCGCCAGAGCCGGATGCCGAGCCAGACCAGATAGGCGGCCCCCAGCCACTTCAATGCGGTGAACAGCAAGGCCGAGGCCCCGAGCAGAACGCCCAGCCCGGCCAGCGAGGCGGTCATCGCCACGAAGTCGCCCAGTGCAACCCCGGCCACCACGGCCAGGGCGGCGCGCCGGCCATGCGCCAGGGCATAGGACACCACAAGCAGGACGGTCGGCCCCGGCAACAGGAGCAGGGCGGCGGCGGCGGCCGAGAAGGCCAGCCACAGATCGAGCGACATCGGAGGGCCCCGGGGTCAGTGGTCAGCCGTTACTGATCCACAAGACCGGCGCCTGCACAACCCCTTGCGATAGACGGTTCGCGCCCGGAACCTCGCGGTCCCGGGCGGTCGCCTCCGGCCGGTCAGTCCTGCGCGGGCAATGCCTTGAGCTGCGCGTCCGTCAGCTGCGTCGCCAGGCGGCCGTCCTGCAGGCGGATCTGGTCCAGCGACAGGATCACCTTGCGGTCGCCGATGCCGAGGAAGCCGCCGACCTCGGTGGCAATGGCGACGATCGTGCCGTCCGCACTGGACAGCACCTCGTCGACCCCGCCGATGCGCTTGCCCGACGCATTGACGATGTCGAGTTCCTCGAGCTGTTCGACGGTCAGCTCGATGCCAGGGACGGTCAGGTCCCGATTCTCGACCTCGATGTAGCGGATGTTGGGTGGGGCGGCGTTCTGGGCGGCCGGCTTGGCGTCCTGCGCCTCCGCCGCATGGGTGGCGAATAGCGCTGCGGCAAGCGCCAGTATCGCGGTCAGTTCCTGCTGTCGCATGATGGCTCCGTTTCGTCCTGCTGATGCAAGGACAACACCTGCCCGCTGCGATTGGTTGCGTGGGCCCGGGGATCACGCGCTGTCGTGCAGCACCCCGGCATCGTGGCCGAAGACCGGCGCGATCGCTTTCAGCGACCAGTCGGTGGAGCCCTGCGCCATCTCGGCGTCGCGCGCCGCCTGGTCCGGCCCGTCGGGCAGGTGGAAGCGGAGCTTGTTGCGGGTGGCGAGGCCCTGGACGAAGGTGGCGCGCGGCAGGCGCAGCCTTTCGTAGCGCTGCAGGGCCGCCGGCAGGTCCGCCGGGGCCGCCGACAGGCAGGCGGCCAGGCAGGCGCCATCCTCGATCGCCTGCGCCGCGCCCTGTGCGATGAACGGCAGCATGGCATGGCAGGAATCGCCCAGCAGGGTGATCCGCCCGCGGGTCCAGGCCGCCATCGGCGGATGGTCGAACAGGCCCCAGACGAAGGTCTCCGGCACCGAGCCGACGATCTCGCGCACGATCGGATGCCAGCCCTCGAATGCCGCCAGCACATCCGCCACCTGCCCCGGCGCGGTCCAGGATTCCGCCGTCCAGGTGTCGCGGTCGATCACCGCCACGAAGTTGAACAGCTGACCGCCGCGGACATAGTAGTGGACGAAATGGTTGCCCGGGCCGAGCCAGGCCACCGCCTCGACCGGCAGGTCCAGATGGGCGATGCGCTCCGCCGGCACCAGGCCGCGATAGGCGATGCAGCCGGTGAATTGCGGGCGGTCCTCGTCGAACAGCTGCGCCCGCACCGCCGAACGGATCCCGTCGGCGCCGACCAGCGCGTCGGCCGCGATCGTCGCGCCGTTTCCGAAGCGGGCTTCCACCCGGTCGCCATGGTCGACGACCCGGTCCAGGCGATGGCCCAGGTGCAGCCGCTCCGCCGGCAGCCTGGCGCCCAGCGCCGCCAGCAGGTCTGCCCGGTGGATGTTGTAGTAGGGTGCACCGAAGGCTGCCTCCGCCGCCGCACCGAGATCGCTGCGCAGCAGGGTGCGCCCGTCGTCCCAGCGGCGCTGGTGCCAATGGCCCGGCCGCACGCCGAACCGGTCGAGATCCTCCGCCATGCCCAGCCGGTTCAGCAGGCGCGAGGCGTTCGGGCCGATCTGGATACCCGCGCCGATCTCGCCCAATTGCGCCGACTGCTCATAGACATGAACGTCCAGGCCGGCCGCCAGCAGCGACAGGCCTGCCGCCAGGCCGCCGATCCCGCCACCGATCACGGCAATCGATGCCGCCTTTTCCGCCATGCCGCCGCTCCCAATCTGCGCCCGGCGGACGGTAGCGCCGCGCCGGCCCCGGCGGCAACCGTGGCGGGGCAGCCATGACGCGGTCACATGGCCCGGCGGCCCCGGCCCGCTGCCGGCGGGTCGAGGACGGCCAGGAACATGGCGGTCAGCCGGTCGGGGCCGACCTGCTCGGCAGGACGGAGGCTGGAGTCCGGTTCAGGCAGCGCTGCGATCCCCGGTGCGCGGGTGGCTGGCATCCAGGCAGGACCCGGTATTCGCCGGCGCGGGCCGGACCGGCAGGGCAACGACATCCGCGCCGGGCTGCAATGCCGGCGGACGGCTGTAGTGCTGCGGCCGGCGGGCGGCGTCCCGGATGGCGGCGCGGGTCAGGCCGATATCCGACAGCAGGCGATCGTCCAGCGCGGCGAGTTCGCGCACCGTCGCGGCCTCCCGCCGGCGGCGGGCGACCCACAGCAGCGGCGCGGCAAGTGCCGTCAGCCCGCCGCCCGCCAGGCGCCGGAGCGACGTCATCCGCTGCACCAGCGCCGCCACGTTCGCCTCGTTCCAGGCCTGCATCATCTCCTGCTGGCGGCGGTTGGCGACGAGGCTGTAGTAATAGGGTCCCATGATCTTTCTCCGGCGGCCTTCGGTTAAGATATTCTGCATCTTTGCCGACAGGCCGATGTTGCGATGTCCGTTGACAACCGGGAAAATGGCGCTGAAAACGGCTTTCGACAAACGAGTATTCGTGCCGCTATGGATTAGGAAAACTTGTCCGAATCCAATGCAATCGGGATCCCGCCATGCCGCGCCGCCTGCCGCCGCTGAACGCGCTGCGCGCCTTCGAGGCCGCCGCCCGCCACCTGAGCTTCAAGGACGCCGCCGAGGAGCTGAACGTCACCCCGGCGGCGATCAGCCAGCAGGTGAAGCTGCTGGAGGAGCATGTCGGCGCGCCGCTGTTCCGCCGGCTGACCCGCGCCCTGGTGCTGACCGAGGTCGCGCAGCTCGCCCTGCCGGCATTGCGGGCCGGCTTCGACCTCCTGGCCGATGCCAACGAGATCCTGGCCAGCGACACCCGGCAGAGCGTGCTGACGGTCAGCGTGGCGCCGTCCTTCGGGGCGAAATGGCTGGTGCCGCGGCTGTCGCGCTTCCAGCAGGCGCATCCGGAGATCGACGTGCTGATCGACGCCGTCGACAAGGTGGTGGATTTCGAGCGGGACAATGTGGATATCGCGCTGCGCTTCGGCGCCGGCGACTATCCCGGGCTGGAAGTGATCCGGCTGTTCGCCGACCGGCTGTTCCCGGTCTGCAGCCCCGCCCTGCTGGACGGTGCGCACCCCCTGCGGCGGCCCGAGGATCTGCGCCACCACCACCTGCTGCACTACCAGAAGCCGCACAGCAGCGATGCCGACCCGGCCTGGGCGATGTGGCTGCGGGCCGCCGGGGTGGAAGGCGTGGACGGCCGGCGGGGGCCGCGCTTCACCGCCTATACCCTGGCGCTGGAGGCCGCGGTGACCGGCCAGGGGGTGGCGCTGGTGGAGAGCAGCCTGGTGGATGACGACCTCTGCTCCGGCCGGCTGGTGCGCCCCTTCGCCGGCCTGGGAGAGATGGAGACCGAGTTCTCCTACTACATCGTCTATCCGCCCGGCCGCGAGAAGCAGGCGAAGGTCCGTCATTTCCACGACTGGGTGATGGCGGAGGCACGGGCCTTCCTGCTGGCCAGCCAGCGGGCGGAGGAGAACGCCGCCGAATGACCGGCGCTGGCGTCAGGCAGCAGCCGGCGCCGCCACCCTTCCGCGGATCAGGTCCGCCGCCTTCTCGGCGATCATGATCACCGGCGCGTTGGTGTTGCCGCCGACGATGGCCGGCATCACCGAGGCATCGACCACCCGAAGGCCGTCCAGGCCGCGCAGCCGCAGTTCGTCGTCGACCACCGCCTGATCGTCGCTGCCCATCCGGCAGGTGCCGACCGGATGGTAGATGGTCTCGGCCGTGCGCCGGCAATAGGCTTGCAGCTCCGCATCCGACCGGTCCGGGCCGGGGTCGAATTCCTCCCCCAGCAGGCCGGCAAAAGCCGGCGCGGCGAGCACCGCCTGCGCCTTGCGCAGGCCGCGCACCAGGGTGTCGAGATCCGCGCG
The DNA here is from genome assembly GCA_040216765.1 of Sneathiellaceae bacterium. Taxonomy (GTDB): domain Bacteria; phylum Pseudomonadota; class Alphaproteobacteria; order Ferrovibrionales; family Ferrovibrionaceae; genus Marinibaculum. The sequence continues at coordinate 128,809 of JAVJON010000002.1, read as the reverse complement.
TTCGGCCAGGTAGTTCGGGTCGATCGCCGGCGGCGCCAGCGGGTCCGCACTTGCCAGCCGCACCTGGCCACGGCTTTCCGGCCGCAGGGCGCAGACATGCAGGGAGACGCCGCGGCCGGGATGCTTCACCCGGCCATGGTCGATCACGATGGCCGGGATGAAGTGGAACTGGACGTCCGGGGCGGCCAGCGCGGGGTCGGTGCGGAGGAAGGCGCCGCCCTCCGCCAGGACCGAGGCACCGGGGCCGCGGCGCCGGGTGTAGTATTGCAGGGCGGTGCGCAGCATCGGCCAGGGGCGGGTCAGGCCGTCATAGGTTTCAGCCGCCACGGCCGTGCGGTAGACGTCGACATTGACATGGTCCTGCAGGTTGCGGCCCACGCCGGGCAGATCATGGCACACCGCAATGCCATGCGCGGCGATCTCGTCGGCCGGGCCGATGCCGGACAGCAGCAGAAGCTGCGGGGACTGGAAGGCGCCGGCGCAGAGCAGCACCTCGCGGGCGGCCCGCACCTCCTGTGCCGCGCGGCCGCGGACATATGCCACGCCGACCGCCCGGCCCCGCTCGACCAGGATCCGCACCGCCTGTGCGCCGGTCATCACGGTCAGGTTGGGCCGCCGCATCGCCGGGCGCAGATAGGCCACCGCCGTGCTGCAGCGGCGGGCGCGGCGCTGGGTGACCTGGTACAGCCCCGCCCCTTCCTGCTCCTCGCCGTTGAAGTCGGCATTGGCCGGGATGCCGGTCTCGGCGCAGGCCCGGACGAAGCGGGCGGACAGGTCCAGCGGGCCGGCCTGCTCCGCCACGCCCAGCGGGCCGTCGGCGCCGTGGAGCCGGTCGGCGCCGCGCACATTGCCCTCCGCCTTGCGGAAATAGGGCAGCACGTCGTCATGGCCCCAGCCGCGATTGCCCATCTGCCGCCAGAGGTCGTAGTCCAGGCGATGGCCGCGGATATAGAGCTGCGCGTTGATCGAGCTGGAACCGCCCAGGGTGCGGCCGCGCGGCTGGAACAGGGTGCGGCCGTCGCAGTGCCGCTGCGGCACCGTGTCGAAACTCCAGTTCACCGCGGACTCGACCAGCTGGGCGAAGCCCGCCGGCATGTGGATCTTCGGGTCGCGATCCGGCGGCCCGGCCTCCAGCAGGCAGACCCGGGTCTGCGGGTCCTCGGTCAGGCGCGCGGCAAGCACGCAGCCTGCCGAGCCGGCGCCCACGATGACATAGTCGTACATCTGCCCCTCCCGGCTGCTGTTGCAGAGCCGCCTGCGGCACGGGCCCGGGCGGCGGCGGTCTTCGCATGACTTTAGGAGAGCGCCGATCCGGGCGGCAATGGAGGCAGGGTCAATGGAAATCGCGGCTGCCGGGAAAGTCCACCTTCACCACCGTCGGCGTGCCGGAGCCCCCCGCGCCGGGGGCCGGTGTGTCGGCGGCCAGGGTCTCGGGCGGCCGGGCGGGATGGTGCTTCCGGCGGCTGCGCAGCGCCGCGACGATCTTCTCGTTCGGCGGGCGGCGCACCTCGTCGGCGCGGGCCATCGCGCCCGCCATGCCCTGTGCGAAGGCTTCGGCGACGCCCTCCACCGCCGGCGCCTGGCCGGCATCGTCCGGCCGGGCTTCGCCATGCAGGTCGGCCAGCCAGGCCAGGCGGTCCGACAGGTCCTGCAGGTGATCGGCGATGACGTGGATCACCAGCCCCTCGCGCTGCAGCTTGCCGCGCACCAGCATGAGGCGGGCGCCGAGCACGGCGCGGCGGAAGCGCTCGAACATCGCCGGCCAGATCACCACATTGGCCACCCCGGCCTCGTCCTCCAGGGTGGCGAAGATGACGCCGCTGGCGGTGCCGGGCCGCTGCCGGACCAGCACCAGCCCCGCCACCGTCACCCGGGAACCGTCCTTCGCCTGGGCGAGCGCGGCGGAGGGTTGCAGGCCGGGGACCTCCAGAACCGGGCGCAGCAGCTGCATCGGATGCGCCTTCAGGGACAGGCGCAGCTGCGCATAGTCGTGCAGCACATGCTCGCCCAGCGCCATCGCGGGCAGGGTCACCGCCGGCTCCGCTCCGCCGTCCAGCGCCGGGCGGTTGCTGCCGCGCCCGCCGGTGGCGGCACGTTCCGCATCCTCGGCATGGGCAAAGAGCGGCAGCGGCCCCTCGCCCAAGGCCGCCGCCTGCCATTCCGCATGGCGGCGGTCCAGCCCGACGGAGCGGAAGGCATCCGCCGCCGCCAGCACCTGCAGCGCCTGCGGCCCCAGCCCGCTGCGCTGGTGCAGGTCGGCCATGTCGCGGAACGGCCCGCCGGCCATGCGGGCGGCAAGCAGCTGGGCGATGTCGACCTCGCGCGCGCCCTTCACCTGGCGGAAGCCCAGGCGCAGCGCCACGGCATCGGCCGGCCGACGGCCGGCGGCGGGGCCCAGCGGCTCCAGGGTGCAGTCCCATTCGCTGTGGTTGACGTCCACCGCGCGCACCTGCACGCCATGGTCCCGGGCATCGCGCACCAGCTGCGCGGGCGCATAGAAGCCCATCGGCTGGGCGTTCAGGATCGCGCAGGCGAAGACCGCCGGATAATGCCGCTTCAGCCAGGCGGAGACATAGACCAGCAATGCAAAACTGGCGGCATGGCTCTCCGGGAAGCCGTACTCGCCGAACCCCTCGATCTGCTGGAAGCAGCGCTCGGCGAAGTCCCGCTCATAGCCCCGCGCCACCATGCCCTCCACCAGCTTGCGCCGGAACTCGTGGATCGTGCCGACCTTGCGGAAGGTCGCCATGGCACGGCGCAGATGGTCGGATTCCGACGGCGTGAAGCCGGCCGCGACGATGGCGATGCGCATCGCCTGCTCCTGGAACAGGGGCACACCGAGGGTCTTGCCCAGCACCTCCTCCAGTGCCGGCGAGGGATAGCTCACCCGCTCCTCGCCATGCCGGCGGCGCAGATAGGGATGCACCATGTCGCCCTGGATCGGGCCGGGGCGGACGATCGCCACCTCGATCACCAGGTCGTAGAAGTTGCGCGGCTTCAGCCGCGGCAGCATGGTCATCTGCGCCCGGCTCTCCACCTGGAAGACGCCGATGGAATCCGCCCGGCAGAGCATGTCGTAGACCCGCGCATCGTCCTGCGGCACCGTCGCCAGGTCGAAGCGGCGGCCGTGATGGGCGGCGATCAGCGCGAAGGCCTTGGCGATGCAGGTCAGCATGCCCAGGCCCAGCACGTCGATCTTCAGCATGCCGACCGCGTCCAGGTCGTCCTTGTCCCATTCGATGACGGTGCGGTCCTCCATCGCCGCGTTCTCGATCGGCACCATCTCCGACAGCGGGCCGGCGGTGATCACGAAGCCGCCGACATGCTGCGACAGGTGGCGGGGAAAGCCGGTCAGGTCCTGCGCCAGGCGGATCGCATTGGCCAGCAGCGCATCCTCCGGGTCCAGCCCGCCCTGGCGGATATGCTCCGCCTCCACCCCCTCGCGGCCGAAACCCCAGACGGTGCGCGCCAGCACGCCGACCGTGTCGGGCGACAGGCCCAGCGCCTTGCCGACGTCGCGGATCGCGCTGCGGCCGCGATAGCAGATCACCGTCGCCGCCAGGGCGGCACGGTCGCGGCCGTATTTCCCGTAGATGTACTGGATCACCTCCTCGCGGCGCTCATGCTCGAAATCCACGTCGATGTCCGGCGGCTCGTTGCGTTCGGCGGACACGAAGCGCTCGAACAGAAGGTCCACCGCATCCGGGTCGACCGCGGTGATCCCCAGGCAGTAGCAGACCGCCGAATTGGCCGCCGAGCCACGCCCCTGGCAGAGGATCCCGCGCGACCGGGCGAAGCGCACGATGTCGTATACGGTCAGGAAATAAGGCGCGTAGTTCAGGCTGCCGATCATCTGCAGTTCATGCGCCAGCACCCGCCGGATCTTCGCCGGCACGCCGTCGGGGTAGCGCGACGCCGCCCCCTCCGCGGTCAGCCGTGCCAGCGCCGCCTGCGGCGCCTCCCCGTCGGGGCCGGCCTCGCGCGGATATTCATAGGCCAGCTCGTCCAGCGAGAAGCGGCAGCGCGCCGCCACCTCGCAGGTGCGCGCCACGGCGTCGGGATGGCGGGCGAACAGGGCCGCCATCTCCGCCGGCGGCTTCAGGTGCCGTTCGGCATTGGCGAACAGGCGGCGGCCGGCCTGCGCCAGGGTGCAGCCCTCGCGGATGCAGGTCAGCACGTCCTGCAGCGGGCGGCGGGCGGGGCTGTGATAATGCACGTCGTTGCCGGCCACCAGCGGCAGGCCGGCCGCCGCCGCCAGCGCGGCGGCGCGGGCCAGGCGGCGGGCATCGTCGCCGCGATACAGGTGCTGCGCCAGCAGGTAGGCGCGGTCGCCGCAGGCCGCGCGCAGCTCCTGCAGATGGCGCAGCAGGGCCTCCTCCGCCAGCGCCGGCGCACCGGCCCCGTCCGGCAACAGGGCCAGCGCCAGCTGGCCCGTGGCATGGTCGCGGAAGTCGGCGAAGGCAAGGTCGCACTCCCCCTTCGCCGCCCGCCGCTTGCCCAGGGTCAGCAGGCGGCAGAGCCGGGCATAGGCGGCCCGGTCGGTCGGCAGGCAGACCAGGTCCGGCGCATCGCGGAAGGCCAGCCGGACGCCGGGGATGAAGCGGATATCGTGGCTCTTCGCCGCGGCATGGCCGCGGACCACCCCGGCCAGGCTGTTGCGGTCGGTCAGCGCGATGGCGCGATGGCCCAGCGCCGCCGCCATCGCCACCAGCTCCTCCGGATGGGAGGCGCCGCGCAGGAAGCTGAAATTGCTGGTGACCTGAAGCTCGGCATAGGCCGGTGCGGGGGGCAATGCGGGGGCCATCGCGGGATCACACGCAGAGCCCGTGCAGGAACCAGCCGCCGGCTTCCGGCCCGCAGAGCCGGAACAGCCAGAAACGGCGGCCCTGCGCATCCTCCACCCGGTAATAATCGCGGGCCGGCGGCGGCGCGCCGGGCGCGGCGGTCAGGGCCTGCCACCAGGGCGGGGCGATCCGCTCCGGCCCTTCCGCCGCCACCACCCGGTGCGCCACCCGCCGCCAGCGGAAGCCGGACGGCGGCCGGCCCGGCAGGGCATCGCCCTCGATCTCGATGGGCTCCGGCTGCGGCAGCAGGCTGACCGGCCGCGGCGGCAGGGCCGGCACCGGCGATGCGGCCGCGGCGGCCTGGAAAGCCGGCCGGCGGCGCTCGGCCTGCTCCGGCAGATGGGCATCGACCGCCTGCAGGCGCTGCACCCGGGCCGCCCCCAGGCGCACGGCCAGCCGGTCCAGCAGCGGCGCCAGGCCCTCGTCGAAGCCGCTGCCGCCGGCCCGCCCCGGAGCCGCCGGCCCGGGGCCGGCGGGCGCAGGGCCGGCCAGCGTTGTGGCGGCCTGCACCGCCACCAGCCGCTCCGTCACCGGGGCGGCAAGGATCATCACGTCGATGCCGAAGCCGGGCTCGGCCTCTCCCAGCCGCTCGGCGAACAGCCGCATCAGATGGCCTGCATCGCGGACCGGCCGCGCCGTGCCGATGCGCAGGTCCTGGCTCTCGCCGTCGCTGCGATAGAGGGTCAGGACCAGGCGCCGCGCGCCCCGCCCGTCGCGCTCCAGCCGGGCGCAGAGCGCCTGCAGCAGGCGCAGGCAACCGGCATCCAGGTCGCTGCGCAGGGCCACCGGCTCCGGAAAGGTCAGGCGCACCCGCCAGTCGGGCACCGGCATCGCCGGCGAGAGCGGCCGCTCGGCGCGCGCCAGGGCGGCATCCAGCCGCTCCAGCAGGTCGGCGCCGAAGCGCCGCGCCAGGCTGGCCCGCGGCAGGCCGATCAGGTCCCCGATACGGCGCAAGCCGACCCGGTTGAGGGCAGCCAGCCGGTCGGCGTCCAGCTGCAGCGCCGCCAGCGGCAATGGCCGCAGCGGCCCCTCCCGCTCCCCCGGGGGGACGATCAGGACGGCCTCTGGCGCGCCATCCTCTGCCTTCCCGCCCTTCTTCCCGGACCCCTCCCCGGCTGCCGCGAAGCGGGCCAGCGCCCAGGCAGCGGCGGCGCTGTCGGCGATCGCCAGCCGCACCGCCAGCCCGCGGCCCTGCAGGCGCCCGGCCAGGTCGCAGGCCAAGGCCGCCTCGCCGCCGAACAGATGGGCGCAGCCGGTGATGTCCAGCCGCACCCCGTCATCCCCGTCCGCCGCCACCCAGGGGCTGTAGCGGCCGCACCAGCGGACCAGCCGCTGCAGGGCTGCCAGATCCGCCGCGGGATCCGCCGGGGCGGTGCGCAGCTGCGGCACCAGGGCGCGCGCATCCGCCGCCGGCATGCCGGCCCGCAGGCCCAGGGCGGCGGCCTGCCGCCCCACCGCATGCAGCCGCACGCCACCCTGCATCTCGGCGGTCAGGGCCCAGGGCCGGGGGTCCCGGGAGGACGGCGCCGCGCCCGGGGCGGCGCCGAACAGACGGTCGGTGGGCCAGAACGGCAGCCACAGGGCGAGGAAGCGTTTCATGGCAGGCTCCGATGAGAACAAGCAGGTAAAGAACATAAAGGGAACATGCTGGCCGTCAAGCCGATTCGAACGCTAGGCTGTGGCCGTGACGAGCGTTACAACCGGCGAAGCCAAGCGGAACCGGTAGCGGGGAGAACGGTTCTTTCCAGGAACAGCGCCGCATACCGGCCGGCCCGTTCGAAGCGTGGCGGTCGATGGCGCAAAGGAACTGCGGAGCGACAATGTTCGACGACCAGCGTGAAGCCAGTACCGACATTGCAGGCCTGGACCAGATCCTGGGCGGCGGGTTCGCGCGCGGCAGCCTGTTCCTGATCGAGGGGGAGCCCGGCGCCGGCAAGACGACGGTCGCCCTGCAATTCCTCCTGGCAGGCGAACGCCGGGGCGAACGCTGCCTCTACATCACCTTGTCGGAGACCGAACAGGAGCTGCGCCACGGCGCCGCCTCGCATGGCTGGACCCTGGGCGAACGCATCGAGATCTTCGAGCTGATCCCGCCGGAAAGCCTGCTGGACGACGACCAGCAGCAGAGCCTGCTCTATTCCTCGGACCTGGAACTGGGCGAGACCACCAAGCAGATCTTCAACGCGATCGAGCGGGTGAAGCCGGAGCGGGTCGTCCTGGACAGCCTGTCGGAGATCCGGCTGCTGGCCCAGAGCTCCCTGCGCTACCGCCGCCAGATCCTGGCCATCAAGCACTACTTCACCCGCCACGACACCACCGTCCTGCTGCTGGACGACCGGACCGCGGACGCCGACGACAAGACCGTGCACAGTGTCGCGCAGGGCGTGATACGGCTGGAAGAGATGGCGCCTTCCTATGGGGCGGAGCGGCGGCGGATGCGGGTCCTGAAGTATCGCGGCCGGAAATATCGCGGCGGCTACCACGACTTCGTCATCGCCACCGGCGGCATCAAGGTCTTTCCCCGCCTGGTCGCCGCCGAGCATCGCAGCCGCTTCACCCGCCACCAGGTCTCTGCCGGCATCCCGTCGCTGGATGCGCTGCTCGGCGGCGGGCTCGATTCCGGTTCCAGCACCTTGATCATCGGCCCTGCCGGCACCGGCAAGACCCTGATCTCCCTGATCTTCGTCGTTGCCGCGATTGCCCGCGGCGAGAAGGCCGCGCTGTTCATCTTCGACGAGGAGCTGGGCCTGCTCGTCGACCGGATGAAGGGCCTGGGGATCGACCTGGACGGGTTGCAGAAACAGGGCCACCTGTTGATCGAGCAGATCGACGCTGCCGAAATGTCCCCGGGCGAGTTCGCCCACCGCGTCCGCCGGGCGATCGATCAGGGCGACATCAAGACGGTGGTGATCGACAGCCTCAACGGCTACCAGGCAGCGATGCCGGAAGAGAAATCGCTGATCCTGCACATGCACGAACTGCTGCAATACCTGAACCGGCAGGGCGCCTCGACCTTCATGACGGTCGCCCAGCATGGGCTGGTCGGCGACATGCAGACGCCGGTGGACGTCACCTACCTGGCCGACACGGTCGTGCTGCTGCGGTATTTCGAGGCGATGGGCAAGGTGCGGCGGGCGATCTCGGTGATCAAGAAGCGCTCCGGCAGCCATGAAGACGCGATCCGGGAGTTCCGCATCGATGGCAAGGGGCTGACCCTCGGCGAGCCGCTGGACGCCTTTCAGGGGGTGCTTCGCGGCGTGCCGACCTATGCCGGCATGCAATCCCCCCTGCTTCGCGGTGACGAGAGGTGAAGCTGCCGGACCCGCAATCCGAACGTGTCCTGATTCTCGCCCCAACGGGCCGCGATGCACAGATCGCGGCGATGATCCTGCACGAGGCAGGCTTCCTCGCCGACATGCGCAGCAACCTGTCGGACCTGTGCCAGGAGCTTACCAGGGGGGCCGGCCTGGCGATCGTCGCCGACGAGGCGATCCGCAATGCCGATCTGCGGTCCCTGGCAGACTTCCTGGCGGCGCAGCCGCCATGGTCGGACCTGCCCATCGTCCTGCTGACCCATCGCGGCGGCGGGGTGGAACGGAACCCCGCCGCAGCACGGCTCGCAGAGGTGCTGGGCAACGTGACCTTCCTGGAGCGGCCGTTCCATCCGACCACGCTGACCAGCGTTGTGCGGACCGCGCTGCGCGGGCGACGGCGGCAGTACGATGCGCGCCACCATCTCCAAGCGCTCCGCGAGGGCGAGAAGCGCCTGCAGACCGCATTGCGGGCCGGCAATCTGGGGTCCTGGGCGCTCGGCCTGGACGACCTGACCCTGTCGACATCGGAAAGCTGCCGCAGCCATTTCGGCCGTCCACCCGAGGCGCCGCTGACCTTTGCGGAGTTCCGCGACGCAGTGCATCCGCAGGAGCGCCAGCGGGTCGAACAGGCCCTTGCCGAATGCCAGCGCACCGGCCAGGACCTGGCGGTGGAGTACAGGACGGTCTGGCCCGACGGCAGCCTTCACTGGGTGGATCTGCGCGCCCGTGCGATCCGCGACCCGGGCGACGGGATCGTCCAGATCGTCGGGGTCTCGTCCGACATCACGTTCCGCAAGCTCGCCGAACTGGAGCGCGAACGCCTGCTCGAGGAACTGGCGAACGAGCGCGCCGCCCTGTCCGACCTGACCGCGACCCTGGAGCAACGGGTGCGGGACCGGACGGCCGAGCTGACCGCCGAGGTGAGCGCCAAGGAGAAGGCCCAGGAGCAGCTGGTCCAGGCCCAGAAGATGGAGAGCATCGGCCAGCTGACCGGGGGCGTGGCGCACGACTTCAACAACCTGCTGACCGCCGTCCTCAGCAACCTGGAGCTGCTGCGCAAGCGCCTGCTCGACGATTCCCGGGCGCTGCGGCTGATCGACGGCGCGATCCAGGGCGCCGAGCGCGGCGCGGCACTGACCCAGCGCATGCTGGCCTTCGCCCGCCAGCAGGATTTGCGCACCGTGTCCGCCGACCTCGCCACCCTGCTGGACGGCATGCGCGACATGCTGGAGCGGACCCTGGGGCCACAGTACGAGCTGCATATCGCCGTCGCGCCGGACCTGCCGCCGGCACAGGTCGATGCCAACCAGATCGAGCTGGCCATCCTGAACCTGGCGATCAACGCGCGCGACGCCATGGCGGAACGCGGCCGGATCAACCTCGTCGTCGACCGGCGGCAGCCCGGCACGGCCGGCACCCTGCCGCCGGGCGACTTTGTCCGGATTGCCGTGACCGACAGCGGCGCGGGCATGGACCCGGTCACCCTCAGCCGCGCCGTGGAGCCGTTCTTCTCCACCAAGCCGACCGGCAAGGGCACCGGCCTGGGCCTGTCGATGGTGCATGGCCTGGCCGTGCAGCTGGGCGGGCTGCTGGAACTGGACAGCGCAGTCGGCGAGGGAACCACCGCCACCCTGTGGCTGCCGGTCGCGACCGAGCCGGTGGCGGAGCGGCCGCTGCCGGCGCCGCCGGCCGCAGCGGAACAGCCGCCTGCCACGATCCTGGTGGTGGACGACGACCCGCTGATCGCCATGAGCACGGTCGACATGCTGGAGGACCTGGGACACCGGGCGATAGAAGCGGAATCCGGCAAGCGGGCGCTGGAGATCCTGGATGCCGGGCAGGCGATCGACCTGATCATGACCGACCACGCCATGCCGGGCATGACCGGCATCGAGCTGGCCGAGATCGTGCGCCGCTCCTGGCCCGGCATGCCGATCCTGCTGGCCACCGGATATGCGGAGGCCCTGACCGATACCGAGGCCGACCTGCCGCGCCTGTCGAAGCCCTATCACCAGGCGCAGCTGCAGGTCGAGATCAACCGCCTCCTGGCCCCGCCGGGCGAGGCGGGAGGCTAGCCGCCGGCCTCAGTTGCGCAGGCTGTTGAAATAGGCACGCAGGTCGCGGATCTCCTGCCGGTTCAGGCTCATGTCCGGCATCGGTGGATGCGGATCGGCAAGGAACCCGTCCAGCCAGTCCAGTTCGCCGCCCTTCCGGGCAATCTCGAGGAAACTCGGCCCGGTCTCCGAAGCCCGGCGCTGCCCGCAGCGCACCACGCGGCAGCCGGCGTACCCGCGGGACGGCATCAACCTGTCGCTGAGCTGCGCCCTGGCGGCGCGACAGGAGCAGGACGGCCCGGCCCGCTATCCGAGCTCCCGCAGGTGCCGGATCGGCTTGCCCGGCGACAGCCCCTGCGCGGCGGCCAGGATCGCCGCGGCGTCGATGCCGTGGTGGCGGTAGAGCTCGGCGATGGTGCCGGTCTGGCCGAAATGTTCCACCCCCAGCGCGCGGGTGCGATGGCCCTGCACCGCCCCCAGCCAGCCCAGGGTGGCGGGATGGCCGTCCAGCACGGTGACCAGGCCGCAATGGCCCGGCACCTCCGCCAGCAGGCGCTCGACATGGGAGCGGGCATGCACCAGGCCGCGCTCGCGGGCGCGCGCCGCCGCGGTCCAGCCGGCGTTCAGCCGGTCCGCCGAGGTCACCGCCAGCAGGCCGACATCGCGGCGGTCCTCTGCCATCAGGCCGACGGCCGCCATCGCCTCCGGCGCCACCGCGCCTGAGAAGGCGACCACGGCCTCGGCATTCGGCCCGGGCCGCCGCATCCAGTAGGCGCCATCGACGATGTCGCGCGCCAGGTCGGCGCTCATGTCGCGGCGCGGCTGCTCCACCGGCCGGGTGGAGAGCCGCAGGTAGACCGAGCCTCCGGTCTCGTCGCGCAGCCAGGAGCGTTCCTCCGCCAGGCCTTGGCCGTCGCGCTGCAGATAGTCGAAGGCGAAGCGCAGGATCACCGCCAGCTCGTCGACGAAGGCCGGCTCGAACGCCGCCAGCCCGTCCTGCGCCATGCCGATCAGCGGCGTGCCGATCGACTGGTGGGCGCCGCCCTCCGGCGCCAGGGTCACGCCCGCGGGCGTCGCCACCAGCAGGAAGCGGGCATCCTGGTAGCAGGCATAGTTCAGCGCATCGAGGCCGCGCGCGATGAACGGGTCGTAGAGCGTGCCGACGGGCAGCAGCCGCGCGCCGAACAGGGAATGCGACAGGCCGGCGGCGGCAAGGGTCAGGAACAGGTTCATCTCCGCGATGCCCAGTTCCAGGTGCTGGCCCCTGGGGCCGGCCTCCCACTTCTGGGCAGAGGCGATGCGCTCCTCGCGGAACAGGTCGGCCATCGCCTCGCGCGCGAACAGGCCGCGCCGGTTCACCCAGGGGCCCAGGTTGGTCGAGACCGTGACATCGGGCGAGGTGGTGAGGATCGCGTCGGCCAGCGGCCCGCCGGCCTTGGCGAGGGTGTCGAGGATCTTGCCGAAGCCGAACTGGGTCGAGCTGGTGCCCGGCACCTCCGCCGCCAGGACGTCGGGCACCGGCACGGCGGGCCCGGCGCGGCGGCGTAGCCCCTCGGCATTGAACGGCACCTTGTCCAGGAAGCCGCGCAGCCTGTCGGGCGGCAGGCGGAGCCCCTCGAACGGCTCCCATTCATGCCCGTCGCGCACCCGCATGACCTCGCGGAACGTCTGCATCTGGGCCGGCGTCATCAGCCCGGCATGATTGTCCTTGTGGCCGGCCAGCGGCAGGCCGAAGCCCTTCACGGTATAGGCCAGGAAACAGACCGGGCGATCCGTCGGCGCGCTCTCGAAGGCCTCCACCAGGCTTGCCAGGTCATGGCCCGCCAGGTTGGTCATCAGCGCGGCCAGGTCGGCATCGCTGCGCCGGTCCAGGAGCGCGGTGACCTCGCCCTGGTCGCCGATCTCGTCCTGCAGGCGCCGCCGCCAGGCCTCGCCGCCCTGGAAGGTCAGCGCGGCATAGAGCTGGTTCGGGCAGCGGTCGATCCAGTCGCGCAAGCGCCCGCCGCCGGGCTCGGCAAAGGCCGCCTCCAGCAGATGGCCGTATTTCAGCACCCGGACCTCCCAGTCCATGGCGGTGAACAGGGCGGCGATGCGGTCGTACAAGCCCTCGCGCACGACGGCGTCCAGGCTCTGGCGGTTATAGTCGATCACCCACCAGCAGTTCCGCAGCCCGTGCTTCCAGCCTTCCAGCAGGCATTCGAAGATATTGCCCTCGTCCAGCTCGGCATCGCCGACCAGTGCGATCATCCGCCCCTCCGGGCCGTCGAGCCGGCCATGGGCGGCCAGGTAGTCCTGCACCAGGCTGGCGAAGACGGTGATCCCCGCCCCCAGCCCCACGGAGCCGGTGGAGAAGTCCACGTCGTCGGAATCCTTGGTGCGCGACGGGTAGCTCTGCGCCCCGCCGAAGCCGCGGAAGGCTTCCAGCTTCTCGCGCGGCTGGTTGCCCAGCAGGTACTGGATGGCATGGAAGACCGGGCTGGCATGGGGTTTCACCGCGACCCGGTCCTGCGGCCGCAGGACGGCGAAGTAGAGCGCCGTCATGATCGTTGCGAGCGAGGCGGAGGAGGCCTGGTGCCCGCCAACCTTCACGCCGTCGCCGGTGTCGCGCAGATGGTTGGCGTTGTGGATCATCCAGGTGGCCAGCCACAGCACCTTGCGCTCCAGCGCCGCGAGGCTGCGGAAGTCGTGGGCATCCTTGGTCATGACGGTTCCTCTTGCCGGAGGGGCGGCAGGGCGCCGGGCAGCGTCCTGCATACGCCAAGATGACGGAACGGGCAGCGCTGTCCAGTATCGCCGGTCAGGCGGGCGCCGGGCGCCTGCGCATCAGGTAGGCCGCGCCATACAGCAAGGCCACCAGCCCGGCACCGATCAGGTCGGTGTTGTGCTCCGGAATCAGCAGGGTGAAGGAGGCCGCCAGGGCCAGCCCCGCCAGGGGCCAGCCGATCCGGCCGATGCCGTAGAGCCAGCGCTCCACCCCGACGGAGAACAGCCAGACGGAGGCGAGCGCCGTGCCCACCGCCAGCACGATGTCGAGGAAGCTGCCCTGCAGGATCAGCGCGGGGTTCAGCACGAACAGGAAGGGCAGGAAGAACAGCACCAGCCCGAATCGCACCGCCATCACCCCGGTCGACATCGGGTTGGACCCGGCAATGCCCGCCGCCGCCACCGCGGCCAGGGCGACCGGCGGCGTGATGAAGGACAGCATGCCCCAGTACAGGATGAACAGGTGGCTGGCCATCGGGTTCAGCCCGGCCTCGACCAGCGGCGGCCCCAGGATGATCGCCAGGAAGATGTAGCAGGCGCTGGCCGTCATCCCCATGCCCAGCACGAAGCTGGTCAGGGCGCCCAGCAGCAGCAGCAGGACGATGCTGTCGCCGGCATATTGCAGCAGCTCGCGGCTGAACGCGGTGCCCACGCCGGTGATCGACAGGGCGCCGATGATCAGCCCGATGCCGGCCAGCAGGACGACCAGCTGGGCGATGTTGCGGCCGCCCTCGAAGAACAGCCCGCCAAGCTGCCGCAGCATGGCCCAGGGGCCTTCGCGGACCAGGGTCGTCGCGGCGCCGACGCCGACCACCAGCGCGGTGGCGACATAGGGGGCAAGGCCTTCCATCCGTTCGCCGACGATCAGCCAGATCAGCACGACGAAGCTGACCAGGAAGCTCCAGCCGCCCAGCAGGATGCGCCAGACCGAGGGCACCTCGTCCTGCGGCAGGGTCGCCAGGTCGTTGCGCGCGGCATAGGCGTCGACCTGGAACAGGAGGGCGGCGTAGAACAGCACCGCCGGCGCGGCCGCGGCCAGCATCACCTCGGCATAGGCCACGTTCAGGAAGTTCGCCATGATGAAGGCGACGACCCCCATCACCGGCGGCATCAGCGCGCCGCCGGTGGAGGCGCAGGACTCGATCGCCGCGGCATAGCGGGCCGGATAGCCGCAGCGCTTCATGGTGGGAATGGTCATCGCGCCGGTGGAGATCACGTTCGAGATCACCGAGCCGGAGAGCGAGCCGAAGAAGCCCGAGGACAGGATCGCAACCTTCGCCGGCCCGCCGCGATAGCGGCCCATCAGCGCGGTGGCGAGGTTCATGAAGAACGCGCCGCCGCCATAGCGGGTCAGCGCCACGCCGAACAGCAGGAAGCCGATCAGCAGTTCGGTCACCACCCGCATCGGGATGCCGATGATGCTTTCGCTGCCCAATGCATGGGCTCGCACCAGCTCCTCCGGCGTGAACTGGAAGCCGAACAGGACACCCGGCATCTCGCCGGCATAGAGCGGATAGGTGGCGAAGAACAGGCAGATCAGGAACAGGGAGAACCCGCCGGCCCGGCGCAGTCCCTCCAGCGACAGCAGGACCAGGGCGGTCGCCGCCAGGGTCGGCAGCAGCGGCGCCTCCAGGTCCCAGCCGCGCAGCAGGATTTCCTCGGCATGGAAGGCGAGCCAGATCCCCACCGCCAGGGACAGGATGGCCGCCAGGATGTCGTACCAGGGCAGGCGATGGCGGTCCGCCGCCCGCGCCGGCAGCATCAGGAAGGCGATCGGGAAGAAGGCGGCGGCGATCCAGTAGTAGTAGCCGGTGGAGATCGGCCGGAAGCCGAAGGCGCCCAGATTGAGCACCTGGTTCAGCGCCATGGCCAGTCCGATGCCGCTGAGCAGGCCGACGATCAGCCGCACCGCCGGCCCGCCGCGGGCGGGGCTGTCGGGCGCGTGCGACGCCTGTGTCATGGGGGATCGGGCCGGCGTCCCGGCCCTGGCCGGGGACGCCTTTGCCCGCTGGCTGCGGCGGTCAGCCGTCCAGGTTGTCCTTGCGCCAGGTCTCCCAGAACGCTTCCCAGTCCTTGCCGGGCAGGTTCTGTTCCAGGGCCTTGTCGGTGGCGGCCTCCCAGGCGGCCTGGACCTTCTTCATGCGCTCCAGCCGCTTCGCGTTCCAGCTGTCATGGGCATCGGTCCAGACGCCGGCCTCTTTCAGGTAGCGCACCGCCCCGGGGTGGAACGGGGCATCGGCGGGCGGCACGCCCGCCTGCTGGATGGACCAGAGCGGCATCACCTTGGTGGCGCCCTTGTAGTCGTCGAAGCTCTCGGCGATCGCCTTGGTCAGGGCATAGACCTCGTCGTCGGAACGGTCGGCATAGACCGTGACCATCGGATAGCGATAGGCGATCAGCTGCGCCGGTGCGGCTTCCGACAGGCCGGCGCCGAGGCTCTCGACGGTCGGCGCGAAGAACGGCGCAACCTGGGCCAGGTTCTCCCAGCCCTTTGCATCGTCGGCAGGGATGTCCGGCCAGAAGATGCCGTGCGAACTGGCCTCCAGCTCGCGGAACAGGGCCGAGGTCGGCACGCCGCCGGCGGCATCGGCCCGGCCCTCGATCACCGACCGGACGGCAGCGGCATAGGACGGGGTCTCCACCACCTCGACATCGTCGCGGGTCAGGCCGGCAAAGGCGAGGATCGCGTCGTTCTTGGTGTTGATCGAGGGATTCGCCTGGATATAGGCGATCCGCTTGCCCTTGAGGTCGGCGAGGGTCTTGATGTTCGCGTCCTTGGCGGTGGCCAGGCCATAGCTCGCCGGCCGGCCCATCACGACCCGCAGGTCCTGCGGGCCCCATTCCTGGGCGGCGAAGTCGTGGATCGCCTCGGTAGCGAAGAACACCTCGTTGGCGAGCCAGCCTTCGCTGACCCGACCGGTCTTGAGCGGCAGCAGGCGGCCGATGGAGGTGCCCGAGGGCAGGATGCGGATCCGCGTGTCGTGCTTCTTCATCAGCGCATCGGCCACGGCGGAGGCTTCCGCATGGCCGGTGGAGCCGACATCGTAGGCCGACCACATCATCTGGCTCGGCACGCCCTCGTCGGCGGCCATGGCCTGGCTCGCCATTCCGGCCGCCATGGCAGCGGCTGCGAATGCAATAAGCCTGCGGGTTGCTCTCATAGGTCGTCCTCCCTCGCACATTTTCTGCCGGGCGGTTGGCCCGGAATGCCCGCGGAGGTGGCCGCGGACCTGCTTGGCGCGTCACGCGACGCGCGCTGGCAGGATGCTGTCTCGGGGAGGGGGTGTAAAGCGCAAGCCGCGGGCGGCGGGCCGGCGGATGTTCAGGTCTTGATGTCGAGCAGGGCGCCGGTCGTTTCGTCCGCGGTCTTCAGCACCGCGGCGCCGGCCTGGAACTGGGTCTCTGCCGTGATCAGGGCGACGATATCCGCAGCCTCCGCCGTGCGCTGGCTGGTCGCGATGCGTTGCGCCGCGGCGGCGGCACTGGCCTGGGCCTGGCTCATGGCCTTGACGGCCGCCTGCATGGCATTGGCAGTGCTGTCGATATTCATGGGGCGCTCCGGATCTTCGGACTCGAATATCGTCTCAATATAGGTCCGATTCGCCCCGGTTTACAGGAGGTTTTTCGTCGCAGGGGGGCCGAAAGCCCCGTCCGGCGCGGCGCCAGGACGCCCCCATGAGGAAAAAGCAGGTCATTTGGGGCTTTTTCTGCCGCATATATCCCCATCCGATTTTTGGCAACCACAAAATATGGTATGCAGCTAATCGTGACGTGCGGAGCTGCGGCGCGTCGCTACCGGGCTGATGCCCTGACATGGCCAACGGTCATCGGGCCGCTTCCTGCGGGGATACCGATGGTCCGCGACAAGGGAGAGCTAAAGTGAACAAGGCCGATATGATCAATATCGTGCGGGAACAGACGGGCTCCACAAAGACCGCCGCCGCTTCCGCCATCGACGCGCTGTTCGACACCATGTCGAAGAGCCTGAAGAAAGAGGGTGCGCTGAGCATCGCCGGGTTCGGCGGGTTCAAGGTGACCAAGCGTGCCGCGCGGACCGGCCGCAACCCGCAGACAGGCGAGAAGATCAAGATCAAGGCCAGCAAGTCCGTCCGCTTCCGGCCGGCCAAGGCCCTGAAGGATTCCCTCGGCAAGCGTTGACGTCGCCCCGGACGTTTCAGCCGCCGGCCCTTTCGGCCGACGCCTCATCCTGCATGTGACAGGGCCATGGTGTCGCCGCGTCTTTCGCGGCGCTTGCGGCATCATGGCCCTGTTGCGTTCGTCCGCTACCCGGGCGCGATGCCGGCCAGCGGCCCGTCGGCCCGGCCGCCTGGCCGCCCCCCTGGCCGCCCTCTCTGGCCGACTGGGACGGCCAGCCCGCCGGCAACGGTCCATTGCCCTGGCCGGCCGCCACGACAGCGCAGCAGATCCAGCTGCCATGCCGGTTCCGGCAGGATATCGGCGATGGTGGCGCTTTCCGCCGCCTCGCCCTCCCCGGCCCGGCCCCCTTCCGCGGAGCGGATGGAGGGATGTGCCTGCACCCGCCATCTGGTGAGGGAGGGACAGGCCCGGCCAGCCCCGCCCGGCTCCCGCCGCAGCAGCAGCAGCGGCAACCCTGCCCGTTCCGCCGCCAGTTGCAGGCGGCGCAACGCAATATCGGGAAGCAGGCCCGTGCCGTCACTGTCCGTGCCGGCCTCCCCCAGCACGACGGCGGCCCGCCCGTCGCGCAACGCTTCCTCCAATGCCCAGAGCAGGTCCTCTTCCCGCCGCGCTTCCGCCAGGATCAGGGCATCGGGGTCCAGGCCATGGGCGCGCAGCCCCGGCCCGTAGGGCAGCCCGCCTTCCTGCCGCCGCCGCAGCAGGCGGCACCAGACCACCTCTCCCCGCCCCGCCATGCCCCCGCCCCGGCCCTGGCCTTCGCCCTGGCCGGCCGCCTGCCGGGCGGCCTGCTGGAAGCGGCCGGCCAGGAAGGCGGCAAAGGCGAGGGCGACGGCATCCTCGCCGGTGCCGCCCGCTGCCGCAGCGCAGACCTCGTGCAGGCTTCCCACCGGCAGGCCGCCCCAGGGCAGGGCCGCATCGACCGCCGGCAGGCCAAGGGGCACGACGGTCCGCTGCCCGCTGCCACGCAGGCTGTCTTCCTGGGCGCGGATCGCCTGGCGCAAGGCCTGCATCGTGGCGGCAGTGGGGGTCTGGAGCATATGTTCGTTATATGTTCCATGCCCTTGTCAGGCAACAGGCGGATCGGTTTCCGGCCCCCGCAGGGCCTGCAGGCCGGCAAGGACCCGGTGCGGCAGGGCCGGCACCCCGGCGACCGGCAGGCCCGTGGCATGGCGGATCGCCCCCAGGACCGCCGCCGCCGCCGCCGCGATGCCGGACACGCCGATCCCCTTCGGGGCGGCCGCCCCGGCGGGCCCGGGCCCCTCGACCAGCAGGCAGTCGATCGGCGGCACATCGCCGGCCGTCGGGATCGGACCGTCGCGCAGCGAGCCGCCCCGCCCCGGCAGCCAGGGGTCCATCAGGGCCAGGCCGATCCCCCTGGCGACCCCGCCCCGGACCTGCCCCGCGGCCTCGCGCAGATCCTCCACCCGCCCCAGGTCATGGGCGGCCAGGACCCGGCCCAGGGCGACCAGGCCCAGTTCCGTATCGACCGACAGTTCCACCAGATGCGCGGCGAAGGCCGCCCCCCTCCCGCCAGACGGCGGCAGGGCCGCGGCGAGATCGAAACCGCAGGCAATCCCCACCCCGTGGCGCAGGGCGGCAGCGCGGCTGCCTGCCCCAGCGCCGGCACTGGCTGTCGCCGCCCGGTCATTGGATGCCGCTGCGCGGGCCAGGGCCGCCTGCCAATGCGGCTGCAGCGCCTCCAGGCAGGCCACCAGCCCGACCGGCCCCGCCACCGGCTCCCCGGTCGCCAGCAGGTCCCCCGGGCGCAGGGCATTGCGCAGCCGGAACGCCAGCCGGTCGCTGTCGCAGGCCGCCGCCAGGTCGTCCATCGCCGCTTCAACGGCGATCGCCGCCTGCGCCGCGCCCCGGCCGCGACAGGCGCCCGGCGACGGGCCCTCGCCAGACCGGGCCGCGGCGCACACCGTCAGCGCCGGCAGCCGGTAGGGGCCGCAAGCATGTTTCGCGACCTGCGCGCAGGACGCCGCCTGGCCCTCCGCAGGGGCAGCGGCCTCCAGGTCGACCGCCAGGACCGCCGCGGCCAGGCTGCCATCGCGATCGCAGGCAAGGCGGGCGTGCAGCCGCGCCGCGGGCTCCCCCGCCGGCCCGGCCAAGCCGTCGCGGCGTTCCTGCAGCAGGGCCACCGGACAGCCCGACGAGCGGGCGGCCAGCGCCACCATGACAAGCCGCGACAGGTCCGGACAGCGGCCGAAACCGAAGCCGCCGGCCGAAGGCCGCAGCCGGACCTGCCCGGGCTGGAGGCCCAGCGCGCGGGCAATCCCGTCCCGCTCCCAGGCATCGCCCCGCAGGTCGCCATGGATCTCGACCCCCTCCCCGGCCGGCATCGCCCAGACCTGCTCCGGTCCGAAGCCGGTCCCGTCGCGCGCAGCGGCCTGCACCAGCCGTTCGGCGACATGACCGGCCCGGGCGGCCCGGGCCAGCGCGGCCTCCGCATCGCCACGGCGCAGCTCGGCGCGGGCCGCCGGCCGGCCGGGCGCCGCCGGCCCGGGCACGAAGCGCAGGGGCAGGTCGGCCGGGTCCAGCGCCTGCAGTGGCGCGCGACCGCCCAGCAGGGCGGCGATCGCCCCGTCCTGCCAGCGCGCCTGCCGACCCCCCTGCCGACCCCCCTGCCTGGGCGCGGGGGGCAGCGGATTGCCCGGAAGATCGGCCGTGGTCAGCACCTGCCGGATCCCCGGATGGCCCGCCAGCCAGCCCGGCAGATCCCGCACCGCGACGGCGGCGAGGCCCTGCGGCGGGCGCAGCACCCGCAGCCAGAGCGCATCGGCAGGCATGCCGTCCGCGCCGAACCGGACGGTGCCGGTCACCTGCGCCAGGCCCCCTGCCCCCTCCCGCAGGGCGGGATTGGGGTCGGGATCCAGCACCGCGGCAACGAACGCGCGATAGCCGGTGCAGCGGCAGAGCACGCCCGCAAGCGCCTCCTGCACCTCGGCCTCCGTCGGGCGGCCGTTCTCCGCCAGCAGGTCGGCCGCCGCCATCAGCATGCCCGGCAGGCAGAAGCCGCATTGCGCGCCGCCATGTTTCAGGAACGCCTTCTGGATGCGCGACAGGCGGCCATAGGCCGGCAGGCCCTCGACGGAGGCGACCAGCGCGCCCTCGACCTGGCCGACCGGGGTCAGGCAGGCGCAGAGCTGGCGGCCATCCACCATCACCGTGCAGGCACCGCAATCGCCGGTGTCGCAGCCGAGCTTGACGCCGAGACAGCCGAAATCCGCGCGCAGGACATCCGCCAGCCGGCGCCCGCGATCGCCGTCATAGGCCGTCGCCTGGCCGTTCAGGTAGAACCGCATCGACATGTCAGGCCGCCGCGCCGCGGCCGTCGCCGGCAAGCTCCAGCAGCAGGCGGCGCAGCAGGACCGGCACCGCCGCCCGGCGATACGCGGCCGGCGCCAGCGCGTCATCCACCGGAGCCAGCGGCGCGAGATCCGCCGTCTCCGCGAGGCCCGCCAGCCCGGCGGCCAGCCGCCGGCCCTGCAGTGCCGTCTCCAGGGCCGGCAGCCGGCAGGCCTGGGCCCCGCAGCCGCCGACGGCGATTCCGGCTGCGGCCACCCGGCCGCCCGACAGGTGCAGGACCACGGCCAGGTTCGCGATGACCGGCGCCAGGTGCCGCCGCGCGGCCAGCCGGCCGAAGGCGCTGCAGCCTGCCGGGTCCGGCGGCTCGCGGTGCGGCACCAGGATGGCCGTCACCAGCTCGCCCGGCCGCAGGCCGGCCTGCCCGCCGGCGACGAACGAGGCCAGGGGGCATCGCCGGCTGCCGGCCAGGTCCTGCAGCTCGACCAGGGCATCCATCGCCAGCAGCGGCGGAATCCCGTCGGCCGTGGCAGCGGCGCCGCAAATATTGCCTGCCACCGTGCCGGCGTTGCGGATCTGCACGCTGCCGATGCTTCCCGCCGCCGCCCGCAGCGCATCGAAGACCGGCGGCAGGTCGGGATGCAGGTGGATGTCGCTCCAGCGGGCGGTGGCACCGATCCGCCAGCCATCGGCCGACCGCTCGACCGCGCCCAGTGCCGGAATGCCGGTGATGTCCAGGATCGCCGGCGCCGGCGGCCGGCCGGCCCGGGCGGCATAATGGTCGGTGCCGCCGGCCACCACGGCGAGGCCCGGCAGTGCCCGCGCCGGGGCCAGCAGCGACAGGGCTTCCGCCAGGGTCGGCGGGCGGAAATAGGCTGCCACCCCGCCGTCCTGCCGCCGTCAGAGGATCCGGGTTTCCAGCTGCCGCCCCTCGGCGCGCAGCCGCAGCGCGCCGCCGGCCACCTCCAGCTCCGTGCAGGAGCAATGGTCGGGCTGGCTCACCAGGATCCGTTCGCTGCCCATGGCGGCGCCGATCGCGACATTGATGGCAATGAAGTGGCTGAAGATCACGCTGTCCTGCCGCACAGCCAGCAGCGTATCCAGCAGGCCGTCGCGCCATGTCCGCAGGGCGATGTCAGCAGCCCCCCATTCCCCTTGCAGGAAGTCGCGGATCCATGGGCCCCGCGCCGCCAGGGCGATGCCGGGCGGACTGGGCAGCTCCGCCACGCGCGGCTCGACCGCGGCATCGCTGGCCCAGAGGCGGGCCAGCGGCGCGGCGGTCTCCCGCGTGCGGCGCAGGGGCGAGGTCAGGATCGGCAGCGGCGGTGCCTTCGCCTGCGCACGCAGCGCGCCGAAGGCATCCGCGAACTGCGCCGCCTGCTGTTGTCCCAGCGGGTCGAGGCCGGGATCCAGATGGGCGTCGAAGCCGGCGGCGGCCTTGCCGTGGCGGACCAGGAAGAGCTTGGGCATCGGGCGCGACGCTCTCAGGCCAGGTTGATGCGCATGTTCTCGCGCGCCACGATCGCGCCGGTCCACAGGCTGCGGGCATCGGCCTCCAGCCGCTCCATGAAATAGTCCTCATGGTCCGGATCGTGATGAAAGATCGCCAGGGTCTTCACGTTGGCACGCTGGCAGAGGCGGATGCCTTCCTGCCAGGTGGAATGGCCCCAGCCGATCTTGCCCTCGAACTCCTTGTCGGTATAGGTGCTGTCATAGACGACCAGGTCGGCACCTTCGATCAGCGCCAGCACGTTCTCGTCGGGCTTGCCGGGCACATGCTCCGTGTCGGTGACGTAGCACATCGATTTCCCGCCATATTCGATCCGGTACGCGGTCGCGCCGTTCGGGTGGTTCAGGGCTGCCGTGCGGATCTTGATGCCGCGCGCCAGGGTGAAGCTGTCGCCCTGCCGGAAGTCGGAATATTCCAGTTTCGCCGCCATGACGTCGATCGGCACCGGGAACCAGGGCTGCGTCATCTGGTTCGACAGGATCGGCTTGATGCCGCCCTTGTCGGCGAGATGCCCCGCCATGATCTCGAAATGCCGGTCCTTGCGGAAGGCCGGCGAGAAGAACGGGAAGCCGTTGATATGGTCCCAGTGGGTATGGGACAGCAGCAGGAAGGCGTGATGCACGTCCTTGCGCAGGAACCAGTGCCCCAGGTTGCGGATCCCGGTGCCGGCGTCCAGGACGATGCGCCGGCCGCCTGCGGCGACCTCCACGCAGGAGGTGTTGCCGCCAAAGGCGATATGCCGCGGCGACGGTGTCGCGATGCTGCCGCGGACCCCCCAGAACTTGATCTTGAAACTCATGCAGTCGCTCCCACGCACGCGCTGTCCGCAGGCAAGGCGGGACGCGGCTGCCGGTTGGTTCGATCCGACAGATTAGCGGGCGCAGCGTGGAATGCCCACCGCCTGGCCCGGGACCATGCCGATGGCGGGGTTGTGCCGATAATGGGAAGAGGGGCAGCCGCCGCCAGGGCCCGGCCGGGCCCCGGCGGCGACGGCTCCGCTCAGTGGCTGAGCAGCACCGGCACGGTCATTTCGTGGAAGATCTTGCGGGTCACGCCCCCGAACGCCCATTCGCGCATCCGGGAATGGCCATAGGCGCCGATCACCAGCATGTCGCAGCTGTTGTCGGAGAGCGCGGCCAGGATCGCATCGCCGACCTCGATGTCGCGGGCCACGGTATGGGCCGCCTCGGCACGCACGCCGTGCCGGGCCAGGTGGGTGGCCAGGTCGGCGCCGGGCTGGCGGTGGCCATCCTCGGAATTGACGCTGAACACCAGCACGGTCTCGGCCGCGCGCAGGAACGGCATGGCGTCGCGCACGGCACGCACCGCTTCGCGGGTGCCGTTCCAGCCGATCATGATGTTCTTGCCCAGGCTGTCGAAACGGCCGGCATAGGGCACGCACAGGACCGGGCCGCCAACTTCCATGACGACGTCATGGGGCAGTTCCAGGATCTCGGCCGGCAGGTCGCCGTCGCTGTCGTCGGGCTGGGCCAGCACGGTCATATCGGCATAGCGGCCGTGCAGGGTCACGGCATTGCCGGGCAGGCCGCGGGCCATGCGCCATTCCGCCCTGACCCCGGCCTGGCGGCAGCTGTCCTCGAAGACCGCCTGGGCCTTGCGGCCGCGTTCCTCGGCCTCCTTCTCGATGCGCTGGGTCACGTCCACCGGCACATAGCCCATGACATAGGCGGGAATCTGCGCCTGCGGGATGGTGAACAGGGCGGTGATATGGGCGTCGAACTTGCGGGCCAGATCGATCGCAACCTTCGCGCGCTCTTGGACGCGGCGATCGTCGGCAACATGCAGAAGAATATCTTTCATGATCCGTGTCTCCTCCCCAGGGCAGTGAACCGGCCCGGCCGATGAAACCGGACCCACCGGGTCCCGATGGCAGGGACGGCACCAAAATACACGCGCCCGGTAGGGAAAGAGGATCAGCCCTTGGCGCTTCCGGTCAAGTGACCCAATGCCGCAACGGCATCCGCCACCGCCGCGGCCAGGTCGGCCTGCGCGGCGCGGCGGCGGTCCGGCGCAGCCTCGGCACCGACCAGCCCCTCCGCCGCCGCGGCGAGGGCCGCGACCCGCCCGGCACCGATGCCGCGGGCGGAGCCCTTCAGCGAATGGGCCGCCTGGTGCCAGTCGCGGTCCGCCGCCTCGGGCACCATGGCGGCGAGATATTCGGCACTGGTGTCGGTGAAGAGAGCGGTGATTTCCCGCTCCAGTTCCGCCTCGCCGGCGGTGAACTGGCGCAACTGCGAGACGTCGAGGATCGACGGGTCAATCCCGGTCATGCCTGTCCTCCTGCCAGCGATCGAGCATCCGGACCATTGTGTCGCCGGCCAGCGGCAGTGGCGCCACCATGTCCCAGCCGGCGGGCTCGGGACGGTCCGTTCCCATCGGCACCAGGGCGACCAGCCCGAGGTCCGGCCGGCCGCGCTTCAGCATGACGCCCAGATGCCCGGCCGCCCCGTCGACCAGGGACCAGTCGACCAGCGCCAGGTCGGCGTTCGCCGCCGCGGCAAGGGCGGCGGCCGGATCGGTCGCCCGATCCCCATCCAGCCCGTCGACCCGATGCCCCGCCGGCTCCGCGAAGCCCGCAACGGCCGCCCGGACCCTGGGATCCGGCGCCACGACGAGCAGGCGGGCCGCCCGGGCGCGGCTCACGGGCCCTTCCACATCGCGTAGGCGAGCTCCGCCAGCGCATAGAAGCCGAATGCCAGCATCAGGAAGCCGGACACCCGGTTGACCCAGCGCAGCCCGCCATCCTGCAGGTGCCGCCGGAAATAGCCCGCGCCGGCAGCCAGGAACAGCCACCAGGCCATCGAGCCCATGAACACGCCGGCCACCAGCGAGGCCGCCAGCCAGCGGTCGTCCGAGACCTCGGCGATGCCGACGGCGGTGAAGATGCCGAAAAAGGCCAGGATCGTGATCGGGTTGGTCAGGGTCAGCGCAAAGGTGGAGCCGAAAGAGTGCAGCACCGAGCTGTCGTTGTCGGTGGCCGCCGCGGCGCCGCCGCGCTCGCCCTGCCCCATCACCAGGATCCGCCAGGACAGGAACAGAAGGAAACTGCCGCCGATCAGCTGGATGGCCACGCGATGATCCAGCAGCCAGGTCGAGATCAGGGTCAGGCCGAACGCAGCCACGCACCCGAACACCGCATCCGCCACGGCCGCACCGAACCCGGACACCAGGCCGGACAGGCGGCCGAACATCAGGGTCCGCCGCACGCACAGGACGCCTACCGGTCCGACGGGCGCGGCAATCGCAAACCCCACCGCCGTTCCCTTGGCGAACAGAAAGAGCCAGTCGAGCATGAACCTCAGGTCGCAATGCCGGATGCGGCGCGCCGTCCCGGCGAAGGGACCTGACCGCACCTTGGACGGCGGTTATGGCAAATGCGCCGGGGTTTGACAAAAGGCATGTCGGGAAGACGCCCGTTGCCGAGCCGCCCGGCACCTGCCATCCGGCGATGTGGGTACGCAATATGGCCGATCGGGAGCGAATTGCGGCAGGATGCAACGTTCCGACATGAATCGGGCCAGAGAGCGCTTCATTCCACCCGCATGTTCGGGGCAGAGTAGCAACCATGCCCGGCACGGCCGGGATCAGCCCGATGTAAACCGGTCCCGGTCGGGATCGGGAGTGAGGATGCCATGAGCTTCAAGAGCCTGACCGAACAGTACGAGGCAACGCAGGCGAAGGCCCAGGCGGCCAATACCGACCACCAGAACAAGGTCGACAAGCCCTCGGAAACCGAGAAGCAGGCCAGCAACAACCTGGAAATCGGGCTGGGCTTCAAGGGGTCGATCGGCCTGGAAGAAGCCATTCAGGAAGCGTTCTACCTCTATATGGAAGGCCCGGTGCTGACCGCGGAGCTGGGCGTGCTTGCGATGAAGAACACCATGTCGCCGGCAACCGTCAGCGCGAACATCAACATGGCGAAGGAATGGGGCAAGTCGAGCATCAGCATTGCCGGCGCCCAGACCAGCTGCACCGTGACGGGAGAGGAATCGGTCCTGGGGCAGGTTGCCCTGCATGGCACGACCAGCGCCATGTACGTGACCTTCCAGAGGGCCGCCGATGCCGCGGCAATGATCCCGGGAATCGATATCGCTGGATGAACCCGGCACAGGGTCGACAGGCAAGGGGTTCAGGGCATGGCTGACGACGATTCGTCCGGCGGAGGCCACGGGTCCGGCTCCGGCGAAGGCGAGGCCGCGGGCTCCGACGACAATCGCGGCTATGTCAGCTGGTCGACCGAGAAGGACGACTGGGAAATCAAGGCGACCCTGTTCTTCGGCATTAATGTCGGCGGCAGCTACACCTACTTCTACGACACCGTAACCCAGCTCGAGAACGGCCTGCTCGGCTGGGCCTATACGGCCGCGATCTACACCACGCAGGTCGCCGGCGGGGGGCTGTTCAACGTCAACCTCGCAAATGTGGAACTGGCGAACACCCTGGGCAGCCTGTCGATCCGCGGAATCGACGCCGGACTGACCATCTTCGGCGAAAGCGCGCACGAGGCCCATGCCCGGGTCTGGGGCACAACCTTCTATGTCATCCTCGGCATGGTCGAGGACGCCGCGGTGAACGCCCACGTTCCGGCCGCGAACGCCCGGGTCGACGCAAATCGCCAGGACGAGGACGGCGACGCGGACGCAGAAGACGAGGAACAGCCCGGCCCCGACGGAGAAAATGCAGCCGGTGCCGATGGCGAAGGCGGGGAAGAACTTGGCGGCGAAGGCGCCGAAGGTGGCGAAGGCGCCGAAGGTGGCGAAGGCGCGGAAGGCGGCGAAGGCGGCGAAGGCGGTGAAGGCGGCGAAGGCGCTGAAGGCGGAGAAGGCGGCGAAGGCGCGGAAGGCGGCGAAGGCGCTGAAGGTGGCGAAGGCGCGGAAGGCGGCGAAGGCGCTGAAGGTGGCGAAGGCGCTGAAGGTGGCGAAGGCGCTGAAGGTGGCGAAGGCGCTGAAGGTGGCGAAGGCGCGGAAGGCGGCGAAGGCGCTGAAGGTGGCGAAGGCGCGGAAGGTGGCGAAGGCGCTGAAGGCGGAGAAGGCGGCGAAGGCGGCGAAGGCGGCGAAGGCGGCGAAGGTGGTGAAGGCGGCGAAGGCGGCGAAGGCGGTGAAGGCGCCGAAGGCGCTGAAGGCGGCGAAGGCGCTGAAGGTGGCGAAGGCGCTGAAGGTGGCGAAGGCGCTGAAGGTGGCGAAGGCGCTGAAGGTGGCGAAGGCGGCGAAGGCGGCGAAGGCGGCGAAGGCGGCGAAGGCGGCGAAGGCGGCGAAGGTGGTGAAGGCGGCGAAGGCGGCGAAGGCGGTGAAGGCGCCGAAGGCGGTGAAGGCGGTGAAGGCGGCGAAGGCGGCGAAGGTGGTGAAGGCGGTGAAGGCGGCGAAGGTGGTGAAGGCGGCGAAGGTGGTGAAGGCGGCGAAGGTGGCGAAGGCGGTGAAGGCGGCGAAGGCGGCGAAGGCGGCGAAGGCGGCGAAGGCGGCGAAGGTGGCGAAGGCGGCGAAGGCGCTGAAGGCGGTGAAGGCGGCGAAGGCGGAGAAGGCGGCGAAGGCGGCGAAGGCGGTGAAGGCGCCGAAGGCGGCGAAGGCGGTGAAGGCGCCGAAGGCGGTGAAGGCGGCGAAGGCGGCGAAGGCGGCGAAGGCGGCGAAGGTGGTGAAGGCGGCGAAGGCGGCGAAGGCGGCGAAGGCGGCGAAGGTGGTGAAGGCAGCGAAGGTGGCGAAGGCGGTGAAGGCGGCGAAGGCGGCGAAGGCGGCGAAGGCGGCGAAGGCGGAGAAGGCGCGGAAGGCGGCGAAGGCGGTGAAGGTGGCGAAGGCGGCGAAGGCGGCGAAGGTGGCGAAGGCGGAGAAGGTGGGGAAGGCGGCGAAGGCGGCGAAGGCGGCGAAGGTGGCGAAGGTGGCGAAGGCGGCGAAGGCGCTGAAGGCGGAGAAGGCGCGGAAGGCGGAGAAGGCGGAGAAGGCGGTGAAGGCGGCGAAGGCGGCGAAGGCGGTGAAGGCGGTGAAGGCGCCGAAGGTGGTGAAGGCGGTGAAGGCGGCGAAGGCGGCGAAGGCGGCGAAGGCGGCGAAGGCGGCGAAGGCGGCGAAGGCGGCGAAGGCGGCGAAGGTGGCGAAGGTGGCGAAGGTGGCGAAGGCGGCGAAGGCGGAGAAGGCGGAGAAGGCGGCGAAGGAGCCGAAGGTGGTGAAGGCGGCGAAGGAGCCGAAGGTGGTGAAGGCGGTGAAGGCGGCGAAGGCGGCGAAGGCGGCGAAGGAGCCGAAGGCGGTGAAGGCGGTGAAGGCGGCGACGGTGGTGAAGGCGGAGAAGGCGGCGAAGGAGACAACAACGACCCGAACGCTGACCCGGGCAACGACCCGGATGGCGAGCCGGACAACGACCCGAACGCTGACCCGGGCAACGACCCGAACGCCGAGCCGAATAACGACCCGAACGCCGAGCCGGACAACAACCCCAATGCCGAGCCGGACAACGATCCAAATGCCGAGCCGGACAATGACCCCAACGCAGACCCCAACGCAGATCCGAATGCAGATCCGAATGCGAACCCGAGGTGACGGACCGATGCGGCAGGCTGTGGAAGGCGAGGATCCCGCGATGCCGGCATGGGCTCGAACGGATCTGATGTCAGGTGCGGAGCACCGCGCCGGCGTCTCGGCTGTCGCGGTTGCGGTGCAGCGCCAACGGTGCCGTCATCATCCGCCTCAGATAGCCGACGGCCATGTCTTCGGCCCAGAGAGAAAATGAGGCAGGAAAATGGGCAGCTGGAAAAAAGAGTACAACAAGGACTATCACTTCATCACCGTGCAGCCTGGCACGACGAAAAACTACAAGCACCAGTTCATGCTGTCCGTTTCTGGTATCATCAACGTCTATATGGCGTTGCGATCCATAACCCAGGAGAAAGGCATTCTTCTGAATATAGAATCGCTCAATCTTTCCGCGCATTACTGGGGAAAGCTTGCCGCCTCCACTGAGCTGACGGGCGTCAATGCCGCAATCTCCACCTATGTGAAGGAGAATGTGACAGCGGGCAGCAGTTTCCTGGGCGTCAGTGCGCCGATCTACATCAACGCAAAGAAATCGGCGGTTGCCCACCTGTTGACGGAGGTCGCGCGCGCCAATGTGGGCGTGGCCCGCATCAACTCGTCCGCGCTTCAGGCGACGGTGTGACGGGTCCCCGGACATGAAGCTCTACAAGCCGATCCGGATGGGCTATCTCGGCAGGGTCGTGATCCATGCCGGACGGCCCCACCTTGCGGTCGCGCTGCTGACCTATTTTCCCTATGGCGAGCCAAGGCGGATCGGGCTGGAGCAGGACATGTGGGCGGAGATCATGCCCGTCCTGGGCGACCAGATTCTCGACCCCTGCGACCCCAGGCCCAGGGCGGAGGTCGTGGTTCACGGCGCATTC
Source organism: Sneathiellaceae bacterium (assembly GCA_040216765.1). Lineage (GTDB taxonomy): Bacteria > Pseudomonadota > Alphaproteobacteria > Ferrovibrionales > Ferrovibrionaceae > Marinibaculum. The sequence continues at coordinate 99,461 of JAVJON010000002.1, read as the reverse complement.
CACGCGCCTGCCGGCCGCATGGTTCAGCAAGGGACCGCACGCCTGCGCGTTGGCACGGCGATCGACAAGCAGATCCGCGTGACCGGCAATCGCGAATGGCTTCGCAGCAAGATCGGCCGCCTGCATGCCTCCGAGGCCCTGCCCTTCTCGCGGATGCCGCTGGACTGGCAGCATGCGTTCGGCGGCGCGGAATGCGAGGACAATCCCGACGGCATCGGCTGCTGGCCGAAGAAGGCGCAGCAGGAGCGCTTTCCGCTGCCCAACCTGGAATATCCCGGCGATGTCCTGAGCCTGCCGGATGCCACGGTCCGGCCTGCCGCGATGGCACCGCGGCCGCTCACCCTGCCCGCACGCCAGAAGCTTGCCGGCACCTACGACGCCTATTGGGCGAAGCATCACGAACCGGGCTATCCCAGGGATATCAAACCGGAATTCTTCCTGACGGTCGCCGGCGACCAGGTCCTGCCCGGCTATTTCGAAGGCCGCGAAGCCTTCCAGACGGACGGCATGAACCCGGACCGGCAAAGCCAGCCGGGCCGTCTTCCGGGCCTGCGCGCCAGATGCTTCGTCGAGCAGAAGATGGGCGGCGCCGAGGACGATGCCCCGCCGACCTTCCACGAGGTGCCGGTCAAGGCCGACACCCTGGTGCTGTTCCCGGATCTGGAGCGGGCCATCCTGATCCATCACGGCCTGATCGCCCTGCGCGAAATCGACGGGCTGGACCTGAACTACCTGATCGCCGGCTTCGAGTGGCAGGAAGATGCCCCCCGCCCCCTGCAGCACTGGCAGACGGCCCTGCAGCGGCGCCTCGACAAGGCGACAGCCGCGCAGGCCCTGCTGGAAACCGCCGACCTCTGCCCGCTCGGCTGGGACGAGCCGACCCTGGAGGCGGCGAGGACGATCAAGCCCCTGGTTCCGCGCGAGAAGGGCGCCCTGCCACCGCGTCTGACACGCCTCATCGCCAAGGTCAGCGCCAGCGCCGCCGCGGCCCAGGCCGCCGCGGGACTGAAGCAGGGGGAGTCCCTGGCCGCCCGTGCCGACAAGAGCGACCCGCCCGAGGTCAAGGAGATCCTGGCCGAGGTCGACAAGGTCAAGAACATGCAGCCGAAGAACCAGGCCGAGGCCGAGGAATTCCGCGCCCAGATGCAGCTGATCTCCGACAAGATGGAGAATCTCGCCCGCGGCCAGACCGCCGAAGCCGAGACCAAGGCGCGGGCCCTGGCGAGCGAGTTCGGCTACGACTACGACACGATCATCGCCCAGGGCCGCGCCGAAGCCGGCGCGGAACCGGATGTCCTTGCGGCGAAGATCCGCACCCTCGCCGAGCGCGCGAAGGAAGGCCTCGACCCGAAATCGCGGGCACAGTTCGAGGCCGGCATGCCGAAGAACCTGGACGGCCAGTTCGCGGCCCTGTTCAAGGACGCCAAGACGCAGCAGGCCGAACTGGACAAGGCAGCGGGCCATCTGTTCCCGCCCCCGGAGATGGTCGCGGCCAGCAAGCAGGTGGGCAAGGCAAAGGCCCTGGCAGCGGCTCTCGCCGTCGGCGGCAAGCCGCCCGACTCCGCCCTGGCGGGGATGGATTTCAGCGGGCGCAAGCTGGACGGGACGGATTTCTCCGGTGCCAACCTGACCGGCGCGCGCTTCGTCGGCGCCTCCCTGATCGGCGCCAATTTCGAGAATGCCGGGCTCGCCCATGCCGATCTGAGCCGCGCGAACTTCAGCGGAGCGAAACTGAAGGGCGCCAACCTGAACAAGAGCAGGCTGCGGCGGACGAACTTCGCGGGAGCCGATCTCAGCGGCCTGTCGTTCACCGAGACCGAGGGCCAGGGCCTGTCCTTCGCGGGCGCGACCCTGGCGGGCACGACCTTCCTGTCGGTGACCCTCAGGGGATGCAGCTTCGCGGGCGCCGACCTGGCCAAGGCCACGTTCAACCGCTGCATCCTCGAGGCCTGCGTCCTGAAGGGCGCGAAGATGGGGAATACCAGCTTCCTGTTCTGCCGCCTGACCGAGGCCGACTTCACCGAGCTTGCCGGCAGCGGCCTGAAGCTTCTGAACTGCGAGGCGCCCGGCGCCCGGTTCTGCGGCAGCACCCTGCCGAAGTTCACCCTGGGCGGCACCAGCCTGCTGGACCGGGCGGACTTCTCCGGCTGCACCATGCCGACCAGCAATTTCAGCTTCGCCTCGATGATCGGCGCGAAGATCCGGGATTCGCAGATCCCGAAGGCGAACTTCTGGATGACGGACCTGACCGGCGCCGACCTGTCCGGCAGCTTCATGCGGGGCGCGATCATGATGCGCGCCAACCTGACCGACGCCGTGCTCGAGGGCAGCGATGCGATGCAGGCGAACTTCATGAAGGCGCGGTTCGTGCGGACGAACCTGCGCGGCGCCAACCTGTACGGCGCAAACCTTCTGAAGGCAGGCTTCGACAAGCCCGCCCTCGATGGCACGAACACGACCAAGACCCGGCTGGAAGGGCCCAACATGCCATGACCAGCCTGCGCAGGGAGATCGCCGACGCCGTTTCGAAACCCGCGAAGATGACCCGGGACGAACTGCTGAACGAGTACAAGGGCACGCAGATCATGTACCGCATCGACGTCAGCGGCGTCGATCTGCAGGGGCTCGACCTCAGCCACGCGGTCTGGGAGGAATGCATCCTCGACGGCGCGGACCTGCGCGGTGCCACGATCGCGTCAAGCGCCTTCAATGCCTGTTCCTTCGCGGGCGCCCGCCTGGACGGCGCCGATGCGACAAGCGCGATCTTTTCGAAACCCGACCTGACCGGGGTGCAGTTCGGCACTGTCAGGCTGCCCAGCGCGGTGTTCCAGAACACGCGCATCGTCGGCAATTCCCTGGCCGACGCCTTCCTGGACGGGGCGATGTTCAACAAGCTGGACCTGACCGGCACGACGTTTCCGCGCAGCCTGAAGCGCAGCGTCTTCGCCAGCAGCATCCTGGCCAATGCCAATCTGGCCGGCGCCAACCTGGAACGCTGTGCGTTCCTCAAATGCAAGACCGGCGGCATCGACCTGACCCGCGCCGTGCTGCTGCAGTGCCTGCTGGTGAAGCCCGACCTGACGACCGCCCGGATGGAGGGTATCCGGATGAACCGCTGCAACATCGTCGAGGCGAAGCTGCCCGGCCGGCATTTCGACGATGTCGATTTCAGCATGACGCAGTTCATCAAGGCGGAGATGCCGCGCACCAGCTTCTGCAATGCCATGCTGAAGAACTGCAACTTCCAGCAGTCGAACCTGGACCACGCCGATTTCAGCGGCGCGCAGATCGAGAACGGGTTGTTCGCAGGCGCCATCCTGACCAGCGCCCGGCTGGCCGGCGCCCGGATTCCCAATGGCAGCTTTGCCGGGGCCAACCTGGACAAGGCCGACCTGCACAGCGCAGTGCTGACCCACGCGAACTTCACGAAGGCACGCCTGACCGGTGCTTCCCTGCGCGAGACGAAACTGGCGAATGCGCTGTTCAACCATGCGGACCTGACCGGAACGGATTTCGGCGGTGCGGATGTGAACCGGGCGCGGCTGCACCGCGCGATCGAGAGCGGCACGAACTGGCGCAATGCCAACCGGAAGGCGGCCCTGGAAGACGATGCCGAGTTGAAGCGCGCCGAGGACTGGCCCACGGCCCGCAAGGCCGGCGCGCCGTCCTGACTCAGGGCGGCGATGGGAAGGAGAGCGAGACGATGACCGACTTACAGACCAGGAACCGGCCCGCGGCCGAAAGCGCGATCGCCCGCACGCGGCGCAGGGCGGCTGCGGCCGGCGCATCGCCGGCCCCGAAAGGGCAGGACGTCCCCATCGCGGCGCAGATCTTCCCGGCACGCATCGTATCGGCGGGGCCGGATGCCCAGAGCTTCAACGTGCAGGCTGCGCCCGGCATGGCGGAGCAGCGCGCGCGGACCGCTGATTCCTGCCTGATTGCGCCGGACCTGAACGACCTGGTGCTCTGCGCCGGCTATCCCAGCGGCGACGGCACGGCCCTCTACATCCTGTCCGTCCTGGTGCGGGCCGACATTTCCCGCGCCGCACTGCTCAACGCGGCGGGCGGCCTGACCCTTTCGGCACCCGATGGCGCGGTCACCATCCATGCCGGGCAGTCGGTGAACATCCTGGGCAATGCCGGCCTGAACCTGACGACGGAGAATCTGAGCGTCCGGGCGGGCGCTGCCGTCCTGAACCTGGACAGCGCCGTCCTGGAAAGCGCGAATGCCGTCGCGTCCATCGGCACCCTGCGGCTGCTGGGCGACAAGCTGCTCTCCCTGGTCAAGGTGATCTCCGGGCATCACCAGAGGGCGAGCCGGAAGGTGGCGGAAGTCGACCAGGTGCAGGCGGGCGAGGTCCTGGTCAGCGCCGAGAACCAGATCAGCCACCAGGCGCACCAGATCGTTCATGTCTCGACAGAGGACATGCGGTTCGACGGTGCCCGCATCCACATGGGTTGAGGAGGCAGGACAATGTTCAACAACACCTCGATGATGGGCATGAGCTTCGGCTTCCCCGACGTCTGCCTGACGCCGATCGTCGTGCCGGTTCCGATCCCCTATCCGAATTTCGGCATGGAGCCGCTGAACACGCCGTTCGAGCCCACGGTGTTCTATGGCTGCGGCCCGGCCCATACCGTCACCGGCATCACCGACGTGACCATCGGCGACGAGGCCGGGGTCAATCTGGGCGTTGCCTCCGGGCTGGAATCGGGACCGGAGACGACATTGATCCCGTCCTTCACGGTATTCGCGAACTGCCAGCCGATCGACAAGATGACCTCGATGACCATGCACAACGGCACCAACGCGGTCGGCGCCAAGCTGGTGCCGAGCCAGGTCGTCTCCATGACATTGACCTGAGGGGCAGGCGAACCCAAGGGTCAGGCGGCGGTGCGCCCGGCCAGTTCCGCCTGCACGTCGGCGATCAGGGATGCCCAGTCGCCCGTCCGCTCCGCCCGGAACACCCGCAGCGACGGGTAGAACGGGCATGACAATCCCCGGCGCCCCCAGCGCCAGTCCGGGAAGACCGGCAGCAGCAGCCAGCATTCCTTGCCCATCGCCCCGGCCAGGTGCGGGATCAGGCCGTCGGTGGTGATCACCAGGTCCATCCGTTCGATCGCCGCCAGCACATCCTCCAGGTCGCGGCACTGGGCGGCGGCCTCGATCACCCCGAAATCCTCCATCAGGCCGGCATCGTTGCGGCCGTTCCGGTAGGTCAGCGACAGGAACCGTGCCGGGATCTCCTCGAACAGGGGCTCGAGTTCGCGAAACGTCAGGTCCTGGTCCGGCCCGACGGCACGCCCGCGATCCTGCCAGCAGATGCCGACCACAGGCTCGTTCGCGACGAACATCGCCGGATCCCATTCGCGCGCCCGGCCCGCCTGCGGGTGCAGGTAGGGCACGTTCGCGGGCAGCGAGCGGCCGCGATGGCCCAGCGCCGCAGGCAATGCGGCATAGGGCAGCCGCAGCGACAGGCCCGGCGGCAGGGGTTCGTCCGCCGGCAGGACCGATGCCAATCCCGGCACGCCTTCCAGCAGCGGCCCCAGGATCCGGTCATGGCACAGCACGACCCGTCCGGCGCGGGCGGCGGCCTCGGGCAGGAGGCGTGCGAACAGGATGATATCCTCCGGGTCCACGCCGCGGCCGTCGATCAGAAGGTCGGCGCCGGTCGGCGCCCCGTCCCAGGTCGCAAGCCCGCCGGACCTGTCTTCGGCAGGCGACCGGGCCGCCAGGGTCGCCCAGGCATCGGCCTCGCCGTCCGCCAGCGCGAGGTGCTGCAGGAGCCTGCGGGCACCCGGCAGTTCGTCGACCTCCTCCAATGTCTCCTTTGCGCGCGTGACCTTGCCGTCCTCGATCAGCGCATGGGCCAGCATCAGCTTTGCCTGCGGCAGGTCCGGGTGGGACGCCAGCAGGTCGAAGCAGGTCGAGACCGCCTTCTTCATCTTGCCGGCCGCCAGCGCGGCGCGCGCGAGCGCCAGCCGGGCGTCGACATCGTCGGGATGCAGCAGGACCGCCCGGTCGAAGACCGCCGCGGCATTGCCATACTCCCCCATCGCCTCATAGATCTGGCCCTTGCCGATCAGCACCGGCAGATCCTTCGGCGCCTGCAGCTCGGCCTCATCGACCAGTTCGAGCGCCTCGGCCGTCTCGCCCCGGGCGGCCAGGCACTGCGCCAGGTTGAGGCAGGCCGGCGCGAATTTCGGGTCGCAGGCGATGGCGGCCCGATAGGCCGCGATCACCTCTTCCGCATTGCCGGCCGGGTCCTGCGCCGCCAGGGCCAGCGCGGCATTGAAATGGCCGGCGGGGTGATCCGGCGCAACGCGCTGCGCCCTGCGGAACAGTTCCAGCGCCTCGCCCGGCTGCCCGGACTGCGCATAGGCGCTGCCGAGATTGTTCAGCGCCGTGATATTGTCCGGCTCAAGGTCCAGCGCCCGCCTGAAGCTCGTGGCGGCGGCCTCCAGGTCGTTGGCCTGGATCAGGGCCGAGCCGCGGTTGATGAACACTTCCACCGAGCCCTCCGGCCGGGCCCGCAACGCCCCGCCATAGGCCATGATGGCATCGCCCGGACGCCCCCTGGACAGCAGCAGGTCGCCGATGCCGGCCATCGCCTCGAAGTTCTCCGGGTCCAGCGCCAGGACACGGCGATAGACCTCCATCGCCTCCTCGGCCCGGCCGCGCCGGAAATGCTGGGTCGCGACATCCAGCGCTTCGCGCAGGTCCGCCTCGCGGTCCTCGCGGCGCTCCTTCTGCTTGGCCATGCCCGGTTCCATCCTTCAGTTCGGCAATGCCGATCCGGCCTAGGTTCGCGGACCCATCTGGCCGGCATGGGCCAGCAGGCCCTTGCCGACGACCGTCACGGTGGCCCCGCTCACCGGCGCTGTGTCGCCGGATGTGACCGCGCTGCCGGCGACCGAGGTCGCGTCGGCGGGAACCGCCTGATGTGCCGGCGACGTCTTGCTGCGCTGCGCGCCGACAGCGTTCGCCGCCAGCGATATGGACTTGTCCGCCATGTCCAGCCCTGCCCTGTCCTGACCTGCCTGGCCGGCGCGACTACTCGTCGACCTTGAAATTGACCGAGCCACCGATGGTCACGGTGACGTCGCCCTTGACCAGCACCGAGAGGTTGCCGCCGATCGTCATCGTATAGTCGCCGCCGATCTCCTCGGTCTTGCTGTCGTTGACATATTCCACGGTCTGGTAGGACGCGGTGGTCCACCGGTTCGCGACAAGATCGTCGCGATCCTTGCCCGCCGTGGTCACCATGCGCTGCGCGCCCTTGGCGTCGAACAGCATGACCTGGTTGCCGCCCGCATCGTGCAGTCCGGTCAGGCGCCGGTAGGGGCCGCTGGTGTCGGTGACCGCGGAGAAGCCGTTGGACTTGGTCGGGTCGTACAGCATCTTGCTGCGGCTGTTATAGACATTGCCGACGATGATCGGCCGGTCGGGATGGTTGTCGATGAACATCACCAGGACCTCGTCGCCGAGCCGCGGCAGGACCTGCATGCCGTGGGTGGCACCCGCCCAGCCCTGTCCCAGCCGCAGCCGGACCTTCGCCTTGGCCGGATCCCACTTGAAGATCACCAGCGGCCGGCTGTGCTGGTCGAAATCGACCTCCTCGCCGGCGGAGGAGGATTCCACGATCGCCACATGGGGGGCATTCAGCTCCGGATAGGGGGTCAGCTGCGCGGGGCCGTATTCGTAGTCCATCTTCTGCGCCTCGAAGATGTTGCTGAAGATCGGCACGTTGTCGGCGGTCCGGCGCGACATGTCATGCACCACCTGCCGCACGAAGAAGGCCCCGTTGGCGAATTCCTGGGGCGTGCCCCAGCGCATGTTGAAGGGCAGCTGCAGCTTCTCGCCGGCCGCCATGTACTGCGACTGGGAGGCGCCCAGCGCGAGGAACTTGGCCGCCTGCTGCGCCTTGAAGCGCCGCGGTGAAATCGTGTCCACGCCGTCGGACAGTTCCTCGAACATGCCGGGAAACTGGTAGACCTGGACGGCCTTGATGCCGGACGGCACCTTCGCGTGCAGGGTGGCGGAGGCGTTCTCCGGGTTGTAGTCGCGCATGGCGTACTGTTCGGGAACGGTCTGCGCCTCGTAGATCAGGTCGGAGACCACGTCCGACGGCTCGTTCGCATCGGGTTCCGAGCTTTCCGACAGGGCCAGGTCGCGGTTGTTCAGCTCGCCTTCCAGGAAGTCGGCATTCTCCTGCCCGAGGACGATCTTGTAGCCGCTCGGATCGTTGACGACGTAATAGAAGATGCCGTCCCGTTCGAGATTCCGGTGGATGAAGCTGTAGTCGCTCTCGTTGTACTGGATGATCAGTTCGCGGTTCGGTGGCGGCGAGGCGAGCTTTGACGAATCCACGACCGCCTTGGCCGTCATGTTTGGCGGATATTCCTTCACGATACTGTCGAAAATGTCGACGATATTGCCTGTCCAGACACGTGACTTCCGGGTGAAGGCGAGATGCCAGAGCCACGGATAGATGTAGAAATCGTAGGCGGTCTTCGCCTCGACCGAAGCGCTGATATGGCGGATGCGGAAGATCTCGCCGTGAAAGATGCGCGAATCCGGAAGCCGGCCGACGGTGAGGGCGGCATGCTTGTGCAGCATGTCCTCCACCTTGATCCCGTTGGTCAGGACCCGCGTCCGGACCCAGAGGAAATAGGGCGGCATCTGCCCCTCCCCCAGGCCCAGGGTCGGTTCGATATGGGGAACCCGGTGGTCCTTGAACGGCGACCAGGTCGGCGGCGCCGCGTCCGTGGGATGGAAGCCGAACGGGGGCGGCGCCTGCAGCAGGGTCTGCTGCAGGCCCGAGACAGTCTCCACGATCCTGAACGAGATGATGTCCTCGTCGACGAACGGAATCTCGTCGGCGACGAACGAGTAGGTGTGGGCCATGGCCATGACTGTCTCCTGGCGTCAGCAGGGCAAGGCGCGAGCCGCCGGCGGCCGCCCCGATACTACGAGAACTGGATGTTGAACGTACCGTCCTCGGCGGTCGTGATATGCACCCGGTCGAAATGCTGTTCGTCCGCCATCCTGTGCAGAATCATCGTGGACAGTTGTGGCAGCAAGGTGTTGTTCAGGATTCCGTCGATGGTGCGGGCACCGGAGGCGACATCCGTCGCATGGGCGATGGTGTAGTCGATCAGGGCCGCATCGTAGGTCAGTTCCGCGCGGTGGCTCTCGGCGAACCGGCGCTGGATCTTGGCCAGCTTCAGCCGCGCGATATCGCCGATCTCCGACGGCGTCAGGGGGTAGAACGGCGTGACGCTCATGCGCCCCAGCAGGGCGGGCTTGAAGGTTTCCGACAGGACCGGGCGGATCATCTCGATCAGCTCGTCCGCCGGCGGCGGCTCGTCGACATCGGTGCAGGCCTCGACGATGATGTCCGATGCTAGGTTCGAGGTCAGCAGGATCAGGGTGTTCTTGAAGTTGACCGCCTGGCCCTCGCTGTCTTCCAGCATGCCCTTGTCGAACACCTGGTAGAACAGCTCCCAGACGTCGGGATGCGCCTTCTCGAACTCGTCCAGCAGGACCACGGAATAGGGGTTGCGGCGCACCGCCTCGGTCAGCACGCCGCCGGTGCCATAGCCGACATAGCCGGGCGGCGCCCCCTTCAGGCCGGCCACGGTATGGGCTTCCTGATACTCCGACATGTTGATGGTGACCATCCGGTCCTCGCCGCCATAGAGCAGGTCGGCCAGGGTGATCGCGGTCTCGGTCTTGCCGACGCCGGACGGCCCGACCAGCAGGAAGACGCCGGTCGGCTTGTTCGGCTCGTTCAGGCCGGCCTTGGTGGACTGCATGCGCTGGGCGATGGTGGAGATCGCCATCTTCTGGCCGATGATCCGTTCCGCCAGGCGGTTCTCCAGGCGCAGGATATCGTTGATCTCGTCGGTCATCATCTTGCCGACCGGAATCCCGGTCCAGCCGGAGATCACCTGCGCGATGACGTCGCCGTTCACATAGGGCATCACCATCGGGCGGGCGGCCTGCAGGGTGTCGAGCTGCAGGCGCGTGGCATTCAGCTGCGAGCGCAGTTCGTCGAGCACCTTGCCGGTGGTCTCGTCCTTGTCGATCTCCGTCATCAGCTTCAGGACTTCGGTCACCAGGTCCGATTCCTGCTTGTAGCGGCCCTCGAGCTTGATCCGCTCGACGTCCAGCTTCTCGATCTCGGCACGAAGGTCGGCGACCTCCTCCTCCTTGGCGAGGCCGGCCTTGAGCTGCTTCTCCAGCGACTTCAGGCTGCCGTTCAGGGTGTGCAGGCGATGCACGATGCCTTCCAGCTCGGCCGGCTGGCTGGCCTGCGCGATGGCGACCCGGGCGCAGGCGGTGTCCAGGACGCTGATCGCCTTGTCGGGCAACTGCCGGCCCATGATGTACCGGCGGGACAGCCGCACCGCGTCGCGCAACGCCTCGTCCAGGATCTTCACCTTGTGGTGCTTTTCCATGCTCGGCATCAGGCCGCTCAGCATGCGCACCGCCTTTTCCTCGTCGGGCTCCTGCACGTTGACGGTCTGGAAGCGGCGGGTCAGCGCCGGATCCTTCTCGATATGCTTCTTGTATTCCGACCAGGTGGTGGCGCCGATGGTGCGCAGTTCGCCACGGGCGAGAGCCGGCTTCAGCAGGTTCGCCGCGTCGCCGGAGCCCGCCTGCCCGCCGGCGCCGATCAGGGTATGGGCCTCGTCGATGAACAGGATGATCGGCTTCGGCGAGGTCTTCACCTCGTTGATCACCTTCTTCAGCCGGTCCTCGAACTCGCCGCGGACACCGGCACCGGCCTGCAGCAGGCCGAGGTCCAGGCTGCGCAGGACGACGTTCTTCAGGGGCGGCGGCACGTCGCCCTCGGCGATCCGGTTCGCCAGGCCCTCGACCAGGGCGGTCTTGCCGACGCCGGCCTCGCCGACGATCAGCGGGTTGTTCTGCCGGCGGCGCATCAGGATGTCGACCATCTGGCGGATCTCGCCCTCGCGGCCGATGATGACGTCGGTCTTGCCGGCCTTGGCCTGCGCCGTCATGTCGATGGTATAGGCGTCCAGCGCCTTGCCATCGCCCTTGGCGCCGGCTGCCGCGCCGCCGCCGGGCGCCGCACCGCCGCCGGGCGCGCCGCCCCCGGGTGCGGCGCCGGCCTCGCCCGGGGCACCGCTGCCGGCGGCGCCGCCGGCGCCGACGACGGCCTCGATGGTGTGCGGCGTGAACTGCCCCAGCTCGATCCGCAGGCGGTCCGGCGAGACGCGCTCCAGCTCCGGCGCCGACTGCAGCAGCGAGGCACGCAGGGAACGGTCATCCATCATCGCCAGGAGCATCGCGCCGGAGCGGATCTTCTCCTCCGACAGGGTCAGCGAGGTGACCCGCCACGCGGCCTCGAGCATCTCCAGGAACTGCGGCGAGAAGGACGGACGGCTGCCGGAGCCGCGCTTGAAGCTCTCGATCGCTTCCTGCAGCTGCGCCTCGACCCGCGGGATCTTTGCATCGTAATGCTTCAGGATCTGTTCGACGTCGCTGCCGGGCACGCCGATCAGCTTGATCAGCAGATGCTCGATCTCGATCTGGAAATTGGTCTGCGTGACGCTCAAATGCGCAGCGTCGTTCAACGCCTTGTAGCAGATCTGGTTGAGCTTCCCGACGATCTGCTTGATATCCGTTGCCATTGCACCCCTCACATTCTGACATACTGGGACATCTGCACACGGGCCAGGGCATCGCCATGGCGCGTGGCGTCATGCGCCAGCCAGGTGGTCCATCCGAGTTGCGGCGGTGCCGCCCGCGACAGTTTGAGCGGGCCGACATCCTTGCCGGAAACGAGCAGCTGCAACTCCGTCTTTATCGTGCGGTCCAGGTAGAAGCGCAGTACCGAGGCGACCCGCTGGAACAGGCCGCCGGTCGGAAGATATTCGCGAAAGGCCGACAGCGGCAGCGGCCCCAGAACCAGCGCGATCGCGTTGCTCTGGGACCAGAACCGCGTGCCGACCACCGAGGTCTCGCCCAGGCGGTTGTTCTGCCGGCGCCGCCGGCCGACCACCGTCTGCTGCCGCCGGTCGATCGCGATCCACATGCCGACCAGCTGCTCGACCCGGGCCGGCACGTCGAACAGGCCGCCGATCACCCGCTCCAGCGCCATCGCGCTGTGCGGCTGGTGGGACAGCAGGCCGGCATAGCGCAACAGCGCCCGGTCCGGCACCTTCAGGCGGTCGCGCAGGCCGGTCAGGCCCATGCCGAAGGACGAGAACAGCACCCGCGCGAAATGCGTATCCTGCGCCGGCTGGTTCATCAGTTCCGGCCGGTGCAGCCGGCGGACCCGGTGCAGCACGGAAATCAGGCGATGGTTGAAGATATCCAGGAAGGCGGCGACGCCGGTATCCTTGGCCCGCACCCGGTGCTCGATCAGTTCGGCATAGGGCGGCGGCAGGGGGCCATGCGCGCCGGCCAGGGTGAAGGCCGTCACCTTCATGACCGGCGGGTCGCGCGCATCCTCCGGCGCGTCCAGCCGCTCGATGTCGCTGGTCGGGAACGACATCCGGGTGGACCCGGAAAAGCGCACGGCTTCGCGGCGCACCAGGGAGGAACTGCCGACAGGCCGCCGCTCCGGCGCCATCAATTCAAGCAGGCGGATCGCCTGGTAGAGTTCGAAGCGGTACGGCTCCTCGCGGAGCAGCGCCGCTACATCAATGCCTTGTCGCCAACGATCGGTGGCCATCTCTTCCACACCCCTTCACGCTGCGTACTCACCAGCGTGAGTTCGGTAAAGCTGTTGATGGCCGCATAGAGCGCGAAGAACCGGTTCAATATGCTGGCCAGCATGTAGGGATTGCCGCCGACGAAGTTGCGCTCGTCGACTTCAAGGTTGATCCCGGTGCCGCTGCAGAAGCCGCGCCAGGCGTCGCTGCCGATCCGCCTGACGATCGGCCGGCAGCGCACCGAGCGGATCCCGCGGATCTCCTGGTCCGCCGCCGGCTTGTGGGGCGGGCAGTACAGGGTCAGGATCTCCTGCAGGGCACGCAGCGAGGCCTGCTCGTTGGACAGCGACAGATAGTTCAGCGACAGCTGCGACACGAGCCGCCAGAGATCCCGCCCGTCATAGGGCTGGGTGATCGGCGGCGTGGGCCGGGTCAGCAGCATGACCTCCGCCGGGATGTCCTGGTCGGCCTGCAGCACCGCGCGCGGCGGCAGCTGCTCCGCCAGCACCCGGTTGGTGCAGAGGGTCCGCACGGTGGCGGTTTCCGCCGCGGGACGGGCCGAGCGGAAATTCTCCTCGATGAAACTCAGGTAGGTGTCGGTTCCCGGCAGGCCGCCGCGCGCGGCGGTGGGCGCGGCGAACCAGAACACCTTGTCATCGGCGCCCACGAAGTCGTGCTCGAACGAGAAATAGGGCTGCACGTCGATCGCCGCCGGCTGTGCCGGCGAGGAGATCGACACCGACGTCACGGAGTGGATCTGGTAGTGCATCTCGCCGCCAAGCTCCGGCACGACGAGGAAGCGGCTGCGGGTATGGTCGATCCGGATCGGCTCGGCGGTCTTCGGGAACAGGTTGATCACCGGCGTGCAGCCCAGCCGCAGGAAGGTCTCGTCCAGTTCCATCCGCGCCTTCGGCGGCGCGTTCAGCCCCAGCAGGATGTCCACCGTGTCCAGGGACGGCCGCCGGTCGAGCTGCAGCAGGTCGAAGAACAGGAACTTCTCGGGGAAGTGGAAATATTCCTGCAGGAAGCCATAGGCGCGGTGGGTGTAGGGATGCTCGTTGAGCACCGCCTCGTCGTCCGCGAAGCCGACCTCGCGCACCACGTCGCCGGTGACCCGCACCCGCCGTTCGCCGTCGGTGGAGGCGAAATAGACCTGCTCCACCGTCGACAGGATCACCTCGTGCAGGTCCATCGCCTGGCGGCGGTCGCCGGCGATATGCACCCGCAGGCGGTCCAGCGGCAAAGTGGAAAGGGCCTCGCCGACGCCGGTGAGGCGGATGCGCAGGACGCTGGCTACCCGCGAGGTGTCGAAGAAATCGAAGGCGGCGACCGGCACGACCGACACGTCGGAGATCGTCACGGGCCGCAGGTCGACATCGTAGCAACTGCGGAAGCGCACGAAGGTCCGGTCGTCGGCGCTGGCATAGAACGAGGTCTGCCGCGGCACGGTCACGCCGGTGGGCGGCGGCGGCGCATCGGCGGTGATGCCGAAATGCGCGATCGCCAGCGGCGGCACCGGGTCGCAGAGATGGGGGTAGAGGATGCGCAGCAGCGCCGAGGGCACTTCCGGGAACTCGGCATGGATGCGGTTCTGCAGGCGTGCCGTCAGGAAGGCGAAGCTTTCCAGCAGGCGCTCGACCTGCGGATCGGTGCTCTCGCTGCCGCCCAGGTCCAGGCGGGAGGCCAGCTTCGGATATTTGCGGGCGAAATCCGCGCCGGCGCTGCGCAGATAGTCGAGCTCCCCGTGGAACAGCTCGATCAGGTCTTCGTCGAAACTGCCGCGCAGCGTCATGCCACGCCGCCCTGTCCGCCGACGGTCACCGGGAAGGAGAACTGCTCGCGCACCTTGCCGGCCACGATCGTCCCGCTGACGAAGACCTGGATCCCCATCTGCGAGCGGTCCTTTGGCGCCGTTTCGACATGAATGTTCTGCAGCCGCGGTTCATAGGCCTGCAATGCGGCGGCGATGTCGCGGGCGATCGATTTCTGGTCGTCCACGCTGCCGGCACTGTCCAGCACATGGTCCGACAGGCCGAAGGTCAGGATGGTGCCGTCCAGGTTGAGCGCCTGGAGGTCCTGACGGTCGCGCGAGATCGGCCGGCGGCAGTTCAGGATGCGCTGGGCCTCCCGCGCGATCGATGCGGTAAGGCCGTCAAGATCGTAGAAGCGATAGGGCTGCGGCTCGCTGGGCCGTTTCGGATCGTCGTCGATCAGCCTGTCGAACAGCAGGACAGGGGCGCCCGGCGTGTATGTCGTGCGTGCCATGACCTGTCCCCAGCACCGCGACGGTGCGCCCCCCAGTTGCCTTGTTATACATCGGATGCGGGCCGGGATCGACGATCCCGGCCCACCTTCCGATCAGGTCCGCCCGATCAGGCCGACTTGCCTTCCAGGAAGTTGTAGCCCCAGTTCTTGGAGCCCTTCGCGGTCGCAGTCTCGTCCTGCTGGGTGTAGGTATCCTCGATCTCGCCCGGCTGCACGGTCACATATTCGACCGGCATGTCGGTCCAGCCGCCGGTCTTGACGCTGGCGACCATCGCCTTCTTCAGGGTGACTTCGCGGATCTTCTTCGCGGCGCCGCCCTCGTAGCGAACCCAGGTGATCTTGATCGAGTCGATCGACTTGCCCTGCACCAGGTTCTTCGCCCAGCCGGTGGAGGACAGGTCCATCACCTTGGAGATCACCCAGTTGGAGGTGTTCGGCTTGCCGGCGGTGCGGCCGCCCGAGCCCTTGGAGGCATCGCGCAGCGGCATCGTCAGTTCGGCCGCGACGTTGAACGCCACGATCTGGTCGGCGAAGCCGTCGGTCTTGGACTCGCCCTTCAGGTCGCTGCCGGCATCGATGAAGATATACTCGCCGCCATCCGCGGGAACGTCGCTCACGGCGTTATAGGTCGTCTCGGACTGTGCCATCGTCTTAGCTCCTTTGCTTCGGCGCCCGGCCGTCATCGGCCAGGCGATATCCATGATTCCCCCTGCGGGCGGAGCTGCGAGATCTCCAACCCAGGTCCCCAGAGACGGGGCCGATTGTCCCCGGTACTGGCCCCCCGGTCCCGGCCGGCATCATGCCGGCCGGCCCCCCGGGGGCGGCGAAAGTAAGGACTGTCGCGCGGCCTACGCGGCCGGCGGCGGCAGTTCGGAGACCAGCCGGATCGAAGCAGACAGCTCTTCCAGCTGGAAGTGCGGCCGCAGGAAGGCGGTCGCGGTGTAGCAGCCCGGCTTGCCCGGGATCTCCTTGACGTCCACCCGCGCCTCGCGAAGCGGGAAACGGGCCTTGGATTCCTGGCTGGCATTGTCGTCCAGCAGGACGTACTGCGAGATCCAGGTCTGCAGGAAGTTCTGGACCTGACCTGCCGTCATGAAGGACCCGATCTTGTCCCGCATGATGACCTTGAAGTAATGGGCGAACCGGGACGACGCCATGATGTAGGGCAGCATCGCCGAGATCCGGGCATTCGCGTTGGCGAAATCGGTGTTGTAGACCTTCGGCTTGTTCGCCGTCTGGCCGCCGAAGAACGCCGCCTTGTCCGTGCCCTTGCAATGCACGAGCGAGATGAAGCCGAGATCCGACAGCTCCTTCTCGCGCCGGTCGGTGATGGCGATTTCCGTCGGGCATTTCAGCGCGACATCGCCCTCGTCGGTGTGGAAGGTATGCGCCGGCAGACCCTCGACCAGGCCGCCGCCCTCGACGCCGCGGATCGCCGCCGTCCAGCCATACTTGGCAAAAGCCTCGGTGATGCGCTGGCCCAGGATGAAGGCGGGATTGCCCCACAGGTACTTGGAATGGTCGCGCCCGTCGACATCCTCGACGAAGTTGATCTCTTCCACCGGCACCGTGTCCGGCCCGTAGGGCAGGCGCAGCAGCGCCCGCGGCAGGGTCAGGACGACGTAGCGGCTGTCCTCGGACTCCCGGAACGAGCGCCATTTCAGCAGCTCGGTGCTCTCGAACAGCTTCGCCAGGTCGCGCGGATTGCCCATGTCGGTGAAGGACGGCAGGTCGAACAGCTTCGGCGATGCCGCGGCGATGAAGGGGGCATGCGCTGCCGCCGCCACGCCGGAGATCATCTCCAGGAGCGCAATGTCCTTCGGGTGCCGGCCGAACTCGAAATCGCCGATCAGGCAGCTGAACGGGCTGCCGCCGAAGGTGCCGTATTCTTCCTCGTAGAGCTTCTTGAACAGGTTGCTCTGGTCGAACTCGACCGCCTTCTCGAGGTCCTTCTGAAGCTCGTCCCGCTTGATCGGGAGAAGCCGCAGCTTGAGCCTGGTGCTGGTCTCGGTGTTCATCACCAGGAAGGCCAGGCCGCGCCAGGAGGATTCCAGCTGCTGGAAATCCGGGTGATGCATGACCTCGTTCAGCTGCAGGCTGATCAGGTCGTCCAGTTCGGCGATACGGGCGTTGATCAGGGTCGCCGCATCCTTGGTCGGCGTCTCCTCGTCCGCCAGCACCTGGTCGACGAACGCCGTGATCAGGTCCGACGCATAGGCCTTCTGCTCGTCGGTCGAGGCCATATGCCCTTCTTCGATGATCTGCTCCAGAATTCCTCCGGAGCTGCTCTGCTGTGCTTCAGCCATTCCTTACTACCCCTTCCTCAAATCAGACCTGCCGGCTGGCCGCGCGGCCAGCCCGTCGCGCCGTGCCGGCGTCAGGACTGGGTCTGCTCCGGATTGTCATCGGACGGCTGCTCGCCGCCATCATCGGCATCGTCGTCCGCCGGCGGCGCCATCGAGGCGACGGCCGACCGGACTTCCTGCTGCCGCTCGGTATTGCCGATGACATCCGCCAGGATGCCGTCCAGCTCGTCATTGCCGTCCAGCTTCGCCAGCAGGTCGTTCAGCTTGCGACGCGCCTTCAGCAGCTCGTTCAGCGGCTTCACCTGGGAGATCACATTGACCGGATCGAAGTCTTCCATGTTGCGGAAGTTCAGGTCGATGTTGAGCTTGGTCCCGTCGTCGGCCAGCTTGTTGTCGATCTGGAAGGCAGCGCGGGGTGCCAGCGAAGACATCACGTCGTTGATGTTGTCGCGGTCGACCTCGGTGAACTTGCGGTCCCGCAACTTGGCGAGCGGAACCTTCGACTTCCCCGCCAGGTCGGACATGATGCCGACGACGAACGGAAGTTCGCGCTTCTCGATGGCATCGCCGATCTCGACGTCGTAGGTGATCTGCACTCGCGGCGGGCGTACCCGCGAAAGCTTCTTCTGCGTGCTCTCGGCCATAATCCCTCTCCTGAACTGGTGCCGGACGACTTCGCGGCTGTTTCACCCGAAGTCCTGACCGGACCCCCTGACCCGTTGCGCAACCCGCAACTAACCTAGCCTTTTGTCACTTTCGCACCGTCCTACCGCCCTTGCAAACGACTATGTAGAAGCCGATCTGGGCGGAATCTGGGAGACAATGTGACATTCAACTACCTATCGATGTCGCCCCGTCGCCAAGGCCCAGCAGCCGGAATAGATGCGTCCGCTGCCGGTCGTCATCGACAAGTTCTTCGAGCAGATCCGTGAACGACATGTCCCGGAAGGCGACGGCCCGGCGCACCAGGTACGGCGCCGGGCTGTGCGGATCGGCCTCCACCAGGTAGTCGGCGACCGCCTCGAGCATCGCATAGGCATCGTCGCGGCTCGCCAGGCGGAAGGAACTGCCCGACTTCACGGTCCTGGCCGTGGCGCCGGCCGCGGCTTTCGGCGCCGGGGCGCCATCCGCCGTCTCCCCCGCGTACTGCTGCTCCTGCTGCTCCGGCTCCTCCGCCGCCTCCGGCTCTTCCGCCTCCACGATATCCGGTCGCTTGGCCAGTTCCTGGTCGAACCAGATGTGCAGCTCCTCCAGTTCCTTGCCCAGCTTGCGCAGGCTCGGCGCGCCGTACTTGCCGAACTTGGCGTCCAGCACGTCCGACATCTCCTTCAGCGCGGCCTGGGTGTCGTCGATCTCCGCCAGGCGGCTCTTCAGGAACGGGATCCCGGTCAGCTCCACGCTCTGCTGGATCTTGTCCTTGGTCGGGATCCGGTCGTCATCGGCATTGTCGACCGCCTTGTTGGCAGCCAGCGCCTGTTCCCGGCGCACCGCGTCGCGCCACTGGATCCAGGTATAGTCCTCGGCCATCGGATTGCCGGGATCGGTGATCGACAGGTACATCAGGGTGAACGGCAGCTGCTCGTCCATCCATTCCAGGATGCGCTCCCGCGCTTCCATATCGTCATCGTCGTCGATCTCCGGGTACATGCCCTCCCAGAACTTGTCCGAGATCCCGGCAACGATGCGCAGGCCCTTCTGCAGGCCTTCCAGGTGATAGGACTTGCCCAGCGCCTCGCAGAGCCAGGCGGCCAGTTGCAGATCCTTGCTGTCCTTGGCGAGCGCCTTGACGCAGCGGTCGATCACGTTCGACCAGTTCGCGACCTTCAGGGTCTTCTGCCAGACCCCCGTCGGCAGGTCCGGATTGTCCTCCCGCCGCGCTTCCTTGATCTCGTCGTAGACCGGCTCGTAGAACAGCGAGCGTCCCGCCGGCTGGTCGCCGGGGATCGGCTTGAGGATCTTCTCCAGATCTACGGCATCTTCTGCGCCGGCCATGGCCTTGCCCCTATTGCCTGTCGAAGAGACGGCGGAACAGGCTGTCCGGCGCCGCCGCCGCGGGCCCGTCCGCACGCCGGTAGAAGGTTCCGTCCAGCTCGCCCGAAGGCGGCGCCGGCACGAATGTCTCGGCCTGGCCGAACACCCCGTCGCGCGGCCACAACCGGCGCTCGTCGCGGGCATAGACCTCCGGCTGGTACCAGCCGGCGCGCGGGTCGTAGGCCGGCGCCGGCGCACTGCCATAGGGCATGCGCCCATAGCTCGCGGCACCATAGGGGTCGCTGCCGTAGGGGCCGGTCTGGGGCAGCGCGGCGACGCCCTGGCCGCCCTGCCCGTTCGACCAGCCGCCCTGATCCCAGCGCGGCGGTTCGCGCCAGGGGCGGCCCGCCCAGGCCGAGCGCTCCCGCTGCAGACGCGCCCAGGCCGCGTCATAGGCCTCCGCCGCCCACGCCTCGCGGGGGGGCGCATAGCCGTTGCGCGCACTGGCCGTGCCCAGCGGGTCCAGCCTGTCGAGCGCCGTGGGGTCGGTGTCGCGCCAGACATCGTACATCGACAGTGCCGATGGCGGACGGCCGCCGGCCGAGGTGCCGGATCCCGTAGACGTGCTTCCGCCGCCCGTGCTTCCGGTGCCGCTGCCTGCGCCCGTGCCGGCGGCAGGCGCGGCCGGCTGCGTGGTGCCGGTCGCGGCCCCGCCCGTACTGCTGCCCGCATTGCCCGGATTGGTCGGATAGATCGGCCGGGGACGGCCGGTCGGCACGTTCGTTGCGGTGCCCGCCGGTGCCGCCCCGCTCGTCGCCGGCGCAGCCCCCGTCTGCTGGCCGCTGCCCCGCCAGTCGGTCGAGGGCAGCGCCGTCCCGGTCACGGCGGTCACCGGCGCGGCAGCCGGTTTCGAGGCGGCAGCCGTCGGGCTTTTCGCCACCGGTGCCGCGGTGGGAAAGCTCGGCATCTGGATCCGTGGCGTGCCCTGGTCCTTGGACCCGAACACCGTGATCTCGATGAACAGCCGTGCCGCCTTCGGCAGCTTGTCGCTGGGGATCGGGTCGGAATCCAGCTGCGGGTCGGTGAAGGGCTCGATCGGGATGTCGAACTGCAGGACGGTGCCGCTGCCGCCGCTGTCCGGGCTCTGCAGGCTGCCGGACATCGCCTGGGCATTGACCAGCTCGAACAGTGCCCAGTCGCCCTTGAACTCGAAGCTCGCGGTCCGGTCGGCGATGACGAAATTGGGCGGCACGTCCGC
The DNA here is from genome assembly GCA_040216765.1 of Sneathiellaceae bacterium. Classification (GTDB taxonomy): domain Bacteria; phylum Pseudomonadota; class Alphaproteobacteria; order Ferrovibrionales; family Ferrovibrionaceae; genus Marinibaculum. The sequence goes on along the minus strand of JAVJON010000002.1, from coordinate 78,971 downwards.
GCCGCGGGTCGGCCGCGTCTGGCCGTTCAGCGCCCAGGTGAACGCCACGCTGATCGGGTCGCCGAACTTCCAGGGCAGCCGGTTTGCCGCCGTGAACTGGTCCACCTTGGTGCCGCCGGAAGACAGCGACCATTCGACGAGCTGCGCGGCGCCGATCTCGAGCTGCCGCTCGACCCGGAACGCGACCTGCAGGTCATAGGCGAAGGTCGTCTGGGTGCCCTGCCCGCTCATGCCGGCGGCGAAGACCTCGTTCACCTCGTCCATCTGGTTGAGGAACTGCAGCGCCGGGTCCCGCACATCCTTGGACACGCCGGCCCAGCGCGTGGGATCGCCCGCACCCAGGTTCATGTAGACGTTGAACTGGTTCAGGTAGCGCAGGACGCCGGACAGCGACGCCTCGTTGCCCTGGCCGGCGGTCGGCACCTTGGCGGCAAACGGGAATTGCCCCGCCAGGTTCCGGTTGAAGGCGTTCGAGATCGCATCGAAGCCGTCCGCCACCTGGAGATTCGCCTGGTCGAAGCAGCGCGTGGCGAAGGCGGCGCTGACCGACCTGAGCCGGGCCACGAAGTAGTCCTGGCTGTCGGCGCCCGCCAGGTCGATGACGGCGGGCTGGCAGTTCTCCGACGTCACCGACATCATCGGCCCCTGGATATAGGTCTCCAGCTGCTCGATCGAGCTGTCGGGCACTTTCGCCTGGTAGCGCGCCAGGTCCTGGCTGATCTTGGTCCACTTCGTCAGCGTCTTGATATCGACGCCGGCGACATTGACCCGCAGGTTCAGCAGGTAGACGAGCACCGGCTCGGCATAATTCTGTGCGATGAAGGCGATTCGCTGCCGCTGCAGGCCCAGATAGGCGGTCAATTCCCCGGTGCCGTTGACGTTGTAGGCCTCCAGCGCGGCCCCGGCGGAACCGTCCCACCAGCCGAAATCGCCATCGCGCGGTTCATAGGCGCTGGTCTGCTGCAACAGGTCGTCGGCGGCCTGCAGGATGCTGTAGGCGCTCTGCGCCTGCAGCCGCTGGATCTGGTCGCGATATCCGTCCGCACCGAGGGCATCGAAAAAGCCGATGATGCGGTCCAGCCGCGAGGCCGCCTGCGAGAAGTTCTGCACCCGCTGCCCCACCAGCGCCTCGTAGCCCAGGCTGCCGGACGAATAGGGCAGTCGCTGCAGGGTCGCCGCCTGCGCCACGCTGGAGACCAGGCGGCCGGCGATCTCGCGGTTGACGATCTGCCCGACACCCAGATTGTTGTTGCTGCTGCTGCTCCCGGAACCGGCGCCGGGCGCGGCGCCCTGGATCTCCAGGCTGGCCAGCCGGCGGGACGCATCCACCGCATCGTCCAGGGTCTGGATGTCCCAGACCACATAGCTCCCCGGCGGCGGGCTCGTCGGCAGCTCCACGGCGGCGATGCCATTGCCGGCCGAGGTGGCGGCCAGCAGGTTGGGCAGGCCGCTCAGCCGCTGGTCGAGTTCCTCCAGGGCCGGCGAGACGGTGATCGTGCCCTTGTCCTCGACGAAGATCGGCCCGATCGAACGCGACACCGTCTGCAACAGGTTCGCCCGGAAATCGTTATAGGTCTGCTGCGCCTGTGTCTGCAGGCCGTCGGCCACCTGCGGGCCCAGCAGGGCCGTGGACCTGATCCGGTCGGTCACCGAGCCGAAGGCGCCGCCCAGGTCGAGCTGGGGGCCAAGCGCCCAGTCGTACCGCCCGCTCTGCACGCTGCTGCGGATCTGCAGGGCCAGCGTTTCGATCTGCTTCAGGATCTGCAGGCTCGCGATCGGCTCGCGCGAGACCCCTGCCTGGTCGATCAGGCGTACCAGCTGCTGCGAATTGGTCAGAAGGTCGTAGCGGGTCTCCAGATCCTTCAGGAAGGCGGAGGCGATCTCCGCCATGCCGCTCTGCGCTTCCTTCTGGTAGTCGGTGACGTCGATCGGGGTGAGGTTGCCGTTGCGTGCGCCATCGAACAGCTGGGAACCGACATTGGCGAAGAACTGGTCGCTGAGCTGCAGGCCGTACAGATACTCGACCACGGAGGACACCGCGAAGGTGCTGTCCGTCGTGCGCAGGGAATTGTACAGGTCGACGTTGCGGCTCAACGCCTGCAGGTCGGAGACGAAGTCCGTCAGCAGGGAATAGTCCGGATAGGGCACATATTGCCGGCTGGCGCTGCTATGGCCGGGCGCGGTGGCGTCCTGGCTGGCCTGCAGCACCGCCTGCTTCTGCCTGTCCGCTTCCTCCTCGATGTTCTCCAGCCGCGCCACCAGGCTGTCATGCATGCTGCGGAACAGGATGACCTGGAACGCCTTGTCCAGCATCAGGTCGACGGAATCCGGCAGGCCGGAGACCCAGGACCCGGGCACCGCCAGCGAGATCAGGTTGCGCCGGTCCGCCTCGCCCAGGTTCAGCAACAGCGGCAGGGTCGACTGCTCGAGCAGCTTCTGGTCCGGGCGCAGCCCCGCGGCACGGGCCTCGTCCAGGCTGCGCACCTTGCGCAGCACGCCTTCGGCGACATTGGCCAGGTTCTGGGTCGTACGGGTCAGCCAGCTGTCGGTGTACCAGATGCCGGCCACGGCCAGGACCAGCATCGCGGCCATCGCCCCCTGGGCGAGGCGGACATTGCGATTGCTCGACAGCAGGCTCAGCGAGAACGGCCGCGCCAGCGCATATTCCGGGAAGATCTTCCGGTCCAGCAGGCCGCGCGCGAAGATCGGCGCCGCGCCGCCCGTCTGGTAGCCGATATCGCGGACGCTGAATTCGTCGTGGGCGACGCTGCCCACGGGCGCGCCGGTCAGGTAGATGCCCCGCAGCGAACCGGAGCGATTGTAGGCAGAGACCCGCAGCAGGTTCGCCAGGAACGGCCGCAGGCCTTCCTCGATGCGGCGGATCGAGCCGGGGAACAGGAAGGCCTGGCCGCTCTCGCTTTCCTCGGCGGAGACGGCCAGCGCCTCGACGATCGCCTCGCTGACCTTCTCGTAGATCGTGTCGATCGCCTCGCCGGTCCAGGTCGGCACGAAGGCCGAGTCCGGGCTGTACGGGCTCGACCAGCCCAGCGCCTCGTCCCGCGACTGTTCGTCGAACAGCGCGGCTGCGGCGGCAAAGCCTTCCAGTGAATCGCACTTGCTGAGGACGATATAGATCGGCAACTGCATGCCGACCCGGTTCTGCAGACGCCCCACCCGCCGGTGCAGCGCTTCGGCCTTGGCCAGGATCTCTTCCTTGGAGAGCCGGTTCGGGCCGACGAAATCGGTGACCGGCGCCATCAGGATCAGGCCGTCCAGCGGCCGCTCCGCGCGGTAGTTCTGGAAGGCCTGGATCAAGGTGTCCCAGGGCCCGGAATCGCTGCCGGGATCGTCGCCCAGGCCCAGCACGTCGCCGCGGGAATCGATGATCGCGCCGCGGTCGAAGAAGTACCAGTTGACCGGCTCGCTGTCGGCGGTGTCGCGCAGCGCCCGCCCCATCCCGACAGAGCGCAGCAGGGTCGACTTGCCGACGCCGCCCTCGCCGATCAGCAGGAAGACGGGCGCGGCATAGCGGTAGTCGCGGCCCGGAAACACCGAACGCAGCCAGCGATGCGCGTCGACGAAGGCCTCGCGGATCGCCTGCGGCAGGAAGGCGTTGGCGGGTTTGGGCGCCTCCTCCTCCGCCTCCTCCGGCACGCCGGCCCGGCGCGCGCCCAGGCGCCAGAGCTGCCAGATCAGGAAGATGCAGCCCAGCAGGATGACGACGGCCAGGACGATCCACAGCCACAGCGGAAGCGGGCCGAGACCCAGCACGAAGGTGCGGATATCCTCGATCACGGCTCAGCCCGCCGTCACGTATCCTGAAATGCGACGGGTCATGTGCTCCCCATCGCATTCAGGACAGACTGGATCTTCGGCGCCAGGTCCGCCGTCTCGAACTCCCAGATGATCTGGGTCAGCACGACATAGACGATGGCAACGATCACGCAACCGACCAGCCAGGGCCGGACATAGGGCATGCGCTGCGGCATGCCGCCCTGCTGCGTATGGCGATAGACCTCGCCCTGCAGGACCTCGCCGGCGGTGTCGATGCTCGGCTCCCGGTCATAGGCGATCAGGAACAGGCGCCGGCGGTAGTCGGACAGGATCGGTGCGGCGTCGCGTTCGCGATAACGGCCCTCGAAACCGAGCGCCAGCACCATCAGATAGGCCTTCGCGATATCGGACCGGCCATACTGATAGGCCCGCAGATGATCGTCGATGTCGTGAAAGATGGTCTCGCCCGCCGTCTTGGAGCCGAACAGCCGCGCCTCCAGCGGATTGCGCACCCAGTCTTCGCGGCCCGGCCAGGGAAAGGACAGCATCACATCGTCGGCGAAGGCCGCCATCACGTAGATGATGCGGGAAAAGATCCGGGTGCCGTAATTGCCGCCCCGGCCGGCGAAATCGAGACTCTGCTGTTCGAGCGCCGCCACAAGGTGCGAGGTGATCGGGTGGATCCGCGCGCCGCCGGAGCGGGCCGGCCGCGGGGCGCCATCCGGCGCCTCCTCCGGCTGCGCGGCAGGCAGGCCGGACGCGTTCCAGTCCTCCTGCTCCTCGTCATCCCCGTCGACGGCCTCGGTCGGATCCAGGTCCTGGGCCATGGAGCGAGCCTCGCGGACATCCTCGTAGAACTTGCGAAACTGGCCGATGACGTCGAGTTCAGCTGCTGTTGCCATCCCTTGCCCCGCGTCCGTTCATGTCCCCCGGCCAAAGACGGCCTAGGACCCGGACTTGCCCCTGTTGCTCAGGTACAGGATCAGTTCCTGCGGCTTGTGCGCCGCGATCCTGTCCAGCGTGTTGGAGACCTCGAGCACCCCTTCCCGATCGATGAAATTCGCGTCCGCCTTCACGGCAAACAGGATGATGCCGCGCGTCTGCACCAGCTCCATGCTGACCTCGCGGTCGATCAGGGTCCGCGAGGCGCCGAGCATGCGTCGCTCGCGCAGGCCCTGCACCCGCTCGCGGCTGCCGATCACCGCCGTGTTGATCCAGGAGACGACATCCTCGTCGCGCTGGCCCGGACGGGTGCGGGCACCGACGATCAGGTTGCCGCTGTCCCATTCCGGCCGCAGCTGGATGGAGAAGCCCGCCTTCTCCTCCTCGAAGGTGACCGTCAGGTAGTTCTGGTGCACCCGGTCCAGGCATTCGTTGATATAGCCGAGCGCCTCCAGGTAGTTGGCCCTGATGTTCAGATGGTCGTAGGTCTTCAGCGCAGGCGGCACGAGTGACGGGCTGAGGGTCGCCAGCGCGCCGACCAGGTCGCAGAGCGAGAGATACAGGTCGAACGGATGCGACCGGCCGGATCCCGCCATCGCCTCCAGGCGCGGCAGGGTGGTGGTCAGCGCGGAGACCGTGATCCGCAGGGCCGCGGCCTCGGCCTCCCGGGCCTCGGCCTCCAGCCCGCGGGTCCGCTCGCGCAGGAACACGGCCTTCTCCCGGATCCGCCGGATCACCGCGTTCAGGGCCACGCCCAGGCCCGACGACGGCACGACGCTGAGGCAGGGCGGCACGTAGTCGGTGATCTCGAAAACCTCGTTCCGCCGGGTCACCTCGGCGATCGGCAGGGCCACGAACTTGCGGGACGGCTCGTTCGTCACCAGCAGGCTGAAAGCCGGGCGCTGGCGCATGATGCGCTCGCCGCCCTCGCCGGAATGAATATCGGCGACGGCCTCGCCCTCGCTCGCCTCGTAGCGCGCCAGTTCGCCCTGGATCCGCTGATCCTCGTTGGCGCCGCCCATGGCGGGGATCGCCGCGAAGATCTTCATCGGGGCGCGGCGCAGGTCGTCGGCATGGGGCCGCAGATCGACGGAGAAGTCGTCGGGATTCTGGGAAGCAAGCTGGATCACGGCGCCGTCGGGCATGACAAGGTCGAGCGCCTGAAGGCGGATCATCCCGTCCATGATCAGGGCGCGGTCGATCTCCAGGTTCACCACGCCGAAGGAATAGGGGCTCGCCGCACGCACCCGGTAGTTGACCAGACGTTCGTTGCGCAAGGCCGATTGCTGGAAATGCTGGGGAACAAGCAGCATCCCCTCATGCCAATGCACCTCGTGCGGGACGCCCGGTATCCTCATGCCGGAGCACTCATGGCGATAGACCTCTTGTACGACCCCGGCCCCCCGGCCCACAGGCAGTGCGGCAAAGATGTCACGACTGCCCCCCGGTCACCGTAAAGTCCTGCTCCTGCAGCAGGACCACGGGATTCTCGAACTGGCCCAGCATCGAACGATGGTCCCCCGGCGTCAGATACTCGGCAAACACAAAGACCGCGTCATAGTCCAGCCGCCCGAAATAGTTCAGCGAGACCTGCGGCGCAGATGTCCCGGGCACCACCTCGCGCGACCAGACGGTGACATTGCCCGGGTTCGCATTCACGAACTGTGCCTTGTTGGCAAACCAGCTGGTCGCCGTCTCCTTCATCAGGGTCTGCACCAGTGCATCGGTGGACACGGCCACGACATCGACCCGTGTCGCGAAGCCCTGATTGGCGTTGGCGGCTGCCTGGAACGATACGGTGGAAATGCTGACCCTGGGCACCACGCGCGGCAAGGAACAGGCCGCCAGCCCGCAGACGATCGCCGCGGTCACGGCCAGCATCGCAAGTCGCCGCATCACAAGCGGTTCCCCCTGTTCAACCCCGACAACGCCCAATACCCTCGCAAGCAGACAGCCGTACAGGCTGGCTCCGCCGATCAATGTCGCGTCGCACCCCGAAGCTTGCTGCAGTCCAAGCCGACGCCACGCTAGCGCCGCATGGCGACCTTGTACATCCCGCATGTCTCCGGCGGTGGCTTCGCAGGCGCACTTGCGAAGCGAAGGCGGCGGCACAGATGCGCCCACGCAACACCCAGCCTGTTACAGCGTGCAATCGGGGCAGCCTTATGGCATCACTGTGTCGTCAGCGCGCAGCGGCCGGGGCCGGCACCATCGGCACCCCGGACGGCCAGCGGCGGACTGCGATGCGGCCCGGGGGCAACTCGCCCCTGCGCCGTGCAACACCGCCGGGGGTGGCCCCGCGGGTCATGCTCCGGTAGCCCGCTGACCCGGTCGCCCATCGGCCCGATCGTCCACCGTCGCGACAGCTAGAGGCCGTCTATGCACCGGGTTGGCGCCGCATGAAGGGCAAGATCGGCATCGCCCTGTTCATCGCAGTGTTCGTCCTCGTCGTGGCGCTGACACTGGTTGCCGGGATCCTGATCGGCGGGGACGGCGCGCCGACGGTGCCGAGCACGACCAAGACGATTGCCAAGACCGGCACCACCCAGCAGGCAGGAACTGCCGGGAAGGGCGGAACGACCGGCCAGGCCACCCAGGGTCAGGCCACCCAGGGCCAGCCCGCCCAGGGCCAGGCGGATCAATCCACGACCGCCCAGACCGCGCAATCGTCGCAGGGTGGACAGGCCCAGGGCGGCGCATCGCAGGGCGGACAGAGCCAGGGCGGGGGATCGCAGGCCGGTGGATCTCAGGCCGGTGGATCTCAGGCCGGCGGGTCGCAAGGCGGCGAGTCTCAGGCCGGCGGTTCTCAGGCCGGCGGTTCTCAGGCTGGCGGGTCTCAGGCCGGCGGAACTCAGAGCAGCCAGAGCCAGGGCGGCGGGTCCGGCGGCGGTGGATCCGCCGGCGGGCAATCCCAGAGCGCCCAGAACCAGAGCGCCCAGAACCAGGGCGCCCAGAACCAGGGCGGGCAGGCGAAGGGCGGGCAGGCGCAATCCGGCCAGCAGGGCGCGGCGGCCGGCGGCCAGGGCGGTGCGCAGGGCGCGGCCGGCGCAAAGCCGGTCAGCCCGGTCTTCACCAAGGTCTATCCCCCCGACACGGTGGGCTACCTGCTGCAATCGATCGAGCCCGATGTCGAGCAGCCGGCGCCCGCCGGCACCGACGCGGGCAAGGCCGGCGCGGCCGCATCGGCGATACCCAGCAGCCCCGACGGCACCGGCGCCACGGCCGGCTCCCCGCAATCGGTCCGCACCTACACATTGCAGGCCGGTCGCTACGACCAGCGCGGCCAGGCCGAAGCGATGGCCAAGACCTTGCTGCAGCGGCAGTACAAGGCCTATCTGGTTTCCGTCGAGGACGGCTTGTCCGGGCCGACCTATTATGTGCGCGTCGGTCAGTTCAATTCGCTTTGGGCGGCCCAGGATGCGCAGGCAAGCCTGCGGAGTTTCGACGGCATCCAGTCGCAGGTGATCAGGATCAAGGCGCAGCCGCCCAAGGCCGGTGCCGTACCGAACGCGGCCCAGGCCGCGCAGGGCGCGGTGCAGGCGGCAGGCGATGCGGCCAAGGCGGCCGCGCAGAGCGCGACGCAGGCGTCGGGCGGCAGCCAGTAGCGGCCAGGCGGTGCCGGGACCGGCTCCCCGGCCCGGTCCGGTACCGCCGACCCGCCAGGGTGCCGGGGAACAGGTCTGAATGCAGGACGGGCGTCATCCATGAACGATCTGGCAGTTACCATCCAGGAAGCCTGGCGACTTCTGGCGGACTGGTTCGCCCAGTCGCCGCTGGAACGGCTGGCGCTGTCGATCGATGTCGTCATGACCCTTGGCGTGCTGGCCGCCATCCTGTTCGGCTACAGCCGGCTGCTGGCCCGCCAGCGCCAGATGGAGGAAGCCGCCACCCTGGCGCAGAAAGAGGTCGTCGAGCGGCTGGAGAAGGTGACCGAGCGACTGGAGCTGCGTTTGTCGGAGGCCGCAGACAAGCTGAATCGCGATATCGCCGTCATCGCCGAGGATGCGCGGGAGGCCCGGCGCATCGGCCGCTCCCTGCCCGGCCAGCTGGAGCGCATCCAGGCCGGCCTCAGCGCCGCCCAGGACGAGCTGCTGAACCAGAGCGTGGCCAAGTATCAGGCCAATGAGGCGATCAAGAAGGCCCTGACCGGCGTGCGTCCCGCCGGCGGGACCCAGGCCAGGCAGACCGGCAAGACCTCCGATTGAGGGGCAACGCCCCCCGGCGATCAGGCGCCGGCGCGCAGTTCCGCCGCGCGGCGCTCGAACTCGGCCTGGCTGAGGAAGCCTTCGTCCACGAGGATCCGCATCGCTTCGATCCGCTGTTCGGCCAGATCGCCATCCTCGGCTGACGCGCCGACCGATTCCACCGCTGCGGGCTGCGCTTCCCCCTGGGCCGGATCCGGCCCCTGCCCCGGTTCCGCCGGCGGTTCGTCCACCGGCCGGCCGGGCGCACCTGCCCCATCCGGAACTGCGGCCGGTTCGGGACCCGCTGCGGGCCGCGGCACCGCCGGCAGGATATCGGCAAGGCTGCGTGCCAGTTCGTCGTTGTCCACCGGCGCCGGCGCCGGCATGTTCCCTGCCGCCGCAAGGGCTGCGCCGCTGGCATCGGGGGCCGGATCCGACTCGGCCGTCTCCGGCAGCGGCGCCAGGCCGGGAATACCCGCCGGCTGGGACGGCAGGCCGTCCGAACGATCGGACTCCTCCCCGTCTTCCGGCGGCCAGCCGGTACCGGGGATCGCGAACGCCTTCGGCAGCGGCGGATAGGTTTCCGCGGCCGGTTCGGGCGGCGCCTCCTCCTCGTCCCGACGGGATGAATGCGTCGTCGCTGCCGTCGGGGACGGGAAGTCCGCCTCCCCCTGGCCCGGCACGGCCGGGGCACCGGCAGGCAAAGGCCCATCCGGCTGCCGCGCCGCAGAGATCCGGTCGCTGTCGCGCGTTTCGGCAAGATCCGGTGCAACCCGGACGCCGGGCAGGCCGGTGGCGGCAGGCGAGGGCAGGTCCGGCGCAGTCCAGTCCGCCGGCGCGCCGATCGGTGCCGGCGGCCAGTGATTCTCCGTGTCGCCGGTATCCGGCGTCCCGTCAAAGGCCGGCGGCAGGTCGGCACTTGCCGGGGCGTCCGCGGTCGGGACATCCGTGGTCGGCGGGTCCGCCGCCGGCGCATCCCCCGGCATCTCCGGCAGGCTTCCGCCCTGCCACGTCTGGTTCGCATCGGCGCGGTTCAACAGGGCGTCGATGCGCGACTGGAAACTCGCATCCCCGCCGCCGCGCGGCGACAGGTCCGGCGCGCCGGACAGGCGGCCGCCGACCCTGATCGGGTCCGTTGCGTGGGGCCGGTCCTCCGGGTCGCCGGCGGCCAGGTTGTGGACGACGGCGGGCAGTTCATCGGAGAGCGCCTGGTCGTCGCGGCGCCGGACACTGTCGCCCCGGTTGCGGGGCGGCGCCGCCGCGGCCCGCAGCCGCCCCAGCCGTTCGTCGGTCGTGGACAATGCGCTGCCGCCGGGAGACAGGCCGTCGCCCTCGTCATCCGCATCCTCGGCCAGCGGGTTCCGGTCCATCGCAAGACCGATCGACAGCGCGGAAACCTGGCCGGACGCGAGTCCGCGCAAACGGGCGATGCGCCTGTCGATCTCCAGTTCCTCCTGCAGCTTCTGGCGCGCGGCGGCAGCCTCGAGCTGCCGCTGTGCCGGGTCCTCGCGCTGTTCGAAACGCTCCGCCCGAGCCGGTTCCGGCGGCGGCGGAGCCGGCGTTTCGGGGTGCGGCTGGGCCTGGGCCAGGGCCTGCTGCCGGGGCGGGGCTGCCGGCTGGCCGCCGGTCGCCGCCGGTGCCCCGGGTTCCAACGCCCCGGGCTCCGGCGCCGCGGTCCGGCGCTGCGACGCGGCCACGATGGCACCCGCCGCGGCGGCGGCGGCCTCGCGGCTCGGCGCGGGCGCCGGAGCCGGCGCGGCGGCGACAGCTGCCGCTGGCGCGGCCTGCGCCCCCGCGGCCTGCACTGCCGTGCCGGCCGCCGTTCCCGGCGCGGCCGCCTGGGCCCCAGGGTCATGGCCGGCGTCATGCGGCGCGGCCGGCCGGGGCGCCGGCATCTGCTGGTCCCGGGTCCGGCCGGATACCCGCTTCAGCGCCCCGGCCACGGTCGACGCCGCCAGCGCCGCCGCCGCCTGTTCGTCCCTGTCCGGATCGCCAGAGTCTGAACTGCCCGGCCCCGAACCTCTCCGGGCGTCGCCGCCGGCGGCACTTGCGGCCCCGCCCGGCGCGGCAAGATCCGACTGGAAGAAACTGGGGAGCGCCGGCAGCGGCTCCTCCTCGTCCTGCTCCGATGCCTCGGGAACGGCCGCGGTCCTGCCGCTTCGGCGCGCCAGGACCATCTCGTCGTGCCGCACCGGCGGCGTCGGCCGGCGCGACGCGTCCGGCTTGGCCGCGGCCTGCTCGACCCCTCTCGGGCCGAGGCTCAGGCGCGGCTCGGCGCCCTGCATCTGCTCGATCAGGCGGACCTCGTCGCGGGTCAGGCGGTGGCGATAGGTGATCCGCACCGCCGGCGACCAGAGGATGTAGGCCGCGGAGACGCAGAGCAGCAGCGCGAGCAGTTGCAGCAGGTGGATTTCCTGCAGGAAGCTCGTGTCGGCAACCATCTCCGACATGCCGGCATTGACGCCGAATTCCTGCAGTTCGAGCATCGCCCGCGGCAGGATGAAGCCGATCGTGTAGGCCAGGTACAGCCAGGGAAAGATCCGGTGCCGGCTCAACCCGGCTGCGCAGGTCAGATAGCCGAGGAAGGCCATCGCGATGTCCCAGATGCTGACGAACCGGGTAAAGGCATCGGACGTGCGCCGCATGAAGAACAGCCCGTCCAGCACATGGGCAAGGGCGGCGAGGGCCGCGAGCGCGGCGATCACGATGGCGGAAAGTATCAGGCCGTTCATCCCGTAGGCGGGATGCTGGCGGGCCGTGCGCAGGTCTGCCTGGATCATCTGGTCCTTGCGAAGCTGGCCGCTACCGGTCGGGGCTCAGGGCAGGTCCGACCGCCGCGGCGGCGGCGGCACGATCAGATTGCAGGTTGCGGTGCCATCTGCAAGCGTGTCGCCAGCCGCGGTCCCTGCCAGGCAATCGCGCAACCGCGACCGGTTGATCGCGATGAGTTCCTCGCCCCATTCCGCACGCTGCAGGCCACGCTCGTCGGCCATCTCCAGCATATGCCCGGCCGCGCCCTTCAGACTCGTCGTCCCCAGAAGGGACGCCGCCGCCTTCACGCGCCAGACATCGGGCAGGTGCGAGGCACCGTACAGGAAGACCATCGGGGCAAAGACCAGCAGGAAAATCCAGCCGATTACCTGCACCCAGAACGAGCCGCGGGCATCGAGCAGGCGGTGGGCGGTGTCTTCCAGGCTGCGCGCCGTGCGATCCAGGCGGTCGACGCTCTGCTCGAGCCGCACGATGGAGAGCGGCGGCAGGCGCTCGGTGGCCTGGATCGGCGCATCGCCGGCCGCCACCAGGTCGGAACCGCCCTCGGCCCCCTCGCCGCCGGCCTGCCCGTCATGCCGGCTGTGCTGCAACCCACGCTCCCGGCCCGGTCCAGAGCCCCCACCTTGCACCGCTTCAGCCATGTCCGGGTCCCGTTGGAATCAGGCCGGCCGGGCATGCCAAAGCAAGGCCGCCCTGTCCGGCCGCAACATATCGGCGGCGAAGTTAGCATCCCGGTGGCGTGGCGGATAGCACCCGAGGCTCCCGCCATGCCCCGGCGGGCTAGGTGTTCTCCTCGGGTTCCGGCACGCCGGGCGCGGCCTGCCGGGCGGGCCCCTGCTGGCCGGTCAGGGTGACCAGCAGCACGCCCGCGACCATTATCGCCAGTGCCAGCCAGACCGACCAGTCGACGAAGCTGCCGAAGATCAGCCAGGCCCAGAAGATCGCGGCGACCACCGCCAGGTAGTTGAACTGGGCAAAAAACACCGGCCCTGCGACGCGCACGATCTCGAAGAACAGGACGATCGCGACGACATTGACGCAGGCGGCGCCGAGGATCGCCCAATCCCCCTGCGACGGGAATGTCGCCGGCGGCGTGTACCAGGTGCCGCTGGCAAGCATCACGACGCCCATCATGGTGGCGGCCCCGAGGAGCACGCCGGCGGCCATGCCGGCTGTGGAACTCTCGGGGGGCCGCAACAGCGCGGCCGTAACGTTGGCGAGCGCGAAGCCCGACGGCGCCAGAAGCGCCAGCAGGTACAGGCCGGCATGTTCCGGCGACGGCAGGGCATTGCTCGGGCCGACGATGATCAGGATGCCGACAAAGCCCAGCACGACACCCAGCATGCCCAGCCAGCGCCAGCGGTCCAGGCGCGCCAGGACGCTGAACAGGTAGGTCAGCGGCGGCGACAGCGCGAGCACGGTGGTCAGCACGCCCGGCTCGACCGAACCGGCGAGGTTGGTCAGCAGCCAGATCGGAAAGGCGATGCCCAGGAAACCGATCGCCAGATAGACCCGCAGGTGACCGAGCCGCACCCCCGGGGGCCGCCGGATCAGGAACGAGACGACCAGCAGCACGACCCCCGCCAGCGCCGCCTGCCAGAAGACATAGGCGAATTCCGGCACGGCTGCGTCGCGTGCCAGCTTGTTGAACTGGAACAGCAGGCCATAGACCAGCGCGATGGTCAGCAGCATGGCCAGGTGCAAGGCGCGCCCGCCCGTCATCGCGCCACCATGCCGCTGCCGCGATGCGTCGGCGCATCGCCTTGTGCCTGCCCCAAATTCCGTCCCCCCCGTTTGCGGCCCGGTGCCCCGGGCTCTTGTCCGTCGGCCGGTTCAGCCGCTGTAGTGGTAGGTGCGCGCGACCATCTCCTCGACATGGCCGCCGACGGTGGTCGGCTTGTAGCGCCAGGAATTGCCGGGCCCGGCGCATCCCTGCAGCGGCCCGTCCACCGCGACATCGTGGTTCAGGCCGAAGAACTGCACCAGCGAATAGCGCTGCACGCCGGCCAGGTTGATCACCCGATGGGCGGTCGACCGGAACAGGTCGTTGGTCCAGAGCTGCATCAGGTCGCCGAGATTGACCGCAAAGGTGCCCGGGATCGGCGGCAGCAGCTGCCATTCGCCGTCCGCCGTCAGCATCTGCAGGCCCGGCACGTCGTTCTGCCAGACGGTGGTGAAGCATTCGTAGTCGGTATGGGCGCCAAGGCCGATATTGGCGATGTCGAAATCCTCCGCCTGCGGCGGGTAGTAACAGACCCGCAGGCGCGACAGCGGCTTGGTGTAGCGGCTGGTGAAGAAGCCCTCGTCGAGATCCAGGGCCAGTTCGAAGGCCCGGCAGATCTTCCGCCCCAGTTCGAGCTGGCAGTCGAAATAGGTGCCCAGGGCCCAGCGGAAGTCCGGCGGCTCCGCCGGCCAGTTGTTCGGGCCGTAGAAGCGCACCCCCTTCAGCAGGTCGGGATCGTCCGCCGGCAGGTCGTGCGCCATCTCGATGGCTTCGGATTCATCCTGGCCCTTCAACGAATGGTCGGCATTGATCCCCTTCACCGGCACATAGCCGCGGTGGTTGGGCGACTCCAGGTAGTGGCATTTCATCTTCTCCGCCAGCGGCAGGGCAAAGAAGCGCTGCATGGCGCCATAGGCGCGGTCGATCACCGCCTGCGGGAACTGGTGGTTGCTCAGGTAGAAGAAGCCCTGCTCCACGCAGGCCTGCCGCAGGGCCTTGGCGGCTTCGCGCTGCTCGGACGGATTGGGGCTGTAGAAGGCGCCGAAGTCGATCACCGGCACTTCGGCCGGCGTGAGCCGGCGCACCTCGCGCCCGTGAATTCCCTTACGCACCTGAAAGGCTGTGGCTGGCGCAGACATCCCTGGCATCTCCGGTCGTCGACAGGTTCGAGGGAATCCTGTCCCTGGTTCCACAAGACTACGGTCGGATGCTGCGGAACGCTTGGACAAATGCGCCCAAAACGCAGGAATGGCCGGATCGTGGCGGACCGCCAGATTGATCGAAGCAAGCCGGCGGACCTACTGTTCCGGCCGAACAACCGGGCGCCGACCGTTCCGGGGCCGCATTGGTGCAGCCCCTGGCCGAACCCGCCCAGCAGTCCAGGGGGTCAGCACGACATGCGCTTTGCCGTCGATACCGGAGGCACCTTCACCGATCTCGTCGTCGAGGACGATGCCGGCGAGCTTCACATGTTCAAGGCCTCCACCACGCCGAAGGACCCGATCAAGGGCGTGCTGGACAGCCTGCAGGCCGCCGCGGACAGCTTCGGCACGCCGCTGGCGGACCTGCTCGGCCGCGGCAGCATGCTGATCCACGGCACCACCCACGCGATCAACGCGATCATCACCGGCAACACCGCGCGCACCGCCTTCCTGACCACGAAAGGCCATCCCGACGTGCTGGTGCTGCGCGAAGGCGGCCGGTCGGAGCCGTTCAACTACACGGTCGCCTATCCGGAGCCCTATATCCCGCGCGCGCTGACCTGGGAGGTGCCGGAACGCCTGCTGCCCGACGGCGCCGTCTACACGCCGCTGGACGAGGCCGCGGTGCGCACGATCCTGACGGAGATGAAGGCGCAGGGGGTCGAGGCGGTGGCCGTCTGCCTGATCTGGTCGATCGTCAATCCCGCGCACGAGACGCGGGTGGGCGAGCTGATCGAGGAGATGCTGCCGGGCATTCCCTATACCCTGTCGCACCGGGTGAACCCGTCGTTGCGGGAATATCGCCGCGCCTCCTCCACCGCGCTCGACGCATCCCTGAAGCCGCTGATGGGCGCCTATATGCGCAACCTGACCAGCCGGCTGGTGGCGGCGGGCTTCACCGGCCGGACCCTGGTCGTGACCTCGCAGGCCGGGGTGATCGATGCCGACCATGCCGCGGAAGCGCCGATCCACCTGATCAATTCCGGCCCGTCCATGGCCCCGGTCGCCGGCCGCTACTTCGCGCGCATCGACGAGGAGGCGGAGACCGCCGTGATCGCCGATACCGGCGGCACCACCTACGATGTCAGCCTGGTCCGCAAGGGATCGATCCCCTGGACCCGCGAGACCTGGATCGGCACCCCCTATCGCGGCCACATGACGGGCTTTCCCTCGGTCGACGTGAAGAGCATCGGCGCCGGCGGCGGCTCCATCGCCTGGGTCGACGAAGGCGGCCTGCTGCATGTCGGGCCGCAGAGCGCCGGGGCGATGCCCGGCCCGGTCTGCTACGGCCGCGGCGGCGAGAAGCCGACCCTGACCGATGCCAGCCTGGTGCTGGGCTATATCGATCCCGGCTTCTTCCTTGGCGGTTCGATGCAGCTGCAGGTCGAGGACGCCCGCGCCGCGATCGCCCGCGACGTGGCCAGCCCGCTCAACATGTCGGTGGAGGATGCCGCGGCGGCCATCGTCGAGGTCGCCACCGAGAACATGGTGCAGGCGATCGTCGACATCACGGTGGCGCAGGGCATCGATCCTGCCAGCGGCACCCTGATCGGCGGCGGCGGGGCGGCGGGGCTGAACTCCGTGCTGATCGCCCGCCGGCTGGCCTGCCCCAGCCTGGTGATCCCCGAGGTCGGGGCCGGTCTGTCGGCGGCCGGCGCCCTGATGTCGGACCTGACCAACCAGTTCGCGCAGGCGAAGTTCGCCCATACCGGGGCATTC
This sequence comes from Sneathiellaceae bacterium, assembly GCA_040216765.1. Taxonomy (GTDB): domain Bacteria; phylum Pseudomonadota; class Alphaproteobacteria; order Ferrovibrionales; family Ferrovibrionaceae; genus Marinibaculum. The sequence goes on along the minus strand of JAVJON010000002.1, from coordinate 62,655 downwards.
GACAGCGACGGCGTCAACAAGGTGCTGGATGGCCTCGCCGCCCAGGCCCAGGCCTTCGTGGACGGCCCCGGAAAGGGCTCCATCGCGCAGAGCATCACTTTCGTCGCCGAGGCCCGCTATCCCCACCAGGTCTGGGAGATCGAGGTGCCGCTGCGCAAGCCGCGCTTCGAGAGCGCGGCCGATATCCGCGCCCTGGTCGCGGATTTCCACGCCCAGCATGAGGAGATCTTTGCGATCAGCGACCCCGACGCGGAGGTCGAGGTGATCGGCTGGACCGCCGTGGTACGCTGCAAGATCCGCACGCAGGAAAGCGGCAGCCTGAAGCATGACGAGGCCGCGGTGGCGCTGCCCGACATCCAGGACCGCGAGGTCTATTTCCCCGATGCGGGCCTGGTGAAGGCGAAGGTCCGGCGCTTTGCCGACCTGAAATCGGGCGAGAGCGTCGCCGGGCCGGCGATCATCGAATCCTCGTTCACCACGGTGGTCGTCAATCCCGGGGCGACCGCCGTCCGCCGCCCGTCCGGCAGCCTGTCGATCGATCCGTTCAATTGAGCCACACTGTGCGAACAATGCGCCCCCAGAGCCTGGAGACGATGTCATGAGCAGCCCCACCAAGGAAACGACCGACGGCGCCAAGCTGGCGATCATGAGCAACCGGCTCGAAGGCATCAGCCGGAAGATGGCGAACACCTTGCTGCGCACCGGCCGGTCCGGCGTGCTGAACCTGGCGCGCGACTTCTCCTGCTGTATCGTCACCGCGGACCACCAGCTGCTGGCAAGCGCGGAGAGCCTGCCGATCCACGTCCTGTCGGGCCCGGACATGATGGCGCGCTCGATGGTGCAGTTCCATCCGGTGCTGAAGCGCGGCGACGCCTACCTGCACAACTCGCCCTATCACGGCTGCTCGCACCCCGCCGACCATACCCTGCTGGTGCCGGTGATGGACGATGCGGGCCGGCACCGCTTCACCGTCCTGGCCAAGGCGCATCAGGCCGATTGCGGCAATTCGCAGCCGACCACCTATCTGGGCTCCGCCAAGGACATCTACGAGGAAGGCGCGCTGATCTTCCCGGCGGTGAAGATCCAGACCGACTACAAGAACAACGAGGACATCATCCGCATGTGCCAGATGCGGATCCGGGTGCCCGAGCAATGGTGGGGCGACTACCTGGCGATGGTCGGCGCCGCCCGCATCGGCGAGCGCGAGCTGATGGCCCTGGCGGCCGAGGTCGGCTGGGACGCGCTGGACGCCCATACCGCGGCCTGGTTCGACTATTCCGAGGAGCGCATGGTGCGTGCGCTGAAGCAGATCCCCTCCGGCGCGGCGGAATGGACCTCCACCCACGACCATTTCCCGGGCACGCCGGAGACCGGGATTCCGGTCAACGTCAAGGTGAAGGTCGACGCCGATGCCGGCCGCATCGAGGTCGACATGACCGACAACATGGACAACCTGCCCTGCGGGCTGAACCTGTCGGAAGCCTGCGCCCGGACCTCGGCGATGGTGGGGATCTACAATTCCATCGACCATACCGTGCCGAAGAATGCCGGCGCGCACCGCCGCATCTCGATCAAGCTGCGCGAAGGCTGCGTGGTCGGCATCCCGAAGCATCCCTATTCCTGCTCGGTCGCGACGACGAACCTCGCCGACCGGGTCGCCAATTCGGTACAGGCCGCGCTGGCGGAATTGAAGGACGGCATCGGCATGGCCGAATGCGGCGCGATCATCCCGCCGTCCTGCGGCGTGATCTCGGGCAAGGACCCGAAGGACGGCTCCGCCTATGTGAACCAGGTGTTCCTGGGCTTCACCGGGGGGGCCGGCGGGCCGACCCAGGATGCCTGGCTGACCCTGGGCCATGTCGGCAATGCCGGCCTCTGCTACCAGGACAGCATCGAGCTGGACGAACAGCGCCACCCGATCATGATCTACGGTCGCCGCATGATGCCCGACAGCGAGGGCGCCGGCCGCACCAAGGGTGCCGCGCGGGCCTATGTTGAATACGGCCCGGTCGGCGGCGGCACCCTGGAGATCGGCTATGTCAGCGACGGCGCGACCAATGCCGCCAAGGGGACCCGCGGCGGCGGCACCGGCGGCCCGGCGGAGCAGTACCGCCAGAAGCCGGACGGCAGCCGCGAGCCCCTGCCCGGCTGTGCCCAGGTCGTGCTGCAGCCCGACGAGCGGATGATCTCGATCTCCTGCGGCGGCGGCGGCTATGGCCCGGCGCATGAGCGCGCGCCGGAAAAGGTGCTGCACGACGTGAAGGAGAAGTGGGTCAGCAGCGCGCGCGCCCGGGACGTCTACCTGGTCGCGATCACCGACGACCTGCAGGTCGATGCCGCCGCAACCGCGGCGCTGCGGGCAAAGGTGGCACAGGCCGCGGAATAGCGGCCACCGCCGAAGGGCGCCGGCGCCCTTAGGGCCGGCGGGCCGGGCCGGGCTAGATCCGCAGCCTGCCCTCGATGCAGGTGACGGTGCTGCCGCCGACCCAGATCGCGCCGCCGTCGCGCGCGACATGGACCCGGCCCGCGCGGCCGAGCGCCGTGCCCTGGCTGGCAATGTAGACGTCGGGTGCGAGCCCGGCCGGGATCAGCCATTGCGCCAGGCCGGCATTCAGGCTGCCGGTGACGGGATCCTCGCAGGACCGGGCGGAGATGAAGGCGCGGACCTCGAACTGCGCGCCGGTGCCGTCCGTGGCCTCGTCCCAGGGGCCGATGACACCCACCGCAAGGCCGCCCAACCGGACATGATCCGGCTGCAGCGCCAGCACCTCGGCGCGGCTGGAAAGCATCACCGCAACCCAGCCCGGCCCGTTGTCGGCCCATTGCGCCGCCCTGATCGCGGCAGCGGGGATCCGCAGCCCGCCGGCGATCCGCTCCAGGGTCAAGGGATCCACCTCGCCCCCGCGCAGCAGCGGCGGTGCCGCGAAGGCCAGGTGCGCGCCATCGCGACGGATCCGCACAAGGCCGGCGCCGCATTCCTGGACGATCTCCGGGCCCGCCGGACGATGCCCGGCGGTCAGCCAGGCATGGCAGGACCCCAATGTCGGGTGGCCGGCGAAGGGCAGTTCGCGCTCCGGCGTGAAGATCCGCACGCGGTAGTCCGCGCCTGCGACGGTCGGGTCCAGCAGGAAGGTCGTCTCGCTGAGATTCGTCCACCGCGCGAACGCCGCCATCTCCGCCTCCGACAGGCGGTCCGCACCCAGGACGACGGCAAGCGGGTTGCCGGTCAGCGGCGTCTCGGCGAAGACATCCACCTGGTGGAAGACGTGACCCGCCATCGCCCCGGTGCCCCGCGGGAGCGACCCCGCGCTATGAGGCCCGGGTCATGCCCGCCTGCGCGGAACCCGATTTCGACTTGAACGGCCAGTAGACCTCGCGGTTCATGGTCAGGCCGCCGGAGCGGAAGATCAGGATCAGCAGCATGATCACGCCCAGCGCGATCTCCTGCACGCCGCTGGGCAGCGCATACTCGGCCTGTCCGATCTCGACGCCCTTCTCCGCCTGGCGCAGCACCTCGATCACGAAGGTGATCACCACCACGCCCAGCACCGCGCCGGACAGGCTGTTGATCCCGCCGACCACCAGCATGGACAGCGCCACGAAGGTCATGGACATGTAGAAATTGTTCGGTGTGATCGTGCCCAGGTAATGGGCGTAGAGCACCCCGGCGATGCCGCAGAAGAAGCCGGAGATCGTGAACGCGATCAGCCGCTCCCGGAAGATGTCGACGCCGGCTGCCCGGGCCGCCACCTCGTTCTCGCGGCTGGCCTTCAACGACAGGCCGAACCTGGATCGCTGGAACCACCAGGCCGCGACCATCGTGGCCACCACCCAACCGAACGCCACCCAGATATCGACATAGCGCGGGATGCGCGCGATGGAGCCGGCGCCGCCGGTGACATTGTCCCAGTTCAGGTAGACGGTCTGCACGATCGCAAGGAAGGCGAAGGTCGCGATAGACGCGGCAATCCCCGACAGCCGCATCAGCGCGATGCCGATCAGCAGCGCGACCACCGCCGACAGCAGGCCGCCGGCGAGCGCTGCCGTCACCACGTCGTAGGTCTCCAGCCGGATGAAGTCCGGCAGGCCGGTCAGGTTCAGGCTTTTCAGGCGCACATTGGCGGTCAGCATCGCCGTCCCGTAGGCACCGATGCAGACGAAACCGATATGCCCGAAGGAAATCACCCCGGAATTGCCGATGAAGATATAGATGCCGACCACGAGGACGATGCGGATCAGCGCCTCCGTCACCGTACGTTCCAGCGAGCGATAGTCGAAGACCTCCTTGGCCGCCAGGTCGACGACCAGGCAGATCACAAGAAGGATCAGGGTCAGCAGGATGAGCGGCCAGGCGCGCTCGATGAGTTCCTTCATGTAGTTCTTCTGGGGCATCTAGACGCGCTCCACCACGGCCTTGACCTTGACGATTCCCGACGGCCGGAACAGCAGGATGATGATGATCGCCAGGAAGACGAAGGCGTCTCGGAAGGCACGCAGGTCGACCGGCAGGGCGACCTGCAGGGCGACACTCAGGATGCCGACCGCATAGCCGCCGACCACCGCACCGACCAGGCTGCCCATGCCACCCACCACTGTCGCCACGAAGGCGAACAGCATCAGCGGCGTGCCCATGTCGACCGCGACGATGCCGCGCTGCGTGACGAACAGGAGCGAGATCACCGCCGCCAGGAAGCCGGACAGGCCGAACGCCATGGCGATCACCCGGTTGGCCTTGACCCCAAGGAGCCGGGCCATCCGGAAATCCTCCGCCGCCGCGCGCATCTGGACGCCATAGGCGGTGTAGCGCAGGAAGCCGACCAGGCCGCCCAGCAGGACCAGGGTCACCGCGATCGTGAGCAGTTGCAGCAGAGGCACCCGCAGGCCAATGAACTCCACCACCTGGGTCAGCTCGGGCCACAACCCGAAAGCCTTGGGCCGGCCGCTGTAGAAGAGCAGCAGCGTGTACTGGATCACGAACCCCAAGGCGAAAGAGGCGATCATCAAGGTCGCCGCCGAGGCCGCACGCAGTGGCCGGAACACGATCAGTTCCGACAGCAGGGCGAGCACGATCACGACGATCGTGACGGCGAGGATCAGCAATGGCCAGGGCAATGCCCCCAGCATCTCCTGCGCCATCACCTGGGTCGAGGGGATGATCAGGGAATAGGCGCCCACCGTGATGAAGTCGCCATGGGCGAAGTTGATCAGGCGCAGCACGCCGAAGATCAGGCCGATACCCAGGGCGGCGAGCGCGTAGAGGCTGCCGAGCGCCAGGGCGTCGATCAAATTCTGGCCGAGGGCAATCACCTTGCTCTTGCTCCTTGCTGGCTGTCGGAGGGAACGGCGGGTCGGTCAGGCCGTCGCGGCATGTTCATCGAATCCGAAATAGGCCCGCTCGACATCGGCGGCGGAAAGATCGGCGGTCCGCCCCTCGAGCTGCACCATGCCGCTGCGAAGGACGTAGAGCCGTTCCGCATGATCCAGCGCCCGCTTGGTGCTTTGTTCCACGATAAGCAGGGTGACACCCTCTTCCTGACGCAGGCGCTCCAGGATCTCGTAGACCTGATCCACGATCTTCGGCGCGAGGCCGAGGGACGGCTCGTCGACGGTGATCAGCTTCGGCCGGGTCAGCAGCGCGCGGCCGATCACCAGCATCTGCTGCTCGCCGCCGGACAGCTTGCCGGCGGGCTGCTTCAGCCGCTCGCGCAGGCGCGGGAAATATTCCAGGACCTTCTCGATATCGGCAGCGACGCCGCTGCGGTCGCGCCGCATGGCAGTGCCGATCTTGAGATTCTCCTCCACCGTGAGGAGGCCGAAGACATGGCGCCCTTCAGGGACATGCGAGATGCCGAGCCGCGCGATGTTCTCCGGATTGATGCCGGTGACGGCACCGCCGTCGAACTCGACTGTCCCTTCCGCCGGGGTCAGCACGCCGGACACGGTCAGCAGGGTGGTCGTCTTGCCGGCGCCGTTCGGCCCCACGACGCAGACCGACTCGCCCTGCGCCACCTTGATCGTGACGCCGCGGACGGCCGTCAGCTGGCCGTAGCGGACAGTGATGTTGTTGATGTTCAGCATGGTGACGCTCAGGCCTCCGCGGTGCTGCCAAGATAGGCCTTGATGACCTCCGGATGGGCCATGATCTCCTTCGGGGTGCCGTAGGTGACGGTGCGCCCGCCATCCAGCACCTGGACCCGCTGGCAGACCCCCATGACGACCCGCATGTTGTGCTCGATCAGCAGGACGCCGCAGCCGAACCGGCCGGGGATCTCCGCGATCAGGTGCATGATCTCGTCGCATTCATGGTCGGACATGCCGGCGGCGGGCTCGTCCAGCAGCACATAGCGCGGGTTCATCGCCAGGGCGCGCGCGATGCCGACCCGGCGCTCGTCGGTATAGGGCAGGACGCCGGCCGGCAGGTGCGCCTTGTCGGCCAGTCCCATCCAGTCGAGGATCTCCATGGCATGGGCATGGCCCTTGGCGCGGCTGACCCCCTGGTTCACCGCCGCGACCTCGACATTCTCGCTGACCGGCATCTGCAGGAACAGGCGGCCGGCCTGGAAGGTGCGGGCGACGCCCTTGCGGCGCAGATAATGCGGCGACCAGTCCGTGGCGTCCTCGCCGTCCAGGAAGAACCGCCCCTTGGTGGGCGGCTGGAACCCGGTCAGCACATTGACCAAGGTGGTCTTGCCGGCGCCGTTCGGCCCGATCAGGCCGAGGACCTCTTCGCGGCCGACCTCGACATCCACGTCCTTGATCGCAGCCAGGCCCTGGAAATAGACGTCGATCTCGAACCCGCCCAGGCAGTTCTTGGGGTCGTGGACCGCCGCCGTCCGGCCTCCCGCCGCCACCTGCCCGGTACCTGTCAGGGCTGTCGCCTCCGCCATGCGCCACTCCGTTGTTCTACTGCTCCGGCCCGCCAAGCCTCGCCTGGGGCTCCGCCCAAGGCTCCGCGTCGACACGCCCTGCCAGTGACCGGGACGGGTCTACCCGCGCCGGCGCCGTGTACGGCAGCGAGGCTGCCGCTTCTCGTTCGCATGATGGCAATGCCTCCCGCCGGCCGAGCCCTGTTTCGCGCCTGCGAAGGCCTTCTTGCGGACCCTCTTTGCGCGTAACGGCCGCGGCTACCCCCAAAACTGCGCTGATTGGCTTGCGGGCAGAGAGACCCGTGCTGCGCTTGCGAATTGGTAGCCTAGACTAGCGAGGTCAGGGCCAGCCTGCCAAGTCGAATTATGCACGGCCGATAGCGCCAAACAGCGGCAAGCTAAGACAGGCAGCGGATTTCAACGGCCCGCATACCCCGGTCATTTTATATTGTGCGGCTATCTCCTCAAAATTGGGCGGGATTCTCCGCCTATGCCCCGGCAAGGCTGCAGCGGTCGTGTTGCTGGCAGGATTCAATTGCGACAAGAATCGGAAGCCCACAGGAGTTCTGTACAGGAGTGGAGAGTAGATCATGCGTATCGCAACGATTTCGACGGCGGCCGGGCTTGCCGCCCTGCTGGCCGCGGGGGCCGGGACGGCCCTTGCCGGCAATGACACGGACGACGACATCATCGTCGGTTTCGCGACAGCGAAATCGGGGATCCTGCAGGCCTATGACCAGCCCGCGGAACGCGCGGCCAAGATCGCGATCAAGGAGATCAACGAGTCCGGCGGACTGCTCGGCAAGCAGATCGAGGTGGTCGACGCCGACACCAAGTCCGACCGCAACGAAGGCGTGAAGGCCGGCCAGTCCGTGATCGACGAGGGTGCCGACATCGTCGTCGCCACCTGCGACTACGACTATGGCGCCCCGGCCGCCAGCGTCGGCCAGGATGCCGGCCTGATTTCCTTCTTCCTCTGCGCGGAAGACGTGAAGGCCGGCATCGAGGGGGTCGGCCCCTTTGCCTTCTCGCCTTCCATCCTCGCCGCCGTGCAGGGCGCGACGATGGCCGAATGGGGCTACAAGGAGCGCGGCGCCAGGACAGCCTATGTCCTGGTCGACACCTCCATCGACTACAACAAGAGCGTCTGCTACGGCTTCGACTGGATGTTCCCGAAAGTCGGCGGACAGATCATCGGCCGCGACTCGTTCCGGAACGACGATCCGTCCATCGCCTCGCAGATCACCCGCATCAAGTCGCTGGCCGAGCAGCCGGACGTGATCATGCTCTGCTCGCACAATCCGGGCGGCGCCAGCGCCGTCAAGCAGATCCGGGCGGCCGGCATTGACCAGCCGATCTATGGCGGCAGCACCAATGACGGGTCCTACTGGCTCGACGCCGTCCAGAACCTCAGCAATTTCGTGGTCCCGGTGCAGGGATCGGTCTATGGCGACGACCCGAACCCGAAGGTGGAGGCGTTCAACAAGAAGTTCGAGGCCACGTACGGCGCGCGCCCGTCCAGCCAGTACACCTATCCGGGCTTTGTGTTGATCGAGGTCTGGGCGAAGGCGGTCGAGCGCGCCGGCACGACGGAGACCGAGGCCGTGGTGGCGGAACTCGAGAAGATGCGCGACGAACCTACCCTGGTCGGCCCCCGCACCTTCACCAGCGAGCTGCATCACCAGAACATCGGCCGCTACCTGCTGGCCGAGGTCACCGACGGCAAGTTCTCGATCGTCGACGAATGGACGATCAGCGAGCCGGTGCCGATGGACATCCTGTTCAGCGGCGTGACCGGCAACTGACGACCGGCCCTCTGCGGTGGCGGGGCCGCGGCCCCGCCACCCTTTCTTCCCCTGGGGGGAATGACGCGATGTACGGACATGCCATCAGGCACCCGCCACCGCCTCCCCAGGCCTTGCCGGTGCGTGCAACCAACTCCCTGCCGGCGGGTAGCCGGCCAAACAAAGCCGGCGGAAACGGCCCTTGGATGGCCCGCCGCCGGCCAACAGCAGAAGAGGCTTCAAAGATGGGAAGACGTGGGACAATGGCGGCAGCGCTTGTGCTGGCCGCAACCGCCTGGGCGCCGGCAGCGGCGCTTGCCGCGGACAACGACACCGACGACAGGATCATAATGGGCTTTGCGACCGCCAAGTCAGGCATCCTGCAGGCCTATGACCAGCCGGCCGAACAGGCGGCGAAGATCCGGATCGAGGAGATCAACGAGGCGGGCGGCCTGCTCGGCAAGCAGATCGAGTTCGTCGATGCCGACACCAAGTCGGACCGCAACGAGGGGGTGAAGGCGGGGCAGGCCGTCATCGACGAGGGTGCCGACATCGTCGTCGCCACCTGCGACTACGACTATGGCGCACCTGCGGCCGGCGTTGCCCAGGACGAGGGCCTGATCTCCTTCTTCCTCTGCGCGGAGGACGTGAAGGCCGGCATCGAGGGAATCGGCCCCTACTCCTTCTCCGCTTCGGTCCTGGCGGCGGTCCAGGGCGCGACCATGGCGGAATGGGCGTTCAACAAGCGCAACGCCAAGACCGGCTATGTCCTGGTGGACACCTCGGTCGAGTATTCCAAGGCGGTCTGCTACGGCTTCGACTGGATGTTCCCCAAGGCCGGCGGAAAGATCATCGGCCGCGACAGCTTCGTGAATGCCGACCCCTCGATCGCCTCGCAGATCACCCGCCTCAAGTCGCTGCCGGAAGAGCCGGACGTCATCATGTTCTGCTCCTACAACCCGGGCGGCGCCAGCGCGATCAAGCAGATCCGCGCCGCCGGCATCGATACCCTGGTCCTGACCGGCAGTTCGCTGGACGGCAATTACTGGCTGGATGCCGTCCCGGGCCTGTCGGACTTCGCGGTGCCGGTGCAGGGCTCGATCTATGGCGACGACCCGAACCCCGCCGTCGAGGCGTTCAACAAGAAGGTCGAGGCGAAGTACGGCGCCCGGCCCGGCAGCCAGTACGCCTATCCAGGCTATGTGCTGGTCGACATCTGGGCCAAGGCGGTGGAACGTGCCGGCACGACCGAGACCGTGGCCGTCGTCGCCGAGCTGGAAAAGATGCGTGACGAGCCGACCCTGTTCGGGCCGCGCACCTTCACCGATAAGCTGCACCACCAGAATACGGCCCGCTACCTGATCTCGATGGCGCAGGACGGCAAGTTCGGCATCATCGACGACTGGCAGATCAGCGAGCCGGTGCCGATGGAGATCCTGTTCAGCGGTGTGAAGAACTAGCCGGGGCGTCCGGATCCGCTGGAACGCAGGTCTGTACCCGATTTCCAGCGGGTCCGTCATGCCGCAATGCAACGCCACCGTTGCAAGCGGTTGCAGTTCAGCCGACAATCCGGAAAAAATTCTACACCTGGGACGTCATCCGTTGATTGCCCGAAAAAACGACAGGAGAGGCAGAAGATGAAGCGATATTCCACTTGGGCTACCTCCGCCGCCCTTGCGGCGGCGATGGCCCTTCCGGCCGGCATGGCCGCGGCCGACGACGACGAGGTCGTCATCGGCTTCGCAGTCGCCGAATCCGGCTGGATGCAGGCCTATGACCAGCCATCCACGCGGGCCGCGCTGGTCCGGGTCGACGAGATCAACGCGGCCGGCGGCCTGCTGGGCAAGCAGATCCAGGTCGTCACCGCCGACACCAAGACCGACCGCAACGAAGGCGTGAAGGCCGGCCAGGAAGTGGTCGATGCCGGTGCCGACCTTGTCGTCGTGTCCTGCGACTACGATTTCGGCGCCCCGGCGGCGAACGTGGCCCAGGATGCCGAACTGGTCTCCTTCTTCCTCTGCGCCGAGGACGTGAAGGCCGGTATCGAGGGCGTGGGCCCCTATTCCTTCTCTGCCTCCGTGCTCGCCGCGGTGCAGGGCGCGACCATGGCGGAATGGTCGTTCAAGGAGCGCGACGCAAAGACCGGCTATGTCCTGCTGGACACGTCCATCGAGTACAACAAGGGCATCTGCTACGGCTACGACTGGATGTACCCGAAGGTCGGCGGCAAGATCATCGGCCGCGACACCTTCAAGAACGACGACCCGTCGATCGCCTCGCAGATCACCCGCATCAAGTCCCTGCCCGAGGAACCGGATGCGATCATGCTCTGCAGCTACAATCCCGGCGGCGCCAGCGCTGCCAAGCAGCTCCGCGCAGCCGGCATCAAGAGCCTGATCCTGAACGGCAGCTCGCTCGACGGCAGCTACTGGCTGGATGCCGTCCCGGACCTGAGCGGTTTCGTGGTGCCGGTGCAGGGCTCGATCTACGGCGATGACCCGGACCCGGCCGTCGAGAAGTTCAACAAGGTCTACGAGGCCAAGTGGGGCGAGCGCCCGTCCAGCCAGTATGCCTATCCCGGCTATGTGATGGTCGACGTCTGGGCCAAGGCGGTGGAGCGTGCCGGCACGACCGATACCGAGGCCGTGGTCGCAGAGCTTGAGAAGATGAACAACGAGCCGACCCTGTTCGGCCCGCGGACCTTCACCGACAAGCTGCACCACCAGAACCAGGCGACGTACAAGCTGGTCGAGGCCAACAACGGCAAGTTCGGATATATCGGCGAGTGGACGATCAGCGAGCCGGTGCCGATGGACATCCTGTTCAGCGGCGTGAAGAACTGACGCAGGGGTCCTGACCCTGCCGACCTGAAGCCCCCGCGGGCCAGTGCCCGCGGGGGTTTTTCTTTGCCCGCCCCGGTCCGCCCGGCCCGCTGCACATGGACCGGCCGGGACAGACCCGATATACCTGCGGGCCTGTCTTTCAGGGCGAAGCCGTGCCCCGCGGCCGCAGCGTCGGCCCCCGGCGGCACCCCGCCGCAATCAGGGAGATGACCGATGGCCGTCGACATCAACTGCGACATGGGCGAATCCTTCGGGCTGTGGAAGATGGGCGATGACGAGGGGATCATGCCCTTCATCACCGTCGCGAACGTGGCCTGCGGCTTCCATGCCTCAGACCCGGTGCATATGCGCAGGACCGTTGCCCTGGCGAAGCGCCACGGCGTGAAGGTCGGCGCGCATCCCTCGCTGCCCGACCTGCAGGGCTTCGGCCGGCGCGAGATGAAGCTGGAGCGCGGCGAACTGGCCGCCACCCTGATCTATCAGGTCGGCGCGCTGACCGGTTTCCTGCGGGAGGAAGGGCTGCCGCTGAACCACATCAAGCCGCATGGCGTCCTCTATGGCATGGCCGCCCGCGACGAAGAGGTCGCCCATGCGATCTGCGACGCAGCGGAGGTCTTCCAGGTCCCCCTGTTCGGGATGATCAACACCTGCCAGGAGACGGTCTACAAGGCGCGCGGCATCCCCTTCGTCGCGGAGTTCTATGTCGACCTGGACTATGCCGGCGATGGCCGCCTGATCATCACCCGCGAGCACGAGGCAAAGGATCCCGCGGAGGCCGCCTTGCGCACGTTGCGGGCCATCGAGGAAGGCGTGGTGAAGACCCTCGACGGCAACGACACTCCTGTCGGTTCCGAGTCGGTCTGCGTGCATTCCGACACGCCCGGCGCCGTGGAGGTCGCCCGCGCGGTCTTCGACACCATCCGGCCGCACCTCAACAGGGCCGCCTGAGCGGCGCGCCCGGCATGAAGAAGATCCTCATCGCCAATCGCGGCGAGATCGCCTGCAGGATCATCCGGTCCTGCCGCGACCTGGGCCTGGCCACCGTCGCCGTGCATTCCGAAGCCGATGCCGCCGCACTGCATGTCGCATCGGCGGACCAGGCCGTCGCGATCGGCCCGGCAAAGGCATCGGAGAGTTATCTGGTGGCCGAGCGGATCCTCGCCGCAGCCAGGGAAACCGGCGCCGACGCGATCCATCCCGGCTATGGCTTCCTGGCCGAGAACGAGCGCTTCGCCGAGGCGGTCGAGGGCGCCGGGCTGATCTGGATCGGCCCGCGACCGAAATCGATCGCCGACATGGGCGACAAGGAACGCGCCCGCGCCCTGGCCAAGGCCGCCGGCGTTCCCGTCCTGCCGGGCAGCGCCCGGTTCGCCATCGGCGATACCGGCGCCCTGGCAGCGGCCGGCCAGCAGGTGGGCTTCCCCCTGCTGGTGAAGGCCGCCGCCGGCGGTGGCGGCATCGGCATGCGCAAGGTCGACCGGCCGGAAGACCTGGAGAAGGTCGTCGCCAGCACGCAGGAGCTGGCGGCAAAGGCGTTCGGCGACGGGACGGTCTACCTGGAGCATTTCGTCTCGCCCGCCCGCCATGTGGAGATCCAGGTCTTCGGCTTCGGCGACGGCCGTGCCGTCCACGCCTTCGAGCGCGACTGTTCGGTGCAGCGGCGCTACCAGAAGATCGTCGAGGAAAGCCCGGCACCGGGCCTGTCGGACAAGACCCGCGCCGCCATGGCGGAAGCCGCCGTCGCCCTGGCCGCATCCGAGCGCTATCGCGGGGCCGGCACCGTGGAGTTCGTCGTGGCGCCGGACGAGGGCTTCTACTTCCTTGAGATGAACACGCGCATCCAGGTGGAGCATCCGGTGACGGAGATGCTGACCGGCCTGGACCTGGTCGCCATGCAGATCCGGCTGGCCGCGGGCGACAGCCTGGACGAGGTGCAGCAGACGGCGATCGCGGCCAGCGGCGCCGCGGTCGAGGCGCGGATCTATGCGGAACGGCCGGAAAAGAACTTCCTGCCCTCCCCCGGCCCGCTGAAGCGCTTTTCCATGCCGGCGGCCGGGCCGGACCTGCGCATCGACACCGGCGTGCGCGAGGGCGACCAGATCACCTTCCACTACGATCCGATGATCGCAAAACTGGTCGCCCACGGTGCCGACCGGGCCGCGGCGCTGGATCGGCTGGATGCAGCGCTGGCGGAATGCACGATCGAAGGTGTCGGCACCAACATCGCCTTCCTGCGACGCCTGCTGGCCCATCCGGAGGTCCGCGCCGGCGGCGTTTCGACAGGCTTCGTGGGCGAACGGATTGCGGAACTGACATCATGACGGTACAGGCGCGCCCGGGCCGGTGCGCCGATCGGACCAGTGCAGGCAGGGGGGCCAAATGATCTACGACAAGCCACGCTTCCTGCCGGGCGGCGACAGGTTCATCCTGGTCGAGCTCGGCAACGAGATGAATCTCGAGCTGAACTTCATGGCGCAGGGCCTGGCCGGTGCCATCGTCGAGGACAAGACAAAGGGCATCGTCGAGACGGCGCCCTGCTTCGCCTCCCTGCTGGTGCATTACGACCCCGACGCGATCGCCTTCGGCGATGTGGAGACCGAACTGACACGCCTGCTGGGCAGCCTGGGGCCCAGCGAGGATATCGAGCTGCCCAGCCGGCTCTTCACCTTCGAGACGATGTACCTCGACCCCTGGACGAAGGAGGCGGTCGACGACTACCGCGCGAAGATCGCCGAGAAGGAGCCGGACCCGGAATTCGTCGCCCGGATCAACGGCCTGGCCGATGTGGACCAGCTGGTGCGCGTGCATTCCGGCACCGAATACTGGGTCGCGTCGCTGGGCTTCTGGCCCGGCCTGCCCTTCATGATGCCGCTGGACCCGCGCAGCCGGATGACGGCGCCGAAATATAATCCGCCGCGCACCTGGACGCCGCAGGGCACGGTCGGCATGGGCGGCGCGGCGACGGCGATCTATCCGGTGACCACCCCCGGCGGCTACCAGATCTTTGCCCGCACGCCGGTGCCGATCTGGGATACCAAGGCCCGCTTCAAGCTGTTCGAGGAGTCCATCTGCCTGTTCCGCCCGGGCGACCGGGTGAAATTCGTGCCGGTCGGCAAGGAGGAGTTCGAGGCGACCGAGGCCCGGGTGAAGGAGGGCAGCTACCAGTACAACATGGTGGACTACCAGAACTTCTCGGTGGCCCGCTACAAGGCCTGGGTCGAGAAGATCGACGCCGGCCAGCGGTTCTGAGGGAGGGCATGATGTTCGAGATCGTCAAGAAAGGGTTCGAGACCAGCGTCCAGGACTTCCCCGGGCGGATCGGTTTCTGGAACCAGGGTTTCCCGCCCTCCGGCCCGATGGATTCCTGGTCCTTCCGGCTGGCCAACCTGCTGGTCGGCAACGCTGCCGGCGCGGCCGGGCTGGAGGCCCAGTTCATCGGCCCCACCCTGAAATTCCACGACGCCAGCGTGATCGCGATCTGCGGCGCCGACATGGCGCCGAAACTGGATGGCGAACCGGTGCCGCTGTGGGAAAGCGTCGCGGTCAAGGCCGGCCAGACCCTGGAGATGAAGTTCTGCACCAAGGGCGCGCGGGCCTATCTGGCCTTTGCCGGCGGCATCAGGTCGGAGCCCTGGCTCGGCTCGCAGTCGACCTTCCACGCGGCAGGGGTGGGCGGCATCGACGGCCATGCGCTGCAGGACGGCCAGAAGATCGACCTGAATCCCGGCACCGGGACAGCCGGCCGGCGGGTGAAGGAGGCGGCGCGCCCGCAGCTTACCGCCGACAAGCGCTGGGAGATCGAGGTCGTCGAGGGTCCCAATGACGACTGGATCGACGCGGCCGGCAAGGAGCGCTTCCTGACCACCGACTGGAAGCTGTCGGGCAAGAGCGCAAGGTCCGGCTACCGTCTGGAAGGGCCCGACTGGACCTTTACCGCGAAGGCCACGAACAAGTCGCCGGAGAACGGCTCCGACCCGTCGAACATCATCGACCAGGGCTATCCGCTGGGGGCCATCAACCTGGCCGGCCAGACGCCGATCATCCTGGTGAACGACGGCTGCTCGATGGGGGGGTTCATCAACCCCTATACCGTCCCGTCCGCGGCCTTCTGGAAGCTGGGGCAGTCCAAGCCAGGCGACATCTACCGTTTCCGCAAGCTCAGCGTCGAAGCGGCACAGGCCCTGCGGCGGGACCTGGACCGGATCGCATCCGCAGACAGCATCGAGTAGGAGAGTCAGAGCATGGCGCAGAAAGTCGAGACCCAGATCCCGGGCAATGTCTGGAAGGTGCTGGTGAAGGTTGGCGATACGGTGAAGGCCGGCGACACCTTGTTCATCCTGGAAGTGATGAAGACCGAGGTGCCGCACGATTCCGAGGCCGATGGCACGGTGAAGGCCATCCACATCACCGAGGGCCAGGAAGGTGTCGACGCCGGCACCCTGGCTGTGGAGATCGACTGACGGGGGAGCCCGGCCCGATCGCCAGCTTTCCTGCCCGGGGCGACCGCGCGACCGCCCCGGGGCGGTCCGTCAGAGCGCCTTGAACGCCAGGGTGGCGTTCACCCCGCCGAACCCGAAGCCGTTGCACAGGGCGGCGGAAATACTGGCCTTGCGCGCGGTGTTCGGCACGAAGTCGAGATCCTCCATGCCGTCATCGGCCTGGCCGAAATTCAGGGTCGGCGGCATCGTCCCATGCATCACCGACAGGGCGGTGAACACCGCCTCGACCCCGCCGGCCGCACCCAGGAGATGGCCGATCGCGGACTTGGTGGAGGATACCGGCACCTGCGGCAGGCGCGCGCCGAAGATGCTGCGCAACGCGGCGATCTCGCCCCTGTCCCCGACCGGCGTCGATGTCGCATGGGCGTTCACATAGCCGATCGCGTCCGGCGCCAGGCCCGCCATGGCGAGGCAGGTCCTGACCGCCCGCGCGGCGCCTGAGCCGTCCTCCGGCCCGGCGGTGATGTGATAGGCATCGGTGCTGGTGCCGTAGCCGGCCAGTTCGACCAGCGGCCTTGCGCCGCGCGCCAGGGCGGAGTCCATGGATTCCAGCACCACCATCCCGGCGCCCTCTCCCATCACGAAGCCGTCGCGGTCGCGGTCGAAGGGACGCGAGGCGGTCGCCGGCGAGCCGTTGTTCAGCGACAGGGCGCGGGCCGCGGCGAAGCCGGCGATCGCGAGCGGTTCGATGCAGGCCTCGGTGCCGCCGGCCAGGACCACATCCGCCTCGCCCGTGCGCAACAGCCGCATGCCGTCGCCGATCGCCTGCAGGCCGGCGGCACAGGCCGTGACCGGCGTGCCCATCGGCCCCTTGAAACCGTAGCGGATCGCCACGTTGCCGGCCGCGAGATTGGCCAGGAAGGCCGGCACCACGAACGGCGAGAGGCGGCGCGGCCCGCGCGTGTCGAGCACGGTCTTGGCCTCCGTGATCACCGGGAAGCCGCCGATCCCTGTGGCGATCACGGTCCCGGTGCGTTCCCGCAGCGCCTCGTCTTCCGGCTTCCAGCCGGCCTGCTGCAGGGCCTGCTCCGCGGCAGCCAGGGCATAGATCGTGAACAGGTCGACCTTCTTGCGCTCCTTCACCGACACGACCGCATCGATGTCCAGGCCCGCTGAATCCTCCGCCGCCAGCGGCACCTGGCCGGCGATCTGGGCAGGCAGTTCGGCAGGGTCGAAGCGGTCGATCCGGCGGATCCCGGACCGGCCGGCCGTCAGCCGCTCCCAGACTGCGTCCAGTCCGCAGCCCAGCGGCGTGACCAGTCCCATTCCGGTGATGACGATGCGTTTGTCGACCATGGAGCCCTCTTCGTTCAGCCTGTTCCGGTGCCGGCCCGACAAGGCTGCACGGCGTGCCGTATAGCCCGGATTTGCGCGGCGGTCAGCAGGCGCCGGCCAGCCCGGTCCCGGATCGCCGCCTATTTGGCGGCCTGCGGCCCCGGCCTTTTCGCCAGGGCGGCGTCTATGGCGGCGAGGAACCCGCCGACATCCAGCGGCTTCGTCAGGTAGTCGGAGAAGCCGGCCCGCAGGCCGCGCCGCACATCGTCGGGCATCGCGGATGCCGTCAGCGCGATCACCGGCAGGGCGGCCGTCGCCCTGTCCGCCTGGAGCTGGCGCAGGACCTCGAACCCGTTCATGTCCGGCAGGTTCAGGTCCAGCACGATGATGTCCGGCTGCAGCGTCCGGGCGAGATCCAGGCCGTCGGCGCCATGATCGGCATTGTGCACGGTCACCTGCGGCAGGGTCTCCAGGATATGCCCCACCAGCCCCCGGTTGATCGGGTTGTCCTCGACATAAAGCAGCGAGAAATGACCCGCGGCGGTGCGCGACCCGCCCCGTCTGCCGACCGCGACGGCCGCCGGCCGGTCCTGGACGCCCGCCAGGGGCAGTTCGACCCAGAAGGTGCTGCCGGAATCGGGCCGGCTTTCCACACCGATCCGTCCATCCATCATTTCCACGAGCCGCTTGCACAAGGCCAGCCCGATGCCGGTCCCCGGAATCTTGGAGAATTCCGCGCCGAGCCGCTGGAACGGCACGAACAGTCTGTCCACATCCGCGGGCTGGATGCCGATCCCGGTATCCGTGACCTCGATCCGCACAGATCCCCGGTCCGTCATGGCCGCAAACAGGCGGACCGAACCGCCGGGGCGGTTGTACTTGATCGCGTTGGACAGGAGGTTGATCAGGATCTGCAGCAGGCGCTGCCGGTCCGCCAGCACCTCGCCGACATCGAGCGCCGGCACCGGGTCGATGGCGATCCCGGCATCGTCGGCCGCGGGCGCGATCGTCGCGACGGCCACGGCAAGCAGGGCCCCGACATCAGCGGGGCCCAGCGACAGCGCCAGGCCGCCGGCCTCGATACCGGACAGGTCAAGCACGTCGTCGACCAGGTTCAGCAGATGCCCGCCGCTGCGGACAATGATGTCGCAATGTTCAAGCTGCGACGGGGTGAGCGTGCCGGGCTTGTTCATCTGCAGCAGCTGGCCGAAGCCGATGATGGCATTCAGCGGCGTGCGCAGTTCGTGGCTCATGCTGGCCAGGAAGTCGGATTTCGCGCGGTTCGCCGCGTCGGCGGCTTCGCGGGCCGCCTGCAGGGCCTCGCGGGCGGCTTCCTGCTCGGTGACATCGAAGCGCAGCACCATCGCGCCACCGTCCTCGGTGCGCCGCTCGATCACTTCGGCCACGCCGCGATTGAACCGCACCAGGATCCTGCTTGCCGGCGCCCGGTGCTGCCGCAGCCGCCAGGCGATCCAGCCCTCCGGATCCCGCGCGGCGTCCGGCAATGCGCCTGCCGCCACGTGACGGCGCAGGATCGCCTCCATCGTGTCGCCGCGCTGCGGCGGCTGCCCGATCGCCTGCATGTTCCGTTCGGCATGACGATTGTGGAACACGAGCCGCCCCTGCGGGTCGAACAGCATGAAATCGCCGGGAAATGCCTCGATCGCCTCGTGCAGCCGGGTCTCCGCACGACGCTGCTCGGTAATGTCGCTGGACGAACCACGATAGCCGCGGAACCTGCCCTGCCTGTCGAACATCGGCATGCCGCTGGCCATCATCCAGCGGCGTCCTTGGGCCGTCCGGCGGGCATAGCAGAAACCCTGGAAGGGCAGATGTTCCAGAAGGGCCCTGCGATGATCCTCCGCCGCCGCCTGCGACACGCTGTCGGGATCGACGATCTCCCATATGGTCCGCCCGACCCTGGCCTGCTGCGACAGGCCGGACTTCATGCCCAGGGTATCCGAGATCCACTTCAGCCGGTGCTCTTCGTCGGTTTCCCAGAACCAGTCGGCAGAGGCTGCGGCAAAGTCCCGGAAGCGGACCTCGCTGTCCTGGAGCTCCAGCGCCAGGGCTTCCCGCCGGCCGACCTGGCGCACGAGGAACCAGGTGCCGACCGCCAGGACCAGCACGATCAGCGCCAACCGGGCCATGCCTTCCCACAGGCCCGCGTAGAATTGCGCCAGGACCTCGTCATGGCGCAGCGCCACGCTCACGATGAAGCCGTCGCCGGGCGAGACGGCATAGCCGATGACCCGCTCCGCCCCGTCATCGGGTCCGACATCATGAAAGGTGCCGACGGGGGCCTGGACGACGATGTCGGTGATGAACGGCCGCCCGGCCAGGGTCTCCCCCAGCAGGTCCGAGTCGAACGGTTCACGGGCGAGAATCATGCCGTCCCGCCGGAACAGGGTCACGACGGCCGAGCTGCCGAGGTCGATGCTGGCATAGACACGGGACAGATAGCCGGGATCGATGATCCCTCCCGCTATGCCGGCAAAGGCGCCGTCCGGTCCCGTGACAGGCAGGGAGGCGGGCAGCATCCAGATCCACTGGTCGAGCAGCTTCGACCGCTTCGGCGCGGCGACATAGAGCGTCTCGCGGTCCGGCTCGCGGTCGCGCAGGGTGGCAAAATGGTCCAGGCCGGCAATGTTGATCGGTGGCGGGTCGGCATGGAGGGATGAGGCGAGACGATTCCCATCCTTGTCGATCCAGGCCAGGGCGCGAAACACCGGCGACCCGTCGTCCAGGGCCTTCAGCAATTCATGGCTGGCTGCCGGCGGCTCCCCGGTGGCCAGCGCGTCCAGCCGCAACTGGCGCACGGCACGGACTGCGTCCCCGACCGCATCGAAGGTCAGCGCGGTATGCTCCGCCAGGATGACCGCCGCTCCGCGGGTCGCACGCTCGGCCTGCGCCATCTCGACGCGATAGTGGCGCCACTGGTCGAGGCCGAAGGACAGGACCAGGACGAGGACGGTGCCAATGGCAGCCGCCAGAATCCACTGGCTGGAAGCGATTTTCCTCTTGGGCGATTGCAAGGCGATGTCCCGCGGACATGATTTTGGGTAAGCGATATCTAACAGGTCTGCATTAACAACTGTTTGAAGCGCGCCTTTGTTTGAAGCGCGTCCTTGTTTGAAGCACGCCTTTTCGCCCGATCGCCGTCACGGCATCGGGCTGTCATCCCCCCAGTAGGTGCGGTCGGAGAACCATTGCGTGTAGGCGCCGTAGGTCACCGGAGCATGGCGCCGCCCCGCGCGATCGTCCGGCCCGCCGGGCCAGCCATCGAGCAGCGTGTCGCCACGGGGGCCGTAGAACAGTGGTATGGCGACCCGCTCCCGGCCGGTTTGGTTGCGCACCAGATGCTCGGTCGACAGGACGCGGTCGCCGCTCCAGCGCCTCAGGGCATCGCCGGTGTTGATCAGGAAGCTGCCGGGCAGGTCCGGCGCTTCCAGCCAGTCGCTGCCGTCCGGCCGGATCCACAGGCCGGGCTGCGTATTCTGCGGCAGAAAGGTCAGGAAGGCATTGTCGGTGTGCGGCGCCACACCGAAGGCTTCCCCATCGGCCGAGGCAGTGCCGCGCGGCAGCGGAGGATACCAGGCGAGCCGCACATGCATGTCCGCCGGCGCGAAATGCGGCTGCAGCCAGCCCCGCGGCAGCCCCAGCGCCATGTCGTAGAGCGGCAGCAGAAGCTGCCCCAGCCGGTCGAGTTCCGCCATGTAGGCCAGCACGGTGGAGCGGAAACCGGGCAGGCCTTCGGGCCAGTGGTTCAGGCCCTCCTCCTCGCGCTTGCACAGGAATGCCGCAACCTGGTTGGCGGCAGTGCCGTCATAGAGCCCCGTCGTCCGCGTGGTGCCGCTGCCCAGCCCGACATAGCCGGTGATCTGGCGGGTCACCGGCAGGGCCGCCTTGCGGGCCTGCGGCAGCGCATGGAACCGGCGTGCCTGCGCGAACATGGACCGGACCAGCTCCCAGGCGACGCCATGGCCGGTCACGAAATAGAAGCCGACCTCCACCAGCGCGATGTGCAGGGTCCGGGCCAGGGCGGCGGCCGCGGCAGGATCGCCGGACCGGTAGGCGCCGAGGTCCAGGACCGGGATCCCCGCGCTGCCCGGCCCGGCGGTCATGCGCCACCTTCGGCCCGGGCGACCTCGTCGATGCATGCGGCCAGGCGGGCGGGCATGGACAGGAACGGGGAATGGGCCGAGTCCAGGGCGATGACCCGCTTGCAGGGTGTCGCGGCCAGCATCTCGCGCTGGTCCGCGATCGGGATCGCCCGGTCCTGCAGGCATTCGATGTAGTAGCGTGGCACGCGGCCCCAGCGCGCCTCGCTGCGCTGCACAGGCGTGCCATAGACGGCCACCGGTTGCGGGCGCAGGCGGGAGATCGCCCAGTCGGCATCCGCCTTGCTGCAATCGCCATAGAAGATCCCGGTCAGGGCTTCCGGCCGGATCGTCGACGTCAGGCCGTCATCCGACATCGTCCTGTTCTCCGCAATCAATGTCGCGGGCTTGCCCTCCCGCCAGGCCGCCAGGCTGACCCCGGCGGGCATCAGTTGCGCAGAGAGATAGACCAGGGCCCGGACGCGATCCGGCACCGCCTCGGCCACCGGGGTGATGGTGAGGCCGGCCAGCGAATGGCCGACCAGGACCACCGGTTCGTCGAGCGCCTCGATGTCGGCCACCACGGTGGCGACATAGTCCGCCAGGGTGACCTGCGCCGCCGGTGTCGGATCCGCCCCGCTGCCCGGCAGGTCGGGCGCCACGACCCGGTGGCCGGCCGCGACCAGTTCCGGCCGAAGCCGGTCCCAGCACCATGCGCCATGCCAGGCCCCATGCACGAGTACACAGACCGCCATTCTTCTCTTCCCTCCTTCTCCTCCCTCGAAAGGGGCGCGGCCACCCCTGCGGCCCGCCGGACCCGTCAGGGGCCGATCGCCATCCCGGGGATCGCCGGCGGGCCGAACAGCAGGCCATGCACGGCGATCAACCCGAGGTACAGCAGGATCGCCAGGAGTGGCCGCCACCAGCCGATCTCGCGCAGGCTGAACGTCTGCCGGCCGTCGGCGATGGCGGCAAACGGCAGGATCGAGGTCTGCGCCACGAAAGCGTCGTAGTCCGCGCCCAGGCTGCGCCGCCGCTTGCGGTCGATGGAGGGCATGCCGTTGAGCGCCACGACCAGGATCCCGCCGAAGAACAGCAGGGAGGCCAGGTCGCCATTGGCCAGCAGATGCCCGAGCGCCCACAGCGCGAAGGCCCAGAGCATCGGATGCCGGGTCACGCGGGTGATGCCGCGTACCGGCAGGGCCGCCGGCCCGCTTGCCGGCGGGCCCGCCGAGGTCGGGTTCTTCTGCGTCACCGAGGGCACGAAGAACAGCAGGGCAAACGGCATCAGGATCAGCGGGGCAAAGCCGAGGACGGTGACCGGCGGCCAGACCTCGACATAGGGCGCCCGGGCCCAGGCCAGGATCAGGCCCGCCAGGCCGATCACGCTGAGCACCGAGAACAGCGCGGCAAAACCCGCCTCGCCGATCCGCCCGGCAATCGCCGGACGCGCGGCGCCGGCCACCAGCACATGAATGCCGATCCAGAATATGAACGCCACGATCAACCAGCTCATTGCCCGTCTCCCGTTCCCTGCTGCGCCCTGTCCAGGCGTGCCCGTAGCATGCGGTACCGTCGCGTCGCCCGGTCCTGCATGTCCTGCGACATGTCGCGTTCCAGCAATTGCCTGTTGCCGCCGGCCTCCAGCAGGCCTTCCACCTCGGCCAGCCGCCACCAGGCCCAGGCGGCCGCAGGGTCCGCCGCAACGCCCTGGCCGGTACGGTAGAGATCGGCCAGATTGAACATCGCCTGCTTCTGCCCGGCCAGGGCCGCCTGTTCGTAGAGCTCCGCCGCGCGGGCCTTGTCGACCGGCAGGCCCAGTCCGGCATCGTGGAACGAGCCAAGTGCGAACAGGGCGTCGCGATTGCCCGCCTCCGCCGCGCGTGCATACCAGCGGGCGGCCTCGGCCATGTCGGGCGGCCCCGCAGCGCCATGGGCGGCATAGAGCGCCAGGTTCATCATCGCGTAGACGTTGCCCTGCCCTGCCGCGGCCCGGTGCCATCGCGCCGCCGCCGCCATGTCGCGCGGCATGACCCGGCCTTCGGCCAGCCAGATCGCCAGGCGGAACTGGCTGTCCGCGTGCCCGTTCTCCGCTGCCGCCCGCATCAGGGCCGCCGCGCGGACGGGATCGGCCGGCCCGCCGCCGCCGGGCGCCAGCAGGCGCGCCAGCCCATGGCGGGCATCGTCCTGCCCCTGGCCCGCGGCCAGCTGCAGCCAGCGCAGCGCCGCCTGCCGGTCGGCCGCCACGCCGATGCCGTCCCGCAGCGACAGGCCGTAATTCGCCTGGCCGTTGGCATCGCCGGCCTCGGCGGCGATCCGGAAATGCCGGGCTGCGCCCGCGGGATCGACCTGGCCGCCGCGGCCCTTGAGCAGCAGCACACCCAGATTGTTGTGTGCGCCGGCATCGCCGAGCGCGGCCGCCCGGCGATAGAGGTCGCGCGCGCCTGCGAAATCCGTGGCCATGCCGTGGCCAAGGGCATGCATCACGGCCAGGTTGTAGATCGCCGGCGCATAGTCCTGCGCCGCCGCCGCCTCGTAGAGCGCGCGGGCCCGGCCGGGATCCTCCGCGACGCCGATGCCATATTCGTAGAGGTAGCCGAGGTTCGACATCGCCTCGATCGCGCCCAGTTCGACCGCACGGGCATACCAGCGCCGTGCCGCTGCCGGATCGGCCGCGGCGCCCTGGCCGAACTGCAGGGCGCGGCCGAGATTGTTCATCGCGCGCCGGTCCCCGCCCTCCGCGGCCCGGCGGAACAGCTGGACCGCGCCCGGGGGATCGGCGGGCCGGCCCTCGCCGTCGCGCAGCATCTCGCCCAGCGCATTGTCCGCCGCCGGGCTGCCCAGGTCCCGCCCCTTGCGAAACCAGTGCCGGGCCTTCTCCGCGTCCGGCGGCACGCCTTCGCCGACCCGGTGCATCCGCCCCAGCACCACCGCCGCGTTGGCGATGCCGGCCTCGGCTGCCGCGGTGAGGTCCCGCTCCGCCTCTGCCGGGTCGGCCGCCAGGCCGATCCCGTAGAGCCGCAACACCCCAAGATTGGCCCGCGCGACCGGATCGCCCGCCGCCGCAGCCTTGTCGAACAGCGTCGCAGCCTCCGCCGGCGCGGCCGCCCCGCCCTGTCCCAGGGCCGCCATCACTCCCAGCGCGGTGAACGCCTGGGCGACGCCGCCAGTCCCGGCGGCGCGGAACAGGTCCCGGGCCGCGTCGAAATCGGGCGCCTGCCCGGGAGCCCCGAAGTGATAGGCCAGACCCAGAAGGTATTGCGCCTGGGCATCTCCCGCCTCGGCGGCGGCACGAAGGGGGGCGAGGCGGTCCGCCGGCACCCTGTGCGACGGCGCCTGCAGAAGCTCCTCGAGCGCGGGATGCGGTGCCGCCAGCGCGTCTCCGCCGGCCGGCAGGGCGGCAAGCAGCAGCCAGGCGGCGAGACGTGAGATTCTGGCAGATTTGAGGGTCATGTTCGGGGCCGGAGCCGGGCCGATCCTCCGGGCGTGGTCACGCTTCAGGTTCAAGCGCCGCCCGGCCCGCCGGGGTCAGCCGGCAGACCAGCCAGTCGGGCTTGATCGGGTTGTCGAACCACGGTTCCGCCCAGCCTGCGGCCATGCAGCGCCGGATGACACGGGGATCGATGCGTTGCCCATCCTCGTCGAACAGCGGCAGCTTGCCGCCGGCCTGACCCAGCCCGCGGGACAGATAGCGCGTCTGGGCCGGATTGGGCCGCAGGGTCTTGGATTCCAGTAGAGTCCTGTCCTGCACCTGCGTTCCGCCCCCGCTGAACCGTCCGGCTAGGCTAGCGAAGAACGCGGCATTCGGGAAGTCGCCGGCACGCCGGACCCGGCCCGTGGCAGCGCTGCGGGATGCACAGGACCGCTGCGCTTCGACCCATGCGCTCCTGTGCCACGCTGGCAGGCGGCCGCCGGATAGCGTAATCCTGGTGGCGCTACTGCTACGCATTGTCACCTCAGGGCGAATCCAACCGGCATGACCGATCGCACCGACCCCATGGCGCTGGCGGCTGCCGGCGCGATGCAAGTGGCACCGGTGCCGCCCCGCCTGCAGAAGGCCGGCGGCTCCGTGCCGCGCAGCCTGTTCCTGGCCGGCATGACGGTGGCGCTGGTGGTGGTCGTGCCGATCCTGGTGGTGGTCGGCAATACCCTGCTGCCGGACGCCGGCAGCCGCAGCCACATCATCCGCATATTGCTGCCCGGCTATGTCCTGAACACGGTCCTGCTGACCGTCGCCGTCGGCCTGCTGGCCGGCCTGCTCGGCGTCGGCGGTGCCTGGCTGACCACGATGTGCCGGTTCCCGGGGCGCCGCTTCTTCGTCTGGGCCCTGGTGCTGCCGTTCGCCGTGCCCGGCTATCTGATGGCCTATGCCTATACCGACCTGCTGGAGAGCTATGGCCCGGTGCAGACCGCGCTGCGGGCGGCAACCGGCCTCGACTTCGGCGAGTACTGGTTCCCCGCGATCCGCAGCCTGGAGGGCGCGGCCGTCATGCTGGGCTTCGTCCTCTACCCCTATGTCTATCTGTCGACCCGTGCGGCCCTGCTGGGCCAGTCCGGCACGGCACTCGACGTGGCCCGTGCCCTCGGCGCCGGGCCATGGCGGATCCTGCTGCGGGTCGCCCTGCCGGCCCTGCGCCCGGCCATCGTGGCGGGCCTGGCCCTGGCCCTCATGGAGACCCTCGCCGACTTCGGCACGGTCTCCTATTTCGGCGTGCAGACCTTCACCACCGGCATCTACCGCGCCTGGTTCTCCTATGGCGAGCCGGTGGTGGCCGCACAGCTGTCCACCGCCCTGCTCGGCGCCGTGGCGCTGGTGCTGCTGCTGGAACGGCTCAGCCGCGGCCGGCGGCGCTTCGGCGCAGGCGCACGGCGGCAGACCCCCCTGCCGGCCTACCGGCTGCACGGCCTGCGCGCCGCCGCCGCGATCGCCTGTTGCGCCCTGCCCTTGCTGATCGGCTTCCTGGTGCCTGCCGCGCGCCTGCTCTACCTCGCCCTGGTCGACGGCGACGCCCAGTTCGGCAGCCGCTACCTGGAACTGGTGGGCAATTCGCTGCTTCTGGCGGGGATCTCCGCGCCGCTGGCCGTCGCCGCGGCGGTGCTGGTGTCCGCCCTGGCGCGGCTGCGGCGGTCGACCCTGACCGGCCTTGCCGAGGGCATGGCCGGACTGGGCTATGCCATTCCGGGATCGGTCATCGCGGTCGGGATCCTGCTGCCCTTTACGGCGTTCGACGCTGCGCTGACCGACCTGACGCAGCGGCTGTTCGGCGTGACCGCGGGCCTGGTCCTGACCGGCGGTGTCGTGGGCCTGGTCGTCGCCTATCTGGTCCGCTTCCTCGCCGCGGCGCAGCACAGCCTGGCGGCCGGCTTCGGGCGCCTGTCGACGTCGGTCGACGCGGCCGCCCGCACCCTGGGCACCCGGCCCTGGCAGCTGATCGGCCGCATCCATCTGCCGCTGCTGCGGCCGGCACTGCTGGCCGGACTGCTGATCGTGTTCGTGGACGTGATCAAGGAACTGCCGGCCACGTTGATCCTGCGGCCGTTCAATTTCGATACCCTCGCCATCCAGGCCTACAACCTCGCCTCCGACGAGCGCCTGGGGGAAGCCTCCACGGCGGCGCTGACCATCGTCGCGGCGGGGCTGCTGCCGGTCATCCTGCTGACCCGCAACATGGCAGGCGGCCAGGACTAGCCGGCGCAGGCAGCGCGACGGCGGCCGCCGAAGGGCCGCCGTCGCGCCGGCAGGCTACTTCCAGCCGGCCTGGTCGTAGGTCATCTGCGCCTCGGACTGGCGTGCGCCCAGCACGCGCACATTCAGGTCGTCGGCCTTGAACCTGCCGAGCGAAGCCAGCGCCTCGTTGCCCGCGGTGCCGCCATCGGCGGTGTATTCGTTGTTGCCGCGGGCGAAATAGGCCTGTGCCTCCGGGCTGGCGAGATATTCCAGGAACGCCACCGCGGCCGCCTTGTGCGGCGCATTGGCGGCCACGCCCGCGGCGGAAATGTTCACATGGGTGCCCCGGCCGTCCTGGTTCGGGAAGATCACCCCGACCCGCTCGGCGACCGCCTTGTCGGCCGGATCGTCGGAAGTGAGCAGCCGCACGTAGTAGTACGTGTTGCCAAGCGACAGGCCGCATTCGCCCGAGGCGACCGCCTTGATCTGCGCGGTATCGTTGCCGGTCGGCGGGCGGGCCATGTTGGCCACCACCTTCTCGGCCCAGTCGCGCGCCTTGTCCTGGCCGTGCTGTTCGATCATCGATGCCAGCAGCGACAGCTGGTACATGTTGCTGGACGACCGGATGCAGACCAGCCCCTTGGCCTCGGGCCGCGCCAGGTCCTCATAGCTCTGGAACAGGGCAGGATCGACGCGCTCCTTGTCGTAGTAGATCACCCGCGCCCGGCGCGAGAAGCCGTACCACTTGCCCTCCGGATCGCGCAGGGAGGCGGGGATCGCCGCGTTCAGCACCTCGGACTCCACCGGCTGCAGCAGGCCGGCCTCGTCCGCCCGCCAGATCCGCCCGGCATCCACGGTGACGAAGACATCGGCGGGGCTGTTCGCGCCCTCCGCCTCGATCCGCGCCATCAGCTTGTCGGCATCGTCCTCGATGCGGTTGATCCTGATCCCTGTCTTCTCGGTGAAGCCGTTGTAGAGCGCCTCGTCGGTCTGGTAGTGGCGCGACGAGTAGATGTTCAGTTCCTTGGCGTCCTCCGCCTGGGCCTGCATGGCCAGCCCGGCGATGCCTGCCAGGAATGTCGCAGCGAAGATCCGTCCTGCGGCGGCATAGGCAAATGTCATGATGGTCCTCCCAGACGACCGTTAGAGATGCGCGCGGACTCGATCACAGGCACTTCTGTGATGCAAGTGACTGTGACTTGCAATCGCGTGGGAGCAACACCGACTCCCTGGAATCACGGATATGTGATCAGGCAGCTGCGGGGAAGTCGGGCATGCGGCGCCGGATCCGGCCGAAGCAGACGAACCCCGCAAGCACCCCGGCCGACATGGCCGCGGCGACCAGAAGCGGCATGCCAAGGTCTCCGGTCACGTCGGCCGCCCAGCCCGCGACCGGCGGCAGCAGGGCCGCGCCGGTGTAGAACCAGCTCCAGTACAGGCCCATCCCGACACCAAGGAGGGTCGGCGGCACGGCGGTGGGTGCCAGCGACATCAGGGTGGCCGCCGGCAGGGCCCCGCAGATCCCCACGACCGCGAACAGCGCGCCGACCGCCAGGGGGTCGTAGCCGACCAGGCCCAACGGCAGGGCGGCGAGCGCCAGGCCCTGCAGCGGAATCCCGATCATCACCAGAAGATGCGGCGGCACCCGCTGGGCGAGGAGGCCACCCAGCGGCATGCCGACCATCGCGACCCAGGTGTTAATGCCGACCAGCGCCGAGGCAAGCTCCGGCGCCAACCCCTTGCCGGCCAGGTAGACCGGCGCCATCGCGACCATGATCACGAATCCGCCGAAATGCAGGGTGATGCAGATTCCCGCCATGGTGACCGCCATGGCCTGCTGCCGGTTCAGCCCGAAACTGAAGCGCAGCCGGCCGGTGGCCCGGCTCCCGCCGGGGGAGCGATAGGCTGCCGCACAGAGGAACCCCAGGGCGGCGATCGCCGCGGCGACCCAGAACACCATCCGCCACCCGAAGGCGTCCGCCATGGCGACCTGGGTGACCTGCCCGGTGGCGACCCCCACCGCAAAGCCGTTGCCGAACAGGGCCACGGCCAGGATCAGGATGCGGCCGGAGAAGCGATCGGCAACCATTTTCGTGCCCATCACCGTGACCAGGACCCCGCCGGCGCCGTTCACCAGCCGGCCGGCCATGGCGGTGTCGAAATCCCCGGCATTCGCCACCAGCGCACAGCCGCCCGCCATCGCCGCCAGCCCGACCAGCAGCGTCCGGTGGTCGCCCAGGGCCTGGCCGATGAAGCCGCCCGGCAATGCCAGGACGATGCCCGGCAGCAGGTACAGGCCCACCAGGGTGCCGATCTGGGCATAGTCGACCTGGAACTCGTCGATCAGGAACGGGGTCACGGAGCCGACCGCCTGGAGCTGGAACCCCATGGCCATCCGCCCGACCAGCAGCAGGATCAGGAATGCCCAGCGGCTGCCAAGCAGGTCGCGCACGTCATGGCCGGGCAGGCGCGCAGATCCGCCCGGCCGGCATCACCCCGGCCGGCAAGAAGGGTCCCTCGCCGTGGCAGCCGACGAGCCGGAGCCGCCCAGGGCCCGGAACGGCGTGCGCTCGACGACCCGGTACAGGCTCCATTGCACCGCATCCTTCATCACGTTGCCCAGGGCCTCGTCGAATGCTGCGATGACGTCGTCGAGGCTGCCGGACCTGGCCCGGACGCAGGATTCGAAGTTGCGGGAATCGAAGATTCGCTCCCGCGGCTGCTCGATCAGCTTGGCATTGAACTGCACGAGGATGTGCGGCACCTCGATGGAACTGCTCCGGGCGTCGAAATACTGCGCCTGGAACTCCCGCAGGTCGCCGCGCAGCACGAAATCCGGGCGCAGCCCGATCGCCTCGCGGCCGACCGAGATGATCTTGCCGGTATTCTCGAAGCTCTCCAGCAGCAGGGTCTGCACCATCAGGGGCGCACGCTCCGTCCAGCGGGCGCCGGCATAGTAGTCGAGCTGCAGCGGATGCGGCTTCACCGCGATGCGGTTGGTGTTCAGGCCGCCCGCGCTCTCGGGCTGCTCGACCACCAGCTGGAGCCGCTCGCCGATATCCGGAAGGTTGTCGGCGAAGGTGCTTTTCGGGGTAAGCGCGAAGACCTGCGGCGGCGGTCCGCCGAGCGCGCCGCAGCCCGCCAGGACAAGCCCCGCCACGGCAAGCGCCAGAAGCGGCAGCGGCGCCAGCCATCCCCTGCCCGCCCTGCATTGCCGGGCGGCATTCGCCTGCGGCATTGCCGCCCCGACCGTCGATGCGCCTGCCCTCATGCTCTAGTCCCCTGCCTGGAAGCCGCTGTCCCGGATGCCGAACAGCAGATTGCCGGGCGCGTCCTCCAGCGACTCCGTGACCCGGTTGATATTGTCCACCATGCGCCGCGACTCGTTGATCAGGTTGCGCAGGTCCGGCAGCCCTTCCTGCGCGAACAAGTTCACCGGTTCGCGATTCTCCGCCACCAGGGCGGTGAGCTGCCCGCTCAGCTGATTGAGTTCCGCCATCGTCGTGCGGGCCTCCCGCAGCATCGGGCGCACATCCTGCTTCATCGCAACGTCGGCATTGCCCGCGATATCGTTCAGTTTCGCGAAGGTCTCGCGCGCTTCCTCCAGGGTGACCTTCGCATTGTCGGAGATCGACCCGAGATTTGCGGCGAAGGTATCGATCTGGCTGGAGTTCCGCGCCATCGCGTCGGTCAGCACACGGATGTTGGAAACGATCTGCGTGATGTCCTTGCGCGTCTCGTCGCTCAGCATCTTGGAGGCATTTCCCAGCAGGTCGGAGGCATTGCGCACCAGGTTCGGCGCGCCGGAGAAGACCTCGGCAATGAATGACTTGCGCGCGGTGATCTGGGGCAGGCTGGCGGTGATGCTGCTCGCCCCCTCCAGCCGGGGCGAAGCCGGCGTGCCGCCGGACAGCTGCACGAACGACACGCCGGTAATTCCCTGCAACTCCAGGCTCGCCTCGGAATCCTTGCGGACCGGCGTGGACGGATCGACCCCGATGATGACGCTGACCCTGTCGGGATTGTTGCCGTCGAGCTTGATCGCCTGGACGGTGCCGACCTGGATGCCGTTGAACCGTACATCGCCGCCGACAGTCAGGCCGGACACGGACTCCGCGAACTGGATCTCGTAGAACGCCTGGGACTGGTTGATGCGGATCTGCGCCAGCCAGATGATGAAGGCAAAGGTCGCGACGACCAGCACCAGCACGAAGGTGCCGATCAACAGGTGGTTGGCGCGGGTCTCCACGTGCGGCCCTCCTCAGGCTTGCGGTGCGGCGGCGGCGGGCGCGGCCTGGTCGGCCGCCGCGGCACGGGCCCGCGGGCCATGGAAATACTCCCTGATCCAGGGATGGTCCTGCTGCATCATCACATCCATCCCGCCGGTCACCAAGACGCGCTGCTCGGCCAGGACCGCGATCCGGTCGCAGATCGCGTAGAGCGAGTCCAGGTCATGGGTGACCATGAAGACCGTCAGGCCGAGATTCTCCTGCAGGCCCTTGATCAAGTTGTCGTAGGCAGCGGCACCAATCGGGTCAAGGCCGGCGGTCGGTTCGTCCAGGAAGACGATCTCGGGGTCCATGGCCAGTGCCCGCGCCAGCGCCGCGCGCTTGCGCATGCCCCCGGACAGCTCCGACGGGAACTTGGCGCCGGCCTCCGGCGGCAGGCCGACCATGGCGATCTTCATCGCCGCGATCTCGTCCATCAGGCGCTGCGGCAGGCGCAGATGCTCCCGCAGGGGGACCTGCACGTTCTGGGCGACGGTCAGGGACGAGAACAGCGCGCCATCCTGGAAGGCCACCCCCCAGCGGCTTTCGAGCTGGCGCCGTTCCGCCGGCGGCAGCGAGAGTACATCCTCGCCCAGGACCTCGATATGGCCCGCCTTCGGCCGGTTCAGGCCCACGATCGTGCGCAGCAGGACCGACTTGCCGGTGCCCGAACCGCCGACCACGCCCAGGACCTCGCCACGATAGACGTCCAGGTCGAGATCGCGGTGGATCACCTGCCTGCCGAACTGGTTCACCAGGCCGCGCACCCGGATCACGACATTGTCCGGTGCCGGGGCCCGGTCCGGCGCCTCCTCGGGTTCCCCTGGCGGAGGAGCGACCGGCTCCGCCGGCGCGGCGCGGCCCGGTGCCGGCGGGCCCGGCAGGGCGGCGAACGGCGGTTGCGCGGACGGGGGCAGCGCGGACGGGGGCGGCGATGCAGACGGAGGCGGCGATGCAGACGGGGGCGGCGATGCAGACGGGGGCAGCGCAGACGGGGGCAGCGCGGAGGGCGGCAGCGCCGACAGCGGCAGGGAAAGGTGGATCGCCGCCGGCACCCGCCCGGGAAGCGGCGGCAGGCCGGGGAGCGGCG
Organism: Sneathiellaceae bacterium; assembly: GCA_040216765.1. Lineage (GTDB taxonomy): Bacteria > Pseudomonadota > Alphaproteobacteria > Ferrovibrionales > Ferrovibrionaceae > Marinibaculum. The sequence continues at coordinate 30,262 of JAVJON010000002.1, read as the reverse complement.
GCATGGCCGGCTGCGGCAGGTCGCCTGCCATCAGCGCGCCATTCGATCGCCGGCCCTCAGACACCGACGATCCCGAAGAAGATCGAGAATGTGGCATCCAGGACGATCACCAGGAAGATTGCCTTCACGACGGATACGGTGGTGCGCTGGCCGACGCTCTCGGCATTGCGCTCGACGCGCATTCCTTCGAAGCAGCCGACCACCGCGATCACCATGGCGAAGACCGGCGCCTTGATCAGCCCGGTGGCAACCGTCCAGAACCCGGCCGCCCCCTGCAGCCGGTCGAGGAAGATCGCCGGCGAGATGTCGAAGGCCAGCCAGGACATCAGCCCGCCGCCCAGGAGTCCCATGATGTCGCCGACAAAGGCCAGGAGCGGCAGGCCGATCACCAGCGCGAACAGCCGCGGCAGCACCAGCACCTCCAGCGGGTCCAGCCCGAGGGTGCGCATGGCATCGACTTCCTCGTTCACGTTCATCGAGCCGATCTGCGCGGTGAAGGCGCTGCCGGAGCGGCCGGCGACGATGATGGCGGTCAGCAGGATGGAGATCTCCCGCAGCACCGATATGGCGATCAGGTCGACGACGAAGATCTGGGCGCCGAACTGCACGAGCTGCTGCGCGCCCTGATAGGCCAGCACCACGCCGATCAGGAAGGAGATCAGGGCGACGATCGGCACCGCATTGAGGGTCGTCTGCTCCAGGTTGTGCACCAGCGAGGTCCAGCGGATCCGCCAGGGGCGCAGGATCGACAGCACCGCCGCCTCGGTGACCGCGCCGACGAAGGCGATCAGGCTGCGCGCATCCACAAGCCCCTGCACCGTGGTGCGGCCGACACGGCGGACCACGCGGGCGAACGGGTTCTGCCATTCCGGCTCGATCTCGCACTGGTGATCGTTCTGCGCGGCCTGCTGCAGCATATGGGCGACGCCCGGGCTGGCATTCACCGCCTCCACGGTGCCGCCCGCGGCATGCATGTCGCGGATCGTGCGATAGATCAGCCAGGCCCCGGCGGTGTCGACGCTGCGCAGGCGCTCCATGTCGACCACCAGGCGGGCCTGCCCGTCCGGCGCGAACTGGCCGAGCTGCGCATCGATCCGGGCAGCATCGCGGATACGCCAATCGCCTGCAGGGGCCAGCACCACGCTGTCGCCCTGCCGGGAGATGCCAAAATAGGGGGAAGCCCCAACGTCGCTCATCAACTTCGCTGCCATACGCTCCAGGCCGCACGCAGATAGTCCGCCGAATTCGAACCGTGCCCCCTGGTGCTGCCGCCGGGTGCTTGTCCAGCCGATCCGAACGGCGATAGCGTGTCGGAGCGCCACAATAGGCAAAGCGCGCCGGTCCGACAATTGGCCTGAAGGATGAGGGGCCCGGGTCCCGGCGCTGCCGACCGCGGGCAGGACGGATCGGCGACAGGATCGGGAAACAGCGCTCATGGTCAGGCTGGCGGCAAATCTGAGCTTCCTGTTTCCCGACGTGCCGTTCCTGGAGCGGGTCGACAGGGCCGCTTCGGCCGGCTTCGGCGGCCTGGAATCGATGTATCCGGACGATGTCGATGGCACCGAACTGGCGGCCAGGGTCGCGGCAACGGGCCTGGAATGGGTCCTGCTCAACACGCCGGCGGGCGATTTCGCCGCGGGCGAGCGCGGCCTCGCGGCGCTGCCCGGGCAGGAGGGCCGCTTCCGCGCGGCCCTGCAGGACGCCCTGGCCCTGGCCGACCGGCTGCAGGCCGGCCAGATCCACGTGATGGCCGGCATCCCGGCGGCCGGCGCGGACCCGGCCGCCTGCCGCGACACCTTCTGCGCCAATCTCGACTGGGCCGCCGGGCAGGCCGCCGCCGCCGGCCGCGGGCTGACGATCGAGCCGATCAACCGGCGCGACATCCCCGGCTATTTCCTCTGGCAGGTCGACCAGGCACTGGCGATCCTGCGGGACGTCGCGCAGCCGAACGTGAAACTGCAATTCGACATCTACCATGCCCAGATCGTCGGCGGCGATGTCGCCACGCGGCTGCTGGCGGCCCTGCCGCAGACCGGGCATGTCCAGATCGCCAACCCGCCCGGCCGGCACGGTCCGGGCGACGGCGAACTGGACCTGCCGTTCCTGCTGCGCCTGCTTGACGAGGCCGGCTATGACGGCTGGGTCGGCTGCGAGTACAAGCCGACCGGCCGGACCGAGGAGGGGCTGGCCTGGGCCCGCGGCTTCGGCCTGCGCCCGCCCGGATGACCGGCCCGCATGACCCGATTGCCCGCGCGCCCGTCCCACCAGAACCTGAGGAGCGAAGGATGACCATGGCAGACACGAACCCGACCGGAAGCCGCGCGGCCCGGCGCCACGGCCTCGCGACCCTGCTGGCCGCGCCGCTGGCCGCCGCGCTCATCCTGTCGGCCGGCCCCCTTCGGGCCGACGAAGACATGGAGAAGCTCCTGAAGGCGGGAGCGAAATCCTTCAACAAATGCAAGATCTGCCACAGCCTGGAGGCCGGCCAGAACAAGCTTGGCCCCCATCTGCACGACCTGTTCGGCCGCAAGGCGGGCAGCGTGGAGGGCTACAGCTATTCCGACGCCATGAAGGAAAGCGGCATCGTCTGGGAGGACGATACCCTGACCGCATATCTGGAGAACCCGAAGAAGGTCGTGCCCAAGGGCAAGATGGCCTTCGCGGGGATCAGGAAGGAGTCCGAGATGGCGGCCCTGCTGGCCTATCTGCACAAGGCGACGCAATAGTCTCTGCCCCCGCGCCGTAGGGCGGCTTGTCAGCATCGCCGGATTCACTACCCTGGCAGCGGCAAGCGGTGGGGTAGTGTCACGTCGGCGAGGGCCATGACGACGTCCTCAAATACAGTCCTGGACTTTCTCAGTTTCGTCGAGGGGCAAGGCCCGCAGCCGATGCCCCGGCTGATGGACAAGATCCTGCTGAAATGCCGGCTTCTGACGAATGCAGAGGCCGGCAGCATCTTCATCGTCCGCGGTCGCGGTCCCTCCAGGCGGCTGGAGGCGATGCGCGTGCAGAACGACCGGGTGCGGATCCGCGCCAAGGGCTTCACCATCCCGCTGACCGCGCCCGCGATCGCCGCCCATGTCGGGGCCACCGGCAGGGTGCTGCGCATCGAGGACGCCTACCGCATCCCGGCCAACCGCCCCTACCGATTCGACCCCGCCAACGAACGCGCCGGCTATGTCACCCGCTCGGTGATGTGCTTTCCGCTGAAGAATTTCCGCAATTCGGTGACCGGGGTCGTCCAGCTGATCAACCGGCTGCCGCCGGGCCGGGGCGGGTCGGACCGGACGGCGCCGATTCCCTTCGATGCCGCCCAGGAAGCGCTGATCCTGCCGGTTTCGCGGATCCTGGCCGACCTGATCGAGCGGGCGGACCTGGCCGACCGGATCCGGGCGAAGAACCGGGAACTGCAGCAGCGCAACCGGCTGCTGCGCGACAGCCAGGAGCGGATCGCCAGCCTGCAGGCGGAGACCGAGGATGCGTTCATGCTGTCGATCAACCTGCTGGCGCGGGCGGCAGAGATCCATGACGAGGAAACCGGCAATCATATCGTCCGGGTGAACGAGTACAGCTATCACCTGGCGCGGATGGCGGGGCAGCCGGCGGACTGGTGCAACGAGATCCGCTATTCCGCGCAGCTGCACGACGTCGGCAAGATGAGCGTCGATGCCTCGATCCTGCGCAAGAAGGGGCCCCTGACCGATGCAGAGCGGGCGGAGATGAACAGCCATCCGCTCTACGGCCACCAGATCCTGTCCGCCTCGCCGCGCCTGTTGATGGCGGCGGAGATCGCCCTCGGCCATCACGAGAAATGGGCCGGCGGGGGCTATCCGGCCGGCCTGGCCGGCGCGGCGATCCCTCTCTCCGCGCGCATCGTGTCGATGGCCGACATCTATGACGCCCTGCGCTCCGAACGCCCATACAAGCCGGCGTTCAGCCACGAGAAGACGGTGGCGATCATGACGCAGGGCGACGACCGGCTGGACCCGGGCGAGCATTTCGACCCTGGCCTGCTGGCGCTGTTCCGCGACCATCACCAGGAATTCGATGCGATCTACAAGCGCCTGCATGACTGACCGCGGCAGGCGCCGCGCGCCGCCGGCGGCGCCATGATGAGGCGCTGGCGCCGCCACGTCCCCGTTCTCGTCCCGTTGCTCGTCCTGGTGGCCATACTGGCCTGGCGATCGGGCGATCCCGGCAGCGTGCTGCAGGACCTGCGCAACCAGGTGTTCGACTATTTCCAGCGGTTCTCGCCCCGCCCCTACGAGCAGATGCCGGTGCGGATCGTCGATCTCGACGACGAGACCCTGGAGCGCTACGGCCAATGGCCCTGGCCCCGCACCCTGGTGGCAAGGCTGATCGCGGACCTCGCCAATGCCGGCGCCGCGGTCATCACCATGGACATCGTCTTCGCGGAACCCGACCAGACCAGCCCGCGCAACATCGCGAAGGTCTGGGGCCAGCTCGGCGATATCAGCCGGATCGAGCGCGGGCTGACCGCACTGCCGGACCATGACGATGTCCTCAAGAGCATCGTCGCCCAGGCGCCGGTGGTCACGGGCTTCGTCGGCGTGGCCGAGAGAACGGTGAAAATGCCGGTCCAGAAAGGCAATTTCGCGATCGCCGGTGACGACCCGGCCGCCTTCATTCCGGGCTTTGCCGGCGCCGTCACGAATGTCGAGGGCCTGGCCGCCGCCGCGTCCGGCAATGGCAGTTTCAACCTGATCCCCGAGCGCGACGGAATCATCCGCCGGGTGCCGCTGATCGTCCGCGTCGGCGACCGCCGCTACGGCACCCTGACGACCGAGGCGCTGCGGGTCGCCCAGGGCGCCTCGACCTCCATCGTGAAGGCCTCCGGCGCCAACCGGCAGGAGAATTTCGGCGTCAATACGGGGATCACGGCCATCCGCATCGGCGCGCTGGAAGTCCCCACCGACAGTCGCGGGCGGCTGTGGGTCCATTTCACGCGTTCGACGGAGGAGCGCTTCCTGCCCGCCTGGCGGATCCTGGATGGCGATTTCGATCCTGCCCTGGTCGAAGGCAATATCGTCCTGGTCGGCACCAGCGCCGAGGGCCTGAAGGACCTGCGAACCTCGCCCGTCAACCGTGTGCTGCCGGGCGTGGAGGTGCATGCCATGGCGATCGAGCAGATCCTGCTGCAGCACTTCCTGGAACGCGCGGACTGGTTCGACGGACTGGAATATGTCTACGTCATCGTCCTGTCGCTGGTGCTGATCTTCCTGATGCGCCGGCTGGGGGCCGTGTGGTGCGCGCTGATCGGCGTCGCGGGCATCGGGGTCGCGGTCGGCATCGCGGTCTGGGGCTATGAGGTGCAGCGGGTGCTGCTCGACCCCGTCACCCCGTCGCTTGCGGTCCTGCTGGTCTACCTGTCCTCGTCGCTGCTGAACTACCTGCAGAACGAGGCGGAGAAGTCCCGGGTGCGCAATGCCTTCCGGCAATATCTCTCGCCCGCCCTTGTGGAACAGCTGGCCGAGGATCCGACCCGCCTGCGCCTGGGCGGAGAGATGCGGAACATGACCTTCCTGTTCTGCGACATCCGTGGCTTCACCACGATCTCCGAACAGTTCAAGAGCAATCCGCAGGCCCTGACCCGGCTGATCAACCGGTTCCTGACGCCGATGACCGACCTGATCCTGGAGACCGGCGGCACCATCGACAAGTATATGGGCGACTGCATCATGGCGTTCTGGAATGCGCCGCTGGACGTGCCGGACCATCCGGCGAAGGCCTGCAGCGCCGCCCTGTCGATGTTCGCCAGGCTGGATGAGCTGAACGCCGTGCTGAAGCAGGAGGCCGAGGCTGCTGGCCGGCCCCACCTGCCGCTGCGAATCGGGATCGGCCTGAACAGCGGCGAGGTCGTGGTCGGCAATATGGGGTCCGAACAGCGCTTCGACTATTCGGTCCTGGGCGATGCGGTGAACCTGGCCTCCCGGCTGGAGGGACAGTCGAAGACCTATGGCGTGAACATTGTCATCGGCGACAACACCGCGGCCGGCGCCGATGGCTTCGCGCTGCTGGAGATCGACCTGATCGCGGTCAAGGGCAAGACCGAGGCGGCGCGGATCTTTGCCCTCCTGGGCGATAACCGCCTGGCAGGGTCCGCTTCATTCCGCAGCCTGGCGGAGAGCCATGCGCAAATGTTGCACGCCTATCGGGAACAAGACTGGGACAAAGCCGCGCAAATAGCGGCAAATTGCCAGGCTCTGGAACCGGGGCTGACCGCCTTGTACGATCTCTATCTGGAAAGAATTCGCGAATACCGGCAGACTCCGCCTGGTCCCGACTGGGACGGGGTCTACTATGCGACAAGCAAGTGACGGTATCGCAGATGAAGGTTTGGCCGTGAGACGCGCCAGGACCCATTGGGTCAGGCAATGACAGGGAGCGTGGCTAAGATCGCGGGTCCGCCATATGCCGGCCGGAGAGACGGCGCGCCGTGCGCCACGACGCCGCGCGCCGGGAGTTCCGGGGACTCCTGTGGCCGGCCCGGCAGCGGAACGGGCTGGCCATGCGCTTCCTGATCTGCCGGCTGAACGGCGCGGCCGGGACGGAGATCCTGCGCACGGCCCTCGGCGCGACGGGCATGGCGCTCGGCCTGGACGAGATCGACGGTGTCGCCGCCGCGCGGCAGGAGATGGCGGAGCGCCTGCATGACGGGCTGTTCCTCTGGCCGCCGCTCGCGCATGAGGATGTCTGCGACCTGCTGGCCGAGCTCGGTGGGCCGACGCCCGGCCTGCCGGTGATCTGCTTTGCGACGCAGACCGCATCCGACGGGCTGCGCCGGGTTCTCGCGGCGGGTGCGGCCGATTGCCTGTCGGCGGAGGACCTATCGCCCTCCACCCTGCTGCGCGCGGTGCATGGCGCGCGCCGGCTGGCGGAGATCATGCGCCAGCTGGAGCGGGCCGAACAGCATCTGGCGGAACAGACGGTCTATGACCCGCTGACCCGCCTGCCCGACCGCAGCCAGTTCCTGATCGCCCTGCAGGACAGCCTGGACAGCGCGCCGCAGCGGCCGATCGCGCTTCTGCTGCTGGACCTGATCGGCTTCAACAAGGTCAACCAGTCGCTGGGCCACGAGGCCGGCGACAAGCTGCTGGAACTGACGTCTGGCCGCCTGCGGGAGGTGCTGCAGGCCGGCGACCGCCTCGCCCGGGTCGGCGACGACGAGTTCGGCGTCATGCTGCCGCCGGACACCAGCCTCGCCCATGCCGTGACGGTGGCCAGCCGGATCGTGGAGCGCATGCAGGCGCCGTTCAAGATCGGGCGCAGCGAGTTCATGGTCGGGGTCGGCATCGGCATCGCCCATGCCCCGCTGCACGGCCAGGAGCCGCATGCCCTGATGCGCAACGCCGAAACGGCGATGCGCGCGGCGAAGCGCCAGAGCACCGGCTTCGCCGTGTTCGAGGGGGACCCGGACGGCGACGAGAACGACGAGCTGGCACTGAGCCACGACCTGCGGCGCGCCGTCGACGACGACGCCCTGGAGCTGAATTTCCAGCCGAAGATCGACATGGCCAGGCGCCGGATCGAAGGCGTGGAATGCCTGCTGCGCTGGCGCCACCCGAAACTGGGCCTGATCTTCCCGGACCTGTTCATTCCGCTGGCCGAACAGACCGGCATGATCGGAGCCTTGACCAGCTGGGTGCTGGACACCGCGTTGCGCTATTGCGCGCAATGGCAGGACCAGGGCTGGGACCTGACGGTCTCGGTCAATATCTCTGCGCTGACCCTGCACAATCCGGGCTTCCCGCGCAGCGTCGCGGCCGGCCTGGCCCGCTGGAACGTCGCGCCCGACCGGCTGGTGCTGGAGATCACCGAGACCGCGATCATCTCCGATGCCGCCAGGGCGACGGAGACCCTGAACCGCCTGGACGGGATGGGGGTGGCGATCTCGATCGACGATTTCGGCACCGGCTATACCTCGCTCGGCTATCTGCGGCGCCTGCCGATCAGCGAGCTGAAGATCGACAAATCCTTCGTCATGAACATGCAGCGCGTCCCCGACGACGAGGTCATCGTCCGCACCATGATCGAGCTGGCGCACAACCTGAGCCTGAAGGTCACCGCCGAGGGGGTCGAGGACGAGCCGACCCTGGACCGGCTCGGCGATCTGGCCTGCGACACCATCCAGGGCTATTACGTCAGCCGTCCGCTGGACGAGGCCGCCTTCGCCGCCTGGCTGATCGCCTCGCCCTGGGCGGGCGGGCTGCCGGCCGGCGGCGGCGGCGCCGTCATGCCGGCGGACACTGCCCTTCTGCAGGCCGGCCCGCCCGGTCTGCACAACCGCTGACCGCCATCCGCAAGGTTCGCCCAGCCGCGACGAAATGACGGCCCGTCACAGCGGCCGCAGCATGCACTATCATCCGACCGTATGCGCCTTCGGTCCACCCGCCGGCGCCCGGCAATCGATCGGCCCACTGCCCCGGCAGGAGACAGGCGGGCCCAGGAGTGAAGCGAATGGAAAAGCCCTATCTGTTGTTCCTCGGCGACGCCCATGACCAGCTGGCCGCCAAGACCGCGGCCGGCATCGTTCATTGGCGGCCCGAATGGTGCGCCGGCCAGCTGCGCCTGGAAGGATGCAAGGCGGATGTCGGGCTGCCCGACATCACCATCGCGGAGGCGAAGGCGAAGGGTGTCCGGACCATGGTGATCGGGGTCGTCAGTTCCGGCGGCGCCCTGCCCGACAGCTGGGTCGGCACGATCCTGGAGGCCATGGAGGCCGGCTTCGACATCGCCAGCGGCCTGCACAAGAAGCTCTCTGCCATCAAGCCGGTGGTCGATGCCGCCACCCGCCTGGGCCGCAACCTGTACGACGTGCGCCATCCGACGCAGGACTTCGCGACCGGCAAGGGACGGCGCCGCAGCGGCAAGCGGCTGCTGACCGTCGGCACCGATTGCTCCGTGGGCAAGAAGTACACCGTCCTCTGCCTGGAAAAGGCGCTGACGGACCGCGGCATGAAGGCGGACTTCCGGGCCACCGGGCAGACCGGCATCTTCATCGCCGGCCGCGGCATCCCGCTGGACGCGGTCATCGCCGACTTCATTTCCGGGGCCGTGGAATGGCTGACCCCCGACAACGATCCCGATCACTGGGACCTGATCGAGGGCCAGGGCTCGCTGTTCCACCCGGCTTTTGCCGGGGTCAGCCTGGGATTGCTGCATGGCGCCGCGCCGGATGCCCTGGTGCTGTGCCACGAACCCACCCGCACCCATATGCGCGGCCTGCCGCATTACCCGATTCCCGACCTGCAGGCCTGCATGGCGCATACCCTGGCCTGCGCGCGCCTGACCGCGCCGGAGGCGAAGTTCGTCGGTGCCGCCGTCGATACCCACAACCTGCCTGACGAAGCCGCCGCACGCGCCTGCCTGAAGGATGTCGAGGCGCGGACCGGCCTGCCGGCGACCGACCCGGTGCGCTTCGGCGTGGAGGCCATCGTCGACAACCTGCCGGGCTGAGCCGGCATGGCCACGCGCAGCCTGACCGCCGGGCCGGAGACCTGGCCCATCCGCGGCGTCTTCCGGATCAGCCGGAACAGCCGCACCGAGGTGCAGACCGTGGTCTGCCGTATCGCCGAGGGCGAGACCGTCGGCCGGGGCGAATGCGTCCCCTATGCCCGCTACGGCGAAAGCCTGGAGAGCGTCCTGGCGCAGATCGCCGCGCAGGCCGACGCGGTGGCCGGCGGCCTGACCCGGGACGAGTTGCAGCGCCGGATGCCCGCCGGCGCCGCGCGCAACGCCGTCGACTGCGCGCTCTGGGACCTGGAGGCCAAGCTGTCCGGACGGCCGGTCCACGAGCTGGCCGGCCTGCCGCCGCCGCAGCCGCTGGTCACCGCCTTCACCCTGTCGCTCGACCTGCCCGCGCGCATGCATGACCAGGCGGCGGCGAACCGTCACCGCCCGCTGCTGAAGCTGAAACTGGGCGGCGGGGCGGAGGATATCGACAGGGTGGCCGCGGTGCGGGAGGCGACCGGCGCCACCCTGATCGTCGATGCCAACGAGGCCTGGGGCGTGGCGGAGCTGCAGCGGATGCCGGCGGAGCTGGCGCGCCTCGGCGTCGCGCTGATCGAACAGCCGCTGCCGGCCGGCGACGACCGCGCCCTGGCGGGCATTCCCCATCCGGTGGCGTTCTGCGCCGATGAGAGCTGCCATGACCGCAGCGGCCTGGCGGCGCTGGCGGACCGCTACGAGGCGGTCAACATCAAGCTCGACAAGACCGGCGGGCTGACCGAGGCGCTGGCCCTGAAGGCCGAGGCGGAAGCCGCCGGCATGCGGATCATGGTGGGCTGCATGCTGGCCACCTCGCTGGCCATGGCACCGGCGGCCCTGGTGGCGCAGGGCGCCGAGTTCGTCGATCTCGACGGCCCCCTGCTGCTCGACCGCGACCGCGATCCCGGCATCCGCTTCCGGGATAGCGAGATGGAGCCGCCGCCGCCGGCCCTCTGGGGCTGACCGCCGGGCAAGGTCCGCGAATCACCGATTGCATGGCGCCGTCGCCGCCGGTTAAAGACACGGAACGGCAGCCATGCGTTGGGGAGCGGAATGCGATGAAATCGGTCAATCCGATCTACGACCGGATGGGCACCACCATCTTCCAGGCGATGAACGACCTGGCGCGGCAGCACGATGCCATCAACCTGGGCCAGGGCTTCCCGGACGACAACGGCCCCGAGGACCTGCGCCAGGCCGCCGCGGATGCGCTGATGAACGGCTGGAACCAGTATCCGCCGATGACCGGCATCCCGGACCTGCGGCAGGCGATGGCGCGTCACGAAAAGCGCTTCTACGGCCTGGACCTGGACTGGGCGCGCGAGACCCTGGTCACCTCCGGCGCGACCGAGGCGCTGATCTGCGCCGTCCTGGCCCTGGTCGACACCGGCGACGAGGTGGTGCTGTTCCAGCCGTTCTACGATGCCTATCCGCCGATGGTGCAGCGCGCCGGGGGCGTGCCCAGGGTCGTCACCCTGCGCCCGCCGCACTGGACCTTCACCCGCGAGGACCTGGCCCGCGCCTTCGGCCCGCGCACCAAGGCGGTGATCCTGAACAACCCGCTGAACCCCGCCGGCAAGGTCTATTCCGCGGCCGAGCTGGCGCTGATCGCCGAATTCGTCGAGGCCTCCGATGCCTATGTGATCGCCGACGAGGTCTATGAGCATCTGGTCTATGACGGCCTGACGCATATCCCGTTCAACACCCTGCCCGGGATGTTCGAGCGCACGGTGAAGATTTCGTCCGCCGGCAAGATGTTCTCGCTGACCGGCTGGAAGATCGGCCTTGTCACCGCGCAGGCCGACCTGCTGGTTCCGGTGCTGAAGGCGCACCAGTTCCTGACCTTCACCACGCCGCCCAACCTGCAGGCCGCCGTGGCCCTGGGCCTGGACAAGGAGGACGGCTATTTCGACGGCCTGGCGGCACGCATGCAGGCCGGCCGCGACCATCTGGTCGCCGGCTTCCGCGGCATGGGCATCGCGACCCATGACTGCGCCGGCACCTATTTCGTCAACATCGACATCGGCAGCACCGGCTTCAACGGCGACGATGTCGCGTTCTGCCGCCACCTGACCGAGGCGGCGAAGGTCGCCGCGATCCCGGTCTCCGCCTTCTGCAGCGAGACGCCGATCACCGACACCGCCCGCTTCGCCTTCTGCAAGTCGACCGCCACCCTGGATGCCGCCCTGGACCGCATGCGGGCGCATTTCGGCTGACTCAGCCGACGAGCGCCCAGCCCGCGGCCAGCAGGATCAGCAAGGGCACCAGCCAGCGCAGCGCGGCCCGCCAGAGGGCAGCGATCGCGCCGCTGCGGAACTCCGCCATGGCCAGCGCCTGCCCGCGCGCCACCCGCCAGCCCAGCACCAGCGCCAGGGCCAGACCCGACAGAGGCATCAGCATATTGGTGACCAGGTAATCCTCCGCGTCCAGCAGCGGCAGGCCGGCCACCGTCACCCCCTTCAGCACGCCATAGCTCAGCGCCGCGGGAAGCCCGGCGACGAAGATCGCGCCGCCGAGCAGCAGGGCCGCCGGCCACCGCGCCATGCGGTAGCGATGCACCGCCACGGCAACCGGCACCTCCAGCAGCGAGACCATCGAGGTCAGCGCGGCCGCGCTGAGCAGGAAGAAGAACAGCGGGCCGACGACCTGACCGCCGGGCATCGCCAGGAAGACCTGCGGCAGGGTGATGAAGGCGAGTTCCGGCCCGGCCGCAGGGTCGGCGCCCAGTGCGAACACCGCCGGGAAGATCGCGAGGCCGGCAACGATGGCAAACAGGCTGTCGCCCGCCACGACAAGCAGGGCGGAGCCCGGGATCCGGATCGTCCTGCCCATATAGCTGCCATAGGTGACATAGACCGCCATGCCGACGCCGATGGAGAAGAAGGCCTGCCCCAGCGCGGCCAGGACGACACGCGGTTGCAGGCCGGCCTGCCAATCCGGCGCAAGAAGGAATGCGACCCCGGCGCCGGCGCCCGGCAGGCTCATCGCATAGCCCGCCAGCGCGAGCAGAAGCACCGCCAGGAGCGGCATGAGCCAGGCGTTGAGCCGTTCGATGCCCCGGCGCACGCCGCCGGTCACCACGAACATCGCGGCCGCCAGCATGGCGATCTGCCAGCCGAGCGGCGCGCCGGGGCTTGCAATGAACTGCGCGAAATAGCCGCCGAACCCGTCTGCCGCGCCGTCCCACAGGCTGCCGACCGCCGCCGCCACGAAGTAGCGCAGCGCCCAGCCCGCGATGACGCTGTAATAGCCCAGGATCAGCGCGGCGCCGAAGACACCGATCCAGCCGGCATGCCGCAGCGCCCCCGCTGGCACCAATGTCCCGAAGGCGCTGACCGCATCGGCGGCGCCGCGCTTGCCGACCGCCAGTTCGGCGATCACCAGGGGCAGGCCCACCGCCGCCACCGTCACGAGGTAGACCAGCAGGAACAGCCCGCCGCCATTCTCGCCGGCGACATAGGCGAACCGCCAGATATTGCCCATGCCGACGGCGGCACCTATCGTCGCGAGAATGAACCCGGTGCGGTTTCGCCAGAGTTCGCGCATGCCAGGCGGCCCCCTGCTGTGCTGCAGGGTGACACCGTAGCGGGGCGCGGCAGGGCCGTCTCCGTGTCGCGCGGTCGCAACCGCGGGCCATCCCCCTGGCGCGGCCCGCGGCAGAGCGCTATGGAACCGCGCCGCCGCTACGCTGTTGCAACCGGTGCCTGCGGCCCCATAGCGCGAAGTTGACCATGAACCGACGCCAGACCCTCGCGACCCTCGCCGGCCTCGCTGCCGCGGGCTTTCTCCCCCGTTCCCTGCTCGCCGCCGTGGCGGCACCGCCCGCCAAGGGCGCCGGCCCGCTGGTGCTCGGCCCGCCTGAGCCGTTCTCCTTTGCGCGGCTGAAGGCGGAGGCCCAGGCGGCGGCGGGGCAGCCCTGGCAGAAGGGGCCGAACCCCAATGCCGCCGTGCTGGAACGGATCGACTACGATGCCTTCCAGGCGATCCGGTTCCGCAAGGCGGCCGCACTCTGGGCCGATGGCGGCGGCGGCGACCCGGTGCAGCTGTTCCATCTGGGCCGCTATTTCCAGGATCCCGCGACGATTCACGTGATCGAAGACGGCACGGCGCGCGAGATCCTGTACCGCCAGGCCTATTTCGACATGCCCGACGACCATGTCGCGCGCACCCTGCCGGAGGATATCGGCTTTGCCGGCTTCCGGATCTCCCTGCCCGAACAGGACAGCGACTGGGTCGCCTTCCTCGGCGCATCCTATTTCCGCACCGCCGGCGCCCGCGGCCAGTACGGCCTGTCGGCGCGCGGCCTGGCGATCGACACCGGCCTCGACGTGCCGGAGGAATTCCCCCGCTTCACCGGGTTCTGGCTGGAACGGATCGCGGGCGAACAGGGCCGCGTCATCGTCTATGCCCGCCTGGACAGTCCCAGCATCGCCGGCGCCTATCGGATCGACTGCCGCAATCGCGGCGATGGCGGCGGCCGGCCCGAAGCGGGCGGTGTCGAGATGGACATCGACTGCGCGCTCTATCCGCGCAAGCCGATCCGGCGGCTGGGCATCGCACCGCTGACCAGCATGTTCTGGTATGGCGAGACCGATCGCCGGAAGGGCCCGGACTGGCGGCCGGAAATCCATGATTCCGACGGCCTGGCGATCTGGACAGGCGGGGGCGAGCGGATCTGGCGGCCCTTGAAGAATCCGCCCCAGGTGATGACCAACTCGTTCCAGGACACCGACCCGAAGGGCTTCGGGCTGCTGCAGCGCGACCGCGATTTCGAGAACTACCAGGACGACGGCGTATTCTACGATCGCCGCCCCAGCCTGTGGGTCGCGCCGAAGGGCGGTTGGGGCAAAGGCCAGGTGCAGCTCGTCGAGATCCCCACGACCGACGAGATCCACGACAATATCGTCGCCTATTGGGTGCCCGATGGCCCGGTCGATCCCGGGCGGTCGCTGGACTATGGCTACAAGCTGTTCTGGGACGGCCCGATCCCCGGAACCGCGCCGCTGGGCCATGCCGTCGCCAGCTATGCCGGGTCCGGTGGCGTCCCCGGCCAGCCGCGCCCCAAGGGCGTGACACGTTTCGTCGTGGATTTCGAAGGCAGCGCCCTGGCCGAGCTGGCCCGCGGCGAGGTCGAGCCTGTGGTGACCCTGTCGCGCGGCACGGTCGGCCTCAGCGACGCCCATCCGGTGGCTGGCCGCCCGGGCCGGCTGCGTGCCTTCTTCGAGGTCACCGCGCCGGGCGCCGAACCGGTCGACATGCGGCTCTTCCTGCGCGGCGCGGGCCTGCGGCAGGGCGACGGCGCCCTGACGGAAACCTGGCTCTACCAGTACTTTCCCGTCAGCGAGGGCTACTAGACGCCTGCCGCGGCAGAGGCGAACGGGGGTCAGACGCCCGCGCGCGACACGGCATCCGGCCGGGCGGCTTCCGCCATGGCGGCCTCGACGGAATCCGCCAGTCCGGCCACGAGGGCAGCCATCCGCGCCTGTTCCCCGGGGCCGGCCTGTGCGGCAGTCTCGATCTCGCCTGCAAGGATGGCGATCCGCGTGAAGCCGAAATCGGCCGCTGCCCGCCGCACCGCATGCGCGATCCGGGCGATCTGGCCGATAGTCCCCCCGTCGGGCAGCAGGCCGGCAAGGCCCGCCGTCTCGGCTTTCAGGTATTCCAGTGCCTCGACATGCGAACGCAGCGCCTGCGCCTCGCCAGGATAGGCGGCGAAGTCGTCGACCTGCCGGGGCTCGAAGATCGGCGCTTCCACCGCCGGCCGCGCGGCCGGAACGGCCGGCGCGGCCTTCGGCGCAACCCGTGCCACCCGCTCCCGCGCGGTGCCGGTGACCGCGGCAAGCTGGCCGAACAGGTCGTCCCAGACCACCGGCTTTGCGATGCAGCCGTTCATGCCGGCCTCGACACAGGTTCGGACCTGCTCGTCGAAGGCGGTCGCGGTCAGGCCGAGTATCGGGACATCGGACCAGGATTCCCCTGCGGCGCGGATCCGCCGGGTTGCCTCCAGACCGTCCATGGCCGGCATGTTGATATCCATCAGCACGACATCGAACGGGCCGCCCTTGCCCAGGCGCTCCATGGCCTGCCGGCCGTCCCGGGCCTCCGCCACACGGTGCCCCGCGGTCTGCAGGAATTCGCGGATGACGTCGCGATTGAAGGCGACGTCATCGACCACCAGAACCGCCAAGGTCGAATCCCGATCCGGCCCTTGGTCGTTGGCCTTGGCCGCCTTGGGCTGTGCCGCGGGAAGCTGCAGCGAGAGGTGCCCGAGCAGGCCGGTCAGCGGCCTGCGCAGTTCATGGCTCACCGAGGCGACGAAAGCGGATCCCGCCCGGCTCAGCGCCTCCAGCTTCCGGCGGCCCTGTTCCTGCTGGGCGATGGCCTGGCGCAGGCGGCGGCGCATGTCGTCGAGCCCGGCGAGCAGCAGGGCGATGACAAGGATGACGAGGTTGAACAGCCAGGCGCGGGCGCGCAGGGTCATGGCCTGCCTGCCACACCGGCATCAGGAGGCCCTGCGGCAGGGTCGCGCCGAGCGAATGCAGGGGCCAGACGTGCCGATCCGCATCGGACCGGCCGCAACGGAGCGGCCATGCGCCAGGGCGGCAGCAACCGCCGGGGAAATCGGCACGTCGGACGGCAGGCCGGGTCTTCGCTCGTGTTTCGTGCCGGCTGGGTGACCAACGACGCACCTCCGGGGGACGGGGCCCCCAAGAATTGTCGATGACCGTTAAGATTCCGTTCCGGTCCCGGGCATCGCGCCTTTCCGGTCGCACGGGGCGGCGGCCGGAGGACCCTTGCGCTGCGGTGCAGGCATCTCCATATCTCGCACTTGCAGCATGCACGTTGTCGCAACGCGGCGGGCCGGGTATAAGGCGGCGCGTCCCCCGGCACCTTGCCGGCTGGCTGCAGCCCCGATTCCAGCAACAGTGTGCCCCGTGGACCGCCGTAACATCGCCATCATCGCCCATGTCGACCATGGCAAGACCACCCTGGTCGATACCCTCATGCGCCAGTCCGGCGCCTTCCGCGCGAACCAGCAGGTCGCCGAGCGGGCGCTCGACCGCAACGACCTGGAGCGCGAGCGGGGCATCACGATCCTGGCGAAATGCGCCGCGGTCGACTGGGACAATGTCCGCATCAACATCGTCGACACCCCCGGCCATGCCGATTTCGGCGGCGAGGTGGAGCGCATCCTGTCCATGGTCGACGGCGTGATCCTGCTGGTCGACGCGGCCGAAGGGCCGCTGCCGCAAACCAAGTTCGTCACCCAGAAGGCGCTGCGCCTGGGCCTGCGGCCGATCGTGGTGGTCAACAAGATCGACCGCCCCGATGCGCGGCCGGAAGAGGTGCACGAGGAGGTCTTCGACCTGTTCGCGGCACTGGAAGCCAGCGACGAGCAGCTCGACTTCCCGATGCTCTATGCCTCCGGCCGCGAGGGCTGGGCCGTCAACGAGCTGGGCGACGAGCGCAAGGACCTGGCCCCCCTGTTCCGGCTGATCCTGTCGCATGTGCCGCCGCCGAAGGCGGAGCCCGATGCCCCCTTCGCCATGCTGGTCTCGATCCTGGAGGCCGACCCCTATCTGGGCCGCATCCTGACCGGGCGGATCCAGTCCGGCCGCATCGCGGTGAACCAGATGGTCAAGGCGCTGCGCCCCGACGGCACCGAGGTCGAGCGCGCGCGGGTCAGCAAGCTCTTGTCGTTCCGCGGCCTGGAGCGGGTGCCGGTGGAGTCCGGCGAGGCCGGCGACATCGTCGCCATAGCGGGCCTGCAGAAGGCGACCGTGGCCGATACCTTCGGCGCGATGGACCTGGCGGTCCCGATCGCCGCCAACCCGATCGACCCGCCGACCCTGGCGATGACCTTCTCCGTCAACACCTCGCCGCTGGCCGGCCGCGACGGCGACAAGGTCACCAGCCGCGTGCTCTGGACCCGCCTGCAGCGCGAGGCCGAGGGCAATGTCGCGATCCGGGTCACCGAGAATGCCGACAAGGACAGTTTCGAGGTGGCCGGCCGCGGCGAGCTGCAGCTCGGCGTGCTGATCGAGACGATGCGCCGCGAGGGCTACGAGGTCGCGGTCAGCCGGCCGCGCGTGCTGTCGCGCCGCGACCCGCAGACCGGGCAGGAGCTGGAGCCGCTGGAGACCGTCCAGATCGACGTGGACGACGCCTATACCGGTCCCGTTGTGGAGAAGATGTCGGAGCGCCGCGCGGAGCTGCAGGACATGCGCCCGTCCGGCGGCGGCAAGACGCGGATCACCTTCATCGCCCCCAGCCGCGGCCTGATCGGCTATCACGGCGAGTTCCTGACCGACACCCGCGGCACCGGCATCATGCACCGCGTGTTCCACAGCTATGGCCCGCATCGCGGCCCGATCCCCGGCCGCCGCAGCGGTGTCCTGGTCTCCGTCGCCGACGGCCCGGCCGTCGCCTACGCACTGTGGAACCTGGAGGAGCGCGGCGCCCTGATGGTCGAGCCCGGCACCATGATCTACCAGGGCATGATCGTCGGCGAGCATAACCGCGAGAACGACCTGGACGTGAACCCGCTGAAGTCCAAGCAGCTGACCAACATCCGCGCCGCCGGCAAGGACGAGGCCGTGCGCCTGACCACGCCGATGCAGATGCCGCTGGAGAAGGCCCTGGCCTATATCGACGATGACGAGCTGGTCGAGGTCACGCCCAAGGCAATCCGCCTGCGCAAGCGCTTCCTGCTGCCGCACGAACGGCGCAAGGCCAGCCGCGCCGCATCCTGAAGGTCGGGCCGCCACCCGTCCCGGTGCCGGCGCCGGCCTTCAATCCGGCCGCCTGCCATGCCACTCTCCGGCCCGTTTCATGGGACGGGAGACGCCGGAATTGAGCAACAGGCTGCATCGACTGCTCTGGCTGGCCGTGCTGGCCGTGCTGGCGGCCCTGCTGTCGCCCGCGCCGCGGGCAATGGCACAGGAAGGCGCAAACCTGCCGGCCCTCGCCGCGATGGGCGCGGATGTCACGGCCCTGGTCGTGCGATTCGACGAACAGGGCCGCGCGTTCCGGGTCGCAGCGATGAACCCGGACCAGCCGCTGTCCCCCGCCTCGGTCAGCAAGCTGTTCGTGGCCGCCGACGCGCTGCGGGTCTATGGCGCGGGCTATGAGTTCAGCACCCCCCTCTATGGCACCGGGCCGGTGGTGAACGGGGTCCTGCAGGGTGACCTGATCTATGTCGCCTCCGGCGACCCCTCGATCACCCAGGGCGATCTCGGGCGGATCGCCGAGCTGCTGCGCGCGACGGGGGTGCAGCGGGTTGCCGGCAACCTGCGGATCAACCAGCTGCGCTTCGGCCCGCTGGACTGCGAGATCAAGGATCGCTGCCAGGCACTGCGCCGCTCGGCCCATGCCTACGATGCCCCGCTCGCCGCCGCGATCAGCGACTTCGGCACTGTGGCAGTGGTGGTGACGCCCGGTGCCGCCGCCGGGCTCCCCGCAACGGTCTCCATGCTTCCCTTCGGCATCCCGGCCGTGCGCATGGATACGGCGGTCACGACCCATGCCAGCAAGCTGGCGCTGAATGCTGGGCGGATCACCGCCGAGGGGATCGACACGATTTCCGTCAGCGGCAGCATCCCCGACGGGGCGGCGCCGTTCATCTTCCACCGGGCGATCAGCAACCCGCCGCTGGTGCTGGGACAGATCCTGCAGGGCTATCTGGCGCGCAGCGGCATCCAGCTGGACGGCGGGACGGTCGTCGAGGATGCCCCGGTCCCCGCCGCCGCCCGGCAGCTCCTGGCGTTCAGCGGGCAACGGCTGAGCCTGACCCTGGCGGACATGCTGCGCTTCTCCAACAACGCGATGGCCGATGTCCTGACCCTGGACCTGGCCGCGGACCTGCATCCCGGCCAGCGCCACAGCCTGGCCGGCGCGGCGCTGCGGCTGGGCGAGACGGTGCTCGGCCCCGGCGACGGCAAGGACCCGATGCTGGCCAGCGGCAGCGGGCTCAGCCCGGAGAGCCGGGTCAGCGCGGCGGCGCTGATCGCCCTGCTGCACGGCATGTACCTGGACACGGCGAGCTTTCCGGATTTCTACGCCGGGCTGGAGGTGCCGCTCAGCGCGCGCGGCCGCACCATCCGCCGCGGCAGCACCGACTGGCGCACCCGGGTCGCCGGCAAGACCGGCTGGCTGTCTGAGCCGCGCTCGGTCTTCGGTTTCGCCGGCTACTGGCGCACCAAGGGCGGCGGCTTCGGCGCCTTCGCCTTCCTGGTGAACAGCCGCAAGGGCAAGCCCTTCGGCCGCGGCCACGCCTTCGATGCGGTGCGCGCCGACCTCAGCGCCATCCTGCAGCAGTACTGAGGGCGGACCGGCCGTGCTCGCGGGCCTGCTGCTGCTGAAGATCGCGGTCACCGCCAGCGTCGTGATCGGCCTGTCGGTCCTGGCCGAGCGGTCCGGGCCGCGCATCGCCGGCCTGCTGGCGGGCCTGCCGCTGGGCACGGCGATCCTCTACTTCTTCATCGGCCTGGAGCAGGGCCCGGGTTTCGTGACCGCAGCGTCGGGCTACACATTGGGCGGCCTGATCGCGACCCTGGCGATGTCCTACGCCTATTGGCAGGTCTCCCGGCGAGCCGGCATCCTGGGCGCTTCCACGGCCGGACTGGCGGCATTCGGCCTCACGGCCTATGCCCTTTCGCTGCTGCATCCGGGCTTTGCCGCCACGGTGGCGCTGACGGTCCTGGCGCTTGCCGCCGGCATGGCCGCGATGCATGCGATCCCCGAGCGGGCCATGACCCGGCGGGTCCGCCTGACCCTGCCGATGCTGCTGCTGCGGGCCGGGGCGGCCACGTCGGTGGTGCTGCTGGTCACCGGCACAGCCGACCTGATCGGGCCGCGCTGGGCCGGGCTGCTGTCGGGCTTCCCGCTGACCTTCCTGCCGCTGCTGCTGATCATCCACGCCAGCCATTCGGTGCATGCCGCGCATGGCCTGCTGCGCAACTTCCCGTTCGGCCTGGGCGCCGTGACCGGCTACGTGATCTGCGCACGCTTCGTCTTCGAGCCGCTGGGGGTGGTCGCCGGCACCGCCGTCTCGATCGTCGCGGGCCTGAGCTACCTGCTGGGCTACTGGCTGGTCGTCCGGCTGGTCAGGCGGCTCCGCCGGCCCGCGGCGGCGTAAGCCGGGGCCCAGGCTGCGCGCAGCCTCGGCCAGCGGCTCTGCCATTTCTTGTCCCGGATCCGTGCGCAAACGACCGCCCGGCGCGCGCGCCGGAAGCCGGCTGTCGGGCGCAGCACCAGGCGGAACAGGTCGTCCAGGCCGCAGGGCGCCAGCACCTCCAGCCGGCGGCCGCTCAGCCGCACCGCCACGGCCGTCGCCGTCTCCGGCCAATGCCGCATGGCATCGGCAGTATCGCGATAGGGCGCATCCCCGTTCCGCAGATGCATGCGGGCCTGGTTCTTCACCGACCAGGCGATGCGCGGCGCCGCCGCGGCCAGCCGCCGCTCCAGCCGCCGGTCCGCCGCCCGCCCGGCGCCGGGCGCGAACCAGACGATATCGACATCGCCGGCCGGCGGGCGCAGGCGGCGGCCATGCAGATGGTCCCAGACCGCGCCGCGCACCGTGCCGGCGGCGATCCAGGCATCCGGCAGGGCGAGCGCCTGCAGGCTGTGCAGCAGGCGCATGCGGGCGGGATCGGCGCGGATCAGGGCCTGCAGCCTGCGGCAGGGATCGGAAGTCATGCGGCGCTCGCGCTGGCGGTGGCGGCCGCGCTAGGATCGGCCGATGAACGGAACCTATCATGCCATGCTCTGCCGCAGCCTGGGCCCGCCCGGCGGCGCGCCCGGCACCCTGTCCTGGGAGGCGCTGGAGCGCCGCCCCCTGCGCGGCGGCGAGGTGCGGGTGCGGCTGGAAGCGGCGGCGGCGAACTTTCCCGACATGCTGATGCTGCGCGGCGAGTACCAGTACAAGCCCGAACTGCCCTTCGTCCCCGGCTTCGAGGGCGCCGGCCATGTCGTGGAGACGGGACCGGAGGTGCGCGACGTCGCGGTCGGCGACCCGGTCATCGTCAACACCCGTGCCGGCAGTTTCGCGGAAGAGATCGTGGCGCCGGAGGGCGCGCTGATGCGGGTGCCGGCCGGCTTCACCATGGCGGAGGCCGCCGCCTTTCCGGTGGCGGCCTCGACCGCCTATTGCGCCCTGGTGCCGCGCGGCCGCATCCGGCCGGGCGAAACCCTGCTGGTGCACGGCGCCGGCAGCGGCGTCGGCCTCACCGCGGTGGAGGTCGGCCATCTGATGGGCGCCCGGGTGATCGCCTGCGCCTCCACGCCGGAGAAGCGGGCGGCTGCCCTGGCCAAGGGCGCCAACCTGGCGCTCGACAACCGCCAGAACTTCCGCGACGCGGTGATGGAGGCGACCGGCGGGCGCGGCGTCGACCTGGCGTACGACCCGGTCGGCGGCGAGATCTTCACCGAGACCCTGCGCTGCATGGCCCGGCGCGGCCGGCTGCTGGTGATCGGCTTCGCCAGCGGCACCCTGCCCGCCGCGCCGGCCAACCGGATCCTGCTGAAGGACTGCGACATCGTGGGCGTCCGCGCCGGCGAATACGGCCGGCAGGACCCGCTGGCCGGCCGTCGGATGAAGGAGGACCTGCTGGCGCTGGCCGATGCCGGCCACATGAAGCCGCTGATCACCCATATCCTGCCGGTGACCGAGGCCAATGACGCGATGCAGCGCTTCGTCGACCGGGCCGTCGCCGGAAAGATCGTCCTGTCCCTGCCCGACGCAGCCTGACGGCACCCTATCGCAGGGCCGGCCGCAGCGGCGGGCCGGCGCCGTCCGGCCCGCCATCGGCGGGAAGCAAAGCGGCGGCGGCCAGCGCAAGCGCCGCCGCGCGCGGCGGCGCGGCCGCAAGGCCGGCATCGTCCAGCATCCGCGCCGCAGCGCGGGCCGCGAGCCGTGCCGGCTCAGGATGGGCCGCCCGCACGGCCTGCGCCGCCGCCGCCAGGGCCAGGCCGAGCAGTGCGGCACCCGTCGCATCCCCGGGCGGCGGGGCGCGCAGCCGTGCCTCGACCGAGGCCAGCAGCGCAGGAACCGCCGCGGCCAGTCCTGTCCTGCCGACAGCCTGCACCAGAACCGCCGCCGCCCAGAGCGCGGGAACGGCCGTCGCCTCCCCGCCCTCGCCGGCCAGGCGGGCCAGGCCCGCCAGCACCTTCCGCCCGCGCGCCTGGCGGCGCTCCGGCACCGGGTCGGGGAGCTGCGCCCAGGCGGCGACCGCCAGCGCCTCCTCGAACGGCGATGGCGTCGCGGGCAGGGCATGGCGGGCGAAGGCAAACCGCCCGGCCGGCCGCCAGGCCGCGTTGAGGCTGTTTGCCAGCCGCCCCCGCAGCGCCGCCAGCGCGGGATGCTTCGACGCCCCCCCGCCCTGCAGCGCCAGCACGGCGGCGGCCTGGACCGCGGGTTCCGGCGGGTGGGCCGCCGCATCGGCTGCCGACATTTCCAGCGCCGCGCCCGGCTCCAGCGGCCGCACCGCAAGAGCGGTCGCCAGGCCCGGCACCCCGGGATGCCCGGCCGCGCCGAGGGCCCAGAGCGCCAGCCAGGCATCCAGCAGTGCCGCATCGGGCGCGCCCGGCCTGGCGGTGGCGCGGGCGGCCGTCGCGACCAGGCCGGGTGCCTGCGCGGCAAGGATGGACTCCACAGGCATCACGTCCGACAGTCCTGTACCGGCATGGATGGACAAGGGGGGAAAGCCGAGATGTTCCGAAGCGACCTGTTGCAGGGCAAGCGCATCCTGGTGTCCGGCGGGGGGACCGGCCTCGGCAAGTCGATG
The DNA here is from genome assembly GCA_040216765.1 of Sneathiellaceae bacterium. Lineage (GTDB taxonomy): Bacteria > Pseudomonadota > Alphaproteobacteria > Ferrovibrionales > Ferrovibrionaceae > Marinibaculum. Next base: position 6,971 of record JAVJON010000002.1, on the reverse strand, counting down.
GCCACACGTTTCCTGGAACTGGGTGCGGAGGTCTTCATCTGCGGCCGCCGGCTGCCCGTGCTGGAGGAGACGGCGGGCGAAATGGCGGCCGCCACCGGCGGCAAGGTCACGGCGATGGCCTGCGACATCCGCGTGGCCGATGCCGTGGACGAGATGGTCGGCGAGATCTGGCGCGGCGGCCCGCTGGACGCCCTGGTGAACAATGCCGCCGGCAATTTCATCTCTCCCACCGAGGATCTGAGCCCGCGCGCCTTCGACGCGATCGCCAATATCGTCCTGCACGGCACATTCTACATGACCAATGCCTGCGGCAAGCGCTGGCTGGAGGGCGGCCACAGCGCCAGCGTCCTGTCGATCCTGACCACCTGGGTCTGGACCGGCTCGCCCTATGTGGTGCCGTCGGCGATGTCCAAGGCCGGCGTCGCGGCGATGACCAAGAGCCTGGCAGTGGAATGGGGCCCGCGCGGCATCCGCCTCAATGCCATCGCCCCCGGCCCGTTTCCGACCGAGGGCGCCTGGGCGCGGCTCAGCCCGACCCCGGAGCTGGCGGAACGCCAGATGAACTCGATCCCGATGCGCCGCGTCGGCGAGCATTCCGAACTGTCCAACATGGCCGCCTTCCTGCTGGCCGACGAGGTCGCCTATATCAGCGGCGAGGTCATCGCCATCGACGGCGCGCAATGGCTGAACGGTGCGGGCACCTTCGCCCGCCTCGGCGAGCTGACCGGCGAGCAATGGGCGGAAATCCGCGACCTGATCCGCGGCACCACGGCGAAGGACAAGGCGCAGCGGTCGGTCTGACGGCGCATCGCCAGCCGGTCGATTCAGGTCAGGTCGTCCAGCCGCAGGTCGATCCGGCGGAACGCGGCCTCGGCAAAGCAGTAGAGCGCGAATGCCAGAAGGCCGGCGCCGATCAGGCCGAGCCAGAGCGGGCCGGCCGGCAGGGTCTGCAGGAATTCCAGCGCGTCGCGCATGGTCGGCGGGCCGCCATCGGACTGGATGACGCGGAACGCGCCGACGGCCAGCAGGCCGGCGATCAGCAGGAAGACGATGCCGCGCGCGACCAGCCCGGTGCGCCCCAGGGTGCGGCACACGGCACGCAGGTCCGGCCGGGCCGGCAGGCTGCGCTCGAAGCTCAGATGCCAGCTCATCACGAAATGCCCGAGCCCCACGCCGCCGACCAGTGCGGCAATCGCCAGCAGCGCGGGCGGCGAGCCTGCGACCATGCCGAACAGGCTCCGCTCGCCCTCGCCGCCCTCCCCGAGCGACAGCGAAAGCGACAGCAGCAATGCCAGCGCGAACAGGGCGAGTGCGGCATGCGCCAGGGCGCTGCCCACGAGGCCGGCACGGATCAGCAGGCCCAGCGGCGACCGTCCATAGGCGTCGGTGTCCCACCCGGCCTGGGCCAGCCGCCACAGGGCGAAGCAGAACAGCCCGAGCACCATGGCCAGGACCAGCAGGCCGCCGAATGGCTGCGCCAGCAATTTGGCAAGCGCATCCTGGCTGCCCATCGGCTGGCCGGCGCCGAAGGCGGCCAACAGGGCGAACCAGGCGATAATGGAATAGACCACACCGCGCGCGGCATAGCCGCTGCGCGCCAGTACGGGAATCATCCCGCCTCCCTTGCCGCGAAGACCCCGAACCGCGCGGGGCGCGGTTCAGCCGGTCAACCCGCCGCCGCCCCGTGCGGTTCCGCGGCGCCTGCTGCCGGTGGCATCAGTCGCGGACCTGGCTGGGCTTCGCGTCCGGCACGAAGGCATAGGCGCTGAGGCCCAGGGCCAGGGCCGCGCCGCAGACCACGAAGACCGCGCGATAGGCATCCTGCGGGATATGCCCGTCGACCTGCGGGAAGAATCCGATCAGCCAGCCGGTCAAGGTCTGCAGGCAGGCCACACCGGCCATCACGGCCACATTCAGCACGGACATGCCGCGCCCGACCCGGTCGACCGGGAACAGCGCCCGGATATGGCTCAGCAGGATCACGTTCGCCGACCCCATCATGCCCAGCAGCACCAGCAGGGCGACCGCCACCGTCAGGGGCAGGCCGTCGGCCAGCGCCAGCACGGCATAGCCGGCGATGGAGACGATCGAGGTGGTGAAGACGATCCGCTTGCGCGTGTCCAGCCAGCGGTCCAGCGGCGCCGCGCAGGCATAGCCGGCCAGCACGCCGATATGGACCAGGGTCAGGACGTTGCCGCGCTCGTCGGTACCCAGGCCGTAGGTATCGGCCAGCCATGGCCCGGCCCAGAGCCCGATCACCGTGATGATCGCGGCATAGGCGACGAAGTTCATCGCGAACAGGCTGGGCACGTAGCGGGTCTTCACAACGGCGACCAGCCCGGCAAGCACCTGGCCGGGACGTTCGCCCTGGCTGCGCGGCGGCTGGGTGCCCGGCGGGGCGTCGCGTACGATCAGCACCATCTGGACGACCAGGACCAGGGTCAGGACGCCTGCGAACAGGAAGCTCTCGCGCCAGCCGAACGCCTGGCTGCCATAGGCCAGGGGGCTGGCGGACAGCAGGTTGCCCATGCCGCCGATGAACAGCACCGCGGCGCCCAGGGCGGCGAAATAGCGTTGCGGGAACCAGCGCGCGAAGACCACGAAACTGCCCATCAGCACCGCCGAGCAGCCGGCCCCCTGCATCAGGCGCCCGATCAGGGCCAGGCCATAGCTGCTGGACAGGCCGATCAGGATGGTGCCCAGCACCGTCACCAGCATCATGCCGGAGATCACCCGCCGCGGCCCGAACCTGTCGAGCATGATGCCGGCGGGGATCTGCGCCACCGCGAAGGCGATGAAATAGGCCCCGTTCAGGAAGCCGAGTTCGCCCGGCGTCAGGCCGAGATCGGCGCCGACTTCCGGTGCGATCACCGCCAGCGCGGTGCGGTAGAAATGGCTCATCACGTAGACGAGCCCCAGGCTCAGCAGCAGGGTGATCGCCTGTGCCGGCGAAACCCGCTCCCGCGCCATGGCGCCGGCCGCCGACCCGGGGTCGGCGCCGTCATTGTCCAAGGTCTGTGCCAAGGACGTTTCCCCCAGTTTGAGCGCTGCCCGAATCGGCGGTCCTTGCCGGTCGCCCGGCCGGATCGCGCCGCCGCGGGGCTGGGCCGGACAGAACGTCGCGCACCGAACGGCGTTCTTACGCTACCATTGTCGCGAGGGTAAACCGCGCAGCCGTCCTGGGGGGGGCCGCCGGCGCAGACACCGGGAGGCGATCTTGGCCGAATCCTCTGCCTGGCGCGGCCTGCGGACCGCCAGCATCCTGCTTTCGCTTGCCCTGCCATGCCTTGGCAGCATGGCAGCGGCGCTCCCGGCTTCTGCCTATGACTGGCGCAACCGGTCGCCGGACGTCCCCTGGGAGCCCTCCGCCGAGCAGGTGAAACAATGCGCCCGCGTGGAACGGGATCCGAACTCCCTGACATACTGCAAGCGCAAGGCCGACGGGCAGTGGATCATCCTGGACGAGGCGATGCCCAGTCTGATACCCGGCGCATTCATCACCTTCACCGACTACGAGGGTCGCTTCTGTGTCTACGCGCATTCCCCCTACTCCAATGACGGCCGCAGCCGCCCGCCCTCGACGACGACCTGCCGGACCGCCGACGGCAGCTATGTGCCCAGCGACGCGCTGCCCTGACCGGGCGGGCCGGCGCCGTAGTGCCGGGATCGGCCCTTGCAGATGAGCGGCGACAGTCCGACGGCCGACCTGAGCGATCCGGCCGTCTACCAGCACTGGGAGGCCCTGAGCCTGCGCTTCTCGGACCAGGACAGCCAGGGCCATATCAACAACGTCGCCTATGCCGCCTATATCGAGGCCGGCCGGGTGGCGTTCTGCCATGACATCATGCGCGGCGACCCTGCGGCGGGGGTCGCGGACTTCGTCCTCGCCCATCTGGCGATCGACTACCGGGCGGAGATGCACTATCCGGGCATGCTCCAGATCGGCTCCTGCGTGCACCGCATCGGCACCAAGTCGGTGCGGCTGGGCCATGGCATCTTCCTGAACGGGCGCCTGCACGCCACCGCCGAGTCCGTCCTGGTCTTCATCGACACGAACAGCCGGGGCTCGATCGTCGTCCCGCCCGGCATGCGCAGCGCACTGGAACGGCTGCAGCCGCTGCCGCCGCCGGACGGGGCGCGGCCGGCCTGACCCGGCCGGGCGGAAGCGATGCGCGAAACCGAACTCCGCCTCGCCCTGGTCTGCTATGGCGGCATCTCGCTCGCCGTCTACATGCACGGCATCACCAAGGAGATCCTCAAGCTGGTGCGGGCCTCCGCCAGCCTGCAGGACGCCGGCGGGGAGGAGTCCGCGTCGCGCCAGGGACGGGCCGCCAACCGGCCCTGGCCGGAAGACAGCGAGCCGGTCTATCGCGACCTGCTGCAGCGGATCGGCAGGGAGCTGGACCTGAAGGTGGTGGTCGATGTGGTGGCCGGCGCCTCGGCCGGCGGCATCAACGGCATCATCCTGGCCCGCGCGCTGGCCCACGACCTGCCGCTGGAGCCGCTGACCGCGATGTGGCTGGCCAATGCCGACATCGCCGAACTGATCGCGCCGGAGAACATCGCCACCCGCTGGAGCAAGTGGTACATGCGCCCGCTGATCTGGGGCGCGAACATGCGGGGGCTGGAACGCCTGGCCAGCGACCCGGAGACGCGGGAGAAGCTCTCCATCTTCCTGCGCTCCCGCTGGTTCAAGCCGCCGTTCGAAGGCACCATCCTGTGCCGCATGCTGCTGGACGGCTGCGACGCGATGGACGCGGCGGCGGAGGCGGCGGGCACCACCGATGCGCCCGGCAGCGCGCGCCCGGCGAGCCTGATGCCGGCCGGCCACCGGCTGGACCTGTTCGTCAGCGTCACCGACTTCTTCGGCTACCGGCAGCTGATCCGCCTGCACGACCCGGCGGAGATCGTCGAGCGCGAGCATCGCCACATGCTGAGCTTCAGCTATCGCCGCACCCTGGACGGGCGGGAGGAAAGCGAGTTCTCCCGCGAGTCCGTGCCCGGCCTGGTGTTCGCCGCCCGCGCGACCTCGTCCTTCCCCGGGGCCTTCCCGCCGGCCCAGATCGCGGAGATCGACGGCGTGATCGCCCGCCGGCACCGGGCCTGGCCCAGGCGTGCGGATTTCCTGGCCCGCAACTTCCAGGCCTACCGGCCGCATGACGAGACCTTCGGCACGGATCCGGAGAAGACCGCCTTCATCGACGGCAGCGTGCTGAAGAACAAGCCCTTCGCCGAGGCGATCGCCGCGATCCGCAGCCGGCCCGCGGACCGGCAGGTGGATCGCCGCATCGTCTATATCGAACCGACCCCGCGCCGCCCCGCCCCGCCGCCCTCGGGCAAGCCGCCGAGCTGGTTCCGCACCATCCGGGCCGCGCTGTCGGACATTCCCCGCAACGAGCCGATCCGCGACGACCTCGCCTGGATCAGCGAGCATTCCGCCGAGGTGTCGCGCCTGCGCGCGGTGATCGCCGCCAGCTGGCCCCGCATCGAACGCCTGGTGGAGGGGATCGTCGGCCGCCGCCGGCTGCTGAAGCCGCGGCCGGCCGATTTCACGAAGTGGCGCAACGCGGCGCACCGCGCGACCGCGCGCGAGGTCGGCTTCCTCTATGCCGGCTACCGGCGGATGCAGATCGCCGCGACGGCGGAGCAGATCACCGAGCTGGTCGCCAGCCTGACCGGCTGGGTCGACGACGGCCCCGCCGCGCAGTCCTTCGCCGCGCTTCTGGCGGAGTGGCAGGCGGCCAACGGGCTGGCCCTGGTGCGCGACCTCGAGGAGCTGGCCGCCGGCGACGACCCGATGGAACAGGCCCTGGGATTCCTCCGGCGCTTCGACATGGACTATCGCCTGCGGCGGGTGCGCGGCCTGATCCAGGCGGTGAACGAGCGCTATACCGGCCTGACCGAGGCCGACGACATGGATGCGCGCCGGACCCTGCTGAACCGCGCGAAACGCGAGCTGTACCTGGAGCTGGAGGCCCTGCGCGCGATCCGCATCGGTCATTTCGACAACCGGGAGGCCCTGGCGGCGCAGTTCGTCGGCCTGCCGCCGCCCGGCCATCCGGATGCGGTCGCCCGCACCGGCTCGGCGCTGGAGGGGCTGGCGGCGGCGATGGCGCTGGAAGGTTCCACCGAGCGCATCGATTCCCTGCTCGCGGATCTCAGCGCCGGCCGCGAGGACCGCGCCATGCTGCGCCCTGTCCATGTCGCCTATATCGGCTTCGCCTTCATCGACCTGCTGATGTTCACCATGACCCACTGGGAGGATGTCGGCGAGCTGGACGAGATCCGGGTCGACCGGATCAGCCCGGAGGATGCCGACAGCATCCGCGGCGGCGGCGCCGAGGCCTGCCTGAAAGGCATCCGGTTCGGCAGCTTCGGCGCCTTCTTCAGCAGGCGCGCACGGGAAAACGACTATCTCTGGGGCCGCCTGCATGCGGTGGACCGGCTGATCGACATCGTCTGCGATGCCGCCGGCCCCCGCGCCAGTCCCGACGGCCCGGCCCGCGAGGCACTGAAGCGGGAGGCCTTTCGCGCCGTCCTGGCGGCGGAACGGCCGAAACTGACGGAAGCGCAGGACCTGATCGAGGCGATCGAGGCGGAGATCGCCGCCCGCGCCGCCACGCCCGACGCGCCGGGCTGAGAGCCTGCCGCCCCCCTCGTCACCCGCGGGTCGAGCCCACTGCTGTCCGGTTCGGGCCGGGCGGTGCGGCCCGTGGGCCTTGCACCGCCTGGCCGTTGACGGAAGGCACCGAACCGAGACAGGGAGGTGCCGGCCGTCTTTCCTTTCTCGTCACCGCCGGGCGCGACCCACTGCTGTCCGGTTAAGTGCTGTTCTCCGGCCTCATGCGTTCTATAGCTTCGTCATGCGCGGGCTTGTCCCGGTCGCCGGGCGATGCCCGGCAACCCATCGCGCCGCACCTCAATAAGATCAGGCCATTATTGAACCTGGCGGCACCATGGACCACCGCGAC
>JAVJON010000069.1:0-25773 GCA_040216765.1 Sneathiellaceae bacterium | reverse complement strand
TGGACCACCGCGACGAGCGCGGTGGTGACGATTGGGGGAACGCAAGGACATCCGTGTCCAGCGTCAACGCTTGACCCCGCAAGCCCGGTAAAGTCGCGGCCTTGAGCGAATGCCGGCCATGCTCAACCGGACAGCCGTGGGCGCGACCCGGCGGTCCATCCCTGCGCGAGGCTCAATCGCCCCGGACCCTGTTGGAAACCGTTGGGCAGCGGCACCATGGACTCGCGGGACGAGCCCGCGAGTGACGAGCTTTTGGGGGCAGGTCGCGCCATATCGCACAGCAGCCGATACGAACCTGGCGCCAGCGCAGTCGTTGCGGTGGTCCATCTCGACACCGTCGCTATCGATTGAGCATGGCAACCCGGTCAGGCCCGCTGGTGGCGAGGCGGTGCGGCAGGGTCCCGGCAGTCGGGTCTGGCGACCGCGCATTCAGTGTCGGGCTCTCAGGCCGGCCGGCTGCCGCTGACCAGGTAGTTGATCGACAGGTCGCGGCTGAGCCGCCAGTCGCGCCGCACCGGGTCGTAGCTCATGCCCGATGTCTCGCCCAGGGTGATGCCGGCCTGGCGCATCAGCCGTGCCAGTTCGTGCGGCTTCAGGAACTTGCGCCAGTCGTGGGTGCCGCGCGGCACCAGCCGCAGCAGGTATTCCGCGCCCAGGATCGCCAGGGCGAAGGCGCGCGCGGTCCTGGACAGGGTGGCGGCGGCGAAGAACCCGCCGGGCCGGATAAGGGCCGCGCAATCGTCGAGGAAGGCCTGCGGCGCCGCGACATGCTCCACGATCTCCATCGCCAGCACGGCGTCGAACTGCTGCGCGCGCTGGACCAGCACAGCGGCCTCGACGGCCTCGTAGGCGATCTGCAGCCCGGCCTCCGCGGCATGGCTGCGCGCCACGGCGATGGCGGCTGGCGCGGCGTCGATGCCCGTCACCGTTGCGCCGAGCCGCGCCAGCGGTTCGGCCAGCAGGCCGCCGCCGCAGCCGATATCGACGATCCGCAGGCCGGCCAGCGGCTTGCGGGCCCCCGGGTCGCGGCCGAAATGGGCACAGATCCGGCGGCACAGGAAATCCAGCCGCACCGGGTTGAGCGCATGCAGGCCCGCCATCTCGCCGGCCGTGTCCCACCAGGCCTCGGCCGACAGCGCATCGAACCGGGCCAGTTCCGCCGCATCGGCGGTCGCGCCCCCGCCGCGCCGGGATCCGTCCCCCGGGGCCGCCTGGCCGGAGTTCGAGGCTGTCGCCGTGTCTGCCATGCTTCCTGCGCCCCCTGGTTTTCGCGCAACCGACGGCGGTGCCGCGCTTGCGTCACCGTAGCCGCTCCAGTATGTAGCGCGCGGTTTCCTGCGACAAACCGGTTCCGTTGCCGCATGCCTGCCGGGCATGAGGGCGGGGCCGCGCCCATTGCACCGCCGGGGCGCATCGCCGCTGCCCCGCATGCCCCGCCCCTGCTGCCGGAGCCGGCTGCGGGCGGCACGCACCGGGGCCGGGCGCAACGACAGTCACGGGTAGTGGTGGACAGGGTTATGGTGGGGGAGCAATGGCCTGCCTGGTAATGAAATTCGGCGGCACGTCCGTCGCGTCTGTCGATCGCATGCGCAAGGCGGCAGCCAAGGTCGCACGCGAACTGGCGGCCGGCCATCAGGTCGCGGTCGTCGTCTCCGCCATGGCGGGAGAGACGAACCGCCTGGTGGAGCTCTGCCAGCAGGTCTCGCCGATCTACGATGCGCGGGAATATGACGCCGTCGTCGCCACCGGCGAGCAGGTCAGCGCCGGCCTCTTCGCCATGTGCCTGCAGACCGCCGGCGTGCATGCCCGGTCCTGGCAGGGCTGGCAGCTGCCCCTGCACACCGACCGCGCCCATGGCGCGGCACGGATCATGGAGATCGAGACCGGGCTGCTGCGGCAGCGCATGGCCGAGGGGCAGGTGCCGGTGATCACCGGCTTCCAGGGGCTGGCGCCCGACAACCGCACCGCCACCCTGGGGCGCGGCGGGTCGGATACCTCAGCCGTCGCGGTGGCGGCCGCCCTGTCGGCGGACCGCTGCGACATCTATACCGACGTGGACGGGGTCTATACCGCCGATCCGCGGATCGTGCCGGCCGCCCATCGGTTGGCGAAAGTGACCTACGAGGAGATGCTGGAGCTGGCCTCGCTGGGCGCCAAGGTGCTGCAGACCCGGTCGGTGGAACTGGCCATGAAATATCAGGTTCCATTGCAGGTTCTGTCCAGCCTGCAGGAAGATGCTTTGGGTTCCGACCTGCCCGGGACCATGGTCGTTGATGAGGATGAGAGGATGGAGGAACAGGTCGTCAGCGGTGTCACCTACGACACCAACGCGGCGAAGATCACCCTGGTGCGGGTCTCCGACCGGCCCGGCGTGGCGGCGGGCATCTTCGGCCCGCTGGCCGAAGCCGGCATCAATGTCGACATGATCGTCCAGAGCGTCTCCGACGACGGCAAGGCAACCGACCTGACCTTCACGGTGCCCCGCGGCGACCTGACGCGGGCCACCGACCTGCTGCAGAAGCTGGCCGGCGAGATCGGCTTCCAGCGGCTGCTGCCGTCCGACAACGTGGTGAAGATCTCCGTGGTCGGCGTCGGCATGCGCAGCCATGCCGGCGTCGCCGCGAACATGTTCCGCGTCCTGGCGGAGAAGGGGATCAATATCCAGGCGATCACAACCTCCGAGATCAAGGTCAGCGTCCTGCTCCCGCAGGACTATACCGAGCTTGCCGTACGCAGCCTGCATCAGGCGTTCGGCCTGGATGCCACGACCTGACATGGACACGGGGCGGACAGACGGCGCCGTTGCGGCCTGCGGGCCGGCACCGGCGCCGGACCGGACCGCCCTGGCCGCCGGCCGCCGGCGCGACCGCCTGACGGACGACCCCGTCGCCGGGCAACCCTGATGGCGTTGCTGCCCGAAGCAGGAGGTCCGCGCGCATTGCTGCGCCAGCTGCGCACCCTGATGGCGGGCGACAGCGATGGCGATGCGCGGCTGAACCAGATCGTCCGGCTGATCGCCGGCAACATGGTGGCGGAAGTCTGCTCGATCTACCTGCTGCAGGCCGGGCGCGAGCTGGTGCTCTATGCCACCCAGGGCCTGAACGCCGCCGCCATCGGCACCACCCGGCTGCAGGTCGGCGAGGGGCTGATCGGCGATATCGCGGCCCGCGGTCGGCCGCTTGCCCTGTCGGATGCCCAGCACCATCCCAAGTTCGCCCGGCGGCCGGAGACCGGCGAGGAGCCGTTCCTGTCCTTCCTCGGCGTCCCGCTGCTGCGCCAGGGGCGCATCATCGGCGTGCTGGCGATCCAGAACCGCACCCAGCGCAACTATGCCGAGGAGGAGATCGAGACGCTGGAGACCATCGCCATGGTCCTGGCGGAATTCGTCGGTGCGGGCGAGGTCATCCCGAACGACGAACTGGCCCGCATCGACGCGGAGGCCACCCTGCCGCAGCGGCTGGAGGGCCGCACCCTGTCGGAGGGGCTGGCGATCGGCCGGGCGGTGCTGCACCGCCCGCGGCCCGACCTGCACCGCGCCCTGGCCGAGGATCCCGAGCGCGAGCGCGAGCGCCTGAACACCGCGATGGCGGAGATGCGCGACGCCATCGGCACGATGGTGTCGGACCTGGACGCCAGGGTCGGCGAGAGCCGCGACATCCTGGAGGCCTACCAGATGTTCGCCCACGATTCCGGCTGGCTGCGGAAGCTGCATGTCGCCGTCGATTCCGGGCTGACGGCAGAGGCCGCGGTGCAGCGCGTGCAGATCGACATGCGGCACCGGATGGAGAATCTCGCCGACCCCTATCTGCGCGACCGCCTGGCCGATCTGGAGGATCTGGCCAACCGCCTGATGCGCCACCTCGCCGGCGGCGGGCCGCTGTCGGGCAGCGTCGCCCTGCCGCCGGACGCCATCGTCTTCGCGGAGCATCTGGGCCCGGCGGAGCTGCTGGATTTCGACCGCGCGAACATCAAGGGGATCGTGCTGGAGCATGGCTCCGCGATGAGCCATGTGGCGATCGTCGCCCGGGCGCTCGGCGTGCCGGTGATCGGCGGCTGCCGCAACGTCACGGGGCGGGTGGAGCCGAACGACCCGGTGATCGTCGACGGCGATCACGGCCAGGTCTATGTGCGGCCGGCAAGCGACGTGCTGCAGGCCTTCCAGCAGAACCAGAAGGTGCGCCAGCAGCGCCGCGCGATCTACGAGGCGCAGCGCGACATGGCGGCGACGACGCAGGACGGCGCCGAGATCTGCCTGCTGATGAATGCCGGGCTGCTGGTCGACATGCCGCATCTCGCGCAGATCGGGGCCGAGGGCATCGGCCTGTACCGGACCGAGCTGGAATTCATGGTGCGCGCGACCTTCCCGCGGGTGGAGGCGCAGACCGAGCTCTATTCCCGCATCCTGGAGGCGGCGGAGTCCCGCCCCGTGGTGTTCCGCACCCTGGATGTCGGCGGCGACAAGACCCTGCCCTATATCGGCGAGCGCGACGAGGCCAATCCTGCAATGGGCTGGCGCGCCGTCCGGATCGCCCTTGACCGGCCTGCCCTGCTGCGCACCCAGGTCCGGGCCCTGCTGATCGCAGCCGCGGGGCGCGATCTCAGCGTCATGTTCCCGATGATCACCGACGTGCCGGAGTTCCGCGACGCCAAGGCCGTGCTGATGTCCGAGCAGGAACGCCTGCGCCGGCAGGGGCGCGGGCTGCCGCGGCGGCTGGAGGTCGGCGCCATGCTCGAGGTCCCCTCCCTGCTTTACCAGCTGCCGGCGCTGCTGCAGGTCGTGGACTTCCTGTCGATCGGCTCCAACGACCTGGCGCAGTTCCTGTTCGCCGCCGATCGCGGCAACCCGCTGACCGGGGACCGCTACGATCCGGTCAGCCCGGCCTTCCTGAAGGTGCTGGGCCAGATCGCCGCGGCCGGCCAGGCCGCGGGCATCCCGGTAACCCTGTGCGGCGAAATGGCGGGGCGGCCGGTCGATGCCATGGCGGCGATCGGTGTGGGCGTTCGCCGGCTGTCGATGACCGCGGGGTCGGTCGGGCCGGTCAAGGCGATGATCCGCAGCCTGCAGTTGCCGCCGCTGCAGGCCCGCCTGCAGGAGCTGCTGGACCTGCCGCAGCGCAGCCTGCGCGGCGAACTCAAGAATTTCGCTGCGGAAAACGGCATAGTCATTTGAAACCGCCCCAGAATCCGTATATTCACGGGAGAGTGGTGGGTGGTTACACCAATCGTAAATGTGGGCTGAGGTAGGGTTGCTGGAATCCGCCTGCATGACGGGGCCATTTCATCTCTGTCCTGAGCTTCGTACAGCCAACGTGTCATTGAATGTCCAGCGAACGGTCGCGACGTATCGCGCTCCTTGAACAGCGCACGAGCAAAGACCTGGGATTCCACGATCCGGACCCCGACGCCCGGGGCACAGGCATCTACAGCGGGATCGGCGACGTCCTCCGCCAGGCACGCGAACGCCGCGGCCTGTCACTCGAGGAGGTCGCGGCTCACCTGCGCATCAGCGAGAGCTATCTCGCCGCGATCGAGCGTGGCCGCTTCACGCAGCTCCCCGGCCGCAGCTATGTCCTCGGTTTCCTGCGCAGCTACGGCAAGTTCCTCGACCTGAACGCCGACAAGGTCATTGCCCAGTACAAGGCCGAGGACGACGACAATTTCGCGCGCAAGCAGCAGCTGAAATTCCCGACGGTCCGACCGGAAGGGCGCACGCCGGGGCTCTGGCTGCTGCCTGTGGTGATGATCGTCGCCGCCATCGGCTATCTCGGCTGGTACGGCTGGAAGACCCAGCTCGTCACCTTCGAGGACATCGTGCCCGACGTGCCCGCGCGGCTTCTGGCCGAAGCGCCGGCCACGGACACCGCCTCTGCCACGGACACCGCCCCCACGGACACCGCCCCCGCCATGGACACCGCCGGTGCGGCGGAACGGGCGCGCGGCGAAAGCGCGATGCAGACCGCCGCCCTGCTGGATCGGCGCGACGGCAACGGGACGCCGAACGGGGAAATGCGCCTTGCCGGGCCCGGCGCGGCCCGGACCGGCGATGCCCAGCCGGGCACGGCCCCGACCGGGGCAGGTGTCGCGGATACAGGCGCGACAGGCGCCGCGCCGGCAGATGCGCAGCGGACCGCCGGCACCGCCCCCGCCGACAGCGGCCCGGTCCCGGGCGGCGCGGCGGAAGAGCCCGACCTGCCGCCTGAGACGGATACCGCCGACAGCACCGCCAGCGCCGCGCCGCCGCCGCTGCCCTCCGACCCCCGGCCGCAGGACCCGGCCGGCGCGGCGGATGCCGCGGCATCCGGCAGCCGGGCGGGAATGGCAATCGCCAGCCTGCCGCCGGCCGGCGCGCAGGCCGCCACCGTGCCGCCGGGCCGGGTGTTCGGCAATGACGATGCGCGCGTCATCCTGCGGGCCAGTGCCGATACCTGGGTGCAGGTGGAGGATGCGCAGCGCAATCTCCTGCTGACCCGGGTCCTGAAGGCCGGCGATGTCTATCGTGCGCCGAACCAGCCGGGCCTGGTCCTGATGACCGGCAATGCCGGCGGCCTCGTCGTGGAGGTCGACGGCGCCGCGATCCCGTCGCTGGGCCCCCGCGGGGCGGTGCGGCGGAATGTCTCCCTGGATCCCGAGCGCCTGCTCGACGGCAGCCAGCTGCTCAACTGACCGACGCCTGACGGCCGGACCGTGTCGCGATGGCGGTGCGGTGCGCAACGGGGCCGCAAGGGTCGGTCGCATGCAGGACCGGGGCTTGCACCGGGGGACCCATCTGACCATCTTTGCGCCGCGCGCCGCTGCCCTGGCGCCCGGCCCAGTTCAGGAGTTCAGCAATGAGCGTCCGCCCCTATCGTGACATCCACCGCCGCGCCAGCCGGCAGATCTCCGTAGGCGCGGTGAAGGTCGGCGGCACCGCACCGATCACGGTGCAGACGATGACCAACACCCGGACCTCCGATGCCGGCGCGACGATCGACCAGATCCGACGCTGCGAGGAGGTCGGTGCCGATATCGTGCGGGTATCCTGCCCCGACCAGGAGAGCACCGCCGCGCTGAAGGAGATCGTACGCGCGGCGAACGTGCCGATCGTGGCCGACATCCATTTCCACTACAAACGCGCGATCGAGGCCGCCGAGGCCGGCGCGGCCTGCCTGCGGATCAATCCCGGCAATATCGGCAGCAGCGCGCGGGTGGCGGAGGTGGTGCGCGCGGCCAAGGCCAATGGCTGTTCCATGCGGATCGGCGTCAATGCCGGCTCGCTGGAGCGCGAGCTGCTGGAGCGCCATGGCGAGCCCTGTCCGGAGGCCCTGATCGAGAGCGCGCTGAACCATGTCCGCGTGCTGGAGGACCAGGACTTCCACGAGATCAAGATCAGCGTGAAGGCCTCCGACGTGTTCCTGGCCGTGGCCGCCTATCAGGGCCTGGCCGAGGCCTGCGACTATCCGCTTCATATCGGCATCACCGAGGCCGGCGGCCTGCGCGCCGGCACCGTCAAATCCTCCATCGGCCTGGGCATGCTGCTCTGGTCGGGCATCGGCGACACCTTGCGGGTCTCGCTGTCCGCCGAGCCGGAGGAGGAGGTCAAGGTCGGCTTCGACATGCTGAAGTCGCTGAACCTGCGCCATCGCGGGGTGAACGTGATCTCCTGCCCGTCCTGCGCGCGGCAGCAGTTCCAGGTGATCGACACCGTGGCCCGGCTGGAGAAGCGCCTGGCCCATGTCACGACGCCGATGACCCTGTCGGTGATCGGCTGTGTGGTCAACGGCCCGGGCGAGGCGCGGGAGACCGATATCGGCCTGACCGGCGGCGGCAAGGGCACCCATCAGGTCTATATCGCCGGCGTGCCGCACCACCGCTTCCAGGATGCCGACCTGGTGGAGCATCTGGCGCAGCTGGTGGAAGCGAAGGCCGCCGAGATCGAGGCGGCGAAGGACGTCGAGGCGGGACAGAACCGGGAGGGCGACGGCGAGCCGGGCGCGGCGGATGGCGACCGCCGCCCGGCCCTTGCCGGCGCCTCCTGACAGGAAATCGGAGAGCGCATTGGCCAGTCTGCAGCCCGTCCGGGGCACCCATGACCTTTTGCCCGACGATTTCGCCCGCCATGCCGCGGTGATCGATGCCGCGCGGGCCGTCTCCAGCCGCTATGGCTATCGGGAGGTGGCGCCGCCGATCTTCGAGTTCACCGAGGTCTTCGCGCGCACCATGGGGGAGACCTCGGACGTGGTCTCCAAGGAGATGTACTCCTTCGAGGATCGCGGCGGCGAGGGCATCACCCTGCGGCCGGAATTCACCGCCGGCATCTGCCGCGGCGTGATCAGCAACGGCCTGGCCCAGGCGCTGCCGCTGCGGGTCTTCGCCAACGGCCCGGTGTTCCGCTACGAACGCCCGCAGAAGGGGCGCCAGCGGCAGTTCCACCAGATCGACATCGAACTGATCGGTGCGCCGGAACCGCGTGCCGATATCGAGGTGATCGCCATCGCCTGGGACATCCTGAACCGGCTCGGCGTTGCCGGGGTCTGCCGGCTGGAGGTCAACTCGCTGGGCGATCCGGAGAGCCGCGCCGCCTATCGCGAGGCCCTGCTGGGCTATCTGGAGCCCTATCGCGGCGAACTGTCGCCGGACAGCCAGGCCCGGCTGGGCCGCAATCCGCTGCGGATCCTGGATTCCAAGGTCGAGCGCGATCGCGAGATCGTCGCCGATGCACCGCAGTTCGGCAGCTTTCTGGGCAAGGAGGCGACCGCCTTCTGGGACGAGGTGCAGGACGGCCTGACCGTGCTGGGCATCCCCTTCGCGGTGAACCCGCGCCTGGTGCGGGGCCTGGACTACTACACCCATACCGCCTTCGAGTTCATCACCGAGGCGCTGGGCGCCCAGGGGGCGGTGATCGCCGGCGGCCGCTATGACGGGCTGATCGAGATGCTGGGCGGCCCCTCCACCCCCGGCATCGGCTGGGGCGGCGGGATCGAGCGGCTGGCGATGCTGGCCGACCGCGCCGCAACGCTCGACCGACCGGTCGCACTGGTGCCGCTGGGGGCGGAAGCGGAACGCCGCACCCTGGCCCTGGCCCATGCCCTGCGGCAGGCCGGGCTGAGCGTCGACGAGGCGTTCAAGGGCAACCTGTCCCGCCGTTTGAAGCGGGCCAACAAGGTCGGCGCCCGGTTCGCCGTGCTGCTGGGCGAGGACGAGATCGCCGCCGGCCGCGCCACCGTGCGCGACCTGGACAGCGGCGCGCAGGCCGAGATCGCCTTCGACGACCTGTCGGCCCACCTGACGGCACAGCTGGCGGCCGCGGGCCGGGCGCCGGCCGGGACCGTGTGACCGGGTCATCCGCGATGCTGCCCGACGCGAAACTGGACCAGGTGCTGCGGCGCTACGACGAGGTGCAGGCCCTTCTGGGATCCGGCAAGCTGGCGTCGGACCGGCTGGCCGACCTGTCGCGGGAATTCTCCGGGCTGGAGCCGGTGGTGACCGGAATCGCCGCCTATCGCCGGCTGCAGGCGGAACTGGCCGATGCCGAGGCGATGCTGGCCGATGCCGGCGTGGATGCCGAGATGCGCGACCTGGCGGACGCTGAGCGCCGCAGCCTGCAGGACCGCCTGCCCGAGGCGGAGCGCGCGCTGCAGCTCCTGCTGCTGCCGCAGGACGAGGCGGACAGCCGCAACGCGATCCTGGAGATCCGCGCCGGCACCGGCGGCGAGGAGGCGGCCCTGTTCGCCGCCAACCTGCTGCGGATGTACCAGCGCCATGCCGAGCTGCATGGCTGGCGGCTCACCGTGATGGATGGCAGCGAGACCGACCTGGGCGGCTGGCGGGAGGTGATCGCCGAGGTCTCCGGCAAGGATGTCTTCCGCCGCCTGAAGTTCGAATCCGGCGTCCATCGCGTGCAGCGGGTGCCGGAAACCGAGGCCGGCGGGCGCATCCATACCTCGGCCGCCACGGTTGCCGTCCTGCCCGAGGCCGAGGAGGTCGACATCCAGATCCGCGACGAGGACCTGCGGATCGACGTCTACCGTTCCTCCGGCGCCGGCGGCCAGCACGTCAACACGACAGATTCCGCCGTGCGCATCACGCATCTGCCCACCGGCCTGGTGGTCACCCAGCAGGACGAGAAGTCGCAGCACCGCAACAAGGCGAAGGCGCTGAAGGTCCTGCGGGCGCGGCTCTACGACCAGCAGCGCCACCAGGCGGATGCCGAGCGCGCGGCCGCCCGCAAGGGGCAGGTCGGCTCCGGCGACCGGTCGGAGCGCATCCGCACCTACAACTTCCCGCAGGGCAGGGTCACCGATCACCGCATCAACCTGACCCTCTACAAGCTCGACCGCGTGATGATCGGCGAGTCGCTGGACGAGCTGATCGACGCGCTGATCGCCGACGACCAGGCCGCCCGGCTCAGTGCCGACGATGCCGCCTGAGATGTCCCGCGCGGCGATATCCGCCGGCGCCGCCGCACGGCCGGCGGGCGACCGGCGGGGACTGCTGGCGGCGGCCACGCAGCGGCTTGCTGCGGCGGGCATCGATGGCGCCGAGCGCGACGCCGCCTGGCTGCTGGCTGCGGCCTGCGGCCTGGACAGCCCGGCCGGGATGGCGCGCGGCGGCCCGGTCGACAGCGCCGCGGGGCAGCGCTTCGCGGCGATGCTGGAGCGGCGCGCGGCGCGGGAGCCGGTATCCCGGATTCTCGGGCGGCGGGGCTTCTGGACCCTGGACCTGGCCGTCACGCCGGATGTCCTGGACCCGCGCGCGGACAGCGAACTGCTGGTCGAACTGCTGCTCGCCCGGCTGCCGGGCCGCGATGCCGCGCCGACCATCGTCGACCTGGGAACCGGCAGCGGTTGCCTGCTGCTGGCCCTCCTGGCGGAACTGCCCGCGGCCCGGGGCCTGGGCATCGACCTGTCGGCGGCCGCGCTCTGCGTGGCCAGGGACAACGCCGCCGCGGCGGGCCTGGGCGGCCGGGCGCGGTTCCTGCGTGCGGACTGGACGACCGCGCTGCGGACCGGCTGCGCCGATATCGTGCTGTCCAACCCGCCCTATATCGCCAGCGATGCCCTGCCCGGCCTGATGCCGGAAGTCCGGGACCATGACCCGCCGCTCGCCCTGGATGGCGGCCCGCTGGGCCTGGACGCCTATGCCCGGATCGTGCCGGACCTGCCGCGGCTGCTGCGCCCGGGCGGGCTGGCGGCGCTGGAGGTGGATCGCGCCACGACCCGGGCGGTCGCGGGCCTGCTGGACAGGGCCGGCGCCACGCGGGTCGTCGCAGCGGACGACCTGGCCGGGGTGCCGCGGGCCCTGCTGGCGGAATGGTGATCGCCAGAACCGGGCAAGGGTGGCGGTTCTGTGCCGAATTCTGATTTTCAGACTTGGATTTCTGCCGTGCAGTCGCTACTGTCATGGTGTGCCGGGGGCAGGATTGCCCGGACGCCGCCGGAATGACCGGCGGCCGGGCCGCGTGGCGGAAGCAAGCCGGCGCGGACGGGCAGCAGCGGTTTCCGAGGTGCATGCGACGATCGGGTCATGCACGGGTCGGGGGACCGGTGAAACCGCGATCTGCACGGAACGGAATTTTCGGCCAATCGAGGTCGTGGCGGCATCGATACGCTCCGGAATGCGATCGGCAAGGGCCAAGTGCGGTCAGGTCGCGGCGCGCGGCGATGCCGGCCGGCGGATGCCGCTGGCGGGCCGCGGCCTTGTCGCAAACCGGCCATGGCCGGACGGAACTGGGGGCTGCGGGCGATCACCCGGCAGCTTCGGGAAGATTGGGGAGCGGCCGGGATCGGGCCGACGCACGCAATCGCAAGGCGCAAGCATTGCCTGTCGGTGACAGGCGAGAGCGGCGGGCTGCGGCAGGAATGCCGCGGGATGCCCCGCCATTCCCGGCCTGACGGCTGGCGGCGTGATTGCCGCAAGACCGCAGGCCATGTCAGCCACTTGATCGGGCAACCAGAGTCAACGGAACCGGAATGAGACCTGTTAATCAGAAACGGGCGCGCGGCAACCGCTCAGGCGGGCGCAGGCCGCATCCGAACAACGCGAACCGCAGCTATGATTCGAACGGGCCGGAGGTGAAGATCCGCGGCTCGGCGAACCATATCTTCGAGCGGTACTGCCAGCTCGCGCGGGATGCCAGCGCCAGCGGCGACCGGATCGCGGCGGAGAACCACCTGCAGCATGCGGAGCATTACTATCGCATCATGCTGGCCAGTGGCCTCGTAACGCCGCGGCAGCCGAACCAGCGCGGCTCCAACCAGGGCAATAGCGGCAATGGCGGGCCGAACGGGTCCGGCAACTACGACGATGACGAGGATGACGACCAGTCGTCCTATGGCGAGCAGTCGTCCGGCCACCAGCAGGCGTCCTCGCCGCAGCTGGACCTGGACCAGCCGCGCCAGTCGCGGGACAACCAGCAGGGCGACGCCACCGCCGACGAGCGCGGCGAACGGGCCGAGCGCGGTGAGCGGGCCGAGCGCGGCGAGCGTCCAGACCGCGGCGCGCGTGCAGACCGCGGCGAGCGTGCCGACCGGGGCGAGCGCGCCGACCGGGGCGAGCAGGCCGACCGGGGCGAGCAGGCCGAGGCTGGCGGATCTGCCGGTCAGGCCGAAGCCGGCCGCGCCGAACAGCCCCGCCGGGAACCGCGTCCGCCGCGGCGGCGCCGCAACAGCCGCGCCGAGCAGGCCGCACCGGCCAACCCGCCCGCCGGGCCGGAGGACGGGGCCGCCGAGAGCGAGGGCGATGGCGGTGGCGAGACCGAGGAAGCCGCCGCCTGAAGGCAAGGCAGATCCGCCGCGGCAGCCCGGCTGCCACGGGATACCGGACACCCGAAATGGGGCGGTCGCGCATTCAGCGGGCCGCCCTTTTTCGTGCCCAGGCGCCACCCGTGAGGATCCCGCGGAATTCGCCGCCGAATGCCCTTGTGTTGCAATATTGCACCACCATATCCCAGGAGCGGTCGGGGGCCTTGCCGCATCAGGGAGGCTCTGGCTGACGTCGCCTCAGAAGGGACATCGTCATGGATTTCGAGAAATATTCGGAGCGCAGCCGCGGCTTCCTGCAGTCGGCACAGAGCCTTGCGCTGCGCGAGGGCCATCAGCAGCTGACGCCGGAACATGTGCTGAAGGTGCTGCTGGACGACAAGGAGGGCCTGGCCGGCAACCTGATCCGCGCCGCGGGCGGGGCGCCCGACAAGGCCCTGCTGGCGGTCACCGCCGACCTGAACAAGCTGCCGAAGGTGGAGGGGTCCGGCGCAGGCCAGCTGCACCTGACACCGGAGACGGCGCGCCTGTTCGACAGTGCCGAGAAACTGGCGGAGAAGGCCGGCGACAGTTTCGTCACGGTGGAACGGCTGCTGCAGGCCGTTGCTATGGCCAGCGGCACGAAGGCCCAGAAGGCGCTGGCCGATGCCGGCGTGTCGCCGCAGGGCCTGAACCAGGCGATCAACGACCTGCGCAAGGGACGCACGGCGGACAGCGCGTCGGCGGAATCCGGCTATGACGCCCTGAAGAAATATTCCCGCGACCTGACGGAGGCCGCGCGCGAGGGCAAGCTGGACCCGGTGATCGGCCGCGACGAGGAGATCCGCCGCACCATCCAGGTCCTGTCCCGGCGGACCAAGAACAATCCCGTGCTGATCGGCGATCCCGGTGTCGGCAAGACCGCCATCGTCGAGGGGCTGGCCCTGCGCATCGCCGCCCGCGACGTGCCGGAAAGCCTGGTGCGCAAGCGTCTGCTGTCGCTCGACCTGGGCGCGTTGATCGCCGGCGCCAAGTTCCGCGGCGAGTTCGAGGAGCGGCTGAAGGCCGTGCTGTCGGAGATCGAGGCCGCAGCCGGCGAGGTGATCCTGTTCATCGACGAGCTGCACACCCTGATCGGCGCCGGCAAGGCCGATGGCGCGATGGATGCCTCCAACCTGCTGAAGCCGGCCCTGGCGCGGGGCGAGCTGCACTGCGTCGGCGCCACCACCCTGGACGAATACCGGAAGTATATCGAGAAGGATGCCGCGCTGGCGCGGCGCTTCCAGACGGTCTTCGTGCCGGAGCCGAACGTGGAGGACACGATCTCCATCCTGCGGGGCCTGAAGGAGCGCTACGAGGTGCACCACAAGGTGCGCATCACCGATGGCGCGATCGTCGCGGCGGCCACCCTGTCGAACCGCTACATCACCGACCGCTTCCTGCCGGACAAGGCGATCGACCTGATGGACGAGGCCGCATCGCGCCTGCGGATGCAGGTGGATTCCAAGCCGGAGGAAGTCGACGAGATCGACCGCCGGCTGATCCAGCTGAAGATCGAGCGCGAGGCCCTGAAGAAGGAGACAGACAGCGCCTCCCGCGAGCGGCTGGGCAAGCTGGACGGCGAGATCTCCACCCTGGAGACGCAGTCCCGCGAGCTGACCACCGCCTGGGAAGCGGAGAAGGCCAAGCTCGGCTCGGCCTCGGAGCTGAAGGACCATCTGAACGCGGCCCGCCACCAGCTGGAGACGGCGATGCGCGAGGGCCGGCTGGAGGAGGCCGGCAAGCTGCAATACGAGGTCATCCCCGGCCTGGAGAAGAAGCTGACCGGGGCCGAGGCCGCCGGCAGCGACACGGACGGGACGGCCACCCACATGGTGCGCGAGGCGGTGACCGACCAGGACATTGCCGGCGTCGTCTCCCGCTGGACCGGCATCCCGGTGGAAAAGATGCTGGAGGGCGAGCGCGACAAGCTGATCCGCATGGAGGACAGCCTGCGCGCGCGCGTGATCGGCCAGGAGGAGGCCCTGCGGGCGGTGTCCAACGCGGTGCGCAGGGCGCGCGCCGGCCTGCAGGACCCGCACCGGCCGATGGGCTCCTTCCTGTTCCTGGGACCGACCGGCGTCGGCAAGACCGAGCTGGCGAAGTCGCTGGCGACCTTCCTGTTCGACGACGACCAGGCGATGGTCCGCATGGACATGTCGGAGTTCATGGAGAAGCATGCGGTCAGCCGCCTGATCGGTGCCCCGCCCGGCTATGTCGGCTATGACGAGGGCGGCGCGCTGACCGAGGCGGTCCGCCGCCGGCCCTATCAGGTGATCCTGTTCGACGAGGTCGAGAAGGCCCATCCCGACGTCTTCAACGTGTTGTTGCAGGTGCTGGACGATGGCCGCCTGACGGACGGCCAGGGCCATACCGTCGACTTCCGCAACACCCTGATCATCATGACCTCCAACCTGGGCAGCGAGTATCTCGCGGGCCTCGGCGAGGGCGAGGATTCGGGCAGTGTGCGCGAGCAGGTGATGGACGTGGTCCGGGCCAGCTTCCGGCCGGAATTCCTGAACCGGCTGGACGACATGATCCTGTTCCACCGGCTGGGCCGGTCGGAGATGGGCGGCATCGTGAAGATCCAGCTGCAGCGCCTGGTGGCGCTGCTGCGGGACCGGAAGATCGAGCTGGACGTGCAGCCCGCCGCCGTGGACTGGCTCGCGGAGGCCGGCTACGACCCGGCCTATGGCGCCCGCCCGCTGAAGCGGGTGATCCAGCGCCAGCTGCAGGATCCGCTGGCCATGAAGATCCTGGAAGGCGCGGTGGAGGATGGCGACACGGTCACCGTCGGCGCCGATGCGGGCGGCCTGACCGTCAATGGCGAGGCACTGACCGCCCAGGCCGCCTGACGGCAGGCAGGCAGGCAAGGGGCCGCTCCCCGGCGGGGCGGCCCCGCCCTTTTCCGGCATTCGCGAATCGTTCGCAATATTGCTAGGTTGGCCGGATGAAAGTTCCCGCCCGCTCCAGCCTGGCGCTGTCGCGCCGCGCCCTGCTGACCGGCGCCCTTGCGCTAGGCGGCCTCGCCGCCATGCCCTGGAGCCGGGCGGACAGCGCGCCGCCGTTCCGCGCAACCCTGACCGCCGCCGAGGTCGACCGGCGCCTGACCCCGGGTCAGCCCGCCGCCAGCCGCCTGCGGCTCTACAATGGCGAGATGCTGCCGGTGCTGCGGCTGCGGCGCGGCCAGCAGGCGGAACTGACCCTGCGGAACCGTCTCGCCGCGGAGCATACGACGATCCACTGGCATGGCCTGCGGATTCCCCATGCCATGGATGGCGTGCCCTACATCACCCAGGCGCCGGTGGAGCCGGGCGAGGGTTTCACCTACCGCTTCGCGCCGCCCGATCCCGGCACCTTCTTCTTCCATCCCCACTGCAACACGGCAGAACAGCTCGGCCGCGGCCTGGCCGGCATCCTGCTGGTGGAGGGCGACGAGCCGCGGCCGTTCGATGCGGAGCTGGTGCTGGCCTACAAGGACTGGAACCTGAACGCGGATGGCAGCCTCGGCCCGTTCCTGACCCTCAAGGGCGCGGCCGGCGCCGGCACCTACGGCGCCCTGCACACCGTCAACGGCATGCCGCTCGGCGACGGCACGGCGCCGACCTATGCGGTGCCGGCCGGCGGCGACCTGCGCCTTCGGGTCCTGAACCTGGACAACAGCCGCCTCCTGGACCTGAAGCTGCGCGGCGCACCGGCCTGGCTGATCGCCACCGACGGGATGCCGCTGCCGCCCCTGCTCCTGGACGGCTGGCGCCTGGGGCCGGCGATGCGTGCCGACCTGGCGCTGCGCATGCCGGCGGAAGCGGGCGCGATCGTCGAACTGTGGAGCCTGCGCGGGACCCGGCCGGGCCTGCTGGCCCGGCTCGAGGCGACGGGCCGGCCGCTGCGCGAGGAACCGTTCGAGCCGCCTGCCCTCGCCAGGCCACATCTGCCGGAGCCGGACCTGGCCGAGGCGCAGATCCTGCCGATGGCCTTCGCCACCGCGCCCGCCCCATCGGCGCCGCCGGCGGAGCTGGCCGGCCTGCCCTTCGCCGACGGGCTCTGCCTGGCACCGCGCACCCTCTGGTCGATCAACGGCCAGACCTGGCCGGAACAGGGCCATGCCCACCCGCCGGCGCCGCTGGCCGTGCTGGAACGCGGCCGCAGCTATGTCCTGGAACTGGAGAACCGCTCCAAGCACGACCATCCGATCCATCTGCACGGCCACAGCTTCAAGGTGCTGTCGAGTTCCCAGGATCCCGGCCTGCCGGTGCACTGGGCCGACACCACCCTGGTCGCGCCGGGCGAACGCCGCCGGGTGGCGCTGGTGGCGGACAATCCCGGCGACTGGATGTTCCACTGCCACATCATCGAGCATCAGGAGACCGGCATGATGGGGCTGCTGCGGGTGACGTGACGACGCCCGCCGCACGGCATCGCCGCCTGCGCCGTCGCCCCGGATCAAGTCCGGGGCGACGGCGCGTATCCGATCTCGCGGCAGCCAGCCCCTCGCACGCGTCCCAGCCTCAGCGCAGGTGATGCACCTCGGGGATGCCGTAGACCGCGGTCGGGATGCCCTCCATCCGCGCTTTCAGCTGCAAGGCCAGGAACTGCGAGTAGTGGCGCGACTGGTGCAGGTTGCCGCCGTGGAACCACAGGCCCTCCTGCTGCGTCGGCTTCCACATGTTGCGCTCCTCGCCCTCCCAGGGGCCGGGATCCTTGGTGGTGTCGGAGCCCAGGCCCCAGCACTTGCCCACCCGGTCGGCGACGTCCTGGCCGATCAGGTCGGCCGCCCAGCCATTCATCGAGGCATAGCCGGTGGCATAGACGATCAGGTCGGCCGGCAGTTCGGTGCCGTCCTCCAGGACCACGCCGGACTCGGTGATCTCCTTCACCTCGCCATGCGCGAGCTTGATCTCGCCGTCGACGATCAGCTGCGAGGCGCCGACATCGATGTAGTAGCCCGAGCCGCGCCGCAGGTACTTCATGAACAGCCCGGATTCGTCGTCGCCCCAGTCCAGCCAGAAGCCGGCCTTCTCCAGCCCGGCATAGAAGTCCGCGTCGCGTTCCCGGATCTGCCGATAGATCGGGACCTGCAATGCGGGCAGGATCGCGTAGGGCAGCGAGGCGAAGATCAGGTCCGCCTTCTCGGTCGTGACCCCGTTGCGGACGGCCTGTTCGGAATAGAGCTCGCCCAATGCGAATTCCATCAACGTCTCCGACCGCACGACATGGGTGGAGGAGCGCTGCACCATGGTCACCTCGGCGTCGTTCTCCCAGAGCGCGGCGCAGATGTCGTGGGCGGAGTTGTTGGAGCCGATCACCACGGCCCGCTTGCCGCGCCAGGAATCCGGCCCGGGATGTCGCGAGGAATGATGCTGGTCGCCCCGGAACCGCTCCATGCCCGGGAAGTCGGGCAGGTTGGGATGCCCCGCCTGCCCGGTGGCCAGCACCAGATGCTTCGGCCTGAGGACGACTTCCGTCCCGTCGCGGTCGACGGTCACGGTCCATTCCTTCTTCGCCTCGTCGAACCGTGCCGACCGGCAGGCGGTCCGGGTCCAGTAGTTCAGCTCCATGACCCGGGTGTACATCTCCAGCCAGTCGCCGACCTTGTCCTTCGGGCTGAACACCGGCCAGTTCGCCGGGAACGGCAGATAGGGCAGATGGTCGTACCAGACCGGGTCGTGCAGGCAGAGCGACTTGTAGCGCTTGCGCCAGCTGTCGCCGGCCCGGTCGTTCTTCTCCACGATGATCGTGGGCACGCCGAGCTGCCGCAGGCGCGCGCCCAGCGCGATGCCGCCCTGCCCGCCGCCGACGATCACGACATAGGGCTGCCGGCTATGGCCGAGCTCCCGCGCCTCGGCCTCGCGCTCCTCCAGCCAGGAGGTGCGGTGCTTGCCGGCGCCGTGCTTCGCGCCCAACGGCCGGTCGAAGCCCTGCGCCTCTTCATGCCCCTTCAGCTCCGCCGCCGTGGTCAGCAGGGTCCAGATCCGGCCGTCGCGCAGCCGGACCAGCCCGTAGCCGCGCGCCACCGCCGTCTCGAAGGTGATCCACGCGGTGACGATCCCCTCCTCCTCGGTCACCGGCTCGCCTTCGGCGAGGGCCCAGCCCGACGGCGCGGTCCCCGCGAGCTGCGATGCCAGCATCCCGGCGATCTGCGCCCGGCCCTCCAAGGTCTTGATGTTCCAGGTGAAGGCGACGAGGTCCCGCCAATAGCAGTCCTCGACAAAGTGCGCCGTCGCGGCTTCGATATCGCCCGCCGCCAGCGCCTTGCCGAACGACGCCAGGACCTCCGTGACCTGTCTGGCCAATGTCGTGTCGAGCATCCGATCCTCCCCCTTTCGCTCCCCGGGTTCCTGGCCCGGCTTTCCCAAGCATTAGGCGCCCGCACCCGATGCGGCAAGAGCTTGCCCGCCCCCGGCGCAGCGGGGAGTATCGGCGGGGCTGGCGTCGCGGCACCGCCCGGCCGGTCCGCGCAGGACCGCAGCCGTCGACACGGAACGGGAGGGAAAGGTTCATGGAATTCGGCTTCAGCGTCCCGACGCGCGGGCCGCTCGCCAATGCGAGCGACCTTTGCGCCATCGCCCGGACGGGCGAGGAACTGGGCTTCTCGGTCATGGCGGTGCCGGACCATCTGCTGGTCCCCCGCACCATCGATTCGCGCTATCCCTACAGCCAGGAGGGCGACTGGCCCGGCGCGAGCAGCGGCGAATGCCTGGAGCAGCTGACCCTGATGACCTGGCTTGCGGCCGTCACGACGCGGATGCGGCTCCTCTCGTCCATCATGGTGGTGCCCCACCGGCGCCCGGTGCATACCGCCAAGGCGCTCGCCACCCTGGATCGCCTGTCCGGCGGCCGCACCATACTGGGTGTCGGCACCGGCTGGCTGCGGGCGGAGTTCGAGGCGATCGGCACAGAGCCGTTCGACGAACGCGGCAAGGTCACGGACGAATATCTGCGCATCTTCAAGGAGCTGTGGACCAGCGCCGACCCCCGCTTCGACGGGGACTATGACAGCTTCCGCGACATTCAGTTCGAGCCGAAGCCGGCGCAGCCGGGCGGCATACCGATCTGGGTCGGCGGCGAGAGCAACCGGGCGTTGCGCCGCACGGTGGAGCTGGGCGACGGCTGGTACCCGATCGGCGCCAACCCGAAGGACCCGCTCAATACCCTGTCCCGCTACGCCGCCCATCTCGACCGGCTGAAGGCATTGTCGGAGAAGGCGGGCCGCGACCCGGCGACCATCACCCTGGCCTATTGGGCACCCTGGTTCGGCGCCGAGCATCCGCTGGACCTGGACGGCATCGACCGGCACATTCTGACCGGCACGCCGGAGCAGGTGGCGGCGGATGTCGACGGCCTCGCCGCCCACGGCGTCAGCGAACTGGTTCTGGATTTCCGGCGGGGCAGCCTTGCGGAGAGCCTGGAGGCGATGCAGCGCTTCGCCGAGGAGGTCCGGCCCCTGCTGCCGGCCTGAGGCGCCGGCAGGCCGGCCCGGACCCGGCGGTCAGCCCAGCAGGGACCCGAGGTCGGATCCGGCAGACGGATAGGCGCTCACCAGGCTTTTCACGTCGGCGGCCTTCAGCCCGGAACGAATCGCAAGGCCGAACAGGTTGATCGTCTCGCTCGCCTCCGGCGCCAGGATATGCGCGCCGAGAATCCGCCCCGAGCCTCTGTCGACCAGGACCTTGGCGGCCGCATGCGTCTCGCCCACCCGCTGCACGGAATACCATTCGCGCATGTCGGAGAAGGTGCATTCGACATCCAGGCCACGGTCGCGGGCATCCGCTTCGCTCAGGCCGATGCGGGTCAGGGCGGGAATCGTGAAGACCGCACTCGGCACACCGGCATAGTCCGGCATGACATGATTCCCTTCGAGCAGGTTCGCGGCTACCGCCTCGGCCTCCAGGCTCGCCACCGGCGTAAGCGGAGGGCCCGCGGTTGCCGCGGCGTCGCCGGCGGCATAGACGGCCGGGTTGCTCCTGCTCTGCAGATATTCGTTGACGGCGACGCCGGCAGGATCGGCTTCGACACCGGCATTGCCGAGTTCCAGCCGCTCGACTGCGGCCGCCCGGCCGGCGCCATGGACGACCAGGTCGGCATCGAGATGGCGCTCGGCCCCGTCGATCACGGCCGTAACCCGCAGGGCCGTGCCGGCCCTCTCGACAGCCTTGACCTCTGCCCTGGGATGGAACGTCATGCCGGCTGCCCGGCTACGGTCCACCAGCATCCCGACAAGATCGGGATCGAAGGCCGGAAGGGGCTGCGCACCACGATCGAGGATCGTCGCATCGGCGCCGGCGCGGGCCGCGATATGCGCAAGCTCGAACGAGACATAGCCGCCGCCGACAAACACGATCCGCCGGGGCAGGCGCTCCAGATCGAGGAAATCGTCGCTGCTGCTCACATGCTCCGCGCCAGGGAAGGGCAGCGGCACCGGTCTGGCGCCGCTGGCGATCACGAAATGCCGGGCTTCGAGCCTGTGCTCGCCCACGGCCAGCAGGTGCCGGTCGACAAACCGCGCAGTCCCCTTGAAGGCGGCGATGCCGTCTTCGGCGAAGCCTGCGGCCCGCGCCGCAGGGACGGGATCGGTGAAGCTCCGCTTGAACGCCATCAATGCCGGCCAGTCGACGCCGGGCACTGGCCCTGCGATGCCCTTGCCACGAAGCAGGCGGGCAGCATCCACCACTTCGGCCGCGCGTCGCAGCACCTTCTTCGGGTCGCAGCCGCGCAACACGCAGGTGCCGCCGAACGGGCGCTCGTCGACCACCGCTACCGTCCAGCCCGCAGCGCGGCAGCGGCTTGCCACCCCGTTGGCGGCGACACCGGTGCCGATCACCACGAGGTCGAAGTCCTGCGCCATCCTTCTCTCCCGACAGGTTTGGGCCCACGCGCCCGGACATGCGGCCGCGATCAGCCGGGCAGCAGGTTTTCGATGCCGACCAGCACAAGCACCAGGACAAATGCGAAACCGGCGATGAAGGGCCTGTGCCGGATATGCAGAAGCTCGGGCCATGTCAGCTTGCCCCGGTCGCCCTGCCGGTCGAGGCGTGATGCGATGCCCGGCGTCGCGGCGAAGAGATAGGCGCCCGCGACCATGCCGGCCATGACGGCAAGCGCGTCGAAGTTTCCCTGGCCGAGCGCGGCCGCGCCTGTGCCGGGACAATAGGCTGCCAGGGCGAAGCCCGCGCCGAAGACGAGGCCGCCGGCGATGTTCGCGGCATAGCGGGTGGGCTTGACGTGCAGTTCCACCAGACCGAGGCCGTGCATCGACCAGATGCCGACCATGCCGACGAGGATGGCCGCGAGCATGACCTTGGCGACGGTGAAATCCTCCAGAAGCAGCATGCCGATCAGCACGTCGAACTTGGCGACGCCGCCCTTCTGCAGGAAGAAGCCGAAGAAGAGTCCGAAAACCAAACCGAGGGAGAGCTGCCTGGCGGACATGGCACCCTCACACGCGGTAGAGCAGCATCGCGACCGGCACGCCGCCGAGGAAGAAGCAGGCCAGTGCGACCCAGGAGCCGACGGAAAGCTGCAGGGCGCCGCTGATGCCGTGGCCGCTCGTGCAGCCGCCGGCGAGGCGCGCGCCATAGGAGATCAGCACGCCGCCGGCGAACGCCACCACGCCGCGAAGCAGGGGCGTGTCGCCGAACCGCTCCTGCCACAACGGCGGGATCCAGCGTCCCGTCAACTCGCCGCCGGTCCAGGCGGCGACGAACGCGCCCGCTATGACACCGAGCACGAGCATGACCTCCCAGTCGATCCGGGGCGGGTTGTCCCGGAAATAGGGCAGGGTCGCGACGGTGCGCGGGAACAGCGCCTGTCCGACCAGCCCGCCCACCTTCGCATAGCTGCTCGAGGCGCCGAGCGGCCGGTTCGAGAAGTAGAAGGTGAACATCGACAGGATGCCGATCAGCGCGCCGGCAAGGTAGGGCGACCAGGCGGAGCCCGCATCCGGAAGCGCGCCGGCCTGCGCCAGCGCCGGTGCGGGAAGGACGGCCACCAGGACGGCCGCTGCGGCCAGCGCGCAGCGTCCGCGGCTGCCGGCGGCACGGTGGCGCGGCCTCATGGGCAGGGGTCTACTGCGCGGCATGGGAGCTTGCCTCTCCCGGGTGCTGCATGGGCAGGCGCAGCCGCTCCCACGCCGTCATTCCGCCGAGCAGGTTGCTGACATCGCGATAGCCATTGTGCCTGAGAATGCTCACGGCCAGGCTGGCGCGATGGCCGACACTGCACGTGACCGCCACAGGTGCGTCCTGGGCAAGGTCGAGCCCCGACAACCGGTCTTCCAGATGCCCGACGAAGACGTGGCGGGCACCGGGGATATGGCCATCCTCGTACTCGCCGGCTTCCCGCACATCGAGGATCGCGGTATCGCCGAGCCGGTCGGCCAACTCACGCGGCGTCGTGGTGCCGGACCGCTCGATCGGCAGGCCGGCATCGCGCCAAGCCTCGAAGCCGCCCGACAATGCCCCGGCGACATTGTCGAGGCCGATGCGGGCGAGCGACAACCGGGCCTCGCGTGCCGCGGCCGGATCGTCGGCCACCAGGTAGACGGCCTGACCATCGGCGGCGACCCAGCCGCCGTAGCGCGCCATGCCTGCGCCCCAGACGCTGTACGCGCCGCCGATATGGCCACCGGCAAAGGCCTCTGCGTCGCGGGTATCGATCACCAGGCCGTCGCGGCAGCGTTCCGCGAATTCCTGCGGGCCCAGCCAGGGAACCGGCGCGTCGGCGAACGGCCGCCCGGCCTGCAGGTTGACTTCTTCCATCAGCCGGAAATAGGGCGGACGCGCCATCTTCTCGGAGGCCTTGTGGTGGACAAAGCCGTCCCGGCTCTTCACCGCGACGGCATTGCTCACCCGTTCAATGCCGATGGTGGAGTGATCGCGGTTGGCGACATTGCCGCCGCAGGCCGATCCCGCGCCATGCGCCGGCAGGACCAGCGCCTGGTCGCCCAGCGGCAGGATCTTGGCATGGACCTGATCGTAGAGCAGGCCGGCATGTTCCGCCGTCCGCTCCGCGTCGGTCAGGTCCGTCCGGCCGGTATCCCCGATGAACATGGTGTCGCCGGTGAAGACGCCCCACGGCCGGTCGGGGGCAGCATCGATCGCGACTGCGAAGGACATGCTCTCCGGCGTATGCCCTGGCGTATGCAGGCCGCGCAGGCGCAGCCCGTCGGCAAGCTCGATTTCCTCGCCGTCGGACAGGCGCCGGTCGGCATGGGCCATGATCTCGTGATCGCAGGCCGCGATCTCGCAGCCGGTGAGATCCCGGAGGGCCGCGCCCCCCATCTCGAAATCCTCCTGCCGATGCGTTTCCAGCACCCAGCGAAGCCGCAGGCCGTTGCTCCGGATCACCCGAAGGTAGCGTTCGACGTCGCGGCCGGGATCCACCACAGCGGCGAGGCCGTCCTCGGCCAGGATATAGGCGACATGGGCAATGCCGGGCGTCTTGCTGCGCTCGAAAAACATCGGGCCCTCCGAATCTGCGATCCACTGCAGCCATTGGCGACTGCCTCGGAAACGCAATGCAACGCCCGTCGAAAGGTTCCAGGACCTGCGGATCGGCGCCCCGCAGCCCGGCGCCCCCAAGTCCGGCGGGCAGACGCGTCGGGCGCGGGACACTGCCGAGCCGCGCCCGGCCGCACGGCCCGGCTGGCCGATCCTGGCGACCCGGGGCTTGTGCCGTTCGGATCAGCGCGACGTCATTTCGGGATATCACGGGCCGCGGCCACCGCGCCGCGGCCGTCGGCGCGGGTCAGGACATGGCCGAGGGCATCGGTTCCTCGCCGCGCACGACCGTACGCAGCATGCGCCGCCGGTACTTCGCAGCATCGAAGTATGTCGCCGAATGCATCAGGGTTCGGTTGTCCCAGATCACCAGGTCGCCGACCTCCCACTTGTGCGCGATGGTGTTCTTCGGATCGGTGATCCGCTCATAGAGGTCCCGCACCACCGCCAGCGCCTCGTCCTGCGCCATCCCGCTGATGCCGATACAGTCGGGCAGGTTGATGTAGAGGATCTCCTCGCCGGTGTCGGGATGCCGGCGCAGGAT
Organism: Sneathiellaceae bacterium; assembly: GCA_040216765.1. Lineage (GTDB taxonomy): Bacteria > Pseudomonadota > Alphaproteobacteria > Ferrovibrionales > Ferrovibrionaceae > Marinibaculum. The sequence goes on along the minus strand of JAVJON010000069.1, from coordinate 976 downwards.
CGGGTGGTGCACGTCCGCCGATTCCAGCAGCTGTTCCGGGGTCAGGGGATCGGGGTCGGGCCGCTTGCTGTGCAGGTGAACGAAGCTGTAGGTCGCCCGCCGGCCGCGCAGCCTGTCCTTCTCGGCCTCCGGCATGTCCCGGTAGACGCGCTGCATGCTGGCAAAGCGCGTGTCGGCGCCGACCTCCGGCACCACCTCGGCATAGAGGGTAACGAAGGCCGAGGGCCGTTTCCGGTACGCCAGGTCGGTATGCCAGTTCAACGAGACATCGTTCACGTTGGGCTTCCGGTCCTCGATGTTGGAGATGATGCTGACCGTCGCATGATCCTTGTGGGTGAACTGCCGCAGGATATGGGTGTCGAGTTCGCCGAAATGCTCTGTGAACGCGATCATCCGCGCGGCATCCATCCGCTGCTCCTTGAAGACCAGCATGTGGTGCCTGTTCAGCAGCGCCTTCACTTGCGGCAGGTGCGACGAACCGGACAGGGTGCCGACGTCGAGGCCGCGGATCTCGCAACCCAGATCCGGCGATAGCGGGCGCGCGGCAAAGGCAGGTTCCATTGCATTCTCCCTCGGCCGGAAACCGGCGAACCGTTGATGGCTTGGCGACCGGGCCATGATCCTGGAAAGGTATCGGCGATCTCTCGCCGCCCGGCGGGTCCGGGCAAGCTTCCGCCGGCCGGGGCCGCAACGCAAGCCATGGCGGGGACCGCCGCCGGCCCGAAGGCGCGGCAGGGCCGTACGAGATCCTGTCCCGCATGCGACGACCAACGAAAAAGGCCCGCAACATGGATGTGTTGCGGGCCTTTCTGTTCTGCTGTCTGTGACTGAGGGCTTTCCATCACTGTCATGAGCAGACCTGGCGGTGACCTACTCTTCCGCGTCTTGAGACGAAGTACCATCGGCGCGGAGGGATTTCACGGCCGAGTTCGGGATGGGATCGGGTGTATAGCCCTCGCTATGACCACCAGGTCGG
>JAVJON010000068.1:0-106297 GCA_040216765.1 Sneathiellaceae bacterium | reverse complement strand
CCCCCAATCGTCACCACCGCGCTCGTCGCGGTGGTCCATGGTGCCGCCAGGTTCAATAATGGCCTGATTTCATTGAGGTGCGGCGCGATGGGTTGCCGGGCATCGCCCGGCGACCGGGACAAGCCCGCGCATGACGAAGCTGTAAAACGCATGAGGCCGGAGAACAGCACTTAACCGGACAGCAGTGGGCTTGACCCGGTGGTCCATCTCGATGCCCGTCTCAATCGATTGAGCATGGCCGCGCCATGGACCCGTGGGTCGAGCCCGCGGGTGACGAGGGGAGGGGCGATGGGCTTCCGGCAATCGAAGTCGGCGCGTCGAGCATTTCATATTCAGACCCTCAGGCCTCCGGCACCTCGCGCTCCAGCTCCTCCAGCCAGATCCGCGCCTGGCCGTCCGACGGCGCGCGCCAGTCGCCGCGCGGCGAGAGCGCGCCGCCGGCGCTGACCTTCGGGCCGTTCGGCATGGCGGAGCGCTTGAACTGGCTGAAGCCGAAGAAGCGCTGCAGGAAGACCCGCTGCCAGTGCCGGATCTCCGCCAGGCCGAAGGCGCGGCGCTTCGCTTCCGGATAGCCGGGCGGCCAGGCGCCCGCCGCCGCATCGCTCCAGGCATGCAGCGCCAGGAAGGCGATCTTCGACGGCCGGAAGCCATGGCGCAGCACGTAGTACAGGGTGAAGTCCTGCAGGTCGTAGGGGCCGATCGCGGCCTCCGTGCTCTGCGGCGTCTCGCCCTCGCCCACCGGCACCAGCTCCGGCGAGATCTCGGTGGCCAGGATGGACTCCAGGATCGCGTCGACCGCCGCGTCGAACTGGGCGGAGGCGATCACCCAGCGGATCAGGTGCTGGATCAGGGTCTTCGGCACGCCGGAATTGACGTTGTAGTGGGACATCTGGTCGCCGACGCCATAGGTGCACCAGCCCAGCGCCAGCTCCGACAGGTCGCCGGTGCCCAGGACCAGCCCGCCATGATGGTTGGCCAGGCGGAACAGGTAGTCGGTGCGCAGCCCCGCCTGCACGTTCTCGAAGGTCACGTCGTAGGCGGGCGCGCCCTCGGCGAAGGGATGCTCCAGGTCGGCCAGCATCTGCCGCGCGGCCGGCCGGATATCCAGCTCCGCGGCGGTGGTGCCCAAGGCCGTCATCAGCTGCAGCGCATTGCCCTTGGTATGCGCGCTCGTGGCGAAGCCCGGCATGGTATAGGCGAGGATGTTGCTGCGCGGCAGGCCCAGCCGGTCGAAGGCGCGGGCGGCGACGATCAGCGCCTGCGTGGAATCCAGCCCGCCGGAGACGCCGATGACGATCTTCTTCATGCCGGTGGCGCGCAGCCGCTGCATCAGCCCGGCGACCTGGATGTTGTAGCCCTCGAAACAATCCCGGGCGAGACGCTCGGCATCCGCCGGCACGAAGGGGTAGCGGCTCACCTCGCGCAGCAGGCCGATATCGCCGTCCGGCGGCGCCAGGCGGAAGCCGATGGCGCGGAAGCTGCCGGCCGCGATGCCCTGGTGTCGCCGGTTGTCGTCGAAGGAGCCCATCCGCGCGCGCTCCTGGCGCAGCAGGTCCAGGTCGATATCGGCGATCGCCAGGCTGCCGGCATCGGGAAAGCGTTCGGTGGCGGCCAGGGTGCGGCCGCACTCGAAGATCTCGCACTGGCCGTCCCAGGCCAGGTCGGTGGTGGATTCCCCGGTGCCCGCGGCGGCATAGAGATAGGCGGCCAGGCAGCGCGCCGATTGCGAGCTGCAGAGCAGCCGCCGCTCGTCGGCCTTGCCGATGGTGATGTTGCTGGCGGACAGGTTCAGCAGGACCGTCGCGCCGGCCAGCGCGGCTTCGCTGCTGGGCGGCACCGGCACCCAGAAATCCTCGCAGATCTCGGCATGGACGATCAGGCCGGGCAGGTCTTCGGCGGCATAGAGCAGGTCGCTGCCGAACGGCACCGCCTGGCCGCAGACCCGGATCTCCTGGTCCTCCGCCGCATCGCCGGCGGCGAAATGGCGTTGTTCGTAGAACTCGCGGTAGTTCGGCAGGAAAGTCTTCGGCGTCAAGCCGAGGATCCGGCCGCGATGCAGCGCCACCGCGCAATTGTACAGGCGCCCGGCATGGCGCAGCGGCGCGCCGACGAACAGCAGCGGCATCAGCTCGCGGGTCGCCTCCGCCAGGCCCGCCAGCGCCGTTTCCACATTGTCCAGCAGGACGTCCTGCAGCAGCAGGTCCTCGATCGAATAGCCGGACAGGCAGAGCTCAGGAAACACCGCCACCGCGACCGAGCGGCCGTGGCAGGTCTGGGCTGCCCGCAGCACCGCGGCGGCATTCGCCGCCGGGTCCGCGAGCTGGACCGCGATCGTGCCGGCGGCGACCCGGGCGAAACCATGCCGGTAGATGGAACGGAAACTCATGAACCCGATACTGCCTCTGGAAGGTTGATGACGGGGAAGATAGCGCAGCACGCGCCGCTATTGCCACGCCGCGGGCAGGCGGAACAGCACGTCCGCCAGGGTCAGGGCGAACAGCGCCACCAGGAAGACCAGCCCCGTCGCCGCCGCCAGCCGCACCACCGGGCGGCTGCTGCGCAGGTGCATGTAGAACACGGCCACCAGCAGCAGCTTGGCCAGGGCAAGCGCCAGCGCCGCCGCCGGGTTGCCCGCGCCCATCGGCAGATAGGCCAGGCCCAGGGTGGCGCCCATCAGCAGGATCAGCGCCAGCCAGACGCCGATCTCCCAGCGGAACTGCCGCAGGCCGCCCCCGCCGGTCCCCCCGCCGGTCCCCCTGCCGGTCCGCCTGCCGGTCCCCCTGCCAGTCATTGCGCCCGCCCGACCAGGTAGAGCAGCGGGTAGAGGAAGATCCACACGGCATCGACGAAATGCCAGTACAGGCCGGCAACCTCCAGCCGCGCGGTGCCGCGCATCAGCTTCGGCCTTGCCCGCAGGTCGCGGAACATCCAGCCCAGCAGGGCGATGCCGACGGTCATATGCACCGCATGCACCCCCGTCATCGCCCAGTAGAAGGCGAAGAACAGCCGCTGCGGCCCGGGCGGCAGGCTGGAGCCCGGCCAGGGCACCAGGCCCTCCGCCAGGTCGGCATGGTATTCGACGGCCTTCACCGCCAGGAAGCCCAGGCCCAGCGCGATCGCCCCGCCCAGGAACAGGCGGCAGAGCCGCAGGCCCGGCCGGTCCTGGCAGGCGACGGCGAGCGCGACCAGCAAACTGGAGGTCAGCAGGAGGAAGGTGTTGACCGACCCCAGCAGGACATCGGTGTGGCGCGCGGCCTCTGTCACCGCGTCGGGATATTGCAGCCGGTAGACGGCATAGCCGGTGAACAGGCCGCCGAAGAACAGGATCTCGGTGGCCAGGAACACCCACATGCCGAGCTCGCCGGCGAGGCGCTGCCGGGGCAGGTCGGGGAAATGCCCGGCCCGGATGCTGTCGGCCCGGATGCTGTCGGGCCGGATGCTGTCGGGCCGGCTGCTCATGTCGGCCCGCCCTGCGGATGGTAGTCGTAGGGCGGGCCGTCCACGACCGGCTCGTCGGTGAAGTTATGCTCCGGCGGCGGCGAGGCGGCCCGCCATTCCAGGCCCGCGGCGCCCCAGGGATTGGCCCCGGCCCGCCGCCCCCAGACCAGCGACCAGGCGAGATAGGCCATCGGCAGCAGGTAGGCCAAAGCGAGCACCGCGGAGCCGCCCGAGGACAGCACCTGCCAGACCTGGAACTCCGCCGGATAGCTGTGATAGCGCCGCGGCATCCCCAGATAGCCGAGGATGAACTGCGGGAAGAAGGTCAGGTTGAAGCCGAAGAACATCAGGATCGCCGCGAACCGCGCCCAGCCCTCCGGATAGAGCCGGCCGGTGATCTTCGGCCACCAGAAATGCAGCCCGCCATAGAAGGCGGTCACCACCGCGCCCACCATGATGTAGTGGAAATGCGCGACGATGAAGGCGGTGTCGTGGACATGGATGTCGATCGGGATCGCCGCCAGGAACAGCCCCGTCAGCCCGCCCATGGTGAACAGCCCGACGAAGCCCAGCCCGTAGAGCATGCCCGAGGTGAAGCGGATCGAGCCGCGATAGAAGGTGGCGGTCCAGTTGAACACCTTGATCGCCGAGGGCACGGCGACCAGGAAGGACAGCATCGAGAAGATCACGCTGGCATAGGCGGCCTGGCCGGAGGTGAACATGTGATGCCCCCAGACCAGGAAGCCGACCGCGGCGATGCCCAGCAGGGCATAGACCATGAAGCGGTAGCCGAAGACCCGCCGCCGCGCGAAACAGGTCAGCAGCTCGGTCACCACGCCCATCGCCGGCAGGATCATGATGTAGACCGCCGGGTGGGAGTAGAACCAGAACAGGTGCTGGAACAGCAGCGGGTCGCCGCCCTGCGCCGGGTCGAAGATCGGGATCCCGGCGACCCGCTCCAGCGCGATCAGCACCAGCACCATGGCCAGCACCGGGGTCGCCAGCAGCATCATCAGGCTGGTGGCATAAAGCGCCCAGACGAACAGCGGCAGGCGGAACCAGGTCAGCCCGGGCGCCCGCAGCAGGTGGATGGTGACGACGAAGTTCAGCGCGGTGGCGATGGTGGAGAAGCCGGCCACGAAGACCGCGACGGCGGCCAGGAAGACATGGCTGTTGGAATAGACCGTCGAGAACGGCGTGTAGAAGGTCCAGCCGGTATCGATGCCGCCGGCCACCAGCGCGTAGATCACCAGCAGGCCGGCGCCCGCGTTCAGGTACCAGCTGAACAGGTTGAGGCGCGGAAAGGCCAGGTCCTTCGCGCCGATCATCAGGGGCAGCAGGAAATTGCCCAGCGATACCGGGATCAGCGGCACCAGGAAGAACCAGACCATGACGATGCCGTGCAGGGTGAAGGCCTGGTTGTAGCCGTCGGCGCTGAGCAGGTCGCCCTGCGGCGTGACCAGCTCCAGCCGCACCAGCGCCGCCGACACCCCGCCGATCACGAAGAACAGGGTCAGGGTCACCATGTACAGCAGCGCGATCCGCTTATGGTCGCGGGTCAACAGCCAAGAAGCGATGCCCCGCCCCGCCGTCAGGTAGCTGCCGGCGGGCGCCGGTGGCCCGCCGTCGAACGCCGCCGATTCCGTTGCCATGGTCATCGATCCTCCCCGCCGGTGATGTCGCGCCCCGCCGCGCCCCCGGCCGGCTGGCCGCCCAGGGTCTCCAGATAGGCCAGCAGCGCCGACAGCTCGCCCTCCGACAGCACCTCCGCATAGCTCGGCATGATCGGCCGGTAGCCGGCCACGACCTCGGCCCGGGGCCGCAGGATGGCATCGGACAGGTAGCGCCGGTCCGCCTGCACGATGCGCCCGTCGGCCAGCCTGACAGGCCGCCCCGGCAGCCCGGCCAGGGCCGGCGCCTGCACGCCGTTCGCCGGCAGGTGGCAGCCGGCACAGCCCAGGCCGACGAACAGGGCGCGCCCCTCGGCGGCCAGCCCGTCATCCGACGGGCGGGCCGCCAGCCAGCGGGCATAGGCCTCGGGCTCCAGCACCACCACCTCGCCGGTCATCTGGCTGTGCGAGGTGCCGCAATACTCCGCGCAGAACAGGCGGAACCGGCCGGCCCTCTCCGCCCGGAACCAGAGCGCCGTGCTGCGGCCGGGCACGACATCCTGTTTCACCCGGAACGCCGGCAGGTAGAAGGAATGGATCACGTCCCGCGAATTCAGGTGCAGCAGCACGTCCCGCCCCCGCGGCACATGCAGGCTGTTGATCTCCCGCACGCCCTGGGGGTGGCGCACCTTCCACATCCACTGCTTGGCCAGGACCTCGATCTCCAGCGCCTCGTCCGGCGGCTTCAGGAAGCCCAGGTCCTGCACCACCGCCCAGACGAAGATGATCACCGCCAGGAACAGGGTCGCCAGGGTCCAGCCCAGCTCGACCTCGCGGCGCAGGACCTTCGGCAGCGGCCCGCGGTCGCGCCGCACGCCCTGGCGGTAGCGGATCGAGAACAGGGTGATCAGCGCCGCCACCAGCAGGGTGATGGCGCCGGCGAATGCCAGCAGGATCAGGAACAGCAGGTCGGTCCGCTCGGCCACGGCGGAGGCTGCCTCCGGGAACAGGGGCAGGTCGGTCATGGCGCAGCGGCCCCGCCACGGCGTCGCCCCTGCCGCAGCAGCAGCAGGACGCCGACGGCCAGCACGGCCAGGCTCAGCAGCGCGAGCGCCGCCAGGATCCGGTCGATCAGCGGGGTGTAGCGGCCGGTCTGCGGATCGAACCGGTAGCAGAGCGCACGCACCGCCTGCAGCAGGCCCTGCGGCGCGACGCCGGCATCCTGCAGGCCGAACCGCAGGTCCTGCGGCGCGGCCGCCAGCGGCGAGAGATAACGCTGCACCCGCCCATCGGCATCGGCGATCACCAGGCTGACCGGATGGGCATATTCGTCCCGCTCGGCATCGAAGGCATAGCGATAGCCCGAAGCCGCGGCGAGCGCCGCGATGGCATCCTCCGTGCCGGTCAGGAAGACAGACATCGCCGCCGCGTCCGGCGCCACCGCCAGGAAGCCCGCCCGGCCGACGCCGCTTTCGGCCGGTCCGTCCGACGGGTCGAGCCCCACAACCAGCAGGCGCCATCCCGCCAGGTCCGCCGCCGGCAGCTCCGCCATGAGCCCGGACAGGGTGCGCAGCGCGGCGCCGCAGACCATCCGGCAGCCATAGTCCACGAAGAACAGGGCGAAGGGCTGCCCGCCCGCGGCATCGGCGAGCGTGCCTGTGCGCCCCTGCGCATCCCGCAGGCGCTGCGCCATGGGAAGCGGCGCGCCCGGCTGCGGCGTGACACCGACCGCGTCCAGCTGCGCCCGGCTCAGCCCCGCCAGGGCCGCCGGCGCCGCGATCGCCGCCACGACCAGCGCCGCGAGGACCAGCGTCTGCAGCGCGCGGATCACCGGCTGCCCCCGGCCTGCCCGGTCCGGAAGCGGGCGATCTCTGCCGGGGCCAGTGGCGCCAGCGGGTCCGGCCGCGCGGCCACTGCCGCCATCGCCGCGGGCAGGCGCGGCGCGCCCGGGCCGGCGTCCCGGGCGGCCTCCTGGGCGGCCGGCAACCCGGTGGCCAGGCCGCGCAGGGGCATGGCGGGCATCCGCACGGGATCGACCGGGCCGGGCGGGGTATCGGACAGGGCGAAGATGGCGGCGGTCACCGCCAGCCCGCCGGCCAGCAGCAACAGGACCCCCAGCCCGGCCCAGAGCACGGGGCGCGCCGCCACCCCGGCGCCGGGGCGCCGGGCCTCCGCCGGCTCCGCCGGGGCGGTCACCCCGCCCCCCCGGCAATGCGCGCAGCCGGCATCCGCATCCCAGCCCGGCGCGCCGCGACGGCGACCGCCGCGGCGCAGGCCAGCAGCAGCAGGACCGGCACCGCACCGAAGGCCGGCAGTTCGGGCCGGACCTGCCAGAGCGACAGCAGGGCCATGCCGGCAAGCGCCAGCGCGCCGGCCACCCGCAGGGCCGGGCCCGACCGGCGCCCGCGGCGGGTCAGCAGAAGGGCCAGCGGGGCGGCCAGGCCGGCCAGGACGCTTGCCAGCAGCACCCCCTGCCAGGGCCAGGCCAGCCGATCCGCGAACCAGGCGGACTTCTCCGGCAGGTTGCCGGACCAGGTCACCAGGGCCTGCATGAACCAGAGATAGGCAAAGGCCGGCAGCACGCCGAACAGCAGCCGCGCCAGGTCCTGCCGGACCGGGCCGGCCAGGGCACCGCCCGCGGCCGCTGCGGCCCAGGCAAGGCCGGTCAGCACCTGCCCCGACGCGAAGGCGGCGCCAAAGGCGGTCGAGTGGAACGCCGGGTCGCGGGACATCAGCCAGTCGATACCGGCCATGCAGGCGGTGACGGCATAAAGGCAGAGCAGGGCGGCCGCCGCCCCGGGCCGCAGGTCCGGTGTCGTCGCCAGCCAGGACAGGCCGCTCCAGAGCGCCAGGATCGCCAGCGCACGCAGGGTGAAGCCGGGGCCATTGAGCCAGAGCGCCGCCACGTCCGGCGGCACCGCGGCGCCTGCCGCCCAGGGATAGAGCGACGGCAGGTCGAGCAGCAGCGGCAGGAACAGCAGGGCGAGCAGCGGCATCGCCCTGGCCGCTGGCCGCAGCACGGGCGCCAGGTCCCGCCCCCAGTCCCCGCCGGTCAGGCGATGGATCAGCAGCAGCGCCGCCGCGCCCATCGGGATGCCCGACAGGGCGCACCAGGCGGCGAGCCAGGCCGGCGCCAGGGCTGCGGCGGTCCCGGTCACCGGCCAGCCGCCCCGTCGCCGCCCGCCGCCGGCGGGCCGGCGAGCTGCAGCGCCCGCGCAAAGGCGGTGATGGCGCGGCGGTCGGCCGGCGGCACGCGGGCGCCATAGGGGTACATCGCGCCATGGCCGTCGGCGATCACCCGCAGGAAATGCGCCGCCGGCGCGGCCAGCAGCCGTTCGTCGTGGAAGTCCGGCGGGCGCGGAAAGCCGCTCGCCACCACCGGACCGTCGCCGCTGCCGGCCGCGCCATGGCAGGGCTGGCAGAAGATCGCGAACCGGTCCCGCCCGCGGGCCAGCAGGGCCGCCCCCTCCAGTGCCGCGCCCTGCGGCGGTTCCCGGGGGACGGTATGGGCGGGCGGCAGCTGCGCCGCCATGCCGCCGGGCAGCGCCGCGGCCGTCCCATAGGGCTCCAGCCTGGGCTGGCGGTCCAGGCCGTCGTCGCGGCAGGCCGCCAGGCCGGCCAGGACGGCCAGGACGGCCAGCAGGCAGGCGGTCCGGCCGGCCCCGGTCACGGCGTCACCTCGTGCAGCGCCACCGCGTCGCAGGCCCGGACCAGGTCCTGCAGGTCCGCGCCTGCCGCGCCCGGATGCCGCTCGAACGCCAGCAGGAAGCGGTCGGCGGAGACCCGCGCCATGGCGGGCAGGTCGAACAGCGGATGGTGCAGCCGCGGCAGGCCGCAGGCGGTCAGCAGGGCGGCAAACCCGGCAATCGCCGCACAGAGCACGGCCAGCTCGAAGGTCACCGGCAGGAAGGCCGGCCAGGAGAACAGCGGCCGCCCGCCGGAATCCAGCGGCAGGTCGTAGACCGCGCTCCAGGCCTGCATGCCGAACGCCACGGCGCCGCCCGCCAGGCCCGCCAGCAGCATGACGGGCCGGACCGGCGCCGGCCGATGGCCGAGCGCCTCGGCCAGCCCCTCCACGGCGCAGGGGGAATAGGCCTCCACCGGGCGATGCCCGGCCCGGCGCAGGCGCGGCACCGCCTGGACCAGGGCCGCCGCGCTGCCGAATTCCAGCACCAGGGTCACGGGACGGCCCCGGCCGGCGCCCGGCCGCCGGGCGGCATGGCGGGGGGCAGCAGGGTCCGGCTCTCGTGCATCGAGACCGCCGGCAGGAAGCGCAGCAGGACCAGCATGACGAAGGCGAACAGGCTGAGGCTGCCCGCCAGCAGGGCCCAGTCCCAGAAGGTCGGGACGAAGTCGCGCCATTGCGATGGCAGGTGGCTGCGCGACAGGCTGTCGGTCACGATCAGCACCCGTTCCAGCCACATGCCGATATTGATGCCGCCGGCGATCGCGAAGACGGTCCAGGGGCTGCGGCGCGCGCGCGGCCACCAGAGGATCTGCGCCAGCGCGACATTGCATACCAGCATCGCCCAGTAGACGGCCGCGCCCCCGCCGGTCAGGCGATACGCCACCAGCTGCCGGTCGGCCGTCGCGCCGCCATACCAGGCGGTGAACCATTCGGTCAGGTAGGTGGCGGCCATCACCAGGCTGCCGAGCACCAGGATTTTGCCGATAGCATCGAAATGGCGCAGGGTGATCAGCGCCTCCAGGCCCAGGAAGCGGCGGATCGGCACCGCCAGGGTGACCACCATCGCGAAGCCGGAATACATCGCGCCCACGACGAAATAGGGCGGGAAGATCGACTCGTTCCAGCCCGGCGCGATGGCGTTGGCGAAGTCCAGCCCCACCACGCTGTGCACCGAGATCACCAGCGGGATCCCCAGCGCCGCCATCGCCCGGTAGAACAGGTCGTGCGCCTGCCAGTGCCGCGCGGCGCCGCGCCAGCCCAGGGCGAACAGGCCATAGGCCAGGCGCCCGAAACGGCTGCGGGCGCGGTCGCGCAGGCTCGCCAGGTCCGGGATCAGCCCGGTGTACCAGAACAGCAGGGAGAAGGTCAGATAGCCGGCGATGGCGAACAGGTCCCAGACCAGGGCGCTGCGCCATTGCGGCCAGAGGTCCATGACGTTCGGATAGGGGACCAGCCAGTAGAACAGCCAGGGCCGCCCCAGATGCAGGATCGGGAACAGCCCGGCGATCGCCGCGGCGACAAGGGTCATGGTCTCGGCATAGCGGTTGATCGAGGCCCGCCAGTGCTGCCGGGTCAGCAGCAGCAGGCAGGAGATCAGGGTGCCGGCATTGCCGATGCCGATCCACCAGACATAGTTGGCGACGGCAAAGCCCCAGACGTTCGAGCTGTTCAGGCCCCAGATCCCGGTGCCGCGCAGGAACAGCCAGGCCACCGACACCGCCAGCAGCAGGCAGCCCGCCAGGCTGAGGCCGACGGCCAGCCACCAGAGCCGGCCCAGCGGCCGCCGCAGCACCGGCCCGGCAATCGTGCCGGTGAGCCAGCCCAGGGCCTCCGCCCGCGCCAGGTCGGGCGGCAGGCGGAGCACGGGAAGCGGCGCCGCCCCGCTCACCCTTCCCCCTCCCGCTCCGCGCCGCCCGTCCGGTCCGCCGCCAGCACGGGGTTGCTGTGGCGCAGCCGGGCCAGATAGGTCGTGCGCGGCCGGGTGCCCAGATCGCCGAGCAGCGCATAATTGTGCGGCAGGGCCTTGCGCCGGACGACCTCTGCCGCCGGGTCCCGCAGGTCGCCGAAGGCGATCGCGCCGGTCGGGCAGGCGGCCTGGCAGGCGGTCACCACCGCGCCGTCCCGCAACGGCCGGCCGGCGGCCTCCGCCTCGCGGCCGGCGGCACTGATCCGCTGGACGCAGTAGGTGCATTTCTCCATCACGCCGCGCGGCCGCACGCTGACATTGGGATTGCGCTGGGCGCGGTACAGCGGGTCGCCGAGATTGGCGTAGGCCTGCCCCGCGGCATAGTCGCGGAAGTTGAAGCGACGGACCTGGTAGGGACAGGTCGACTGGCAGTCGCGGGTGCCGACGCAGCGGTTGTAGACCTGCGCGTTCAGCCCGGCCTGCGTATGGACGGAGGCGGCGACCGGGCAGACCGGCTCGCAGGGCGCCTTCTCGCACTGCATGCAGGGCACCGGCTGGAACAGCGGCCGGTCTCCGCCTGCCGCGCCGTCCCCGCCTGCCGCACCGTCCGGCGGGGCAAGGTAGGTGTCGATCCGCAGCCAGTGCATGGTGCGGCCGAGGGCGACCTCCTCCGGGCCGACGACGGGGATGTTGTTCTCCGCCTGGCAGGCGGTGACGCAGGCATTGCAGCCGATGCAGGCGCTCTGGTCGATGACCATGCCCCAGGCCTGCGGGCCCGGCGGCAGCGGCGGTTCCGGGTAGAGGCTGGCCGGCAGGCTGTCTGTGCCGGCCGGCATGCGGGCCAGGGCGGCCAGGTCGATCTCACGGACGATGTCGCGGCCGTGCTGCCGGAAATGGCTCTGGGTGCGCGCCAGAAGCTGCCGCCCGCCCGCGGCGGACAGCCGGACGCCGTCGCGCCGCCAGGGGCTGGCGCTGCGGCGCAGCGGGTAGGCATCGACGCCCCGCCCGGTCCCGACCGGCCCGGCATGGCGGCGGCCATGGCCCAGATGCACCACGGCAACGCCGCCGGCCTGGCCGGGCGCATGCACCACCGGCAGTTCCAGCACGGCGCCATCGGCCTCGACCCGGGCCAGGTCGCCCTCGTCCAGCGCCAGGGCGGCGGCATCGCCCGGCGCAAGCTGGAGGGCATTGCCCCAGGTCAGCTTGCTGAACGGCTCGGGCAGCTCCTGCAGCCAGGCATTGCCGGCGAAGCGCCCGTCCCAGAGCGCCGGATCGGGCCGGAACAGCAGGGCGAAGCCCGGCGCGGCGCGGTCCCCCGTCCCGGGTTGCGCAACGGCAGGCGGCGGAACCGCCGCGGGCGGCCTGACGGGGATTGCCGCCATGCCCGGCAGGACGCCGTCCCGCAGCGCCGCAATCCACCAGTCCTCGAAGGCCGACGGACCGCCGCCCTGCCGCTCGCGCCAATGCGCGCGCAGGATGTCATGGCCGGTGGCCGCGGGATCGCCGGCCAGGGCCGCCAGAAGCTCATGGGCCGAACGGCTGTCGAACAGCGGGCGGATCAGCGGCTGCACCAGGCCGATTCTGCCGTCCACGCTCTGCGCATCGGACCAGGTTTCCAGCGGATGGTGCTCCGGCAGGTGCCAGCGGCAGAGCATCGCCGTCTCGTCGGCCCAGGGCGAAAGCCGGATGCTGAACGGCACCGCCGGCAGGTGCGCGGCAAGGCGCAGGTCCGCCGGCGCATCGTAGGCGGGATTGCCGCCCAGGATCACCAGGTCGCTGACCTGCCCCGCGGCCAGGTCCGCCGCCAGCGCCGCGATCGACGGCGCGACCAGCGCCGGGCCGCCGCGGATCGGCTCGACCAGCGACAGGGTCCGGCCGATCGCCCCCAGCCGGTCGTTGATGCAATGCGCCAGGGCATGCACCTCCGGCGGCTGGGTGCGGCCGGCCAGGGCCAGCGCCGCCGGCCCGGCCGCGCGCAGGTCTTCCGCGACGGCGGCGAGGAAGCGGCGCGCATGGGCGCCCTGCGGCGCCGCGCCCCTGGCGGCATCCATGCCGGCACCGGGGACGGCGCCGAGTTCCGCCGCGAGGGCGGCCGCGAAGGCGGGAATGTCCGCGGGGTGCAGCGCAAGCCGGTGATCGGCGGCCGCGCCGGTGAGCGACATCGCCGCCTCCACCGCATAGAGCCTGGCGGTCGCCTGGCCGTCCCGCGGCTGCTTCCCGCCGGGCCGCGCGGCCGCGAAATCCCGCGCCAGGGCGACCTGCTGCGGCCCCGGCCCCAGCGGATCGGCATCCAGCGCCAGGACGCAGCGCGCGGCCGCCAGGTGCGGCAGCACCTGCAGCGGGCGGCCGAACGCCTGGATCGCGCCCTGCAGGGCATTGTCGTCGTTGACCGGCTCCCAGACATCCCAGCGCGCGGCGGGATAGCGCCGCAGCAGCGCCGCGATCTGGGCCGCCAGGGTGGGCGAGCAGACCGGCGTCGTCAGAAGGCGCAGCCCCGCGCCGCCGGTGCTGTCCCAGGCGGCGCGGCGCCCCTCCAGCGCGCCGAGGAAGCCGTCCCAGGAGCGGATCTCGCCGGCGCCGCCGGGCGCGCCGCGCCACACCGGCGCACGGGCGCGGTCGGGATCGTAGAGCGACAGCACCGCCGCCTGCGCGAAGGCATCCGTCGCCCCGCCGCTGGCGGGATGGCGGGCATTGCCCTCCACCTTGGTGGGCCGCCCCTGATGGCTCTCCACGACGACCGGCGCGCCATAGCCGGTCAGCGGCAGCGCCGTCGCGTAGTGGCGCGGGCGGCCGGGCACCAGCCCCTCGGGCATGTCGACATAGGGCACGATCTGCTCGCGGGGGGGACTGCAGGCGACGGCCGGCAGCAGCGCGGCGCCGCCGGCCAGCTTCAGGACGGTGCGCCGGTCCATGCGCGCGGCGGCCCCGCCGGCTCCGGATGAGGTCCCGCCGCTCATCGATGACAGACCGTGCAATCGGTCAGGCCGGCCGTGCGGATGCCGTAGTGCCGCATCAGGCGCGCGGCCTGGCCGGGCGGCACGGACGGCACCGCCACCGGCGCGAAGACGGCGTCAGGCGGCCGCAGATGGGGCGCGGGATCGCGGTGGCAGGCCAGGCACCATTGCATGGTCAGCGGCGCGGCCTGCCGGGTCAGCGCCATCTCCCCGACCGGCCCGTGGCAGGTGGTGCAGCCGACACCGTTCCGGACATGCATGGAATGGTCGAAATAGACATGGTCGGGCAGATCGTTGACGCGGACCCAGCGCAACGGCCGGTCCAGGGCCAGGCTCTGCCGGACCGGTGCCAGCGCGGCCGCATCGGTGAACAGCTGGGAATGGCAGGTCATGCAGGTCGCGGTATCCGGCAAGCCGGCCGTCGCTTCGGTCTCGACCGACCCGTGACAGTACCGGCAGTCCAGCCCGACATCGCCGACATGGTGGAGATGCGAGAACGGCACCGGCTGTGGAACGACCCGTCCCTGGCCGGTGGCGTAGGGTGAGCGCACGAGCATGCCAATTGTGACGATGCCGGCAGCGATCAGGCCGACTCCCAGGATCAGAACACCGCGCAGCAGATGGTCTGCACCCGGCGGAAAGACGTTTGCCATTGTGCATCCCCACGAGCTGCCGGGGGTGCAGCCCTCTATGACAACGCAGCTTCAAACGGGTGGTTCCCGCCTGTGCCGCCGCTCGCGTGGCCGGCCGCTTGGAACCCGCCGCACGGCGCCGGCATTGACTCATCTGCGGAGACCGGCTGCCGGCCGCCGCACGATCCGGAGGTGAACCGACATGAGCGCGAACAGCCAGATGGCCGGTGACCGCCACCACGGCACGGGCGATCCGCGGCAACCGACCTATCCGGCCGAGGCGGCGCGGCAGGGCCATATCGTGCTGCGCAGCCGGGCCCGCCGGCGGGTCTTCGTCGCCGGCCTCGTCGGCCTGGTTTTCCTGTTGCTGGCACTGCTGGCGATGGACCTGTTCATTACCCTGGCCTGATCGCACGGCAGGGCAGGTCATGTTCAACTACATCACCCACGACAAGGTGGAGGAGGTCGTCCGGCTGGCCGAACGGGCCGAAAGCGCGCCGCATGGCGACGCGCGGGACCCGCAGGCGCCCGGCCGGCACAACCCGCCGCTGCGGCCGCAGCCTGCCCCGGACTGGGAGGCCGCCCTGCCCGACTATCTCCAGGCGCTGCCGGGGCCGGCGCTGCGCGAACTGGTCGCGCTGTACTGCACCGCATCGGGGGCGGCCGACAGCCCGCGCGAGGCGGTCCTGGCCGCGGCGGACGGCGAGGATGCGCACCGCGGCCGGATCGACTTCCTGCTCTCGCGTTCCGACCTTGCATCCGTGCTAAGATCCGCCTTCATGCAGCGCTAGGCAGTCCCGGCCGGCATCGGGGCGTCGCCGCCCGTCCGTCACGGCCAGTCTTTCCATGTCCACCGTCCCCACCCTCGATGTCTTCGACACCGCCGCGATCCTCGTGGTCCTGGCAGCCGCGCTCGGCTACCTGAACCATCGCTTCCTGCGGCTGCCGCACACGATTGGCCTGACCGTCATGGGCGCGCTGGCCTCACTGCTGATCGTCGGGGTCGACCGCCTGACCTCGGCCGGCCTGAGCGGGATGGCGGCGGGTTTCCTGAACGACGTGGATTTCTCCCACGCGCTGCTCGACGGCATGCTGTCCTTCCTGCTGTTCGCCGGCGCGTTGACGGTCAACCTGGAGCATCTGAAGCGCAGCGGCTGGACGATCGCGGTGTCCGCCACGGTCGGCGTGCTGCTGTCGACCCTGATCGTCGGCTTCGGCTTCTGGCTGATCGCCCAAGCCCTGGGCCTGTACGCGCCGTTGATCTGGTGCCTGGTGTTCGGCGCGCTGATCAGCCCGACCGATCCGGTCGCCGTGCTGAGCGTGATGCGCGCGGCACGGGTCGACAAGGGGCTGGAAGCCCGGATGACCGGCGAAAGCCTGTTCAACGACGGTGTCGGCGTCGTGTTCTTCACCATCCTGCTGGCGGTCGCCACCGGCTCGGAGAGTTTCTCCGCCGCCCATGCCGCGGAACTGTTCGTGGTGGAGGCCGGCGGCGGCATCCTGCTGGGCGTGGCGCTGGGCTATGCCGGCAACTGGCTGATGAAGGGGATCGACGAGCATAACATCGAGATCCTGATCACCCTGGCCATCGTGATGGGCGGCTATGCCCTGGCCAGCGGCCTGGAGCTGAGCGGCCCGGTCGCCATGGCGACCGCCGGCCTGCTGGTCGGCAATCACGGCGTCGCGCGGTCGATGAGCGCCCATACCGCGCAGCGGCAGCTGGATTTCTGGTCCCTGATCGACGAACTGCTGAACTCCGTGCTGTTCCTGCTGATCGGACTGGAGGCCTTGCTGATCCTGCTGAACCCGACCGACCTCGTCGGCGGGCTGATCGCGATCCCGCTGGTGCTGGCGGCGCGCGCGGTGTCGCTCGGCCTGCCGCAGCTGGCCCTGGGGCGGCTGGCGCCGTTTCGCGCCGGCGTCTTCCCGTTCCTGGTGTGGGGCGGGCTGCGCGGCGGCATCTCCATCGCCCTGGCGCTGTCCTTGCCGGACGGGCCGGAGCGCGACATCGTCCTGGCGACCACCTACATCGTGGTGATCTTCTCCGTCGTGGTGCAGGGCCTGACGATCGACAGCCTGGTCAGGCACTTCCTGCCCCGACAGGACAGGGAATGAGGCAGGCGGGAGGCCAGGAGGGCAGGCATGACGAACGGCGACAGGCGCGGGCTCTATCCCCGGATCGACCCCTATGACGAGGGCTGGCTGCGGGTTTCCGACCTGCACGAGATCCACTACGAACAATGCGGCAATCCCGACGCTCCCGCCGCCCTGTTCGTGCATGGCGGGCCCGGCGGCGGCTGCGAGGCCGACGACCGGCGGTTCTTCGACCCCAGGGCCTGGCGGATCGTGCTGTTCGACCAGCGCGGCGCGGGCAGGAGCCGCCCGCATGCCTGCCTGGAGGAGAACACCACCCGGCACCTGATCGACGACATGGAGGCGCTGCGCCGCCACCTGGCGATCGAGCGCTGGATGCTGTTCGGCGGCTCCTGGGGCAGCACCCTGAGCCTTGCCTATGCCCAGGCCCATCCCGACCGGGTCACCGCCCTGGTGCTGCGCGGCATCTTCCTGCTGCGCCGCTGGGAGCTGGACTGGTACTATACCAGCGGCACCCAGGGCGTGTTCCCGGAGGCGGCCGCCCGCCTGCACGCGCTGGTGCCGGACGACCAGCGCCACGACGTCGTCGGCGCCTATCACCGGATGGTCACCGGCAGCGACAAGGCCCTGCGCAAGCGGGCGCTGGAGACCTGGTCGCGCTGGGAGGGGGAAACCTCCTACCACGACCCCGACCCGAAGCGGGTGGAGCGGTTCAGCGGGGCGGAATTCGCCGAGGCCTTTGCCGGCATCGAGCTGCACTACTTCGCCAATGGCGGCTTCTTTCCCCGCGACGGCGAACTGCTGCTGCAGGCGGACCGGCTGGCCGGGATCCCCGGCACGATCGTCCACGGCCGCTACGACATGGTCTGCCCGGTGCGCAACGCGGTGGACCTGAAGGCGCGCTGGCCGGCGGCGGAGCTGCACATCGTGCCCGATGCCGGCCATGCCTCCCGCGAGCCCGGCACCATCGACCGGCTGGTGCGGGCGACCGACAGGTTCGCCGGCGGGCGGTAGGAAACTTCAATCGGGGAGGCGATCCAACTCCTCTTCTCCGCACCCACCAGCCCGTCATCCCGCACTTGATGCGGGATCCATTCCGCCAGCCGTGAAGCGCCCCACCGTTTCCGGAGTGGATCCCGCATCAAGTGCGGGATGACGCCGGTAATTGCTGCCTGTCGGTCTGCGCCTCGTACAGCGCCCCCGCTTCAGCGGCCCTGGAACTCGGCCTTGCGCTTCTCGAACAGCGCCATCACCGCCTCGTGCTGGTCATGGGTGTGCTGCACCTGCGCCTGCATGCCCGCCGCCATCTCCAGGCTGGCGGAGAGCGGCATGGCCGGGCTTTCGCGAAGCAGCTTCTTGCACAGCCGTAGGGAGTGCGGCGGCTGCGCGGCAATGCGGCCGGCGAGCGCCTGCGCCTCTTCCAGCAGCCTGTCGGCCGGCACCACATGGGAGGCCAGGCCCCATTGCAGCGCCTGCTCGGCCTTGATGAAATCGCCGGTGAAGGTCATCTCGTAGGCGCGCGACAGGCCGACGACCCGCGGCAGGAACCAGGCGCCGCCATCGCCCGACACCAGGCCGACCCGCAGGAAGCTCTCGGCGAATTCCGCATTGTCGGCGGCGATCCGGATGTCGCACATCAGCGCCAGGTCGCAGCCCGCGCCCACGGCATGGCCGTTCACCGCCGCGATGGTCGGCGCCTCGATGTCGTAGAGCGCGACGGGGATGCGCTGGATGCCATGCTGGTAGCCGCGCCGGATCTCCGCCGGGTTGCCGGCGAACAGGCCGGCCCGGTCGCGCATGTCCTTGATGTTGCCGCCGGACGAGAAGCTCTTCCCCGCGCCGGTGACGATGACGCAGCCGACGCTCATGTCGCGGTTGATCTCGTCGCAGGCCGCCACGATGGCGTCGACGATCTCCTCGGAGATCGCGTTGCGGGTCTCCGGCGCGTTCAGGGTCAGGGTCACCACCCCGCCGTCCCGGGTCACCTTCACTGGCTCGCTCATCGTTTCTCCCCTCTGGTCTGGCCTGCCGCGCGGCGCTGCAGGGCGGTGCGCATCTGTCGGACGATGCGCGCCTCGTTGCGTTCCAATTCCTCGATCCAGCCCGCCACGCCCAGGGCATGGACCTGCGGCTGTCGCGTGGCTCCGGCGCTGGGCATGGCCATGGCGATATGCCCCGCACCGGGCACGACCATGCCGCGCGAGAAGAAATAGCCCTGCCTGCGGAACAGCGCGACATTCTCCAGCACACGGGCGGTGTCGACGCGCGGCTGGCCGGGCAGGCGCTCGGCGTTCGTGCGGCGGACGATGGCCGCGATCTCCGCCTCGTCGGCCGCCCCCAGGAGCACGGTCCCCGATGCCGACCAGGCAAGCAGGCGGCGCGTCCCGGTCGGCACCGCGACCCGCAGCGGCGTCGTCGCCTGCTCCACCCGGATGTACTGCGCATAAATGCCGTTGCGCGCGGCGATCGAGATCGTCTGCCCGGTCTGTGCGCTCAGTTCGTCCATCACCCGCAGGAACCAGCCGTCCTGGCCCAGATCGCCGGCCGCCCAGGAGCCCAGCATGGCGATGCGCGATGTCGGCACGAAACCGCGCGACCCGGCATCGACCTGAAGATAGCCGAGCTTCACCAGGCTGTGCAGCAGTGCGGAGGTCGAGGAGGCCGGCAGGTCCAGCGCGGCGCAGATCTCGTTCAGCCGCGCCGCGCGCTGCACATCGTCGAAGAATTCGAAGATCCGCAACACGCGCGCCGCCGACTTGACGACGCCGACCTCTGCCGGGGCGGCGTCGACCACCGGCTCCGGCGGCTCGCGCGGATGATCGGGAAAGATCGTCATGGCCGCAGGCTAGCACAGGCCCGACCTTGCCCGCTTTCACATATGAGGAATTACCGTCTGCATTCATGAATTGACATTGCCCCCCGGTCCCGGACTGCGTTTAACTCGACGGACAGGAAGACGGCAGCAGCTTCCGCCAAACGGGAGGAAAGATGCAGGGTTTTCGCTTCGACCCCCTCCGGTTGCCGCCCGAGGCGGCCGCCACCCGCCAGCGCATCCGCGCCTATCTGTCGTCCGAGCGCGAGGCGGGCCGGTTCGCTGCCAACCGCAGCTGGGACAGCTTCGATCCGGACTTCAGCCGCCGCCTGGGGCCGGCGGGCTTCATCGGCATGACCTGGCCGAAGCGCTATGGCGGGCAGGAACGGTCGGCCCTGGAGCGCTTCGTCGTCACCGAGGAGCTGCTGGCCTCCGGCGCCCCCTGCGGCGCCCACTGGGTGGCGGACCGGCAGTCCGGCCCGCAGATCCTGAAGCATGGCAGCGAACGCGCGCGGCAGGAGATCCTGCCCAGGATCGCCGCTGGCGAATGCTATTTCGGCATCGGCATGAGCGAACCGGATTCCGGCTCCGACCTGGCCGCCGTCCGCACCCGGGCGGTGCCGGCCGACGAGGGATGGCGGATCAACGGCAGCAAGATCTGGACCTCCAACGCCCATCGTGCCCACTACCTGATCGCGCTGGTGCGGACCGAGCCGCCGGGCGAGGATCGCCATGCCGGCCTGACCCAGTTCGTCATCGACCTGTCGGCGCCGGGCCTGACGATCCGCCCGATCCGCAACATGGCCGGCCATCACGAATTCAACGAGGTGTTCTTCGAGGACCATCTGGTCGCCGACGACATGCGGATCGGCCCGCCCGGCAAAGGCTGGCAGATGGTGCTGGGCGAACTCGCCTTCGAGCGCGCCGGGCCGGAGCGGTTCATGAGCGACTATCGCCTGCTGGTCGAGGCGATCGACCGGGCCGGCCCGTCGCCGGACGCCCGCCAGGCCGTCGAGATCGGGCGGCTGGTCAGCCATGCCGCCGGCCTGCGCCGCATGGTGACCTCGATCGCCGGGCTGATCGAGCAGGGCGAGGTGCCCGGCGTCGAGGCTGCCCTGATGAAGGATGTCGGCACGACCTTCGAGCGCGAGGTGCCGGAGGTGGTGCGCCGCATCGCCCCTGCCGAACCCTCGCTGGACGATCCGGCGGACCGCTATGTCGATGCCCTGGCGCGGGTCACCCTGCAGGCCCCGTCCTACACCCTGCGCGGCGGCACCCGCGAGATCCTGCGCGGGATGATCGCGCGCGGCCTCGGGCTGCGGTGAGAGGTCCCGATGTCCCATCCCGACGACATGAACGATAGCCTCTCGCAGCTGCTGCTGGACCAGGCGGAACGGCTGTTCGCCGAGCATGCGCCGCGCCAGGTCCTGGAGGCAGCCGATGCCGGCACCCCTCCCGAGGCGCTCTGGACCGCCCTGGAAGAGGCCGGGTTCCCGCTCGCCCTGGTGCCGGAGGAACAGGGCGGGGCCGGGCTGGAGGTCGCCGACGGCATGCGGCTCGTGCGGCTGGCGGCCTATCACGCCGCCCCCGTCCCCCTGGCGGAGACCATGCTGGCCGCCTGGCTGTGGAGCCGGGCCGGGGGCGACCCGCCCGACGGCGAGATCACCCTGGCGCCGGCGCGCCCCGGGCAGCGCGCCGGCATTGCCGGCGGCATCCTGGAGGGCACCGCCGACGGGGTGCCCTGGGGGGCGCGCGCGCGCCACTGCCTGGTCTTCGCGCAGGACGCCTCGGGCAATCCCTGCCTGGCCCTGGTCGGCGCGCAACAGCGCTCGGCCAGGCCGGGCGGGCGGAACATCGCCTTCGAGCCGCGCGACCGGCTGCAGTTCGACAGGGTGCAGCTCGCGGCGACGGCCCTGCGGCCGGCCCCGCTGCTCGACAGCGACGGCTTCCTGCCGCTGGGCGCGATCCTGCGCAGCCAGCAGATGGTGGGCGCGATGCAGCGCTGCCTGGACCATGCACTCGGCTATGCCGGGGAGCGCGTGCAGTTTGGCCGTCCGATCGCGAAGTTTCAGGCGATCCAGCACATGCTGGCCGTCGCGGCCGGCCATCTCGCCGCCGCGACGGCGGTCGCCGACATGGCCATCGATGCCATGACGGCCGGCGAGACCGCGAACGGCGACCTGGCGCTGGCCGCCGCCATCGCCAAGGCCCGCACCGGCGAAGCCGCGGGCGAGGTGGCGGCGATCTGCCACCAGGTCCATGGCGCGATGGGGTTCACGCAGGAACATCCGCTGCACTACGCGACCCGCCGGCTCTGGTCCTGGCGGGACGAATTCGGTTCCGAGCCGTTCTGGCAGGAACGGATCGGCCGGCGGGTCTGTGCCGCTGGTGGCGAGGCATTGTGGCCGATGCTGGCCGGTGCCTGACAACAGGACGCAAAAAGTCCGATGGGAGGAAGAACGATGAGCAGGACAGTGAAGGGGATTCTCCGCCATGCCACAGGCGCGGCGGTGGCCATGGCACTCGGTACGGCGCTCTGCGCAACCCCCTCTGCGGCCGAGACCTGGAAGTTCTACACCTACTCGCCGCAGGCCACCCATCCGAACGTGATGGGCATGCAGCGGATGGCCGACGCGATCGAGGAGGCCACCGGCGGCAAGCTGAAGCTGAAGGTCAATGTCGGCGGCTCGCTGCCGATCAGCTCCACCGACATCGCCCAGGCGGTGGCCGACAATATCGTCCAGATCGGCGCCGACGGCTTCTTCCTGGGCAATATCCGGATCGGCGGCGTGCTGCGCCTGCCGATGCTGCTGAACAGCCGCCAGGACTATGCCAAGGCAGCGGCCGTCATGGAGCCCTATATCGACGAGGCCCTGGCCGAACAGGGCGTCACCCTGCTGGCGCAGTACGTCTATCCGCTGCAGAGCGCCTGGTCGGCAAAGCCCCTGGCATCGCTGGCCGACATGGAAGGGCAGAAGATGCGCGTCACCTCGCCGGAGCAGGCGGAGTTCGTGCAGCGCTTCGGCGGCGTGCCCGTGACGATCGGCGCGCCGGAAGTCGCCCCCTCGCTGCAGCGCGGCGTCGTCGACGGCGTCTTCACCGCCAGTGCCGGCGGCGGCCGGATCTGGAGCGAGATGCTGAAGTCCAACTACCGCCTGGGACCGAACTACTTCAACTCCCTGGTCATCGTGAACACCCGGGCGCTGGAGCGCCTCTCGCCGGAGGACCAGGCGATCGTCCGCAAGGCGGCCGCCGAGGCGGCGGCCTGGACCAGCGAGCAGCTGCAGACCAGCGAGGCGGAGATCACCGCGGAGCTGGCCGCCAAGGGAATGACGATCACCGAAGCCAGCCCTGCCGATGTCGAGAAGGCCGTGGCCAAGATGCAGGACTACTGGGTCGAGTGGGCGAAAGGCGTCAGCCCCAAGGCCGAGGAAGCCCTGGCCAAGGTGCGCGCCGCGGTCGGTCACTGAGCCGCGCGGCACGGCCTCCCGTCATGACCGTCCAGGACCCGGGGCCGGCCCGTGGGATGCCCCCCACGCGCTCCGCCCTGGGCTGGATCGTCGAGGGCTGCACCCGGGCGGCGGAGGCCCTGATGCTGGCGATGATGGCCCTGATCACCTTCGAAGTGGTCAGCCGGGGCTTCTTCGCCTACTCGCTGCTGCTGGTCGACGAGGTCGCGGGCTACATGCTGGTGGCCATCCTGTTCCTGGGCGTCACCTACAGCTTCCGCAGCGGCAGCCTGTTGCGGGTCGATTTCTTCCTGCACTGGCTGTCGCCGCGGTCGCGGCACTGGCTGGAAGGCAGCTACCTGCTGGTCGCCTTCGCCTTCCTGGCGATCATGGACTACGCGACCATCCGCTTCGTGCTGTCGACCTTCAACCGCGACATCCATGCGCCCACCCTGCTGGGCACGCCGCTCTACCTGCCCCAGGCGGTGATGCCGGCGGGCATGACCCTGCTGGCCGTGGCGCTGCTCGCCGCGGCCATCGACAGCCTGCGCCGGGCCTGGGCCGGACCTGAGGAGGATACCGGGCCGGCCCCCGGCGGACCCGGCGGCCACGGGGGCGCCGTGTGATGGACTGGATCGTCGAAGCGACCGTCATCCTGGCGCTGTTCATCGGCCTGCTGCTGGGCGGCTTGTGGATCCCCTTCGCCATGGGGGCCGCGGCCACCCTGCTGCTGTTCGTCAGCGACGGCTGGAGCGGCTTCAACGCCTATGGCCTGATCACCTGGGGCAGCACCAACAGCTTCACCCTGACCGCCATCCCGATGTTCATCCTGATGGCGGAATTCCTGGTGCAGAGCGGCGTCGGCGCGCAGGTCTATAGCGGCCTGGGCACGGCGGTGCGGCGGCTGCCCGGCGGCCTCTTGCAGACCAACATCCTGGGCTGCGCGCTGTTCGCGGCCATCAGCGGCTCCAGCGTCGCCACCGCCGCGGCGATCGGCACCGTTGCCCTGCCGGAGTTGAAGGAGCGCGACTACGACCCGAAGCTGTCGGCCGGCACCCTGGCGGCGGGCGGCACCCTGGGGATCCTGATCCCGCCCAGCATCGCGATGATCCTGTACGGTGCCTTCACCGACACCTCGATCGCGAAGCTGTTCATGGCGGGCGTGATCCCGGGCCTGGTCCTGACCGGCCTGTTCGTCGCCTATGTCGGCCTGCGGGCGCTGCTGCAGCCGGGCCTGGCGCCGCGACAGGCGCCGACCCGCCTGCCGGTCTGGCGGACCTGCGCCCAGCTGATGCCCTTCCTGCTGCTGATCCTCGTCGTCCTGGGCGGCATCTATGCCGGGCTGGTGACGCCGACCGAGGCCGGCGCCGTCGGCAGCGCGATGGCCCTTGCGATCGCCCTGGTCTGGGGACGTTTCGGCTGGCAGCAGTTCCGCATGGCCCTGCGCAACAGCGTGCGGATCAGCGCCGGGCTGATGTTCATCGTCCTGGCGGCCTACCTGTTCGCCTATGCGCTGGAGAATGCCGGCATCGCCTCCGCCCTGACCGACTGGTTCGTGTCCCTGCAGCTGAACCGCCTGGAATTCATCCTGCTGATGCTGGCGATGTACCTGGTGCTGGGCTGCCTGATCGACAGCATCGGCATGATGGTGCTGACCGTTCCGCTGCTCTATCCGGTGCTGCTGGAATACGGCATCGACCCGATCTGGTTCGGCGTCGTCCTGGTGGTGATGATCGAGCTGGGCCAGATCACGCCGCCGGTCGGGATCAACCTGTTCGTCATCCAGAGCATCTGGACCGGCAGGCTCAGCCAGGTCGTCCGCGGCACGATCCCGTTCTGGGGCATCATCATCGTCTTTGTCGGGCTGCTGACCCTCTGGCCGCAACTGGCGCTTTACCTGCCCGGCCAGATGAGCGCGCACTAGACCGACGCAGAGAGGGAGCCTGCCCATGTTCGCACCGCCGCCGATCGTCGAGACAGAGGTCTTTGCCCGCCTGCCGGAGGACAGCCGTCGTGCCGGCCGCCGCTCCGAATGGCTGGATGTCCAGATGCGCGGCAGGCCGCTCGATTCCTTCCTGGAAGGGCCGTCCTTCGACCGGCAGGGCAATCTGTACTGCGTCGACATCGCCTTCGGCCGGATCTTCCGGGTCGCGCCCGACGGCAGCTTCGCGACCGTCGCGGATTATGACGGCGAGCCGAACGGCCTGAAGATCCACAAGGACGGCAGGATCTTCGTCGCGGACCACAAGAACGGCATCCTCCTTCTGGACCCTGCGACAGGCGCCATGACGCCCCATGTCGACCGACCGCTGCTGGAGCGCTTCAAGGGGGTCAACGACCTGTTCTTCGCCGCCAACGGCGACCTCTATTTCACCGACCAGGGCCAGACCGGCCTGCACGACCCGACCGGCCGCCTGTACCGGATCGATGGCGCGACCGGCCGGCTGGAGACGATCCTGGACAATGTGCCCAGCCCGAACGGCCTGGTGATGGACCGGGCGGAGGAAGTGATGTTCCTGGCCGTCACCCGCGACAACGCCGTCTGGCGGGTGCCGCTGCTGGCGGAGGGCCGGGCGTCGAAGGTGGGCCGCTTCATCCAGCTGTCCGGCTCGCTCGGCGGGCCGGACGGCCTGGCGCTGGACCGGGACGGCAATATCGCGGTCGCCCATGCCGGCCTGGGTGTCGTCTGGATCTTCAGCCCGCTGGGCGAGCCGCTCTATCGCGTGCAGTCGCGCACCGGGATCCTGACCACCAACATCGCCTATGGCGGGCCTGCGGGCCGCACCCTGTTCATCACCGAGTCCGACACCGGCCTGATCCTCAAGGCCGAGCTTCCCGTGCCGGGCCAGACAATGTTCGCCCATGCCTGACCGGCATGCGGCAAGCTGACGGGCCTTCCCATGACTTCACGTGACCTCGCGGCCGCCCCGGGCGGCCGCCACAAGCTGGATGCGTTCTTCTGGCCGCGCGCGATCGCCGTGGTCGGCGCGTCGGACGACACCACGATCATCCGCGGCAAGCTGATGGAGGTCCTGCTGCAGCACGACTTCGACGGGCCGATCTATCCGATCAGCCCCAGCCGGCGCGAGATCCGCGGCCTGCCGGCCTATCCGTCGCTGGCCGAGGTGCCGGGGCCGGTCGACCTGGCGCTGGTCGCCGTGCCGCCGGGGAACGTCCTGTCGGTCGTCGAGGATTGCGCCAGGCATGGCGTGAAGGGCGCCGTCATCTATACCTCCGGCTTTGCCGAGGAAGGCGGCGCGGCCGCCGAGCAGCAGGCGCGGATCAGCGCGATCGCGCAAGAGGCGGGCCTGCATGTCTGCGGCCCCAACGCGATCGGCTTCTTCAACCTGCGCGGCCGGCTCGCCTGCACCTTCAGCCCGGCGGCGATCCTGGGCGAGCCGCCGGAAGGCGGTATCGAGCGGGCCTTGGGCCGCATCGGCATCGCGGCGCAGAGCGGCGGGCTCTCCTTCGCCCTGTTCAACCGCGGGCTGCGCCGCCGCCTCGGCTTCAGCTATGTGGTCAGCACCGGCAACGAGGCCACCCTGGAGGCCGCGGAGTTCGCCAGCTACATGCTGCAGGAGGGCGGCACCGACGTGCTGATGCTGTTCCTGGAATCGGCACGCAGCGCCGACAAGCTGTTCGCCCTGGCGCGCGAGGCGGCCGATGGGGGCCGCCCGGTGGTCGTCGCCAAGGTCGGCCGGTCGGAGGCCGGCCGCCGCGCCGCCGCGTCGCATACCGCCAGCCTCACCGGTTCGGATTCCGCCTATGACGCGGTGTTCCGCCACTACGGCATGTTCCGCGCCGACGATCAGGAGGACATGCTGGACATCGCCGCCGCCCTGTCGGTCTGCCCGCTGCCCAAGGGCAACCGGGTCGCGATCATCACCTCCTCCGGCGGCTCCGGTGCCTGGATGGCCGATGCCTGCACCCAGGCCGGCCTGGCCCTGCCGCAACTGGACAGCGGCACCCAGGCGCGGATCGCCGCGCGGCTGCCCAGCTATGGCGCCGTGGACAATCCCGTCGACACCACCGCCCAGGGGGTCAAGGAACTGGGCGACATCATCGCCATGGTCCTGGACTCCGCCGCCATCGACGCGGTCATCGTCGTCATGCCCCTGGCCGCGACCGCCCGCATCCCGCTGGACGCGGAGCGCCTGCGCGCGGCCGTGGCGGAGAGCGGCAAGCCGGTGCTGCTCTATTCCTACACCCTGCCCTCCGATGCCGCGCGCGACGTCATGCGCGATGTCCGGATCCCGGTCTATGACAGTTTCACCGGCTGCGCCCGCGGGCTGGCCGCGCTGGTCGACTTCGCCGCGTTCCGCCGCGACTGGGCCGCCGCGCCGGCACTGCCGCGCGTGCCGGACGGCGGCCGGGCGGAACGGATCGCCGGCCTGCTGCCGGCGGCCGGCACGGTGCTGGCGGAGCATCGGGCGAAGGCGCTGCTGCGGGACTATGGCTTTCCGCTGCCGCCCGAGGGCCTGGCCCGGACAGAGGAAGAGGCCGTCGCGACCGCCGCCGGGATCATGGCCGCCACCGGGGCGGAGGCCGTGGCGCTGAAGATCCAGTCGCCCGGGATCCCGCACAAGACCGATGCCGGCGGGGTCGCCCTGGCCCTGCGCACGCCGGCGGAGATTGCCGCAGCCTATCGCGGGATCCTGGCGGCCGCCGCCAGGCAGGCGCCGGACGCGGAGATCGACGGCGTCCTGGTGCAGCCGATGCTGGCGCCAGGGCTGGAAATGCTTGCCGGCTTCGTGGTGGACGACGATCTGGGGCCGATCGTGACCGTGGGCCTGGGCGGGATCTTCGTCGAAGTCCTCGCCGATGTGGCCAGCGCGCCGGCACCGATCGACGCAGTCCAGGCCCGCCGGCTGATCGGCCGTCTCAAGGGGCTGCCGCTGCTGCAGGGCGCGCGCGGCCGGCCGCCGCTGGACATCGCCGCCCTTGCCGATTTCCTGGCGCTGCTGTCGCGGCTGGCGGTGGATTCCGGCGACCGCATCAGGGCCTTCGACGTGAACCCGCTGTTCGTGCACGAGGAAGGCCGGGGTGTCACCGTCGTCGATGCCACGGCGATGCTGGCGGTGCAGCGCGAGGCGGCGAGCGCGGCCTGATGGCGTTCAGAGCAGAAGCCAGCCGGCAAAGAACACCGCCCCAAAGCTGCAGGCCAGGCCGAGCAGCAGGATCATGCCGTCGCGGGTGAACAGGCCCAGGGACAGAAGGGTCACCGCCAATGCCGGCGGTGCCACCCCCCATGGCACGAAGGCAAGCGGATAGAAGGTCAGGGCCAGAGCCAGGATGGCAAGGCCGGAAAGGCGGATCACCCAGGGCTGCTCCGCCCATTCCCAGCGCGGGCCCACCACCTTGTCGACCCGCGACATATGGCGATCCGCCCAGTCGATGGAGCGCCGCGCCCGCTCGCTGTCCGTACCGATGCGGCGCAGGCGGCCCGGGATCCACGGACTGTCGCCGCTCAACTGCATCTGCGCGGCAAGCAGGACGATCAGGGTGCCGGTCAGGATCGAGGCTCCCGGGATCGACCCGACGGGCGACAGGGCGATGACCGCGAGGACGAAGATCAACGGCCCGTAGGCCCGGCCGCCGAACGCATCGAATATGTCGCCCAGGGTGGTCTTGTCCCCGTCGGATGCATCGCGCAGCCGATCCATCACGTCGGACAGACTCATCCGCGCCGAATCATCTGCCATTCCGGTTCCGTCTCCCCTAGCCTGCAAGGTCCCATGGTCCGGAGAACCGCACGGCCGAAGGAAGGTTCCGTCTGCTTCGCGGTCAGCCGGCGTCCGGCCCCAGGCTCGCCAGATGCCGGCCGCGGAGGTCGCTCAGCAGGGCATGCAGCCGGTCGTCGCGCACCCGCGGCAACAGCGCCGAGAGCCGCGCCGCCAGCGCGGCCTGCCCTGCCTGCCAGGTTTCGGGGCCGGGCGCATCGGCCCGGGGTTCGCAATCGGCCGTGACGGCATCGGCATCGCCCCCCAGGGCGGCCAGCGCTGCCGCCGCCAGCCTCTCGCAGGCCCGGGCCTCCGCCTGCCGTGCCGGAATGCCGGCCGCGGCGCGGCCCAGCGCGCGTTCCGCCTGGAGCAGTGCCGCACAGGCCGTCCGCAGTTCCTCCCGCGGTGCGAAGCCCATGTAGAGATCGTCCGCGAAAGCCGCCTCGCAGGGCGGCGAGGCCGGCGGCCCCGGCGGCTCGGGCGTCGCCGGTTCGCCGCGCTTACCCGGCATCGGTGGCGCCAGCCGGGTCGCGCCGGCGATAGCGTTCGCCGCGCCGCAACGCGACACCCTGCGACGAGGCGATGCCGAGCTCGAGGCTCGCGGCGATGCGTTCGGCCCGCTCGACGAAATGTGCGGCGGCGGCGGGCGGACAGCTCTCTGCGGCGGTGTCGCGAAACAGTGCCAGCCAGCGGTCGAAATGGCCGGCATCCACCGGAAGCGGCAGATGCGCGGGCATCGGCGCACCGTGATAGCGGCCCGTGAGCAGCGCGACAGACGACCAGAAGGCACACATCCGGGCGAGATGCGCCGGCCAGTCGGCGATCCGTGCCGCGAAGACCGGCCCCAGCATCGGATCCTGTCGCACCCTGTCGTAGAAGCGATGCACAAGGCGCCCGATCATCGCCTCGTCGATGCCGGTCGCGG
Source organism: Sneathiellaceae bacterium (assembly GCA_040216765.1). Classification (GTDB taxonomy): domain Bacteria; phylum Pseudomonadota; class Alphaproteobacteria; order Ferrovibrionales; family Ferrovibrionaceae; genus Marinibaculum. The sequence goes on along the minus strand of JAVJON010000068.1, from coordinate 77,069 downwards.
CCACGATCTCCTCGGTCAACGCCGCGCGCCGTTCCGGGCCGCCGGGGGGGTCGCTTCGCACCGCAATCTCCGACATGAGGCATCTCCGCATAACAGGTAAACGAAATACCTATTTAGGAAAAATCCCGCCGCGGATCCAGATGCCCGCCGGCGCGGCGGGCGCCGGCGATGGGGGATGCGTCACCGGGCCGCAGCAAGCCCGTCCGGCAGCAAGGGCCTGCAGGTCCCCCTTCAGGCGGCAGGCCCGCGTGAGGAGGCGGAGGGCATGGCCGGTGTGCCGGGTCAGGCGCATGCGGATGCGCCGCTGGACGGTCGCAGATACAGGTCATCCAGCGCCGCCGCTCTATCGCCGATCCCTCCCGGCCGCCTGCCCTCGACGCGCGGCCTGCCACTGCCCTACCGTCGGCGCGACACTGCCGATCGGAAAGGGACTGCGATGTCGAAGGTGCTCGAACGCCTGGCCGAGGCCGGCCTGACCCTGCCGGAGCCGTTGAAGATGCCACCCAACGTCGTGCTGCCCTTCCCCTGGGTGCATGTCCGCGGCAGCCGCGTCCTGGTGTCGGGCCACGGCCCGCAGGAGCCCGACGGCAGCCTCTCCGGGCCGTTCGGCCAGGTCGGCGGCGAGGTCGGGCCGGACGCGGCGCGGGACCTCGCCCGCAAGACGGCGCTGGCGATGCTGGGCAGCCTGCAGCGCGGCTCGGCGACCTGGACCGCATCGCCGGCTGGGTGCGGGTCTTCGGCATGGTGAATTCCGCCCCGGGCTTCACGCAACAACCGGCGGTGATCAACGGGTTCTCCGACCTGATCCTGCAGCTGTTCGGCCCGCAGGTGGGGCGCCACGCGCGCTCGGCGGTCGGCATGGCCGCGCTGCCCTTCAACCTTGCGGTCGAGATCGAGGCGGAGGTCGAACTGGCCGACCCGTCGCGCTGATCCGGGCCGGCGCCGCCATATTCCATCGGGAACGTCTTCCCGGTGCGCGGCGTTGCGCCAGCAGACCGACGGATCCGGCCCTGCCCGGCGTGCTGCGCCAGCGGCCGCCCGACGGCGGGCGGGCCGCTCGGCAGCGGCGGACCTGAAAGGCGGCGGAGCGCAGGACAGAATGAACTTCCTCCACACCCTGGTGCATCGTTACGAGGCCGTGCACACCGCGCTCGGCATTCTCGGCAACCTGCTGTTCGTGATCGGCTCGGTGCTGTTCTTCGAGCCGTTCGAGGATCTCAGGACCCTGGGCGTCTCGCTGTTCGTTGCCGGCTCCTGCCTGATGCTCGTCGGTGCGCTGGGAGCGGGGCTGAAGCGCTGCTGGCGCTATTTCGACGGCCAGCCGCAGCCGGAGGACGTGCTGCCCGAGATCTATGGCGACTACACCCTGGCCCGCTTTTCGAGCGCCGCCGGCAATGCCGCGAGCCGCACCGACAGCGGCGCCTGCCGCCAGGAAGGGTGACCGGCGATGTTCGACTGGATCGCCGGCTTCGTGGAGTCCGGCGGCTATGCGGGCATCGTCCTGCTGATGCTGCTGGAGAATGTCTTCCCGCCGATCCCGTCGGAACTGATCATGCCGCTCGCCGGCTTTGCCGCCAGCCGTGGCGAGATGAACCTGGCGCTGGTGATCGCCAGCGGCAGCCTCGGATCGGTCCTGGGCGCAGTGTTCTGGTATTATCTGGGACGCTGGCTCGGCACCGCGGGCCTGCGGAAGTTCGCCGCGCGGCACGGCCGCTGGCTGACCCTGTCACCCGGCGATGTGGATCGGGCCGACCGCTGGTTCGACCGGCATGGCATCTGGGTGGTGGTGTTCGGCCGCCTGCTGCCCGCCGTGCGGACCCTGATCTCGGTCCCCGCCGGCGTCAGCGAGATGCGGCTCCTGCCCTTCCTGGTCGCGACGACCGTCGGCACCGTCCTGTGGACCAGCCTCCTGACCGCCCTCGGCTATGTGCTGGCCGCGGAGTACGCGGCGGTGGCCGACTGGGTGGACCCGGTCAGCAAGGTGGTGATCGGCCTGCTTGTCGCCGGGTATCTCTACCGTGTCGTCACCTTCTCCGGCCGGGACCGGGGGGCCGGGGACATGCCGCCGCCCTCAGGATGAGCCGGAGGCCGGTGCGGGGCCGCGCCGATCGCGGCGGCGATCAGGGCGCCCAGCGCGGCGACGAAGAGTGCGGCGCGGGCCGTATGCGCCGCTTCCCATTGCGCACGGGCTGCATCGAACAGCAGCGGGATGGCATCCGGCGACCATCCGGCCATCTCGCTGTTCACCGGCTGGACCCAGAGCCACCAGACCGCATGGGCGGCCACTGCAAGGACGGCGCCGGCGGCGGTCAGGCGGAACGTCCAGCCCTGCCCGCGCGAAAGGAAGGCCAGGCCGACGGCGGTCAGCCATGCACCGGACTCGATGGCGGCTCCCACGGGCGCTCCGAAATAGCGGTAGGTCGCTTCGGTCACCGTGACCCGGATCCACAACTCCGCCGGATAGCCCAGCCGCACCGGCATCTCCAGCAGGTGGCAGAACGCCATCCCGGCGCTCAGCGCCACGAGCAGGGTCGTCAGCAGTCGGTAGCCGTCGCGCACCATCGGTCGCGGTCTCTGCGTTCCGGGTTCGATGACCTGCCAACACCCGCCGGGCGGGACGGTTCCCCCGGGGCGGCCGCCGGCGCTATCGGCGGTCGCGCCAGACGGTGCGGTACAGGTCGAACCGGCGATCGCCCAGGTTGCGCACCGTGCCGTGCGACCGGGCCCAGGACAGGTTCGCCAGGTTCAGGTCGGCGACGGCCACCATCTCGACATTCTCGCTCGCTTCCGCGGCGATGCCGTCGCGCGCGAAGGGGAAGTCGCAGGGCGTGAAGATCGCGCTCTGGGCATACTGGATGTCCATGTTCTCGACGTTCGGCAGGTTGCCGACATTGCCGGAGGTCACGACATAGCACTGGTTCTCCACCGCGCGGGCCTGGCAGCAATAGCGCACCCGCAGATAGCCCTGGCGGGTGTCGGTGCAGAACGGCACGAACAGGATGCGCGCGCCCTGGTCGACCAGCCGCCGCGCCAGTTCCGGGAACTCGCTGTCGTAGCAGATCAGCACGCCGATCGGGCCGCAGTCGGTCTGGATCGCGTTGAGCTCCTCGCCGCCCTGGATGTTCCACCAATAGCGTTCGTCCGGCGTCGGGTGCAGCTTCTCCTGCGCATGGACCGAACCGTCGCGCAGGAAGACATAGGCGACGTTCTGGATCTCGCCATCCTCGGTGCGGGTCGGGTGCGAGCCGCCGATGATGTTGATGTTGTAGCCGATCGCCAGCTTGTTCAGGCGCTCGATCAGGGTGTCGGTATGGTCGGTGAGGCGTTCGATGGCGGCTTCCGGGCGCAGCACCTCGGGCTCGCAGGCCAGCAGCTGCAGGGTGAACATCTCGGGGAACACCACGAAGTCGGACTCGTAGTCCGATGCCACGTCCACGAAATACTCCACGCTGCGGAAGAACTCCTCGACACTGGCCACCGGCCGGGCCTGGAACTGCACCGTGGTGACCCGGGCGATGTCCGGGTCGCGCCGGTTCAGCGGCTGGCGGACGGCATCGGGCTCGTGGAACGGGTTGTGCCAGACCATGAGCGCCGCATGGCCGGCGGATTCGGCATCCTCCGGCAGGTAGTCGTGCAGGACGCGCAGCGGCTCGAAACCGGCCCGCACCTGGAAGGCGACCACCGGGTCGCGGACCTCCTTGGCGATGACCGCCGCCAGGTAGTCCGCCGGGTCGGGATAGGCGCGCCGCTTCTTCGCATAGCCCGGGATCCTGCCGCCGAAGGCGATGCCCTTCAGGCCCATGTCCTGGCAGAGCCGCTTGCGGGCGTCGTAGAGCCGCTGCCCGATGCGCAGGCGCCGGCGCGAGGTGTCGACGCAGACCTCCATGCCATAGAGCCAGTCGCCGCCGGGGGTGTGGCGTGCCGCGAAACCGCCGCCGGTGATCGCCTCCCAGCCATGGTCGGCAAGGGCCAGCTTCTCCGGCAGGACGAAGGTCGCCGCATAGCCCACCACGGTGCCGTCGAAGGTCACCACGAACTGGCCTTCGGGGAAGGCATTGATCTGCCCGCGGATCTGCTGGTTGGAATAGGCCACCTGGCCGGGATAGACGCGCCGCGCCAGGTCGACGATCGCGGGGATGTCGGCCGTGGTGGCGTTCCGCAATTCCAGGTTGGGTCGCGCGGCCGCTTTCGTCAGTTCCACACCGGACTGCCTGCCCCGCGGTTTCGCCACCTGATCCATCTCGCACTCTCCCTCGACCGTCGCGCCCTCGCCTGCCGTCCGGGACCGGGCCGCGCGGCCAGACCCTAGTGCCCGGCCGGGCAGAAACCAACCGCAGCCGGCACCGCAGTGCAGCATGCCGGGCCATGGCGAAGCCGGGCGGGCTGTGATGCTAGGATCGCCGCGCACAGCAGGGCGGGCAGCATGACACAACGTTTCCTCGCGGCGGATATCGGCGCAACCAAGACCCTGATCGGCATTTTCCACGCCGATCGGGACAGCCTCGTCGCAGGGGAGAGCCTGCGGATCGACAATGCCGACCATGCAGGCCTCGCCGCCATGCTGGACAGCTTCCTGGCGCGCAGCCCGGCCGCGCCGGTGGATGCCGCCTGCATCGCCTTTCCCGGGCCGGTGATGAACGGGCGGGCGGTGGGCACCAACATCGCCTGGTCCGCCGACAGCGCCGAGCTGTCGGCGAGCCTGGACACGCCGCATGTCCGGGTGGTCAACGACCTGGAGGCGGCGGCGCGCGGGATGCTGCTGCTGCCGGATACGGCGTTCGTCCAGCTCAACGTCCCGGCCGCACCCGCCGCGACGGGAAATGCGGCGGTGCTGTCGGTCGGCACCGGGCTGGGCGAGGCCCTGCTGTACTGGGATGGCCAGGGATACCGGGCCATCGCCAGCGAGGGCAGCCATGCCGACTTCGCGCCCCAGAGCGATCTGGAGATCGCCCTGCTGCGCCATATGCGCGGCCGCCTGGGCGGCCATGTCAGCTGGGAGCGGGTGGCCGCCGGCCCCGGCCTGGTCGAGATCTACCGTTTCCTGCGCCTGGACGCGGCGCCGGAGCCGCACTGGCTGGCGCGCGACCTTGCCAGCCGCGACCCGGCGGCCGCGGTGAGCGAGGCGGCGCTGCAGGGCCGGGACCCGGTCTGCCGCGACGCGGTGGCCCTGTTCGCCCGCCTGCTGGGGGCGGAGGCCGGCAACCTGGCCCTGAAGGGCCTCGCCGTCGGCGGCGTCTATGTCTGCGGCGGGGTGCCGCCCCAGATCCTGCCGGTGCTGCAGGGCGGCGCCTTCATGGCCGGCTTCGTCGACAAGGGCCGCTTTGCCCCGCTGCTGCGGGAGATCCCGGTGAAGGTCGCGCTCGATGTCGGCGCCGGGCTGCTGGGCGCGGCCCGCATCGCAGCCGAGATGGCGGCGACCGGCACGCCGGGCGGCTGCGGGAGCGGCCCGGGGTCATGACCCTGCGGGTCGCCGGGCTGCGCTCCGACCTGTTCGGCCCCGTCGACCTGGACCTGGCCCCGGGCGAAGCGGTCGCGCTTCTCGGCCCCTCGGGATCGGGCAAGACGCGGATCCTGCGTGCCATCGCCGACCTCGACCCGGTCGAGGGCAAGGTCAGTCTCGACGGCCGGGACCGCCTGACCCGGCCCGGCCCGGACTGGCGCCGGCAGGTCCGCTACCTGGCCTCCGATGCCGGCTGGTGGGACGAAAGGGTGGCCGGGCATTTCCGCGACCCGGGGCGGGCCGCCGGCGCGGCGCGGTCGCTCGGCCTGCCTGACGACTGCATGGGCCGCCCGGTGACGCAGCTTTCGACCGGCCAGTTGCAGCGCCTCGCCCTGCTGCGGGCGATCGAGGACAGGCCGCGGGTGCTGCTGCTGGACGAACCGACCGCCGCCCTCGACGACGAAGCGATCGGGCGCGTGGAAGCCCTGCTGCGGGGGCTGCTTGCCGACGGCGCGGCCCTGCTGCTGGTCACCCACAGCCTGGCGCAGGCCGACCGGCTGGCCGATCGCCGGCTCCACCTGCGCGACGGCCGCCTGGCGGGCGCGCCTGCCGACCGGGCGCCCGGCAGATGAGCTATATCCAGCTCAGCCTGTGGGATCTCGCCGCGGCGTCCCTGTTCGTCCTGCTCAACGGAATCCTGTCGCTCTGCCTGAGCCTGGGCATCGCGCGCCAGTTGCTGGTGGCCGCGACACGCATGGTGGTGCAGCTGGCGATCGTCGGTGCGGCGCTCAGCTTCCTGTTCGCGACCGTCTCCCTGCCCTGGACCCTGGCCTGGGCGGCGGCGATGGTTGCGATCGCCGGCCGCGAGATCGCCGTCCGGCCGGACCGCCGGCTGTCCGGCTGGTGGGGCTATGGCCTGGGCACGGCCGGCATGGCGATGTCCGCCGGCAGCCTGACCCTCGTTGCCCTGCTCGGCAGCCTGCAGCCCGATCCCTGGTACGACCCGCGCTATGCCATCCCGCTGTTCGGCATGATCCTCGGCAACACGATGACCGGCGTCAGCCTGGCCATCGACACCCTGACCTCGGCGGTGCTGTCGGATCGCCGGGCGATCGAGGCACGCATCGCCCTCGGCGCCGACCGCATGGCGGCCCTGCGCCCTGTGCTGCAGACCGCGGTCCGGCGCGGCCTGACACCGATGATCAACGCCATGGCGGTGACCGGGCTGGTCAGCCTGCCGGGCATGATGACCGGCCAGATCCTGGCGGGCGTGCCGCCGGGCGAGGCGGTGCGCTATCAACTGCTGATCATGTTCCTGATCGCCGGCGCCACCGGCCTGGGCGTGCTGCTGTCGGTGCTCGCCTGTGCCTGGCGGCTCACCGATGCCCGCCACCGGCTGCGCTGCGACCGCCTGGCGCTTTGACATTTCGCACATGCAGCGTAAGTTGCCGCGTTCCTGTGCCGTACAGGCCTGCATCTGCTGGTTGGGGAGGACGGATTGTCTCACGACGCCCTCTTCCAATTGGGGATGGGCTCAGTATCGCTGAATGCCTCCCAAACGGAAGAACTTGAGACTGCGCACAATGCTGGAGATCCGGCATGTGTGCAGGACGATCATTTCATTGAAAAGGACGGAATCGTCTGCGCCGGTGCGCATCTGATCATCGACCTTTTCGACGCCAAGCATCTCGACGACATCGACTTTATTTCCAGGACACTGCGTGCCTGTGTCGAGATTGCCGGTGCGACATTGCTGCATATCCACCTGCATCCGTTCGAGCCGAATGGCGGCGTCAGCGGCGTGGCGGTGCTGGCGGAGAGCCATATCTCGATCCATTCCTGGCCGGAACGCGGCTATGCCGCGCTGGACATCTTCATGTGCGGCGATGCACGGCCCGAGCTCTGCATCGAGGTGCTGCGCGACGCCTTCCGGCCACAGCGGATCGCGGTGCAGGAACTGCTGCGCGGGAGAGGGGCGTGAGCGGCCCGCGCTGGATCGACGAGACCCTGCATGACGGCACCCGCTTCTCCCTGGAAGTGGCCCGGCTGCTGCACGAGGAGAAGACCGCGCATCACCACCTGGCGCTGTTCGAGAACCGGGTGTTCGGCAGGGTCCTGGTGCTGGATGGCGCGGTCCAGGTCACCTCGGCCGACGAGTTCGCCTATCACGAGATGATGGCCCATGTGCCGATCCTGGCCCATGGCGCCGCCGCCGAGGTGCTGATCGTCGGCGGCGGCGATTGCGGGCTGGCGGAGGAGGTGCTGAAGCATCGCGGCGTGCAGCGCCTGCTGCAGGTCGAGATCGATGCGTCGGTGCTGGATTTCGCCCGCCGCCATTTCGCGGCCTTCAACGCCGGCGTCTTCGACGATCCCCGCTTCGAGGTCGCGATCGGCGACGGCGCGGCCTTCGTCCGGGACACCGCGCGGCGCTTCGACGTGATCCTGGTGGATTCCACCGACCCGCAGGGCCCCGGCGCGGCCCTGTTCACGCCGGACTTCTATCGCGGCCTGCAGCGCTGCCTGCGACCGGGCGGCGTGGCGGTGACGCAGAGCGGCGTGCCCTTCATGCAGGGCGGCGAGTTCCGCACCGCCATGCGCAACCTGTCCGGAGTGTTCCGGACGGCGGGCTGCTACCTGACCACGGTGCCGAGCTATATCGGCGGCCAGATGGCACTGGGCTGGGCGCATGACGGACCGGCGGAGGCCTTGCGGCCGGCGCGGGCCGACCTGGAGGCGCGGGCCGGCGACCTGCAGACCCGCTACTACACGCCCGCCGTGCACGAGGCCGCCTTTGCGCTGCCCCGCTACATCGCCGATGCGCTGGCGGAGGCGCTGGACCGCCAGCGCTGAACGCCCCGGCAGCCAGCCCCCTCCCCCGGCAGCCGGCATCTGCGTCGCGGCCGTCAGGCGCTCCGCGAGCCGGTCGGCCGGGTCCATCGTGGCCCTGTCGTGCAGGAACCGGATGCGCAGCAGGGTCTCGGCGGTCTCCACGACCCTTCTCCGCAGGCGATGCCCGCCGAGGATGATTTCCACCTTGTCGATGCGCCCGGCTGCTGACCATTTCCTGAAATGGCATCGGAACACCGACCCTGGCCGAAGGAAGCCTTGCTGCACTGCGACGAAACCGTGCCGCCGGCAATGGACTCGGCGGTACGCCCTGCTACTGTCCGCCGCGCTCGGGACACCTCACCGGAAGGCTGCGTCATGACCGATCTCCGATTGTTCGCCGCAATGGCCCTGCTCTGCCCGTTGCTGCTGGCCGGCCCCGCCCAGGCTGCGGAATCGGTGCGGACCTGTCGGGTGGAACGGGTGGAAGGCACGACGGTCCGCTACCGGCAGGGCGAGGACTGGGTGGCCCTGGCGGTCACGGCGCTGCCCGAGGGTGCCACCCGCGTGGAGACCGGCGGCGATACCCGGGTCGAGATCCGCTGCAGCGACGGCATCGTGGTCACGATCGGCTTCGGGACCCGGGTCGACCTGAGCCACCTGACCGGGCCGCAGGACAGCCGCGGCGACGTCCTGCTGGACCTTGTCGACGGCATCATCGGCATTGTCGCCCCTGAGGGGTCCTGGTCGTCGTTCCGCGTGCGGACACCCCTGGCAATCGCCTCGATCCGCTCCACCGAATGGCTGGTCGAGCATGAGGCGGGACAGGCCACGGCCGTGTTCGTCCGCCGCGGCACCGTGGCCGTCGAGGCCGGCGGGACGGAACGCGCCCTGTCGGCCGGCGAGGGCGTGACAATCGCCGCCGACGGGCAGCCGGCGGCGGTGATGAACTGGGGCCAGCCGCGGATCGCCCGGACCGCAGCCAGGCTCGGCTTCGCCTGGCAATGACAGCCCCCGCGTGACGGCCGAGACATGAAACGCGCCGTCCTGGCGACCCTGCTTGTCGCGCTCGTCGCTACCCTCGCATTCGGGGCCTGGCGGCAGGCCAGTTTCGATCCCGCGGCAGACGGGCTGGAAACCGCGCTCCTGGACCTGCGTTTCAGGCTGCGCGCCCTCGCGCCGGCACCGCGCGAGATCGTCATCGTGGCGATCGACGAGCAGGCGGTCGCCCGCATCGGCACCATGGCGCCCCTGCGCGCCGCCCTTGCGGAAGCCGTCGACCGCATCGAAGCGGCGGATCCGCTGGCGATCGCCGTCAACCTGTTGCTGGTGGACCGGACCGCGGCGGATTCCCGCCTCGCGCAGGTCCTGGCGTCGAGCGACGGCGCGCTGCTGGCCGTGGCGACCGCGGACGAGATCGACCCCCGCACCGACGCTCTCCTGCCGGAAGTGCAGCAGTCTCTCGCGCGGAGCGCCTTTCCCGTGGTGGCCGCGGCGGGCGCGCAGCCTCCGGCCCGGGCGCCGCTTCATCTCTTCCTGCCGCATTCCCGCCTGGCCGGCGCCGCGGCGCTGGGTCATGTCAACATCTCCCGCGCGGAGGACCGCGTCGCCCGTCAGGTTCCCCTGTCGCTGCCGATCGGCGATGGCAAGACCTATCTCCCCGCCTTGTCGCTTGCCGCCGCCCGGGCCGGCCGGACAGCCGAGCGCCTGGTGCTGCAGCCGGGGGAGGCCGTGCTGCTGGGCGACAGGCGGATCGCCACCGACCGGGACGGGCAGGTCACCCTGAACCATTACGGGCCGGCAGGCAGCTTCCGGACCGTCGGCCTGACGGACCTGCTGGACGAAAAGGTGGCACCGGAGATCTTCGCCGGCCGCATCGTCTTCATCGGCGCCACGGCGGAGAGCCTGCGCGACCTCTATGCGACACCGTTCGCCCCCGACGTGCCCGGCGTCGAGATCCTGGCCACCCTGACCGGCAACCTGCTGGAGGGCAGCCTGCTGCGGCGCGACCGCGCGGCCGCGATCTGGACCATCGGCCTGTCCCTCCTGTTCACCGCCTTGGCCTGGCGCGCCGCCTGGCTGCGCCGGCCGGCCATGGCGCTCGGCACGACCCTGCTGGTCTGGCTGGGCGCGGCGATCGTCGTGCAGATCCAGTTCGCCGCCGGGCTGCTCTGGCTCGATGCGACGACGATCCTCGGCGCGCTGCTGTTCGCCTCGGCGGCCGCCGGGCTGCTGCGCTATCTGGGCGATATCCAGGCGACGCACCGGCTCACCCGGGAGCATGCCAACCTGGCCTATTATCTGTCGCCCGTCCTGGTGCCGCAGCTGGCGCGGCGCCCCGCCGGCGAGGTCGGCGGGCGCACCCAGGACGCCGCCGTGCTGTTCCTGGACGTGGAAGGCTATACGGCGCTGGCGGAGCGGATGCCGCCGGCGCAGGTTTCAGACTTCCTGGGCAGGTTTCACGCCCATGCCGAAGCCGTCGTCGCCCGGCATGGCGGCGCCATCGTCGAGTTCCTGGGAGATGGCGTGCTGGCGGTGTTCGGCCTGCCCGATCCCGGCCCGGGCGATGCCGCGGAGGCGCTGGCCTGCGGCGCGGCGTTGCTGGACGAGGATGCCCCCGCCTATCCGGTGCTTGCCGACGGCCGGCCCGTGCAACTGCGGGTCAGCGTGCATTACGGCCCGGTCGGGACCGCCGTGCTGGGCGGGCGGGGGCATGGCCATTTCACGGTGACCGGCGATACCGTCAACGTCGCCGCGCGCCTGCAGGAAGTCGCAAAGCAGCATGGCGAGATCTTTGTCGCCACCCGCCGGGCGGTCGACATGGCCAGGACGGTCGACGACAGGGGGCTGCCGCGCTTCGTGCCGCTGACCGACGTGGCGATCCGCGGCCGCCAGCAGATCACCGAGGTCTGGGCGCAGCGCGACGACGGCCCTCGCCCCGACGCATGAGCGGCGGCGTGCAGCCCGCTGCTAGGCACCGTCCGCGGTCGGCAGCTGCCGCTTCTGTGCCGCCAGCCGGAACTGCGCATTCGCCGCGCCATAGCCGCGATAGCCGTTGCGGCGCTCGACGATCTCGAAGAAGAACCCTTCGCCGTGGGTGCGGCTGTAGAGCTGGAAATATTCGCCCTGGCCGTCCCTGTCGTAGAGGATGCCGGCCTGCCGCAGGCGGTCCGCCAGTTCGGGATCCAGGGCGAAGCGGGCTTCAAGGTCGTCATAGTAGTTCGCCGGGATCGGCAGGCTCAGGAAGCCGTTCCGGCGCAGCGCCGCGGCGCTGGCGAAGATGTCCCGGCTGCGCATCGCCAGGTGCTGCACCGCGGAGCCGAAGCTCTCGGCGACAAAACGGCCGGCAAGGGTGCGCCGGCTGTCGGCGCCGTTCAGCGTGATCCGCAGGGAGCCGTCGTCGTTCTCGATCGCCTGGCTGCGCACCAGCCCGCCGGGATCGACGACATCGACCATCGGCTGTTTCCTTGTGTCGAAGATCGACGTGTAGAACAGGATCCAGGTCAGCATCTCCTCGTAGTTCATTGTCTGGGCAAGATGGTCCACGGCCACCAGGCCGGCATCGCCGCTCTCCTCCGTCGGCGGCAGGGGCTGGAACTCGACCTCCCAGACCCGTGCCAGCTCGCTGTTGCGGTCCAGGAAGTGGATGACGCCCCCGCCGACACCGCGAATGCCCGGAATCCGCAATTCCCCCGGGCCGACCGGCTGCTCGAAGGGCTGCGCCCCCAGGGCACGGGCGCGCGCCACCGTCGCTTCCGCATCCTCGACCTGCAGTCCGACGGCACAGACGGAGGCGCCATGGGCCAAGTAGGAGGCATGGGCGAAGCCGTCCTTCTCGGTATTGATGACGAGGTTGATGCCGCCCTGCCGCCAGACCTCCACCTCCTTGGCGACATGACGCCCGGCGGGGCGGAAGCCTAGGCGGCGGAACAGCGCGGCCAGGGCCGCGGCCCCGGCCTCGTCGGCGGCGAATTCCACGAACTCCACGCCATGGGCCGCGATCCGGTCCGGCATGGGCGGCACGGGCATGGCGATCGACGGCTCCAGCCGGCGCACCCGGTCCATCAGGTTGACCAGCGATCGATGACCGTCGACCGAGATGGATTTCGGCGAACCGCCCCGGAACTGGTCGTTGAAGATCTCCAGCGACAGCATGCCGTCATAGCCGGTCGCCGCGACCGCACGCATGAAGTCGGTCACCGGCAGGTCGCCCTCGCCGGGCATGTTGCGGAAATGCCGGCTCCAGTACAGCAGGTCCATCTCGATCAGCGGCGCGTCGGCCAGCTGCACGATGAAGATCCGGTCGCCGGGAATCGCGCGGATCGTGTCCGGGTCGATCTTCCGCGCCAGGGTATGGAAGGAATCCAGGATCAGGCCGATGTTCGGATGGTCGGCGCGGCGCACCACCTCCCAGGCATCGCGATGGTCGCTGACATGCCGTCCCCAGGCCAGCGCCTCGTAGCCGACGCGCAGGCCGCGGGCGGCGGCGCACTCGCCAAGTTCGCGGAAATCCGCCGCTGCCCGGTCGATGCCGCCCAGCGCCAGCGGCGAGACATTGGAGCAGACCAGCATCAGGTCGGTGCCGAGTTCCTGCATCAGGTCGAACTTGCGCTCCGCCCGGTCGAAGGCGCGGGCGCGCTGCGGCTCCGGCATGCCCTCGAAGTCGCGGAACGGCTGGAACAGCGAGATCACCAGCCCGGCATCGGCGACCATCCGGCCGACATCCCGCGAGCTGCCGTCGAAGGCCAGGAAGTCGTTCTCGAAGATCTCGATGGCGTCGAAGCCGGCGGCAGCAATCGCCGCGAGCTTCTCCGCCAGGTCGCCGCTGATCGACACGGTCGCGATGGAGGTCTTCATGGCGGCCCTTTCCTCCTAGCCCTGGTAGCCGAGCAGCCGCGGCACGAACAGGACGAAGCCCGGCACGAAGGTGATCACGGCCAGGGCCGCGACCAGTGCCAGGATGAACGGCCAGAGGTCGCGGACGATCGCGCCCAGCGGCTGCCGGGTGATGCTGGCGACGATGAACAGGAGCAGCCCGTAGGGCGGCGTGATCAGGCCCAGCATGGCGTTCACGACGACGATCACGCCGAAATGCACCGGGTCGATACCCATCGCCAGGACGCTGGGGATGAAGATCGGCACGATGATCAGCAGGATCGCACCGGCCTCCAGGATGCAGCCAATCGCCAGGAACAGGATGTTGATGGCGATCAGGAAGCCGATCGGGCCCAGGTCGAGGCCCTGCATGATCGTGGCCAGGGAATCCGGCACGTCCTCGCGGGTGATGACATAGTTGAACGCCAGGGCGCCGGCGATCAGCACGCCGACCGTGGCGGTGGAGCGCGCGCTGCTCAGCAGGGTCCGGTAGAACTGCCCCGCGCTGACCGAGCGGTACAGCAGGATCGAGATCAGCAGCGCATAGAAGGCCGCCATGGCGGCGGCCTCGGTCGGCGTCATCACGCCGCCATAGATGCCGCCCAGCAGGATCACCGGCAGCAGCAGCGCCGGCACCGCGCGCAGGGTCACCCCGGGGATCTGCCGCAGGGGCACGGCCTCGTCGACGGGGAAATGCCGGCGCCGCGCCATCACGGCGTTCATGACGGCAAGCATCAGCCCCATCAGCAGGCCCGGCAGGATCCCCGCGGCGAACAGGTAGCCGATCGAGGTGTCGGACACGAGCGCATAGAGCACCATCGGGATCGACGGCGGGATGATCGGCCCGATGGTGGCCGAGGCGGCGGTGATCGCCGCCGCATAGCTGGCAGTATAGCGGCCGTCCCTCGTCATCATGCCGATGATGATGCGGCCCATGCCGACCGCGTCGGCAACAGCGGAACCCGACATGCCGGAGAAGATCAGGCTGGACACCACGTTGACATGGCCCAGGCCGCCGCGGAACCGCCCCACCAGGGCCTGCGAGAAGCGCAGCAGGCGGTCGGCGAGGCTGCCGACATTCATGATGTCGGCGGCCAGGATGAACAGCGGGATCGCCAGCAGGGTGTAGCTGCCGAACAGGCCCTGCAGGACGGTCTCTGCGGCGATCGAGGTGTCGAAGCCCTTCAGGGCCAGATAGACGATCGAGCCGCAGAGCATGGCGATCCCGACGGACAGGCCGCAGATCGCCAGGCCGACGATCAGCACCATGCTGACGACAAAGGGATCAATCATGCTCGAGATCCCGCGGCGGGCCCGGCCTGTGCGCCTCGCCGCGCAGGGCATGCCAGACGCCGAGCAGCGCGCGCAGGCTGACGGCGATCGCAAAGGGGACGTAGATCGCGAAGAGAAGGTCGAAGGGCAGGCGCATATAGGCGGTGCGCTCGATACCCATGAACAGGACGAAGTCCCAGGCCTTGGGCAGGGACCAGAGCAGGATGCCGGCGCAGGCCAGGCCGGTCAGGATATCCATTCCCCGGCGCACCGGCGGGGGCACCGCCGCATAGACCAGGTCGAACCGGATGACATCATCGTCCCGGACGACGAAGGCATAGCCGAACAGGATGCCCCAGAGCCAGGCCATCGTGACATATTCCACCGTCCAGCCCAGCGGCAGGCTGAGCAGGTAGCGGAACGCGATCTGCACCAGGAAGGTGACGAACATGCTGCCCAGCAGCAGCACGACGACGAGCTCCGCAGCGCCGCGCAACCTGCCGGCCAGCTTCTCCAGACGGTTCATGGACGCCCCTGCAGGCCCGGGAGTGGAAGGCGGTGGGAAATCGCTGCGCTATAGGCCCGGCGGGGCCATCCCCGCCGGGCCGCACGGGCAATCAGAGCGCGTTGATCCTGTCCAGCAGGCCTTCGGGCCATGTCTCGGAATACTTGGAGTTCTTGTAGACCTCCAGGACATGGTTGCGGAATGCCTCCTTGTCGGGCGCGTAGACCTTCAGGCCTTCCTTCACGAAGAAGTCGACGAGTTCGGCCTCCTGCTTCCGGGTCGTCTCGTCGATCGCCTTCTCGAAGTTGAGCGCGCAGGCCTGCACCTTCTCCTGCTGCGCCGGGGTCATGCTGTCCCACTTGGACAGCGAGATCGCGAACTCGTTCGCGGCGATGATATGCCCGGTCAGGATGATCTGGTCGGTGACCTCGTAGAACTTCATCGACTTGTCGGCCGGCAGGGGATTGTCCTGCCCGTCGATCGCCCCGGTCTGCAGCGCGGTATAGACCTCGGTGAAGGCCATCGGCGTCGGGTTGGCGCCCAGCGCCTCGCCCACGAACTGCCAGCCCTCGCCGCCGGGCATGCGCAGCTTGACGCCGGCCAGGTCCGCCGGGGTCATCACCTTCCTGTCGCCTTTGATGTTCACGTGCCGGGTGCCGATGTAGGGATTGGCGAGCACCTTGACCTTCGCCTTCTCCTCGACGGCCTTCATCAGGTCGTCCAGGACGCCGGAAGAGAAGACCTTCCGCATATGGTCATAGTCCCGGTACAGGTAGGCGGTCCCCAGGATGCTGAGCTCGGGCACCTGGTTGTAGAAGTCGAAGATCGCCAGGTTGGCCATGTCCAGGTTGCCGCGCTGCA
The DNA here is from genome assembly GCA_040216765.1 of Sneathiellaceae bacterium. GTDB lineage: Bacteria > Pseudomonadota > Alphaproteobacteria > Ferrovibrionales > Ferrovibrionaceae > Marinibaculum. The sequence goes on along the minus strand of JAVJON010000068.1, from coordinate 61,290 downwards.
TGGAGGTCAGCTCGGTCCCCTGCTTGACCAGGGTGGCACCGTGATAGGGCTTGAAGTCGAACCCCTCGCCCAGGCATTCGCCGAATGCGGATTTCAGGATCCTGGTGCGGATATCGCCCTCCGGCACCGTGTCGGAGTAGATCAGCTCCACCTTGTCCTGCGCCGTGGCGACCGCCGACAGGCCTAGCGCCATCGCGGCAACGCCGCAGGCAAGGGCCGAACCCAGAATGGTCTTTCGCATCGTTTCCTCCCGTTTATTGCCCGGCACGCCGAACCGTCGGCGGGCCGATGGCGGTTGCCCCGACCGCACCCCCTGGGGGCGCGACGGGTAGCCTCTGGGCGGACGCGTCCCTGCGCGACCGTCGCGCCCTAGGACGGGAAAGCCTCGAACGTGGCTTCCATCCGTTCGCTGTCGGGACGCAGGCCCGTGAAAAGCTCGAAGGCGCGCACCGCCTGGAAGACCGCCATGCCGGACCCGGCAAGGGTGCGGCAGCCGCAGGCCCGCGCAGCGCGCAGCAGGTCGGTCTCCAGCGGGAAATAGACCAGGTCGGCGACCCAGGTCCGGTCGCTCAGGCCGGAAGGGGGAACCGGGCAGCCCGGCGCGGTGGCCATGCCCACCGGCGTCGCGTTGACGATGCCGTCCGGCAGTCCGGCGGCGAACGGTTCCGTCACCGCCTCGGCGCGCCCCGCGCCGAAGCGCTCGGCCAGCTGCGCCGCCAGCGCCGCCGCGCGCTCGCCGTCGGTATCCAGCACCAACAGCCGCTCCACCCCTTCGTCCAGCAGGGCCTGCGCCACGGCGCCGCCCGCGCCGCCGGCGCCAAGCAGCAGCACCCTGCCCAGCGGTGCACCGGGCAGCCCGCGGCGGAAGCTTTCGGCAAAGCCCCAGAGATCGGTGTTGTGCCCGTGGCGCCGGCCGCCGCGGAAGACGATGGTGTTCACCGCATTGGACCGTCGCGCGGCATCGGACAGCTCGTCCAGATGGGCCAGCGCCGCCTGCTTGTAGGGATGCGTGATGTTCAGGCCGGCAAAGCCGCAGAGTTCGGCGGCGGCAATGATATCGGCCAGGGGCGGTGCGGCGGAACCGGCCGCGGCCGTGTCGAAAAGCCGATAGATGTAACGCAGGCCCAGGCGCGCGCCCTCGACCTCGTGCATCCGGGGTGTCCGCGACTGTCCGATGCCATGGCCGACAAGGCCGACCATGATGCCCGTCCCGGGAGCGCCGGGATGGGGCGGCTCCGGGGCGCGGCCATCGATGCTTCCGGCCCGATCGGCAACCGACACGCCCGTTCCTCCCCCTTCGGTGGCGCATTGCGTGCCGCGGCGCATGGAGCGCCTGACGCCATGCGGCGCGCCGCTGCCGCCTGCCGGCCGACGCCCTGTGGCAGGCCGTGCCGCCGTCCCTCGTTCCGCTGGTGATTTTGTACGAACTAGTTAGTATAGTCAAGCGACGGACGATGGCGCGGTCGGCGTGGAACGGCAGGCCTGATATAGGATGAGACCTGGTCAGGATCGGCAGGGACGGGGTGGATGGCGGAAGCGGCGACCAGGCGGGCGGCCCGCGGCACGGGCCGGCGGAAATACGATCCGGAAGGGACACGGACCAACATCATTGCCGTCGCGATGAAGGAGTTCGCCGAGAACGGCCTGTCCGGCGCCCGGATCGACGAGATCGCGGCCAAGACCCGCACCTCGAAGCGGATGATCTACTATTATTTCGGCGACAAGGCCGGCCTCTACCGGCATGTCCTGGAAAGCGCCTATGGCCGCGTGCGCACCGGCGAGGCGGCCCTGCGGCTGGACGACCTGCCGCCGGACGAGGCGCTGCGCCGTCTCGTCGACTTCACCTTCACCCATCACAGCGCCAATCCGGACTTCATCCGCCTGGTGATGATCGAGAACATCCACCACGGAAAGTACCTGGCGGAATCCGCGACGATCGAGAAGCTGAATGCCGATGCCATCGAGCATATCGCCAGGATCTACCGCGCCGGAACGGCGCAGGGCCTGTTCCGGGAGGGCCTGCAGCCGCTGGAGCTGCATTGGCTGATCTCCGCGCTGTCGTTCTTCAACGTATCCAACCGCGCGACCTTCACGACGATCTTCGGCGCGAGCCTGCACCGGTCCGAGGCCCAGGCCGGGCTGAAGCGGCATGCCATCGAAATGGTCCTGCGCTTCGTCCTGCGCCCGCACCTGATCGACCCGCCGCCGAGGCCGGGCGCCCTGAACCCGACCTGACAGGAACAAGCCTTGAAAGGCACGGAGAAACGCCATGCTGGATCCTGAACTGACACCTTTCCTGGAAGCCTGGGATGCCGGCTGGACCCGCATCGCGGCCGACGCGACACCCGCGGAACGGCGGGCCTTTTTCGAGGTGCTGGCCCGCGAGATGCGCCTGGACACCCCGCCGGAAGTGGAGACCGACGCCGAGCATTGGATCGACTCCCCGGCAGGGCCGGTGCGGGTGCGACTGTTCCGGCATCGCGACGGCGGCAGCCAGCCAGCGCTGATCTACATGCATGGCGGCGCCTGGATGCAGGGCAGCCCGGAGACCCATTGGGACATCACGGCCCGCATTGCCGCCTGGAACTGCCAGACCGTGGTCAGCATCGACTACGCCAAGGCACCGGAGCATCGCTTCCCGGCCGCCGTCGAACAGTGCGCCGCAACGGTGCGCTGGTGCTTCGCCGAAGCCGGGGCACTCGGGATCGACCCGGCGCGCATCGCCGTTGGCGGCGACAGCGCCGGCGGCAACCTTGCCGCCGCCATGACCCTGAAGTTCCGCGACAGCGACTGCCCGCTGTCGGCGCAGCTGCTGATCTACCCCGCAGTCGAGTTCGCTCACGACCGCCCGTCCTATCGCGAGAATGCCGATGGCCCGCTGATCAAGACCGCCGGAATGGACGCGGTCGCCGCCATGTACTGCCCGGACCCTGCGACGCGCCGGGACCCGCTGGCCGCGCCGCTGCTGGCCGGCGACCATGCGCGGCTGCCACCGGCCTTCGTGGCGGTGGCGGAGCATGATCCCCTGCGCGACGACGGGATCGCCTATGCGGAGGCGCTGGCGAACGCCGGCGTGCCAGTGTTGCTGGATCGCGGAACCGGGCTGATCCACGGCTATCTGCGCGCGATGGCCTATTGCGCGGCGAGCCGCGACGGGCTGGCGGCGATGTGCGGCTGGCTGCGGCAGCGCAACGAGCGGCGGAGCGCGGCATGACCGGCGACAGGAGCCTGTTGGATCCGGCCCCGCCCCGGCTGGACTTCGCCTTTCATATTGCCGCCGAAGTCGGGCCGCCGCTGTCGGGCGGCGGGGGCCTTGCGGGCGAGCGGTTGCACATTCCGATCCTGGGCGGGACGGTCGCCGGCCCGCGGTTGCAGGGCCGTGTCCTGCCCGGCGGTTCGGACTGGCCCCTGATCAGGCCGGACGGCGCCGCGGCGATCATGGCGCTCTATACGATCCAGGCCGCCGACGGGACACCGATCATGGTCCGCAACGCCGGGCTGCGCATCGCCGACCCGGCAGATGTGCAGCGCATGCGCGCCGGCGAGCCGGTGCCGCCGGCCACCTACTATTTTCGCTCCACCCCCTGCTTCGACGTGCCGGATGGTCCCCATGCCTGGATGCGCGACCGCATCTTCCTGGCCTCGCTCGCGCCTTCGGGCCGGGAAGTCCATATCGACGTCTACACGGTGGAGTAGTGCCGGCTCCAGGCCCTTCCCGGCCGAAATTAACAGAATCGCAAGCCGTCTGGGACAGGCTGGCCTATGCGGCAATCCGCCCGTCCGGGACAGGGTCGCCGCCAACAACCTGCCGGGGCCGCCGAGTGGCTCCAGGCCGGCAACATTGGGGGGCTTGTGAGCGCCGCGGGTCGTTACTTCCGGTATCTGCCGTATCTGGTGCTGGCCTCGGGCCTCCTGATCACCTGGCTCGCCTGGCGCGCCGTCGACCGGGCGGTGGAGGCCCGCGCCGACCTGCAGTTCGCCCAGGAGGTGAACAGCACCGTGCAGGCGATCCAGGGGCGGCTGCGCACCTACGAGTTCATGCTGCGCGGCGGCGCCGGGCTGTTCTTCGCCTCCGAGAACGTGTCGCGCGAGGAGTTCGGCACCTATCTGCAGATCCTGCAGATCCAGGCCGAGTATCCGGGGATACAGGGTTTCGGCTTCGCCGCCGCGCTGACCGAAAGCCAGCTGGAGGGCCATGTGGCAAGGGTCCGGTCGGAAGGCTTCCCGGGCTATGCCGTGCATCCGGCCGGCGTGCGGCCGTTCTATGTCCCGGTCGTGTACCTGGAACCCGCCGCCGAGGGGAACCGGACTGCCTTCGGCTTCGACATGCTCTCCGAACCCGTCCGGCGCGCTGCCATGGAGCGTGCCCGCGACAGCGGCAGTGCCGCGGTCTCCGGCATCGTGGGGCTGGTGGAGGATATCGACGGCGACCACATGGCGGGCTTCCTGATGTACCTGCCGGTCTATGCCGGCGGCAACGATCCGGGCACCCTCGACGAGCGGCGGTCCAGGCTGACCGGTTTCGTCTATGCCACGTTCCGGGTCAACGACCTGCTGTCGGGCATCCTGCCGTCCGGGCGCGCGCCCGTGACCTTCACCCTGCACGACGGCAGCGATCCGCAGCCGGAGGCCCTGCTTTTTCGCAGCGCACCGGCCGCGGCGGTCGGCGAGCGGCGCCGCGCCGAGCGGGCGTTGCAGGTCGCCGGCCGGCACTGGACCGCGAGCTTCGCGGCAACGCCGGAGTTCGAGGCCGGCGCCCATGCCGCGTCACAGGCCCCGACGGTGGCGGGCACCGGCATGGCGATCAGCCTGATCCTGTTCGTGATGGCGGTCCTGGCCAGCCGGATGGTCCGCGAGCGGCGCCGATCGGCGCAGACCATTCGCGAGGCGCAGCACCAGCTGTTCCAGGCCCAGAAAATGGACTCGATCGGCCAGCTGACCGGCGGCATCGCCCATGACTTCAACAACCTGCTGACCGTCGTGATGAGCAATGCGGAGAGCCTGGCGGAACGTCTGGACAAGGACGACAGGTCCAGGCGCCTGGCGGAGATGATCCTGCGCGCCGCGCAGCGCGGCGCCGACCTGACCAATCGCCTGCTGGCCATCGCGCGGCGCCAGGCCCTGGCCCCCAGGGCCACCGACGTCGGCGCGCAGCTCGCCGGGATGGAAAGCCTGCTGCGCCGCAGCCTGGGAGGCGCGGTGGAGCTCGAGCTCCGGACAAGCGAGGGCCTCTGGCCCGCGCTGGTGGACCCCGCCCAGCTCGAGAGCGCCCTGCTGAATCTCTGCATCAACGCGCGCGATGCGATGCCGAATGGCGGCCGGCTCGCCATCGGGCTGCGCAACCGGATTGTCGAGCGAAGCGGCCTCGGCATGCGGCGCGGCGGGGCGTCCGGCACCGGCCTGGCGCCCGGCGGCTATGTGGTTGTCACCGTGACCGATACCGGGATCGGCATGAACGACGACACCCTGTCGCGTGCCTTCGACCCCTTCTTCACCACCAAGGGGATCGGCGAGGGCAGCGGCCTGGGCCTCAGCATGGTCTATGGCTTCGCGAAGCAGTCGAATGGCCTTGCCACGATCGCCTCGTCTCCCGGCGCGGGCACGACGGTGACCCTCTACCTGCCACAGGCCCGGGAAATGCCGGCGCCGGCCCCGGAAGAAACGGCCGGCGGCCGTCGCCCCCGCGGCTCGGAGCGGATCCTCCTGGTCGAGGATGACGACATGGTGCGCGGCAATGTCACGGCGGAACTGCAGGGCCTGGGCTACACGGTCGAGACCGCGGCCAGCGGCCCGCAGGCGCTCGCCCGCCTGGACCGGCTCGACGGGGTCGACCTGCTGTTCACCGATCTCGTGATGCCTGGCGGCATGACCGGATGGCAGCTCGCCGAGGAAGTCCGGCGTCGCCGGCCGGACCTGCCGGTCCTGTTCACGTCGGGCCATATGCAGGAAATCGCTCCGCTGCGGGAAGCGGGTTGGGATGCCAGCCATATCCTGCAGAAGCCCTATCGGCGCAGGGAGATGGCACGGCAGGTGCGCCGGGTGCTGGACGGCGGCTGACCTGGAACTCCGGTGCGGCGCGCCTGTTGCCCCATGACAGGCAGCCCGACAGGATGGACCGATGCCAAGCCAGCCCCGGAAGGACGATCTCGGGCAGGACCCCTGCACCATGACGGTGTCTGCCCTCACCCGATGCTACCGCAGCGGCGCGCTGTCGCCGGTCGAGGCGGTGCGCGCGGCGCTCGACCGGATCGACCGCGGCAACGGCCCGGTCAATGCCTTCTCCCTGCTGCTGCCGGACGAGGCGCTGGCCCAGGCCCGTGCCTCCGAGGAGCGATGGCGGCGCGGGACGCCGCTCGGCCGCCTCGACGGGGTGCCCACCAGCATCAAGGACCTGACCCGGATGCGCGGCCATCCGACCCTGATGGGCTCCCGCATTGTCGATGCGTCCGGCCCCTGGACGGAGGACGCGCCGGCCACGGCGGCGCTGCGCGATGCCGGCGCGGTCTTCCTCGGCAAGACAACGACCTGCGAATTCGGCTGGAAAGGCGTCACCGACAGCCCGCTCTGCGGCATAACGCGCAATCCCTGGGACCTGGCGCGCACGCCGGGCGGCTCGTCCGGCGGCGCCGCGGCCGCGGTGGCGCTCGGCATGGGGCATCTCGCACTGGGCGGCGATGGCGGCGGCTCGATCCGCATCCCGGCCAGCTTCACCGGTGTCTTCGGGCTGAAGCCCGGCGCCGGCCGCGTCCCCTACTACCCGCCAAGCGCCATCGGCACGCTCAGCCATGTCGGCCCGATCGCCCGCTGCGTGGAGGATGCGGCGCTGATGCTTGCCGTCATGGCACGGCGCGATCCCCGCGACTGGCTGGCCCAGCCCGACACGGATCCCGGTTCGCTGCTGGACGGCCTGCAAAGCGGCGTGGCCGGCCTGCGGGTCGGCTTCAGCCCGGACCTGGGCTGCGCCGCGCCGGACCCCGACGTGGCCGCTGCCTTCAAGGCGGCCGTCTCCGTCTTCGGCATGCTGGGGGCGGAGCCGCGCCCGGTCGACATCCGCCTGGACGCGCGGCCCCTGTACGAGACCCTGGCCTCTGCCGGCAAGACCCGGCGCTACCTGATGCTGAGCGATGCGCAGCGCCGCCTGGCCGACCCCGGCTATGTCGCCATGGCCGAACGCGGCCTGGGGGTCGGCCTGCAGGCCTATCTCGCCGCCGAGGAGGCCCGCACCGAAATGGGCATGGCGGTCAATGCGCTGTTCCGCGACATCGACGTCCTGCTGACCCCGACCATGCCGCTGACCGCCTTCGCCGCGGGCTGCGACGTGCCGCCCGGCAGCGGCCTGTCGCGGTGGACCGACTGGAATCCCTATACGCCGCCCTTCAACCTGACCGGCAATCCCGCCGCCAGCATCCCCTGCGGCCAGGACGCGGCCGGCCTGCCGGTCGGGCTGCAGATCGTCGGCGACCGCTATGCGGATGCGACCGTGCTGCGCGCAGCGGCCGCGTTCGAGTCGGCCCGGCCGTTCCCCCTGCCACCCTTCCCGCCTGCTTGATTCGGGGCCGGCGGACGCGACCCGCGCCGTCGCGCCCGGCTTGGCATAGTCTCTCGGTCCGGCCGGCCCCGGCTTCCGCCCCGTGCCGCCGCCCATGCCAGACAGGAGGATATTCCATGGTCACCTTGAAGAACCCGCCCGGCGTCCCCGCCCCGCTCGCCGCCTATTCCCATGTCGCTGAGGTGCCGCCGCAGGCCCGCACCCTGTTCCTCGCCGGCCAGGTCGGCATGCGCCCCGACGGCACCCTGCCGACCGACACCATCGAACAGGCCGCCCAGATCTGGGCAAACATCAAGGGCATCCTGGAAGGCTGCGACATGGCGATGACCGACCTGGTGAAGTTCACCACCTATTCGGCCGACCCCGATATCGACATGACGGCGCTGCGGCAGGCGCGGCAGGCCGCCATGGGCGACCACCAGCCGGCATCGACCTTCATCGGCGGCATCACCCTCGCCAACCCGGCGCTGAAGATCGAGATCGAGGCGATCGCCGCCAAGCTGGACTAGCGACGCTCCCGCCGGACGGGATGGGGACCTTGTCCGCACCCCGTCCGGCGAGCAGGCCTGTCGTCAGAAGTCCATGTCGTCCATCCCGCCAGGCATGCCAGGCGGGGCCGTCTTCTGCGGGGTTTCCGCCACCATCGCTTCGGTGGTGATCAACAGGCCGGCGACCGAGGCCGCATCCTGCAGCGCGGTGCGTACGACCTTGGTCGGGTCGATGATTCCGGCCTGGAACAGGTCGCCATAGACCCCGTCCTGGGCGTTGAAGCCCCAGTTCGGGTCGCCGGACTCGAGCAGCTTGCCCACCACGACGGCACCGTCGATGCCGGCGTTCTGGGCGATCTGCCGCACCGGCACCCGCAGGGCCCGGCGCACGATGTCGATGCCCGCCTTCTGGTCGTCATTGGCCGCCTTCAGCCGGTCCAGCACCCGTCCGGCATGCAGCAGGGCGGCACCGCCGCCGGGCAGCAGGCCCTCCTCCACCGCGGCGCGGGTGGCATGCATGGCGTCCTCAACCCGGTCCTTGCGCTCCTTCACCTCGACTTCGGTGGCGCCGCCGACCCGGATCACCGCAACGCCGCCGGCCAGCTTTGCCAGCCGCTCCTGCAGCTTCTCGCGGTCGTAGTCCGACGAGGTCTCGTCGATCTGTCGGCGGATCTGGGCGCAACGGGCCTCGATGTCGGCCTTGCCGCCGGCACCCGAGACGATCGTCGTCTCCTCCTTGGCGATGGTCACCTTCTTCGCGCGGCCCAGCATCTCGAGGCCGACCGTCTCCAGCTTGATGCCCAGCTCCTCGGAGACCACTTGGCCGCCGGTCAGGACCGCCAGGTCCTCGAGCATCGCCTTGCGCCGGTCGCCAAAGCCCGGCGCCTTCACCGCCGCGACCTTCAGGCCGCCGCGCAGCTTGTTGACCACCAGGGTGGCCAGCGCCTCGCCCTCGACATCCTCGGCCACGATCAGCAGCGGGCGGCCGGACTGCATCACCTTCTCCAGCAGCGGCACCAGGGCCTGAAGCCCCGACAGCTTCTTCTCGTGCAGCAGGATGTAGGGATCCTCGAACTGGGTGCGCAGCTTCTCCGCATCGGTGATGAAATAGGGCGAGAGATAGCCGCGATCGAACTGCATCCCCTCGACCACCTCCATCTCGGTCTCCAGGGACTTCGCCTCCTCGACGGTAATCACGCCCTCATGGCCGACCTTCTCCATCGCACGGGCCAGCATCTGGCCGATCGCGGTGTCGCCATTGGCGGACACGGTGGCGACCTGCGCGACCTCGGCATTGCTGGTGACCTTCCGGGAGCGCTTCTTCAGGTCCTCGACCACGGCGGCGACAGCCAGGTCGATGCCGCGCTTCAGGTCCATCGGGTTCAGGCCCGCGGCATCGGCCTTGCAGCCCTCGCGCACGATGGCCTGCGCCAGCACGGTCGCGGTGGTGGTGCCGTCGCCGGCCGTGTCATTGGTCTTGGACGCCACCTCGCGCACCATCTGGGCGCCCATGTTCTCGAACTTGTCGGAAAGCTCGATCTCCTTGGCGACGGTCACGCCGTCCTTGGTGGTGCGCGGCGCACCGAAGGACTTCGCGATGACGACATTGCGGCCCTTGGGGCCAAGGGTGACCTTGACCGCATCGGCCAGGATGTCGACGCCGCGCAGCATCCGCGCGCGGGCATCGGCAGAGAAACGGATCTCCTTCGCGGACATTCTTGCTGTTCCTCCCGTCTCAGGCGGCCTTGCGCGCCGCCGGGGCGTCCTCGATCACCCCCATGATGTCGGACTCCTTCATGATCAGGAGCTCCTCGCCATCGATCTTCACCTCGGTGCCGGACCATTTGCCGAACAGCACCCGGTCCCCGGCCTTCACGTCCAGCGGCACCAGGCCGCCCGCCTCGTCGCGGGCGCCGGGGCCGGTCGCGACGACCTCGCCCTGGCTGGGCTTCTCCTTCGCCGTGTCGGGGATGATGATCCCGCCGGCGCTCCGCTCGTCCGCGTCGATGCGCCGGACGAGCACGCGGTCATGCAGTGGTCGGAACGTCATCTGCTCCTCCGAAATCCCTTGCTCTGAAGTGAATTCCAGCGACTGGCACTCTCCTGTCCGGAGCGCCAGCCGCCATCGAGATAAGCGCAGCCGATGGCGCCATCAAGATTTGGCAGCAGATTTTTTTATCGTTTGTTTTCAACAGGTTAGCTCTTTCCCGCGGCAAGGCATGAAAAAGGGGGGTGCAGGCCTGGCCCGCACCCCCCTGCCGTCCGCGGCAAGCGCCGTCAGAAGTCCATATCGTCCATGCCGCTGGGCTGCGACTGGGCGGCCGGCCGCTCCTGCTTCTCGGCGATCATCGCCTCGGTGGTGATCATCAGGCCGGCGACCGAGGCCGCGTCCTGCAGCGCGGTGCGCACCACCTTGGTGGGATCGATGATGCCCGCCTTGAACATGTCGACATAGACGCCGTCCTGGGCGTTGTAGCCCCAGGACGGGTCGTTCGACTCCTCCAGCTTGCCGACCACCACGGCACCGTCCACGCCGGTGTTCTGGGCGATCTGGCGGGCCGGCATGCGCAGCGCCTTGCGCACGATGGCGACACCCGCCTTCTGGTCGCTGTTGGCGACCTTCAGCTTGTCCAGCACCCGGCCGGCATGCAGCAGCGCGACGCCACCGCCCGGCAGGATGCCTTCCTCGACCGCAGCCCGGGTGGCATGCATGGCATCCTCCACCCGGTCCTTGCGCTCCTTCACCTCGACCTCGGTGGCGCCGCCTACCGTGATCACCGCGACGCCGCCGGCCAGCTTGGCCAGCCGCTCCTGCAGCTTCTCCTTGTCGTAGTCGGAGCTGGTCTCCTCGACCTGGGTGCGCAGCTGGCCGCAGCGGGCCTCGATATCGGCCTTCTTGCCGGCGCCGGAGACGATGGTGGTCTCCTCCTTGGAGATCGTCACCTTCTTTGCGCGGCCCAGCATGTCGATGGTGACATTCTCCAGCTTCATGCCCAGGTCGCCGGAGATCACCTGGCCGCCGGTCAGGATGGCCATATCCTCCAGCATCGCCTTGCGCCGGTCGCCGAAGCCGGGTGCCTTGACGGCGGCGACCTTCAGGCCGCCGCGCAGCTTGTTGACCACCAGGGTGGCCAGCACCTCGCCCTCGACATCCTCGGCGACGACCAGCAGCGGGTTGCCCGACTGCGCGATCTTCTCCAGCAGCGGCAGCATCGCCTGCAGGGCGGAGAGCTTGCTCTCGTGCAGCAGGATGTAGGGGTTCTCGAACTCGACCTTCATCTTCTCCGCATCGGTGATGAAGTAGGGGGAGAGATAGCCGCGATCGAACTGCATGCCCTCGACCACCTCCAGCTCCGTCTCCATCGACTTGGCTTCCTCGATGGTGATGACGCCTTCCTGCCCGACCTTGGCCATCGCGCGGGCCAGCATGTCGCCGATATTGCTGTCGCCATTGGCCGAGATCGTGCCGACCTGCGCGATCTGGGCATTGGTCGTCACCGCCTTGGAGCGCGCCTTGAGCTCCTCCACCACAGCGGTCACGGCGAGGTCGATGCCGCGCTTCAGGTCCATCGGGTTCATGCCGTCGGCATCGGCCTTGCAGCCCTCGCGCACGATCGCCTGCGCCAGCAGGGTCGCCGTCGTGGTGCCGTCGCCGGCGGTATCCGCCGTCTTCGACGCCACGACCCGCACCATCTGCGCGCCCATGTTCTCGAACCGGTCGGACAGCTCGATTTCCTTGGCGACGGTGACGCCGTCCTTGGTCGTGCGCGGCGCCCCGAAGGACTTCGCGATGATCACGTTGCGGCCCTTCGGGCCCAGGGTGACCTTCACCGCATCGGCAAGGATATCGACGCCGCGCAGCATGCGCGCGCGGGCATCGGCAGAAAAGCGGATTTCCTTGGCGGACATTGTCGATAATCCTTTTTCAGGCGGCCTTCTTGGCCGCCGCGGCGCTGTCGATCACGCCCATGATGTCCGACTCCTTCATGATCAGGAGCTCCTTGCCGTCGATCTTCACCTCGGTGCCGGACCATTTGCCGAACAGCACCAGGTCGCCCACCTGGACGTCGGGCGGCACCAGGGCACCGGCCTCGTTGCGGGCACCCGGCCCGGCGGCGACGACCTCGCCGCGGCTGGGCTTCTCCTGCGCCGTGTCGGGGATGATGATCCCGCCGGCGGACTTGGCTTCCTCGTCGAGGCGGCGGACGAGCACACGGTCGTGGAGTGGTCGGAACATCGGGGTTCCTCCGAAAAACACTTGCTCTGAAAAGGGGGCAGCGGCTGGCACTCTCAGGCCTCGAGTGCCAGCGATGCATGGAAGATGGGCATGGCCGGACCCCGCCACAAGCGGCCCGCCCATGCATTCTTTCTTTATTTTCAGATATTTATCTTTAGCGGCCGGACGCCGCGAGCGGCACCTGCGAGGAGCGGCCTGCGCGCTTCCCGCCCGTCAGTCCTGCTCTTCTGCGGTCGGCAAGCCGGGCCCCTGGCGGTGCGACCGGTCAGCGGGCATCAGGATCCGCACCGCCGCCCCCTCGGGATCGTCGAACTGGTCATGGCGCATCGCCCAGAAAAACGCGACCAACCCGATAGCCCCCATGCCGATCGACAGGGGAACAAGAACCATGAAGCTCATGGCCGTTCCTCTGCCTGCCCGATGGTGCGCCAGACATGCCAGGTGCCATGACCGAGGATCGGGTAGACGAGGATCAACCCGAGAAGCCCCGTCGCCGCGGAGAGCAGCAGCCCCGCAACGACGATGGCAGCCCAGGCCAGTGTCGGGCGCAGGTTCTGGACGGTCATCGCGAAACTCAGGCCGAGGGCCGTCAGTGCGTCGCGCTTCTCGCTCATCAACATCGGGATCGCGAACAGGCTGATTGCAAAGGCGAAGGCGGCGAACAGGCCGCCGACCGCGGAACCCACGAGGATCAGCGCCCAGCCATGGGCGTCGGTGAACAGGTTCGCCAATGCCTCCTCCGCGCCGGGGAACGGGCGGAGCCCGAAGAACAGCGCATAGAGCAGCTCGGCAGCGCGCAGCCAGAAGAACACGAGCAGCCCCAGCATCAGCCCGGCAAAGGCAAGCTGCGCCCCTGCAGCCGGTTGCACGTGCAGCATGGCGCCAAGGCTGACGGGCCGGCCGGCAGCCAGCAAACGGCTCTTGCCGTACAGGCCGAGCGCCAGGAAAGGACCGACGATCAGGAAGCCGGCGATCGCCGGAAAGGCGAGATAGAGCAGGTCTGCCGCGTAGAGCATAGCCAGCACCGCGATCGACAGGGCAAACAGGAACAGCCCATAGGCCAGGCTCGGACCCGGCGAACGGCGGAAGTCCCGCCAGCCAGCCGCGAGCCAGCCGAAAGCCGCCGCCGCGGGGAGGTTCCGCGCAAAGGCCGCCGATGGCCGGCGCGGCGGATTCAACGTGGGAAGCGGCTCCAGCATGGTTCCCTCCTCAACAGGCGCGCCTGGCCGGCGGCTTGCCCGCCACCGGTGCAACGCAGCCGCTCTCCGACTCGATGGCAACGGTCAGGAAATGCACATTGGCGGCAACGAACAACCCCGCCAACAAGACCGCGGCGAGGATCGCCAGTCGCTTCTGCAGGGCCATGCCGGTCATCTCCGCGCGCCCGCAGCGCCGCCCTGACCCAAGCGGGCGACATAGAGCGCCAGCATGTTGATCTCCGCATTGTTCAGGCGGCCGTTCCAGGCCGGCATCACACCCCGGCGCCCGCTCCACACCGTCGTCAGGATGGCGTCATGGCTGTCGCCGTGGAGCCAGCTTGCACCGGTCAGCGAAGGCGCGCCGACAGCCAGCCCGCCAACGCCGCCTTCGCCGTGGCATGCGGCGCAATTGTCGGTGAACAGCGCAGCGCCGCGGCTTGCGGGATCGGCGCCGGACCGCAGGGTCGATACATATTCGCCCACCGCCGCGATATCCGCGCGCGGCAGCATGCCGAGGCGGCCGAACGCCGGCATCTCGCTGAAGCGGGTATCCGGATGGGGGCTGTTGATGCCATAGAGCAGTGTCTCGGCAATGGACGCGGGGTCGCCGCCCCACAGCCAGTCATCGTCCCGCAGGTTCGGAAAGCCGGGCCCGCCGGCGCCGTCCGTGCCATGGCAGGCGGCGCAGTTGTCGGCGAACAGGCGCGCGGCGGCGGGCATGGCCTGCGCCATCAGTGCCGTGTCGCTGCCGAGCGCGGCGAAATCGCCGGAGGCGAACGGCGCCATCCACTCCGCCCGCGACTCTGCGAGGCGGCGATATCCTGCCACCGCGACCTGCTCCTGTTCGAGCCCGAGGACACCGCGCGTGAAATCCTGTCCCAGCGGCCAGGACGGCAGCAGGATCCAGGAGACGACGGAATAGCCGAACGTGAGGATCAGCGCCCACAGGACGATGCGCGGAAACGGTGTGTTCAGCTCGCGAATGCCGTTCCATTCATGCCCTGTCGTCTCGTGCCCGGTGACAGGGTCGATCTCCGCTTCGTGGCCGGGCCGAGAAGTCATCTGCGCGCCTCCGGCGGACTGTCCAGCAGGACCGATTGCGCGGCGCGGGCATGCCTGGCACGGGCGCCGGGCCGGTAGGCCAGCACGACGACGATAAGGAAGAAGGCCATCATCCAGAACAGGCCGAAGGTCTTTGCCAGGAGGACGAGAAAATCGTGGCTCACGCTCATTGCATGATTTCCTCGCCGACGATCTCGTAGGGTGCCGCGGTCAGGCGCCCCAGGGACTGCAGATAGGCAACCAGCGCATCCATCTCGGTCAGCCGCCCGGGATCGCCGTCGAACGCGCTGATCGCGACTGCCTCGCCATAGCGCTGGGCGAGTTCGGCGGCAGCGTCGCTGTCCGGCGCGGCCTGTGCCGTCGCATCGCGCACTGCATTGGCGAGCATGGACTCCGAATAAGGCACGCCGAGCCGGGCGAGCGTTGCCAGCTCGGCCGCCAGGGTATCGGTCCCCAGCGGCGCGGTCAGCCAGGGATAGGCCGGCATGATCGATGCCGGCACCACGGCGCGCGGGTCGACCAGGTGAGCGACATGCCAGGCGTCGGAATATTTCCCGCCCAGCCGCGCCAGATCCGGGCCGGTGCGTTTGGAGCCCCAGAGCATGGGGTGGTCGTAGGCGGATTCCGCGGCCAGCGAATAGGGGCCGTAGCGGTCGATCTCGTCGACGAGCGAGCGCACCATCTGGCTGTGGCAGGCATAACAGCCTTCGCGCATGTAGATCTCGCGCCCCGCCAGTTCCAGCGGCGTGTGCGGGCGCATGTCCACCGGAATCTCGACCGTCTTGTCGATGGTGAACAAAGGTGCGATCTCCACCACCCCGCCGATCGATGCGGTGAGAATGATGCTTATCACCAGCCCGATCGAGACCTTTTCGAGGTTGTAGTGCAGACGCAGCATCGGCTCACTCCGCGGGCTGGGCCATCAGGGGGCGGTCCGTGGCTTCCGCGCCGGCAGGCGCGGCGCGCGTCGTTGCCCGCACGTTCAACGCACAGATCAGCGCGCCGACCAGGAACATCGCCCCGCCGACCGTGCGGAGCAGGTAATAGGGCGCCATCGCTTCGACCGACTGCATGAAGCTGTAGGACAATGCGCCGTTCGCATCGTAGGTGCGCCACATCAGCCCCTGCGTTATGCCGGCATTCCACATCGCGACGACATAGACGAGCGTGCCGGCAACGGCGAGCCAGAAATGCCATTCCACGGCACGCGGCCAGGCCATGGTCTCGCGCCCGGACAGTTGCGGCACCAGGGTGTAGATCGCGCCGAACACGATCATCGCCACCCAGCCGAGCGTGCCGGAATGAACATGGCCGACGGTCCAGTCGGTGTAGTGCGACAGCGAGTTCACCGGCCGGATCGCCAGGAACGATCCCTCGAAGGTCGACAGGCCATAGAACACCGCCGCCACGAACATGAAGCGCAGGGTCGCATCGTCGCGCACCTTGGCCCAGGCGCCGTTCAGGGTCGCGATGGCATTGCCGGCGGAGGCCCAGGACGGCACCAGCAGCATCACCGAGAAGGTCATGCCCAGGGTCTGCACCCAATAGGGCAGCGCGGTGTAGTGCAGGTGGTGCGACCCGACCCAGATGTAGAAGAAGACGATGCCCCAGAAGCTGACGATCGACAGCCGATAGGACCAGATCGGCCGCCCCGATCGCACCGGCAGGAAGTAATAGAGCATGCCCAGGAAGCCCGCCGTCAGGAAGAAGGCTACGGCATTGTGGCCATACCACCACTGGACCATGGCATCCTGCATGCCGGCCCAGATGGTGAAGCTCTTGCTGCCGCCAAGGCTGACCGGGAGGGCCAGGTTGTTGACGATATGCAGCATCGCCACCACCAGGATGAACGCCAGATAGTACCAGTTGGCGACATAGATGTGCGGCTCGTTCCGCCGGGCCAATGTCCGCATGTACAGCACGAAATAGGTGACCCAGACCACCACCAGCCACAGGTCCGCATACCATTCCGGCTCGGCATATTCCTTGGACTGGGTCGACCCCATCAGGTAGCCGGTCACCGCCCAGGCACAGAACAGGTTGAAGCCGATCAGCACCACCCAGGGGCTGATCGAATCCGCCAGTCGCGCGCGCGAGGTGCGCTGCAATACGTGAAACGATGTGGCTATCAGCGCATTGCCGCCAAAGCCGAAGATCACACCGGTCGTGTGCACCGGGCGCAGGCGGCCGAAGCTGGTCTCGGGCCAGAGCGGCACGGCCTCGGGCCAATACAGCAGCCCTGCCACCCAGACACCGACCGCCATGCCGATCACTGCCCAGATCAGGGTCATCGCGATACCGAACCGGGTCGGCTCGTCGTAGTAGCGTTCGGCCCGGTCGGCGGCAGGCGGCGCATCGTAGAGCGCACCGCCCAGCGCGAAGACCAGCAGCAGCCCCAGCGCAATCGCCATGCCGCCATGGACGGCCATCGGCCCATGCAGGGCGGCCGCGACCATCAGCAGTCCCAGAAGGCTGAGCCCGATGGCCAGTGCCATGCCGACCTGCCGCTCGGCCATGCTCAGGGACCGGATCATGGCTGCACGCCCTGCAATGGCCTCATGCCCCGCGCGCCCTGGGGCGCCCGCAATGCGACATCGGCAAGGGTCGCGCGGTCGAGATCGTCCAGGAACGCTGCCTCGGCGCGACGCAGATGCGCCTTCAGCCGGCAGCATCCCGAGATGGTGCACGCCCCGCCATCGGGCGCGAAGCATTCGACCAGGGTCTGGCCTTTCTCCAGCATGCGCACGACCGCGCCAAGCCGGATTTCCTCTGGGGGCCGCGCCAGCACCGCGCCGCCACCCGCGCCGCGCCGGGTCATGACGATCCCGCCGCGCGCCAGCCGCTGCATGATCTTGCTCAAATGGTCGCGCGACAGGCCGAACTCTGCCGCCAGTTCCGCGGTCGAGAATGCCCGTTCCGGCGCACTGCCCATTCGCATGAGCATCCGGAGGCCGTAGTCGGTGGAAGCAGTGAGTCGCATTGCCGCTCCTGAACCCCATAAATCGGCATTTGAGATACCTATTACCGATCTCGGGTCGAGACGCAAGCCTATTGCCCGGACCCTGCGCTGGCGATCTTCCGGCGCTGGCCGCCTTCAGACCAGCGCGGTGGCCAGCCAGGGAAAGGCGATGATGACCAGCAGGGTCAGCAGCATCATCAGCGCGAACGGCGCGGCGCCGGCGAAGACATCGACCAGGGTGATCCGGTCGTCGTCGACCGTGCCCTTCACCACATAGGCGACCAGGCCGAAGGGCGGGGTCAGCAGGCCGATCTCGACGGCAATGATGGTGATCACGCCGAGCCAGACCAGGTCGATGCCCAGCGCCTGCGCCACCGGCAGCATCAGCGGCACGGTGATCAGCAGGATCGAGGCGCTGTCGATGATGAAGCCCAGCACCAGGACCAGCACGACGAACATGGCCAGGAAGCCGGCAACGCCCAGCTCAGCGTCGACCATCGCCTGCACGATCGCCTGCGGCAGGCCGGACAGCGCGAGCATGCGGGAATAGAGATTGGCGGCGATGATCAGGAACAGCACCGAGACGGTGATATGCCCGGTCTCGATCAGCACCCGCCAGAACCCGGCCAGGTCGAGCTGGCGGCGCTGCAAGGCGATCAGCAGCGCGCCGGTGGCGCCGACCGCGCCGGCCTCGGTCGCGGTGAACAGCCCGCCATAGATGCCGCCCAGGACCAGCCCGACCAGCAGCACGATCGGCACCATGCGCCCCAGGTCGCCCCGCACCAGCCCGTCCTGCAGGCCGCGGGCCGTGCCCCCGATATAGCCGGGGCGGACCCTGGCGATCAGCAGGATGCCGCCGCAGAAGACCAGGGTCAGCAGGATCCCGGGCAGCACCCCGGACAGGAACATCGCCCCCACCGACTGCTCCGCCAGGAAGGCATAGAGGATCATCAGGAGGCTGGGCGGGATCAGCATGCCCAGCACCGAGGAGCCGGCCACCACGCCGACGGCGAAGCGCGGGTTGTAGCCGAAGCGCAGCATCTCAGGCACCGAGATCCGGGCGAAGACCGCGGCCGAGGCGATCGAGATGCCGGTGGTCGCGGCAAAGCCCGCATTGGCGAAGACCGTGGCGATGCCGACCCCGCCGCGCAGCCGCCGCAGCATGCGGTCCGCCACGTCGAACATGTCCTTGCCGATGCCGGCCACCCCGACCAGCAGCCCCATCAGCACGAACAGCGGCACCACGCCGAATTCCTGGCCCGCGATGGCGTCGTTCATCGCCTGCCCCAGCAGGCTGAGCGCGATGTCGAAATTGCCGCGGATCAGCCAGATGCCGGCCAGCGACAGCAGGATCAGCGCCACCGCGATATGCAGGCCGGAGACCACCAGCAGCACCATCGCCAGCAGCGACCAGGCACCGATCTCGATGGCGCTCACGGCCGCGCACCGCCATCGCCGGGGGCGCGGCTGGCCGCGACCTGGAAATCCGCGACCGCCAGCAGCACGAAGGTGATCGCGGTCAGCGCCGAGCCGATCACCATCACCAGCCGCACCGGCCAGGTGGGCGCGGTGAAATCGGCGATCGCACCGACATAATCGCCGATCTCCACGGCGCGCAGGAATTCCGGCCAGACCGCGACGGTGACCAGTGCCAGGGCCAGGGCCCCCAGCAGGTGCAGGACGCCCTGCACGCCCGCGGCCAGCCGCGGGCGGCGCAGCCCCAGGGCGTCGATCAACAGCTCCGCCCGGGTGAATCGCCCCGCCCACAGGGCATTGGGCAGTTGCAGGAAGACGATGCCGACGATCGACAGGCCGACGATCTCGATGGCGCCGCGCACCGGCGCGCCGAACAGCTCGCGGCCCAGGATGTCGGCATCGACCAGCACCAGCAGGGCAAAGATCCAGATCGTGCCGAGCGCGTTCAACGCGGCGCCGACCCGTTCGATGCGCAGGAACTGCGGCCGGCGGTAGCCGGCCGGCCCCGATCCGGAGAGCGGGCCGGGCGGCCCGTCTCCGGACGGGGTTCTGCCGGGCGGTGCCAAGGCCTGGCCGGTGCCGCGCTCAGCCTTTCGCCGGCCTCACTTCGACCAGTCGCGCGGCATCTCCACGCCCTGCTCCTCCAGCGCCTGGATATAGGCGGCGAGAACCTCCTGTCCCGGCAGGCCGCGGCCAGCCATGGCCTCCGCCCATTCCTTGCCGAGCGGCGGCAGGGCATCGGCCCAGCGCTTGCGCTCCGCCGGCGACAGTTCGGAGATCGTCGCGCCGCCCGCCTTCATGCCCTCGATCGCGGCATCGGCGGTGGCCATCTGCACCTCGGCGAACTTCTCGGTATAGCCGGCCCCGACCTCCCTGATGATCTGCTGCACCTCCGGCGGCAGCGCCGCCAGGCGGTCCGTGTTGATCGCCAGGCAGCCGGTGGACTGCGCGCCGATATTCACCTTGGTCACATGGGACGCGACCTCATGCAGCTTTACCGCGAAGGCGGGCGCCGCCGAGACGATCACCCCGTCGGCCACGCCGGTCTTCAGGTCGTTGTAGTAGGTGGTCAGGTTGCCCGCGACGCCGATCGCGCCGGTGCCCTTGATCCAGTTCGCCGCCGGGCCGGGCGCCAGGATCTTCTTGCCCTGCAGGTCGTCGATCGAGCTGACCGGGAACTTGCTGACAAGGTGATAGGTGTCGATGGCGGCGGCGCCGAGGCATTGGGCATGGGCATCCTCCCAGGCCTTCTGCATGGCCGGGGTCTGGCCGCGCACCTTCTCGATCGCGCGGCCGATCTTCAGAATGTCGTCGGTGGCGAAGGGGGCGAACAGGCTGACCTGCTCCAGCGGGAACTTCGCGGCCTCGAAGATGAAGGCAACGATGCCCATGTCGGACACGCCGCTGCGGATCGCGTCGCTCTCCGCCCCGATCTTCGCCAGGGTGCCGCCATAGGCTGTCGTCCATTCGATCTTCACGGGGCTGCCGGCGGCTTCCAGCTTCTGGTCGATGCCCGGCCGGACATACTCGTCGAGCAGCCGGACCCATGAGAAGACCGGCGGATGTCCCGCGGTCATCGTGAACCGCTCCACGTCCTGCGCAGAACCGGCGCCTGCGCCGGCCAGCAGTGTGCCGGCGACGACGGCCGCGGGCAGGACGAACCTCTTGACGGAATGCAGCATCGAGCCTTCCTCCCTGATTTTCTTCTTGTGCAACGGTTCTTGGCCTAGAGACTACTCGGCAGCCTCGCTGATCGCCAGATCGATATCGTGCAGCGGCGGGTCCTCGCCCGCCGCGATCTCGGTATCCAGCTGCGCGCCGCAGCCCGGGCAGAGGAAGCGCCGGAAGGTGACGGCGGCGTCGATATAGACCTGCGGGTCGATGAGCAGCGGATTGGCGGACTGGATCGGCCGCGCATCGGTCAGCGCATGGCTCTTCCAGTTCTCGCCCAGCGGGCCCAGGGCGGTGCCGCAGCCGCCGCAGGCATGGTAGCTGCCGTCGGCATCGCGATGCAGCGCCAGATAGGGGCTGATGTCCAGCACGACCTGGCCGTTGCGCTTCTGCGGCCGGCGGTCGGGGAAACCCGCCAGCCGGTCCGCCTTGAGCTCCCGGCGGCGGCTCTCGGTCGCTGCGGCATCCACCAGGCCGGTGCCCGGGTCGACCACCGCGCCATAGATCGTCTCGGCGCCTTTCACGGTGATCACCGCGCCATCCAGGTCGGCCTGGACCCGGGCGGGGTCGCGGTCCAGCGGATCGCCGAACCCGCCGCCACCGCACCACGCAACCGCATAGACATCCGCCGGGGTCTGCGGAAAGCCATGCTCGCGCAGGCCGATCGGCCGGTCGGTCCCGGTCACCTCCACCATGTCGCGCGGGATCGCCCCGCCGGCGAACAGGGCCTGGATGTCGGTGCCGGTCTTGTAGCGATAGCCGTTCGGCCCTGCCGGATGGCCGCCCATCAGGCCCATCGAGGAGGGGATCGCCGCGCCGGAGCAGATCGAATCGTGCATGATCCGGTCGGTGCCATGCACCGTGAAACAGCTTTCCGCCCCCTGCCCGCCGCGGAAGCGGCCGCCGCCACCGGAATCCGGCAGCTCCTTGCGGTAGAGGTAGAGGATCGGAAACTGCTGCTCGGTATGTTCCACGTTCGGCAGCTTGGAGATCGGCGTGCGCGACTGGCCGCCGGTCGACACGCCGTCGCCCACCGCGAAGGCGCCGATGGCACCGCCGATCGGATCGATCAGGCCGTAGCCGAACTTCTCGCCGCGCAGGTCGGTGCCCTGGAACAGGGTGCCCGGCCATTGGCTGGTGCCGCTCATGCAGACGATGTCGCCGCGCAGCGCGGGCACCGGGTAGATCATCTTCGACAGCACGTTGTAGACCGGGTAGAGCGACATCTCCATCGCCTGGATCGGCGCGGTGGAGACCGAGGCCGGGAAGTCGGCGCAGTTCATCGTCCCCATGGTGGGGTTGAAGGTGACATGCCGCAGCGCCCCGCCGATGGCGAAGTACTGGTCCCAGCAGAGGATCTGGTTCAGCACCACCATGATCGAGCCGCGCCAGCCGGAATAGGTGCAGTTCATCGCGCCGAACTGCGGGGCCGTGCCCTCGTTCTCGAAGGTCAGGTGGCGGCCTTCCTTCTTCAGGGTGACATGCACCGGGTAGTGGCCGCGATCGCCCTCCTGGGCACATTCCACATAGGCGCGTTCCGACCAGGTGCCGTCGGGCAGCGCGTCCATCTTGGCCAGGAAGGCCTTTTCGCCATTGGCGATGACCCGCTTCATCACGCTCTTCACGGTGCGCGCGCCATAGCGCTCCACCAGCTTCAGCACCCGCGCCCGGGCCGTCGTGTTGCCGGCCAGCTGGGCGCGGAAGTCCAAAGCCACCACGTCCGGCTTGCGGGAGGCGCGCAGGTACATCGCCTCGATATCCTTGCGGATCTCGCCGCCTTCCACGATCTTCACCGGCGGGATCAGGATCCCCTCGTCGAAGGCGTCCCGCGCCGACGGGCAGAAGGATGACGGGGTGATGCCGCCGACATCGTACTGGTGCAGGCAGTTGGTCACCCAGCAGAACAGCTCGCCCTCGACGAACACCGGGCAGATCAGCATCACGTCCATCTGGTGGGCCGCGCCGACCCAGGGGTCGTTGGCCAGGAACATGTCGCCATCGGCGATGCCGGGATTGTCGGAGCGGTTCTCCAGCACCCATTTCACCTGGGTGTCGGTGACCCCGGACATGTACTGCATGTAGGGGCCGAAATAGACGAACTCCGCATCCTCGGTGAGGATCGAGGGATTCAGGTCGATCGCATAGATCGCCACCGGCGAGCCGGAAATCCGCATGATGGTGGAGCCATGCTCCTCGTTGATGCTCCACAGCGAATGGCGGATCACCTCGTAGGTCACCGGATCGATGGCCTCGTCATACTCGGTCTGCAGCTTCAGCTTCGGCGAGATCCGCAGCGTCTCCGGCGGGACATAGGGCTTCGACACGCCGTCGAACTGCATCCCCTGCGCCAGCCCCTCGAGAACCTTCATGACATGCTCCTTTCAGGTCCCGGCCGTCAGCGCAGGGCCAGGTCGAAATTGCCCAGGCCGTCGACACTGAGGCTCTGGCCGGGATGGATCACCACGGTGGTGTCGGTGGTCTCCACGATCGCCGGGCCGGCCACCCGGTGGCCCTGGACCAGCTGGTCGCCGTCGAACACCGGCGTCTCCAGGAAGCCGCCATGCTCGCTCCAGTAGACCTGGCGCGGCGGCCGGCGTGCCGCCTCCGGCGGCTCCGGCGGCCCCAGCGCGACCTCGGGCAGGACCGGCCGGGGCAGCGGCGCGGTGGCGCGGACCCGGAAGGTCACCGCCTCCAGCTTGGTGCCGCGGAACGACGAGCCGCGGCCGTACAGCCGCTCGTACTTCTCGTAGAACGCCTCGGCCAGCGGGGTGAGGTCCGCATCGTCCAGTACCGCCTTGCCCACCGGCACCTCGACCTCGTTGATCTGGCCGCGATGGCGCAGGTCGATGGAGAAGGCGAGGCTCTGGTCGGTCGCGCCCTCCGCGTCCAGCTGTGCGCGGCCCCGCGCGCCCAGGGCCGCCAGCACCTTCGACATGGCGGCCGGGTCGAACGGGCTCTCCATCACGTCGACCTGCTCGTAGACATGCAGGATGTCGGCCGCGGCGGCACCGAAGGCGCACCAGACGGAGGCGGTCTTCTTCTGCGGCACGATCACCCGCTCCACCCCCAGCTCCGCCGCGAACACCCCGGCATGCACCGGCCCGGCGCCGCCGAAGGCATAGAGCACGAAGTCGCGCGGGTCGTGGCCCTTCTCGATGGTGGCGCGGCGGATCAGGTCCGCCATGTTGAATTCCACGATACGGGCGATGCCGGCGGCGCATTCGATGGTCGACATACCCAGCTTGCCGGCCAGCTCGGCGACCGCCCGCTCCGCGCCGTCGCGGTCCAGGCTCATCGCCCCGCCGGCGAAGTTCTCCGCATCGAAATAGCCCAGCAGCAGGTCGGCATCGGTCACCGTCGGCTGCGTGCCGCCGCGGCCGTAGCAGACCGGCCCCGGCATGGCGCCCGCGCTTTCCGGCCCGACCCTGAGGGTCCCGGTCAGCGGGTCGTGCACCGCCAGGCTGCCGCCGCCGGCGCCCACGGTCTGGATGTCCACCTTCGGCAGGAAGTACTGGTACTGGTTCACCGAGGAGATGTGGCTGGTCGCCGCCTCGCCGTCATGGATGATGCCGACATCGAACGAGGTGCCGCCCATGTCGGTGGTGATGACGTTGCGATGGCCCATCAGCTGGCCCAGGAAGGCGGAGCCGGTAACCCCCGCCACCGGCCCGGAATCCAGGGTCAGCAGCGGCGATTCGATCCCGGTCGCAACCGAGACCGCGCCGCCGGCGCAGGACGTGATCTGCAGCGGATGGCTGTAGCCCATGTCGGTCAGGCCGGCGTCGATCTTCGCCAGATAGGCGCTGGTCAGCGGGCCGATATAGGCATTCAGCACCGAGGCGGTCGTGCGCTCGTACTCGCCCCATTTCGGCACCAGGTCGGACGAGGCAGTGACGAACAGGCCCGGCGCCTTGGCCCGCACGATCTCCAGCATGCGGCGCTCATGGTCGGGATTGCGGAACGACCAGAGGAAGCAGATCGCGATCGCCTCCACCCCTTGCGCCAGCAGCCGGTCCAGCGCGGCCTCGGCCTCGGCGGCGTTGAACGGGACGACCACCGCGCCGCGGCTGTCGATCCGCTCAGGCACCCCCTCGATCAGGCGCTTGGGCACGATCGGCTGCGGCTTCGCGCCTTCCGGGAAATGCACCACCTTGCGGATGTCGCGGCCGGAATAGCCGCGGCTGCCGCGCATGATGTGGATGACATCCTCATGGCCGCGGGTGGTCAGCAGGCCGACCTTGGCGCCGCGGCGCTGGATCAGGGTGTTGGTGCCGGTGGTGGTGCCATGGCTGATCAGGCGGATCTGGGCGCAGAACGCCTCGACCGTCAGGCCCAGCCGCCCGGCGGCGGCCTCCAGCACCGCCACCACCCCCTTGGAGAAGTCCGGCGGGGTCGAGGCCGCCTTGGCCGTGAGCACGGTGCCGTCCGGCGCCACCACGGCGCAATCCGTGAACGTGCCGCCGATGTCGATTCCAACCAGATAGCCCGACATGGACCGTTTCCCCTCCAGGCTTTTCGTATCGTTGGGGCCACCCTAGCGAAATCGCAGCCATGCCAGAAGGCGCAAATCAGCTATCGCTGCTATGCTTGTTCCGTCATGGCAATCGACAATCTCCGGCTCTGGCGCCAGTTCCTGGCGGTGGCGGACGCGGGCAGCCTCAGCCGCGCGGCGATGGAGCTCGGCCTGGCGCAGCCGGCGCTGAGCCGCAAGGTCGCGGAACTGGAGGCCGCGCTGGGCAGCCGGCTGCTGGAGCGGCATTCCCGCGGCGTGGTGCTGACCCCGGCCGGCGAGCTGTTCAAGGCCCGCGCCGAGCGGATCCTGGATGCCACCCGCGACCTGAAGGACGCGATGTCCGCACGGGTCGAGCGGCCGCATGGCCGGCTCGCCTTCGGCATGCCGCCCTCGCTCGGCATGGCGGTGACGGTGCCGGCGATGGAGCGGTTTCACACGGCCTATCCGGAGGTCGTGCTGCAGGTGATGGAAAGCACCAGCCGAAGCCTGCGCGACGCCCTGCTTGCGCGCCGGATCGAGGTGGCGGCGATCTCCGCCATCGAACCGGGCCGCGACCTGCGGCGCCAGCCGCTGATGACCGAGGATGCGTACCTGATCGGGCCGCCGGGTGCGGCGGCCACCCGCCGGAAGGTGGTGGCGCCCGCGGCGCTTGCCGGCCTGCCGCTGATCCTGACCGCGCGGCCGAACTCGCTGCGGGCGCTGGTGGAACAGATCGCCCGCGCCCATGGCGTGCGGCCCAACGTGGTGATCGAGAGCAATACCCGGCTGGTGGTGCCGCTGGTCTGCCGCGGCCTGGGCTATACCGTGCTCAGCCAGGCGGCGCTGACCGGCGAGTTCGCCGGCACCGCGGTGACCGCGTCGCGCATCCGCGGCTTCCAGGTCAGCTGGGTGCTGGCCAGCCTGCGCAGCCAGCCGCTGTCGCCGGCCGCCGCCGCCCTGCAGGCGGTGCTGGCGGCATGCGTGGCCGATCGCCGGCCGCCGCCCTGACGGGGGACCGGCCCCAGCTCAGTATGGCCGCGGCCCGCGGCAGCGATCGCACATCCGGGTCCAAAGCTCGTAGACATGGCACAGCACGTCATCGACGGTGATGACATAGCCCGCCGCCCTGGCCGTCGCGATCACCGCCTCCAGCCCCCCTTGCCGCTTCACTTCGGCCGCAAGCTCCGACCTGGTCTGCAGGTCGGATGCAAAACGCTGCATTTCGATCTGGCTCATGCCCTGCTGTCTCCCGTGCGGGGCGCCGTTCCAATGCGGGACGGCGCATCCGATTTCCCTCCGACAGGCAGTGCAGGTGCATGTGCCGTACCGGAGCGCAGCGGGGGGGCCGGAATCCATCGGTCGCCGCCGACAGCCGCGACCGGCCTGCCGGTCGGCAGGCGCCGGTACAGCGCAAGGCGGCCGGGCCGGCACGATTCGCCGGGACGAATGTTTCAATTCGGGAAGGATGTGCAGGCGGTCAGGACCGGCTGCAGGGGAGCGGCGCGCCCGGCTAGTGGAAGTAGGCCAGCCCCGCATCGGCCGACAGGTCCTGTTCCACCTTGTCGCCGACCGTCAGGCGGCAGAGATAGCCGATGACGCAGGCCGGCGTGATGTCGTAGCCGCGCCCCCTGGCCAGGGCCAGCACGGCCTCGAAGCTGGACTGGGATTTCACCTCGGCGGCCAGGCCGCTGTCCTGCTGCAAGGTCACGAAGAAGCGACGCACGTCAGTCTGGCTCATGGTTCCGTCGGATCCTGTCCCGGGCGGCCGCGACACCTGTCGGGCCGCCGCGGAAGCAGTGTGGCCCCACTTCGGTTAACCCGAGGTTACCGCGCCCGGCGAAGCCGGGATTTCATCGAGATAGCTGCGCAGGCCCGCCGCCAGCGCGTCGACCACCGCCCGGCAGCGCGAGGTCGCGCGCAACGCCTCGTGCATGACCACCCAGATCCCCAGCGCCAGGTCGAATTCCTGCGGCAATACCCGGACAAGATCGGCATTGCGCCCGGCCAGGGGGACCTGGCAGCCGCCGATGCCGAAGCCGGCCCGCAACGCCGCCAGCTGGGCCACATCGCTGTCCGCGCGCAGCGCGAAACGCACCCGGTCGAAGCCCGGCACCCGGGCCGCCAGGGCGGCAATCGCCGGCGTCGGCCGGTCGAACCCGATCAGGCTGTGCCCCGCGAGCTCCGCCAGGTCGCGCGGCGTACCGCAGCGATCCAGGTAGCGGCGATGGGCGTAGAGGCCGAGCGGCGCCTGCCCGATGCGCCGGGCGACCAGGGCGGCCTGCGCCGGCTCCACCATGCGCACCGCGACGTCGGCATCGCGCCGGGTCAGATCCTCCACCGCGTTCGACAGCACCAGCTCGATCTCCAGATCCGGCCAGGCGGCGCGCAGCGCCGCCAGGATCGGCGGCAGGACCTCGACACCAACCACCTCGCTGGCGCTGACCCGCACTGTCCCGCGCACCCCTTCGCCCAGTCCCGAGGCCGTGCGCAGCAGCGCCGCGGCCGTGGCGGCAAGGGTTTCGGCAAAGGGCCGCAGCGCCAGCGCGGCCTCCGACGGCAGCAGCCCGCGCGGCGACCGGATGAAGAGCTGGCTGCCGGTCGCGGCCTCCAGGCTGTCGACATGACGGGCCAGGGTCGGCTGGGTCAGCCCGAGGTCCCGTGCGGCGGCGGAGAGCGAGCCGCGCCGCAGCACGGCGAGGAAGCTGCGATACAGGTCCCAGCTGGGTTCGGCAGAGTTCATATATTTATGTATATCTGTTCCACGTATTAAGGCAATTTCGTTTTAGTCGCAGGATCCCCATCCTGTCTCCATCGGATCGGCACTGGAGGCAGAGATGACCCGGGACAGAACAGCCCTCGTACTTGGCGCAACAGGCGGCTTCGGCGGCGCAATGGCGCGACGCCTTGCCGCCGGCGGATGGACGGTCCGGGCGCTGCACCGCGACCCGGAGCGCGGCCGCGCGCGCCTGCGGAAGGCCGGCCTGGATGCCGGGCCGGCAATCGACTGGCGCAGCGGCGACGCGATGCGCGCGGCGGATGTCGCCGCCGCGGCCGATGGCGCCGGCCTGATCGTCCATGCCGTCAATCCGCCGGGCTACCGGAACTGGCCCGCGCTGGTGCTGCCGATGCTGGCGAACAGCATTGCCGCGGCCCGTGCCGGCGGCGCCCGGCTGCTGCTGCCGGGCACGGTCTACAATTACGGGCCCGACAGCCTGCCGGAGCCCGACGAGGATGCGCCGCAGCATCCGGTCACGCGAAAGGGGCGCATCCGCGCGGAGATGGAGCGCCGCCTGCAGGCGGCCAGCGCCGACGGCGCGATGAGCAGCCTGATCCTGCGCAGCGGCGACCATTTCGGCCCCGGTGCCGGCGGCAGCTGGCTCTCCCAGGCCATGGTCCGCCCCGGCCGGCCGCTGCGATCGGTCGCCTATCCGGGCCGGCCCGGCATCGGCCATCAATGGGCCTATCTGCCGGATGTCGCGGAAACCGCCATGCGCCTTCTCGACCTGCCGCAGCGCCTGCCTGCCTTCGCGCGCTTTCACATGCATGGCCATTGGGACGAAGACGGGACGCAGATGGTGACGGCGATCCGCCGCGCCGCCGCGGTGCCTGCGCTCAGGATCCGCGGCCTGCCCTGGGGCCTGGTCGCGCTCGCACGGCCGGTCGTGCCGCTTGCAAGGGAGCTGCACGAGATCCGCTACCTGTGGGAGCAGCCCGTGCGCCTGGGCAATACCCGGCTGCTCTGCACCCTGGGCGCGGAGCCCCGCACAGCGCTCGACACGGCGGTGGCAACGACCCTGCGGGGCCTGGGCTGCCTGCCGCCCCGCCGCATCGCGGAGGGCCGCCGGGCCGGCCCCGCGCTCACCGTCCCGGCAGGCTGAGGGCCGTCCAGCGGCCGGGCGGCAGGCCGTAGGCGCGGCGGAAATGGCGCGTCATGTGGCTCTGGTCGGCGAACCCGGCCTCCAGCGCGGCGGCGGCCAGGGGCAGGCCGTCGCGGACCAGGCGGCGCACCAGGTCCAGCCGCCGCATCACCAGGTAGCGATGCGGGCTGGTCCCCAGGCAGGCGCGGAACTGGCGCGCCAGGACGAACCGGTCCAGGCCCGCCACCGCCGCCAGCTCGGCCGCGCCGATGCCGCTGGGCAGGCAGGCATCCAGGCAGTCCCGCGCCCGCCGCACGGCGGCCCTGTCGATGGTCACGCGCGCCGCCGGCCGGGCGGACGGGTCCGCCGCGGCAAGCGCATCCGCCAGGGCCAGGAGGATCCGGTCCCGCAGCAGGTCGTCCAACGCCAGGGCCGGCTCGGCAAAGGCCGCGCCCACCGCCGCCGCGATGCCCGGATGGCGCCCGACCGCCTCGCCGACGAAGGGCAGCGGCCGGTGCTCCAGCGCCTCGGCGATCTCGGCCGGGTCGACATACAGGATGCGATAGCGGAAGCCGGCACCGGTGCCGGCACGGCCGTCATGGCGCTCGTCGGGATGCAGCACGAAGACCTGGCCGGGCAGGCAGTGCCGCGCGGCCCCGCGATAGCCGAAGGCCTGGACGCCGCGAAGGGTGACGCCGACGGCATAGCGGTCGTGCCGGTGCGGCCCGAAGGCCCGGCCGGCAAAGAACGCCTCGGTGCGCTCCAACCCCCGGGCGGCAGGCGCGCTGCGCAGCCAGTCGCCGGCATCGGGATCGCCGGTGCACGAACGTTCAAGACGGCGGCCTGCGCCCTGGTGCATCCCCGTGGCCATGACGAAGGATATCATCATGGGTCACCGGCGATGATCGACACATTGCCCGGCTTCGTCCTGGCCGGCCTGGCGCTGGCCGGCAGCCCGGGCCCCGCCACCCTCAGCCTTGCCGCCACCGGCGCCGCCTTCGGCCCGCGCAGCGGGCTTGCCTACATGGCCGGGATTCTTGCGGGGATGGTCGCCGTGATGATCATGAGCGGCACCGGCATCGTCGCCCTGTTGCTGGCCCTGCCCGGCGCAACCCCGGCCGTGACCGCGCTTGCGGCCGGCTATTTCCTCTATCTCGCCTGGCGTATCGCAACCGCCCCGCCCCTGTCGGCCGTCCCACGCGACAGCCCGGGGAGCGGCCCGCGGCCGGGCTTTGCCGACGGCCTGTTCCTGTCGCTGGCCAATCCGAAAGGCTATGCGGCCATGGCGGCGCTGTTCTCCGGCTTTGTCCTGGTGACGGGCCGCCCCGTGGCCGACCTTGCCGTGAAATGCGCCGTGCTGATCCTGATCATCGCCGCGGTGAACGCGGCCTGGCTGCTGGCCGGGGTCGCGCTCGCCGGCCTGGCGCGGCACCCCGCGACCGGGCGTGCGATCAACCTGGCCTTCGCGGTGCTGCTCCTGCTTTCTGTTGCGGCGACCTTCCTGCTGTGACTGTGACCGTGTCCGGGCCCGTGCTCAGGCGGCCCGGACCTGGCCCAGGAAACGCTCGACCCGGTCGCGCAGATTGCGGTTCTCGCCGCGCAGTCCTTGCGCCGATTCGGCCAGGGCCTCGGCGGAACTCCGGGCCCGGCCGGAGGATTCGCTGACAATCGCGGCCTCCTGCGTCGCGCTGCCGACATTGCCGGAGGCCAGGTCCGCGCTGCGCGCGATCTCCGCCGTGGCCGCGGTCTGTTCCTCGATTGCCGCGCTGATCGATGCAGCCGCTTCCGACAGCCCGTTCATCGACTGCCCGACGGCATCGATGGCGCTGACCGCCCGGCCGCTCTGCGCCTGGACATTGCTGATCCGCTGGGTGATGTCGTCGGTCGCCCGGGCGGTCTGGCTGGCCAGGTTCTTCACCTCGTTGGCGACGATGGCGAAGCCCTTGCCCGCCTCGCCCGCGCGCGCCGCCTCGATGGTGGCGTTCAGCGCCAGCAGGTTGGTCTGTTCGGCAATGCCCTGGATCATGGTCACCACCGAACCGATGTCGGACAGGGCGGTGGCCAGGTCCCTGACCGTCTCGCCGGCCGATTTCGCCCCGTCGAGAACCTTGGCGGTGATGCTTTCCGACTGGCTCGCCTGCCCGCTGATCTCCCGGATCGAGGCGCGCAGTTCCTCCGCCGCGGCGGCGACCGCTTCCACGTCGGACGCCGCGGCCTCGGCCGAGCCGCTCAGCCGGTTGGCCCCGCTGCTGGTCTCGCCGGCAATGTCCAGCATCGTCGCGGCCGTGCTCTCCAGGCTCTCGACCTGGGCCGACAGGGTCGCGATGACCTGGCCGATCGTCCGGTCGAACTCGTCCGCCAGCGCGGTCAGCAACTCCGCCTTCTCCGCGGCCGAGCGCTCCTCGGCCTGGATCTGTGCCTGCGCGGCTTCCTCGACCTTGCGCCCGGCCTCCTGCGCCGCCTCCACCGCGGCCTCGGCCGTGGTGAACAGGCGCACCAGCCGGTCGGCCAGCCACATCAGGATGCCGGCCTCGATCACCACGATCACGGCATGCACCACGACCCGCAGGAGCGAGGTGCCGTTCGGGAACACCGCCGCCGGCAGCAGGTAGTTAAGGGACAGGTGGTGCACCGCGATCGCGCCGGCCGCCAGCAGCACGCAGCGCCAGTCGCAGAACACGGTGGTCATCGCGATCGCCGCAAAGAAGTACATGTGCAGGTCGATCTGCCAGGGATGGCCGGCCATCACCTGGACCAGGACGGCCGGCATCAGGGCCAGCGCCACCGAGATCGTGTTGCGTGCCGCGGCACCGTCCTGCCCCGAGCCCTGCATGGCCCAGACCAGGGTGGCGACGCCACAGAGCGCGACGGCCATCGCGGCCGGCCAGAGGATCCCTGCACCGATACTCCAGGCCAGGACGATCACCACCGGCACATGCACCCACAGATACACGATGAACCAGCGTGCCGCCGTCGCCCTGATGCTCTTCAAGCCATCCATTGAACTCATCCTTCCCGACGGGCCAGGCCCAGTGAATCAGGTTGCCCGGGTGCGATTTCGCCGCCGGGTGCATATGCCGCCGCGGCGGCTGAGAAGCAGCCTCTCAGGGCGCGGGGATCGACGACGAACCAGGCGCCCTGTCGCAGCAGGGCGCCGCGCCCGGTGCCGGATGGCAGCGACACCAGCACGACATTGCCCCAGGCCCCTTCGTCGACGGCGACCCCGCGGGCCGCCGTCACCCGCTCCATGCGTTCCGCCATGGACAGCCAGGGCGGAAACACCGCGGCGACCTGGCGTGCATCGGCGGGCGGGCTCAGGGACATGATGCCCAGCCCCACGATCGCCGCCGCGGCGAGCGCCAGGGCCGGCCAGACATCCTTCATGACTCGTCTCCTGGCCGGCTTGCAGGGCCCGTTCAGCAAGGGCGACGGGGAGGCGGACGCCCCTGCGGAGCGCCGGCCGGGCCACCATCGGATCCCCAGCATAGAATCGTATGATTGCCTTTGGGTTAATCCTGCCCGATGCGACAGTACGGAACGTGGCCCGATCGGGGGCCGCGTCCGGTCCGCGGCGGCCAGCCGCCACAGCCCAGGGCATGCATGACCATGGACGATCGCCGGCCCGCGGCCTCCCTGCGACAGCGCTGGCTTCGGGATGGCCGGAACCTGCTGTTCCTCAGCCTCCCCTTCGCGCTGGCGACGGGGGTCCTGGCGCTGCTCTCGGACCGGGAGGAGGGCAATTATTGGCATGCCATGGACCTGGCCCTGTTCGCCATTGCAGCGGCGGGGGCCTGGGCGGCGGCCGTGCTGGCCTATCTGGCCTGGACCCTGTTCCGCGACGGGCTGCGGCCGGTGAGCCTGCCGGCGCTCGGGATCCTCGCGGCGGCGCTTGTCGCCGGGGCGGCGTGGGAGACCGGGATGTACGACGACGCCGCCCGATGCCATGCGGACGAGGCCTTCTATGCGGCGCTTGCCGCGCTTCCGCAGGACCGGCGCGGCGCGGCGATCGCGGCTGCGGCCCCGCTCCTTCGCCGGCCTTCGCCCTGCGGCAGCGAAGCTGTCGCACGCTGGTTCGGTGGCGACCCGCCTTTGGCTGCCGGCGGGCATGTGCCGGCGCCGCAGGCACGGCATGAGGTCCTCGCCGACCTGCTGGCGCAGGGCCTGCCGCCCGGCGATCAACTGCTCTATCGCTTCGCGGCGATCGACGGCGATGCCACGGCAACCCGTCTGCTGGCGCGGCGGCGTGCCGCACTCGGCATGGCCTTTCCGGCAGACCTCGTGGAGGTGCAGCTTCTGCCGAAGGCGCAGCCCTGCCAGGCCGGCATGACAGACGATGCGAGCCTGCGGGCCAGGGCCGTGCTGCGCAGCCTGGTGGCGGAGATGCCGGACGGCGTCCCGGCCCTGTCCGACAGGTCACGCCGCATGCTCGCCTGCCTGGACCTGCGGCAGGACAGCAGGTCGATTGCAACCGGCAGCCGCGCGGGCTGACACCCGTCGCGGCACGCCGGCAGAAGGCACGAAGCGCGACCTGGAGCAATGCGACGAGGCCGATGCCGGCCGCGCCGTCGGCGCCTTAGCCGCCGGCCGCCGTGGAGCTGTCGCCCAGCAGGGCCAGGGCGTCCTCGATCGTCGGCGCGTACTCCGCCAGCGGCGGGGCGATGCCCTGGGCGGCCAGCACGCGCCGCACCTCCGGCGCGGCGCCGGTGAGAAACAGGATGCCGCCGCGCCGCCGGATCGTCTGCGCGAGGCCTTCCAGGGTCCGCGCCGCGGTCGAATCCAGGAACGGCACCGCGCAGAGATCCAGGACCAGGGCCCGGTGGCTGTCGGCGATGCGGTCCAGGATCGAACCGATCGAGGCAGCCGCGCCGAAGAAGAAGGCGCCCGAGATCCGGTAGACGACCGTGTCGCGGTCGGCGCCCGCCGGCCCGTCATAGGGCCGGCGGGCATCGGGCGGCGCATCCGGCTCGTCCTCCGCCACGAAGGGGCGGTGGGTCTGCACCGCAATCATCTTCGACATGCGGTGGATGAACAGCACGGAACCCAGGGCGAAGCCGATGACGATGGCCTCCGTCAGGTCGCGGAAGATCGTCAGCCCGAAGGTCGCCAGCAGGACCGCGGCATCGCCCCGCGAGACCCGCAGCAGCCCGGCAAAGGCGTGCCGCTCCGCCATGTTCCACGCCACCACCGCCAGCACCCCGGCCAGGCTGGCGAGCGGGATGAAGCGCGCCAGCGGGGCCGCGACCAGCACGAAGGCCAGCAGGAAGATTGCATGCAGCAGGCCGGCAACCGGCCCATGGGCGCCGGCGCGCACATTGGTCGCCGTCCGCGCGATCGTGCCGGTGACGCAGATGCCGCCGAACAGCCCGGACGCGATGTTGGCCGCCCCTTGCGCGACCAGTTCGCAGTTCGACCGATGCCGGCGGCCCGTCATGCCGTCGGCGACCACGGCGGAGAGCAGGGATTCGATGGCCCCCAGCAGGGTGAAGGCGATCGCATGCGGCAGCACCGCCTGCACCTTGTCGAGGGACAGGTCCGGCAGGCCCGGCATCGGCAGGCTGTCGGGAATGCCGCCGAACGCGCTGCCGATGGTGGCCACAGGGAGCCCCAGCAGGCCGGTCGCCGCGCCGCCGGCCACCACAGCGATCAGCATGCCGGGCCAGCCCGGCCGGAGCCGCTTCACCGCCACGATCGTCAGCACGGTGCCCGCGGACAGCGCGACGGCCATCGGCGACAGGCTCGGCAGGCCGGCCCACAGGGCGGGGAGCTTTTCCAGCAGCGGCCCCGGCTCGCCGCCCTCCAGGGTGAGGCCCAGCAGCGGGCGGATCTGGCTGGCGAAGATGATCACCGCGATCCCGGCCGTGAAGCCGACCGTGACCGGATAGGGGATCAGCTTGATGAAGCTGCCCAGCCGCAGCAGGCCGGCCAGCGCGAGCATCGCGCCCGACAGCATGGTCGCCAGGATCAGGCCGTCCATGCCCTGGCTCTGCACCGTCGCGGCCACCAGAACGATGAAGGCGCCGGCCGGGCCGCCGATCTGGAACCGGCTGCCGCCCAGGGCGGAGACCACGAAACCGCCCACGATGGCGGTATAGAGCCCCTGCGCCGGGGTCGCGCCGGAGGCGATGGCGATTGCCATGGAGAGCGGCAGGGCGACGATCGCGACGGTCAGCCCGGCGACCGCGTCGGCGCGCAACTGGGCGAGGCCATAGCCCTCCCGCAGGATGGTCACCAGCTTCGGCGTGTAAAGCTCCAGGAAGCCCGGCGCCGGCGGCCGCAGCGGCACTGCGTCCCGCGCGGTCATTCGTACGACCGGTCGGCCGCCTGGCGCAGGCGGACCCCACGCCCGCCTGCCGGGCTGACGGCATTGTCGCCGATCAGTTCGATACCGGCGGCATCCAGCGCCTCGACCACGCGGGTCAGGGATTCCACCACGCCGCGCACCGTGCCCTGGCTGGCCTCCATCCGCTGGATCGTCGGCACCGAGACCCCGGCCATCCGCGCCAGGGCCTTCTGGTCGATACCCAGCAAGGCACGTGCCGCCCGCATCTGCCCCGCAGTGATCATCCTCACCAGCTCCATATATCGCGATAAGGTGTCTGAAAGTGTATTATGATATTTTACATATCAATTATGCCATGCAAACATTGCATGCCCCGGCCGCCGGCCGGGCTGGCAAGGCGCCTGCCCGGCCGGCCGCCCCTTCCGTGCGATGTCCGCGGCCCATAGCATCGGCGTCGGACAGGATCCCCTTGCCCGGCGCCCTGCCGGGCCTGGTTCCAGACAGCGGGCCGGAGCATGCAGCCACCGCCGATCGAGACGCAGGCCTTCACCGACGCCGCCGCCGCGGTGGCCCAGCTCGTTGAGATCTACGAGCGCAACACCGCCTTCCTGCGGCAGCAGTTCGAGGACTGGCTCGGCGGCCGGCCGCCGGCGGAGAAGGTGCGGGCCACCTACCCGTTCGTGCGGATCGTGACCCGGTCCCATGCGCTGGTGGATTCGCGCCTGGCCTACGGCTTCCTGTCGCATCCCGGCGCGCATGAGACGACGATCACCCGGCCGGACCTGTTCGGCGCCTACCTGCGGGAGCAGATCGGCCTCTTGCTGGCCAATCACGGCGGGCCGGTGGAGATCGGCGAATCGCTGGAGCCGATCCCGGTCCATTTCGCCTATCGGCGCGACATCAGCCTGGAAACCGAGGCGCTGCAGCGCGACGCTGCGGCACCGGCGGAGGGGCTGCTGCGCGACCTGTTCGACGTGCCCGACCTGGCGGACATGGACGATGCCATCGTCGACGGGGCGCTGCCCGCCTCGCCGGCATCGGCGGCGCCGCTTGCCCTGTTCCGCGCCGCCCGCACCGACTATTCGCTGCACCGGCTGCTGCACTACACCGGCACCAGCCCGAAGCATTTCCAGAATTTCGTGATCTTCACCAACTACCAGTTCTACGTGGAGGCGTTCGAGCAGATCGCCCATGGCCGCATCGCCGCGTCCGCCGAGGGCGGCCTGTCCTTCGTCGGCCCCGGCGACACGATCGCCGCCGCCGCCACCGGCGACGGCACGGTGGCCGTCAGCGGCAGCCCGCCGCCGCGGCTGCCGCAGATGCCGGCCTATCACCTGGTGGCGCCCGGCAATCGCGGCATCACCATGATCAATATCGGTGCCGGCCCGTCGAATGCGCGGACGATGACCGACCATGTCGCGGTGCTGCGGCCGCATGCCTGGCTGATGCTGGGCCATTGCGCCGGCCTGCGGAACAGCCAGAAGCTGGGCGACTATGTCCTGGCGCATGGCTACGTGCGCGACGACCATGTGCTGGATGCCGAGCTGCCGCCATGGGTGCCGATACCGCCGCTGGCCGAGGTGCAGGTGGCGCTGGAACGCGCGGTGGCGGAGGTCACCGGCCTGGCCGGCTACGAACTGAAGAAGGTGATGCGCACCGGCACCGTTGCCAGCGTCGACAACCGCAACTAGGAGCTGGGCAACCATGACGCCATCGTGCAGCGCCTGTCGCAGTCGCGCGCCATCGCGCTGGACATGGAGGCGGCGGTGATCGCGGCCAACGGCTTCCGCTGCCGGGTGCCCTACGGCACCCTGCTCTGCGTCTCCGACAAGCCGCTGCACGGCGAGCTGAAGCTGCCGGGAATGGCCGGCAGCTTCTACCGCCAGCGGGTCGCGCAGCATCTGGAGATCGGCCTGATGGCGCTGGCAATCCTGCAGCGCCAGGAACGCGAACGCCTTCACTCCCGCAAGCTGCGCAGCCTTGCGGAAGTGGCGTTCCAATAGGGAGCCCGCCCATGACCCATGCCATCGCCAGCGACGGCACCCGGCTCTATGTCGAGGAGGCGGGACAGGGCAGCCCGATCGTCTTCGTGCATGAATTCGCCGGCAACCACGAGGCCTGGGAGCCCCAGATGCGCGCCTTCGCACGGCGCCATCGCTGCGTCGCCTTCGCCGCCCGGGGCTATCCGCCGTCGGACGTGCCGGCGGATCCCGGCGCCTATTCCCAGGCGATCGCGGTCACCGACATCCTGGCGGTGATGGATCACCTGGAGATCGACCGCGCGCATATCGTCGGCCTGTCGATGGGCGGGTTCGCCACCCTGCATCTGGGAATGACGGCGCCGCAGCGCGCATTGTCGCTGACCATCGCGGGCGCCGGCTATGGCGCGGAGAAGGCCATGGAGGCGCAGTTCCGGCAGGCCGCGCAGGACGCCGCGCGGCAATTCGAGAGCCTGGGCGCGAAAGGTTTCGCGGAGATCTATGGCCTGGCCGCCGCGCGAGTGCAGTTCCAGAACAAGGATCCCCGCGGCTGGCGCGAGGCCGTCGACCGGCTGGCGCGGCATTCCGACCTCGGCGCGGCGAGCACCATGCGCGGCGTGCAGGGCGGCCGGCCCTCGCTCTACGACCTGGAGGCGCAGATCGCCGGTGTGCAGGTGCCGGCGCTGGTGATGGTCGGCGACGAGGACGACCATTGCCTGCAGCCCGGCCTGTTCCTGAAGCGGACATTGCCGGCCTGTGGCCTGGCCGTCCTGCCGAAGACCGGCCATGCCCTGAACCTGGAAGAGCCGGAGCTGTTCAACCTGCTGCTGCGCGAGTTCATCGCCACGGTGGAGGCGGGCCGCTGGCTGCCGCGCGACCCGCGGGCAACGGCGGCGGAGATCATGAAGACCGGCTGACCGGCAGCTGCTGCCGCAGCGGCACCACGCTGCCCGACGGCCGGACCAGTTGCGTCGCGGCCTCCACCAGATCGACGGACGAGAAGGGCTTGCCGAGGATAAGGGCTGCGCCGAAGGCCTGCGGCAGGGTTTCCCTGCCATATCCGGTCACGAACATGAACGGCACCTTGCGCCTGGTCAGCGCTGCCGCCAGCGCGTCCACCGGCTCGCCATGCAGGTTGCCGTCCAGCAGCGCCCCGTCGAGCTGGATGCGTTCGATGAGGTCCAGGCCGTCTCCGACCGTGCCGACCGGGCCCACCACCTTGGCGCCGGCATCCTGCAGCGCCGTCGCCACTTCGAGCGCCACCATCGGCTCGTCCTCGACAACGAGGAACCGCCGGCCGGCGATCGGTCGCGGGACCGGCGGCGGCGGCGGCATGTCGGCCGGTGCCGCGGCCGCGATCGCCGGCGCCGCCGGGGCAGCCATGCGGTCCTCCGGCAATGCCAGCTCGATCTCCCAGGCGATTCCCTCGCTGCGATACGAGACATGGGCCGCGCCGCTCTCCGCCCTCGCGCTCTGCTCGATCAGGGCCGTGCCGAAGCCGCGCCGCGACGGCGCGCTGACCGCCGGCCCGCCATGCTCGGTCCAGCGCAGCCGCAAGCGCGAATCCTCGATCGTCCAATCCAGCGATACCTGTCCGTGCGGCACCGACAACGCGCCGTACTTGTTCGCATTGGTGCTGAGCTCGTGCAGGATCAGCGCCAGGTGCAGCGCCTGCTGCGGTGCCAGCCAGAGTTCCGGGCCCGAGGCGGTCAGCCGATGGCCGTCGATCGTGCCCAGGCTCAACTGGTCGCTGATCAGGCCGGCCAGCCGCGCCCCCTTCCAGGTCCCCTCGCTCAGCAGCGAATGGACCCGTGCCAGCGCCTGCAGCCGGCCGGAGAAGTCGGCGGCGAAGGTGGCCGGGTCCGGGGCATAGCGCAGGGTCTGGTTCGCGATCGCCTGCACGGTGGCAAGCATGTTCTTGACCCGGTGGTTGAGTTCCCCGATGAGCAGTTGCTGCGTCTCTTCGGCACGCTTGCGCTCGGTGACGTCGAGGATCTGCGAGCTGATCGAGACCAGCCGGCCGGCGCCATCCAACAGGGCGGAGCTGTACCATTCGCACGTCACCACGGTGCCGTCCTTGCGATAGGCATGGCCGGCATGCACGGTCCGGACCTCCCCTGCCGCGATCATCTCTGCGGTGAAGACAGGCAGGGCGGAACCCGCGTCGCGCCCCGTCCATGGCAGTTCCGCCGCCTGGAGGCCGACAACCTCTCCGGCGCGCCAGCCGAACATCCGTTCAGCGCCCTGCGACCAGGCCCGAAGGCAGTAGTCGGGGTCGAACTCCACAAGGGCCAGCGGCGAATTGTTGCCATGGGCCTGCAGCCGCGACAGCGCCGAGGAGAGCTGGTCCGCCGTGGTGCGCAGCTCGTCGCGCTGGCGCGCCAGCTCCTGTCGCTGGCAGCCCAGCTCGAAAAACACGTTCGCCTTGTTGGCCAGCAGCTGCGGATCCAGCGGCTTCAGCAGATAGTCCACCGCACCGGCCTCGTGGCCCCGGAACCTGCGCTTCTCGTCGGTGGCGACGGCGGTCAGGAAGATGATCGGGACCCGCCGGGTGCGCTCCGTCCCCCGCATCAGCTCCGCCAGTTCGAAGCCGTCCATGCCCATCATCTGGACGTCCAGCAGGGCAAGCGCGAATTCGTGCTGCAGCAGCAGTTCCAGCGCCTCGGCGCCCGACTTGGCCTTGAACAGGTCCAGCCCGTCGCGCCGGAGAAGGGCTTCCAGCGCCATCAGGTTCTCTTCCAGGTCGT
Organism: Sneathiellaceae bacterium; assembly: GCA_040216765.1. Lineage (GTDB taxonomy): Bacteria > Pseudomonadota > Alphaproteobacteria > Ferrovibrionales > Ferrovibrionaceae > Marinibaculum. Next base: position 21,294 of record JAVJON010000068.1, on the reverse strand, counting down.
CGACCAGAAGGAATTTCACGGTGTCATGCAAAGGCATGGCCGGGTTCCCGAACCGCATGACCGGCAACCGCCCTGCGATAGAGGCGGGCGCCCGGGTCGTAGCTGGCGAATTCCTGCGCGTGACGGCTGAACCGCAGGGTCTCCTGCGATCCGAGGCCCAGGAAGCCGCCATGCACAAGCGAATCCCGGAACAGGCCGACGGTGCGATCCTGCAGGTCGCGGTCGAAATAGATCAGGACGTTGCGGCAGGACACCAGGTGCACCTCGGCGAAGACCTGATCCGATACCAGGCTGTGCCCGGCAAACACGGTACGGGCGCGCAGGCTGCGGTCGAAGGCGGCAGCGCCATAAGCGGCAGTATAGTAGTCGGAGAGCGAGAATCTGCCACCCGATGCCCGGTGGCTTTCGGTGAACCTGGGGATCCGCTTCAGGTCGTAGACACCCGCCTCCGCCCGCTGCAGTGCAGCGGGATTGATCTCGGTGGCATAGAAGATCGTCCGATCCTCCAGCCCCTCCTCCCGGAACAGGATGGCCAGCGAGTAGAGTTCCTCGCCGTCGCCGCAGCCGGCGACCCAGACCTTCAGCGAGGGATAGGTCCGCAGGTGCGGAACCACCGTTTCCCGCAGCGCCCGGAAATAGGGCGGATCGCGGAACATCTCGCTGACCTGGATCGTCAGGAAATCCAGCAGCGTTGGCACGGCCGCAGGCTCGTGCAGCACGAGGTCCTGCAGCATGGACAGGCTGCGGCAGCCGAAATGCTGCCGCGCCTGCGCCAGGCGGCGGGCGATCGAGGTGCGGGAATAGCCGCGGAAGTCGTAGTGGTAGCGCTGGTGGAGCGCCTCCAGGAAAAGCTCGAGTTCGATCTCCTCAACCGGCCGGGCCACCCGCCTGCCTCCTCATCGCGGCATCCAGACGCGGACCAGGGACAGGAGCTTGTCCACGTCCAGCGGCTTGGCCAGGTAGTCGCTCGCGCCGGCGGCCAGGCACTGCTCCTGGTCGCTCGGCATCGCCTTGGCGGTCAGGGCGATGACCGGCAGGCTCCGCCAGTGCGCCCGGGAGCGGATTTCGCGGATTGCGGTCAGGCCGTCCATGACGGGCATCATCACGTCCATCAGCACCAGGTCGACGGGCCGGCCACCCGCCGTCGCGGCGGTCTCCAGCATATCCAGCGCCTCGCGCCCGTTGCGGGCGATCAGCACCGCGACGCCATGCGGCTCGAGAATGCTGGTCAGCGAGAAGACGTTCCTGACATCGTCCTCGACCACCAGGATGCAGCGGCCTTCCAGGGCGGCATCCCGGTTCAGGGACTTGGCCAACAGCTTCTGTTGCCGTTCGGGCAGGTCGGCCACGACCTGGTGCAGGAACAGGGTCACCTCGTCCAGCAGCCGGTCGGGCGACTTCGCGCCCTTGATGATGATCGACTTGGAATACTTCCGCAGCCGCAGTTCCTCGTCGGTCGACAGGTCCCTGCCGGTGTAGACGATCACCGGCGGGAACGAGAAGGCCTCGTTGCCGCTGAGCTCCTCCAGCACCTCGAAGCCCGATGCGTCCGGCAGGCTCAGGTCCAGAACCATGCAGTCGAAGGTCTCCGCGGACAGCATGGCGAGACAGTCCTTCGCCGTCCGCGTGCCCACCGCATCGACGTTCCGCGAGGCCAGCAGCTGCTGCAGGCTTTCCAGCTGAGCCGCATCGTCCTCGACGATCAGCACCCGCCGCAGCCGGTGGGCAAACCGGGTCTCCAGGCCCTCCAGGGCCTGGGCCAGGGCCTCGCGCTTCACCGGCTTCAGCATGTAGCCGACCGCGCCGAAGGACAGCGCGGTCTGCATGTAGTCGGCGACCGACACCACATGAATCGGGATATGCCGGGTGCGCAGGTCGCGCTTCAGACGGTCCAGAACGGAAAGCCCGGTATGGTCGGGCAGGCCGATGTCCAGAATGATGGCGTGCGGCAGGTACTGGCGCGCGACGACCACGCCTTCGTCCGCGGTCCGCGCGACCAGGCATTTGAACCCCAGTTCGTGCGCCAGGTCGTAGAGGATCCGGGCAAAGGCGTCGTCGTCCTCCACCACCAGGATGATCCGGCTGTCGCCGGTCAGGTATTCGCGGTCGTCGACAAGCTCGCCGGCGAGCCGCGGGACCGCCGGACCGGCCGGCCCTGTGTCCGGCGCCGCCGGTGCGGCGCCGGCCGGCACGACCTCTGCCGTGATCGGGGCAGTCGCTCCTGCCGGGCGCGAGCGGACAAGGGCAGGGTCGTAGGTCTCCGGCAACACCAGGGTGAAGGCGCTGCCCTCCCCCGGCCTGCTGTCCACCTCGATGTCTCCGCCGAGCAGCCATGCCAGTTCGCGCGAGATGGAAAGTCCCAGGCCGGTGCCGCCATACTTCCGGTTGATGGTGCCATCGGCCTGCCGGAAGGCATCGAAAATGCTCTGCTGCTGGTCCGCCTCGATGCCGATGCCGGTGTCGCGGACGGTGAAGGCGATCCGCCCCGCCCCGCCCCTGGCTGCGTGCAGGACGACCTCGCCCCGCGCGGTGAACTTGACCGCGTTCGAGAGGAAGTTCTTGAGGACCTGTTCCAGCCGCTGCGGGTCGGTTTCCAGATCGGCAGGGGCATCCGCACCGGCCTCGCTGCGCAGGACCAGCCCCTTCTGCGCGGCTGCTTCCGCGAATCCCGCGGTCAGCTTGTCCAGCAGCGGCAAGATCCGCACCCGGTGCAGCTGCAGTTCGAGGCGCCCGGCCTCGATCTTGGAAATGTCGAGGATGTCGTTGATCAGGGCCAGCAGGTCGTTGCCGGAGGATTCCACGGTCCGGGCATAGCGGACCTGCTCCGCGGTGAGATTGCCGTCGCGGTTGTCGCCGAGCAGCCGCGCCATGATCAGCAACGAGTTCAGCGGCGTCCGCAGTTCGTGCGACATGTTGGCGACGAACTCGGACTTGTAGCGGCTGGCAAGCTCCAGCTCGCCCGCCTGGGCCTGCAGGTCCGCCTGCGTGCGCGCCAGATCGTCGCGCTGGCTTTCCAGCATCTGCGCCTGTTCCTCCAGCTGCGTATTGGTCTGCTCCAGCTCGGTCTGCTGCTGTTCCAGCCGCGACTGCGACTCCTGCAGCGACAGGCTGCGCTCCTCCAACTGCTGGTTGGTGGTCTGCAGCTCCTCGCTCTGCGCCTGCAGCTCCTCGGTCTGCTGCTGGGTCTCTTCCAGAAGCTCCTGCAGGCGCCCGCGATACATGGCCGAGCGCACCTCGACCCCGACCGATTGCGAGACCCGCTCCAGCAGGGCGAGCGCGTCATGGCCGACCGGGCCGACGAAGCCGAGTTCCACGACGGCATTCACCACGCCATCGGCCTTCACCGGCGCCACCAGCAGATGCCTGGGTTTTCCCCGGGCCATGCCGGTGCCGAAATAGAGGATGTCGTCGGGCAGGTCCGACAGCAGGAAGCTGCGGTCGTCCTTCGCCGCCTGGCCCAAAAGGCCGTCGCCGTCTCGGAAGCCGTCGACGACCTGGGCCTCGGCCGGCACCCCATAGGCGCCCTGGCGGCGGAACGCCTCGCCCTCGCGGACGAAGAACAGGCCGGCCTGTGCGCCGAGATACTCGGCCAGGAACCGCAGGACATTCTCGCCGAGCTGGCCAAGCGCCTGGTCGCCGCCCATCCGACGCGACAGGCCCACCTGCCCCGCCTGCAGCCAGTCCTGCGTCTGCACGGCCAGCTTGGTCCGGACGTACAGGAAGCCCGTCGCCCCGATGACCCAGGCGGTGACGACGCCGAAGCCGCGGTTGATCCGGGCCACATCCAGCTCCACCCCGGCCGGGGCGAAGTGGTAGCCGACGATCATCAGCGCGGTGGCAACCAGGGCAAGCAGCGGCGGCACCAGCGGCCGGGATGCCAGATAGGCCAGCGCAACGGGAAGCAGGTAGACGACCCAGACCGCGGTGCCGAGCGGCAGGACCAGGTCGGCGAAGAACGTGGCCCCCAGGATCGCCGCCAGCGCCGCGCCGAGCAGAAGCTCCACCCGTTGACCGAGTTGGGCCTTCATCGCCCCGCACCCGCGCCGACGGCGAGACCAGGATACCTGCCAGCCGGAACGGGCCCAGCAACACAGGATGGCCGGCCGTCCCGCCGCCCCATTGCCGCCTCGACCGACGCCATGCCCTCAGCCACCCCTTCGCCATGACCGCAGACCCGCCGGCCGGATCGGGGCGGTTCCCCCCGCCGGCGGCGACTGATTCGGTGCGAAGGTTACAGATTCGGCCGCGCTGCTTCCATCCGCAGCGAAAGCAGGCTCCCAAACCCTCCGGAAACGGCCATCGCGCCGCTCATGGCGGGCAGCGGCGCATGGCGCGACCTGCGGGAGCCTTCCCGGCCCCCGGACGGCCGCCGCGAACCCGGGGAATCGCCGGTGATGCCGCTCCGCCGCGCGGCGGTCAGGGCCTGCCGGCGACGGTGGAAGCGATGGCGGCACGGAAGCCGCCGCCGCCTTCCACCACGCCGGGGCCTGTCATCCGCTCGCCACTGGCGCCGTACAGCGCCTGCAGCGCGGCGGGCTGGCTGCGATCCGGCAGCATCATCTGGAAATGCGCATCGACCACGATATCGCCCGGCGGCCAGCCGGCGATGTCCAGCGCCGCGGCATAGCCATGGCCGGCGACCCGGGCATAGCCCATCGCGCGGCGCACCGGCGCCTGGACCCGCCGGGCGGCAAAGACGATCAGCGCGCCATCGGGCACCGTCGCGCGGCCCCGCACGTGCAGGGCGTCGCCCTCGACCCGGGCCTGCACCGACAGGTCCACCCGGCGGTCCATCGCCTCGCCCGCGTCCGCCGGCAGGCCGCCGGCCGCGACCGCCAGCAGCAGAACGGCACCGATCGCCCGGCGGATGACCGGCCTACCGTTTCGCGCCGGCGCGCAGCGCCGCCCGGCGGTAACTGGTCGGGCAGATGCCGATCTGCTGCTTGAAGAAGCGGGTGAAATTGCCCTGCGCGGCATAGCCGAGCTGCCGGGCCATGCTGCCCAGCGGCTGCGAGGAATGGGTCAGCAGGCCGATCGCCGCCTCCATGCGGCCGGCATTGGCGACATTGCCCGGCGTCAGGCCGGTGCAGTGCCGGAACAGTTCGAAGAAGCGCGGCCGCGACAGCCCGACCTCGCGGGCGACGTCGTCCAGGTCGCCCGCGGTGCCGCCGCGCAGCAGCGCGAAGGCGCGGCGGATGCGATGGTCCTGCAGCCGCGGCCCGGACGCGCCGCCCAGGCTGCGCCTTGTGCGCCCCGCCATCACCGATGCCAGCACCGTGCCCACCAGGTCGCCCATGCCGTCCGCGCCATGCCGCGCCCCCGGCGCCGCAAGAACCGGCAGCAGGTCGGCCAGGGCGTGCAGCGCCGCCATCGCCGCCGCATCCAGCACGACGCCGGGCGTGTCGAACAGCCGGAAGTCGCCGTCGGAGCGGAAGCCGAGCCTGTCCCGCACCCATCCCGGCTCCAGGTAGAAGGTCAGGAACAGGGTCGGCGGCGCCGCCGGGTCGCAGCGCCAGCAATGCGGCTCCCAGGCATTCACCAGGACCGCGCGGTCGGCGGCCACCGGCCAGGACCGGCCGCGCACCTCGAACAGGGTGTCGGCGCCGCCTGCCCGGGCGATCAGATGGACATGGTGATGAACATGGACGGCCAGGCTGGTGTCCATCGCCACCAGGCCGATCCGGCCGAACGGCCCTTCGATGAAGGCATAGGGTTCCGACATGTCCGCCTGCATCCCTGAACGCTGCCGGCGCAGGCTAGCGGCTTTGCCACGGCACCGGAACGGCCCTGCCGAAAATCAGACGCATTGATAAAACCCGGCGGCGCGCTGCGCAGCAGCCGCGCGGCCGCGCTGCTAGGCTGTGCCGACCCCAGCGCATTGGAGGGCGCCGACCGCTACCATGACCCAGCCCGACACAGCCAGCTTCGTGGAATGCCACGACCTGTGGAGCGACAGCCAGCATGCCCTCGCCCGCGACCTGCCCCGGCGGGTCGAGGCGGAGGGGCTGCACCTGATCCGGCTGGCCTGGACCGACAGCCACGGCCATGTCCGGGCCAAGGCGGTGACCCCGCATGTCTTCGCGGCGGCGCTGGCGGACGGCTACAACGTCAATGTCGCCACCTGGACCCTGGACGCCTCGGGCGGGCGGGTCTTCGCCTCCTTCACCAGCGGCGGCGGCATGGGGCTGGCGGAGATGACCGGCTCGCCCAACCTCGTCGCGGTGCCGGACCCCGCGACCTTCCGCACCCTGCCCTGGGCGCCCGGCATCGGCTGGATCCTCTGCGACACCTATTTCCGCGACGGCCGCCCGTTCCACTTCGACGCCCGCCACCTGCTGCGCCGCCAGGTCGCGGCGCTCGCCGCCGAGGGCATGCGCGCCGTGGTCGGGCTGGAGATCGAGTGGTACCTGCTGCGCCTGCTGCAGGACAGCCATGGCGAGGCCAATCTGGGCATCCCGGGGCGGCGTGCGGAGCCGCTGGCGACAACCGCGCCGGAGGCCGGCTTCTCCTACCATTCGGAATCCAACATGGACCTGATGCAGCCGGTCCTCAGCGACCTCGCCTTTGCCTACCGGGCGCTCGGCCTGGGCCTGCGGTCGATCGAGAACGAATGGGGCGCGGGCCAGGTGGAATGCACCTTCGATGCGCAGGACGCGCTGCAGGCCGCGGACGATTATGTGCTGTTCCGCACAGCGACGCGGCAGGTCTGCCGGCGGGCGGGCCATATGGCCAGCTTCATGTGCAGCCCGGGCCGGCCCAGCCAGTACCCCAGCGGCTGGCATCTGCATCTTTCCGTCGTGCAGGACGGCTCGGGCAGCAACCTGTTCATGCCGGGCGCGGCCGACGACCTGCTCTCGCCGCTGGGCCGGGCTTTCGTCGGCGGGCTGCTGGAGCATGCCGCGCCCGCCCTCGTCTTCGCCACGCCGACGGTGAACGGCTATCGCCGCTTCCGCGCGAACTCGCTGGCGCCCGACCGGGCGGGCTGGGGCTACGACAATCGGGGCTCGATGCTGCGGGTCCTGGGCGGCCCGGGCGACGCGGCCAGCCGGATCGAGAACCGGGTCGGCGAGCCCGCCGCCAATCCCTACCTGTTCATCGCGTCGCAGATCCTGGCCGGCCTGGACGGGCTGCAGCGGGGGACCGAGCCCCGGCCGCCGACCGAGAACCCCTACCAGGATCCCGCCCCCCTGCTGCCGGCCAGCCTGCCCGAGGCGCTGGCCGCGCTGCAGGACAATGCGCTGTTCCGGCAGGGCTTCGGCGCGACCTATGTCGACTATTACGTGAAGCTGAAGCAGGCGGAACTGGCCCGCTACCTGGCCTTCCTGGCGGAGACCGGCACCCGCCCCGAGGACGGCGTCACCGACTGGGAACGGCGCGAATATCTGGATTATTTCTGACCATGGCGGGAGGATTCACCGCATGAGCCACGACTTCGCGCACCTGGTGCAGGACGACCGGGTGCATCGCAGCCTCTATACCGACCCGGCGATCTTCGAGCTGGAGATGCGGCGGATCTTCGGCGGCTCCTGGGTCTACCTGGCGCATGAAAGCCAGGTCGCCGCACCGAACGGCTTCTTCCGCACCCGGCTGGGGCTGCGGCCGATCGTCGTCACCCGCGACGCTGCCGGCCGCCTGCACGGCCTCTACAACCGCTGCAGCCATCGCGGCGCCACGATCTGCCGGCAGGACAGCGGCACGGCGAAGCAGTTCCAGTGCCCCTATCACGGCTGGACCTTCCGCAACACCGGCGAACTGACCGGCGTGCCCTGGCCCGACGGCTATGCCGGGGACCTGCAGGACGGCCGCTTCGACCTGGCCCGGATCCCGCGGCTGGAGAGCTATCGCGGCTTCATCTTCGGCACCCTGAACATGGCCGCGCCCTCGCTCGCGGACCATCTGGGGCCGGTGCGCCGGCCGATCGACGAATGGCTCGACCGGCATCCCGGCGCCGCACTGGAGGTGCGCGAGGCGAACCGCCTGAAGTTCCGCGGCAACTGGAAGCTCGCCTATGACAATGCCGCCGACGGCTACCACGTGGTGTTCTCCCACCGCTCGCTGCTGATGATGGAGAACCGCTTCCAGGACGCGGACCAGAAGGGCATGTCGTACTACAGGCAGCGCCCGGACAGCGGGCCGGTGCGGGTCCATGCCTATCCCAACGGCCATCACTTCAAGGACAAGCGCGGCGCGATCGACCGCAGCCCCGGCGGGCTGTGGCGCATCGAGGGCCTGCATCCCGGCATGGAGCATTACGAGCGGCTGCTGCGCGACCGGCACGGCGCCGGCGCCGACCGGCTGCTGGACCTGGCCTGTTCCGAGCCGGTGAACATCAACGTCTTCCCGAACCTGCTGATCCTGGGCAACCATATCCAGGTGCTGCAGCCGCTGTCGGTGGGCGAGACCGCCACCACCTGGTACGGCACCGCGGTGGTGGATCCCGAGGGCAGCCTGGGCGACGCGCTGGGCGCGATCAACGCGTTGCGCATGCGCACGCAGGAACAGTTCCCCACCTTCGGCGAGGTGGACGACCTGACCAATTTCGAGGAGATCCAGGCTGGCCTCGGGGCAGAGGAAGACGAGTGGGTCTGGATGCAGCGCGGCCTGGGGCTGCCCGACCGCTTCGAGAGCGACGGCGAGACGATCAGCGGCCCGGCCACCGACGAGGTCTTCATGCGCCGCACGATGGCGCATTACCGCGAGATGATGACGGCCGAGCCGCAGCTCACCATCGCCAGGGGCGCGCGGCCATGACGACGGAGCTGATCGAGGAGCCTTCCTCCTCGTCCTACTATGTCGATGATGCCTTCTATCAGGACCTGGTCGACAGCTTCGCGCGGCTCGACGAGGACAATCCGGAGATCGCCGAGCGAAACCTGCGCGACGCCTGCACCGCCTTCCTGTCGCGCGAGGCCCGGCTGCTCGACCAGGGCCGCTTCGAGGCCTGGCTCGACCTGTTCACCGGCGAATGCGCCTATTGGGTGCCGGCGACACGGCCGGCAGGCGATCCGCGCCGCGAGATCGCGGTGGCGTTCCACGACCGCCGGCAGCTGGAGGACCGGATCTTCCGCCTGCGCACCGGCTATGCCTGGTCGCAGCAGCCCGCCAGCCGCACCGTGCGCCATGTCGCCAACCTGGCTTTGTTCCGCCTGCCGGGCAGCGACCGCCTGCTCCTGCGCTCCAACTTCCAGGTTGTGGAATTCCGCGCCGGCGACACCCGCCGGCTGGACGGCCATGCCGGCCATATCCTGCTGCGCGACGGCAATGGCTTCCGGATCCAGGCCAAGCAGGTGAACCTGATCGACTGCGACCAGAACCTGCGCAACCCGAGCATCGTGCTGTAGCGCCGGCCTATGCGGCCGGGTCGCCGGGGCCCAGCGGAAAGACCTCGACCCGGTCGATGACGAAGGTGATCCCCGCTTCCAGCACCGCCGCCGGGTCGACATCGAGCCGCTCGAAACAGGCGATGACGAAGCGCAGCGCGCCGTCCTTGCCGCACATCGGCACCAGCAGGCGGCGGACCGTGTAGTAGTGCAGGCCGCCACGGCGGACCTCGCCGCTCTGCAGGCGCATCGTGCGGCTGTCGAGGGCGGCGAACAGGTCCGCCTCCAGCAGGTCCGCCTGCGCGCGCTCCAGGATCTCCGCCAGGGTCCGGCCCCGGGGGTTCCGGCCCCAGGTCCGCTCGGTCTCCTCGCCGGTCAGGCGGAACCGGAACAGGCCGTCATCGCCGCGCTCCATGATCCACAGGAAGGGCATGACGCCGAGGCGGCCGAGCCGCACCACGTCCAGCCGCGGCCGCGACGGCAGTCCGCTGGCCGGATCCAGGGCATCGCCGATGACCGACAGGAAAGCCGCCAGTAGCGGGCTGTCCTTGCAGGCCTCGATGGCCGATGGCGGCAGCATGCTCGGTCCTGCTCCCTGCTGGGACGGGCGCGTGGCGCCCCATGATCCTGCGCAACCCCATGGATAGCCAGCATCGCCCGCAGGAACAACCGTCTCGCGGGCAGGTCCCGGCCGGCACGGCGTCCGGCCGGGGGCGGGGGCTAGGCGGCCAGCCTGGCGCGGGCTTGGCCGATCATCAGCGCGGCACGCGCCGCTTCGCGGCCCTTCTCGACGAAATGCGCCCGGAAGATCGCCGCGTGATGCGCCGTGTCCTGGTACTGGTGCGGGGTCAAGGACACCGACAGGATCGGCACCCCGGTATCCAGGCCGGCCCGCATCAGCCCATCCACCACCGCGCGGGCAACGAAGTCGTGGCGATAGATGCCGCCGTCGACGACGAAAGCGGCCGCCGCCACCGCGGCATAGCGGCCGGTCGCGGCAAGGTCGCGCGCGAGCAGCGGCAGTTCGAATGCGCCGGGCACGTCGAAGATGTCGACCTGTTCCGCCGGGATCAGCTCCAGGAAGCCGTCCAGCGCCCGGTCGACGATTTCGGCATGCCAATTGGCCTTGGCGAAGGCATAGCAGGTGTGTGTCATCGTGATCTCCTTTCAGCAACGGACACGTCACCCAAGGCGATCACGGGCGAACGCCCCGCCCTCACGGACAGGCGCGCCGGCAGGCCCCCACGCTCACATAGCGGGGACCGACGGCACGGGGCGTCGCGCGTTCTCTTCCATCCGGACTGTCACCGTCGGCCCAGGCCTCGCACCTGGTCTGCTGACCCTTCCCGGATCCCGGAAAGGCGCTCGCGGGCTCGCAGCCGAGGCTGCATACCGCCGGTGGGGACTTTCACCCCGCCCTGAGAACGGGATCATGTTCGGGCATTGGCACATCCAGGGCAAGCCTGCGCGGCGGCAGCCGGGCGATGTCCAGCCTTGCCTTCACCGGCACCGCATCGCCCGGCAGCACGGCGTCCAGGGCGATGGCCGGGAAATCGCGCAGCGCGGGACAATCCTGCAGGGCGGCCGCCAGTTCGCCCCTGGTGTCGTGCGCAGACAAGGTCTGCCCCCTGCCGTCTGGGGAATTCCGACCGGATCGCCGCGAATTCACAATGTCCGCCATACAGGAAACAGCTGCCAGATCACGGCCGATCACCTTGCGGCATGCCGGACGGCGGCGCAACCTCCCGCTTCCGGGCGGGTTGCCGGTCCAGGGGCTCGCCGACAGCGGCCGGGCAAGGCAGAGGAAGGGACGACAGGCATGGCGGTACCGGGCGGTTCGAAGAAGGTCATCTATGCGGCACTGGTCGGCAATGCGCTGATTTCCGCCTCGAAGTTCGCCGCCGGTGCCTATACCGGCTCCTCCGCCATGCTGTCGGAGGCGATCCATTCCCTGGTCGACACCGGCAACCAGGGCCTGCTGCTGCTGGGGGTGGCGCGGTCGAAGCGGCCGGCGGACGATGCGCATCCCTTCGGCTATGGCATGGAGCTGTACTTCTGGGCCTTCGTGGTCGCGATCCTGATCTTCGGCCTGGGCGCGGGCATCTCGTTCTACGAAGGGCTGCAGAAGCTGGCCGAGCCGCATCCGGTGACGAACTACGGCATCAACTACGCCGTCCTTGGCGGGGCGATGATCTTCGAGGGCATCGCCTGGTACATCGCGTTCCGCGAGTTCAACCGGCTGCGCGGCGACCGCAGCCTGCTGGAGGAGGTCCGCAAGTCGAAGGACCCGACCGTCTTCACCGTGCTGTTCGAGGACAGCGCGGCCATGCTGGGCCTCGTCGCCGCCTTTGCCGGCCTGCTGGCGGCGCAGTTCCTGCACATCGAATGGGCCGATGCCGCGGCCTCCATCGCGATCTCCGCGATCCTTGCCCTGACCGCGGTCGCCCTGGCCTACGAAACGAAGAGCCTGCTGACCGGAGAGGCCGCGCGCGGCTCCACGGTCGAGGCGCTCGGCCGCATGGCCCTCGCGGAACCTGCGGTCCGCGCGGTCAACGAACTGCGCACCGTGCATTTCGGGCCACATGACATCCTGGCCACGGTCAGCCTGGATTTCGACGACAGCTCAGACCTGGCCACCATCGAGGCGACGGTGAGCCGGCTGGAGCGCGAGATCAAGGCGCGCTTCCCGGATATCACCCGGGTCTTCGTCGAGGTCCAGGCCAGCGAGCATCACGCACAGGACGCGGCCGCCGCCGCCGGCCCGACGGAGAGCTGAACGGTCTTGCAATATCCCATATTTGGGAAATAATCCTGAATATGGAATCGGCGACGGACCCTGTCGAGATCGACCGCCGCATCGCCCTGCGCCTGAAGGCGCTGCGCGGCGCGCATGGCTGGTCGCTGGCCGAACTGGCGGCCCGGAGCGGCGTCAGCCGGGCGACCCTGTCGCGGCTGGAGAATGCCGGGAGCAGCCCCACCGCGCAGGTCCTGGGCCGGCTCTGCGCCGCGTTCGGCCTGACCCTGTCGCGCCTGATGCAGATGGCGGAGGACGGCTTCGCACCGCTGGTGCCGCCGCATGCGCAGCCGGTCTGGCGCGACCCCGGCAGCGGCTTCGTCCGCCGCTCGGTCTCGCCGCCCGCGGCCGAGCTGGCCGGCGAAGTGCTGGACTGCAGCCTGGCCGCGGGCGACCGCATCGCCTATGACCGCCCGCCGCGCGAGGGGCTGGAGCATCACCTGCTGCTGCTGGACGGTGCCCTGACGGTCACCGTCGACGGCCAGGCCCACGACCTGCGGCCCGGCGACTGCCTGCGCTATCGCCTGGCCGGGGCCAGCGCCTTTGCGACACCGGACGACACCGGCGCCCGCTACCTGCTCTTCATCCTGTGAGCCGCGATGACCGGACGCCCGCCTCCCGAGACCGCGCCGCCCGGCATCTCGCTCCTTGCCGCGGACCTGCTGGACGGCCGCCTGGGCGACCTGGCAGCCCTGTTGCAGGCCTGTGTCCATGCCGGCGCCAGCATCGGCTTCATCCTGCCCTTCCCGATGGCCGAGGCCCTGGCGTTCTGGCGCGACACGGTGTTTCCCGGCGTGCGGGCCGGCACGCGAAGCCTGCTGGTCGCGGAAGAAGCCGGCCGGATCGTCGGCACCGTGCAGCTGCTGCCGGCGCAGATGCCCAACCAGCCGCACCGGGCGGAGGTTGCCAAGCTGATGGTGCATCCGCAGGCCCGCCGGCGCGGGCTGGCGCGGGCCCTGATGATTGCGCTGGAGCGCCGCGCCGCCGGATCGGGACGCCACCTGCTGACCCTGGACACCCGCAGCGGCGATGCGGCGGAGCCGCTCTACACCTCGCTCGGCTATCGCCGCCTGGGGGAGATCCCGGGATACTGCCTGCACCCGAGCGAGCCGCGCCTGGAGGCCACCACCATCATGTACAAGGCCCTGTAGGCGGGTCGCGCGACGGCTCAGCGGCCGCCGTCCAGTTGCCGGCGCAGGCAGGCGACATTGACCGCCAGGCCGGGCAGCAGCCACTGGAACAGGCGAACGACCTGCAGGATCTCCGCCAGCGGCGCGTCGCGCCCCGCCGCCGCGGCGAGGTCCGCCGGCGCCAGGCGGCCGGGATTGGGAAGGGACAGGGCATTCGTCACCGCCGCCTCATGCACGGACTGCACGACATCCCGGTAGGCCGGCGTGGCAAGGACCGGTGTCAGGTCCTGCCAGGCAAGCGCGAAATAGCTCGGCCAGCGGGCGAGCGCCCGGTAGTCGGTATTGACGAAAGGCAGGCCGAGCCGTCCCTTCACATCCTCGAACAGCGCCCGTGTCGGTGCCGCGGCATGATGCGGTTCCATCAGCACCAGCCGGCCGGCCGGCGCCGGGCCGTGCCGGTGCGCGGCCGGCGCGACGGCACGGTCCTCCGACAGCGCATGGCCCTCCAGCAGCAGGCGCGCCGCCGTCGCGATCATCAGGTAGGGCATGTTGCCGTGGGAGAAGACCTCCAGCAGGTCGCGGATCTCGTCCAGTTCGCGCGGCGCATAGCCGATCTCCGCCAGCCGACCGGACAACGCGCCCGGCTGCAGCCGGGCGGCCCCGGCCTCGGCCGATCGGCGCAGGTCGGCACAGGCGGCGGCGAAGGCCGCGCTCTCCGCCAGCGGCCGCAGGCCGGACCAGAGTGCGTCGTAGAACGACCGGTAGTGCGCAAAAGCCATGGTCACGACCCCCATCCAGGGCACCTGCAGCACCGCCTTCGTGTCGTCATAGACCGCGCGCAGCCGGTCGTCCGCCAGGTAGTCCGGCACCGGATGGATGGCGGGGATCGGGCTGGGCTTCAGCCGGGGCAGGCGGTCCGTCATGACATGGCTGGCTTTCTGCTGGGTGGCGGGGGTCTTCAGGCGGGGCTTCGATAGGCACTGCGCGCCGGTCCGGCCCAGCCGTCCAGCCGCCCGGGCAGGGGGCGCAGGATCTCGACCCGCAGCGGGTGGCACCGCGCGCGGTCGTCGGAATGGCCGCTGCCGCAATCGCCGCCGGGGCAGGCGGAGAGGGCCGCCAGCAGGTCGATCTCGGCCAGGAAGGCGATGGCATCGCCCGGCCGCACCGGGCTTGCCTTCATGAAGTACTGGTGGGTGTCGCGGGTGAAGCCGGTGCACATGAACACGTTCATCACGTCGTGGACATGGGGTTCGGCCTCCGCCCGGGACAGGCCGGTCGCCGCCGCCAGCGCGCGGGTCAGGTTGGAATGGCAGCAATGATGGTAGTCCACGCCGTTCAGCAGGCGGTTCGTATAGGGGTCGCACCTTGTGCCGATCACGTCATGCACGCCGGCGCCGTCTTCGTCCCAGCCGTACCAGCCCAGGCTGTCCGCCACGATCGTCGCCATCGGGCGCAGGCCCGGCAGGCTGCTCCACAGCCGGTCGCCGGCGGTCAGGTGGCTGGCATGGAGCTGCCGTGTCTTGCCGCTGTAGAACCGCTCCGTCAGGTCGTCGGCGTTCCACAGGTTCAGGTCGCCGACCTGCGGCCCGTCCACGCTGACGATCCGGAACAGATGCCCGGCCGGCACCCGGAAGGCCCGCCCGTCGCGCGGCGGCACGACCAGGCTGTCCACCAGGGTCGCGCCCTCCTGCACCGCGGCATGGAAGCCGGCATCGACAGGTGGCAGCCGTTCCACCGGGTAGCACACGACCGGCCGTGCGGACCGGCGGGCGGCCGCGTCGGGCGGCGCGGGCGGATGGCTCGCTGGTCCGGTCATCGGGCGGATCCTCCCTGTTGGTTGACGGATCGTGGCACAACCGGCTGCACCATCCCGCGACAGGCCGGGGCGTGCACTTTCCTCGCCGCACGGCTGTTGACCAATCGGCTCCGGTTGGCCATTTCGCCGGTAGCCGGGTCCGGTGCCCAGAGTGCGGGTGTCGCGCCCTTTCACCAAGTGGCGAATTCGGGCCATGCTGGCCCGACCCATGTTGCGGAGCGCAGAAACGATGACCGAATCCTCCAGCTATACCCCGCCCAAGGTCTGGAAATGGGATACCGAGAGCGGCGGCCGGTTCGCCAACATCAACCGTCCGATCGCCGGCCCCACCCATGACAAGGAGCTGCCGGTCGGCCGCCACCCGCTGCAGCTCTATTCG
Source organism: Sneathiellaceae bacterium (assembly GCA_040216765.1). Classification (GTDB taxonomy): domain Bacteria; phylum Pseudomonadota; class Alphaproteobacteria; order Ferrovibrionales; family Ferrovibrionaceae; genus Marinibaculum. The sequence goes on along the minus strand of JAVJON010000068.1, from coordinate 5,855 downwards.
CTGGCGACGCCGAACGGGGTGAAGGTCACCGTGCTGCTGGAGGAGCTGCTGGCGCTGGGCAAGACCGGCGCGGAGTACGATGCCTGGCTGATCCGGATCAGCGAGGGCGACCAGTTCGGCAGCGGCTTCGTGTCGATCAACCCGAACTCCAAGATCCCGGCCCTGTCCGACCACAGCACCAACCCGCCGACCCGGGTCTTCGAATCCGGCGCGATCCTGCTCTATCTCGCCGAGAAGTTCGGCGCCTTCGTTCCGACCGAGCCGGCGGCCCGGGCGGAATGCCTGTCCTGGCTGTTCTGGCAGATGGGCAGCGCGCCCTATCTGGGCGGCGGCTTCGGCCATTTCTATGCCTACGCGCCGGCGAAGTACGAATATCCGATCAACCGCTTCGCGATGGAGGTGAAGCGCCAGCTCGACGTGCTGGACCGCAACCTCGCCGACCGGAAGTTCATCTGCGGCGACGACTACACGATCGCCGACATGGCGATCTGGCCCTGGTACGGCGCCCTGGTCGCCAACAAGGTCTACGAGGCCGCGGAGTTCCTGGAGGCGCATAGCTACAAGAATGTCGGGCGCTGGAACGCGGAGATCGCGGCCCGCCCGGCAGTGAAGCGCGGCCGCATGGTCAACCGGGCGACCGGCGAGCCTTCCTCGCAGCTGCACGAGCGCCACGACGCGGGCGATTTCGACACCAGGACCCAGGACAAGCTCGCCGCCGCGGAATAGTCCCTGCCCCGCCGCCGCTGCACCTGTTGCCGCGGCGGCGGCAACGAAGGAGACATCCATGACCGAGACGCAAGCCCCCCTCCGCGTCGACATCGTGTCCGACGTGGTCTGCCCCTGGTGCATTGTCGGCTATCGCCAGCTCGCCGCGGCACTGGAGCAGACCGGCACCGAGGCGGAGATCCACTGGCATCCTTTCGAGCTGAACCCGGGCATGGGGCCGGAGGGCCAGAACCTGCGGGAGCATCTGGCCGAGAAGTACGGCTCGAGCGACGCGGATTCGCGCAAGGCCCGCGACAGGCTCACCGCGATCGGCGCGGAACTGGGCTTCACCTTCGCCTATACCGACGACATGCGGATGGTGAACACCTTTCGCGCCCACCAGGCGATCGACTGGGCGGAGACCCAGGGCCGCGCCCATGACATGAAGCAGGCGCTGTTCACCGCCTTTTTCACCGACAGGCGCGACATCTCCGACATCGAGGTGCTGGTCGAGACCGCGGCCGGCCTCGGGCTGGACGGCACGGCCCTGCGGCAGGCGCTCGATGCAGGGAGCTTCGCCGGCATCGTGCGCGAGAAGGAAGAGTTCTGGACCAGCCGGGGCCTGAGCGGCGTGCCGGCCATGGTCTTCGACCGGCAGCACCTGGTGACCGGCGCACAGGGCATCGAGAACTATGTCGCGGTGCTGAAGAAACTGGAGGAGCTGCGCGCCGCCTGACCCGGCCGGCCGGCCGGGTCAGCCGGCCCGGTCAGCCGGACAGCATGGCCAGGGCGGCGCGGCGGTCTCCCGGCTTCAACCGGAGAAAGAGCGTCCGGGCCTTCTTGATATCGCCTTCCGTGCCGCTTTCGGCGGCGCGCTTGAGGGCGAGCACCGCCGCGTCGTCCGGCTTGCAGATGAATGCCAGGGCCTTCGCCAGGCGGCCCATCGTCTCGCGATCGATTGCTGTTTCTTCCACTTGGATATCTGTTCCCGGTTCGGTCAGGCCCGCCAGGATCTGTCGGCGGGCGCGGTGCGGCCGGCGACCGGCCGCGGCGATCCCCGGCGACGGCGGACCGACGGCGCCATCATCGCCGAGGGCAGCGACGGTTTCCAGGGCCAGGCGGCGCGCGGCACGACATGCCCGTCCGGCAGCCGGCCCGGGACATGCCGTCATGCGGCTGCCGTTGGCGGACCGCCAGCCCGCATTCACCCGGCACGCGGCAGCAAGGGGGACAGGGCCAGCGCGGCGAGGGCGACGAGGACAATGGAGAGCAGGTTCATGAGGAGGCCGGCGCGCACCATGGCCGCGACCGTCACATGGCCGGTGGCAAAGACCAGAGCGTTTGGCGGCGTCGCGACCGGCAGCATGAACGCACAGCTCGCAGCCATCGCGATCGCCGCGGAAACCACGACGAGGTCCATGCCGGCCCCGGCAGCGATCGTCGCCACGATCGGCAGCAGGGCTGCGACCGTCGCGGTGTTGCTGGCCAGCTCCGTCAGCATGACGACGGTCGCGGCCAGCGCGAGCAGGAACAGCAATGCAGGCAGGTCGCCAAGGCCTGCCAGGCCCTGGCCGATCCATGCGGCAAGGCCGCTCGCATCCATCGCGGCGGCAAGCGACAGCCCGCCGCCGAACAGGATCAGGACTTGCCAGGGGATCTCCTGCGCCTCGCGCCAGGTCATCAGGAACCGGCGGTCGGTCGCCATCCCGCTCGGGATCAGGAACAGCGCGGACGCGCCGAGCACTGCGATTCCCGGGTCGCTCAGATTCTCCAGGCCGGGAACCCGGTTCAGCAGCGGACGCACAATCCAGAGCGCCGCGGCGCAGGCGAAGACCAGGCCGACACGCCGCTGGGCCGGGGTCATCGGGCCGTCGACAGCGATATTCCGGGCCAGGCCGCCTGCCTTCAGCGCCGCCGCAAAGCCGGACGACAGCGGGAAGACCAGCCGCGTCAGGACCAGCCAGGCAAGCGGCAGGAAGAGGAGGACCAGCGGCATTGCGACAGCGGCCCAGGCGGCAAACGAGAGATCGATGCCATGCTGCTGCCAAAGGTATCCGGCGAGCAGCGCGTTGGGCGGCGTGCCGATCAGGGTGCCCATCCCGCCGATGCTTGCCGCATAGGCGATCCCCAGAAGCAGGGCGAGGGCGAAACGGCGTGCCTCGCCTGCATCGCGCTGCAGGCCCTCGACCACGGTGACGATCGAGATCGCGACGGGCAGCATCAGGACCACGGCGGCGGTGTTGCTGACCCACATCGACAGGAAACCGCTGGCCGCCATGAAGCCGAGGACCAGGCGATGCGGCTCGGTGCCGACCGCCCGCACCACCGAATGGGCGAGGCGCCGGTGCAGGCCCCATCGCTTGACCCCCGCGGCGAGCAGGAATCCGCCCATGAAGAGGAACAGCAGGGGATTGGCGTAGGGCGCCGCGGCTGTGCCGATATCGCCCGCGCCGACCAGCGGCAGCACCGCCACCGGCAGGAGCGCCGTGACCGCGATCGGCACAGGCTCGCTGCTCCACCAGATCGCCATCGCCAGCGCCAGGCCGGCAACATGCCATCCCGCCGGCGACAGGCCGGCCGGCGGCGGGAGGGCAAAGGTCGCGGCGAAGACGAGAATGCCCGCGACGAGCCCGACAGCCGCCGCAAGCGGCATCAAATGCCGGGATCGTTCCCCCCCTGCCCATGGGGCCTGCATCACGGCGTGATCGCGACCTTCAATACGCCGTCGCGCTGGTGGGCGAAGAGATCGTAGGCGGCTTCGATCTCCTCGAGCGTGAACCGGTGCGTGACCAGCGGACGGGTATCGATGCGCCCCGACCCGACCACCTCCATCAGGCGGCGCATGCGTTCCTTGCCGCCCGGGCAAAGCGTCGTGACGATCTTGTGGTCCCCGAGGCCGGCTGCGAACGCACCGAGCGGGATGTGCAGGTCGGTCGAGTACACGCCCAGCGACGACAGCGTCCCGCCGGGCCGCAGGACGCGGAGGGCCGCCTCGAACGTGTCGGCCAGTCCGAGCGCCTCGATCGCGACATCGACGCCGCGGCCGTCGGTGATCTTCATGATCTCGTCGACCGGGTCGCTGCGCCGGAAATCCACGACATGGTCGGCGCCCATGCTCCTGGCCATCGCGATTCTCTCGGGAACGGTCTCCACGCCGATGATCGTCGTCGCGCCCATCAGCCTGGCGCCCGCCGTCGCGCAGAGGCCGATCGGCCCCTGGGCGAAGACCGCGACCGTATCGCCGATGCGAATGCCACCGGACTCGGCCCCGCCGAACCCGGTCGACATGATGTCGGGGCACATCAGGACCTGTTCGTCGGTCAGCCCGTCCGGGACCGGCGAGAGGTTCGCCATGGCATCCGGCACCAGCAGGTAGTCTGCCTGCGACCCGTCGATGGTATTGCCGAAGCGCCAGCCACCCAGCGGCTTCCAGCCATGGGCGGTGCCGGCGCCGCATTGGGAATGAAACCCGGAAAGCGAGGCATTCGAGTGACCTGACGGCGTTATCGCGCCGGCAATGACGCGCTGGCCTTCCCGGTACCCCGCAACGCCGGCGCCGAGCTTCTCGATGATCCCGACGGGCTCGTGCCCGACGATCAGCCCGCGCCGGACCGGGTACTCGCCCTTCAGGATATGAACGTCCGTGCCGCAGATGGTCGTAGTGGTGATGCGGACGAGCGCATCGAGCGGGCCGACATCCGGTATCGGCTTCCTCTCCAGGACGATGCGCCCCGGCTCTACGAAGACCGCCGCCTTCATTGTGGTTGCCGTCATGGGTGGCTCCTCCGACAGATCGCGGTCCACATCCATTCCATGGATCGCCCCGACAGGCGTTGATCTGAATCAAGCCGCTGCTTCGGACACCTTGTGACCGCGAGCTCGCCGGCTGCCTGAGCAGAAGGAGTGTGATAGATGGCAACCGACCCGGGCGAGATGACGCAACCCGGAACGTCCGCCTTGCCCCGGGACCGCTCTGAACCGGGCCTGGCGGGGCAATCCCAAGACCGGAGGACTGGATGGACACCAGCTGGGCCCTGACCGAGCGCTTCGATCATCACGGGCAGGCTGTCGCCTGTGACAGGTTCGGCAGCGGCGATCCCGTTGTGCTCGTCCACGGCACGCCGTTCTCGTCCTATGTATGGCGGGCGGTGGCGCGCGAACTGGCACGGCATTGGCGCGTGCATGTCTTCGACATGCTCGGCTACGGGCAATCCGAAAAGTCCACCGGGCAGGACGTGTCCCTTGGCATCCAGAACGGCCTCTTGGCCGCGCTGCTGCGTTTCTGGCAACTCGACCGGCCAAAGGTGATCGCGCACGATTTCGGCGGTGCGACGGCCCTGCGGGCGCATCTGCTGGACGGGTGCGAGTTCGACCGCCTGTTGCTGTGCGACCCCGTCGCCATCCGGCCCTGGGGATCCGCCTTCGTGCAGCATGTGCGCCACCACGAGGAAGCATTCGCCGGCCTGCCGGACTATCTCCAACGGGCGATGCTGCAGGCCTATATCCGCGGCGCGATCCATCGGCCGATCAGCGACACCGAACTGGAGCCCTACCTGGCGCCCTGGCTGGGGCCCGTCGGGCAACCTGCCTTCTATCGCCAGATCGCACAGATGGACCTGCGGCATACCGACGAGGTGCAGGACCGCTACGGCGAGATCCGCTGCCCGGTGCGGCTGCTCTGGGGCGTCGAGGACCAGTGGATCCCCGTCGAGCGCGGCCGGGAACTCGCGGCCATGATCCCGGGCTGCACCATGTCGGAGATACCCGGGGCCGGCCACCTGATCCAGGAAGACGCGCCGGAGGCGATCGTGGCCGCGGCCCTGACTTTCTTTCGCACGCCATAGGCCGCAACGAAAAAGCCCCGCGCCTTGGAACCCAAGGTGCGGGGCTTTGTCGATCGATCTGGTTGCGGGGGCAGGATTTGAACCTGCGACCTTCAGGTTATGAGCCTGACGAGCTACCGGGCTGCTCCACCCCGCGTCGATGCGTTGGATATCGTGACTGAGGGATTTCCATCACTGTCATGAGCAGACCTGGCGGTGACCTACTCTTCCGCGTCTTGAGACGAAGTACCATCGGCGCGGAGGGATTTCACGGCCGAGTTCGGGATGGGATCGGGTGTATAGCCCTCGCTATGACCACCAGGTCGG
>JAVJON010000066.1:0-94607 GCA_040216765.1 Sneathiellaceae bacterium | reverse complement strand
GGGGGTCTGGGCGCAGCCCTACGGGGTGCGGACGGCGCGGCGCGGCGACAGCGCGGGCGACCGCTGGGACACGACGATCGGCGGGGTGTCCGGCGGCATCGACTACCGCCTGCGCGGCGACGGGGTGCGGGACGGGCTGCTTCTGGGCCTGAGCTTCGGCTATGCACGGGCGGACACCGGCTATCGGGAGTTGACCGACGCGACGAAGAGCCGGGCCTACCAGGCGGGGCTCTACGGCGGCTGGTGGCAGGGCCCCTGGTCGGTGGATGCGGGGCTGGGCTTTGCGCTGAACCGCTACGAAAGCCGGCGGGACCTGAACTTCGGGACCACGAAGGCGAGCGCGGAGGGGCGCTATGACGGGCGGGAATATTCCGCCTATGCGGAGGGGCGCTACCGCCACGAGATCGCGGTGGGCGGCCCCGGCGTGCTGGAGCTGCTGCCGCTGGCGGGGGTCCAGGCGCTGCGGCTGCGGACCGATGGCTATACCGAAACGGGCGCCGGCGCGATGAACCTGAACGTGGCAGCCGACACGGTGTCGAGCCTGCGGACCAGCCTGGGGGCGGCAATGGCCTATCCGATGGCCCTGTCGGACGGCCGCAGCCTGCGGCCGGAGCTGCGGGCGCGGTGGAGCCACGAGTTCGGCGACACCGATGCGGCGGTGGATGCCAGCTTCGCGGCGGCCGGCGGCGCGGCGTTCCAGGTCGCCTCGGAGGAGCTGGGGCGGGACGCGGCGCTGCTCGGCGCGGGGCTGGAGGCCCGGCTGAGCCCGCGGCTGAGCCTGGCGGCGGCCTACGATCTGCAGTGGCAGCAGGGCTATACCGCGCAGGCTGTCACCGGGCGGGTCAGGGTCGCGTTCTGAACGGGTATCGCGATCGTGCCGGGGACATGGCCACAGCCTGTCGGCATATGTCGATGCCCAGGTTTCGCCACGGAACGGCCATGCCAATTCCCCGATGACGGGGTGCAGTGACGGGACGCCGACAGGCGCCCGGGCAATTCAATGCGGATGAGGACCGGATGGCGGATTGGGGATTGGGGATGCGGTTCCTGCTGGGCACGGCGGCGGCGATCGGCCTGTTGGCGCCGCTCGGGGCGGTGCAGGCGATCTCGGTCCGAGACGATGTTGCGGCGGCCGCCGGCGGCGTCGATGCCTGGTACGACAGCGGCAATGCCTATCCCAATGTCGGCTCCATGCGGGTGGGCGGCCAGAGCAGCTGCACCGGAACCCTCATCAATGCCCGGACCCTGCTGACGGCGACCCACTGCTTCGAGAACAACGACGTGGTGCAGGCCGATACCGTCGGCCCGACGATGGAGGTCAGCTTCAGCCCGGTCTCCGGCACGACGGTTGCGGCCGCGGTGCAGTCGGTGACGGTGCGGCCGGACTTCCTGGCGGCGGAGGGCAATCTCGGCTTCCACGACATCGCCATCGTGGCGCTCGACCGGCCGGTCGCTGGCATCGCGCCGGTCACCCTGGCAAGCGCCCAGCCCGGGACCGGCGGGACGGTGGTGACCGTGGGCTATGGCGGCGCCTTCACCGGCAGCGATCCCGCCGCGCTGGTCTATGACGGCAAGCGGCGGTTCGCCTACAACGTGCTGGACTTCGTCGCCGCCGGCAGCGGGCTTCCGGCGGACCGGGACGGCGATCCGATGGCGAACAACGCCCTGGTGGTGCTGGCGGCGGATTTCGACAAGCCGGGCGATGCCGCCTATTCCAGCCTGGGCAGCGCGACGGCGCTGGCGCAGGAGGGGGCCACCGTGGCCGGCGACAGCGGGGGGCCGCTGTTCCTGCTGATGCCCGACGGCAGCCTGGTGCAGGTCGGCGTGCTGGCCGGCGGCGACGGCACCGCTGTGGCGCAGAGCGTCGCCGCGGAGGTGGGCGGCCAGACCTATACCGGCTATGGCGACCTGGAGATCTGGACCAATGTCGCCCATTACCTGGACTGGCTGTCGTCCAATGCCTTCCTGAAGGAGGTCGCCGCGCAGCCCGGCTCCGGCAGCTGGTCTTCCGCCGCCCACTGGTCGGGCGGCGCGGTGCCGGACAATTCGGTGGGCTATGTCGCGGGCGGCGGCGCGCGGTTCTACAACGTCACCCTGAACCGGGCCGGCACCACGGTTCTGGACATGGATCCCCGCATCGACAGCCTGACGGTCGACAACGCATCGGCACTGCTGGACATCGCCGCCGGCCGGACCCTGACGGCGGAGGTCGGCACGACCCTGGCGGCGGGCACGATCGGCCTGTCCGGCAGCCTGGTCTCGCCCTGGCTGCGGCTGACCGGCGGGACCCTGTCCGGCTCCGGCGCGGTGACGGCGCGCCAGGGTGTCACCCAGACCGGCGGCACGGTCTCGCCCGGCGGATCGGGCGCGATCGGCACCCTGGCCGTGACCGGGAACTTCACCCAGAGCGGCGGCATCCTGCTGACGGAGCTGTCCGACTCGGCCGCGGACCGGCTGGCCGTCAGCGGCGGCGCGGCCAGCCTGAAGGGCGGGCTGCAGGTCGCGCTGCTGGGCGAGACGCCGCCGGATGCCGGGACCCGCTTCGCCCTGGTGTCCGCCGACAGCGTTGACGCCGCGGCGCTGACGAACCCGGACGCCATCGGCGCGGTGACCTTCACCCTGGAGCGCAGCGCAACCGGCCTCGGCGTGCTGGTGGGCCGGGAGCCGCTGGCGAATATCGGCAGCGATGCGGACCAGGACGGGGTTGCGGCGGCGCTGGACGCGCAGCGCGGCAATGCGGCCTTCGAAGGGGTGCTGGATGCGCTCGACGACCTGCCGCAAGGCCAGATCCGCGAGGCGCTGGAGGACATGTCCGAAGTGCCGACCACCGCCGGCGTGACGGGGCGGGCGGGCAGTGCGCAGTTCCTGGGTTCCGCATCGCAGCGGGTGGCTGCCGTGCGCCTGGGGCTGGCCGACGATGCGGCGGACAGCATGCTGGCGCTGCAGGCGCTGAGCGCGGCGCCGTTCGGACCGGCCGGCCTGGCGGACGCGTCCTGGCAGGCCGCGGATGCCGCTGGGCCGGCGCGCCTGGCGCGGCCGCGCTTCGCCGGGCCGGTGGACGGGCTGGGCAGCACCGTGGCGGCGGGGCCGGCCCTGGCGCTCGGCGCGGGTTCGAGCCTGGCCGGCCCGGGCGGCATCGACGGCACCGCTGGAACCGACTGGGGCGCCTGGCTGCAGCCCTACGGCACGCGGACCCTGCGCCGGGGCAGCGATCCGGGGTCGCGCTACGATGCCACCCTGGGCGGCGCGGCGGCCGGCATCGACTATCGCCTGGGCGCCGGACTGATCGTCGGCGCCAGCCTGGGCTATGCCCGGGCCGATGTCGGCTACCTGGACAGCAGCAACGACCAGCGCATGCGCAGCTACCAGGCCGGGCTCTATGGCGGCTGGTGGACTGGCCCCTGGTCGCTGGAGGGCGGGCTGGGCCTGGCCCTGAACCGCTACGAGAACCGGCGCGACATCGTCTTCGGCACCATCAACACCTCTGCCGAGGGCCGCTACGACGGCACCGAATATTCCGGCTATGCCGAGGGCGGCTACCGGTTCGACCTGTCGCTGGCGGGGCGGCCGCTCGCGCTGACCCCGGTGGCCAGCCTGCAGGCATTGCGGCTGGACACCGGCAGCTATACCGAAACCGGCGCCGGCGCGCTGAACCTCAGCGTGTCCGCCGACCGGGTGAGCAGCGTGAAATCCGGCCTCGGCATGGCCGTCTCGATGCCGTTCGTGCTCGACGACGGCCGGCGGATCACGCCCGAACTGCGCGGGCGCTGGCTGCACGAGTTCGCCGATACGACCGTCGCGGTGGACAGCCGGTTCGCGGCCGCGGGCGGCGCGGCGTTCCAGGTCTCCTCCGACAGCCTCGGCCGCGATTCCGCAGTGCTGGGCGCCGGGTTGCAGGCCGATCTCGGCCCCCGCCTGGGTTTCGCCGCCGGCTACGACGTCCAGCTGCAGTCGGGCCTCACCGTCCATGCGGTCACGGCGAAGCTCCGGGTCGGCTTCTGAGCGCAGGACCGGCCCGGCTCCGCCGCCAGGCCGTCGGGGTCATGCCCAGCAGCCGGCGGAACCGGTTGTTGAACGTGGACAGGTCGCCGAAGCCGGTGTCGAAGGCGATGGCGGCGACCCCATCATCGGTCAGGCGCAGCGCCACCGCCGCATGCTGCAGCCGGGTGCGCAGCAGGTACTGGTAGGGGGTCATTCCCACCGTCGCCGTGAAGCTGCGCAGGAAATGGAACGGGCTGGTGGCCGCGGCGGCGGCGAGGTCGGCCAGTCCGATCGGTTCCGCATAATCGCTCTCCAGCCGGCGCAGCGCCGCCGCCACGCGGCGCCGGTCCCGTGCCGTGGCGGCGGCGGGCCGGTCCACGCGCTGCGATGTCGCGGCGATGACGGTTCCGGCGAGCAGCAGCGCCAGTTCCTCGATCCGGGCCGGGTCCGGTGCGCTGCCCAGCGCTTCCGCCTCCGCCTCCGCAACAAGCGGCAGCAGGCCCTGCGCCGGTCCCAGATGCGGGCGGTCGAAACGGTCGCCACGCACACCGGGCAGCGCGCTGCGCACCGTCTCCAGCAGCGGCTCGTCATAGTGGAAGGCGATGCACCGGTCGCCCCAGCTATGGTCATGGCCGCATTCATAGGCCTGGCCGGCATTGCCCAGCATGGCACCGCCCGGCGCGAGGTCGACGGTGCCGAGCGCGGAGCGGTAGCGGAAGGTGCCCCGGGTGACCAGCGCGATGCAGGACTGACCGTGCCGTTCCTCGAACGGGCGGTCGGCTGGACCGGCCGTGCAGCCGATCGCCGCCGCCCGCCAGCCGGTTCCTTCCGCCAATGGCCGCCACGTCGTGGTCATGCCGCAGATTAGCAATTTTCCCCAAGTCGCCGCGCGCGGATTCCGGTCTCCTTCACCCCGCAAGGCACCCGCGCGACGCCGGCTGACGGCCCGTGGCGGCAACCCCGGACGGCCGGCAGGCGGCCGGCCCATCTCGGAAGGAAAGATCCGATGCTGAACCATGTCTCGATCGGCGTGACCGACATTGCCCGCAGCCGGCAGTTCTACGATGCCGTCCTGGAACCGCTGGGATATCGCTGCCTGGATGCGGGCGACAGCCATCTGGGCTTCGGCCGCGACGGCGTCGCGCTGTGGCTGCTGGCCGCAGGCCTGCCGCCCCAGGGGGGCGGGCTGCCCGGGCTGCATCTCTGCTTCGATGCGCCCGACCGGGCCTCGGTTGCCGCATTTCACAAGGCCGCCCTGGGCCATGGCGGCAGCGACAACGGCGCACCCGGCCTCAGGCCGGACTACGGCCCGGACTATTTCGCCGCCTTCGCGGTCGATCCGGACGGCTACCGGCTCGAGGCCCATTGCGGCAGCTGAGCCGCGGCCGCCGCACGAACCTCGGCTGCACCGCCCCTATCGCCGGGGTTGCCGGGGCCAGTCGACATAATCGGCCGGCTTCCGGCGTACCCAGCGGACGAAGCGGGCGATGTCGGGGTCCGCGGCGAGCGCCGCCGCGCTGTCATGGCCGGCGGCCAGCTCCGCCTCGCTGAAGCGGCGGTGGATCATCCGGTGGCAGACCTTGTGCAGCCAGCTCCAGTCGCGGCCGCCATGCTTGCGCGGCCGCCTGTGGTGGCGGTCGATGCTGGGGCCCTCCAGCAAGGGCCGGCCGCAGAGCGGGCAGGGCCCCAGGTCGCGGTTGGCCCCTGTCGCCACGGCTGCCGGCGCAGGGTCCGAAGGAGAGAGGCCAGGTCCGGCGGTCAGGCCTTCGCCTTGCGCCGCCCGGCGCTGGCTGCGCGGGCCATCCGGGCCTTCGGCGTGGCGCCGGTCGCCGCCTTGGCGGCCGCGGCCTCGGCGCGGCCGGCGCCGCGCGGCTTCGCCGCCGTTCCGGCCTGCGCCGCCCTGCGGCTGCGCGCCAGCCTGGCCTTGGACGCGGTCGCGGCCTGGGGCGAATCCGCCGCCGCCTTGCGCTTCGCCGCCTGGCCCTTGGCCTTCGGGGCAGCCTTGGCCGCTGCAGGCTTGCGGCGTGCCCCTTTCTGCAAGGCCGCCGACGCGGTGGCGGCTGGCGCCTTGCCGGCCGGCGCACGGGCCTGCTCGTGATAGCCCAGGTTCGGCATCATCTCGATCGCTGCGGCCATGCGGTTCGACATGTTGAAGAAGCTGGCCGTGGCGGCGATATCCCAGATGTCGCGCTCGCCCCAGCCTGCCTTGCGCAGCGCCTGGCGGTCGTCCTCGACCATCTTGTCCGGCGTTTCGGTCAGCTTCGCGGCGAAGTCGAGCATCGCGCGCTGCTTCTTCGGCAGATCGGCGGAGCGATAGTTCATCACCATCAGTTCGCCCAGGACCGGATCGCCCGACAGCTGCCGCACGGCCGCACCATGGGCCGTCAGGCAGTAGTAGCAGTGGTTGATGCTGGAGACGGCGACCGCGATCATCTCGCGCTCCAGCTTGCTGAGACCGGAGGGGCCGAGCATCAGCTCGTTGTACATCGCCGAGAAGCCGTTCAGCTTGTCCTCGTCGAAGGCATAGGCGGCGATCACGTTGGGCACCATGCCCAGCTTCTCTTCACAGATCTCGAAGTATTTCTGCGTGCGCTCGGACATCGCCGATCGTTTCGGCTGCGGAATCTTCAGCGCGTGCACCTGTTTCGGCTGGCTCATCTATCCTCTCCTTCTGCCCGCCGGTCTGGCGCTGCCGGCGGCTGGTCGCGGCGCAGAGCCTGCGCGGAAGCCCCGAGCTTTGCCCGGCACCCGTCCGGGTTGCAACTCTGCAGGCGGGTGGCCGTTCCCCCGGGGCGGTCGGGCGCGCGCGGCTGTCCCGGTCAGGCGGGCCGCGGAAACCGCGCGGGCTCGCCGACCTGGCCGCGGTGGCGCAGCAGGTGGTCGGCCAGCACGCAGGCCGCCATCGCCTCGCCCACCGGCACGGCGCGGATGCCCACGCAGGGGTCGTGGCGGCCCTTCGTGGCAACCTCGATATCCCGGCCGTCGATATCCACGGACCGGCGTGGCGTGGTGATCGAGGAGGTCGGCTTCACCGCGAAGCGCACGACCAGGTCCTGGCCGGTGGAGATGCCGCCCAGCACGCCGCCGGCATGGTTGGACAGGAACTCGATGCCTGGGGATGCGTTGCTGCCCGGCGCCGCCGCGCGAGCCCGGATCTCGTCGGCATGCGCGCTGCCCGTGGCCTCCGCCGCGGCGAAGCCGTCGCCGATCTCCACGCCCTTCACCGCGTTGATGCTCATCATCGCGGCGGCGAGGTCGGCGTCCAGCTTGCCGTAGATCGGCGCACCCAGGCCCATCGGCATGCCGGAGACGGCGATCTCGATCACCGCGCCGGTGGAATCGCCGGCGCGCCGCAGCGCGTCGATATGCGACTCCCAGACCGGCACCATTTCCGCGTCGGGGCACCAGAAGGGATTGCGCTCGACCTCCGCCCAGTCCCAGCGGTCGCGGTCGACGCGGTGCGGCCCGACCTGCACCAGCGCGCCGCGAATCGTCAGCGCGGGCCCAAGGACAAGCCGCGCGATCCCGCCGGCGGCGACCCTGGCGGCAGTCTCCCGTGCCGAGGAGCGGCCGCCGCCGCGATAGTCGCGGATGCCGTACTTCGCCAGATAGGCCAGGTCGGCATGGCCGGGTCGGAAGCTGCGCGCGATCTCGGAATAGTCCTTCGAGCGCTGGTCGACATTGTCGATCAGCAGCTGGATCGGCGTGCCGGTGGTGAGCCCCTCGAAGGTGCCGGACAGGATCCGGACCGTGTCGGGCTCGCGGCGCTGCGTGGTGAAGCGCGACGTGCCCGGCCGCCGCCGGTCCAGCCAATGCTGGATTGCCGCCTCGTCCAGCGGCAGGCGGGGCGGCGCGCCGTCGACCACGCAGCCCAGGGCCGGGCCATGGCTCTCTCCCCAGGTGGTGACCCGGAACAGGGTGCCGAAGCTGTTGGCGGACATGCTGGACTGGATCCGGACCGGCGAGGGGCGCGCGCCGGCCTATTCGCCCTTGCGGAAACTGGACAGCAGCTCACCGACCTGGCGCGCCGCGTCGACCGCGACCATGCCGACGGTGTGATAGCCCGAATCGACGTGATGCACCTCGCCGGTCACGCCGGCACCGAGGTCGCTCAACAGGTAGAGGCCGGCATTGCCGACCTGCTCGATGGTGACGTTGCGCCGCAGCGGGGAGTTCAGCTCGTTCCACTTCAGGATGAAGCGGAAATCGCCGATGCCGCTGGCCGCCAGGGTGCGGATCGGCCCGGCAGAGATCGCATTGACCCTGATATTCTCCGGTCCCAGGTCGGTGGCCAGGTAGCGCACGCTGGCCTCCAGCGCCGCCTTGGCCACGCCCATGACGTTGTAGTGGGGCATCACGCGCTCGGCCCCGTAATAGGTCAGGGTCAGGATGGAGCCGCCGTTCTTCATCAGCGGCACGGCGCGCTGGCAGACCGCGGTGAACGAGTAGCAGGAGACCTGCAGGGTGCGTGCGAAGTTTTCCGGCGTGGTCTCCAGGTAGCGGCCCTTCAGCTGGTCCTTGTCGGAATAGGCGATGGCATGGACCAGGAAATCCAGGCCGCCCCATTCCGTGGCGATCCGCTCGAACAGGGCGTCCAGGGATTCGGGCGCTGTGACATCGCACTCCGCGACCAGATCGGACGAAACGCTCGTCGCCAGGGGTTTTACCCGCTTGGCAAGCTGCTCGCCCTGATAGGTGAAGGCGAGCCGGGCGCCCTGGCTTGCACAGGCCTGCGCGATACCCCAGGCGATGGAGCGGTCGTTGGCCACGCCCATGATCAGGCCGCGCTTGCCTGCCATCAGTGATTGCGCTTCGGACATATGAAAAGCCTCGGAAGGGGAATGCCCCGATAGAACGAAGGCGCCGCGACCGCCGGGGGGCGAACGGCGTCCACAGGGCAAGCAACGTATACTAAAGCCGGCGATGGCGGCAAAGTGCAGCGCATATCCCGGACCGGGGAGCGGAAGGACGCGGCTTGAACGGCAAGGCCGAAGCGGAACAGGAAGCGGCCGGCGCGGCGAGCGCCGACGACGATGCCTGGGAGGGCGAAGAGGATCTCGACGCGGAGCCGGCGGCGGTTCTCCCTGAAGGCGCCGACGCTGCGCCGGCGGCCGGCGCGCCGGACGGCCCGGCCCGCGGCGCGCCGGCCCGTGCGGGAGCGGCGTTCTGGCACCACCCGGTGCCGCTTTACGCCAGGCTGTTCGTGACCGCGGTGGTGCGCCGCTTCCTGCGGGACAACGGGCCGCAGGTTGCCGCCTCGCTGACCTATACCTCGCTGCTCTCGATGGTGCCGGTGCTTGCCCTGTCGTTGGCCATCGTCGCCGTCTTCCCGCCCTTCGCCGGCTTGCGCGGCGAACTGAGCGAGCTGTTCACGAAGAACTTCCTGCCCGGCTCGGTCGTCGCGATCGAACAATACCTGGAGACCTTCACCCGCAATGCCGGCCAGCTGACGGCGGCCGGCCTGATCGGCCTGGTGGTGACCGCGATCCTGATGTTCGTGACGATCGAGAATGCCTTCAACCGCATCTGGCGCGTGCCCACGAACCGGTCCTTCGTGGTGCGGCTGATGGCGTTCTGGACCCTGATGAGCCTCGGCCCGCTGATCTTCGGCTTCAGCATCTCGATCTCCACCAGCGTGAGCGCGGCGGTCGGCAGCATGGGGGCAACCCTGCAGAGCCTGGCCGCGATCGGCCCGCCGCTCCTGACCTTCTTCGGCTTCCTCTGCCTGTACTGGATGCTGCCGAACTATCCCGTGCGCTGGCAGCATGCGGCGGCCGGCGCGGTAACAGCCACCCTGCTGTTCGAGGGTCTGCGGCTCGGCTTCGGCAGCTATATCCAGTCGTTTCCGACCTACCAGCTGATCTATGGCGCGCTGTCGATGATCCCGATCCTGCTGGTCTGGACCTACCTGGCCTGGTGCGTGGCGATCGTCGGCGCGGTGGTCGCCGCGGTGCTGCCGAACTTCGTGGTCGCCGCCGGCGTGCCGGAGGAGGAGTTCCAGGACCGGCGGCGCCTCGAGGTCGGCATGCTGCTGCTGGACGAGCTGCGGCGCTGCAGCCAGACCGGCATGCCGCTGCGCCTGGCGCCCATGGTGCGCAGTGCGGGCCTGGCCCCGGACATGCTGGACGACGTCATCACCCGCCTGGTGGCGGCACGCATCGTCCTGCGCAAGGGCCGCCAGGAACTGGTGCTGTGCCGCGACCTGCGGCAGCTGCGGCTCTACGACCTGGTGGCGGCCCTGCGCCTTCTGCCCGGCCTCGCCTGGCGGGAACTGCCGCATCCCGGCGGCAGGCCGGGCCGGCGCGCGCGGCCCTGGGCAACCGACCTGCAGTCGCGGATGCTGACGGCCCGGGGCGCCGCGCAGGATGCACTTTCCATCGACCTGGACACGTTCCTGGCGCAATATTCCGCCGAAGCAACCGCCGCCGCGCCACGTCGCGGCATCGGGCGGCTGTTGCGATAGCGCACCCGCCGCCAACCGCGGGGCAAGAAATCAACGGGAGGGAACGACAATGACGGCAATGCCCGTAGGCGGCTTGCGGGGCAGGGACCTGCGAGCCGGAGCGCCGCGGATCAGGAGCACGCTCGGCGCGGCGCTGATTGCGGCAGGCCTTCTGTCCGGCGGCGCGGTCTGCGCCGCGGACATGGCGATGGGCGACCCCGCGGCGCTTGGCCTGTCGCCGGACCGGCTGCAGAAGATCACCGGGATGCTGCAGGACCGCGTCGATGCGAAGACCTTTCCCGGCGCCGTGCTGATGATCGTCCGCCATGGCGAGATCGGCTATCTGGAAACCGTCGGCAAGCTCCGCCCCGACGGTCCCGCGATGACCAGGGACGGCCTGTTTCGCATCTATTCGATGACCAAGCCGCTGACCAGCGTGGCGGCGATGATGCTGGTCGAGGACGGCAAGCTGTCGATCGGCGACCCGGTCGCCCGCTACATCCCCGAGTTCAAGGAACTGCAGGTCGCGGTGGACCCGGCAGGCGGGGCGGGGGAAGCGAAGATGGAGCCGGCCCGCCGGCCGGTGACCGTGCAGGACCTGCTGCGCCATACCGCCGGGCTGACCTACGGCTTCTTCGGCGCAGGCGCGGCGCGCAAGGCCTATAACGAGGCCGGCATCGGCAATCCCACCTGGTCGAACGAGGAGTTCGGCCGGCAGATCGCCGCCATGCCGCTGGAACATCAGCCGGGCACGACCTGGGAATACAGCCATGCCACCGACGTGCTCGGACGGGTGGTCGAGGTTGCCTCCGGCCAGACCCTGGGCGCTTTCCTGAAGGCGCGCATCTTCGACCCCCTGGAAATGACCGACACCAGCTTCTTCGTGACCGACCAGTCGAAGGCCGGGCGTCTCGCCCAGCCCTTCGCCGATGATGCCAAGATCGGCGCCATCGACCTGTTCGACCCGCTGCAGCAGATGGCCTACGAATCCGGTGGCGGGGGGCTTGTCTCCACGGCCGGCGACTATGCCCGTTTCCTGCAGATGATGCTGAACGGCGGCGAGCTGGACGGCGCCCGCATCCTGGGCCCGAAGACGGTGGCCTTCATGACCGCCGATCACCTGGGCCCGGGTATCAAGCCGGGCAAGTACTACCTCCCGGGCCCCGGCTACGGCTTCGGCCTCGGCTTCGCGGTACGGACCTCCGAAGGCCTGGCGCAGGCCGCCGGGAGCGTGGGGGAATATTACTGGGGCGGCGCCGCCGGCACCTATTTCTGGGTCGACCCGGTGGAGGACATGTTCGTCCTCTTCATGATGCAGTCGCCGAAACACCGGGTGCCGATGCGGAGCGTGCTGCGCGACATGGTCTATGGCGCCCTGGACAGCAGCGCCGCGAGCGAGCAGCAGGGCTCGCAATAGACAGCCGTCCCGCCAGGGGAGGTTGCCGGCCGGGACCGCCACCAGGCGGTCGCGGCCGGCAGCGGCGGGGCGTCAGTCGACCACGAACCTGCGGCGGACCTCGTACTCGCCGTCCTTGCCCCATTTGCGGATCAGCTTCTCCAGTTCGGCATCGGCCGTGTCCGGCAGGGTCACGATCAGCTTGACATATTGGTCGCCGCGGCGCTGCGCCTTGTCGCCCGGCACGCCCTTTTCCTTGAGCCGCAGCACCGTGCCGCTGTTCGACCCCTTGGGCACGCTCAGGTTCACCATTCCGTCGATGGTCGGCACGCGGATCCGGCTGCCCAGCACGGCCTCCGGCAGGGTGATCGGCAGGTCCAGGTGGATGTCGTCCCCCTTCCGGGTGAAGAAGGCATGGGCATCGACATTGACCTCGATCAGGGCATCGCCGGCCGGCGCGCCATGCGGCCCGGCTTCGCCCTGGCCCTTCAGGCGGATCTGCTGGCCACTGTCGATCCCCGCAGGAATCTTGACGTCCAGGGTCTTGCCGCTGGGCAGGGTGATGCGCCGCTTGGTGCCCCGCGCCGAATCCAGGAAGCCGATGCGAATCGCATAGGTCCGGTCCGCCCCGCGTTCGGTGAAGGGGTTCGGCCGTTCGCGCCGCCCCTGGCCGAACAGGTCGGAGAAGATGTCCTCCGGCCCGCCGCCCGTGGCGGCGCCTTCGAAACCGAACTGGCGGAAGAACTCGCTTTCCTCGCGGGCGCGGCTGCCGCGCCGCGCGCCGGCGCGATGGCCGCCCTGCGGTTGGCCCGGATCGAATCCCCCCGCATTGAAGCCGCCGGGGCCGCCCCGGGCACGCTGATTGCCGTTGCCGTCGATCTCGCCGCGGTCGTAGCGGCCGCGCTGCTTGATGTCGCCCAGGATCTTGTAGGCGCTGGAGACTTCCTTGAAACGGTCGGCGACGATCCGGTCGTTCGGGTTGTGGTCCGGATGCAACTCCTTCGCCAGGCGCCGATAGGCTTTCTTGATGTCGTCCTGGCTGGCGCTGCGAGGCACCTCGAGAATGCTGTAGAGATCGCGCATGTCAGATCAGCTTGGCCGGTTCCGGCACCATCCGCTGCGACAGGTGCCGGAACGGGGGTGAAAGTATAGGCCGATTTGCGCGCAGGGGCAGGTTTTCGCCCCCTCGCCCGGCCGGGCCGCGCGGATCAGCCGCCATTGCCGGACCTTCCGCGGGTGCGCAGCAGGGCTTCCGCCCGACTGCGCACCGCCGGGTCGATCCGGCGCTGCAGATCCTCCAGTGCGCGCCGCGCCTGCAGGTTGCCGCCGGTGCTGGCCCGGATATACCAGTAATAGGCCAGTGCCGGGTCGGCCGGCCCGCCGAGACCCTGTTCGTAGAGCCAGCCCAGCAGGTACTGCGCCCGGCCCGTCCCGGCTTCGGCCATGGGGGCCAGATTGCCGCGCATCGCGTCATAGCGGCCTTCGTCGTAGAGGCGCATGGCCGCCACCGCCTCGTCCCCCGGGTCGATCGGCGGGAGCGGGGCGGCCGCCGGCTTCCGGGCCGGCGGGAGCGACTGCGATGCTGCGGTTCCTGCCACGGCCGAGGCCGCTGGCGCCGGAGAGGATGGCGCGGCGGTGGCGCGCGGCAAGGCCGGTGCGGCATCGGCCTGAGCCGGCTCCTCGGTGACCGCATCCTCGATCAGGGCAAGCACCCATTGCTCGGCATCGCTGCGGTCGCCGGCGGCGGCCGGCCCGTCGCTGCCATCGGCCGGCGGGGCGGCGGGCGGTGGCGGCGACCGGACCGGTTGCACGCTGGCAGTGCCGCTTTCGGCGTCCCGTCGCGGCGGCGGCGCGGGCTCAGGCTCGGCGGGCTTGTCGCTGCCGAACACGCCCGCGAGCCGGTCCAGGATTTCCGGTGCGCTGCCGGTGGCCGGCGTTTCCAGCGACTCGCCGCTGGCCGGGTCGAGCCGGGGCGGCGCGGGCGTCGCCGGCACGGCCGGCGGGGCATCGCTGCCGGGCGGGGCATCCTTGCGCTGCAGGCCCGGGGTCGGGGGCGGTGCCTCCGCGACCAGGGCGCCCAGTTGCGCCAGGGCCCCGGGATGCCCGGCCTTCGCGGCCCGCTGCAGCCAGCCCAGGGCCAGGCCCTCGTTGCGCTGCACGCCACGGCCCTGCTGGTAGAGCTGCGCGAGGTTGAACTGAGCCACGGTATGGCCCTGGATGGCCGCCTGGCTGAACCAGTAGGCCGCCTGTGCCGGGTCCGCGGGCACGCCCTGGCCTTCCAGATACATCATGGCGAGGTTTGCCTGGGCGCGGTCCAGGCCGGTCTCCGCCGCACGGCGGTACCAGTCGGCCGCCGTGGGAAGGTCCTGCTGGACGCCATGCCCCCAGCGATACAGATGGCCGACATTGCGCATGGCTGCGGGGTCGCCGTCACGGGCGAGGTCGATCCATTCCTCGAATGCGGCGCGGAACTCGCCGGCCTGGTAGGCCTTCAGGCCAGCGTCGAAATCGGCCAGGCCGCGCGCGACGGGCACAAGGCTGCACAGCAGCGCGAGCAGGATCGCCGCGGGCAGCACATTGAGGGTGCGCGGCAGCCGGGGCGCCCGGCGCCGGTCGACCGGCGCCGGGCGCGATGCTGTGTCATCCGGCAGGTGGCGGCCGGTCATCCTGCCGGCCGCCGGGCCACGCCGCCGCTCAGTTGACGACCTTCCAGCTGCCATCCGGCTGGCGGCAGGCGGTGCCATAGGCCTTCTGGCTCTCGCCACCCACGACAACGGTCTGCTGGTACTCGCGGCAGTACTGGCCCGATGCTTCCTGATAGGTCCTGGTCGGCGTGACCGTGCCGTAATTGCCGCTGTCCGGGTTCCGCCACGACGCCGGCCGTCCCGACGCGTTGTTTTCCAGCGCATTGGTGGTTGCCGAGGCCGCTGCCTGCTTGTCGGCCCGGTCCAGCGACTTGCCGACCTCGCTGCCGAGGAAGGCACCGGCCAGGGTGCCGGCGGCAACCGCGACCAGCTGTCCGGTGCCCGACCCGAACTGGGAGCCGGCGACTGCGCCGCCAACGCCACCCAGCAAGGTGCCGAACGTCTGCTTCGTACCGCTATCCTCGGCGCAAGCGGTCAGCAGCCCGGCCGCAATCACAAAGACTCCGGCCTTGCCGGCCACCGATTTCCCGAAGCTCAACATCGCTTCCTCTCTCCTCGTTGCCCCTCGCAGGTTCCCGGGGCCAATGTATGACAGCCTGCGCCCGACCGCACGGTCCAAGCGCCGAGCGTGCAGGATGACAGGCGCGCATGAACGCAGGCTGAACGTATCGGCGCGGCCCGGCCCGGCCCGCGTGCCGCGCGACGCCTGCCCCTTGCGGCCAGGATATACCCTTCGCGGCCCTGTCCGAACTGGACTCCGGGCACGCACTGACGCATGGAATAGGCCGGCAATCGGGTCCATTTCAAGGCATTGCCGGCCGGCGCTCCCGCTGTCGTGACCGCCGGTATTCTTTTCCGTGCCCGTCGCCGGGCGACGGGGCAGTCGCAGCAGAATGAAGGCTCAGCCATGTTTCCCGGTCCCGATGACGATCCCTTCGCCAGTTTCGCCGCCTGGCTTGCCGATGCGGAGGCCAGCGAACCCAACGATCCCAATGCCATGGCACTGGCGACGGTCGATGCCGAGGGCCAGCCGAGCCTGCGGATGGTGCTGCTGAAGGGGGCCGACCCGTCCGGCTTCGTCTTCTACACCAATCTGGGCAGCCGGAAGGGCCGCGACCTGACGGGAAACCCCAGGGCCGCCCTGTTGTTCCATTGGAAGAGCCGGCGGCGCCAGGTCCGGGTCGAGGGCGCGGTCACCCCGGTCACCGACGCCGAGGCCGATGCCTATTTCGCCAGCCGCGCCCGGCAGAGCCAGATCGGCGCCTGGGCCTCGGACCAGTCGGCGCCGCTGGCGGACCGGTTCGGCCTGGAGAAGGCGGTCGCGCGGGAGGCCGCCCGTTTCGGTGTCGGCCGGGTGCCGCGGCCGCCGCACTGGTCCGGCTTCCGCCTGGTGCCGCGGCGATTCGAGTTCTGGGCCGACGGCAAGTTCCGTTTGCACGACAGGGCGCAATATATCCCGGCAGGGGGCGGCTGGAGCTATACCCGGCTGTATCCCTGAGCCCGGCGATCCGGCCGGGTCCGGCAGGAGGCTGTAGCATGGGCATGGACGAGGAGCGCAATGCGGGCGCGCGCGATGGCGAAGCCGGGAGCGGTATCGACCGTGCGCGGGCGATCCGGCTGACCAAGCTGGCCGGCTATGCCTCCGTCTCCGCTGCGCTCCTGCTGATCGTCGTGAAGGCTGGCGCCTGGTATGCCACGGGGTCGGTCGCCATGCTGGCCTCGCTGGTGGACTCGCTGCTGGACAGCCTGGCCAGCGTGATGACCCTGCTGGCGGTGCATCATGCGGCCCGCCCGCCCGACCGGGAGCATCGCTTCGGCCATGGCAAGGTGGAAGGGGTGGCCGGCCTGGTGCAGTCGGCGATCATCGCCGGATCCGCGGTGTTCCTGCTGTTCGCGGCGATCGAGCGCCTGATCCATCCGAAACCGGTGGAGCATGGCATCGAAGGCGTGGCGGTGATCGGCTTTTCGATCGTCGTGACCGCCATCCTGGTGCTGTTCCAGCGCTCGGTCTCGCGCCGCACGGGGTCGGTCGCGATCGCGGCGGATTCGGTGCACTACGCCACGGATCTTCTGGTCAACCTGGGGGTTATCCTGGCGTTGGTGCTGGCAAGCCGGTTCGGCCTGCCGCTTGCCGACCCGATCATCAGCCTGGCGATCGTGGCGCTGATCCTGCGCGGCGCCTACGCCATTTTCCGGGATTCCTTCAACCACCTGATGGACCATGAGATGCCGGAGGAGAAGCGCGCGGAGATCCTCGCGGTGGTGACGGCGCATCCCCTGGCGCAGGCGGTCCACGACCTCCGGACCCGCTATTCCGGCACCCTGCCGATCATCCAGATGCATCTGGAAATGGACCCCAACATGACGCTGTCCGCTGCCCATGCCATCGCCGACGAGATCGAGGAGCGGATCCGGGAGCGGTTTCCGGGGGCGGAGATCATCATCCACCAGGACCCGGCCGGCCTGGAGCGGCCGCATTCCTCCGTCGCCCGGCGCCGGGCGGTATAACGGGCCGCATGTCCGATTCCGACGATTGCAGCGCGGAACAGGCCGCACAGCGCGATGCGTTCGCCGCGCTGGCGGATCCCGCCAGCTGGCCCGCCGCGCTGAAACAGCCCGCCGGGGCCGCGATCCGGCGGATCGACACCCATGGCGCGGCGATCTTCCTGGGCGACAGCCATGTCCTGAAGGCGAAGCGCGCGGTGCGGTTCCCGTTCCTGGATTTCTCGACCCTGCAGCGTCGCCGGGCGGTCTGCGAGACAGAGCTGCGCCTGAACCGCCGTACCGCGCCGGAGATCTATCTTGGCCTGGGCGCCGTGGTCCGGACATCCGGCGGTTCCGGCCAGGACGCCATGGCGATCCGCGCCGAGGCCGGCGACCTGGATCCTGCGGAGGTCGCCGAATGGCTGGTGGTGATGCGCCGCTTCGACCGGGACGGGCTGCTGCGCGAAGTCGCGCAGGCCGGCCGCCTCGACGACCGGATCTGCGACGCGGTGGCGGCGGAGGTGGCGCGGCTGCACCGGTCCGAGGCGCCGCGATGCGACTTCGGCGGTGTCGCGGAGCTGCGAAGGACCCTGGACGGCGCGCTGTCGCAGATCCGCACCCATGGCGCGGAGATCCTGGCGCAGGACCGGGTGGATGCGCTTGCCGACGCGCTGGAAGCGGCCTTCGATGCCGGCCGCCAGGCGGTGGAGGCCCGCCGCAGCAAGGGCCTCGTCCGTCACGTCCATGGCGATCTGCATCTGGGGAATATCTGCCTGTTCGACGGCCGGCCCCGGCTGTTCGACTGCATCGAGTTCAACCAGGAATTCGCGGTCATCGACATCCTCTACGACCTGGCGTTCCTGCTGATGGACCTGTGGCATGACGGCCGGCCGGCGCAGGCCAACCGGATCCTCAATGCCTGGATGGAGGCGCTGCACGACCTGCCCGGGGCGGGCGAGGGCCTGTCGCTGCTGCCGCTCTATCTGGCCCTGCGCGCGTCGATCCGCATTCATGTCCATTGCAGCATGGCGGCCGTGCAGTCCGACGCCGCGGCGGCAGAGGAGCAGGCGGACATCGCCCGTGCCTATCTGGCGGATGCCGGCGGCTATCAGGCCCCGGCGCCGGCCGTGCTGGTGGCGGTCGGCGGCCTGTCGGGGACCGGCAAGTCGAGCATCGCGCGTGCCTTGGCGCCCGATCTGGGGCGGATCCCCGGGGCGGTGGTGCTGCGCAGCGATGCGATCCGCAAGGCCATGTGGGGCGTGGCGCCGACCGACAGCCTGCCGAAGGAAGCCTATGCGCGGGGGCAGGGCGCGGCGGTCTATGACAGGCTGCGGCAACAGGCCGCGGCGGCGCTTCGGGCCGGTCAGGCGGTCATCGCCGATGCGGTGCATGCCGATCCGGCTGAGCGGGCGGCGATCGAGGCTGTGGCGCGGGATTGCGGCGCGCCCTTCCACGGCCTCTGGCTGGAGGCGCCGGAAGCGCAGCTGGCGCAACGGCTCGAGGAGCGGCGCGGCGATGTGTCGGACGCCGATTCGGCGGTCCTGCAGCAGCAGAAGCGCTATGATATCGGGCCGTTGGACTGGTCGCGGGTCGATAGCGGTGCCGGGCTACCGGCGGTCGTCGGGCGCGCCCGTGCGGTATTGCCGGCCGGTTGGCTCCGCGCAGCCTCGGGAATGGCGTAGACTGTCTGCGTTGGGAGGCGCGCTGGCGCCAATGCGGGGCGGAGACCCCGGCGGCACCGGCCAGGAAAAGGCGGGACTCTGCGGATGCACGATCTGTGTCGAACCATATTGGTGCCGATGGCCGACCATCCGGCGGATGCCGATTCCCTGCGGGTGGCGCTGCGGCTTGGGCAGCGCTGGGGCGCTCACGTCAAGGCGCTCTACACCGCGGTCGATTCCCGGGATGCGGTGGCGTTCCTGGGCGAGGGCATGACGGCGGGGATGATCGAGAAGGTGATGGAAGCGAGCGCGGCGGATTGCCGGGTCCGCGATACCAGGTGCCACGAGATCTTCGAGGCCGCGGTCACCGCGGTGGGGGTGCCCCGCCGGGCGGACCCGCCCGTCCCCGGCGGCGGCGCGCCGCAATCGGCCTACAGCGCGTCCTACGAACATGTCGTCGGGCGGGAGGACGAGATCGTCGCCGAACGCGGGCGCATGGCGGACCTGATCGTCATGCCGCGCCCCTTTCCGGATGCCGGTCCGTCGCCGGTCCTGGAAGCCGCGCTGCGGGACACCGGCCGGCCCGTGTTCGTCGTGCCGCAGGGCATCGCGCCGGACGGATTCGGCCAGCGCGTGGCGGTCGGATGGAACGGCTCCATCGAGTGCACCCGGGCGCTGACCGCGGCGCTGCCCTTCCTGTCGGGCGCGTCGGAGGTGCATGTCCTGGGCGTCGAGCCGGAGCGCAATTTCGGGCCGCCGGCCCTGGCCGTGGTGGACTATCTGGCCTGGCATGGCGTGCCTGCCGCGCATCGTATCGTGCAGCCGGACCCGGCGGGGCCCGGCAAGGCCCTGTTGCGGGTGGCCCAGGAGCTCAATGCCGACATGCTGGTCATCGGCGCCTATTCGCGAAGCCAGATGCGCCGCCTGATCTTCGGCGGCGTCACGGCGGAAGTGCTGGTCCGGTCGCCGATACCGGCGCTGATGATGCACTGACCGCCGGCCCGCAGGCGCAGGGGCGGCGGCCGAGGCCGGGCCGCGGGATCCTGGAATGGCCGCAAGCGGCCGAATGTCAACGCGACTGACGGTCGACAGGACGGATGGTCAACGGGACTGGGTCAGCAGGACGGCGCCGCGTCGCGCTGTGGAGGCACTTCCGGCGCGGCCGTTGGCGGGTGCCGATCGGACCGCTTCTGGTGCTGTCGTCCGGCGGCGTGGTGCTGGTCGCCGTCATGGCCGTGCTGTCACTCGGCTTCTGGGGCATCAGCAACACGATCGTGGACCTGGGGCGGGAGAAGGCCGGCCTTGTCGCCACGATCGTCGAGGCGCAACTGGCGGAAGGCTTCGACCATGTCCGCGACCAGACGGCCCTGGTGGCGGACATCGCGCAGAAGCGCGGCATCGACCCGCTGCAGGACGACGGTTTCGTCGACCTGCTGGCCGGTGCCCTGGCCGGCACTCCCGGGCTCACGGCGCTGGACTATTTCTCCGCTGACGGCGACTGGCTGCGGGTGACCCTTAACAGCGAGACCGGCGTCACCGTCCGGCGCCGGACGATCGGGGACCCGGCCGCCGCCGCGGCCCTGGCGCGCAGCGTCGCCGAGGAGGAGCCGAGCTGGGGAGCGATCTTCTGGGACGACAGCCTGCAGCAGCCATTGCTGAACTTTCGTTTGCCGACAACCGGTCCGGCGGGGCAGCGGGGCCTTCTGGTCGCGGTGATCAGCATGGCGGACCTGTCGCTGGCCTTCGACCAGTTGAACGAGCGCTATGGCGTCGTGCCGTTCATCCTGCTGGAGCGGCAGTACGTGCTGGCGCATCCCAACCTGGCCCGAGGCTTCGCCGGCCGCGCGGCGATGCGCCCGCTGCCGCGCCTGGACGAGGTCGGCGACCCGATCCTCGCCGCGATCTGGCAGCAGGGCTCGCTGGTCGACCGCCTGCGCTCCAACCGGGTCTATGGCGGAACCGGCCATCTGCGGCAGGTCGACGGGACGACCTATGTCTATCTCTATCGCGAGGTGCCGCGTCCGGGCACGGAACCCTGGCTGGTGGGCTCCATCCTGCGCGAGGACAGCGTGGATGCCGCGCTGGACCGGTCGGTGAATGTCGTCCTGGCCAGCGTGGCGATCCTGCTGCTCGCGGTGCTTGCCGCGGCCGTCGCGTCGCGCCGGCTCAGCCGGCGCTTCCATGATTTCGCCGCCCTGGCCGGGTTGATCCGCAGCCTGGATTTCGAGGCGGCGCCCACCCTGCGGCGCAGCCGGGTGCGAGAGGTCGACGACACCGCCCAGGCGATGAACCAGATGTCCGACGCAATGCGCTGGTTCGTCACCTATGTGCCGCGCGGCCTGGTGAGCCGCCTGATCCGGATGGGGCATACCGACCGGCTGGTCAGCGAGAACCGGGTGCTGACGGTGATGTTCACCGACATCACCGGTTTCACCGCCCTTTCGGAGGCGATGCGGGCCGAGCAGGTCGCCGCCTATCTGAACCGCCACTTCTCCCTGCTGGAGGATTGTGTCGAGGCCCATGACGGCACGGTCGACAAGATGCTGGGCGATGGGCTGATGGCGTTCTGGGGCGCGCCCGACGACGTGCCGGACCATGCGCGGCGCGCCTGCTCCGCCGCGCTGGCGATGGCCGCGGCCATCGCCAAGGACAACCGGGCGCTGCAGGCGGAAGGGTTGCCGACGATCCAGCTGCGCATCGGCCTGCATACCGGGCCGGTGACCGTGGGCAATATCGGCGGCACGACACGGGTCAACTACACGATCGTCGGCGACACGGTGAACACCGCGCAGCGGATCTCCGAGCATGTGCGGGAGCTGAAGGACCGCGGCGAGGCGACGATCCTGGTCTCCGACGATACCCGGCAGGCCGCGGTGCCGGAAGCCGGCTTCGATTTCTCTCCCGAAGGCGAGGTGCGCCTGCGCGGCCAGGTCCATGTCACGCGGATCTTCCGGCTTGCCGGGCGGCCGCTTCCGGCAGCATCCGACGGGCAGTCCCCCGCGGGGCGAGCCGCTGGCCCGGCCGGCGGGGAGGGCTGACGGCCTCCGGGCCGCCCGCGCAATTTCGTGGCAAACGCCCTGACGATCCGATAGCGTGCCGCCCATGGCAGAACGGCAGCGCAATCTCATTCTCACCGGCGCCAGTCGTGGGATCGGTCATGCCACCGTGAAGCGCTTCAGCGCGGCCGGCTGGCGGGTCATCACGATCTCCCGCCAGGCATTCTCCGAGCATTGCCCCTGGGACGGGGGCGAGGAGAATCACGTCGTGCTCGACCTGGCGGACCTGGACGGGCTGGAGGCCGGCATCGCCGATCTTCGCCGCCGGCTGGACGGCGCGGGGCTGGACGCGCTGGTCAACAATGCGGGGATTTCGCCGAAAGGGCCCGGCGGCGCGCGCCTCAACACGATGAACACGCCGATCGAGGACTGGCAGACCGTTTTCAACGTCAACCTGTTTTCCATCGTCATGCTGACCCGCGGCCTGTTCGCCGAACTGGAGAAGGCGAAGGGCAGCATCGTCAATGTCACCTCGATCGCCGGCTCGCGCGTGCATCCCTTCGCAGGCGCCGCCTATTCGACGTCGAAGACGGCCCTGGTCGCGCTGACCCGCGAGATGGCGAACGACCTTGGCCCGCATGGCATCCGGGTGAACGCCATCGCGCCGGGCGAGATCGACACCGCGATCCTGTCGCCCGGCACCGACGAGATCGTCGAGCGCGAGATCCCGATGCGCCGGCTGGGCAAGCCGGAGGAGGTGGCGGCGACGATCTACTTCCTCTGTTCGCCGCAGGCCTCCTACGTGAACGGCGCGGAGATCCACATCAATGGCGGACAGCACGTCTGAGCCCGGGGACGAACCGGCCGCCGCACCGGCGGCCGGGGTCGAGGCGCTGCATCCGGGCGCGGGCGGCACAGAACTGGGGCTGCGCCTCTGGCCGCATCCCGACCCGATCGCGATCGTGCAGGTCGTGCACGGCCTGGCCGAGCATTGCGGCCGCTATGCGCCGCTGGCGGCGGCGCTGAATGCGGCCGGCTATGCGGTGCTCGCCCATGACGTGCGGGGCCATGGCCTGACGGCTTCGGCCAATGGCGGATTCGGCCATATGGCGGACGGCGATGGCTGGCCGCTGCTGGTGGCCGACGTCGCGGCGGTGCGTGCCGCCGGCGCGGCGCGCTGGCCCGGCCGCCCGACGATCCTGTTCGGCCATTCCATGGGCTCCGTCCTGGCCTTGTCCGCGCTGGAGGCGGCGCCCGACGCCTATGCCGCGGCGATCTTTTCCGGGCCGCCGGGCCTGCCTCCGCCGGCCGCCCGCGCGGGCCTGGTCCTGGCCCGGCTGGAAGCCCTGCGGCTGGGCCAGCGGGGGCGCAGCGTCCTGCTGCACGGCCTGAGCTTCGGCGCCTATGCCCGCGCGGTGCCGGGCGCGGCCACGCCGTTCGACTGGCTGAGCCGGGATCCCCAGGCCGTGGCGGCCTATCTGGACGATCCCTGGTGCGGCGCACGGGTCAGCGTCGGCAGCTGGACGGCCCTGGTGCGCGGCCTTGTCGCAGCCACCGCGGTACCGGCTGTCGCGGGCCTGGCAGAGGCGCGCACAGGGCCGCTGCCGCTGCTGATCGTGGCGGGCGCGGAGGATCCGGTCGGCGCGCGCGGCAAGGCGGTGCAGGCGCTGGCGGCCCGGCTGGGGGCGGCGGGCATGCGGCAGGTCGAGCTGCGGCTCTATCCCGGTGCCCGCCACGAGCTGCTGAACGAGGTCAACCGGTCGGAGGTCCTGTCGGACCTGCTGGCCTGGCTGGGGCGGCTGGACCGGCGGGCCTGACGGCGCGCCGGTTGGGCTTTGGCTTGCGGCGTTTCCGCTCGGCTTCCTATATTCCGCCCCATCGAACGGATCGTCCGGACAGGGATGGTCCGGAAATGGATTTGCCGGTGCCGAAGCCTGCCAGCCGCAACGGACTGGCGCAGGGCGCGGGCCTGAAACGCGCGAGGAGACACCCATGCTGGGCCTGATGCAGAAGGAACCGCTCTTGATCTCGTCCCTGATCAAGTATGCGGCGCTCTACCATGGCGAAACGGAGATCGTGACCCGTACCGTCGAGGGGCCGATCCACCGCTACACCTATCGCGACCTGCATGCCCGCTCCCAACGGCTGGCCAATGCCCTGACCCGGCTGGGCGTGTCCCAGGGCGACCGGATCGGCACCCTGGCCTGGAACACCTACCGGCATATGGAGCTGTACTACGGCGTGTCCGGCATGGGCGCGGTGCTGCACACCCTGAACCCGCGGCTGTTCCCGGAGCAGATCGAGTACATCGCCAATCATGCCGGGGACAGGTTCCTGTTCGTCGACCTCACCTTCCTGCCGCTGCTGGAAGGGCTGGCGGACAAGCTGACCGGCGTGAAGGGCTATGTGGTGATGACCGACCGGGCGCATATGCCCGCGGACTGCAAGCTGCCCAACCTGCTCTGCTACGAGGACCTGCTGGCGGCCGAGAGCGAGGATTACGACTGGCCGGAATTCGACGAGAACACCGCCTCCTCGCTCTGCTACACCTCCGGCACGACGGGCAACCCGAAGGGTGTGCTGTACAGCCATCGCTCCACGGTGCTGCACTCCTTCGCGGTCTGCATGCGCGACTGCCTGGGCCTGTCCTCCTACGACAATGCCCTGATCATCGTGCCGCTGTTCCATGCCAATGCCTGGGGCATCCCCTATGCCGCGGCGATGTGCGGCGCCAAGCTGGTCTTCCCCGGCGCGAAGCTGGACGGGGAATCGGTCTGCGACCTGCTGCAGACGGAGGCGTGCAATTTCTCGCTCGGCGTGCCCACCGTCTGGCTGATGTTCTTCCAGTACCTGGACGCGCATCCGGAGCTGGACGTGAAGTCCGCGATCAAGCTGGAGCGGGTGGTGATCGGCGGGTCGGCCGCGCCGCGGGCAATGATCGAGCGGTTCTGGAACCAGCTCGGTGCCTATGTGGTGCATGCCTGGGGGATGACCGAGATGAGCCCGCTGGGCACGACCGGGACCCTGCTGCCCAAGCATTCGAAGCAGTCCGACAAGGAACGCTTCGACGTGCAGAGCAAGCAGGGCCGCGTGGTATACGGCGTGGAGACCAAGATCGTCGACGATGACGGTGCGGAACTGCCGCGCGACGGCAAGGCGTTCGGCAACCTGATGGTGAAGGGCCCCTGGATCACCGCCGGCTATTTCAAGGGCGAGGGCGGCGAGATCCTCGACGCGAACGGCTTCTTCAATACCGGCGACGTCGCCACCCTGGACCCGGACGGCTACATGCAGATCACCGACCGTGCCAAGGACGTGATCAAGTCCGGCGGCGAATGGATCTCCTCCATCGACCTGGAGAATGCCGCGGTTGCCCATCCGGCGGTGGCCGAGGCGGCGGTGATCGGCGTGCACCACGCCAAATGGCAGGAGCGCCCGCTGCTGATCTGCGTGAAGAAGCCCGGGCAGGAGGTCGACCGGGCGCAGATGCTCGCGTTCCTGGACGGCAAGATCGCGAAATGGTGGATGCCGGACGACGTGGTGTTCGTCGAGCAGCTGCCCCATACGGCGACCGGCAAGCTGCTGAAGACCAAGCTGCGGCAGGACTTCGCCGACCACAAGCTGCCGACGGCGGACGCGGCGGAATAGCCGCCCGCAATCGCCGGGCCCTCCCGCCCGGCCGGTCACCGAGAGCCCGCACGGCACCGCCCTGCGGGCTTTTCGTTGGCGCCGCGCCTGGACCGTCGTGCCAAATCGACGCAAAATGATTGAAACAGGAGGCAACCGGTCCGCGCGACGGGCCGAAAAAACGTGAGGCGACGGCTCCGCCAGAGAGCCGCGCGAATAGGAGGCAAAGACGATGGCCAATGCACCGCCTGGGCTTGTATCCAGATTTGCATTCGTATGCGGGGCGCCTGTCCCCTCGGGGGCACGTGCTGGCGGAAGGATGCGGTAGGGCGGCGGCGGGAAGGCCGGGCTGCCGGCATGGCGACGCGGCCGCCACCACCCAAGGCACAGGCGATCCTGTCGCGCGCCGTGAGCGCGCATCGCTCCGGGGATCTCGCAGCGGCCGAGACGGGTTATCTCCAGGTCCTGAAGAAGTGGCCCAAGACGCCGGATGCGGTTCATCTGCTGGCCCTGGTGGCACAGGGCCGCGGCGACCTGGAGCGGGCCCTCGTCCTGCTGCAGAAGGCCGTGCGGCTTGCGCCGCAATCCCCCGACATGCTGTTCAACCTGGGCCTGGCGCAGCAGCAGGCGGACGACACTGAAGCGGCCGAAGCCTCTTTCGCCGCCTGTGTCCGGCAGGCGCCGCAGCATGCCGGGGCGCAGCACGCGCTGGGCGTTCTGCGCTTCGCCCGCGGCGACCTGGACGGGGCGGAGGGTTGCTATCGCCTAGCCGTGACGGCCAGCCCGCGCGAGCCGAAGCTGCTGGCCGACCTGGCCTTCCTGCTGGTGGAACAGGGCCTGCCGGAGGAGGCCATCCAGCTCTGCCGCCGCGCCCTGCAGGTCGCGCCGCGGGACGAGGACGCCTCCAGCACCCTGGGCAAGGCCCTGCAGGAGACCGGCGACATCGCCGGCGCCGTGCGCGCCTTCCGCGACCTGCAGGCCCACCGGCCCGACAGCATCAAGGCCCGCATGGGCCTGCATCCGCTGCTGCTGGAAACCGCGGGGCCGGGCGCCGCGATCGCCTGCCTGGACGAGATCCTGGCCGCCGCGCCGGGCCACCGGTCGGCGCTGCTGCATCGCGCGGTGCTGACCGCCCTGGCCGATCCGCCGGCGGCGGCGCCGGTCTTCGCGCGCCTCGCCGCCGCGGGGGAGGGCGACGATGTCGGACCGGAGTGCTGGGCCTATGCCGATGCGCATCGCGACCCGGATACGCGCTTCCTGGGCAGCCGCTGCGGCACCCTGGCAGCGGCCGATGCTGCCGCGCGCCTGCCGGGCTTCACGGCGGAGTTCGGCGTGCGCCACGGCGCCTCGCTGCGCTTCCTGGGCGGCCGCAACGACGGGCCGGTGCATGGCTTCGACAGCTTCGAGGGGCTGCCGGAGGATTGGCAGCAGTTCAAGGCCGGCACCTTCACCACCGGCGGCCGCCTGCCGCAGGTGCCGGACAATGTCCGCCTGCATGTCGGCTGGTTCGCCGACACGATCCCCGGCTTCCTGGCGCAGGAAGCCGGGCCCGCGCGGCTCCTGAACATCGACTGCGACCTCTACAGCTCGACCCGCGACGTGCTGGCGGGGCTGGCAGCGCGGATCGTGCCGGGCACGGTGATCGTCTTCGACGAATATTTCATGCAGCCCGACTGGCGCGACCACGAGTATCGCGGCTTCCAGGAGGCGGTCGCCGCGCATGGCTGGCGCTACCGCTACCTGGCCTTCAACTTCACCACCCGGGCAGGCGGCGGTGGAGATCCTGGTATAGGGCTGCCGGCAGATGCTGCCGCTCCGAGGATCGGCCCGGCGGATTGCGCACCGGCACAATGATACCGAAATATGGTATTTGTTGGTATCCGAACCGGGGGCTATACCATGGCCAAGAATACCTCCATCACGTTGGGCGATCACTTCGAGGCTTTTGTCGGCAAGCAGCTTGCAGATGGCCGCTACAGTTCCACGAGCGAAGTCGTGCGGGCCGGACTGCGACTCCTGGAGGAGCATGAGGTCAAGCTGGCGGCGTTGCGTCGCGCCTTGATCGAAGGGGAGGAGAGCGGGATCAGCGATCGTTCGGTCGAGGACATCTTTGCCTCAGCCCGACAGCGACACGAAGCGGGAAATGGCTGAGGTCCGGCTCTCGAAAGCCGCTGCCGCAGATCTGGAGGAGATCGCTCTCTATGGCCTGAGGACCTTCGGTCAGGTCCAGGCAAGGCGCTATCAGCAAGGGATTGTGGCCCGGATTGCACGGATCGCCGAGACTCCGTTGCTCTACCCAAGCGTAGAGCATATCCGGCCAGGATATCGCCGCAGCGTCTACGAGAGTCACGTCATCTACTACCGGATCGACGAGGCTCGCGTGCTGGTCGTCCGCATCCTCGGCCGGCAGGATCTGGATCCCGGCTTGAACTGACGGTCGTTCCGTTCTCATCGCGATCACCGGATGGTTTGGGAAAGTCTGCCCGCCCTTGTGCGGAATTGACCGCGGCGCCTACTCTCCTGACGTCTGTCAGGCGCCGCGGAGACGGTGCGCAGGGAGGGACCCGCATGGATTTCAAGCCGATCTCGGCCGATTCCCACATCACCGAGCCGCCGGACTGCTACAGCCGCTTCATCGATCCGGCGTTCCGCGATCGCGCGCCCTATCTGGTGGAGGACGAGACGCGCGGCGCCGTCTACCTGATCCCCGGCCTGGAGGACCGCCCGATCCCGATGGGGCTGGTGGCGGCGGCCGGCAAGGACCCGGCGGAGCTGCGCATGGGCGGCGTGCGGTTCGCGGACATGTACCGCTCCGGCTGGGACCCGACCTGCCGCCTGGCGGACCAGGACCGCGACGGCGTGGCGGCCGAGATCCTCTATGCCTCGGTCGGCATGGTGCTCTGCGCCCACAAGGATCTCGACTATCGCCAGGCCTGCATGGAGGCCTACAACCGCTGGCTCCAGGAGTATTGCGCCGAGGCACCCGGCCGGCTGATCGGCATGGGCCAGGCCGCGGTGAAGGACCCGGCGGCGGGCGCGGCCGAACTGCACCGCATCAGGGAGATGGGCTTTCGCGGCGTGATGATGTCCGGCATGCCGGGCGCGGCCGATTTCGACGATCCGGGCTACGACCGGTTCTGGTCGACGGCGGTGGAACTGGACCTGCCGCTCGCCTTCCACATCCTCACCGGGCCGAATGACGGCTTCAAGACGCGCGGCCCCCGCATCAACGCCTTCCAGTCGATCATCCGCGGCTGCCAGGACGTGCTGGGCACCCTGATCTTCTCCGGCGTGTTCGAGCGCCATCCTGGCCTGAAGGTCTGCTGCGTGGAGGCCGATGCCGGCTGGGTGCCGCATTTCATGTACCGCATGGACCATGCCTACAAGCGCCACCGCTACTGGATGAAGTGCCAGGAGCTGGCGCGGCTGCCGTCGGAATATTTCGCCGAGAACATCTACCTGACGTTCCAGGACGACTGGTCGGCCTTCCGGGTGACCGACATGCTGAACGTCCGGCGGCTGATGTGGGCGAACGACTTCCCGCATTCCGACGCGACCTGGCCCTGGTCGCAGGAGATCCTGGCCGAGCATACCCGCGACCTCGACCCGGAGCGGAAGCGGTGGATCCTGCGCGACAATTGCGCGGAGCTGTTCAAGCTGGACCTGGACAAGCCTGTTTCGCAGGCGGGGAGGCACTGACATGGCCTATGACCTGAAGATCGCGGGCGGCACCATCGTCGACGGCACCGGCCGCCCCGGCTGGCAGGGCGATGTCGGCATCGCCGGCGGCCGGGTGGTGGCGCTCGGCCGCGCGCCGGAGGAGGCGCAGGCGACCATCGACGCCGCGGGCCGGGTGGTCTGCCCCGGCTTCGTCGACGTCCATACCCATTACGACGCCCAGATCCTGTGGGACCGCATGGCCTCGATCTCGCCCTGGCATGGCGTGACCACGGTGGTGATCGGCAATTGCGGCTTCGGCGTCGCGCCGACCCGGCCCGAGCATCGCGACATGGTCATGCGCACCCTGGAGAAGGTCGAGGGGATGAGCTTCGAGGCGCTGGAGGCGGGGCTGGGCAGCGACTGGCCCTTCACCTCCTTTCCGGACTATCTCGACCTGCTCGACCGCCAGGGCATGGCGGTGAATGTCGGCGTGCTGTTCGGGCATACGCCGCTGCGCCTCAACGTGATGGGCGAGGCCGCGGTGGAGCGCCCGGCCAATGCCGACGAGGTGGCCGCGATGGCCCGCCTGGCGCGGGAAGCGGGCGAGGCCGGTGCGCTGGGCTTCGCGACCAGCCATGCCGCCACTCATCACGGCTTCGGCGGCAAGCCGGTGCCCAGCCGCTTCGCCACGGTCGACGAGATCGCCGACCTGGTTGGCGCGATGAAGCAGGCCGGGCGGGGCCTGATGCAGGCCACTGTCGGCCGCACCCTGTTCCACGACCAGTTCCGCCGGATCGCCGAAGAGCATGACGTGACGGTGACCTGGACGGCGCTGCTGGCGGGCCTGTCCGGCCCCGGCTCGCACCGCCGGCACCTGGACCTGACCGCGGCGGAGCAGCGTGACGGCCTGCGCATCGTGCCGCAGGTCGCCTGCCGGCCGCTGATGTTCGACTTCGATTTCAACGAGCCCTTTCCCTTCGAGGTGCGGCAGCTGTTCAAGGCGACGATGGCGACCGACCGCGCCGGCCGGCGCGGGATCTATGCCGACCCTGCGTTCCGCGAGGCGTTCCGGGCCGACACGGCGGCCGGGCAGAAGAACCCGCTGTCGGGCTGGGCGGAGCGTGCGGTGATCTCGATGGCGCCGCAGGATCCCGGGATCGAGGAGCGGCCGCTGGCGGCGGTGGCGGCGGAGCGCGGGGTGGCGCCGCTCGACCTGGCGCTCGACATGTCGCTGGACAGCGATTTCGGCGCCCGCTTCCGCTTCCCGATCATGAACCACGACCAGGCGGAGGTCGCCGAGTTGCTGGCCGACCCGCATTGCGTGATCGCCCTGTCCGATGCGGGCGCACATGCCAGCCAGCTCTGCGATGCCTGCTATTCGACCCACCTGCTGGGCTATTGGGTGCGGGAGAAGGGCACCCTGACCCTGGAGCAGGCCGTGCATGGCCTGACCCAGCGCCCGGCGGAGCTGTTCGGGATCGCCGACCGCGGCCTGCTGGCGGAAGGCCGCCCGGCGGATCTGGTGGTGTTCGACCCGGCGACGGTAGGGGCCGGATCCTTGCGCCGGGTGCACGACCTGCCCGCCGGTGCCGACCGGCTGGTTGCGGCGGCCAGCGGCATCGACGCGGTGATCGTCAACGGCACCGTGATCCGGCGCGCCGGGCAGGATGCCCTGGCCGCCGACGGGCGCCTGCCGGGCCGCCTGCTGCGGGGCGGGCGCGCGGCCTGAGACTGCGCCGGCCCGGCCGGAGAGGTCGGGGCGGCTGGATGCCTATTCGGCCCAGAGCGCCGCGCGGACATTGGCCGGCATGATGCCGACCTCGTTGCGGATGCCGGCGATGCCGGGTACCGATCCGGCGGCGACGCCGGCAGCCTGCTTCTCCACGTCCGAATTGACGACGCCCCAGAGATGCGCGGTGCCCGCGGTCACGACGACGCTGAGGAAGTCGGTGCGCAGGCCGGCCCCGGACAGGGCCTTTTCGACCGCCGCCTTCAGCTCCGGGTCCGACCGGGCATCGACAGGGCCCGCCTGGCGGGCGACCAGGCCGCGCAGCAGGTCGGCGCGGCTGACCAAACCGACGAGCCGGCCGCCGTCGACCACCGGCACCCGCTTGATATGCCGGCGTTCCAGGATTCCCGCGATCCGCTCGAGGGTGGCGTCGGGTGCGACGGTGACCGGGTCGCGGGTCATCACGTCGCGGGCTGTGCCGCCATGGCTCTTGAGGTAGGCCAGCGCCCGGTCCTGCGGTTCCGAGAGCAGGGACAGCCACCAGGACGGCCGCCGCTCGGTCCCGGATTCCGGGCGGCGCATCAGGTCGCCCTCGCTGACGATGCCGACGACCCGGCCGTCGCCCTCCACCACCGGCACCGCGCTGATCCGCCTTTCCAGCAGCAATGCGGCGATCGCCGCCACGCTGGTCTCCGGCGTGACGGTGAACACCGCCCCTGTCATCACATCCCTGGCCTGCATCTCGTCTCTCCCCGGCTTCGGCGCAGACGCCCATCCGCTCTGCATACCCGTCATCCTGCGCCGGACGCGCCGTCCCCGCATTGCGCCAGATCAAATTCCACCGGCGGTCGACACGCCGCAGCGGGGCCGGCGATCCGGTCACTCGACAGCATAGATCCGCATGGGGGCGGGACCGATTTCGTAGATCTGGAACGGGGCCGACCTGCGTCCGCCCATGCCCGGCGATCCGTTCGGCATGCCGGGCAAGGTCACGCCCGCGATGCCCGGCCTTTCGTCGAGCAGCCGGCGGACCGTCGCGACCGGCACATGGCCGCCAGATCGATTTCCACCGTCCGGTCGGCATCGGCCACGTCGGCCGCCTGCCCCGTCAGTCCGGCGGGCATGTCGTGGTCGGCCCCGCCGCCATGCCCTCCAGCGGCCTGCGGGGCTCCCATTGTCAGGGCCAGCATCGCGCACGCCATTGCGCCGCTACAGGCCAGCTTCATTGTCGAAAAGCGATCTCGCTCGGTTCTGATCTTCATCGGGTCGATCCATCCATTGTCGCGCAGATACGCGCAGTAGCGCCTGTCACGGAGGGTGCCGGCATTCGGCAAGCCGCCGTGATCCTGTGCTGGAGCCGGGCTTCCAGGTGCGACTTCGCTGCCAGGCGGAATCCCGCCTTACGGCCAGAACGGCCGCGGGATGGTCGCCAAGGCGAAAGCGGCGGCGGGCTTTTCGGCGCCGATAGCGCCGTACTCCCGGCCGACCTGTGCCCGCGGAGGGCGGACTCAGGCCGGCGTCGGCTCAGACTCGGCGCGAGGAGGGCGATAAGGGGAAGCGAAGCCGGCCCGCGGCGGATGCCTGTCGGGCCATCGCGACCAGTCGCGGAGGCGGCTGCCCGCTGCGCTTCGGTCGGGGCGGCGGGCAGGAGACCGGAGAGGCAGCCGACCGCGCAGCAGGAGCCTGTGTCCCGGTGTGCGCCGCCGCCGTGATGATCCCCGTCCTGGTCCGCTGCGGCCGCGCCTTCTTCGGCAGGGTCGCCCGCGGGATGATTGTCAGCTGTGGCCGCATTGTCGGGGTGGCAGGTCATGGCCGCCGTCGAGAGTGTCATGTGCACGGCATGCCGGCCATCGACCATGGCATTGGCCGGCGCCGCCCAATAAACCAGCAGCAGCAAGACTGCGCTACAGGCCAGGAACAGTGTCCGAACACGGTCGAAGGATGAGGTCACTTCAAGTCGGCCAAGATTTCCAGATTTGCTTCCCTGCGATGATATGGGGGCGCCCGTCCCGACGTTGCCGAGCCTGCAGAGGGCCGGCCGATGGGGGGCCTACGGGGCGAGCCATCCCGCATAGCGCAACGCCTGATAGGCGAAGTAGGCCGCCGCGCCGAACATCAAGGCGGCGGCAATATGCTCGGCGATGACAACGAACCTGGCGGAGCGGTCGGTGCGGAAAAGGCTGCGCGCCGCCAGGCCCGCGACCACCAGCGGGATGCCGCGGGCGATACCGAACATGCCCAGCAGGGCGGCGCCCAGGGCCGGGTCGCCGGTCGCCGCGGCGGTGGCCAGCACGGGCAGGAGCAAAGGTGTGCAGGCTGGACAGGTCGACAGTCCGAACGGCAGGCCCAGGAGCAGGCTTCGCAGGAAGCCGCCGGCAGGCTGCGCCGCGGGCTGCAGTACGGGCAGCGAGACGATGACGACACGAAGCAGCGCCAGACCGGCAAAGGCGGTGAACGCCGCGATCAGAAGGTAGGCCAGTGCCAGATAGCTCGCCAGAATTCTGAGGACAGCAAAGCCGGCCAGGCCGAACAGGGCGCCCAATGCCGCATCGACCAGGGCGATGCCCAGCGCGAATCCGGCGGTGAGCCGCAGGCTGGCCCGCCAGCCGCCCGCCAGCCTGCTTTCCCGCTGTTGGACGGTCAGACCGATGGCCACGGACAGAAGCGGAAAGGAACTTGGAGCGACGCCGACCACCAGCCCCGCTGCGGCGACAAGTGCCAGGGCAAGCGGCGAGAGGGACGAGATGTCCTGCAGGAGCGCTTCGGCGCCGGTCAAGCGGGACCGCTCCCGATCGCCGGAGCGCCGACACTTCCGATCGCGTCGAGAAACAGCCCGGGGCGCCGCCAGAGCGAATTGACGAAGATTGCCGTCACGCTGGCAGCCATGGCGACCATGGCCCACACCGGATAGACCAGCCCGGTCGCCGCCAGCGGCACACCGATGCCGTTGAACAGGAAGGCCAGCGAGATGTTCTGGAGCATCTTGCGGTAGCCGCTGCGGCTGATTTCCTGCGCCGCAGGGATACTGGCGAGCCGGTCGTTGAGGATGATGATGTCGGCGGAATCGATCGCGATGTCGGTGCCCGAGCCCATGGCGATGCCGATATCCGCCTGCATGAGAGCGGGTGCATCGTTGATTCCGTCG
Organism: Sneathiellaceae bacterium; assembly: GCA_040216765.1. Lineage (GTDB taxonomy): Bacteria > Pseudomonadota > Alphaproteobacteria > Ferrovibrionales > Ferrovibrionaceae > Marinibaculum. The sequence goes on along the minus strand of JAVJON010000066.1, from coordinate 60,841 downwards.
CCGACCATGGCTGTCCGGCCGCCAGCCTGGAGATCACGGATCAGTGCGGCCTTCTGCCCGGGCAGAACGTTCGCATGGACCTCATCGATGCCGAGTTCACGTGCCAGGCGGTCGGCGGCTCGCCGGTTGTCGCCTGTGATCAGAATCGGCCGGATGCCGCCGGTGCGCAGCCTTTCGACAGTCTCCTGTGCGTCCCGGCGCAAACTGTCGCCAAGGGCCAGCAGCCCCAGCAGCATGCCCTCGCGCGCCACAAGGATCACCGTTCGTCCCCGGTCCTGGAGCACCTCGACACGACGACGCAGCCGGTCCGGAACGGCGATGCCATGCGCCTGCATGAGATCGGGGCGACCGATCAGGATCTCGGCCGCAGCGACATGCGCCCTGATCCCTTCCCCGGGAAGGGCCTCGAAGCCGTCGACCGCCGGCGGCGTCAGGCCGGCCTCGAAACAGGCCTCGATCACCGCGCGGGCGAGCGGATGCTCAGAGGCAGCCTCGGCTGCCGCGGCCAGGGCCAGCAGTTCCTCGCGATCGCCGGTACAGGACTCGACCTCGTGGAGCTTCGGCCGGCCCTCGGTCAATGTTCCGGTTTTGTCGAAGGCGATCTGCCGCACTAGGCGGTATCCCTGAAAGGCCTCGCCGGTGCGCATCAGGATGCCCTTCTCCGCCGCCTCGCCGGCGCCGCGGACGATCGATAGCGGCGCCGAGATCCCGACCGCGCAGGGATAGCCCATCACCAGCACGCTCAGGCTGGCGAAAACGGCCCGTTTCAGGTCCGGCGCCAGGCCGAGAAGCAGTGGCAGGGCCGCCCAGCCCGCAAAGGCGAGAAGGGCAATAGTCAGCACCGTGGGGGTGTATATGCGGAGCACCCTGTCGACGAGATGCAGCAGGCCCGGCTTCAGCGCACGCGCATGCTCGATTTCCCGGGCGACGCGCTGCAGGAAGCTGTCCTGCCCGATGCTGTCGGCGCGCACCACCAGGCTTCCGGTGCCGTTCACCGTGCCGCCGATCACCGAGTCGCCGGTCCGGCAGGCAACGGGTATCGGTTCGCCGGTCACCAGCGACCGGTCGACGGCGGAACGCCCCTCGGTGATCGTGCCGTCGACCGGGATGCGCTCGCCCGGCCGGACGCGCAGCAGATCGCCAATGGCGAGGTCGCGGACCGGTACAACCTGTTCCGTCCCCTGCCTCAGCAGATGGGCGGTGTCGGGCTGCAGGTCGAGCAGACGCTTGACCGACTGCGACGAGCGGGTCTTGACGATCAGCGACAGCCATTCCGAGAAGATGTGATAGGTGACGACCATCGTAGCCACAGCAAAGAACGGGGCGGTCGGATAGCCGGGCCGGTCCAGCGCCAGGCCGATCAGGCCCCCGACGATGCCCGCCATCGCGCCGGCCTCCAGCAGGACATGCTGGTTGAGGATGCCACGGCGCAGGGCCTGGGCTGCCATGAACAGGATGTGCCGGGCGACACCGAACACCAGAATCGCGGCGAGGGCGCCGGTCAGCCATGGCGCGAAGACACTGAGATGCCCGCCGCCGGCCAGCAGCAGCAGGCCGGTCGCCGACGCGCCCAGGCAGGCCGCACCGGCCAGGGCCGGCAGCACGCCCCTGGCCCGCAGGACCAGGAACACGAAGGCCGTCAGGCTGGCTGTCGCCAATCCGGGCAGAACAATGGACAGGGGCCCGCCCGGCTCCGTGATCAGCGCGATCGACAGCAGGCTGCAGATCGTCGCGATCAGGAAGCGCCGCCCCTCCAGGACCAGTTCGCGCTCCTCTTCATCAAAGGGGCGCAGCTTGTTCGGGTCGTGGATGGTGTAGCCGATGTCCTGCAGGATGCGCAGCAACGCCTCGGGGTTCGCCGCCCGCGGGTCGAACTCGATCAGCGCCTGCTCATGCGTCAGGCTGACAGAGACGCGATGGACACCCGCCTGGCGGCCAAGAGCCTTCTCGATGGTGCCGGTGCAGAGCGAGCAATGCAGACCGCCGATCCGCGCGCGCAGCCGTGCCCGGTCCGGCCGTCCGCCCGGTTCTGCCGGCCATAGGGGCCGCAGTCCATCGGCAAGTGGAGCGGTCGCGGTCACGGTGCATTGGCCTGGGGTGGAAGAATCTCGACCGCGTAGCCGCAGTTCTCGATCAGGGCCGCCAGCTCCGCCGCGCCGGCTTTCTGCGGATCGTGCAGGATCCGGGCTTGTCGCTTGTCGAACGACGCCTCCGCCCGAAGCACACCTGTCGCCCGCTGCAGCACCGCCTGGACCGTCCGGGCGCAGGCATGGCAATGCATGCCCTCGATCTTCAGGGTCGTGGTTTCCATGCTCTGTTCCCGATGTTTCGCGGAGGTTCCAGACCGGTGTGCCATGGCTTCCAGGATTGTGCAGGCGTCGAGCGCACCTTTGCCCGGGCAGTTGGCGATCAACAGGTCCAGCGCATCGCGCAACCGCGTCAGATGCCCGAGTTTGGCCTGGACCTCGTCGCGTTTGGCCTGGGTGCGCACGCGGATCTCCGCGCAATCGGCGCCGGGTTCGTTGCGCAGCGCCAGCAGGTCCGCAACCTCGCGCAGCGAGAAACCGATATCCTGTGCCTGGCGGATGAACAGGATCCGGTCGATGACCTCCCGGCCATAGTCCCGCGACCCGCCATCGGTGGGGCGCGGCGGCTGCGCGATCAGGCCGCGTCGTTCATAGAAGCGGATGGTCTCTACATTGACCCGGGTCAATGCTGCTGCGCGACCGATGGTTGTGCGTTTCATGTCATGGCCTCCAGGGCATGCTAGAGGCCGTACCATAGTACGGAGTCAACTACCCTGAGCATCGGCGTGAAAGTCGCCGCGGCGGGTCGGCTCCTGGCGGGATGGAGCCGGTGCGGACGCGGACCCCGCTATGGCAGGCTGTAGCGGGCCGCCTCGCCGGGTTCCGGGTCGGCCGCCAGCCGGCCGTCGCCGGTCATGTGGATCAGGTGGGCAAGGACCGAGCGTGCCGCCGCCGGGTGCAGGTGGGCCGGCACATCCTTGTACATCCGGGCCACCATCTCCGGGATCGTGGCCTGGCCGTCGGCGACGCAGGCCAGGATCTGCTCCTCGCGGGCCTCGCGATGGGCGATGAACGCCTGCACATGGTCCAGCGGGTCGGGGATCTGCGGGCCGTGGGTGGGATAGTAGACGGACTCGTCGCGTGGCAGCAGCTTGCGCAGGCTGGCGAAATAGTCGGCCATGCTGCCGTCGGGCGGCGAGACGACGGAGGTCGACCAGCCCATCACATGGTCGCCGGGGAACAGCGCCTTCTCCTCCTGCAGGGCGAAGCAGAGATGGTTGGAGATATGGCCCGGCGTGTGGATCGCCTCGAAGGTCCAGCCCTCGCCGCGGATCATCCCGCCATCGCCGATCCGCACATCGGGCCGGAACACCATGTCGCCCGCTTCCTCCGACCGCGCGCCCTTCGGCGGCGTGGGATGCGGGCCGAAGCCGTAGATCGGCGCGCCGGTGGCGGCCGCCAGGTCCACCGCCAGCGGCGAATGGTCCTCATGGGTATGGGTGATCAGGATATGGCTGACCTGGCCGCCGGAAGTCGCCGCCAGCAGCGCCTCCAGATGGGCGGGCAGGGCGGGGCCCGGGTCGATCACCGCCATCTTCCCCTGCGGGTCGCCGACGATATAGGTGCCGGTGCCATGGAAGGTGAAGGCCGATGGATTCTCGGCGATGACACGGCGCACCAGCGGCGACATCCGGTCCGCCTCGCCATAGCGGAAGTTCATCTCGCGGTGGAAGGTGATCGCCATGTGACCTCGCTGAAGCGCGGGAGGGGGGCGGCCGTCAGGCGGTGCCGCTGGCGGCCAGCGGTTCCACAAGGATCCAGAAGCCGCCCGGCGTGCGCTGCAGGTGCACGATCTCGAAATGCCGGCAAAGCCGCGGCAGCCACCAGGACGGCGGCTGCTGGATCAGGTGGGCGTTGCGCCCGTCGGGCAGGTGCTTGACCGCCGGGCCGGTATGGATGGTGAAGACGCCGACCTTCACGGTGATCCGCTGCAGGTCCGCCAGCACCGCGTCCAGGTAATCCAGTTCGATGTGCTCCAGCACGTCGATGCAGCAGACCAGGTCGGCCGGCGTCGGTGTCCCGTATTCGGGAAACACCGGGTCATAGGGGTGGTAGGCGAATTCCCCGCGCCCCAGTTCCTGCATCTTCCTGCGGAGGTTGCACTTGCCCGCGCCATAGTCGGCGATGCTCTTCGCCTTCACCTGGTCGGCGACGGCAATCACCAGGTCGGCATATTGCAGCGAGGCAACGCCGTAGTTCGGGTTCTGGTGCAGCGCTTTCTGCTGTTCCAGATATTCCGGGGAAATCGTCATGACATCAGCCTAGCGCGGCGAGGGTGGCCCCGACCAGGGCCCGGATGCGCCGCCGGTCCTGCCGGGCCGGCGTTCCGGGCGCGCTGGTCGGAGTGAGTGGATTCGAACCACCGGCCCCTGCCTCCCGAAGACAGTGCTCTACCAGGCTGAGCTACACTCCGTCGCCACGCGGGCGCCTCTATTAGCCGATGAACTGCGCCGGAGCAAGGGGCCGGTTGCGGCGGTTCGTGGCGCCAGGTCCGGCCGGTGGTTCATCCGCGATCCGAGGTCCCACGAGCGCGGCATCTTTCGGTGCGGCGCACTCAACGATGCTGCGTCCGCATCGGGGGTCTCGTCACCTTCACAATCAAGTGCACTGCGGCAGAATGGCAATCGACGCGGCCCCGCCGCAAGACTAGTCTGACTTCGCCATGAAGCGCGTTCTTAGCATAGTCGCCAGTGTCGTAGTCGCCCTGTTCCTGGTGACGGCATCCGCCGAAGCCACGACGATGGCGAGCGGCTCCGGAGACAATTGTGCCCCCGCCGATGCCGTTTCGATGAGCGGTTGCGACGCTTGCGCGAGCGGGGAAGACGGCGACAGGCTTGCCTGCGACTTCAGTTGCACGGTCCCGGCGCAGGGCGTGATGGCCGATATGGCCACGCCCTTTGCCCAAGCCCCGATGCGGCATTTCGCTGCCCGCTTCCTTTGGCTGACCGGCGCTCCCACGGCGCCCGAACCGCATCCACCGAGACCTTCCTTCCTGAGCTGACGCCGCGATCCATTCGGGTGGCGGTGTTCCATTCGGCCCCGAGAAGGCATCGATCTCGGCGGCATGTGCAGTTGCCTCCCTAGGCATGCCCAGGGCAGCGCCGGGCGACTGCGGACCACGGCTTCCAGGAAGAGTCTCTCATGTCCGGTCCGATCACGCCGACGCGGCGTTCGTTCCTCGCGTCCTCTGCAGCAGCAGTTACCGGTCTTCTACTGCCATTGCCAGGCCTCGCGCAGGCCGGGGCGGCGCCAGTACAGGAGGTCCGGTTGCGTGCCGGGAAAGGCTCCGCCCAGCTGGTTGCGCAGCCCTACGGCAAGACGGCAGTCTGGTGTTTCAACGATCGTCTGCCCGGCCCGGAAATCAGGGTCCGGCAGGGCCAGCGCCTCCGCATCCATGTCGAGAACGGGCTTGCCGAAGACACTACGGTGCATTGGCACGGCCTTCGGATCCCGAACGCGATGGACGGGGTGCCGCATCTCACGCAGCGGCCGATCGGGCCGGGCGAGGGCTTCGTCTATGAGTTCGACGCGGTCGATGCCGGGACGTTCTGGTACCACCCGCATCAGCGCAGTTTCGAGCAGGTTGGGCGCGGCCTTTATGGTCCGCTCATCGTCGAGGAACCGCAGCCGCCGCAGGTCGATCGCGAGATCACCTGGATCCTCGACGACTGGCGTCTGACAGAGGCGGCCGAGATCAGTGACGATTTCGGCAACCGTCACGACATGAGCCATGGCGGCAGGTTCGGGAACGTCCTGACCATCAACGGCAGCATGCCGGAACCATTGTCGGTACGGCCGGGCGAGCGCATCCGTCTGCGCCTGATCAATGCCGCCAACGCGCGGATCTTCGGTCTCGATTTCGCAGCGCTACGGCCGCAGGTCATCGCGCTGGATGGGCAGCCGGTCACCTCGCACGAACCGCAGGACGGCCTGGTCGTCCTCGGCCCGGCAATGCGGGCCGATCTGATCATCGACATGACCGGGACCGCCGGCGACCGGATCGACCTTGTCGACCGCTTCTATCCGCGTCTTGCCTACCGTCTGACCGCGTTCGTCTATGACGGCAAGCCGGTCAGGGAGGCGCGGGCGGAAGGCGCGGTCGCCCTGGCGCCCAATCCTCTGCCCGAACCGGACCTGGGCAATGCCGAACGGCACGCTGTGACCTTCAACGGCGGGATGATGGGCCAGATGGTCATGCAGGAGATGGGCGGCCAGATGGGCTCGATGATGAACATGATGCGCTCAGGCGGCATGTGGTTCGTCAACGGTGTGGCCGCCGATGGCCATGTGCTGGAGCCGTTCCTGACATTGCGGCGCGACGGATCGCATGTGATCGCGATGACGAACGCGACCGCCTGGCCTCACCCGATCCACCTGCACGGCCATTCGTTCCGGGTGATCTCGCGAAACGGCACCCCGACGGCCCGGCGCGAATGGCAGGACACCGTCCTGATGGCCCCGCGGGAGCGGGTCGAGATTGCCTTCGTCGCCGACAATCCGGGCGACTGGATGTTCCATTGCCACATCCTCGAGCACCAGGCGGCCGGGATGATGGGCGTCATCCGCGTCGCCTGACCTTTCCCTCAACAAGGACTGATTTCATGAGAAAGCTCCTGACCATCGCCGCCTTCGGGCTCGGTATTGCCATTTCGGCGCCGCTCCTCGCTGCCGAGCCGAAGGAAAGCGCCACGCTCTACAAGAACCCGCAATGCGATTGCTGCGAGAACTATGCCGACTACCTGCGGGAGAACGGCTTCGCCGTCGACGTCAAGCCAACCCACGATCTGGTCGTGATGAGCCGGAAGGCGGGAATCCCCGACGATTTCCAGGGCTGCCACCTGGCGTTCGTCGACGGCTATGCGGTCAGCGGTCATGTCCCGATCGCGGCGGTGCGCCGCCTCCTCGACGAGAGGCCGGACATCAAGGGCGTGACCTTGCCCGGCATGCCGTCGGGCTCGCCCGGCATGGGCGGCAGGAAGTCGGAACCGTTCACGATCTACGAGATCGGTGCCGAAACGCCTCGGGTCTATGCCACGGAGTAGCGGGGCGTCCCCGGAAGCAACTGAACGGGCTGCGGCGCCCTGCCGCCACCGGCCCGATGGAGCAAGACATGATGGATGGAACGAACTGCATGATGGGCGGGATGATGGGTTGGGGAATGGGGCTTGTCGGACTGCTTGTCGTCCTGGTCCTGATTCTCGCCGCAGCGGCGCTGATCAAGTACCTCTTCGCCCGTTCGGGTGCCGGAGGACGGGATGGCTGACGCGGTCGGCACCGTCGCGCGACAGCGGCGGGACCGGATGGCATTGCGCTTCCTGCTCCCGGCCGCGGTTTTCGCCCTTGTTGCCGCCGCGCTGGCCTGGGGCCTCGACCGCGATCCCAGGGCCCTGCCGTCCGCCCGGATCGGCGAGCCGGTCCCGGAGTTTTCCCTGCCGCCGGTTCAAGGCAGGGCTCTGGGCCTGTCCAGTGCGCATCTGGAGGGTCAGGTTTCCCTGGTCAATGTATTCGCCTCCTGGTGCATACCCTGTCGGGCCGAGCACCCAATCCTGATGCGGCTGGCAAACGGCGGCACGGTTCCCGTCTTCGGTCTCAACTACAAGGACAAGCCCGCCGAAGCCGCTGCCTTCCTGGACCGGCTCGGCGATCCCTATGCCCGCACCGGGGCGGATCTCGATGGCCGGGTCGCCATCGACTGGGGAGTTTATGGGGTGCCGGAAACCTACATCGTCGCCCCTGACGGCAGGATTGCCTACAGGCATGCCGGCCCGCTGACGCAGGACCTCGTCTTCAAGCAGATCTTTCCCCTGTTGTCCCGCCTGCGCGCGGAGCCGAAGGAGTAGACCCATGCGGTTCCTCATTGTCGGCATGGTCGCGATGCTGCTTGTCGTGCCTCAGGCCCGGGCTGCCGACCCCGTCGGCATGCAGCTGCATCCAGAGCCGCGGGACGTGCCGCAGATGTCCTTCGAGGACGAAGCGGGCAAGCGGCACGATCTCTCTGCCTGGCGCGGCAAGGTCATTCTGCTCAATGTCTGGGCCACCTGGTGCGGCCCCTGCCGAAGGGAGATGCCGACCCTGGATCGGCTGCAGGCGCGCCTCGGCGGCCCTGCATTCGAGGTTCTGGCGCTCTCGATCGATCGGGCGGGCCCGGACGTCGTCCGCCGGTTCTACGACGATACCGGCATCGAGCATCTGAAGATCCTCGTCGACAGGCGCGGTACGGCCGCGCGGTCGCTGGGAATCCCTGGCCTGCCCGCCACCCTGCTCATCGACAGACAAGGCCGCGAACTTGCGCGCCTGGTGGGGCCTGCCGAGTGGGATACGGCCGAGATGATTTCCTTCTTCGAGCGAATAGTCACGTCGAGCGACAAAGAGGACTAGAGGATGACCAACCCTATGCTTTCAAGCGACTTGACCTACGGGCGGATTCGATGGTTGTGGCTGCGGGACAGACGGGTATGGCTTCTGTCCGGTTTCGCCGCCGCCGGCGTTGGGGTGGCGCTGAACTGGGGCTGGCTGTCCGCAATCGGGGTCGCACCGATCCTGCTCAGCGTTCTGCCCTGCCTGGCAATGTGCGGAGCCGGGCTGTGCATGTGCAAGGGCCTGCACGGATCGAGATCGACGCCGGACGATGAAAAACCGGAGGCGTGACGGCATGGCAATGATGATCGTCAACGGGTTGCCATCGCGTCGGCGGCAACAGGCCGGAACGCGTGGATTCACACGCCTATTGTCGGCAAGTCTCTTCCTTGTTCCAGTTCTCCTCGCCGTCACGCCGGTCGCTGCAAATCATCCCGGCGGCGATCTGGACAAAGTCATGGCGGACAAGGAACCTTATTTCCAGGTCATCGGCCGTCCGGCACCGAGCTTCGAGCTTACTGACGCACAAGGGAAACTCGCAAGACTTTCAGACTATACTGGTAAACTCATTGTTTTACACTTCATTTATGCATCCTGCCCGGACATCTGTCCTTTGCATGCCGATAAGATCGCTGAAGTACAGGCCCTGGTGAATGACACCCCCATGCGGGAGCTCGTGCAGTTCCTGAGCGTTTCGACCGATCCGTCCAACGACACGGCGGAGGTCCGCGAGGCTTTCGGTCCCGCGCATGGATTGGATCCGGCGAACTGGCGCTTCCTGGCCACGACCGACCCGGCGTTGGAAGGCAGGACGCGGAAGCTCGCCGAAGCCTTTGGCCACAGTTTCAGCCCGACACCGGACGGCCAGCAGATTCATGGCGCCGTCACCCATGTGATCGGTCCCGATGGGACCTGGGCGGCGAATTTCCATGGTGTGGAATTCAAATCGCTCAATCTTGTCCTTTACCTGAACGGTGTCGCGAATAATGCCCACAGCCAATCGCAGAACCAGAATCCGGGCTGGTGGAACCGTATTACTGAATTCCTCTGGGATGAAAATACATGAAAATGTACCTGGGTTATCTGGAAAGCCGGCCGGTAGCTGCATGTTATTCGATCAACCATTCGGAGCAGGGAAATGAAGGTTGAACATAGAAGCCGGCGGTCCGGTCTGGTTGGTGCGCTTGCAGTGCTTCTGATCGCGGTTGCCGGCATTGGCGCCTGGCTGCTCCTGGATCCGGGCTTTCGTCAGGAGACGCCGGCGGGCGAGGGGGCGGTGGCGATTGGCGAGACCGATTTCGGCGCTCGGGTTCGGGCCTATCTCCTGGAGCATCCAGAGGTGATCGTGGAAGCGATGAGAGGCCTGGAGCAACGGCAGCTTGCCGAGCAGGAGCGCGCGGCCAGGCAGGCTCTTGCGGCGGAAGGCGAGGCGCTGCTGCAAGCAACGGACGATCCGGTCGGCGGCAATCCGGATGGCGATGTCACACTGGTCGAGTTCTTCGACTACAACTGCCCATACTGTCGCCGGGTCGCTCCGGTGATGATCGAGGCGGAGGCGGCAGATCCGAACCTGCGCATCGTTTACAAGGAGTTGCCGATCCTCGGCGCCGATTCCGAGTTTGCCGCCAAGGCCGCACTGGCCGCCCGGCGCCAGGGCCGCTACGTGGATTTCCACAAGGCGATGATGGCGGAAACCGGTGGGATCGACCGCGACACCGCGCTCGCTCTTGCTGAAAGCCTTGGCATCGATATCGATCGACTGCAGCGGGATATGGGCGATCCGAAGCTTGCGGCGTCGATCGAGCGCAACATGGAGCTTGCCCGAAAACTGAGAATCACAGGCACGCCCGGTTTCGTGATCGGCGAGGCGATCCTGCGCGGTGCCACCGACTTGACCACGCTGCAGGCCAGGATCGCCGCAGCGCGGGCACCGGAATGACGCCGGTGGCCGGGCTCCTGCATGTTTGAACTGTCAAACGTCGGCCTGCTCACGGCTTTTGCCGCGGGAACGGTCTCGTTCCTGTCGCCCTGCGTCCTGCCGCTCGTCCCGGGATACATTTCCTACATCGCCGGTGGGCCGGGCCAGGCGCCGGCAAGCGGCAGTGCGTTCCGGGCCCGGCTCCCGGCCATCGGGCTCAGCATAAACTTCGTGCTGGGGTTCACCACGGTATTCGTTGTCCTGGGCGCCAGCGCGACGGCGCTGGGGCAGTTGCTGATCGCCAACAGCTACGAACTGTCTCTCATCGCAGGCGCCGTGGTGATGGCCTTCGGAATCGTCATGATGGGTGCCTTCCGGCCGGGCTGGTTGCTGCGCGACTGGCGCTATCATGTGGATCTGCCTGGCGGGCGGCCGATCTATGCCTACGTCCTCGGCCTCGCCTTTGCGTTTGGCTGGACGCCCTGCATCGGCCCGATCCTTGGCGCTATCCTGACGGTCAGTGCCACGGGCGCGAGCGTTGCCGATGGGGTGGCGCTTCTCGCGATCTACTCAATGGGCCTTGGCGTGCCGTTCCTCGCGACCGCCATTTTCGCCGACGGTCTGACCGTCAGACTCAAGAGGGTCCGTCGGCTCGGCGCGGCGCTCCAGGTGGTGGCGGGAGGAGTGCTCGTGCTGATGGGGCTCGCCATGATGACCGGCCGCCTTGCAGAGTTCTCCTACTGGATGCTGGACCTGTTCCCGGCCCTCGGTCGAATTGGCTAATCGGGAGTTCGGATCTACCACATGCCGGGGCTGAACACCCATTCGAACAGCTGTTCGCCAAGCTCAGATATCTGCTGAGACTGTCCAGGAACGCGACCGCGAGGCACTCTGATGGTGCATCGGAACGCTGCCGGATCAACTCCCACCAACAACTACCTCATCAACTCACGTTATGCTGTAACTCACGGTATGTTGCCGGCCCAGGTGATCATGCTCTAGGCACAGGGTCTAATACAGGGCGAAAACAGGGCGAAAAAATCCGGTGTGCGTGACTTCATCGATGGCCCGGAATAGGGGAATACAAAGGAGAAATAGAGATGAATCTCTGATCGAGATCAAAAACAATTTACCATTTGGTTTGTTGGTGAAATATTCTACATAGAAAGAAAAACTGGACATACGAATACCCCATCTCGGGACGGTGGCGCAGTATAAAATATATTTATCGCCAAATTGATTTAAAAGAAAATTCTCTTCATGAGTCACAACTGAGTTGAATACAAATAGAACGCTTGAAAAGATTAATATAGTCAGAACAATACTTCCGGCTGTTAATCCCGCTCCGGATGCGCCGATGATAGAGAACATATACAATGGATTTCTTGACATAGAAAAAGGTCCTTCTTGAACCAGTTCCTTTTTCTTTCTTCCGGATATGAACCAGGAGCACCAGACGCGACCCAGAACACATACTCCAATTAAAACTATGCCAACAGTCCCGGTGATTTGCTCATAAGTGCGTCCTGGAAAATGGTGATCGTTAAGAAAAGCCCAAGACACGGTTCCGAAGACAATGAAAAGAAGCGCCACTTTGCGCCTGCGTTGCACCAAAGACAGAGCGGCACCAGAGAAACTGTCGGATATTTTCATGAGGTGAGGCCCGTCGTCTTACTGAAACCGTCCCACTACACAGAAGGGGGGAATAGCGAGAGAGACGGAAACAATGCACCGGTCAGATGCCAGTCGATGCAACCATAATACGCAAATAAATGTCTGCAGTAAATAGGGCAAGAATGATGCGATCGCGCCAGTTTAATAACAATATGGTTAAACAATATTATTTTTGAGTTGCAGGTTTTCTGTGTAATGGGTGGTGACGCCCCTGTGCGGTGGAGGTCCTCCGACGTCTTCTGTCGTCGCGTAGCCCACTGTCTTTGTGGACATGCATGTATGGGGGAGAATGCGCGACGGCCCGTGGCAAAAAACTCGACGGTCGATGGATCGTGGGGGCCCCAGGACCGCTGAACGCTGCTATGGAACCGGAAGTCGCGCACGCGCGTTATCTGATGACGTAATACGAATGCGTCAAGTGAAAGGTCGGTACGGCGTGACAAACCACAGCGAAGAACCAAAAAACGGGAGCGGCAGAATGGCTTACGGCCGGTTTGCCGCGATGATATTCACGTCCACTGTGGTCATGTTCGGATTGATGTACCTCAATACATATTTGTGGACCCATGTTTTTTTCTCGGAAACCCGTCTTTACATGGCTTTGGTCATGGGCGCGACGATGGCGGTGATCATGCTCGGGTTCATGCTCTCAATGTATTCGAACAAGACGCTCAATGCCGCCATCTTTGCCGGTGCCCTTCTGGCTTTCGGTGTATCCTTGTGGCTGGTCCGCAGCCAGGTCACCGTTGGTGACACGAGTTTCATGCGTGCAATGATCCCGCATCATTCGATTGCCATCATGACGTCTAGCCGAGCGAATATTTCCGACCCCCGGGTGCGCAAGCTGGCTGACGAAATCATCTTCGCGCAGGACAAGGAAATCGCCGAGATGCGGTATCTGATCGACAGCATCGATGACTCGGGCGACGGCGCGGAATCCGGGGCAAGCGAGCCCAAAGAGGTCGGAACCCTGGCCGATGCGCTGTCGAGTGCCGAGGTCGCAGTTCTCGATCCGGAATTCATGACGCCGGACGAAGTCGCCAGGCTCTTCCCCGACGGCGCCGCCTGCTTCTTCACCTATACGGAGGACAGCCCCCCGGTTCTTGCCGTCGGCGAAAACGGAGCGGGACTGGTCAAGCTCAGCGGTGACCTGGTTCGAGTCGATGCAGGCAATGCCGCTGGATCGGCGAACGGACTGACACTGGCGGCGATTGGTATCGCAATGCGTATTTCTCCGCCTTTGGGTGAAGCGGCGTTGGACCCGATGGCGGGTCGGCAGGAAGTCGATCTGCTGCTGGAACTGGACGCCGGTCTTCGAGTCGGCTATCGCGGTTTCTATGGTTGCCGTGGATAATTGGGAATCGGACAGGGAAAGCGAGGGGCGTTCTGTGCCCGGTCAGTCGGGGCTGGGCCAACGCTCTTCGAGCGCTTTTGCCAGGTTGCGATGGTGCACCTGGCTTAGTCGGAACCCTCCGGTGAGTACCGCCGTCCTGTAGGTGATCAGGCGGCCACGGCGTGGGCGGGTTTGTGGATCAACACCATTGAGCTTGGCTGTGCCGATCAGGATGTGCATGGAGGCGGCCCGTTTGCCACCGCGATCGGAGCCGGCGAACAGCCGGGCCTTCCGACCCGGTGCGATGCCGCGCAATGCGCGTTCGGCGACATTGTTGGTCAGGCAGATCCGGCCGTGTTCGAGAATCCGGCTGAGCCCCGCCCAGCGGGTCAGCATGTAGTCCATCGCCATTGCGGCCTTGCTGTGACGGGACATCCGGCCGCGATGGCCCCCGTCCAGGCCTGCAGTTCGGCAACCAGAGGTGCCGCTTGCTCCTGGCGCGGCTTGGGCCGTTCCCCGGCCGTTTGGCCGTTGATGGCACGTTCGATGTCGAACAGGGTATTGAACCGCTGCACTGTCTCCAGTGCCAGCGGTGAAGCGGGCCTGCCACCCTTTGCCTTGCGGTTGATATCGGCCAGTTTGAAGAATTTTTGCCGCGCATGCGCCCAGCAGCAGGCTTCCCGGACCGGCCCCGGCGCCCGCTCCGGTTTGGAGGGCTCGTTGAAGCCGGCATAGGCATCTGCCTGCTGGATCCCAGCATAGCCGGCCAGATGTGCGCGGGGATGCTTGCCCTTGCGGTCATGGGAATAGCGGAACAAAGCCGCCGAAGGCGCCAAGGTCGGACAGCTGACGATGGAGAACGATCTTTTGCCAGGCGCGCTTGGCGAGGTCGGCATGACAGGCGCAAAAGCGATGATCGCGCCTCGGAACCTGCAGGCGGTCCAAATATCCGATGTCGAACTCTGTCCGAACGACCCGGCACCCCAATCAAAGTGATCCGGATCGACTGAAATGCGGTATTCGTCGGAGCGGTTTCGAAAAAAAATGCGAAACCGCCCCGACTGCATTACCTAGGTACGCACTCTATAACTCTCAATCGTTGTCTGTCTGTTTCTCATCATCGACTTCGCGGCGCCACAGGAAGCGGGGCTCGAAATAGGCCCTGACCTGTTCACCGTTGGCATCCAGAGCCTGGACAACGTAGCAGCCATATTTGAGCCGTATCGACTGGACTTGCCAGCCCTGTTGATCCAGCTGCTGTCGCAACAGTCCGACGGGCATTCTGTTCCGCATCTGGGTGAAACAGTGCGGGTCCCTCGACTGTGCCAATCCGGCGGCGGGAACAGCCAGAAGAAAGACAAGTCCAGCAGCCAATCCCAATCCTGACAGACGAGCGCTTCGCATCGTCGCGTGGGCGTAGAACGGCATCTTCATTTTCGTGGATTCCTGTTCGATGTGGCGCCACCTCCGAACGATCCCAAACCATGTATTGGTCGATCGGCCGACAGGGCGGCAGGACCGCATCCGAAGCGGCATAGGAAAGCTCCGACCGGTAGAATGTTCAGCGGAGCTTGCTACCCACGTGGGACGGGCCTTGCTTTGGCGGCACTGAATGGCATCGTCCGATGTTGCAGCGCCGGCACCCAGGTGAATTCCGGGGCAGACAGCGCGGCCTACAGACGGGAATCGGATGCAGCAATGTGGGCGCAGATCTCGACCCTGCTGTATCCGGCGTCGGCGCTGCGTACGGCGCCGACGTGAAACTTTCAGCAGAAGGTGCGTGGAGGACGTCGCGGGGGAGCAAAGTCCGGTCCGGCAGGATCTCTGGTAACGTCAGGGCGCAGCCGCTCGGATCTGGCTATGACGAATGCCTGCAGGTGGTCGGTAGTTAGCCCGACAGATGGCGGCGTAGCACAGGAGAATGCCAGCCCTTCCCCATTGTCGGAGGGCTGCTCATGCCCGTGTCGAGGGGATTCGTCGTTTCGACAATGCACAAACGCGAAGGTCGACGTCTCTACGGAAGTAGCAAAGGGGCGCTTGTGCAGAACCGTAGCAGTGACCACGGAAACGCCCGGGACACTCCGTGCCAAGATGACCAGGATACCAATACAAATCAAAATGTAGATTTGATAGCGCACGATATTCACTAAAGATGAATCTGTGTATTATATACATTATCACCATGTCGAAGGATCGGCAAGATCGGCTGTATCCATTCGATCGGGCTGCAGTGCCCACCCTGAACCGCGCCCACTTGGTAGCGACGTTGCAAGAGTTCGGAAGAGGCTGCCGTCGAGATGTAGATTGGATCTGCC
Organism: Sneathiellaceae bacterium; assembly: GCA_040216765.1. GTDB lineage: Bacteria > Pseudomonadota > Alphaproteobacteria > Ferrovibrionales > Ferrovibrionaceae > Marinibaculum. The sequence goes on along the minus strand of JAVJON010000066.1, from coordinate 45,157 downwards.
TTCGGCGACAACCCTTCAAAGCCGCGTGAACCCCCTTATCGACGCCTTGCTTCGGCTTGCTCGGCCCGATAGATTGGACGCCTTCGTCACCTACAAAGCTGAACTGGTCGTGGCGACGGTACCTGCACATTTGTTGAAGTTCTTCCTCGCTGTCGCGGCTTTCGCGCTGTTGATCGGGTATTGGTCGACGTCCGCCGAGGCTGCCGGTCCGGTCGTATTTGGACCGGACGTGCCGACACAAGCTGCAGTGTGCGATCTGGTGCCATTTTCGGCTGCTGGTGGGTACCACCTGCACGATCAGTCCATGGGCGATCATGACTCCGGCCAGCATGACCACGAAGTTGACCATGATGCGGCGTCGTGCTGCGCCATTGGCTGCCTGTCGGGTCTTTTGCCTGGTGCTTTGATTGGTGAGCACCGGACTGCATTTCGCGATTGGTCGTGGTGGCCAGGCGACGCTCCGCCGCCGAGCGGTTCCGATGGCCTCTTTCGCCCTCCTCGAGTCAGCGCCTGAACCTGCACAAGTCTGAGTCCGCGAAACGCCGACGAGGACCGGTCCCATTGTTGCTCTTACGGGCGCAACAAATCCCGACTTCTCCATGACTTGACTACCGCATCATGCGAGCCTGATCGCTTGCGGTAGGTCCGTCATGTGACGAAGTCACGGCTTCAAAGCAGGTCCCCACACATTCGGATGTCTCGGCAATCTCACTTGCCGGCGACTTCCCATGAAGGGTGCTATGCGAGAGAGATGGACGAATTAAATGGAATCCAAGATCAATCGAGTTCGTAGTTCTATTACCAAGCAGGTCTGGGGCGCTGCGGCAGCGGCGCTCCTGACACTTGGCGTTGCCTTCGGATCGCCAGTGCAAGCCGCGGGTTCCCATGATGGTGATGCCCATCAAGCCGGCTCGACCGGTCTGATGGGGCAGGCTGCCGCGGCAAGCAAGGCGGACAGGACTGTCGATATCGTGCTCGTCGACAATTCCTACGATCCTGCGGCGGTGGATGTGAAAGCCGGCGAGACCGTGCGTTTCGTTGTCACCAACAAGGGTACATTGGTGCACGAGTTCAATATCGGCACCCCCGCAATGCATGCCGCCCATCAGAAGGAGATGATGGCGATGGTGAACGATGGCGTTCTCGAAGCCGACCGTATCAATCATGACAAGATGAAGGGCGGCCACGGGATGAGTCACTCGGATCCGAACAGCGTTCTGTTGGAGCCGGGCCAGAGCGGCGAGGTCGTTTGGACCTTTCCGAGCGCCGGCACCGTGGAAATCGCCTGCAACGTCCCCGGCCACTACGAGGCAGGAATGAAGGGCGTCATCGACATCCGATAGCACAGGGCATCGCAGGTCCCGGTGTCGTGGCGTTCAGCTGCGACACCGGGAACCTGCCCTCCGGCAGTGCATCGATCGGCGCCCACCTCCGGCTTGCCCGGAGTTTGGGGCGTGACAGGAGCAGGATATGAACTGGATACCAGGACGCAGCAGCCTCGCGTTGACCGTCATGGCGCTTGGTTTCGGCCTTGCGCAGAGCGCAACCTTGCAGGCGGGCACCTACGACCTCAGCGTCGACCGTGTCACCATCGACACCGGCGATTTCACCAAGACTGGGATTGGCTATAACGGGGCCTCGCCTGGCCCGGTCCTTCGCTTTGCCGAGGGCGAAGATGTGGTTATCAACGTCACCAACAATCTCGACGAATCCACCTCGATCCACTGGCACGGCTTGATCCTGCCGTTCCAGATGGATGGCGTGCCGAAGATCAGCTTCGACGGGATCGCGCCGGGACAGACCTTCACCTACCGCTTCCCGATCCGGCAGACAGGAACCTATTGGTTCCACAGCCATACCGGCTTTCAGGAGCCCGATGGCGCCTTCGGAGCAATAGTCATCACGCCGAAGAGCGGTGAGGCGATTGCCAGCGATCGCGACTATGTCGTCCAGCTGACCGACAAGCACCCGCACTCCGGTGACCGGATCATGCGGAACTTGAAGCTGATGCCGGACTACTACAATCGCAAGCAGCGCACTCTGGGAGATTTCTTCGACGACGTCGCGTCGAAGGGCTTCGACGCGACACTCGCGGACCGCGCCGCCTGGGGCGAGATGCGCATGATGCCCACCGATATCGAGGACCTGCAGGGCTTCACCGGCCTGATCAATGGCAAGGGGCCGGAACAGAACTGGACCGGGATCTTCAAGCCTGGTGAGAAAGTCCGGCTGCGCTTCATCAACTCCTCGGCGATGACCTATTACGATCTGCGAATCCCCGGGTTGCAGATGACGGTGGTGCAAGCTGACGGCAATGATGTGAAACCCGTAACGGTTGACGAGTTGCGCATTGCGGTCGCTGAAACCTATGACGTGATCGTTCAGCCGAAAGAGGATCGAGCCTACACAATATTCGCGGAGTCCATGGGTCGATCGGGCTTTGCTCGCGGCACCCTGGCTCCCCGTCCAGGCATGGTGGCAGACGTCCCGGAGCTGCGGCCTGCCTCGCTCCTGACTATGTCGGATATGGGCATGGATCACGGCAGTATGGCTGGGATGGACCACGCCGCCATGGGTCACGGCACGGGTGGCATGAGCCAGGCGGAAGCCGCTCCGGCGGCGGGCATGGACCACGCTGCCATGGGTCACGGCACGGGTGGCACGAGCCAGGCGGACCCCGCACCCGCCCAGGGCATGGACCACGCCGCCATGGGGCATGGCACGGGTGGCATGAGCCGGGCGGACTCTCCACCAGCCCAGGGCATGGACCATGCCGCCATGGGGCACGGCACGGGTGGCATGAGCCAGGCGGACTCCACACCCGCCCAGGGCATGGACCACGCCGCCATGGGTCACGGCACGGGTGGCATGAGCCAGGCGGAAGCCGCTCCGGCGGCGGGCATGGACCATTCGAAAATGGATGCCGCCGCCATGAGGCAGGGCGCTGCTGGAACGACAGAACGTGCCGGCCAGGATCCATTCTACGCCAAGGGCAGCGGATTGCTGCCATCAGCGGCAAATGGCGGGAAAGTACTATCCTATGCGGATCTGCGTGCCGCCCGGCCGCTCTATCCGGAGCGCGCGCCGACGCGAGAGATCGAACTGCGTCTGACTGGCAATATGGAGCGGTATTCCTGGTCCATCAACGGCATCAAGTATGAGGATGCAGAACCGATCCGCCTGAAATACGGCGAGCGCGTCCGGTTCAAGTTCGTCAATGAAACGATGATGACACATCCGATGCACCTGCATGGCATGTGGTCGATCTTGGATGTTGGCGCTGGGCAATGGAACCCGGTCAAGCACGTCGTCAGCGTTGCTCCCGGGACCACCCTGTACATGGAGACCGAAGTCGATGCTCCAGGCCAATGGGCATTCCATTGCCATCTGTCCTACCACGCTGCCAGCGGCATGTTCCGGAAGGTGATTGTCGAGGGTGGTCCAAAGAAGGCGGTGCAGATCGCCGGGCCGCAGCGGTCGGAGGGCTGACGCATGGAAAATCGCTATTTAAGGGCACTTGCGGCCGGACTCCTCGGCAGCACTGGCTTGGTCGCTACGAGTCATTCTGCCATCGCACAGGAGAAGGAACCGCTGTTTTACTACGGCGTCACGGTGGAGCAGCTGGAGTATCGGATCGGACGGAACTCCGACGTCTATGCCTGGGATGGGGACGCTCTTGCCGGGACCGACGACTTGAAACTGCGGTTGCAGAGCAAGGGCGAGTACGAGAAGGACAGCAGTGCCTTTGAGACGCTGGAGAACCAGCTGCTGCTGCAAACGCCGATCTCCACATTTTTCGATGCCAAGGCAGGTGTCCGCTACGACATGCCACGCGGCTATGACCGGCTCTACGGGGTGCTGGGTGTCCAGGGGTTGGCTCCGCAATGGTTCGAGATCGATGCCGACCTGTTCCTCAGCGAGAAGGGGGACGTTTCGGCCCGCCTGGATGCCGAGTACGAGCTCCTGATTACCAACCGCATCATTCTCACCCCCGCCGCGGAGATCGACTTTGCCTTCTCGGAGGATACCGAGGCCGAGGTCGGTGCCGGTCTCAGCACGGCGGAACTTGGCCTGCGTCTTAGCTACGACCTGATCGACCGCGCCGTCAGCCCCTATGTCGGGGTGCACTACGAGAGGGCGTTTGGCGATACCGCCAGTTTCCGGCGGGCCGATGGCGCAGATGTGGACGAGTTGTTCCTGGTTATCGGCACCAGGCTGCTGTTCTAAGGCCGTCTGCGCCCATAGCGACTGGAAAACCGAATGCCGGTGCCTTGGCGCCGGCATTCGGTGTCTGGTGTCCGGTGTCCGACCAGCGGCGGGTGCGCAGCACTCTCAAAGATCGAGTGGGCAGGGGAATGACCGAAAACTACAAGAAGGGCAGCTTTTCGTTTCCGGGTGCAATCGGCCTGGGCACCGGTGTGATGATCGGCGCAGGGATCTTTGCTCCGACTGGCCAGGTCGCAGATTATGCCGGGCTCTGGTTCCCGGCGGCCTTCGTTCTTGCGGCCGCGATCAGCGGCTTCAGCGCCTGTTCCTGCGCGAAGCTGTCCTATGCCCACCCTTCGACGGGCGGCATCGGCATGTATCTCCAGAAGGCATATGGCCGTAGCACAACGGCCGGCGCGGGAGCATTGCTGATGGCATTCTCGATGGTAATCAACGAAAGCCTGGTCGCGCGCAGCTTCGGGACCTATGCGCAGCGGTTGTTTGGCATGCCCGTCGGATTGTCGGCCCCTGGCATCCTGGCCGTGTTCACAGCGGAACGATGGTTCCTGAAAAGCCGTCGACAATCCCTTGGGCATGCCAAGGGTCACGGGGGTGGAAAGCCGTGACGATCGAGCCCCGCCCCGGTAGTGGACTGCAATTCAGCGAACGATTGCATACAGCGACGACATCGCTTCCGGAACACCAGGAACGTGACGGTTCTGCCTGGGAGGGGGAAGCGGGGACTGGCCTGTTGACCGGTTATATCAGGACGGCCAAGTCCGACGACAGCGAACTGCTCGACCTGCAACGCTATGCTTTGACCGCTGCGGGGGTGCCAGGTAGTCGCCTGTTCGAAGAGCAGACGACGACACGACGCGACCCGCGCCCACAACTCGAGGCTTGCATGAATGCCCTCGAAGCGGGGGATACGCTGGTGGTCTGGCGTCTCGATCGGCTTGGCCGCGATCTGGCGCATCTCGTCAGGACCGTCCAGTGCCTGGCGGACAGACAAGTGGACCTCAGAGTCCTCAAAGCAAATTGCGGGTCAATCGACACCTCACAGGCCGGAAGCGGCCCGCAGTTCTTCAACTTCATTGCAGCCCTTGCGGAGTTCGAGCGCTACCGGTTGCGCGAGTGGAAGTTAATGCGATACGGACCGGCCGAATCCTTTCGGTCGAAGGGACGAAAGCCAGTCCTGACAAAAGGCCACCTCATTATTGCCCAAGCCGTCATGCGAGATCGCGACGCAAATATCGCAGAATTTTGCCGACAACTTGGAATATCGACCGTGACGCTGTACCGCTACATTGCTCCTGACGGAACCTTGAGAGAGAAGGGGGTTAAGCTTCTTAACTCCGATTCTTCTCTTCCCTGACTGCATGCCGCTTCGCCCTCATTTTTTCCGATGCACGGGCGTCGCTGTTGTGGCTGTCTCTTGCAGCAGACAGCCAACGGTCCGGCTGCGGTCGAGGATCGCCTTCTTCACAATCGGGAGCAGTTTGGCCGAATGGCATTCGACGCAATCGCGGCGCAAGGCTGGGCTCCAATCACGATGAAACGCGGGACAGGCATTCTTGCTGGCATCGTTGTCACCCTTGTCTCGGTGACCGCCTCTGCCTATGCCACAAACATGGCAGGGGCCATCGAGCGGCTAGCTTCGTTACGGTCGACGCCATGTCGAAGCCCGGCTGCGTTTCCTGCCTGACCGCGGACGATGACAGCCAAACGCCGAGTTGCACCATCGACTGTACTGTTCCGGTTCAGGGCGTGATCGCCGACGCGGCTCAGGCCGTCGCCCAAGGACCGATGCGGCATTCTACTGCCCGATCCAAATGGCTCGCAGGAGCCCCGACGTCGCTCGAACCTCATCAACCGGGACCTGCCTTTCTGACCTGACGCTACTATCCGCCCGGATGGTCGGGTTCCGCCTGCGCCGAACCAATGTCGGTTTCGACAGCCTGTGCGGTTGCTCCTTGAGGCATGCCCAGTGCATCGCCGGGCGACTGCGGACCACGGCTTTCCGAAAAACTGTCGCATGTCCGGTTCGGTCACGCCGACGCGGCGTTCGTTCCCCGCAACCTGGTACCACCCGCATCAACGCAGTTTCGAGCAGCTTGGGCGCGGCCCGTGTGGGCCGCTCATCGTCGAGGAACCGCAGCCGCCGCAGGTCGATCGCGAGATCACCTGGATCCTCGACGACCGGCGTCTGACAGAGGCGGCCGAGGGCCTTCACCGGATGCACGACTCGGTGACCCGGCGGTCTCCCCGGCGGCTGCCTCGACTTTCGCCGGCCAAGTCAGCGCAGATAGGCTTCGGTGGCGTAGCGGCGCACCATGCGATGGGAATTGAAGTAGCACGCGGTATAGGCGATCGCCTGTTTCATCATCCAGCGCCAGCGGCCGGGATCGCCCGCGTAGAGCGGCAGGACCGCCTGCTCCAGCTTGTCGTAGAGTGCGCCGGCATGGCCGTCGCCGCCCTCGCGATCCTCGCCGATCGCCCAGCCGGTGATTCCCTCCATGCAGCCCTCGACCCACCAGCCGTCGACCGTGGACAGGTTCAGGACGCCGTTCAGGGCCGCCTTCATGCCGCTGGTGCCCGAGGCCTCCAGCGGCGGCACCGGGGTGTTCAGCCAGATGTCGGCGCCGGCGACAAGGGCCTTGCCGACCGCCATGTCGTAGCCGGGGACGAAGGCGCAGGGAATCGCGTCGGCCAGGCCGTGCATCCAGCCGTGCAACTGCCGGATCGCTTCCTTGCCGCCCTGGTCGCGGGGATGCGCCTTGCCGGCCATGACGACCTGGAAGGGGTGGCGGCCGGCGATGGCGCGCAGCCTCTCGATATCGCTGAACAGCAGGTCCGGCCGCTTGTAGCCGGTCATGCGGCGGCTGAACGCCAGGACCGGCAGCGCCGGGTCCAGGCGGGCGCCGGTGCGCTGCGCCACCAGGTCCAGCATCTCCGCCTTTGCCGCCTGGTGGCAGCGCCAGACCTCGTCCTCCGGCAGCTGCAGGGCGCGGACCAGCAGTTCCGGTTCGTGCCGCCAGTCCGGGAAATGCGCCTCGTACAGCCGGGCGAAAGCGTCATGCGCCCAGCTGCCCAGATGCACCCCGTTGGTGATCGCATGCACCCGATAGCCGGGGAACATGCCCTCGGTGGTACGGGCGTGGCGGCGCGCCACCCCGTTCACGAAGCCCGACAGGTTCAGTGCCCGGCGGGTCATGTTCACGCAATCCGCGCCGGCAAGGCTGCGGAGCGCGTCGGGCTCGACCAGACCGGGCAGCAGGCGCTCGAACAGGGCATGCGAAAAGCGGTCATGGCCGGCCTCCACCGGCGTATGCGTGGTGAAGACGCAGCGCCGGCGCACCTCCGCGACATCGTAGGGCGCGCAGTCGCCGATGCGGTCCTCCGGCGCGATCCGCCAGCGGTTCAGCAGGCCAAGGGTCAACAGCGCCGCATGCCCCTCGTTCAGGTGGTAGGTGTGCAGATCGAACCCCAGGGCATGCAGGACCTGCAGGCCGCCCAGGCCGAGCACGATCTCCTGCTTGAGGCGGTATTCCGCGTCGCCGCCATAGAGCTGCTGCGTGATCTGCCGGTCCGCCTCGTCGTTGAGGTCAAGGTCGGTATCCAGCAGCAGCACTGGTACCCCGGCACCGGCCGGGCCGTTGCCGGGCGCCCGGCCGGGATCGGCGGCGAGACGGTACAGCCAGGGCCGGACCCAGACCTGCCGGTCCGCCACGGGCACGGCAATGCGGACGTCGAGCGGCCGGCACCATGCCGCCGGATCCCACCAGTCCGGCTCCTCGACCTGCCGGCCCTCCCCGTCGATGCGCTGGCGGAAATAGCCGGCGCGGCTGGCCAGGGTGACGAAGACCATGGGCAGGTCGAGATCGGCGCAGGACCGCGCCGTATCGCCGGCCAGCACGCCCAGCCCGCCGGAATAGGTCGGGATCTCGGCGCGCATGCCGATCTCCATGGAGAAATAGGCGATGCGCGTGCGCCGCAGATAGGGAGCGATGGCAGACATGTCAGAAGATCCGGCCGGACCCGCGTTTCGCAGCCCCGGGCGGCCGGCATACGGCGCGGGCCCGTGCGGGACTCGCGGCCACCATGAGGGTGGCGCTCAGTGCCGCCGCTCGATGCAGAATTCGACGACCGACTGCATGGCCAGGCGCACGTCGCTTTCCGGGAACATGTCCAGGGCGGCGATCGCACGCTCGCCGTAGCGGCCCGCCAGCGCGATGGCATCGGCCACCGCGCCATGGCGCTCCAGCAGGGCGATGGCATGGGCCAGGTCGGCCTCGTCCTGCTCCAGCTCCGCCATGGTGCGTGTCCAGAAGGCGCGTTCCTCGTCGGAGCCGCGCTGCATCGCCAGCACCACGGGCAGGGTCATCTTGCCCTCGCGGAAATCGTCGCCGATCGTCTTGCCCAGTTCCTGCTGTTCCGCCGCATAGTCCAGCGCGTCGTCGACCAGCTGGAAGGCGATTCCCAGGTTCAGGCCGAACGCGTCCAGGGCGTCGGCCTCCTCCGCCGGGCGGTTGGCGATCACCGCGCCGACCCGGCAGGCGGCGCGGAACAGGGCGGAGGTCTTCGCCTCGACGACTTGCAGGTAGCGCTCCTTGGTGGTCGCGACATCGTTCTGGGTGGTCAGCTGCAGCACCTCGCCCTCGGCGATCACCGAGGCGGCGTTGGCCAGGATCCGCAGCACCTCGATGGAGCGGGTCTCCACCATCAGCTGGAAGGAGCGGCTGAACAGGAAATCGCCCACCAGCACCGAGGCCTGGTTGCCCCAGACCGTGTTGGCGGTGGCCTGGCCCCGGCGCATGTCGCTTTCGTCCACCACATCGTCGTGCAGCAGGGTCGCGGTGTGGATGAACTCCACGCAGGCCGCCAGCAGGACATGCCGGCTGCCGCCATAGCCGCAGAGCCGCGCCGCCCCCAGTGTCAGCATAGGGCGGATTCGCTTGCCGCCGGAGGCGATGAGATGGCCTGCCAGCTCGGGGATCAGGGCCACGTCGCTGTCCATGCGGCGCAGGATCTCGTCGTTGACCCGGGCCAGGTCGGTGCCGACCAGGTCCAGCAGGGGCGCCAGCTTGGCGCGCTTGGCCTGGTCGATCGCCTGGGCGCTCGGCCGGCCGCGGACTTCGGTACTCGTCAAAAGGTTCACGGGACGGATCTTTTCGGGGCTGGCCGGGCGGGGAAGGCGCCGCCTGCTGCGCCGGTCTGCGGGGCGCCCGCCCGGGCCGCGGCCCGGACTGCCGTGACGGCAGGTCTCCGGGCGTGTTGCGGCGGCGGGGCGGTTTCTGGGCGGTTCCGGCCTGGGCTATGGTTCATGCTGACCGCGAGAATAGTTTCCTGCCTTGGCCGGTCAAGCCATGTGCCGCACCGCAAACTCCGGTATCCGCACGGCGCAGCCCGGGCGGGCACCGGCAAAGGAGATGCCCGATGATCGAATTGCTGCGCACCAACGATGCGGTCCTGATCTCCTATGTCTCGGCGCTGCTGGCGGATGCCGGGGTGCAGGCGATCGTGCTGGACCAGCATACCAGCGTCCTGGAGGGCTCCATCGGCGCCCTGCCGCGGCGGATCATGGTGGTCGACGAGGACGAGGCGGCGGCCCGCGGCGCCCTTTCCGATGCCGGTGTCGAGATGTCCGAGCGCCGCGCCTGACCGGCGCGACAGGCGCTTCGGGCGGGCCTGCATGGACGCCGATCCGACAGGCGGCGATGCCTTCCTGGGTGGCCGGCTGCACCTGTGGCAGCCGGCGGGCGGCCAGCGTGCCGGCTCCGATGCCGTGCTGCTGGCGGCAGCCGTGCCGGCCTGCGCAGGCGAGCGCGTGGTGGAGATCGGCACCGGATCGGGGGCGGCATCCCTCTGCCTGCTTGCGCGGGTGGCGGGCCTGCAGCTGACCGGCGTGGAGGTCCAGGCCGGGGCCGCCCTGGCGGCGGTGCTCAACGCCGCCGCCAACGGCCGGGCCGCACACTTCCGCGTGATCTGCGGCGATGCGCTGGTTCCGGCGTTTCGCCGGCGGCTCGGCCATGCGCGGTTCGACCATGCGATGGCCAATCCGCCGTTCTTCGTCGCTGCCGGCCGCCAGCCGGCGGCGCAGGCAGCCCGCGAACGGGCCCGGGCGGAGGGCGCCGCCGGCGACCTGGCCGCCTGGATCGCCACCATGGCCCATCTGGTCCGCCCCGGCGGCACGGTCACCCTGGTCCAGCGCATGGAGCGGCTGCCGGAGCTGCTGGCCGCCTTCCCGGGGGCGGGACGCGGCGTCGCCGTGGCGCCGCTCTGGCCCTCGGCCGGCCAGCCGGCGAAGCGATTGCTGCTGCGCTGGCGCAAGGACGGCCGGGCACCCTTCCGCCTGGGGCCCGGCCTGGTGCTGCACGATTCGGCGGGGGCCTACCTGCCGGCGGCAGAGGCGATCCTGCGGCAGGCGGCAGCAGTGCCGGACGCGGCCTTTTGAGCCGGTCGCTTGCTGCCGCGCCGCACGCCGCCTATCTACCCGCCATGTCAGATCCCCTATCGCCCTCGCCGGGCCTGCCGCCCCGCCCCGCTTCCCCCGCGACCCCGGCGTCCCCCGCCGACCCGCTGCCCGCCGACAGGCATGCGCGGCGTGCGCTCTGGCCGCCGCGGCGCTGGTTCCGCCGGCGGCCGCAGGTCTCGGTGCTGCGCCTGTACGGGGTGATCGGCCCGCCCGCGGGCGGCCTGCGGCCGTCGCGCCTCAATCTTGCCGGCCTGGCCGGGCCGATCGAGGCGGCGTTCCGGCCCAAGGGCCTGGCGGCGGTGGCACTGGCGATCAACTCTCCCGGCGGCTCACCCATGCAATCGGCCGCCATCGCCGACCGGATCCGCCAGCTCGCCGCGGAAAAGAACGTGCCGGTCTTCGCCTTCGCGGAGGATGTTGCGGCCTCCGGCGGCTACTGGATCGCCTGCGCCGCCGACGAGATCTATGCCGACCGTTCGTCGATCCTGGGCTCGATCGGCGTGATCGCTTCCGGCTTCGGCGCGGTCGGCCTGCTGGAGCGGCTGGGGCTGGAGCGCCGGGTCCATACCGCGGGCCGGCAGAAATCCTTCCTCGACCCCTTCCTGCCGGAACGGCAGGAGGATGTGGACCGGCTGCTGGCCCTGCAGGCCCGCCTGCATGACGGCTTCACCGACTGGGTCAGGCAGCGCCGCGGCGACAGGCTGCCGGCCGGCCGCGACGACGACCTGTTCAGCGGCGCCTTCTGGCTTGGCGCCGAGGCACGGGAACTGGGGCTGATCGACGGGCTGGGCGATCTGCGCTCGGTGATGCGCGCCCGGTTCGGCAAGACGGTGCGGCTGCGCCTGGTGAACGCCAGGACGTCCTGGCTGCAGCGTCGCGCGGGCCTGCGCCTGGGGCGGGACGGCCCGCCCGGGCTGCCGGCACTGCCCGGACTTGCGCAATTGCCCGACCAGATCCTGGGCGCCGTCGAGGACCGGCTGTTATGGAGCCGCTTCGGGCTGTAGCATGGCGGCCTGTTCCACTCTCATGATCCGGCAGGGCCGACCTTGACATGTTGCTGAAGATTCTCGTCGTGCTGCTGGCCATCTTTGCTGTGGCCTTCGTCTTCCGCGCCTGGGGCCGCCGGGACGGGGCGGTCGAGCGTCGTGCGCCACCGCCGCCCCGCCGGAAGGCCGAGCCCCAGGCCGACGAAACCCTGCGCTGCACGGCCTGCGGCGCCTTCGTGCCGATCGGCACGAAGGCTGCCTGTGCCCGCGCCGACTGCCCGTTCGGCTGATTCCGGCCTTCCTGCGCCCCGATCCACTGCGCCCCGATCCACTGTTCCCCGGTCTGCCGCACCCTGGCGGCCGATCCTGCGGCAACGCGGTCAGCCGGGGTTGGCGGCCCGGTCCTGGCCGTCTGCCAGCACCTCCGCCAGGTCGGCATCGGGCGAGGCCAGCAGGTCGGCGGTGGGGACGTCCAGGCAATAGGAAAACCCGTCCTGCGAGATCTGCCTGCTGGCGGTGCCGCGCAGGGAGGCCGGCACCGCGCGTTCCAGCAGCAGGGTGCCGAAGCCGGAAGGCCTCTCCTGCGCGGGGTCCGGCCGCGCCGGCCAGCGTTCCTGCCAGTCCAGGGCGAAGCGCTGCGGCTCCCCGGCGGCGCCCCCGGGGCGCAGTCGCCAGGTAACCGAAACCGTCCCGTCCTCGCCGGCCAGGGCGCCATGCTTCACCGCATTGGTGGCCAGTTCGTGGATCGCGAGGCCGAGTTGCTGCGCCGCTTCCGGCCGCACCATGACCGACGGCCCGTCGAGCTCGATGCGGCCGGGAAAGGTGTCCAGCGAGTAGCTCATCTGGCCACGCACCAGGTCTTCCAGATAGGCGCCGCGCGATTCGTTGCGGACCACCGCGTCCAGTGCCTCCGACAGCGAGCTCAGGCGTCCGTTCAGGCGCTCCAGGAAGCTCTCCTTGTCGGGGCAGGTGCGGGCGGTCTGATAGGCCAGGCTCTGCACCACGGCCATCAGGTTCTTGGAGCGGTGGACGACCTCGCGCGCCAGGATGCGCAGCCGGCCGTTCGCCTGCTCCACGTCCGCGGTGCGGTCCTGTACCTGCTCTTCCAGCTCGGCCTTCATTGCCCGCAGTTCCAGCAGGGTCCGCTCATGCGCGGCGATTTCCTCTTCCAGCTGGCGGTTCGTGCGCTGCAGCGCAGCGGGGCTGGGGATCGCCAGCGCCTTGGGAATCAGCGGGAAGATCACGATGGCGGTGGCGATCGACACCAGGGCGGTGGCCAGCTTCACCGCGCCCTGCAGCTCGTAGACAGGCAGCCAGAGGGTGACCGCGCCCATCACGTGGGTCAGGCCGCAGAGCAGGATGAAGGCGGCGAACAGCAGGGCCAGGCTGGGAAAGGCCAGGTCCCGGCGGCGCCGCAGGAAGATCACGATGGCGGCCGGAATGGCGAAATAGGCGAGGGCCGTGGCGATATCGGCGCCGGCATGGACGGCGATCAGCCAGGGCTGCCACAACAGGCAATAGCCGTGCGCCATGTAGGACGCGGCGTCCAGAAGTTGCTGCATGTGTCGCCCCCGTCCCGCTCGCCCGTCCCGCTCGCCCGCCCCGCACGCCCGTCCCGCTCGCGGCCCGCTTCCCGGCAGGAGGCGGCGCGAGTTGGAGGAATGCGGTGCGACGATACCCGGCGACACCCGCGCATGCCATTGCGAATCATGGCGCCGGAACGGTGCCCGCCACGCCCTCCTGGCCGCGGCATCGGGTCGCTTGACCCTGGCCGGGGCGGTGGCTAAGTTCCGGCCGCTCTTCCGGAACCCGAGACGTGAAAGGCGGCGATGGCGATGGCTAAGCGCCCGGCAGCCGGGGCGCCGTCATTCCAGGACCTCATACTGACCCTTCAGCAGTTCTGGGCGGCCCGCCGCTGCATCGTACTACAACCCTACGACATGGAAGTCGGCGCCGGCACCTTCCATCCGGCGACGACGTTGCGCGCGCTTGGCCCCGAGCCCTGGCGCACCGCCTATGTGCAGCCGTCGCGGCGGCCGAAGGACGGCCGCTATGGCGAGAACCCCAACCGCCTGCAGCACTACTATCAGTTCCAGGTCCTGCTGAAGCCCAGCCCGGACAACATCCTGGACCTGTATTTCGACTCGCTGCGGGCGATCGGCATCGACCCGATGCAGCACGACCTGCGCCTCGTGGAGGATGACTGGGAAAGCCCGACCCTGGGCGCCTGGGGGCTGGGCTGGGAGATCTGGTGCGACGGCATGGAGGTGACGCAGTTCACCTATTTCCAGCAGGTCGGCGGCTTCGACTGCCGCCCGGTCGCGGGCGAGATCACCTACGGCCTGGAGCGCCTGGCGATGTACGTCCAGGGCGCCGACAATGTCTACGACCTGGACTGGAACGGCGCCGGCGCGACCTATGGCGATGTCTTCCTGCAGGCCGAGCGGGAATTCTCCGCCTTCAACTTCGAGCACGCCAATACCGAGGTGCTGGTCCGCCGCTTCGCCGAGTGCGAGGCGGAATGCCTGGCGCTGACCGCGGCAAAGCTGCCGCTGCCGGCCTATGACCAGTGCATGAAGGCGAGCCATGTCTTCAACCTGCTGGATGCCCGGGGCGTGATCGGCGTGGCGGAGCGTGCCGCCTATATCGGCCGGGTGCGGACCCTGGCACGGGCCAGCTGCACCGCCTGGCTGGAAAGCCGCGGCCATGCCCCGGCGCAGGCCGAGGCCGCCGCGGCCGGCCCAACAGCCGGGCAGGCGGGCTGACCATGGCGGAGCTGTTGCTGGAAGCCCTGGCCGAGGAGATGCCGGCCCGCATGCAGGCCGAGGCCGCCGCCGCGCTGGAGCGCCTGGTGCGCGAGCGCCTGGCGGCGCAGGGCCTGGCGTTCGACGGCATCGCCGGGTTCGTGACGCCGCGGCGCCTGGCACTGCAGGTCACCGGATTGCCGCTGGAGCAGGCGGGCCGCAGCGAGGAGCGGCGCGGTCCGCGGGCCGATGCCCCGGAGAAGGCCATCGCCGGTTTCCTGCGCAGCGCCGGCCTGGACAGCATCGACCAGTGCGAGCGCCGCGAAACCCCGAAAGGCGTCTTCCTCTACGCCGTGCAGGAGATCCCCGGCCGCCCGGTGCGCGACATCCTGGCCGAGCTGCTGCCCGATGCGCTGGCGGCGCTGCCCTGGCCGAAGAGCATGCGCTGGGGCGATACCGAGCTGCGCTGGGTCCGGCCGCTGCAGTCGATCCTGGCACTGCTGGACGGCCGCCCGGTGCGCTTCGCCTTCGGACATCTGCACAGCGGCACCGAGACCCGCGGGCACCGCTTCATGGCGGCCGACAGCTTCGCCGTCGAAGGCTTTGCCGACTACCGGGAGAAGCTGCGTGCCGCCCATGTGATGCTCGACCCGGCGGAGCGGCGGGCTGCGATCGCGACCGCCGCCGCGGCCGCCGCCGCGGCCGAGGGGCTGGCGGTCGCCGAGGATCCCGGCCTGCTGGCGGAGACCGCGGGCCTGGTGGAATGGCCGGTGGTGCTGCTGGGCGGTTTCGACCCGGCATTCCTGGAGATCCCGCGCGAGGTGCTGGTCACCTCGATGCGCAGCCACCAGAAGTATTTCGCCCTGAACGACAGCCAGGGCCGGCTGCAGCCGCGCTTCGTGATCGTCTCCAACATGGCGGCCACGGATGGCGGGGCACGGATCGTCGCCGGCAACGAGCGCGTGCTGCGCGCGAGGCTGTCGGATGCCCGGTTCTTCTGGGACCAGGACCGGAAAGTCCGGCTGGCCGACCGGGTCCCGGCGCTGGACGGCATCGTCTATCACGCGAAGCTGGGCAGCCTGGGCGAGAAGGTGGCGCGCATGCGCGCCCTGGCCGCGCAGCTTGCGCCGCAGGTGCCGGGCGCCGACCCCGCCGCCTGCGACCGGGCCGCCCTGCTGGCCAAGGCGGACCTGACCAGCGAGATGGTCGGCGAGTTCCCGGAGCTGCAGGGCGTGATGGGCCGCTACTATGCCCGGCACGACGGCGAGGACGAGGCCGTGGCGGAGGCGGTGGCGCAGCACTACGCCCCGCAGGGGCCGAGCGACGGCTGCCCGACCGCCCCGGTGGCGGTCGTGACGGCCCTGGCGGACAAGCTGGACACCCTGGCCTGCTTCTTCCGGATCGGCGAGAAGCCGACCGGGTCGCGCGATCCCTTCTCGCTGCGCCGCGCGGCGCTGGGGATCATCCGCATCGTCCTGGAGAACGGCCTGCGGCTGCCGCTGCGGCCGCTGCTGGGGCCGGCGGCGGACGAGGTGCTGGGCTACATGGCCGACCGCCTGGTGGTGCATCTGCGCGACGACGGCGTGCGGCACGACCTGATCGCCGCCGCCATGGCGCCGGCGGACGGCACCGCCGGCGAGGGCCGGGACGACTTCCTGCTGCTCTCCAGGCGTGTGCAGGCGCTGGTCGATCTGTTACAGAGCGATGACGGGGCCAACCTGCTGGCCGCCTATCGGCGGGCCGCGAACATCGTCGCGATCGAGGAAAAGCGCGACGGGCGCAGCTTCGACGGGGCGCCGGATGCGGCCCGCTACGCGGCGGCAGAGGAGGCAGCCCTTGGCGAGGCCCTGGCGGAGGCCGGCCGGACCGCCTCGCGGGCCCTGGAGGCGGAGGATTTCGCGGCAGCCTGTGCGATCCTGGCGGGCCTGCGCCAGCCGGTCGATGCGTTCTTCGACCGGGTCACGGTGAATGCGGAGGATGCGGCCCTGCGCGAGAACCGGTTGCGCCTGTTGCGGCGCATCAGGGGAACCCTTGATGCAGTCGCGGATTTCTCGCAGGTCGAAGGATAGACGGCAACCGGCCGCCGGATGGCGGCGGGCACCACGATGACGAGGCAGAGATGACCGAAGCGGCAACCATCCGGACCGAAGCGCAGACCAGCAGGTGGGTCCTGAATTTCGGGGGCGGCGAGGCAGAGGGGAGCGCGGACATGCGCAACCTGCTGGGCGGCAAGGGCGCCAACCTCGCGGAGATGAGCAATCTGGGCCTGCCGGTGCCGCCCGGCTTCACCATCACCACCGAGGTCTGCACCTGGTACCTTGCCCATGGCGAGACCTATCCGCAGGGCCTGAAGGACCAGGTCGACGAGGGGCTGCGGGCGATCGAGGCGCTGGTCGGCGAGGCACGCTTCGGCAGCCCGGAGCTGCCGCTGCTGGTCTCGGTACGCTCCGGCGCGCGCGCGTCGATGCCGGGCATGATGGACACCGTCCTGAACCTGGGGCTGAACGACGAGACCGTGCAGGGCCTCGCCCGCGCATCGGGCGACGAGCGGTTCGCCTGGGATTCCTATCGCCGCTTCATCCAGATGTATTCCGACGTGGTGCTGGGTGTCGGCCACGAGCATTTCGAGGAACTGCTGGAGATCCACAAGGAGGACCTGGACGTCGTGCTCGACACCGAGGTCGAGGCCGCGCAGTGGCAGGTCCTGGTGGAGCGCTACAAGGCAAAGGTGCAGGAAGAGACCGGCTCGCCCTTCCCGCAGGACGTTCACGACCAGCTCTGGGGCGCGATCGGGGCGGTGTTCAGCAGCTGGATGAACACAAGGGCGATGACCTATCGCCACCTTCACAACATCCCGGAAAGCTGGGGCACCGCCGTCAACGTGCAGGCCATGGTGTTCGGCAATATGGGCGAGACCTCCTGCACCGGCGTCGCCTTCACCCGCGACCCCTCGTCGGGCGAGAAGCTGTGGTACGGCGAATACCTGATCAACGCCCAGGGCGAGGATGTGGTGGCCGGCATCCGCACGCCGCAGCAGCTGACCCTCGCCGCCAAGACGCTGGCCAAGGGCAGCAAGCCGGCGATGGAAGAGGCGATGCCGGAGCTCTATGCCGAGCTGGTCGCGGTGTTCGAGCGGCTGGAGCGGCATTACCGCGACATGCAGGACATCGAGTTCACCGTGCAGCGCGGCAAGCTCTGGCTGCTGCAGACCCGGTCGGGCAAGCGCACCGCCGCCGCCGCCGTGCGGATCGCTGTGGAGATGGTGCATGAAGGCCTGATCGGCGAGGAGGAGGCGGTGGGCCGCGTCGACCCGGCCGCGCTGGACCAGCTGCTGCACCCGATGCCGGACCCGAAGGCGCCGCGCAAGGTGATCGCGACCGGCCTGGCGGCCTCGCCCGGCGCCGCCTCCGGCAAGGTGGTGTTCGAGGCCGACGAGGCCGAGGCGATGGCGCAGAAGGGCGAGCGGGTGATCCTCTGCCGGGTCGAGACCAGCCCCGAGGACATCCACGGCATGCATGCCGCCAAGGGCATCCTGACCGCACGCGGCGGCACCACCAGCCATGCCGCCGTGGTGGCGCGCGGCATG
The DNA here is from genome assembly GCA_040216765.1 of Sneathiellaceae bacterium. Classification (GTDB taxonomy): domain Bacteria; phylum Pseudomonadota; class Alphaproteobacteria; order Ferrovibrionales; family Ferrovibrionaceae; genus Marinibaculum. The sequence continues at coordinate 27,160 of JAVJON010000066.1, read as the reverse complement.
GGGCGCCCCTGCGTCTCCGGCGCCGGGTCGCTGCGCATCGATGCCAAGAAGGGCCGGATGACCGTCGGCGAAACGGTGGTGCAGAAGCACGACATGATCACCATCGACGGCTCCACCGGCGAAGTGATCCTGGGCGAGGTGCCGACCATCGAGCCGGAGCTGACCGGCGAGTTCGCCGACCTGATGGTCTGGGCCGACAAGGTGCGGCGCCTGAAGGTGCGCGCCAATGCCGAGACGCCGGCCGACGCGGAGACCGCGCGCAAGTTCGGCGCCGAGGGCATCGGCCTGTGCCGCACCGAGCATATGTTCTTCGAGGCCGACCGCATCGCGCTGGTGCGGCAGATGATCCTGGCCAGCGACAAGGCGGGCCGGGAGAAGGCGCTGGCGAAGATCCTGCCGATGCAGCGCGAGGATTTCGTGCAGCTGTTCCGGATCATGACCGGCCTGCCCGTCACCGTGCGGCTGCTGGACCCGCCGCTGCACGAGTTCCTGCCGAAGACCGACCAGGACCTGGCCTCGCTGGCCTATGCCACCGGGGTCGACGTGGACGAGCTGCGCCAGCGCGCGCTGGGGCTGCACGAATTCAACCCGATGCTGGGGCATCGCGGCTGCCGCCTGGGGATCACCTTCCCGGAGATCTACGACATGCAGGCCCGCGCGATCTTCGAGGCCGCGATCGCCGTCGGCAAGGAGCTGGGCGAGACCGTGGTCCCCGAGGTGATGATCCCGCTGGTCGGCACGAAGCCGGAGCTGGAGATCCTGAAGCGCCGGATCGAGAGCATCGCAGCGACGGTGGCGGCGGAGAATGGCGGGGACGAGATCCGCTACCTGGTCGGCACGATGATCGAGCTGCCGCGCGCCGCCCTGCGGGCGGGCGATATCGCGGAGGCGGCGGAGTTCTTCTCGTTCGGCACCAACGACCTGACGCAGACGACCTTCGGCATCAGCCGCGACGATGCGGGCAGCTTCATGGACGCCTATATCCGCGGCGGCATCCTGCCTGCGGACCCGTTCGTCACCCTGGACCAGGATGGCGTCGGGGAGCTGGTGGAGATCGCCGTCGAGCGCGGCCGCAAGACCCGCCCGGACATCAAGCTGGGGATCTGCGGCGAGCATGGCGGCGACCCGGCCTCCATCGCGTTCTGCGAGAAGGTCGGGCTGGACTATGTCTCCTGCTCCCCCTACCGGGTGCCGATCGCCCGGCTGGCCGCCGCGCAGGCCGCGATCAAGGTTGCCGAACGGGACGTCTGACGGGCAGGGCGATATCCCGGCCCGCTTGTATCGGCGGCCCCGCTTTCCCGTCGATATCTGCGGAAGGTGCGGCAGCGCACCGGACGCCGCCGGTGCGCCCGGCGGGGGCGCCCGTCATTCGAAGCGGAACCAAATTCCTGTTCTGGCATTTCATTTTCATAGATGCTCGCGACACGTCGCGATGACTTGAAGCCCCCGAAAGCTGGCTGGAGAAGACTTCGATTTTCCGGTGGCGTTCCTGGACGACACTTCGGGAACGGGGTGCGCGACCGACCGTCCGGGCAGCCGGTGCGCCGCGCCGGCCCCTATCGCGGCGGAGACGATCCATGGAGGCCGAGATGAGAACGCTTCTGGCCGCCGCCGCCGCTCTGGCGATCCTGTTGCCGGTTGCCGCGCAGGGCGGCATGTGCGTCGACGCGGAAAAGGGCCACCGCATGCTGGCCGAGAGGTACCACGAGCAGCCCGTCGCCCGCGGCGTGGCGGACGGGCGCCTCGTGCTGCTCTACACCTCGTCGGACGGTGAGACCTGGACGGTCGCCGCCATCGATCCTGCCCATAACGCGATCTGTATCATTGCCGCGGGCGAGTCCTGGGATACGGTGGAGACCCAGGCGCCGGGTCGCCCGTCCTGACGATCGCAGCCCTGCCTGCCGGTTCCGCTCGGGCCGGCTTGCGTCCTGCCCGGTCCCGCGTCGATACTGGTTGCGGCTGACATGTGGCGGCGCTTCCCGCCGCACAAGTCGCAACCAACCAGCGCCGGTCCGCCCCACTCGGCGGGAGAAGGCGTGTACGACAGGGGATGTTTCAATGATCGAGAACAGGATGTCCGCCAGGACGGTAGCGCGGCGATGCCGCGGTGCGCTCCTTGGGCTGGCTGTCGGCGCCGTAGCCCTGACTGCAACCGCGGCGGGTGCGGAGACCTTCAAGTACGCATTCCAGGGCGAGTTGCGGGGGCTGGACCCCTACAGCCTGAACGAGACCTTCACCCTGGGCACCTTGGGCAATGTCTATGAGGGCCTGACCAAGCGGGGCGCGGACCTGCAGATCCAGCCCGGCCTGGCGGAGAGCTGGGAGGTGATCGAGCCCACCCGCTGGCGCTTCCATCTGCGCAAGGACGTGAAATTCCACAACGGCAACGATTTCACCGCCGACGATGTGGTGTTCTCCGCCGAACGGGTGCGCTCCAAGGAGTCCGACCTGAAGACCCGGATCGGCGCCGACGTGAAGGTCGAGAAGGTCGATGACCATACCGTCGATTTCGTGCTCACCGCGCCCAACCCCATCCTGCACTACGAGTGGGACACCTGGGGCATCATGGACAAGGAATGGGCAGAGGCGAACGAGGCGGTGAAGGTCACCTCCGCCTCCGACGAGAACCCGAACTATGCCTCGTTGAACGCCAACGGCACGGGGCCGTTCAAGGTCGCCAGCCACGAGACCGGCGTGAAGACGGTGTTCGACGAGAATGCCGACTGGTGGAACAAGGCCGACAAGAAGTTCAACGTCGACCGGGTCGAACTGGTGCCGATCGCATCGGATGCCACGCGGGTGGCCGCCCTGCTGTCGGGCGAGATGGACATGGTCTATCCGGTGCCGGTGCAGGACCTGAAGCGGGTCGACAGCAATGACGGGACCCGGGCGCTCACCGGGCCGGAACTGCGCACGATCTTCCTCGGCATGGACCAGATGCGCGACGAGCTGCTGTACTCCAACGTGAAGGGCAAGAATCCCTTCAAGGACCAGCGGGTGCGGCAGGCTTTCTACCAGGCGATCGACATCGAGGCGATCAAGCAGAAGGTCATGCGCGGGCTGTCGGAGCCGGCGGCGCTGATGATCTCGCCCTTCCAGTTCAAGCTCTCGGACCAGTTCAAGCGCCATCCCTACGACCCCGAGGCGGCGAAGAAGCTGATGGCCGATGCCGGCTATGCGGATGGCTTCGAGGTCTCCATGGACTGCCCGAACGACCGCTACGTGAACGACGAGGCGATCTGCCAGGCGGTCACCGCCATGCTGGCGCGGATCGGCGTGAAGGTGAACCTGAACGCCCAGCCCAAGGCGAAGTATTTCGCAAAGGTGCTGCAGTCGAACGGCTTCGACACCTCGTTCTACCTGCTGGGCTGGACCCCGGGATCCTTCGACAGCTGGAACGTGCTATCGAACCTGATGCATTGCCGCACCGCCGAGGGCAGCGAATCCCCCTTCAACCTGGGCGGCTATTGCAACCCGAAGGTGGACGAGCTGACCGCGAAGATCCTCGTGGAGAACGATCCGGCGAAGCGCGACGAGATGATCGCGGAAGCCTTCCGCATGCATCACGAGGATGTCGGGCATATCCCCCTGCACCAGCAGGGCCTGGCCTGGGGCGTGTCCGACAATATCGACCTTGTGCAGCGCGCCGACAACCAGCTGATGTTCTACCACGTCAACAAGAAGTAGCGGCGCAGGCGGGAGCGGGCGGCTCGTCCGCCCGCTCCCGCCGGTCGCACGGCGCATGCGCCGGCACTGTTCATGACGGCATTCATCCTCCGCCGCCTGCTGCAGGCCATCCTGGTCATGCTGGTGGTGGCGTCCCTTGCCTTCCTGATGTTCCGCTATGTGGGCGACCCCGTGAACCAGATGGTCGGGGTCGAGACCACGCCGGCGGAACGTGAGGCGCTGCGCGAACGGCTCGGCCTGAACGAGCCGATCTGGCTGCAGTTCGCCCGCTTCGTCGGCAATGCGGCGCAGTTCGACTTCGGCACCTCCTATCAGTTCAAGCAGCCCGTCGCGGGGCTGATCCTGGAACGCCTGCCGGCGACCCTGGAACTGTCCATCGCCTCGGCCCTGTTCGCGGTCTGCGTCGGCATCCCGATGGGGGTCTATACCGGCATAAGGCGCCATGCCTGGCTGTCGAAGGTGTTTCTCACCGTCTCGCTGGTCGGCATCTCGCTGCCCACCTTCCTGATCGGCATCCTGCTGATCTTCGTCTTCGCGGTGAACCTGCAGGTGCTGCCCAGCTTCGGCCGCGGCGAGGTGGTCGACCTCGGGATCTGGCGCACCGGCCTGTTGACCGCCTCGGGCCTGAAGGCGCTGATCCTGCCGGCGATCACCCTGGGCCTGTTCCAGATGACCCTGATCATGCGGCTGGTGCGGGCGGAGATGCTGGAGGTGCTGCGCGCCGACTTCATCAAGTTCGCCCGCGCCCGCGGCCTGAGCGACCGGGCGGTGAATTTCCGCCATGCGCTGAAGAACACCCTGATCCCGGTGATCACCGTCACCGGGCTGCAGCTCGGCCAGATCATCGCCTTCGCCATCATCACCGAGACGGTGTTCCAGTGGCCGGGCATGGGCCTGCTGTTCCTGCAGGCGGTGCAGAACGTCGATATCCCGATCATGGCCGCCTACCTGATCCTGATCGCCTTCCTGTTCGTGCTGATCAACCTGGTCGTGGACATCCTGTACTTCGTCGTCGACCCGCGGTTGCGGGTGGAAAGGACAGTGCAATGAGCGCGCCGGCCGAAGGCGGCAGGAAGTCGGCCCCGGGGCTGCTGGCACGCGGCATGGACAGCGACATGCTGCATGCCTTCCTCGCCTCGCCGGTCAGCATGGTGGCTGCCGCCGTGACCCTGCTGTTCCTGGTGGGGGCCGCCCTGGCACCCTGGATCGCGCCGCACGATCCCTACGACCTCGCCAGCCTGCAGCTGCTGGATTCCCTGACCCCGCCGGTCTGGTCGGAAAGCGGCGACCCGCGCTTCCTGCTGGGCACAGACGACCAGGGCCGCGACGTGCTCTCGGCGATCCTGCACGGTGCCCGCATCTCGCTGGCCGTGGGTTTCGCCTCGGTCGCCTTCGCGGCGGTGCTGGGGATCTCGCTCGGGCTGCTGTCGGGCTATGTCGGCGGCACCCTCGACACGGTGATCATGCGCATCGCCGACGTGCAGCTGACCTTCCCGGCGATCCTGATCGCGCTGCTGATCGACGGCGTGGTGCACGGCCTGCTGACCGGGGTGCGCCGCGAGGACACCGCCTTCTGGGTGCTGGTGTTCTCCATCGGCATGTCGTTCTGGGTGCAGTATGCCCGCACCGTGCGCGGCTCCACCCTGGTCGAGCGCAACAAGGAATATGTCCAGGCCGCGCGCCTGATCGGCATCCCGCGCGGCCTGATCATGCTGCGCCACATCCTGCCCAACGTGATGGGGCCGGTGCTGGTGATCGCCACCATCAACCTGGCGCTGGCGGTGATCACCGAGGCGACCCTCAGCTTCCTCGGCGTCGGCGTGCCGCCGACGCAGCCCTCGCTCGGCACCCTGATCCGCATCGGCAACGACTTCCTGTTCTCCGGCGAATGGTGGATCACCATCTTCCCCGGCGCCGCCCTGGCGATCCTGGTGCTGGCGATCAACCTGCTGGGCGACTGGCTGCGCGACGCGCTGAACCCGCGGCTGCGATAGGCCGCCGCCGGCGCCGGGCCGGTGCGCCCGGCGGCGTGCAGGTGCCCCCTATTTCGCCCTGCCCCCTGGCCCGTCATCCTCGGGCTTGACCCGAGGATCCATTCCTCCGGCGGTGGAGTGCCGCGCTGCTGGCGGAATGGATCCTCGGCTCGAGGGCCGAGGATGACGATGTTGGATAGGCTGCCGCGATGCGGCGGCGGGGCCGGTGCGCTGGGCGGCCAGGCGGCGAAGCCGCTGCGCGCCGCCTCATTCCACGACGATGCGCGGGCCCTTCGGGCCGCCCGCCAGCAGGCCGTCCAGCTTCGTGCCGATGCGGTCGGCGATCTGGCGGTAGATCAGCGCATGCGGACCGTCGGGCTCGCTGGCCACCACCGGCCGGCCGCTGTCGGAGGTCTCGCGGATCGTGATGTGCAGCGGCACCTCGCCGAGGAAGTCGCAATCCAGTTCCGCCGCGGTCGCCCGGGCGCCGCCATGGCCGAAGATCTCCGAGCGTTCGCCGCAATGGGGGCAGAGGAAGAAGGACATGTTCTCCACGATGCCGAGGACCGGGACCTCGACCTTGTGGAACATGTTCAGGCCCTTGCGGGCATCCAGCAGCGCGATGTCCTGCGGCGTGGAGACGATGACCGCGCCAGTGATCGGCACCCGCTGGGCCATGGTCAGCTGTGCGTCGCCGGTGCCCGGCGGCAGGTCGACGACCAGCACGTCCAGCTCGCCCCAGTTCACGTCGCGCAGCATCTGCTCCAGGGCGCTCATCACCATCGGCCCGCGCCAGATCATCGGCGTGTCCTCGGCCACCAGGAAGCCCATGGACATCACCTTCAGGCCCCAGCCCTCTTTCGGGTCCAGGCGCTTGCCGTCGGGCGAGGAGGGCTTGCCCGACACGCCCAGCATGCGCGGGACCGAGGGGCCGTAGATATCGGCATCCAGCAGGCCGACCTTCCGGCCGCCGGCGGCCAGGCCCAGCGCCAGGTTGACCGCGGTGGTGGACTTGCCGACCCCGCCCTTGCCCGACGCCACGGCCAGGATGCTGCGGATGCCGGGGATCTCCGGCTTCTCGGCCACCCGCGCGCGACCGCCGGCGGCACCTGGGGCGGGCCCGTGGGCGTGAGCGCCGGCGGGCGGGCGCGCCGGTGCGCGGGGCGGCGCGGCGCCGTCCCGCGGCGCCTCGTTATGGGCGGTCAGCACGGCGGTCACGGAACTGACGCCGGGCAGCGCCAGTACCGCGTCGTGGCAGGCGCGCCGCAGCGGCTCCTTCGCCGGCCCCTCCTTCGGGTCGACCTCCACCGCGAACCCGATATTGCCGTCGCGCACCACGATTCCGGTGATCATCCCGGCCTCGACCACGTTGCGGCCGCTGGCATCGTCGACGATCTGCGTCAGGGCCTGCAGCACATCCTCCCGGCTGACGGGCGGCTTGCCGGCGGGGGGCGTAGGGCTTGGCGACATCCTTGATAACTCCGGGGAATGCTCGATATTGCCCGTTACCGGGCATGGCTCGACATGAGCCGGTGGCCGGTGGCATTTGCCCGCCGGGCCGTGGCTGATATAACGCCCCGGCACGTCGCGGCAAAATGCCGGGGTCGGTTTCCAGTCGCAGGGCGGCAGGGAAACCGCCCATGGCACCGCCGACATGCCCGTGCGGGCCGTGCTTCCGGGAGGCGGGCGCATCTGGCCGGGACGGAATACGTGAATGACAGGGAAGGACGTGGCGCTGATGCCGTGGAGTAATCAGGGAGGCGGCGGTCCTTGGCAGGGCGGCGGCGGTGGCGGCGGGGGCGGTGGCCCCTGGGGCCAGGGCCCGCGCAGTGGCAGCGGCGGTGGCGGCGGACAGCAGCCACCGAACCTGGAGGACCTGCTGCGGCGCGGCCAGGACCGGTTCCGGCGTTTCCTGCCCGGCAATTTCGGCGGGCGCGGCATCATCCTGCTGATCCTCGTGGTGATCGCGGTCTGGCTGGCCTCCGGTTTCTATCGCGTCAATTCGGACGAGCAGGGCGTCGTGCTGCGGTTCGGCAAGTGGGTGTCCACCACCCTGCCGGGCCTGAACTATCACTGGCCCTGGCCGGTGGAGACGGTGCTGACGCCGAAGGTCACGCAGGTGCGCCGCACCGAGATCGGCCTGCGCACGGGCGCAGAGGCGGTGGGCGCGCGCATGCCCTCCGGCACCGACGTGCCGCAGGAAAGCCTGATGCTGACCGGCGACGAGAATATCGTCGACGTGGACTTCTCGGTGCTCTGGGTGATCAAGGATGCCGGCGAGTACCTGTTCAATGTCGAGAACCCGCCGGGGACCGTGAAGGATGTCGCCGAGAGCGCCATGCGCGAGGTGATCGGCAAGAACGAGATCCAGCAGATCCTGACCGAGGGACGGCGGCCGATCGAGGCCTCGACCCGCGAGCTGATGCAGCAGATCCTGGACGGCTACAAGGTCGGCGTGCAGGTCACCCAGGTGAACCTGCAGAAGGTGGATCCGCCGGCGGCGGTGATCGAGGCGTTCCGCGACGTGCAGGCCGCCCAGGCGGACCGCGAGCGCAAGCAGAACGAGGCGCAGACCTACGCCAACGACATCATCCCGCGCGCCCGCGGCGAGGCGCAGCGCCTCGAGCAGCAGGCCCGCGCCTACAAGAAGCAGGTGACCGACGCCGCACTCGGCGAGGCGGCGCGGTTCGTGTCGATCTACAACGAGTACAACCAGGCGAAGGACGTCACCAGCCGTCGGCTCTATCTGGAGACGATGGAGAAGATCATGAGCGGCACCGACAAGATGATCATCACCCAGCCTGAGAATGGCGGGCAGGGGGTGGTTCCCTATCTGCCGCTGGACGAGTTGCGACGACCCGGGACCGGCACCAGCCGGCAGGGGCAGTCGCAATGAGCCGCACCCTCCTGACCATCGTCGCCATCGTGCTCGTGGCACTTGGCATCGTCGCCTCCAGCGCGCTGTTCACCGTCTATGAGACGCAGCAGGCGCTGGTCTTCCAGTTCGGCGACCCGAAGCAGGTGATCCGCGCGCCGGGCCTGCATGTGAAGGTGCCGTTCGTGCAGGACGTCGTGTTCATCGACAAGCGCATCCTGCCGCTGGATTCGCAGCCGGAGGAGATCATCGCCTCCGACCAGCGGCGCCTCGTGGTCGATGCCTTCCTGCGGTTCCGCGTGATCGACCCGCTGAAGCTCTACCAGACCACCACGACCGTTGCCGGTGCGCGGACCCGCCTGGGACCGCTCCTCAACTCCTCCCTGCGACAGGTGCTTGGGCGGGAGCCGTCGAATGCGATCGTCTCCGGCGAACGGGCGCAGGTGATGACGCAGATCCAGGAACTCCTGAACCGGGAGGCCGAACGCTTCGGGATCGAAGTGGTCGACGTCAGGATCAAGCGTGCCGACTTCCCCGAGGAGGTCAGCCAGACGATCTTCCGGCGGATGCAGACCGCGCGCGAGCAGGAAGCCGCCCAGATCCGTGCACAGGGCGACGAGCTGTCGGAGCGGATCCGCGCCGATGCCGATCGTCAGCGCACCGAGCTCATTGCCGAGGCGCGCAAGAATGCCGAGATCCTGCGCGGCGAGGGCGATGGCGAGCGGACCAAGATACTTGCCGATGCGACCAATCAGGATCCGGAATTCTATGCCTTCTTCCGCTCCCTGCAGGCCTACGAGAACGCCCTGAAGGCGAACGACACCACGATGGTGCTGACGCCGAACTCGGAGTTCTTCCGGTACTTCCAGGGCATTCCCGGCCCGATCCAGGCCAGGCCCACACCCTAGCCGACCCCGGGACAGCGGACAGGTGCAGCCGCGACCGGCGACGTGCGTCGCCGGTCGCGGCCCTGTGATCCGCGATTGTGCTTCCCTGTGACTGCCAGGGCACAATTCGGACACAATTGCGGCTAGCATGGGGCACTGGACAGGTGCAGCGCCCATGCCGCCGCCCGGCCGCGACCGGACAGGGATCTCGGCCATCGTCCCGGACGGATCCGGTGAGCGTGGCAGAAGTGCGCCACCAGACACATATGTCCTGTCGGATGGCCCGCGCTGCGGGGCGACCGGTCCGGCCTCGTGCCGGCGCGGTACAGTCCCCTCTGCATCCACGGTTCCCGGTCAGCGGCCGCACCCTGCGGCGCAGCGCCGCGGCGATGGCAGCGCGGACCGGCTTCGAAACACGGAAATGGAGACTCTAGGGAGTACCATGAAAGCAATGACGATACTGGCTGAGACGGTGCGGCCGACCGCATCCTTCGCCGAGGCGCGGCAGACGAGCCCGCGCAGCGACGGACGTCGCAGCGGCCTGGGCCGCGTTGCCGCCCTGGCTGCCGTTCCCCTCATTGTCTTCGGTGTCGGCCTTGCCGCCATGCCCGCCGGTGGCGCGGCCGCGGCACAGTCGGTCCCCGGCAGCTTCGCCGACCTGGTCGACGACCTGTCGCCGGCGGTGGTGAACATCTCGACATCGCAGCGCCGGGTCATGGCGGCCGGGCCCCAGCGGGGCGAGGAAGAAGAGGGCATGCCGGAACTGCCGCCCGGCACGCCGTTCGAGGATTTCTTCAAGGATTTCTTCGAGAAGCATGGCCGGCCGATGCCGGGGCCGTCGCGCCCGGTCAGTTCGCTGGGGTCGGGCTTCATCATCAGTACCGACGGCTATGTCGTGACCAACAACCACGTCATTGCCGAGGCCGATGAGATCAAGGTGATCCTGCAGGACGACACCGAATATGCCGCCGAGCTGATCGGCCGCGACCCGAAGACCGATATCGCGGTTCTGAAGGTCAAGACCGACGACACCCTGCCGGCGGTGAACTGGGGCGATTCCGACCTGCTGCGGGTGGGCGACTGGGTGGTCGCCATCGGCAATCCGTTCGGCCTGGGCGGCACGGTGACCGCGGGCATCGTGTCGGCGCGCGGCCGCAACATCCGCTCCGGTCCCTACGACGACTACATCCAGACCGACGCCTCGATCAACAAGGGCAATTCGGGCGGGCCGCTGTTCAACATCGACGGCCAGGTGATCGGCGTGAACACGGCGATCTTCTCGCAGACCGGCGGTTCCGTCGGCATCGGCTTCGCCGTGCCTTCGTCGCTGGCCAAGCCGGTGGTGAGCCAGCTGATCAAGTATGGCAAGACCCGGCGCGGCTGGCTCGGCGTGCGGATCCAGAGCGTGACGCCGGAGATCGCCGACGGCCTGGGGATGGCGGAGGCCTCCGGCGCGCTGGTGGCCGGGGTCACCGACGACGGCCCTGCCGCCGCGGCGGGCATCCAGCCTGGCGACGTGATCCTGTCCTTCAACGGCCAGCCGGTGGACCGGATGGCCCAGTTGCCGCGCATCGTTGCGGAGACCGAGATCGAGACCGATGTCCCGGTGAAGATCTGGCGCAAGGGCAAGACCGAGAGCCTGGACGTCAAGGTCGGCGAGCTCGACGAGAGCGAGGAGGTTGCCGCCCTCGATACCGGCGATACCGGGAATCCCGACGCGAAGAAGGACCCCGGAACGACGATCAAGGACCTGGGCATCACCGTCACCGCGGTCACGCCCGAGACGCGGCGCGAGTACCAGCTGGACGATGCCGAGAACGGCGTCGTCGTGATCGAGGTGACCGCCGACGGACCGGCCGCCCGCAAGGGCATGCGGCCCGGCGACATCATCGTCGAGGTGGCGCAGAACCAGGTGAACTCGCCCGACGAACTGGTCCGGCAGGTCGACGACATCCGCGACAAGCAGAACCGCAAGACGGTGCTGTTCCTGGTGAACCGGGAAGGCAGCCTGCAGTTCGTGGCGGTGCCGCTCGGCCAGAGCTGAGCGCCGGACGGCGAAGACCGGTCCGGCCCCGCGGGGCCGGCGCGCAGGGCGGCGGATCCGGAAGGGCCCGCCGCCCTTTCGCGTTCCGGGCCCGCAGGATTCAGGCCGCGGCGAACTCGGTCTCGCGGAAGCCCATCAGGTAGAGCACGCCGGTCAGGTCGGCGTGGCGCAGGATGGCATCGGACACGGCCGCGAGCTTCGGCTTCGGCCGGTAGCCGATCCCCAGGCCGGCATGGGCGATCATGTCGCAATCGTTCGCGCCGTCGCCCAGGGCCGCGGTCTCCGAGACCGCGATGCCGAGCCGGCCGGCCAGTTCGTCCAGCGCGGTGCGCTTGGCGGCCGAATCCAGGATCGGCTCATGCACGCCGCCGGTCAGGTTGCCGGATGCATCGACCACCAGGCGGTTGGCGCGGTCCTCGTCGAAACCGATACGGCTGCGCACGCGGCCGGTGAAATCGGTGAACCCGCCGCTGACCAGGGCGGTGTAGATGCCGGCCGCGCGCAGGGTGGCGATCATCGTTGCGCCGCCCGGCGTGAAGGTGATGGAGGCGTCGAACACCTCGTCGATGATCGAGGCCGGCAGGCCCGCGACCATCGCCGCGCGCGACCGCAGCGAGGTGGGGAAGTCGATCTCGCCCCGCATGGTCTTCTCGGTGATCGCCGCGACGTCCGCCTTCCGCCCCAGCCGGTCGGCCAGTTCGTCGATGCATTCCTGCTGGATCATGGTGGAATCCATGTCCGCCACCAGGAGCTTCTTGCGCCGGTCCGACACCGGCAGCACCACGGCATCGATCGGCCGGCCGGCCAGCGCCTGGGACGCCGCGGCGCGGGCGGCCTGCGGTGCCGTGCCGGCAGGCAGCCGCAGTTCCGCGGCCTTGCCCGGCGCGAGGATCTGCGCTTGGGTCGCCGTCATGCCGACGGCATCGGCCGCAGCGCCCAGGGCGGCTGCGTCGATCGCCGGGTCGTCCGGCGGCGAAATCAGGATCAGGACGTGGGTCATGGAAATCCGGGTTTGGCAGAGGGGGCGCGGAGGGCGGGGGAGACGGGCGCCGCGCCGCGCTTGTAGGCGGAATCGCCGGCCGGCTCAACTGCGGGCCGGCGGCCGATGACGACCAGCCTCGCGATCTTCGGCCCGACCGGCAGCGGCAAGTCCGCCCTGGCGCTGGACCTGGCCCTGGCCCTGGACGGCGAGGTGGTGAATGCCGACAGCATGCAGGTCTATCGCGACCTGCGGGTGCTGACGGCCCGTCCCGGCCCGGCGGAGGCAGCCCTGGTGCCGCACCGGCTCTACGGCCATGTCGACGCCGGCCAGCGCTACAGCGCCATGGCCTGGGCGCAGGAGGCCGCGGCGGCCGCGGCGGCCGCCCATGCCGCGGGGCGCCTGCCGATCCTGGTGGGCGGCACCGGGCTTTATTTCGCCGCCCTCTACGACGGCATGGCACCGATCCCGGACCTGTCGCCGGCGGCCCTGGCTGAGGCGGGGGCGGATTATGCCGCGCTGGGGCCGCAGCGCTTCCATGACCTGGTAGCGGAAGCCGATCCCGACCTGGCCGCCCGGCTGCCGCCCGGCGACCGGCAGCGGCTGGTGCGGGCGCTGGCCGTGGCGCGGGAGACCGGCCGGCGCCTCAGCGCCTGGCAGGCGGAGCCCGCCCAGCCGCTGCTGCCGCCGCCGGCCCTGGGCATTCTCCTCCTGCCGTCGCGGCCGGCACTTTATGCCCGCTGTGACAACCGGCTGGTGGCGATGCTGACAGAGGGCGCGCTGGACGAGGTGCGGGCCCTTGCAGGGCGAGGGCTGGCGCCGGACCTGCCGGCAATGAAGGCTGTCGGCGTGCCGCATCTGGCCGCATGGCTGCGCGGCGAGCTCGACCGGGCGACGGCGCTCTCGCTGGCGCAGCGCGACACCCGCCGCTATGCCAAGCGCCAGACCACCTGGCTCCGCCATCGCGGGCTGGCGCGCAGTCTGGCGCAGCCGCTGCTGCTGTCGGCGGCGCCCTGGGCGCCCGACTGGCCGGCGCAGGCGGCGCGGCTGCGGGCGGCTGTGGCTGCGGCCTTTCCCGGCCGGGCCTGGAATGTGGCGGACTGAGGGTTGCGCCCGCGCCGCTGCACTGGACTCCGAAAAAAGCGTGCAGGAGGATGTTGCAGGTCGCGCGGGAGGGGATGATGACGGCACCGTCGTTCCGGCAGGGATGGGCCTTGGTCCTGGGTTTCGGTCTGGCACTGGCCTGGGTCTTTCCGGCCTGGGCGGCGACTGCGGCAGGCAGGCCGCTGGTGACGGTGATCACGACAGGCGGCACGATCGCGCAGACGGTCGACCCGAAGACCGGGCTGGCCGTACCGAGCCTCGGCGCCGAGGCGCTGCTGTCCGCCGTGCCGGGCCTGTCGGACATTGCCGAGTTGAAGGTCGTCGAGTTGATGATGATCGATTCGCGCGACATGCAGCCTGCGCATTGGCTGCAGATCGCGGCGGCCGTGCGCGATGCCGTGGCCGATCCGGCAACCGACGGCGTGGTGGTCGTGCACGGCACCGACACGATGCAGGACATTGGCTATTTCCTGCAGCTGACCCGGAGCGGGCAGAAGCCCGTCGTGGTCACCGGCTCGATGCGCGATGCCTCCCATCCCGCGCCGGACGGGCCGCGGAACCTGCACGACGCGGTGCGCCAGGCGGCGGATCCCGATGCGGCGGGGCGCGGCGTGACCCTGACCCTGAACGGACGCATCGTCACCGCATTGCGGGCAGGCAAGCACGACGCGGGCAATGTCGACACGTTTGGCGATGGCGTGGATTCCTGGATCGGTACGGTGGAGGGCAATGCCGTCCACTGGTCGGCAAGGCCCGATCAGCGGCTGGTCTTCCCGTTGCCCGATGCCCTGCCGCAGGTGCCGGTGGTGCTGGACTATCCCGGCAGCACGGGCGCGCTGCTGGATGCGGCGGCGGCGGATCCGGCGACCCGCGGGATCGTCGTCGTCGGCTTCGGGATCGGCAATGTCAGCCATCCGATGTACGAGGCGATTGCACGGGCCCGCGCAAAGGGCCTGCCGGTACTGGTCAGCAGCCGCGTGGCCAGCGGGCGCCTGCGGCCGGCCTATGGCGGCGAAGGCGGCGGCAGCAGCCTGCAGGCGCTGGGCGCGATCCTGTCGCCGATCAACGACCCGTGGAAGGCACGGATTGCCCTGATGCTGGCCCTGGCGGAGAGCCCGCAGGCGGCTCCCGCCACACTGTCGGCCCGGCTCATGGGGCAGTGACGCAAGCTTGTGAGTCCGCGGTGCCGCGCTGCGCAATAAAGGTACAATTTAAAGCCTCAAACTTTCCATTTCTTCGTAATTCGCGGTTGACCTGCGGGAATCGGATCGCTACGTTGCAGCGCTTCTGAAATCCTGCTGAATGGCGCGCGCCGCCTGGGCTTTCCGGGCGGGGCATGCGGCCATGGCGCAGGCGGCCCGGACAGGTGCCGCCGGACGCTGCGGGATACATTTCTGCCATCGCATCCGACGGTCCCCCGGGGGCGCAAACCGAACCGTTGCGGCGGCAGCCGAAGGCGCGAAGTGAGGATACGGCTATGTCCGAGACACTGATGTCCGGTGCGGAGATCATCATCAAATCCCTGGTCGACCAGGGCGTGGACGTGATTTTCGGCTATCCCGGCGGCGCCGTACTGCCGATCTACGACGCGCTGTTCCAGCAGAACCGGATTCGCCACATCCTGGTCCGGCACGAGCAGGGCGCGGTGCACATGGCCGAGGGCTATGCGCGCTCCACCGGCAAGCCCGGCGTCGTGCTGGTGACCTCCGGCCCCGGCGCGACCAACGCGGTGACCGGGCTGACCGATGCGCTGATGGATTCCATTCCCGTGGTCTGCCTGACCGGCCAGGTGGCGACCCACCTGATCGGCAACGATGCCTTCCAGGAATGCGACACCACCGGCATCACCCGGCCCTGCACCAAGCACAACTGGCTGGTGAAGAGCCCGGACGACCTGTCGCCGGTGATCCACGAGGCGTTCTATGTCGCCACCCATGGCCGGCCCGGCCCGGTGGTGGTCGACCTGCCGAAGGACGTGCAGATCGCCAAGGGCCGCTACACGCCGCCGGGCGGGGAGATCCACCACAAGAGCTATCGCCCCCGCACGGAGGGCGACCCTGCCCGGATCGCCGAGGCGGTGGAGCTGCTGTCGAAGGCGGAGCGCCCGGTGATCTATGCCGGCGGCGGGGTGGTCAATTCCGGGCCGCAGGCCTCGGCCCTGCTGCGCGAGTTCGCGCAGCTGTCGGGCTTCCCGGTGACCAACACCCTGATGGGCCTGGGCAGCTATCCCGGCAGCGACCGGCAGTTCCTGGGGATGCTGGGCATGCACGGCACCTGGGAGGCGAACCACGCCATGCATGACTGCGACGTCATGCTGAATGTCGGTGCGCGTTTCGACGACCGGATCACCGGGCGGCTGGATGCCTTCGCGCCGAACTCCATCAAGATCCACATCGACATCGACCCCTCGTCGATCAACAAGAACGTGCGGGTCGACGTGCCGATCATCGGCGATGTCACCAAGGTGATGCAGGCGATCCTGCAGGCCTGGAAGGCCCTGCCGCAGGCGCCGGAGCGCAGCCGGCTGGACCCCTGGTGGCAGCAGATCGACCAGTGGCGGGCGAAGGACTGCCTGCGCTACAACCGCTCGTCCGCGATCATCAAGCCGCAATACGCGCTGGAAGTGCTGCGCGACAAGCTCGCGGGCCGCGACCACTACATCACCACCGAGGTCGGCCAGCACCAGATGTGGGCGGCGCAGTTCCTGCGCTTCGAGGAGCCGAACCGCTGGATGACCTCCGGCGGGCTGGGCACCATGGGCTATGGCCTGCCCGCGGCGCTTGGCGTGCAGGTGGCGCATCCCGACGCATTGGTGGTCGACGTGGCGGGCGAGAGCTCGATCCTGATGAACATCCAGGAACTGGGGACGGCGGTGCAGCATCGCCTGCCGGTGAAGGTCTTCATCCTGAACAACGAGTATATGGGCATGGTGCGCCAGTGGCAGGAGCTGCTGCATGGCGGGCGCTATTCGGAAAGCTATGCCGATGCCCTGCCGGACTTCGTGAAGCTGGCGGAAGCCTTCGGCTGCCTCGGCCTGCGCGCGACCGACCCGGCGGAACTGCCCGACATGGTGGACCGGATGCTGGACAGCGACCTGCCGGTGGTGTTCGACGTGCTGGTCGACAAGGCCGAGAACTGCTTCCCGATGGTGCCCTCGGGTGCCGCCCATAACGAGATGCTGCTGGGATCCGACCGCGACGAGCTGGGCTCGGCGGTCTCGGATGCCGGCAAGGCACTCGTCTGAACCGCGGCGGTCAGCACGACATGAGCGAGATCCAGTCGCATACGATTGCCGTCCTCGTCGACAACGAGTCCGGCGTCCTGGCCCGCGTGATCGGCCTGTTCTCCGGCCGCGGCTACAATATCGAGAGCCTGACGGTGGCGGAGGTGAACGCCGCGGAGAAGCTGTCGCGCATCACCATCGTGACCTCCGGCACCGCCATGGTGATCGAGCAGATCAAGGCGCAGCTTGCGCGCCTGGTGCCGGTCCACAATGTCGCCGACCTGACGGTGGAGGGCCCGCATGTCGCCCGCGAGCTGGCGCTGATCAAGGTGGTGGGCCGCGGCGAGGCCCGCGTGGAGAGCCTGCGCATCGCCGACATCTTCCGGGCGCGGGTGGTGGATTCCTCCACCCGGAGCTTCGTCTTCGAGATGACCGGCTCGACCGACAAGATCAATGCCTTCATCGACCTGATGCAGCCGCTGGGCCTGGCCGACGTCTCGCGCACCGGCGTGGTGGCGATCATCCGGGGCCCCGGAACCCTGGCGGCGATGCCCGACGAGGACCTGTCCGGATTGCGGGCCGGCGCGCCGGCTGCCGCCGACTGACCTGGAAACGACACCAAGCGAAGGAGCTGTGACCCCGATGCGCGTCTATTACGATCGCGACGCCGACGTGAACCTGATCAAGTCGAAGAAGGTTGTCATCGTCGGCTATGGCAGCCAGGGCCATGCCCATGCCAACAACCTGAAGGAATCCGGCGTGACCGAGGTCGCGGTGGCGCTTCGTGCCGATTCTCCGACGGCGAAGAAGGCGGAGGCCGCCGGCCTCAAGGTCATGACCCCCGACGAGGCGGCGGCCTGGGGCGATGTCCTGATGATGCTGACACCGGACGAATTGCAGTCCGGCATCTATGCGGAAAGCCTGGCGCCCAACATGAAGGAAGGCGCGGCCTTGGCCTTCGCGCACGGCCTGAACATCCATTTCAACCTGATCGAGCCGCGCGCCGACCTGGATGTCTTCATGATCGCGCCGAAGGGCCCGGGCCATACCGTGCGCAGCGAGTATCTGCGCGGCGGCGGGGTCCCCTGCCTGCTGGCGGTGCATCGCAACGCGTCGGGCAACGCGACCGAAATCGGACTCAGCTATGCCTGTGCGATCGGCGGCGGCCGGGCCGGCGTGATCGAGACCAGCTTCCGCGAGGAATGCGAGACCGACCTGTTCGGCGAGCAGGTCGTGCTCTGCGGCGGCCTGGTCGAGCTGATCAAGGGCGGCTACGAGACCCTGGTCGAGGCCGGCTATGCGCCGGAGATGGCCTATTTCGAGTGCCTGCACGAAGTGAAGCTGATCGTCGACCTGATCTATGAGGGCGGCATCGCGAACATGAACTACTCGATCTCCAACACCGCGGAGTATGGCGAGTATGTCAGCGGCCCGCGCATCGTCACGGCCGAGACCCGGGCGGAGATGAAGCGCGTGCTGGGCGATATCCAGAGCGGCCGCTTCGTGCGCGACTGGATGCTGGAGAACAAGGTGAACCAGACCTCGTTCAAGGCGATGCGCGCCGCCAGCGCCGGCCACGAGATCGAGCAGGTGGGCGAGCGCCTGCGTGCCATGATGCCGTGGATCGCCGCCAACAAGCTGGTCGACAAGACCAGGAACTGAGCGGCATTCCGGCCCGGACCCGACCCGGGCAGGCCCGATCCGGCTGAATGCCCGGCGGCAACCCCGCCGGGCATTCGCTTATCGAGAACAAGGCACCGCGCCGGGCAGCGGCCCGGGACAGCGGTCCGGGAGGAGGAGCCAGCGGATGCATCCGTTCCGTCACGCACAGTCGATGCCCGACAAGGCGGCCTATATCATGGCCGGTTCCGGCGAGGTGGTGACCTATGCCCAGCTGGACCGCCGGTCCAATCGCTGGGCGCAGCTGTTCCGCGCCAGGGGGCTGACGTTCCGGGACCATATCGCCCTGGTGATGGAGAACAATGCCCGCTATTTCGAGTTCTGCTGGGGCGCGCAGCGCGCCGGCCTGTACTTCACCTGCATCTCGTCGCGGCTGACCGCGGCGGAGACCGCCTATATCGTGCGCGATTGCGGGGCCAGGCTGGTGCTCACCTCCGATGCCATGGGCACGATGGCGCGCGAACTGGCCGGCCTGCTGGACGACGGCATCACGCTGCTGGCGCTTGGCGGCGGGATCCCCGGATGGGCCCCGGCGGAGCCGCTGCTGGCGGCACAGCCGGATACGCCGATCGCGGACGAGATCGCCGGCGGCGACATGCTCTACTCGTCGGGCACGACCGGACGGCCGAAAGGCGTGAAGGTCGAGCTGGCGGGGGATGCGATCGACGCGATCCGCCCGCTGCACAACGTGACCGCGAAGCTCTATGACATGTCGCCGGAGATGACCTACCTGTCGCCGGCGCCGCTCTATCACGCCGCACCGCTGCGCTTCAACATGCAGGTCCAGAAGATCGGCGGCACCTGCATCGTGATGGAGAAGTTCGACGCGGAGGCGGCGCTGCAGCTGATCGGCAGGCACCGGGCGACGCACAGCCAGTGGGTGCCGACGATGTTCGTGCGCATGCTGAAGCTGCCGGAAGAGGTCCGCGCGAAGCATGACGTCTCCAGCATGCGGGTGGCGATCCATGCCGCCGCGCCCTGCCCGGTGCAGGTCAAGCGGCAGATGATCGACTGGTGGGGCCCGGTCCTCTACGAGTATTACGCAGGGTCGGAGGGCAATGGCTTCTGCGCCATCACCTCGGCGGAGTGGCTGGCGCATGAAGGCTCCGTCGGCCGCGCACTGGTCGGCGAGCTGCATATCGTCGGCGAGGATGGCGAGGAGGTGCCGCAGGGCGAAACCGGGCTGATCTATTTCGGCAACGGCCCGGCCTTCAGCTACCACAACGACCCGGCCAAGACGGCGGAAGCCAGCAATGACAGGGGCTGGACCACCCTTGGCGATATCGGCCGGGTCGATGCGGAGGGCTATCTCTACCTGACCGACCGCAAGGCGTTCATGATCATCTCCGGCGGGGTGAACATCTATCCGCAGGAGACGGAGGACGCGCTGATCACCCATCCGAAGGTCGCCGACGTCGCGGTGATCGGCGTGCCGAACGAGGATTTCGGCGAGGAGGTCAAGGCGGTGGTGCAGCCGATGGACTGGGCCGATGCCGGCCCGTCCCTGGCGGAGGAACTGATCGCGCATTGCCGCCAGCAGCTGTCGGCCGTGAAATGCCCGCGCAGCGTGGACTTCGAGAGGGAGCTGCCGCGCCATCCGACCGGCAAGCTCTACAAGCGGCTGCTGCGCGACCGCTACTGGGGCAATCGCGACAGTCGTATCGTGTAGCCGGCGGAACGTGTAGGCGGCAGCATCATCGGTTCGGAAGGAAGGGCTTCATGGCAGAGACGCAGTCCGGTCAGATGGCCGGTCGGGGGGGCGGCCAGCTTGCGGGCAAGGTGGCGATCATCACCGGCGGCGCGAACGGGATCGGCCAGGAGGCGGCGATGCGCTTCCTGGCGGCGGGCGCCAGGGTGGTGGTGGCGGACCTCAACGAGGCCAATGGCGCACGCACCCTGGAATTGGCGGCCGCGCGCGGCGCCGCCGACCGCATCGCCTTCCTGCGCACCGACGTGGCGGAGGAGGCGGACAACGCGGCGGTCGTGGCGCTCGCGGTCGAGCGCTTCGGCGGGCTGGACTGCATGGTCAACAATGCGGGCATCGGCGGCGCCTTCGGCCCGGTGACCGACACCACGGTCGAGGAATGGGACTTCACCTTCCGGGTGCTGGTGCGCGGCGTCTTCCTGGGCACCAAGCATGCCGCCCTGCAGATGAAGGCGCAGGGCCGCGGCGGCACGATCATCAACACCGCCTCCGTGGCCGGCCTGGGCGGCGGTGCGGGCGGCCATGCCTATTCCGGCGCCAAGGCGGCCGTGGTGAACATGACCCGCTCGATCGCCTGCGAGCTGGCGCCGGCGGGCATCCGGGTCAATGCCATCGCGCCCGGCGGGATCATGACCGAGCTGCTGCATCGCGGGAAGGTGGAGGAGACGGTGGCGATGATGCGCGGCCGCCAGCCATGGCCGGAACCGGGCATGCCGGGCCATATCGCCGACGGCATGCTGTTCCTGGCCTCGGACCAGTCGGAGTTCATCGCCGGCCAATGCCTGGTGATCGACGGCGGCCTGCTGGCCAGCGGCCCGAACATGTTCGGCTTCACCGCCGACAGCCCGCTGCTGCGCAAGGCGGGGCTGGACCAGGGCACCACCGGGGTGCCGATTGCGATCCGCGACCCCAGCGGGCGATAGGCGGGCCATGGCACGCGACCCGTCCGCGGGGCCGGCGACGGACCCCGACTTCGACCCGGCGGCGCATGCCGGCGGCCCGCCGCGCTGGTTCGAGGACCTGGCGATCGGCGAGCGCTTCCCGATCCCCTCGCGCACCCTCACGGCCGCCCATTTCTCCGCCTTCCAGGCGGCCTGCGGCGACAACCACCCGATCCACTACGATGTCGCGTATTGCCGCGCCCATGGCCATCCCGACCTGCTCGCCCATGGCTATCAGGTGCTGATCCTGGGCGCGGCGGGGGCCGGCCGGTTCCCCTTCGAGATCGGCGATGCGCTGATCGCCTTCCTGTCCCAGGACAGCCGCTTCCTGGCGCCCGTCTATGCCGGCGACACGCTCTATCCGATGCTGGAACTGGTGGAGAAGACCGCCCGCCGCAGCACCGGCACGGTGACCCTGGCGCTGACGATTCGGAATCAGCACGGCACGATCTGCCTCGAGGGCCGGCAGACCTATCTGCTGCGCCGGGACCCCGGCGCCGTGGCGCGCGAGGGCGCGGATCCCGCGCGCTGACGGGGGCCTCTGGTCTGACCGCCGGTAGGGCCGGAAAAACCCAAGGTTTGCCGCGAGATTTTCGGTTGCGACCGTCCGACCATCGGCGTACAAGATGAGGGAAGGATCGCGCTGGTCGTGGGTCCTGCGGGGCGTCATTCACGTTTTGTGTGCGCTCTATCCAGTAACAGACAGTTAAGATTGATGTTTTAGGGTTTGTGGGCCTTCCGGGGCCGGATCGTCCGACCCGCTTGTCGTACTGGAACTACCGGGCCTCCCGCCGCGCAAGGGCGCCGGGCGAAGCGCCGAGCCGAGGCGGGGAACCGGAATGGGCGATGGCAGATCTGGCCATCGCACCGACGCTGCCGGCGGGTTTGCCGGGCCGAGTCGGCACGCCGAGTCGTTCGGCGGAGCGCCGCCGGCTCCGGACGCCAGGGGGCAGCGCGGCGCGCGGGGGCTGCGAAACGAACGAAAGGGTGGTGCCCCGCTGCATCGCGGGGTGTTGCAGTCATTTATTGCGCCGCCCGCGAATGGTCTTTCGGGACCTTCCCCGGCAGGTGGGGCATGCCGACCGGGACGGGGCCGGCGCAGAGATTGGGAATGGCGATACTTAGATGTTTTCGCGTCTGCTAGGTGTGTTGTCGGCCGACATGGCCATCGACCTCGGGACGGCCAACACGTTGGTCTACGTCAAGGGGCGGGGCGTGGTCCTCAACGAACCCTCTGTCGTCGCCATCGTCAGCCATCGCGGCAAGAAGCAGGTGCTGGCCGTCGGCGACGAGGCCAAGCTGATGCTGGGCCGCACCCCGGGCAATATCGAGGCGATCCGCCCGTTGCGCGACGGCGTCATCGCCGATTTCGAGGTGGCGGAGGAAATGATCAAGCATTTCATCCGCAAGGTTCACAACCGGCGCTCCTTCGCCAGCCCGCAGGTGATCATCTGCGTGCCGTCGGGCTCCACCGCCGTGGAGCGGCGGGCGATCATGGAAAGCGCCGAGAGCGCGGGCGCGCGCCGGGTCTACCTGATCGAGGAGCCGATGGCGGCCGCCATCGGCGCGGGCCTGCCGGTGACCGAGCCGACCGGTTCGATGGTGGTCGATATCGGCGGCGGCACCACCGAGGTCGCGGTGCTGTCGCTGGGCGGCATCGTCTATTCGCGCAGCGTGCGCGTGGGCGGCGACAAGATGGACGAGGCGATCATCGCCTATATCCGCCGCAACCATAACCTGCTGATCGGCGAGTCCAGCGCGGAGCGGATCAAGAAGCAGATCGGCTCCGCCTGCCCGCCGGAGGATGGCGACGGCGCGACCATGCTGATCAAGGGGCGCGACCTGATGAACGGCGTGCCGAAGGAACTGGTGATCAGCCAGCGCCAGATCGCCGAGAGCCTGGCCGAGCCCGTCAGCGCGATCATCGAGGCGGTGAAGGTGGCGCTGGAGCATACCGCGCCGGAACTGGCCGCCGACATCGTCGACAAGGGCATCGTGCTGACCGGCGGCGGCGCGCTGCTGGGCAACCTGGATTTCGTGCTGCGCCATGCCACCGGCCTGCCGGTGTCGATCGCCGACGAGGCTTTGAGCTGCGTGGCGCTGGGAACCGGGCGCGCGCTCGAGGAAATGAAGACCCTCAAGCACGTGCTCTACAATCCGATCTGACCCGGGGCTGCCTGTGGCGGGCGGCGCATGCGGGACGGGCGGAACGGGACAGTTGGCTTTCGGCGATGCCGCGGGGGCGGCCGCGCCGGGAGCGTGAGCGAAAGGGTTCGGTTCGTCGCCGGGATGGTCCCGCGACGGCCCGGCCAGGGGGGAAGTCCAGCGGGAGACTAGGGACGGATGCGTATCCGCGAGACCAAGGTGATGCACCATGCGATGCCCCTCCGGGCATGGGGGCATCGTCTCGCCTTTGGACTGTTCGTCTTCGCCGCCATCGCCCTGATCATCCTGAGCCGCATCGACCAGAGCCTGAGCGACCGGCTGCGCCAGAGCGTCCTCGACATTTTCGCGCCCGCGATCACCGTGGTGCAGGAGCCGGTCGGCGCCTTCAACCAGGCGGTCGCCGAGGTTCGCGCCCTGATCGCCCTGCGCGACCAGAACCTGGCGCTGCTGGAATCGAACCGCCGCCTGCAGCACTGGCGCGACACCGCGCTGCAGCTTGAGCATGAGAACAGCCAGCTCCGCGACCTGCTCCTGACCAGCAAGGAGCCCCTGCAGAACTTCGTCACGGCGCGCGCCATCGGCGATCCCGGCGGGCCGTTCGTGCGGACCCTGATCCTGCGCACCGGCGTGGAGGCGGGCATCGACAAGGGCGATCCGGTGCTCGGCGACAATGGCCTGATCGGCCGGGTCATCACGGTCGGGCGGACCTCGTCGCGGGTGCTGCTGCTGACCGACCTGAACTCCCGCGTGCCGGTGCTGATCGCCGACAGCCGGATACGCGGCATCCTGACCGGCGACAATACCGCGCAGCCGCGCATCGCGTTCCTGCCGCAATCGGCCGAGATCGGCGAGGGCGAGCGGGTGATCACGTCCGGCGATGGCGGGCTGTTCCCGCAGGGCCTGACCGTCGGCCGGGTCGTGCGGCTGGAGGATGGCGGCATCCGCGTGGCGCTGTCGACCGACATCGCGCGGCAGGAATTCCTGCGGGTCATGAAGTACACGCCGCTGGCCGTCGACCCGGTGCCGCAGCCCGACCTGTCCGGGCCGATGCGGATGCTTGCGCCGCTCTGGGCGGCCGCGAAGGACGCGCCGCCGACCGCGCAGTCCTGCACCGGCGCCACGCTCGGCACCGGCGGCGAGGGCGTTCCCCTGCCGATGCAGCGTCCGGAAGACGCCGCCCGGCAGGCGGCGGCGCGCTGAGGGGCGGGCGATGGGCGAGACCCTGCCTCCGCAGTGGCGCCGCAACCTGATCCAGGTGGTGCCGATGCTGATCACCCTGGCGCTGATCCTGGTGGCCGCGGCGCCGGCGCAGACCAGCACCGTGGTGCCGGTCACGCCGATGCTGGCCCTGATGAGCATCTTCTACTGGAGCGTCTATCGCCCGGAATGGCTCTCGGCTCCCGTCGTGTTCTTCCTCGGCGTCATCGCGGACTGCCTGCTGGGCGGCCCGCTCGGCCTGAACGCGATCCTCTATCTGTTCGCCTATGGCGTAACGACGGCACAGCGCCTGATCCTGCAGAGCCGGCCGTTCGCGATCTCCTGGCTGGCCTTCGGCATGGTCACCCTGACCTGCACCGCGCTGTCCTGGCTGATCGGCGCCTTGTTCTACGGCACCCTGTTCGACCCGCTGCCCTTCATGGTGCAGGCCCTGTTGACCGTGCTGCTGTTCCCGCTGTTCGCCCGCGGCCTGATCTGGGCCGAGGTGCGGCTGGCCCGGCTGGCCTGACCCGGCCGGCCCGAGGCTCGACGAAAGACCGAGATGCCCTATCAGGAGACGGTACAGCACAAGCAGTTCACCCGCCGCGCGCTGGTCATCGGCGCGGGCCAGGTCGGCCTGCTTGGCGCGCTGGGCGCACGGCTCTACCACCTGCAGGTGGTGGAGCAGGACCGCTACCAGCTGCTGGCCGAGGAGAACCGCATCAACCTGCGGCTGATCGCGCCGCCGCGCGGGCGGGTGCTCGATCGCTTCGGCGTGGAGCTGGCGAGCAACCGGCGCAACTACCGCCTGCTGCTGGTGGCCGAGGAGGCCGGCGATCCCGCCGCGGTGATCGACAAGGTGGCCCGGCTGGTGCGGCTGGAGGAGCGGCAGATCGAGCGCGTCCTGCGCGAGATCCGGCGCCGCCGCAAGTTCGTGCCGGTCGAGGTGGCGAGCAACCTGGACTGGGACGATTTCGCGCGGATCAACGTGAACGCCCCGGACCTGCCCGGCATCCACATGGAGGTGGGCGAGACCCGGGACTATCCGCTGGGCCCGGTCTTCGCCCATGTGGTCGGCTATGTCGGCGCGGTGTCGGAAAAGGAGATCGGCGGCGACCCGGTGCTGGAACTGCCGGGCTTCCGCATCGGCAAGACCGGGATCGAGCGGGTGCACGACGTGGCCCTGCGCGGCCGCGCCGGCGACAGCCAGGTCGAGGTCAATGCCTATGGCCGGGTGATCCGCGAGCTGTCGCGCAAGGAGGGCAAGCGCGGCGACGACCAGATGCTGACCATCGACGCCGCCCTGCAGAACTATGTCGTGAAGCGGCTGGAGGGCGAGAGCGCCGCGGCCGTCGTGCTGGACCTGCATGGCGGCGACGTGCTGGCCCTGGTCTCCAACCCGGCCTTCGACCCCAACCTGTTCAATGTCGGCATCAGCCAGGCCAAGTGGCGGGAATATTCCACCTCGAAGTTCAAGCCCCTGACCAACAAGGCGATCCAGGGCAGCTATCCGCCGGGCTCGACCTACAAGATGATGGTCGCCCTGGCGGCGCTGGAGGCCGGCGTGATCAAGCCGGATGCGACGGTGACCTGTCGCGGCATGATGCGCCTGGGCCAGGGCCGTTTCCATTGCTGGAAGAAATGGGGCCACGGGCCGGTCGCGCTGCACCAGGCGCTGGAGGAAAGCTGCGACGTCTATTTCTACGAGCTGGCCAAGCGCCTGGGGCCGGACCGGATCGCGGCGATGGCGATGCGCTTCGGCCTGGGCGAGAAGACCGGCATCGACCTGCCGGGCGAGCGGGAAGGGATCGTCCCGACCAAGGCCTGGAAGGAGGCGGTGCTGGGCCGGCCCTGGCTGCAGGGCGAGACCCTGGTGGTCTCGATCGGGCAGGGCTATGTGGAATCGACGCCGTTGCAGCTGGCCGTCATGGCGGCCCGCCTGGGCAATGGCGGCTATGCGGTGCAGCCGCGCATCCTGCGCCCGCGCCAGGTGCTGGAGGCGATGTCCGACGAACGGCCGCCGACGCAGCCCGGCATCTTCGATGCGCCGCCGCCCTTCCCGCGCATCGAGCTGAAGCCCGGGCACCTGAAGCTGGTGCAGCAGGGCATGTGGGGCGTGGTCAACAAGCAGAACGGCACCGCGAACAAGTCGCGCCTGACCCAGCCGGATGTGCCCGAAGGGGTGGAGATGGCCGGCAAGACCGGCACCAGCCAGGTCCGCCGCATCACCATGCGCGAGCGCGAGCGCGGCGTCCGCAAGAACGAGGAGAAGCCCTGGGAGGAGCGCCATCACGCGCTGTTCGTCGCCTATGCCCCCTTCGACGCGCCGCGCTATGCGCTGTCGGTGGTGATCGAGCATGGCGGCGGCGGCTCCAGCGCGGCGGCCCCGGTGGCGAAGGACATCATGACCGAGGTCCTGCGCCTCGACCCGCTGAGCCCGCGCCCGCGGGACAGGCTGGCCGGCCAGCCGGGGCCGGACCGCCGTGGCTGAGCGGGGGGCACAGCTGTCCGGTTCCGGTCGGCCGGGGTGGGACATGGTGCGAGCTGCTCCAACAAGCTCGTCACTCGCGGGCCTGGCCCGCGAGTCCATGGTGACGTTGCCCAACGGTTTCCAGCAGGTTCCGGGGCGATTGAGCCTCGCTCCGGGATGGACCGCCGGGACGCGCCCGCTGGTGTCCGGTTCAGGTCGGCTGCTGTGC
>JAVJON010000065.1:0-46090 GCA_040216765.1 Sneathiellaceae bacterium | reverse complement strand
GCCGCAACAACCCGTGTGCGGAGGTCCATCGATAGAGCTTTGCTCATCATGGCTGGCCTCCTTCACCAGCCATGATCTTGAATCACAAGTTCGCCAGCCTGGGAATCCCCAACGATTCAGATTCGGCGCAAAACGCTCTAGATGACAGTGTCGGCAACGCCACGCTGATCGGGACCAATGGTGTCGACTCCCTCACCGGAGGCCTGGGAAACGACGTGATCGTCGGCGGCGGCGGGGACGATATACACCTGTCCGGCGGTGCCGGAAACGACAGTATATACGGGAACCCGGGATCGGACGTTCTGGACGGTGGCGACGGCGACGACCTGCTTTTCGGCGGTGCCGGAGACGACAGCATGGAGGGCGGGATCGGTGACGACATCGTTAAATTCATGGGTGGCACAGACACGGCACAAGGCGGAGCCGGCGCCGATACCTTCGCGATGATCTATGGCGGCGGATACGGTAACCATCGCACCATGGATTATTCGGCCACGGCTGGCGACCGGATTCATATCGAGAACGGTGTCAACTCGATATCACTCACCTCCGATGGCGCGAACGCCCATCTTTGGGAAAGCGTCTCGAACAATCTGATACTGACATTGGAAGGCGTCGGCAGCACGAACGATGTGATCATCGGGAATTTCGGGATCTGAAGTCCCGGACCGCGCATCCGGAATATAGGACGTGCTATCGGAACGCCGGTAGCGTGCAGCCCGGTCGCCGATCAGTTCGAATAAAGCACTCCAAATAGATTAGATCACGGAAATCCGATGCCGTACAATTTTAGCGAGTCTCATTTTTCCATCTCGGCTCATTGTATGCCAGTGCGATCATTTTTCTAGTACGATTGACCGCGGGTTTTCCTTCTTTCATTTCGCCAATGGCATTCGCCTGCGCGGACATTGGGACGCCGGGTTTTCTATTCTTCTTGATGCCTTCAACCAGACGGCTCATTGTCTCGCAGATGGCGGTGTTGTCGACCTTGTTTCCACCGGAGTCGACGACAATGAGCCCCGCTCTCGGCGCGGCCATTACCAATGTTGGCCAATTCGCCGCGTGAACGTCGTTCGATCAAACATGAATCAAACGGAACCGACAAGGGACGCAGGGGAACGGGTATGACAAAAGGGCTATTATCTTCCATCGTCTGCTAAAAAAATGGTCAAAATCTGTCAATATGGTCACAAATCATTCTTAAAGTGTCCGCATCAACGGTATCTAGATCTACGTTCTCACAAAAAATGGACCGATGCTGTTCTTGACGGACGTATTTGCTCTAAATTACACTATTTTTCTAAGGTCATAGAATATCTATGTTTCCCGTATTTTACACGACACGCATGCTGGCGTGATGCGAAATGGCGTTTGATCATTTGAAAAATCCGCCGGAGAGTTTCGAAACCATTAACAATTCCAGCAATATTTTTGATTTATTCACTGTTCGTCTGATCGGCAAAGGTTGGCCATGAATTCTCCTCACAGCTACTTTTGCAAGGCCATTCATGTTCCTGAGAGCAAAAGTTACAAGGAAAACATTTACGATCGTCCAAAATTGCAAAAGTGAATTAACCACATAGAATCCGAAATCAACAATGCGCTCATGATACTCATATATTAGGAAGAAGAACGAAAATATAGCCACGCAAAGCGGAACTATCGATATAACAACTGACGTTGCAAATGTCATTGGCGGAGACTCTCGGCCAGAAGCCTCTTTTGTTAGTTTAAATTGACTATATCCCGGAGCGAACATTGATGGTTCTACAAATGTCACCATAAACTGCACCGCTCTATTCGCCATAAAAAAGTATTGACTTGCAAGTATTACATATATACCTACAAGAGATGTATAAGATAGAAGAAAGTAAGGAGCTTTTGGATCTTTCGCGACCACCATATCGAGAGTTTGGTAAATCAAAAAACTGAAAGCAGCCAAAAATCCAATCACAATATTAAAAATTTTGCCCGACCAAAATCTATGCTCTTCACTTACCTCTTCGTAAACTTTTTGAATCTCACTGTCATATTTCTCTAATTCCAATTTGTTATTTAACGGCCAGTAATGTTCTGAAATAAGATCCAAAAAAATCTTTGCGTTTATTAAATGCGCACAAACATGAGGGGCCTCTGCAAGCGTGACGAAATCCCCCACACCCATTCTTGGGCGAAAAAACTTCGCTGAATGCCTATAGGAAGCCACTAAATCTTCTTGTGAATGGAGAACAACAAAATTTTGGTCAAAATTCTGACTCTCTCTTATCTTTTTAGCTTTCTCCTGGATCTGACATATTGACGCGATAGGAATGCTATGTGAAAGCTGTAACTGAGACTTACTAGTATTAATCAACCAGAACGTGGCGCGCCGCGGTATCCTCATCCGAGGAAAAAGCCCCGCCACCTTCAGCGCGACAACCGCCAGCAAAGATAATCCAAGAAAAGGAGAAATCGCAACATGCTTATCGACACCTAACCGATCCGATAAAGAAATGATAGCCAAAGATGAAATAGATGTTGTAATGTAAATTATTTCTTTGTCAGAACTTTTTTTTATATTTATTACCATTTTTTCTAACTCTACCAGAAACTTATCAATATCAAAATCGTCTAGTTCACTACAGGAATGGTGATAGGGCAGAACTAAATTGTGACATTCGATACCGTTCGCTTCAAATTCTCGTTGGAGATTCAACATTTCATCAGGTGTATTCGCAAATCCGTGCATCAACAAAATCTGACAATCTCGCAATTGCTGGATTTTGCCCGCCCCTTCTGACTCCATTTTGGTGCACCCCACATTGGCAGCCGCTTCAGTGTCTAAATAGACCGCGCGCTCAGTTGGTTGATCCCTAACGTACGGGACAACGGGAAGCGCTTCGTGTCAGCGATCAACCCACCTGATTCCGGTATTTCTACAATGCCGATGAACGCCGGAGAGCATGAACATTGATTAGACCACCCACAGCCTCCGATATCATAACATACCTCATTCGTTGCCTCACCCGGTTGCAATTATGTGCTTAGCCTTCTGGCATAGGGTCGTTTTCCGGAACACCGACCATCTGGCCCGAGATGACCGCCAATCTGCCCAGGTTCTCTTCTATAAATAGTTTCTTAAACTATACTTATAAACCGTATACTCTTGATGAGTTTCTGGAAAGATTGTCGTCATACTCGTGGGATATGCTCGCGACTCGACTCAGTGTACAGAGTGGGTATTCACCTGACAGTGCCGCATCTGTAGGCGGCCTCAGGCGGCTCCCGGTTGGATGGACTTCGGCTCTTGCGCCTCCTTCTGCAGTTCAGGTCTCTTGATGCCGGCCGTCAAGACCTGCAGCGGGGTTCGTCTCCGCCCCTGGTTCGAACGGCGCGCAGCCGGCCTCCGCGAGGTCGCTCGATTCTGGCGACATTGAAGCTCCTGGGATCTTGCTGCGCAATCCCCGTGTCTCACCGCAATACCACACAGTGTTTTATTTGTGTGGTATTCCTCGCTCATGCCCATTGCTCGCCATTCGCAGACAGCCCAGGTGGCCTATCACGACCTGCTGTCGCTCCTGCTCGACGATGCGGTGTCGGACATGCGCGGCAGCCCGACGCCGCGCAGCCAGGGCGGGCGAACGTACTGGTACGACCGTTACCGTGTCGGCACGACGATCCGCGAACGCTATCTGGGCGAGGATTCGACCTCGCTGCGACAGCGCATCGAAAAGCACGAGCAGCTTCGCCAGGACGACCGGCAACGGCGACGCGAGAGGGCACGCCTCGTTGGGCTGTTGCGGAGCGAACGCTTCCTTGGATTGGATGGCAAGGCCGGCAGTCTGACGACGGCATTTGCAAGGGCAGGCGTGTTTCGCCTGGGCGGCACCCTGGTCGGCACCACTGCCTTCCGGCTCTATGAGGGCGAACTGGGGCTGCGCCTGGCGATGGACCAGACGGCGACGGCAAGGGACATAGATATTGCCAGCTTCGAGAAACTGTCCCTGGCGCTGGACGACGCAGGCAGCCCGCCATGGGCAGACGTCTTCCACGACCTCGCTTTCACCCCGATGCCCACCATGGAACCCGGCCGGACCTGGCGCTGGCGACAGGGCAGCGGCGAGACATTTGTAGAATTCCTGACGCCGTCCTTCGACGAGCAGGAGGCTGTCCGCGACCTGCCGGCGCTGGGGGTCGGTGCCCAGTCATTGCACCACCTGAACTACCTGATTGCCGACCCGCTCGATGCGGCGGCCATCTACCGCGAGGGTGTGCTCGTCCGCGTTCCCCGACCGGAACGCTTCGCCATCCACAAGCTGATCGTGGCGGATCGGCGGCGCGAGGGGCCCGACAGCCCCAAGTCGCAAAAGGACCTCCTGCAGGCCCAGATCCTGATCGCCATGCTGTCGGTCGACCGGCCCATGGACCTCGCCGAGGCCTATGAGGATGCCCGCGGCCGCGGGCCGCACTGGCGCAAACGCCTGGACCGCAGCCTGGCCCGCGCGCCGGCAGCGGCGCGGGAGCTGGAAACTGCGGGTGCATATGACTGACTCTCCCGGATCGTTTCAGCCGAACGAGCGGCTGCCCGCCGTCACCGCACCTGCCGGCCGGACGGCCCGCAGGGAAAGCCCGCCGCCATCGCCTGGTGCAGGGAGAGGATCTCCGACTGGTGGAGCAGCCCCGGATGGGCCGCCGCCCAATCCAGGAAGACCTCGCGCACCACCTCCACGGTGACGTCCAGCGGCGCGCAGAACGGCGGCGCGGCGCCGCCCTGCCCGGCATAGAACCGCGCCGTCAGGAAGAAGCCGCGCAGTTCGCCCAGGCAGGCGCGCTCCAGCGCGAAGGCCATTGCCGGGTCGGGGTCGGCCGCGCCGCCGCACCAGGCGGCCAGGGTCTTGGTGTTCATGAAGACGCGGTCCTGCGCCGCCGCCGCGCCGGACCAGAGCAGGGCTGTCGCCGCCAGGGCAGAGGCCAGCCGCTTCATCCCGGCCGGCCGCCCGCCCTCAGTCCGCCACCAGGGCGAAGCGGTCCATCACCCCGCCATCGACCAGGCCGGCATGCAGGGCCAGCAGGACAAGCTGTGCGTCCGGGCTGTCGCCGCTGGCGATCGCCGCCTCCAGGCGGCGCTCCGCGCCTTCGGCGAGTTCCGCGCCCTGGACCAGCTCCACGAAGGCCTCCGCCCCCTGCAGGCAATAGGCGAGCAGCACGGCCTGTGCGGCACAGGCGGCGCGGTCGACCCCGCCGGCCTGCTTCATCAGCCGCACCATGGTCATCTTCACCGCCTCCGGCACCAGCGCGGGATGCAGGCCGGCGGCGCGCAGTTCCTCGTCGAGCAGGCGCAGCTCGCGCGCCCGGCCGAGCTGGCGGAACAGGCCGAACATGGTGGCTCTCTCCTGTGTGCGCGCGCCGGTCAGGCCGCCGCCGGATCGCCGCCCAGGCGGCGCGAGATCTCGTCCAGCCTGCGCAGGACCTGCAGCACCACGGTGTAGAAGACGTCGTACAGGAAGAACAGGTTCAGGATCGGCACCAGGCTGAGGATCACCCAGAGGATCCGCGGCTGCCCCACCGCCCGGGCGAGGAACCAGTTGCCGATCGCGAAGGGCAGGAAAGCCAGCAGGTAGGGCAGCAGCTGCACGTAGGACATATGGTCGGAAGCCATGGCGTCTCTCCCCGGTGGACGGATCGCTACCGAACCACAGGCACGGTGCCCGGCCAAGGGTCAGCCGGGTCCGACATGCGCACTCTGCTCTATCGGATCACGCAGGCCCTTGCGGGTCCCGACGGCCGATAGGCCGGCACCTCTCAGGTCTCGTGGGTTGCCAGACGGTCCAGGAGGGAGTCGAGGTCCCGTTCGTCGACTTCGACGAAATCGCCGCGGGTAAGGGCGTCGGTGCCGGCCTTCACCTGGCCGCGCAGGCGTTCAAGCTGCAGTTCCTCTGTCGCGAGGCGATGCTGCAGGCCGCGCAGGGCGTCCCGCACAGCCTCGCTGGCATTCTGGTACCTGCCGACGCGGACAACCTGCTCCACGAAGGCATCCTGCTCGGCAGTGAGATTGACGTCTCGGGTCGGCATTGCTGGCATCCACTCCCGGCCGGAAGGATATCCGAACTGGCAATCCTTGCCAGTTCCGCCCATCACGCCGGCTGGCGCAGCTCCCCCACGATGGCCGCCGCCATCGGGTGCAGCGCCGCCTGTTGCGCTGCCGCCATGGCGGTGAACTGCGCGCGCATGCGCGGGTCCCAGAACTTGCGCAGATGGTCGAGCAGGCCGGCGCGGGCCTCGTCGGCCGGATAGCCCTCGAAATTGGCGGCGATCTGGTTGGCCATGCGGATCAGGTCCTCATCGCGCATCGGGCGCTCCCTCATCGGGGTCGAAAGCCACCAGGGTGCCCTGCGGGCCGCGCGCGACCAGGGTCAGGCCGGCGCGGGCCGCCACCTCCAGCGCCAGCCCGGTGGGGGCGGAGACGGTGGCCAGCAGCGGCACACGGACCCGGGCGGCCTTCTGCACCAGTTCGAAGGAGCAGCGGCTGGTCATCGCGACGAAACCGGCGGCCGGGTCGAGGCCGCCGCGCAGCAGGGCGCCGAGCAGCTTGTCCAGCGCGTTGTGGCGGCCGACATCCTCGCGCACCAGGCGGATCGCGCCGTCAGGCGCACAGAACGCCGCGCCATGCACGCTGCGGGTGGCGCGGTTCAGCGGCTGCGCAGCCTCCAGCGCGGCGAAGGCCCTGGCGACGGCCGCCAGGTCCGGCAGTGCCGGCGGCGCCGCCCCGGCCTGCGGCGCGGCGAGCTGCGACAGCCGTTCCAGGCCGCAGAGGCCGCAGCCGGTGCGGCCCTCCAGGCTGCGCGCCGGCAGGGCGGCGAGGGCCGCGGGGTCGACCTGCAGGTCCAGCGCGATGCCGCGGTCGCGCGCCACCATGGCGATGCCCTGGATCGCCCTGGGGTCGGCCAGCAGGCCCTCGGTGACGGCGATGCCGGTGGCGAAATCCTCCAGGTCGGCGGGGGTCGCCATCATCACCGTCCAGGGCCGGCCGTTCAGGCCGATCTCCACCGGCACTTCCGCGGCAATGCCCCAGAACGCGTCGATCCCTGTGTCGGGGCCGGTGCCGGCGCCTGCGCTGCCGTCGGCCTGCAGGTAGCGCACCCGGCGCTGCCGCGAGGCGGGCGGCAGATCGACCGGGGTGCCGCAGACCGGCGGCACGCCGCGGCGGATCGGCAGGTCCCGGGCCATGGCTATTCCGCCGCCGTGGTGAGCGGCCGCTCGGGCTCCGGCGCGATGGCCGGCCGGTTGGCGCGGCTCACCTGCACGGCCGTGACCTTGTATTCCGGGCAATTGGTGGCCCAGTCGGAATTCTCGGTGGTCACCACGTTCGCTCCCGTCACCGGATAATGGAACGTGGTGTAAACCACACCCTGCGGCATCCGTTCCGAGATCCGCGCACGCAAGGAGGTCGCCCCCTTGCGGCTGGCCAGGCTGACCATGTCGCCATCGGCGATGCCGCGCTCCTCCGCGTCGTGCGGATGCAGCTCCAGCACATCCTCCACATGCCAGGCGATGTTCGCGGTGCGCCGGGTCTGGGCGCCGACATTGTACTGGCTGAGGATCCGGCCAGTGGTCAGGATCAGCGGGAAGCGGCGGCTCGCCCGCTCCTCGGTCGGCACATAGCGGGTCACCACGAACTGCCCGCGGCCGCGCACGAAACCGTCGACATGCATGATCGGCGTGCCGTCCGGCATGTCGTCGGTGCAGGGCCATTGCACCGAGCCGCCGGCATCCAGCCGCGCGAAGCTGACCCCGCGGAAGGTGGGGGTCAGGCGGGCGATCTCGTCCATGATCGCCGCCTCGTCGTCGTAGTGCATCGGATAGCCGAGCGCCGTGGCGAGCCGGCAGGCGGCCTCCCATTCCGACAGGCCCGGCACCGGCGGCATCGCCGGGCGGACCCGGTTGATGCGCCGCTCGGCATTGGTGAAGGTGCCGTCCTTTTCCAGGAACGAGGTGCCGGGCAGGAAGACATGGGCGAAGCGCGCCGTCTCGTTGAGGAACAGGTCCTGCACGATGACAATGTCCAGCGCCGACAGCGCGGCCTCCACATGGCGGGTGTCGGGGTCGGACTGCGCGATATCCTCGCCCTGGACGAACAGGCCGCGGAAGCTGCCGTCCAGCGCAGCGTCGAACATGTTGGGGATGCGCAGGCCCGGCTCCGGGTCGATCGGCACGCCCCAGGCATCCTCGAACAGCGCGCGGGCGGCGGGGTCGGAGACATGGCGGTAGCCCGACAGCTCATGCGGGAAGGAGCCCATGTCGCAGGAGCCCTGCACGTTGTTCTGGCCGCGCAGCGGGTTCACGCCGACGCCGGGCCGGCCGATATTCCCGGTGGCCATGGCAAGGTTCGCCATCGCCATCACCGCCGAGGAGCCCTGGCTGTGCTCGGTCACGCCGAGCCCGTAATAGATCGCGGCATTGCCGCCGGTGGCATAGAGCCGCGCGGCGGCGCGCAGCTCGGCGGCCGGCACGCCGGTGATGTCCTCCAGCGCCTCGGGCGCATTCTCCGGCTCCGCCACGAAGGCGCGCCAGCGCGCGAAGCTCTCCGCGTCGCAGCGCGCGGCGATGAACGCCTCCGCCGCCAGCCCCTCGGTCATCACCACATGGGCCAGTGCGTTGATCACCGCGACATTGGTGCCGGGGCGCAGCGGCAGGTGGTGGGCGGCCTGCACATGCGGGCTGCGCACCAGGTCGATGCGCCGCGGGTCGACGACGATCAGCCGCGCGCCCGCCCGCAGGCGCCGCTTCATGCGCGACGCGAAGACCGGATGGCCGTCCGTCGGGTTGGCGCCGATCACCAGGATCACGTCGGCCGCGTCCACCGACTGGAAGTCCTGCGTGCCGGCCGAGGTGCCGAAAGTCTGCTTCAGGCCATAGCCGGTCGGCGAATGGCAGACCCGCGCGCAGGTGTCGACATTGTTGGTGCCGAAGGCGCCGCGCACCATCTTCTGCACCACGAAGACCTCCTCGTTGGTGCAGCGCGACGAGGTGATGCCGCCCAGCGCGCCGGGGCCGTACTGCTGCCGCACCGCGTCGAGCCGGGCCGCGGCGAAGGCGATCGCCTCGTCCCAGCCGACCTCGCGCCAGGGATCGGCGATCGTGTCGCGCACCAGCGGCCGGGTGGCCCGGTCGGCATGGCTGGCATAGCCCCAGGCGAAGCGGCCCTTCACGCAGGAATGGCCCGCATTCGCGCCGCCCGCCTTGGACGGCACCATGCGGACCACCCTGTCGCCCTGCAGCTCCGCCCGGAACGAGCAGCCGACGCCGCAATAGGCGCAGGTGGTTTCCACCACCCGGGTCGGCTGGCCATGCGCGACCACCGCCTTCTCGGTCAGGGTGGCGGTCGGGCAGGCCTGCACGCAGGCGCCGCAGGACACGCATTCCGAGCCCATGAAGCTCTCCGCCATGCCCGCCTCCACCTTGGAGGCGAAGCCGCGGTCAGCGATGGTCAGCGCGAAGGTGCCCTGCACCTCCTCGCAGGCCCGCACGCAGCGGGAGCAGAGGATGCACTTGGCCGGGTCATAGGTGAAATAGGGATTGCTCTCGTCCTTCGCCTGGTCGAGATGGTTGGCGCCGTCAGTGCCGTAGCGCACCTCGCGCAGGCCGACCGCGCCGGCCATGTCCTGCAGCTCGCAATCGCCGTTGGCGGCGCAGGTCAGGCAGTCCAGCGGATGGTCGGAGATGTAGAGCTCCATCACCCCGCGGCGCACCCGCGACAGCCGCTCGGTGGCGGTGCGGACCTGCATGCCCGCCTCCACCGGCGTGGTGCAGGAGGCCGGCAGGCCCTTCCGGCCCTCGATCTCCACCAGGCAGAGCCGGCAGGAGCCGAACGGCTCCAGGCTGTCGGTGGCGCAGAGCTTCGGCACCGAGGCGCCGGCCAGGGCGGCGGCGCGCATCACCGAGGTCCCCGCCGGCACCGTCACCGGCCGGCCGTCGATCCACAGGTCGATATCGGCGCCGCTGCGCGCAGGCGTGCCCAGATCGGGTTCGGCAAGGCGGGTCATGGCCGGGACTCCTCAGGCAGGCAGGACAGGCGGGGCGAGCGGTCGGTGCCGGGTGCGCGCATCACGATGCAGCCCCCGCGGTTGCAACACCGTCGCGGCCGCGCCGGATCAGAAGGTGAAAGGCCAGGATCGCCGCCATGCCGAGCAGGAACTGGCTGGCCGGCACCACGATCCCGCCGATGAGAGGCAGGAGCAGGACGACGAAGACGGTCACCACGGCCGCCGCGGCCTTCTGGACCGAGCCCAGCAGCGCCGCGGCCAGGCCCGCCCGATGCGGGTATTCGACCATCACGCCGGCCGCCGTGTTGGGCGACATCAGGCCCGCCGCGAAGATGATCGCGACCTGCATGCCCAGGAAGGTGGCGGCATCCAGCCCGAAGCCGGGCCGAAGCGCCAGCAGGACGATGGTGGCGGCGGTCATCCAGACGGCAGCGACGGACACCAGGCGGCGAATGCCCCATCCCAGCCAGCGATGGGCCTGGGCGGAGGCGATCGCGCCCAGCAGGTAGCCGCACATGCCCAGCCCCAGCGCCAGGCCCAGTTCGCGATGGTCGAGGTCCTGCTGGGTCAGGGCGAAGGCGCCGCCGGCGAGAAAGGACATCACCCCGGAATAGGCACAGGCATGCGCCACGAGATAGGCGAGGTAGCGCGGATTGCCCAGCAGTTCCGCATAGTTGCGCAGCACTTCCCGAACACCCGGCGGCACCCTGGCCGCTTTCCTCGGCTTGCCGGGCAGCAGCACCGTGCAGACGGCGAACAGGACGATTGTCAGCACGGCCTGGACCAGAAAGACGGAGGTCCAGCCCAGGTGATGCACGAGCTGCCCGCCGGCGATCGGCGCCAGGATGAAGACGACGGCAAGGGCAAAGAACAGGTAGGACAGGATCCGTGCCGCCGCGGCGGTGGAGAACCTGTCGCGCACGGCAGCGCGCGAGACGACGAAGCCGGCCGCGGCGGCCCCGCCCTGCAGGACGCGGCCCAGGATCACCATGCCGATATCTTCCGCCGTCGCGGCAATGAGCGCGCCGACCAGGAACAGGGCCAGGCCG
Organism: Sneathiellaceae bacterium; assembly: GCA_040216765.1. GTDB lineage: Bacteria > Pseudomonadota > Alphaproteobacteria > Ferrovibrionales > Ferrovibrionaceae > Marinibaculum. The sequence goes on along the minus strand of JAVJON010000065.1, from coordinate 35,019 downwards.
CCCAGCGCCACCGGCCGCCGGCCGAGCCGGTCGGAGAGCGGGCCGCAGACCAGGTTGCCGATGCCAAAGGCGAGGACATAGCCGGACAGCGCATATTGCACGATCGCGTCCGGTGCCCCGAAATCCCTGGCCAGGCCAGGCATCGCCGGCACGAACATGGTGTTGGCGCCTTCGGCGAAAACGAACAGCGCCATCAGGCCGGCGATGCTGGCGATGCCCGCGCCCGGGGCGGCCACGCCATTGTCCTGTTCGTGCCCTGCCGGCCGGTTCATCTGCCCGGCTCCTCCGCCTGCCTTGCGGGGCGACGGATCAGCAGGTGAAAGGCAAGGACCGCCACGGCACCGAGCACCGCCTGGACGGCCGGCACCGCGATGCCGCCGGCAGTCGCCAGCAGCAGGGTGACCGCGACGGTGGCGATGGCGGCCGAAGCCTGTTGCACCGATCCCAGCATCGCCGCGGCCAGGCCGGCGCGGTGCGGATATTCCAGCATCACGCCGGCGGCCGTGTTCGGCGCCATCAGGCCGGCGGCAAACATGAAGGCGAACTGCAGGGCCAGGAAGACCGCGACCGACAGCCCCCGGTCCGGGCCGACCAGCAGCAGGACCGCCGGGGCGGCAGCCAGCAACAGGGTGCTGAGCGAAACCAGGCGGCGGATGCCCGTGCCCAGGCGCCGCTGCGCCTGCATCGCCGCAAGGCTGCCAAGCAGGAAGCCACCCATCGCGATGCCCAGCGCCAGGCCGATGCCACGGTGATCCAGCCCGATCTGGCTCAGTGCGAAGGTGCCGCCGGCCAGGAAGGCCATGATGCCGGCATAGGCGCAGGCATGTGCGGCCATGAAGGCCAGGTAGCGGGGATTGGCGAACAGGGCCGCGTAGTTGCGCAACATCGGCAGCGGCCGGATGGCGTCGCGGTCGGGCTGGCGATTGCTCTCCCGCAGCAGCAGCAGGCTGGCGAGGGTCACCGCGGCGGCGATGGCCGCCTGCAGCAGGAAGGCGGACTGCCAGCCCAGGCTGTGCACCAGTTGGCCGCCGGCCATCGGCGCCACGATCACCACCAGCGCCAGGCCGAAGAACAGGAAGGACATCGCCCGCGCCGCGACGCCGCCCGCGAAGCGGTCGCGGATCACGGCACGCGACACCACATAGCCGGACGCGGCGCCGGCGCCCTGCAGCACGCGGCCCAGGATCACCGCATCGATGGACTCGCCGCCCGCCGCGACCAATGCGCCCGCCAGGAACAGCAGCAGCCCGGCCAGCGCGACCGGCCGCCTGCCGAACCGGTCGGACAGCGGACCGCTGAGCAGGGTGGCGGCGCCGAACGCCAGGGCATAGCCCGACAGGCTGTACTGCACGATGCCCGGCGCCACGTCGAACTGGCTGGCCAGCGCCGGCATCGCGGGCACGAACATCGTGCTGGAGCCCTCGCCCAGGATGAACATCGCCGTGAGGACCGTCAGCAGCCCAGCGGCACCGCCCACCCCGGCCGCCGGCGATGCGGTGCTGCCGGGGCCGGTCGCCGGGTCATTGCCAGGATCAGGCACAGGCGGCCCCCGCGACCCGGCGCCCCCGGGCGAAATCGCCGGGGAAATGCTCCAGCGCGCTCAGCACCGGCATCGGCGTGAGCCCGCCCATGGCACAGAGCGAGCCGTCGCGCATCACCTCGCAGAGCTCCTCCAGCAGCGCGGTGCCGGCCGCCGGGTCGTCGCCGGCGGCGATGCGGTCCAGCACCTCGGTGCCGCGCACCGCGCCAAGACGGCAGGGGGTGCATTTGCCGCAGCTCTCGATCGCGCAGAACGCCATGGCGAAGCGCGCCTGGGCCAGCATGTCCACGGAATCGTCGAACACCGTGATGCCGCCATGGCCCAGCATGGCGCCGGCCGCGGCCAGCGCCTCGTAGTCCGCCGGCAGGTCCAGGCCCGCCGCCGGCAGATAGGCGCCCAGCGGACCGCCGACCTGCACCGCGCGCAGCGGCCGGCCGGAGCGGGTGCCGCCGCCGAACCCCTCGACCAGGTCGCGCAGGGAGATGCCGAACGGCAGCTCCACCAGGCCGCCGCAGCGGATATTGCCGGCCAGCTGGAACGCCTGGGTGCCGCGGGAACGGCCCGCGCCCAGCGCGGCATAGGCCTCCGCCCCGTCGGCCAGGACGGTCGGCACGGCGGCCAGGGTCAGCACGTTGTTGACCACGGTGGGCTTGCCGAACAGGCCGGCATGGGCCGGGATCGGCGGCCGGGCGCGGACCTCGCCGCGGCGGCCCTCCAGGCTCTCCAGGAGGGAGCTTTCCTCGCCGCAGATATAGGCGCCCGCGCCGCGCCGCAGATGCAGGCGGAAGGCCCGGCCGGAGCCGGCGATATCGCCGCCCAGCAGGCCCGCCGCCTCCCAGGCCGCGATGGCCGCCCGCATGGTGGCGATGGCATGGGGATATTCGGAGCGGATATAGACGAAGCCCTCCTCCGCCCCCACCGCCAGGCCGGCGATCGCCATGCCCTCGATCAGCAGCGAGGGGTCGCCCTCCATCAGGATGCGGTCGGCGAAGGTGCCGCTGTCGCCCTCGTCGGCATTGCAGACGATGTATTTCGGGCTGCCGGGCGCCTGCAGCGCGGTGCGCCACTTGATGCCGGCGGGGAAACCGGCGCCGCCGCGGCCGCGCAGGCCCGACGCGGCGACCTGCTCGACGATCTCCGCCGGGTCCAGCGCCAGCGCCGCGCGCAGGCCGGCCAGCCCGCCATGGCGTTCGTAGTCCTGCAGGTCCAGCGGGTCGATCACGCCGCAGCGGGCGAAGGTCAGCCGCCGCTGCCGCGCCAGGAAGGGGATCTCCTCCGGCGGCCCGAGATGCAGCGGGTGCGCCATATCACCGGCCAGGACCGCCGCGAACAGGGAGGGGATGTCCGACGCCGTCACCGGGCCATAGGCGATGCGCCCCTGCGGCGTCGCGACCTCCAGCAGCGGCTCCAGCCAGAGGGCGCCGCGCGTGCCGGTGCGGACCAGGCGCAGCGCCAGGCCGCGGCGCGCGGCCTCTGCCAGCAGTGCGTCCGCCACCGCGTCGGCGCCGACCGAGAGGGCTGCCGCGTCCCGCGGCAGGAACAGGGTCAGGTCGGCCGCGCCGGTCATGCCGCGCCATCCAACAGGCTGTCCAGCCGCTCCGGCGTCACGCGGCCGTGCAGCCTTCCGTCCAGCATCACCGCCGGGCCCAGGGCGCAATTGCCCAGGCAATAGACCGCCTTCAGGGTCACCGCGCCATCGGCGCTGGTGCCACCGAACGCGATGCCCAGGCGGCGCTCCGCATGGCCGGCCAGCGCCTCGCAGCCGACCGCCTGGCAGGCCTCCGCACGGCAGACCTGCAGCAGGCGCTGCCCGCCGGGGCGGTCGCGGAAGTCGTGATAGAAGCTGACCGCGCCATGGACCTCGGCACGGGAGAGATTGAGTTCCGTCGCCACCGCCGGCAGCAGCGCCGGCGGCACATGGCCCAGGCTGTCCTGCAGGTCGTGCAGGATCTCCAGCAGGGCATCCGGCCGGCTGCCATGGCGCCGGCAGATCGCCAGGACATCCGCCTGCCCCGGTGTTTCAGGTTGCGATTGCACGCATTCCTCCCGCGCGGCCACAGGTTGTGCCACCGCAAGGCACGAGTATCCGTCACGCCAGGGGATCTGCCCAATTCACAGGCTCAATGGCGCCATAGACGCCGGCCAGGGTCGGAAAGGACGCGTTCGGGGTTCTAGGCCGCCGGCGCCGGATCGCCCTGCGCGGCAAGCGCCGCCGCCGCCCGGAACAAAGCCGCGATCAGCGCCTGGGGCGGCTGCCGGTCCAGGGTCACAAGCCCGACGGTATGGCGCACCTCCGGCTCGACCAGGGGCACCATCCGCAGGCCCGCCAGGGGCCCCAGGACGTCCAGGAAATTGACCGGCACGATGCTGGCCAGGCCGTTGCTGCGCACATTGGCGAGCAGGTAGACGATGGAATCCGATTCCAGCAGCGGCTCGGGCGCCAGCCCCGCCTCGCCGAAGCTCTGGTCGATGAAGCGACGGTACTGCATGTTCGGGGTCAGCAGGCAAAGCCGCTGCCGCGCCGCCACGGCCCAGCGCACGGTCCTTGCCCCTGCCAGCGCATGGCCGTCGCCGACCAGCAGGCAATAGCGCTCCTCGTACAGCGGCACCCGGTGCAGGGGCGGCCCCTTGCCGAGTGCCGGCGGGCCGGGAAGCGGCTCCAGGTAGGTCACCCCGGCATCGAGCTCCAGATCGGCGATGCGTCGCTGGATCGCGGCGGAGGTCTCGGAATGGACCGTGAACCGGGCCTCCGGCATGCCCGCCATGGCCAGCCCGGTCAGCCGCGCCGCCATCGGCAGGGCCGAGGGGATCACCCCCAGGGTCACCATGCCGAGCGGCTCGCCGCGGACCCGCGCCACCTCCTGGACCATGGCGGACCGCGCGTCGAGGATCTCCCGCGCCCAGCGCAGCACGCCTTCGCCTTCCCGCGTGAAGCCGACGAACCGGTTGCCCCGGGCCACGATGGCGGTGCCCAGTTCCTCCTCCAGCTGCCGGATCCGGCTGGACAGGGTCGGCTGGGTGACATTGCAGACCTGCGCGGCGCGCGTGAAATTGCGTTCCCGCGCAAGGGCGACAAGGTATTCGAACTGCCTGATATCCATGGCGCGGTGCAGCGATCCCGTCTGGCCCCGGCCGGAGGGCGGGGGCGGGCCATGATCGCCAAGCCGCGGCACAATGGCCAGCGGCGCGCCGGCCCGGCCGGTGCGTTTCATGTTTGGTAACAACTATGCGCCTAGTGTGGATCGCCGGAGCGCATCGGTGCGGCCGGCACAGGCAGGCGCCGGGCATGGACCTGACACAAATGTGATCTTGTGCCGCGGGACCCGCGGCGGACGTAAGACCGTACAATGTGAAGGACGCGGATTCGCGGGGGATCGATGGCTGCGCAGGCGGATGACAGGAGCGAGGATCTGGAAGGGTTCCGGAGCGATTCGACGTCGCCGCCCGACAGCCCGGACGCACCGTCGGCAGCGCCGCGGCGCGCCGGCAGGCCCCGGGCGCGGCAGGAGCATCGCGTCCTGCTGGTCGAGGATTCGCTGTCGCTCGCCCGGATCTACCAGGAATTCATCCGCCGCGACGGCCTGTCGGTCACCCATGTGGAAACCGGCGCCGATGCGCTCGAGGCGATCCATCGGGAAAACCCCTCCGTCGTCCTGCTGGACCTGCACCTACCGGACATGAACGGCATGGAGGTGCTGCGCACGATCCACGCGGAAGGGCTGCCCTGCGCGGTGATCGTGGTGACCGCCCATGGCTCGCTGAAGCTGGCGGTCGAGGCGATGCGCCACGGCGCCATCGACTTCCTGACCAAGCCGTTCGACGCGGAGCGCCTGGTTGTCACCCTGCGCAACGTGCTGGAAAACCGCCGCCTGGCCGCCCTGGTCGACAGCTATCGGGAGACCTACGACCGCACCGGCTTCGCCGGGATGCTGGGCGGCTCGCTGCCGATGCAGGCGGTCTATCGCATCATCGAGAGTGCCGCGCCGAGCCGGGCGACCATCTTCATCACCGGCGAAAGCGGCACCGGCAAGGAGCTCTGCGCCCAGGCGATCCACCAGATGAGCCCGCGTGCCCGCGCGCCCTTCGTTCCGCTGAACTGCGGCGCGATCCCGGGCGACCTGATGGAAAGCGAGATCTTCGGGCATCGCCGTGGCGCCTTCACCGGCGCCGTGGCCGACCGGGCCGGCGCGGCGCAGCGGGCCGATGGCGGCACCCTGTTCCTGGACGAGATCTGCGAACTGGCGCCGGAACTGCAGACCAAGCTTCTGCGCTTCATCCAGTCCGGCACCTATTCGCCGGTCGGCGCCGCCGAGGAGCAGCGGGCGGATATCCGCTTCGTCTGCGCCACCAACCGCGATCCGGCCGAGGAGGTGCGCACCGGGCGCTTCCGCGAGGATCTGTACTACCGCCTGCATGTGGTGCCGGTGGAGATGCCGCCGCTGCGCAGCCGCGGCGACGATATCGGCATGCTGGCAGCGCATTTCCTGCGCCACTTCGCCGCCGAGGAGAAGCGCCAGTTCCGCAGCCTGGACCGGCAGGCCCTGGCCATGCTGGTCGACTATGACTGGCCGGGAAACGTCCGGCAGATGCAGAACGTGATGCGCAATGCCGTGGTGCTGCATGACGGCGAGGTGCTGACCGCGCCGATGCTGCCGCCCCTGCCCGCGCCGGCCGCGCGATCCCTGCGGGCCGACGCGCAGGCCGCGCCTTTGGCCGCGGCACCGGTCAGCGCCGAGGCCGCCGCTGCCGCGATCCGGCCGCTCTGGCAGGTGGAGAAGGACACGATCGAACAGGCGATGGCGCTCTGCCAGGACAATATCGCCCAGGCCGCCGCGCTGCTGGAGATCAACCCGTCGACGATCTACCGGAAGCGGCAGCGCTGGCAGGACGATGGCCTGATCTAGCGGCGGACGCGCCGAGCCTGCGCCGTCGGAACCCCGCCGCGCCTCTCTGCGCCGTCAGTCGATCGGCACCTCATGGCCGCGGCCGACGCTGCGGATCAGGTCCGCCATGTCGGGATAGCGCCGGGTGATCGAGCGGTGCTGGTCGACCATGGCGTTGAACAGGGCGCCCTTTCGTCCCAGCAGGCGGTCCGCATGCCCGATCATGGTCCGGTTCGGCCAGTTGCGCGGGCGGATATCGTCCAGCGCGGCGAACACCTCGGCCTCCCGCCCCGGATTGTGCTGGGTCAGCAGGATGGCGGCCGCCGCGGTCGAGCGCGAGACCCCCATGAAGCAATGCACCAGGACATGGTCGGCGCCATCGGCAGCCAGCCGTTCGCCGAACCGCATCAGGCGAAGGACCTCCGCCTCCGATGGCAGCAGGCGCCCGGGCTGTTCCTCGACCACGTCGTCGAAGCGGAAATCCTCGCGCAGATGGGGCCCGAAGCGCTCGAACACCTCGACATGGCCATGGCCGGCGTCGAGGATCGACACGACATGGCTGACCTTGCCCTCGCAGAACCCGTCGAGTTCGTGCAGGCCGCAGATCGACATGCGGTAGGGAACCAGCTTCGCAATCAGCGCACTCATCGGCCCACTCCTTCGGTCCCGTGCCTCGGCATCCGGCTGCGCCTGCTTATGGGATGCCGGGGGCTGCTTGCAAGTCCCGGAAGGCAGCCCACATTAAGCGCTTGTATCGTTCGGAGCCCCTGCGGGCCAGCGTCCTGGCACGCAGGGGCCCCCGCATGGTCCGACAGTCTGGAAATATTCGGGAGGCAGCCAGCGATGGACCATGCGACAGTCGCCGCAAACAGCCAGGACGGGCCGCCGGCCCCGACCGATCTCGCCGACCATGGCGACGACCGCGAAGCCTTCGGCCGCGACATGGTCGCCGGCCTGACCGCCCCACGGAAGCAGACAAAGCCGAAATACCTCTACGACGAACGCGGCGCGCAGCTGTTCGAGCAGATCTGCGAGCTGGACGAATATTACCCGACCCGGACGGAAATTGCGCTGCTGCGCGGCCAGGCCGGCGATATCGCGCGCTCGCTGGGGCCGCAGGCGACCCTGATCGAGTTCGGCAGCGGCGCCACGGTGAAGATCCGCATCCTGCTGGACGCGCTCGAGCGGCCGGCAGCCTATGTCCCGGTGGATATCTCCCGCGAACAACTGATCGCGAACAGCCATGACCTGGCGGCGCAGTACCCGGAGCTGACCGTGGTGCCGATCTGCGCCGACTATACCCGCCCGCTGCCGCTGCCGGCGGAGGTCGCGGACCGGAACCGGGTCGCCTTCTTCCCCGGCTCCACGATCGGCAACCTGATGCCGGACGAGGCGCTGGCCTTCCTTGCCGCGGTACGCCAGACCGTCGGCGATGGCGGCAGCCTGCTGATCGGCGTCGACCTGCGCAAGGACCCGGCGGTGCTGCGGGCCGCCTACAACGATGCCAGCGGGGTGACGGCCGACTTCAACCTCAACCTGCTGGCCCGTGCGAATCGCGAGCTGGGCGCCGATTTCGACCTGGAGGCGTTCCGCCACGAGGCGGTGTACGAACCCGGCAAGGGCCGGATCGAGATGCGCCTCTACAGCCGGCGCCCGCAGACGGTGACGATCGGCGATGCGGCGATCCCTTTCGCCGAAGGCGAATTCATCCTCACCGAGGTCTCGCACAAATATTCCGTCGCGGGCTTCCAGGACCTGGCGGCGCGCGCCGGATGGCGGGCGAAGTCGTGCTGGACCGATGCGAAGGACTATTTCAGCCTGCACCACCTGACCGCGGCCTGACGCAGCCGGTGCGCTGCCGCCTAGGCCTCGGCCGGGGGCAGCACCAGCACGGCGCGGAAATCGTTGACATTGGTGTGGCTGGGGCCGGTGCGCAGGGCATCGCCCAGCGCGTCGAACAGGCCATAGGAATCGTTGTCGGCCATGGCAGCGCCGGGATCGCGGCCGATGGCGGCCGCCCGCGCGAGGCTGTCGGGCAGCACGAAGGCGCCGGCGAAGCCCGATGGCCCGTCGGCGCCATCGGTGTCGCAGGCCAGGGCGGCGACCTGCGGCGCGCCCTGCAGGGCAAGGGCCAGCGCCAGGGCGAATTCCCCGTTGGGCCCGCCCAGCCCGTTGCCTGTCACGTCGACCGTGACCTCGCCGCCCGACAGCAGCACCAGGGGCGGTGCGGCGGGAAGCCCCCGCGCGACGGCCGCCATCGCGATTTCGGCATGCATCGCCGCAAGCGCACCGGCCGCGCCGGTGAAGCGGTCCGACAGCACCACCGGCGCGATCCCCGCCCGGCGGGCCGCGGCGGCGGCCGCCGCCAGCGAATCGGCGGGGGTGGCGATCATCACCAGTTCGCTGTCGCGAAACGCGGGATCGCCGGGCTTCGGCGATTCCGCGCGGGGATCGGCGAGCCATGCGGCGATGCCGGGCGGCAGTTCGACGTCATAGCGCGCCAGCACCGCCCGGGCCTGCGCCAGGGTCGTCGGGTCGGCCACCGTCGGGCCGGAACCGATCACCGCCGGATCGTCGCCCGCCACGTCGGAGATCGCCAGGGTCACCACCCGCGCCGGGGCGGCCTGCCGCGCCAGGCGCCCGCCCTTGAACAGCGAGAGATGCTTGCGCACCGCGTTCAGGTCCTCGATCGCCGCCCCGCGCCGCAGCAGCGCGCGGCTGACCGCCTGTTTCTCGTCCAGGCCGATCCCCGGCGGCGGTGCCGGGGTCAGGGCCGAGGCCCCGCCGGACAGCAGGACCAGCACCAGGTCGCCGGCCCCGGCCGCGCCGGCCAGGTCCAGCAGGCGGCGCGCAGCCGACGCGCCCGCCGCGTCGGGCACCGGGTGGGCGGCCTCCACGCAGTCGATCTGCCGCAACGGCAGGGCGGAGCCGTGCGGCACCACCACGCAGCCCTGCAGCGGCCCCTGCCAATGGGCCTCGACCGCCTGTGCCATGGCAGCGGCCGCCTTGCCCGCGCCGAGCACCCAGGTGCGCCCCGCCTTCGGCGGCGCCGGCAGGTGGGGCGGCAGGCAGTTGGCAGGCAGGGCCGCGTCCAGCGCGGCCTGGAACAGCGATTTCAGGAAGGCGCGCGGGTCGGTCGCGGCGGGCGGCGGAGTCATCTGTGACCTCGAAAGGCTGTCGTCGGCGGCCGGAGAGCCTGACCGACCGCGCCTGCCGTGTCACCGTGGACGGCAGCGCAGGGTTCCTGTAACGCTTCAGCCGGTTTTCAGGAAACGATCAAGCGGGAGGATGCCAATGATCGGCGTGATGGCGAAGCTGAAGGTGAAAGAGGGTCAGGGAGCCGCCTTCGAGGCGGCCGCGAAGCCCCTGGTGGATGCGGTGAATGCGGATGAGCCGGGCAACCTGATGTACCGCCTCTACAAGGCGGAGGAGCCGAACGCCTACATCTTCATGGAGCGCTACCAGGACGAGGCGGCGCTGGAGGCGCACCGGAAGTCGCCGCACTATGCCGAGCATGGCAAGAAGATGGGCGCCTTCCTGGAGGGCCGCCCGGAAGTCTTCATCATGCCCGAGGTGGCCTGAACCACCCCGGGAGGATGCGGGCCCCGGGCCGGGGTCCCGGTGATCGCCGCTATTCGGCGGCGATCACCATGATCTCCACTTTGAGATCCGGCCGTGCCAGCTGCGCCCCGACGCAGGCGCGGACCGGCGTGTTTCCCGGTGTCACCCAGCCGTCCCAGACCGCGTTGAAGGCCTGGAAATGCGCCATGTCGGTGAGCCAGACCTGCGCCTGCAGCAGCTTCGACTTGTCGGAGCCGCATTGCGCCAGCAGCCGGTCGATCTTCTCCATGATATTGGCGGCCTGTTCGGCCACGGACTTGCCGGCCGGATCGTCCGCCACCTGGCCGGCGAGGTAGATCACCCCGTTATGGGCGACCGCCATGCTCATCCGCGGACCGACTTCGTGACGTGCGATCGTCATGCCTTGCTCCTCTGCCTGTTGGGAAATCCGGGCGCACTATAGCGACCGCCGCCCGCCCCTTGCCAGGGGCAGGCGCCAGGCGGCAGCATGCGCCGGCAACTGGACAGAGGGGATGCGGCAATGGATCTGGGCTTGCGGGGCAGGAAGGCGCTGGTCACCGGCGCGACCAAGGGAATCGGCCGGGCGATCGCGGAGACATTGGCCGCGGAAGGCGCCGATATCGGCATCTGCGCGCGGACGCAGGCGGATATCGCGCCGACACTGGCTGCGCTGCGGGACCGGGGCGTGGCGGCGGAGGGGGCCGCCCTCGACGTCGCCGACGGGGCCGCCCTGCAGGGCTGGGTCGCCGACATGGCGGGCCGCCTGGGCGGGCTGGACATCGTCATCGCCAATGTCAGCGCCCTGGCGATCGGCGATGACGAGGACAGCTGGCAGAAGGGCTTTGCCACGGACCTGATGGGCACCGTGCGCCTGGTGCAGGCCGCCCTGCCGCTGCTGGAGAAGAGCGACGCCGCGGCGATCGTGACGGTGGCCAGCGTTTCCGGCCGCGAGATCGACTTCGCCGCCGGCCCCTACGGCGCCTTCAAGGCGGCGCTGATCCACTACACCCAGGGACTTGCCTTCAAGCATGCCGCGCAGGGCATCCGCGCCAACTCGATCTCGCCCGGCAACACCTATTTCGACGGCGGCGTCTGGCAGAACATCGAGACGGGCAATCCCGATTTCTTCCAGCAGGCCCTGGCGATGAATCCGACGGGCCGGATGGGCAAGCCGCAGGAGATGGCCAACGCGGCCGTGTTCCTGGCCAGCCCGGCTTCCGCCTTCACCACCGGCACGAACCTGGTGGTGGACGGCGCGCTGACCCGCGGGGTGCAGCTCTAGCCGGCCCGGACCCGGTATCTGCCGGGCTCAGAACTGGTGAAGCAATTGTGACGCCCCTTCTCAGATGGGCCTGACCTCGCGTCCGAAGGCCGGTGCCCCCTTTTCCATCGTCGCCACCGGGCTTGTCCCGGTGGTCCATCTCGATGCCCGTCTCAATCGATTGAGCATGGCGGCGCGATGGACCCGCGGGACAAGCCCACGGCTGTCCGGTCGAGCATGGCCGGCATTCGCTCAAGGCCGCGACTTTGCCGGGCTTGCGGGGCCAACCGCTGACGCTGGACACGGATGTCCTTGCGTTCCCCCGATCGTCACCACCGCGCTCGTCGCGGTGGTCCATGGTGCCGCCAGGTTCAATAATGGCCTGATCTTATTGAGGTGCGGCGCGATGGATGCGCGGGACAAGCCCGCGCATGACGAAGCTATAAAACGCATGAGGCCAGAGAACGGCACTCAACCGGACAGCAGTGGGCGCGACCCGGCGGTCCATCCCGGCGCGAGGCTCGATCGCCCCGGAACCTGTTCGAAACCGTTGGGCGGCGGCACCATGGACTCGCGGGTCAGGCCCGCGAGTGGCGACTTTCTGGGGGCAGGCCGCGCCCTATCGCACAGCAGCCGACCTGAACCGGACACCAGCGGAGGCCGGCCGCATGCTGGATAGCGTCCTTGCCGGCATCTCGCTGGCCTTCCACGTCAATTCGCTGATCGCGATCGTCGTCGGCGTCGCCGTGGGGCAGGTGCTGGGCGCGATACCGGGGCTGACGGCGAGCATGGCGGTCGCCCTGCTGATCCCCTTCACCTTCTATTTCGACCCCTGGGTCGGCATCCCGATGATGCTCGGCATGTTCAAGGGGTCGCTGTTCGGATCCAGCCTGACGGCGATCCTGCTCCGCACGCCCGGGGCGCCGGCCGCCGCCGCGACCGTGCTGGACGGCGGCCCGCTGGCGGACCAGGGCAAGGGCGGCAAGGCGATGCATACCGCACTGACCGCCTCCGTCTTCGGCGACACCTTCAGCGATATCTGCCTGATCCTTGCCTCCGGCGTCCTGGCCGCGATCGCGATCCGCTTCGGGCCGGGCGAGTATGTCCTGCTGATCGCCTTCTCGCTGCTGACCCTGGCGACCCTCAGCGGCAAGTCCGCCTGGAAGGCGAGTGTCGCCACCCTGCTGGGCGTCATGTTCGCGACCATCGGCCTGGACCCGATGCTGGGCACCGAGCGGCTGACCTTCGGCGAGCTGGACCTCTATGACGGCCTGGGACTGATCCCCGTGCTGATCGGCATGCTGGCCATGTCGGAGGTCTTCACGCAGATGCGCAAGCCCCTGACCCATCTTGCGACCAGCACGGTCGAGTTCTCCCGCCGGCGCGAGGACAACCGGCTGAGCTGGCGGGAGTTCCGCGCCCTGCTGCCCTGCCTCACCAGGTCCTCGGTGATCGGCACCATCGTCGGGGCGCTGCCGGGGCTGGGCGCCACCGTTGCGGCCTTCCTGGCCTATAACGACGCCCGCCGGGTGTCGAAGACGCCGGAGACGTTCGGCAAGGGCTCGCTGGAGGGCGTGGCCGCGCCGGAAGCCGCCAACAATGCCGTCTCCGGCTCCAACATGATCCCGCTGCTGGCGTTCGGCATTCCCGGCGATGTGGCGGCGGCGCTGATCCTGGGGGCCTTCCTGATCCAGGGGATCACCCCCGGCCCCGTGGCCTTCCAGGCGAATCCGGTCCCGCTCTATGCGATCTTCACCGCGATGCTGCTGGCCAATGGCGTGAATTTCGGCATCGGCAAGGCGTTCATCCCGGTGGTCAAGCGGATCGTCGGGGTGCCGAAGCGCCTGCTGTTCCCCGGCGTTCTGATCATCGCCTCGGCCGGCGCCTACGCGATCCGGGGCGCGCTGTTCGACGTCCAGCTCACCCTGCTGGCTGGCGCGCTGGGCTATGCGCTGCTGCGCTTCGGCTTCCCGCTGGTGCCGCTGCTGATCGGCTTCATCCTGACGCCGATCCTGGAGAAGTCGCTGCGCCAGACGGTGCTGCTGGTGTCCGCGGCCGGCGGCTGGCTCGAATACCTGGCCAGCCGCCCGGTCCTGATGGTGCTGATCGCCCTGTTCGCGGTGATCGCGGTGATGATGCTGCGCAAGCGGCTGGCCTTCGTGCAGCAGAGCAGCGCGGCGGACGGCTAGGCAGGAAGGTGCGACGACGCAATGGAAACCCGCAACGCTCCCTACATGATCCTCAACGGCGAGGTGGTGCCGCTGGCGGAAGCGAGGATCCACTGCCTGTCGCCGGCGGTGACCTCTGCCGTCAACGTCTTCGAGGGGCTGCGCGCCTACTGGAACGCGGATGACGGCCAGCTGCACGTCTTCCGCCTGGAGGAGCATCTGCAGCGGCTGTTCTATTCCGCGCGGGTCATGCGGATCGACCATGATTATACCGCCGCACAGTTCCGCGACTTCGTCCTGCAGCTGCTGCGCCGGAACGAGGTGCGCGACAGCGTCCATATGCGGATCCACCTCTATGTCGACGAGGATGGCTTCATGACGGCGACGGGGCCGGCGGGGATGTTCGTGTCCTGCGTGTTCCGCCCGACCAGCAAGCTGGCGGCGACCGGCTGCCAGGCGCAGGTCAGCTCCTGGACGCGGATCTCCGACAATATGAGCCCGCCGCGGGTGAAGACCCCGGCAAACTATTTCAACGGCCGGCTGGCGGCCCTGCAGGCGAAGGCGGATGGCTACGACACCGCCATCCTGCTGTCGCAGACCGGTCGGGTGACCGAAGGGCCGGGCGCCTGCCTGTTCATGCTGCGGGCCGGGCGGCTGATCACGCCCGACGTCTCGCACGACATCCTGGAAAGCATAACGCGGGCGACCCTGATCCAGGGCGCCGCCGAATGGCTTGGCATCGAGGTCGAGGAACGGCCCATCGCGCGGACGGAGCTCTATGCCGCCGAGGAGGTCTTCTTCTGCGGCACCGGGCAGGAGGTCCTGCCGATCGTCGGCATCGACCGGCTGCCGGTGGGGACGGGCGAAGTCGGCCCGGTCACGGCGGCCCTGCAGCGGCATTTCTTCGACGTGGCACGCGGCGCCGATGCCGCCCATCCGGAATGGCGTACCGCGGTCTATGACTGACCGTCCCGCGCCCCCGATTCCGCGACCCTGATTCCGCGCCCCTGATTCCGCACCCCTGATTCCGCGCCCCCTGACCCGGAGACCGACATGACGAAGAGGTTGAGCCCGATCCAGCTCGGGATCGTCTGGCAGCGCCTGACCGGACTGATGGACGAGGTCGCGCAGACCTTCGTGCGCACCTCCTTCTCGGTCGTCGTGCGCGAGAACTGGGATCTCGCCTGTTCGCTGATGGACGCCGACGGGCGGCAGTTCGCGCAATCCTCGCGCTCGATCCCCTCGTTCATCGGCACCATGCCGCGCACCCTGCAGGGGATGCTGCAGCGCTACCCGCGCGAGACCCTGGAGCCCGGCGACGTGCTGATCAGCAACGATCCCTGGCTCGGCACCGGCCATCTCAACGACATCACCATGGTGCAGCCGATCTTCCGGGGCGATAGCCTGGTCGGCTATGTCGGCAGCACCTTCCATTCGGTGGATATCGGCGGCGCGCCGTCGGTGACGGCGAAGGACGCGTTCGAGGAAGGGCTCTGCATCCCGGTGGCGAAGATCCGCCGGCGCGGCGAGGAGAACGAGGATGTCATCGCCTTCCTGCGGGAGAACCTGCGCGAGCCGGACGAGACGCTGGGCGATATCCGGGCCCAGTTCGCATCCTATGTCCTGGCGGCGAACCGCCTGCTGCAGCTGATGCAGGAGGAGGGGATCGAGGACCTGACCGAGATCACCGACGAGATCCTGGACCGTTCGGAACGGTCCATGCGCGGGACGATCGAGGGCATTCCCGACGGCGAGTTCTCCGACAGCGTCACGGCCGACGGCTTCGACACCGAGCTGACGATCCGCTGCACGGTGCGCAAGACGGGCAGCGAGATCGAGGTGGATTATGCCGGCACCGCGGCCCAGGTGCCTTGGCCGGTCAACTGCGTGATGAACTTCACCTTCGCCTACAGCGCCTATGCGCTGAAATGCGCGCTGGACCCGGCGGCGCCCAACAACGATGGCTGCTTCCGGCCGATCCGCATCCTGGCGCCGGAAGGCTCCCTGGTGAACGCGCAGCGCCCCGCGCCGGTCTGGGCGCGGCACCTGTCGGGCCACTACCTGCCGTTCGTGATCTATCGCGCGCTGTCCCAGATCGTGCCGGAGCGGGTCGCGGCGGAAAGCGGCTCGCCGCTGTGGAACGTCTATTTCAAGGGGGTCGGGCGGAACGACCGGAAGTTCGTGAAGATGTTCTTCATGAGCGGCGGCTACGGCGCGCGCCCCGGGTCGGACGGCCCGTCCACCCTCAGCTTTCCCAGCAATGTCGCGAACACCCCGATCGAACAGTTCGAGAATGCCGTCCCGCTGATCGTCACCGCCAAGGAACTGATCCCCGACAGCGGGGGGGCCGGGCAGTTTCGCGGCGGGCTGGGCCAGCGCCTGTCCTTCCGCTCCGCCTCGCCGCAGCCGCTCTCCTTCGTGATCCGGCACGAACGGGTGAAGAACCCGCCGGGCGGGCTGCTGGGCGGCCTTGCCGGGGCGAAAGGCGTGGATCTGGTCAATGGGGAGAAGATCCCCGCGAAGACCGCGATGACCCTTGCGGCCGGCGATGTGGTCACCTTCGAGACCCCGGGCGGTGGCGGAATGGGCCCGCCCGACCGGCGCGACCGCCCGGCGCTGCTGCGCGATGTCGCGGACGGCCTGGTGACGGCGGAGGCGGCACGGCGGGTCTATGGCGCCGACCTGGCGGAGGGGCAGTAGCGTGAACGGAGCGACGGGCATGACGCAGGCGCAGGTCACCATCGGCGTCGATATCGGCGGCACCTTCACCGACCTGGTGATGCTGGAACCGGAAAGCGGGCGCCTGTTCAACGAGAAGGTGCTGACCACGCCGGACGACCCGTCGCGCGGCGTGCTGGAGGGGATCGCCCTGATCCTGCGCGGCAACGGCGTGGCCCCGGCGCAGGTGATGCGCGTGATCCACGGCACCACCCTGGTCGCCAATGCCCTGATCGAGCGCAAGGGCGTGCCGACCGCCCTGGTCACCACGGCCGGGTTCCGCGACGTGATCGAGATCGGCCGCGAGTGGCGCTACGACACCTACGACCTGTTCATCGGCGTGGTCGAGCCGCTGGTGCGCCGCGCGCTGCGCTTCGAGGTGACGGAGCGGGTGGGGCCGGACGGCGCGGTGCTGGCGCCGCTCTGCGACGACAGCGTGGAGCAGCTTGTTGCCGCGCTGCGCGGGGTGGAGGTCGAGGCGATCGCCGTGTCGCTGCTGCACGCCTTCAAGAACGGCGCGCACGAGCAGCGCCTGCGCGACCGGCTGGCCGCCGCCTTTCCCGAGCGCACGATCTGCATCTCCAGCGAGGTGATGCCCGAGATCGGCGAATATGAGCGCACATCGACGGCCATCGCCAATGCCTATGTCCAGCCGATCTTCCGCCGCTACATCCTGCGGCTGTCGCAGGGGCTGAAGGCGATGGGGATCGCGCGCGACCTGTTCCTGATGCAGTCCGACGGCGGCACGGTGCACCAGAGCACCGCGATGGACTTCCCGATCCGCCTGGTCCAGTCGGGCCCTGCCGGCGGCGTGCAGGCCACCACCCTGATCGGCCGTCTTGCCGGCGAAGCGGACCTGCTCTGCTTCGACATGGGCGGCACCACGGCGAAGGCCTGCCTGATCGAGGGCGGCGAGCCGACCCGGTCGACCGACTTCGAGGTGGCCCGGATGTTCCGCTTCAAGAAGGGGTCGGGCATCCCGCTCAAGGTTCCGGTCGTGGACATGATCGAGATCGGCGCCGGCGGCGGCAGCATCGCGCGGGTCAACCGGATGGGGCTGATCCAGGTCGGGCCGGACAGTTCCAGCGCGGTCCCGGGGCCGGCCTGCTACGGCCAGGGCGGCGCCGATCCGACGGTGACCGATGCGGACCTGCTGCTGGGCTATCTGGATCCCGGCAGCTTCCTGGGCGGCGACATGGCGCTGGACAGGGCAGCGGCCGCCGCCGCGATCGAGGCGCGGATCGCCGGCCCGCTGGGGCTGTCGGTGACGGAGGCCGCCTGGGGCATCCACGAGACGGTCAACGAGAACATGAGCCAGGCGGCCGGCATCCATGCGCTCGAGAAGGGCAGGCGGGCGGACCGCTTCGTCATGGTGCCAATCGGCGGCGCCGGGCCGGTCCATGCCTGCCAGGTGGCGCGCAAGCTGCGCATGCGCAGCGTGATCTGCCCGCTGGGCGCCGGCGTCGCCTCCGCCTTCGGGTTCCTGGCCTCGCCGATGTCCTTCGAGTTCGTGCAGGCGAGCGTCTCTGCCCTGGACGGCCTGGATATCGCCGCATTGCGGCGGATGTTCGGCGAGCTGGAGGCGAAGGGGCGCGAGCTGCTGTCCAAGGCGGGGATCGATGCCAGCGCCTTCGGCCTGCGCATCCAGGCCTCGATGCGCTACCAGGGGCAGGGCTACGAGGTGGATGTCCCGCTGGACCCGAAGGCGGTGGCACCGGGCATGCAGGCCGAAGACCTGCAGGCGGCCCTGCAGGCGGCGTTCGAGGGGGCCTATCGCGCGCTCTATGGCCGAATCGAAACTGGCATGGCGCTGGAGGTCGTGTCCTGGCGGCTGGTGGTGGCCAGCCCCTATCCGGACCTGGTGCCGCAGGCAGCGGCGGCCGGCGACGGCGACCTGGCTGCCGCCCTGAAGGGCCGCCGGCCGGTCTATGACGGGGATGCCGGCGATTTCGTCGAGACGCCGGTCTATGATCGCTACAGGCTGGCGGAGGGGATGAGCTGGGCCGGCCCCGCCATCGTGGAGGAGCGGGAATCCACCCTGGTGATCCCGGCCGGCAGCCGCGCGCGGATCGACCGCTTCCGCAACCTGATCGTGGATTTCTCCTACCCGGCGGCCTGAGGGCCGCGACAGAAGAGGCGGACAGAGCCGTGAACGAGACCGTCACCGTGGCGGAAGCCTTTGCCGAGCGCCTGGCGGCCCATGGCGTGGCGCGCATCTTCGGCCTGCCGGGCGGTGGCAGCAGCCTGGACGTGATCGCCGCCTGCGCCGCCCGCGGCATCCCCTTCGTGCTGAGCCGCACCGAGAGCGGCGCGGTGATGATGGCCGGTGCGACGGCGGAGCTGTCCGGTGCGCCCGGCGTCGCGCTGACCACCAAGGGCCCCGGGGTGGCGAACGGCGCGAACGGGGTCGCCTATGCCATGCTGGACCGGGCGCCGGTGCTGCTGGTGACCGATGGCTTCACCCCGGCGCAGACCGCCTATGTCACCCACCAGGTGTTCGACCAGGCGGCCATGGTCGCGCCGGTGACGAAGCGGCATGGCCGGCTCGAGGGCGCGGAGCCGGTGGCGGAGATCGATGCCCTGATCGAGACCGCGCTGGCGCCGCGGCGCGGCCCGGTGCATGTCGAGCTGACCGGTGCGGCGGCGCGCCGGCGGATCGCGGCGCCGGCCGCCGGCAGGGCGCCGGCCGCGCCGGCTCTTGCCGGGGATGTCGAGGCCCTGCGCGCGCGCATCGCCGCGGCGCGGCGCCCGGTGGTCGTCGTCGGCCTGGAAGGCTGCCGGCCGGCCGCTGCCGCCGCGATCCGCCGGCTCTGCGGCGAGCTGGGCTGTGCGGCGCTCACCACCTACAAGGCGAAGGGCGTGATCGCCGAGGACGACCCCGCCTATGCGGGGATCTTCACCGGCGGCGCCGCCGAAGCGCCCTGCGTGTCGTCGGCGGACCTGATCGTGCTGGCCGGGCTCGATCCGGTGGAGCTGATCCTGCAGCCCTGGCCCTACGACCTGCCGGTGGTGGAGCTGTCGGCCGCGCCGCATCCGGTCCACTATGTCGCGCCGGCCGTGTCGGTGCATGGCCCGATCGAGCAGATCGTGGCGGCGCTGGGCGCGATGCCGCGCGCCGCGGGCTGGAGCGAAAGCGAGATCGCGGGCCATCGCGACAGCCTGCGCGGGCTGCTGGCCTATCCGTCCAGCGGCAACCTGCTGAGCCCGCAGGAGGTTGTCCAGGCCGCCGCCCGGCGGGCCGCCGCCGATCGCGCGGCCATGCCGCGGATCGCGGTGGATGCCGGCGCGCATATGTTCTCCGCCAACACCTTCTGGCCCTGCGCGGCACCGGGCGACATCCTGATCTCCAACGGGCTGGCCACCATGGCCTATGCATTGCCGGCCGGGATCGCGGCGGCGCTGCACGACCCGGGCCGCGGCGCGGTGGCCTTCACCGGCGATGGCGGGCTGCTGATGTGCCTGGGCGAACTGGCGACCGCCGTCCAGTACGGCGCGGCACTGACCGTCATCGTGTTCAACGACGGCAGCCTGTCGCTGATCGACATCAAGCAGCAGAGTCGCGGACTGCCCTCCGAGGGCGTGCGCTGGGAGCGGACGGATTTTGCGGCGGTGGCGCGGGGCATGGGCCTGCAGGCCTGGCGGGCCGACGATGCCGGCAGCCTCGACACCGCCCTGGCGCAGGCCTATGCGGCGGACGGGCCGACCCTGGTCGATGCCTGGATCGATCCGCGCGGCTATGGTGCCCAACTCAAGGCCTCGCGCGGATAGCCGTCGCCGCACGGCCTAGGTCAGGATCAGCTCCGCGGCCCAGCCGCAGAGCATGGCACCGGTCACGGCCAGGCCGAGATAGAGCAGGAAGACCGGCAGGCGGACCAGGCCATAGACCGGGATCGCCGCCCAGGCGCTGGTGATGCCGCCGGCGACCAGCAGGGCCATGGCCGCGCCGGTCGACATGCCGGACTCCGTCAGGCCGCGGACCAGCGGCAGGGCGGCAGTGCCGTCCAGGTAGAGCGGCGCCCCGATCAGGGCCGCGGCCGGCACTGCCAGCGGGTTGCCGTCGCCGGCAAGGCCCGCGATCCAGTCCTGCGGCACGAAGCGGCGCAGCAGGTATTCCGCCAGGAAGGCCAGGGACAGCCATTTCAGCATCAGCCGCCCGGTGCCTGCCAGGGTC
Organism: Sneathiellaceae bacterium; assembly: GCA_040216765.1. Classification (GTDB taxonomy): domain Bacteria; phylum Pseudomonadota; class Alphaproteobacteria; order Ferrovibrionales; family Ferrovibrionaceae; genus Marinibaculum. Next base: position 14,696 of record JAVJON010000065.1, on the reverse strand, counting down.
CGGCCGAACAGGGCCCGGCGCGCCGGATCGCGCCAGAACCGCAGGTCGAGCCGGTCGCCCGCGCCGGAGCCGCAGCCGCCGGCGGCGCCCTGCCAGTCGGGGCGCAACGGCGCGTCCAGCCGCCCATGCCCTGCCAGCGCGGCCGTGACCGCGCCCCCGAACAGGCCGACGGCGAAGGCGGCCAGGGTCTTGCCGACGGCGAAGCCGGTGCCCAGGGTGGCCGCGGTGATCGCGAACATGCCCGGGTCGGTGACCGGCGAGGCCAGCCAGAACGCCATGACCGCCGCGAGCGGCACGCCGGCGCCCAGCAGCGCCGCCACCAGGGGCAGCACGGAAATGCCGCAGACCGGTGCCAGCGCCCCGACCAGTGCGGCCAGCAGGATCATTCGCCAGGTGCGGCCCGCGAAACAGGGGGCGATCGCCGCAGCGACGCCGCTTGCCGTCGCGGCGGCGGACAGGGTCAGGCCGATCGCCATGGCCGGCGCGACGGCCAGCAGGCTCGTGACGGCGAAGGCGCCCGCCTCCGCCGCCGTCTGCGGCACCGCCAGGGCAGCCAGTGCGAGGGCGCCGGCACCGGCCGCCCATGGGGCGGCGCGGCCCCCCAGGATCCGGCCCAGGATCCAGGCCAGGGACCGGGGGCGGGTGGGGCGGGCTGTCCGCGCAGGCATGCCGGTGAGGTCTTGCATGACCCGGATCCTGCCGAATCTTGTCATTCGCACAAACGAATAGTTATCATCGATCCATGATCGAAAACGAACGCTTGTTGCTCTCGCCCGACCTTCTGCGGGCCTTCCTGCTGGTCGCGGAGCACCGCAACCTGACCCGCGCCGCGACCGACCTGGGCCGCACCCAATCCGCGATCAGCGTCCAGCTGCGCCGGCTCGAGGCCCGGCTCGGCGCCCGGCTGTTCCGTCGCGAGGCGCGCGGCATGCGCCTGACCGCCGACGGCGAACGCCTGCTGCCGGCGGCGCGGCAGCTGCTCAGCGACCTGGACCGGGTCGGCGGCATGTTCCGCGAGACCCTGGCCGGCCGGATCCGGGTGGGCCTGCCCGACGATTACGGCACCGCGATCCTGCAGCGCATCCTCGGCGGCTTCGCGGCGCGCCATCCCGATGTCGAGGTGACGATCCGCTGCGGCTTCAGCCCGAGCTTCCCGGCGGCGGTCAGGCAGGGCGAGCTCGATCTCGCGGTGCTGGCCTGCGCGCCGGATTCCGCCGAACCGCCGGTCTTCGAGGAACCCATCGTCTGGGCCGCCGCCGCCGGCTGGCCCGACGCGCCCTGCGGGACGGTTCCGCTGGCGCTGTTCGACCGGGACTGCTGGTGGCGGGACCTGGCCCTGTCGGCCCTCGCCGATGCCGGGCTGGCGCATCGCATCGCGCTGACCAGCGAAAGCGCCTGGGGCGTGAAGGCGGCCATCGCCGCCGGCCTTGCCGTGGGAATCCTCGCCGCTTCCACCCTGCAGCCGGGCATGCGGGCGCTCGATCCCGCCATGGGCTGGCCGGCCCTGCCCAGCTCGCGCCTTGCCGTGCTGCGGGCGCCCGGCGCCGACGACCGCATCGCAGGGGCGATGGACACTGCGATCCGCGCCGGTTTCGCCGCCGATCCGACCCGGCCGCCGGGTTGATCCTGCTGGCCGGCCGGCGCCGTGCAGCGGAGATCCTGAGATAGGAGGGACAGCCGATGTTCAGTCACGTGATGATCGGCGCGAACGACCTGGACGGCATGGTCGCGTTCTACGATGCGGTCCTCGCCCATGCCGGGCTGGAACGGACGACCCCCCTCCGGCCCGTGGGGCCCGCAGGCATTCTCTGGCAGAAGGACGGCCAGAGATGGCCGCAATTCGCGCTGCGCGCGCCCATCGACGGCAGGCCGGCATCGGCGGGTAACGGCGTCCAGGTCAGCTTCATGTGCCGTTCGCCGGCGGCAGTGCAGGCCGCATGGGCAACGGCGCTCGCCGGCGGCGGCTCCGACGAGGGGCCGCCCGGCGACCGGCCGGTCTACAGCGACGACTTCTATGCCGCCTATGCCCGCGATCCCGAAGGCAACAAGCTCTGCTTCCTGCATTGCAGGGAATTCGCGGAGAGCCCCTGACCTCGGATGCCGGCCTGACGGCGGCGGGCCGCGCCTATTCCGCGGCGGAGGCCGCCTGCGCCTCGCCGGCGCGGGCGATCAGCTCGTAGGAATGCAGGCGGGCCGGGTGGTCGTAGATGTCGGAGACCACGATCAGTTCGTCGGCGCCGGTCTCCGCCACCAGGTCGGCGATGCCGGCGGCGACCATGTCGGGGCTGCCGACGATCGAGCGGGCCAGCATCTCCATGACCTGCATCTTCTCCATCGGCGACCAGTAGCTCTCGATATCGTCGATCGGCGGCGGGCTGGGGCGGCGCGCGCCGCGGAAGATGCCGGTGAACGACATCTGCTGCGTCGTCCACAGCCGCCGCGCCTCGCTTTCGCTGTCGGCTGCGACGATGTTCACGCCGACCATGGCATGGGGCCGGTCCAGCTGCGCCGACGGCTTGAAGCGGCTGCGGTAGATCTCCAGCGCCGGCAGCAGCTGCTGCGGCGCGAAATGCGAGGCGAAGGCATAGGGCAGGCCGAACTCCGCGGCGACCATCGCGCCGTACTGGCTGGACCCCAGGATCCACAGCGGCACCTTGGTGCCCGCGCCCGGCACGGCATGGATGCGCTGGCCGGGCTCGGGCTCGCCCAGCAGCGCCTGCAGCTCCAGCACGTCCTGCGGGAAATACTCGGCGGTCTCCGGCGCGCGGCGCAGCGCCCGCAGGGTCAGCTGGTCGGTGCCCGGCGCGCGGCCCAGGCCCAGGTCGATGCGGCCGGGATACAGATGCGCCAGGGTGCCGAACTGCTCCGCGATCACCAGCGGCGAATGGTTCGGCAGCATGATGCCGCCGGAGCCCACGCGGATGCTTTTGGTGCCGGCGGCGATATGGGCGATCACCAGCGAGGTCGCCGCGCTGGCGATGCTCTGCATGTTGTGATGCTCCGCCACCCAGATGCGGCGATAGCCCCAGCCCTCGGCATGGCGGGCAAGGTCGCGGGTATTGTCGAAGGCGATGCCCGGGCTGCCGCCCTCGGTGATGCGGACCAGGTCGAGGATCGATAGCGCAACCATGGCTGAGGCCCTTGCTGGCAGGGGAGGGGCGTCGGCAGGCGGCCCGGCGGCGGTCAGCCGTCGGCGCAGGTCCTGTCGCGCAGGGCGGAGGCTCGGTCCGCGGTTCCCGAGCCAATATGGCGACCGGGGCGGGCAGGGCAAGGGCGGGCCGCCCGCCACCGGGATTCAGCCGTGCCGGAATGCCACCCAGAGCGCCAGAAGCAGGGCCGCGAGCGCGAACCCTGCCACGCCGTCGGCGATACGATGCGCCAGGCGGCTCCGCCGCCGGTCGGCATTCGCCGGCAGGGCCGCTTCCAGGCGCCGCCAGAGGCGCGGCGGCGGCGGAATGTCCGGCAGGGTCTCGACCAGGGCGGCGAGCCGGCTTTCCCAAAGATCCGCCGGGCCGCAGAACCGTGCGTCGCGGTCGCGGCGTCGCTCGAATGCCCGGCGCACTCCGCCCTGCAGGCTGCCCAGTGCATATTCGCCCGCCAGCAGGGTGCGCCAGTCCGCCGGCTCGCCGTCGTTCAGGCAGGGTGCCAGCCGCGCCAGGCCGCGCCGGACCCGGCTTTTCGCGGTCCCCAGGGGCAGGCCGAGGCGGGCCGCCAGCTCCCGGTGGGTCAGCCCTTCGAAATAGACCAGCAGGATCGCCCCGCGCTCGTCCGCGCCGAGCCGCTGCAGGCAGGCCTTGACCCGCCGCGCCCGGTCGCTCTGCAAGGTCAGTTCCAGCGGGTCGGGCGCGTCGTCCGCCAGGCCGGCCAGCGCAGTGTCGTCGTCGGCGATCGCCAGGCGCCGGCGGCCGGCGGCGGCGGTGAAGGCACGGTTGCGCAACACGGTGGCAAGCCAGGCCATGGCCGGCCCGCGCGCCGGGTCGTAGCGGTGGGCGGAGCGCCAGACCCGCAGGAAGGTCTCCTGCAGAACGTCTTCGGCAGCGTCGGCGGACCAGAGCAGGCCGCGGGCCATGGCGAACAGCCGGCCGGCGGTCAGGTCGTAGAGGCGGGAAAAGGCCTGCCGGTCGCCCCTGGCGGTATCGGCCAGCAGTGCCGCCAGGGGGTCGGCGGACGGGTCCGCGGGGCCCACCTGTTGCGCGGGTGCCGGCATCGCCGGGCGGAACCGCACCCGCGAAGCGGCGGGGCAGGGGGTGGCGGCGGCCGCGGCGGTGGGTCGCTCCGGTCGGGCGGCATGCAGCATGACGACATCTCCTTCTGCACCAGGGTACCCGCGCCGACCGGATCCGGATGCATCGCAAGGACCGAATCCTGCACATGCCAGCCATGCAGGCGAAGCGGCATCCGGCCGGGCTGCCACACCGGTTCCCGGACTGTCAGCGCGCGACGTCGCGCCAGCCATGAAACGGAGACCGCAATGACCTGCATCGAGCCATCACCCCGCCCGCAGAACGACGGCCGGCGGCGCTTCCTCTCGGCCGGTGGCCGGGGCGCCCTCTCTGCGGCGGCAATCGGCCTGCTGGCCGGCTGCGACAGCCTGGCGCGTGCCCCTGCAGCCCAGGCGGCGGGCCAGGCGGCCAACGATGCCGCCATCCTGAACGCGGCGCTGGGTGCCGAGCAGGAAGCCATCGCAGCCTACCAGCTGGGAGCGGAAAGCGGCCTGCTGCAGAAGCCGGTACTGGCCCTCGCCATCGCCTTCCAGGGCCATCACCGGGAACATGCCGATGCCCTGGCGGCGGCCGTGTCGAAGCTGGGCGGGCAGCCTGTCGCACCGCTGCCGAGCTATGACTTCCCGGTCGCCCGGCTGAACAGCCAGGCGGATGTCCTCGCCTTCGCGGCCGGGCTGGAGAAGGGCGCCGTGAGCGCCTATCTCGGCGCGGTCCCGATCTTCGCCGATCGGGAACTGTCGCGCGTGGCCGCCTCGATCCTCGGCGACGAGGCGATGCACTGGGCCGTCCTGCGCCAGGCGCTGGGCGAGGTGCCGGTGCCGGGCGCGTTCGTCTCGTGACACGGCGACACGAAGGGCATGCGATGCGCATCGCGACCCTGTCGGCGCTGGTCCTCGCGGCCTGCGCCATCGGCCGCCCCGCGGTGGCCGCGGACGGCGATCCCGTCCGCGGCGCCGGGATCTACCAGCGCTGCCAGGCCTGCCACTCCCTGGACCGCAACCGCAGCGGCCCGAAACATTGCGGGCTGTTCGGCCGCAAGGCCGGCAGCGTCCCCGGATACCGGTATTCCAAGGCCATGCTGCGGGCCGGGTTCGTCTGGGACGCGGCCAGCCTGGACCGCTTCCTGGCGAATCCCATGAAGGCGATGCCGGGCACCAGGATGGGCTATGCCGGGGTCAGAGATCCCGGCGAACGGGCCGACCTGATCGCCTATCTCAGGGTCGCGACTGCCGGACCGCCCGACTGTCCCTGATCGGGCATGGCAGGCACGCTGCGAAGGGTGTTTCGCGCCGCAGCGATGCCTGCCTATGATCCGGGCATGCAGCGCGCCGCTCCAGCCCTTCCGCCGCACCGTCTCCTGCGGTCGTCGATCCTGCCGCAGGGCCGGCGGTGGCATTGAGGGCGTCCCGGCCGCGCAGCGACCGATGATCGCGGACCCGCTGTTCTACGGGCTGGCCGTGCTCGCGGTGATGATCGTCGGCATCTCCAAGGGCGGCTTCGGCGGCGGGCTGGGCACCCTGGCGGTGCCGCTGCTGTCGCTCGCCGTGGCACCGCAGCAGGCGGCGGCGATCATGCTGCCGATCCTCTGCGTGATGGACCTGATGGCGGTCTGGACCTATCGCCGGGACTGGGACCGGCGAAACATGTGGATCATGCTGCCCGGCGCAATGCTGGGGATCGTCGCCGGCGGGCTGTCCTTCGCCTACCTGAATGCCGACATGGTGCGCATCCTGGTCGGCGCCCTGGCGGTGGGCTTCTTCCTTTTCGAGGTGGCGCGGCGCTGGATCTTCGACCCGGACAGGCCGCCCTCCGGCCCGCATGCCGTTCGCGGCGGATTCTGGAGCGCGGTCGGCGGCTTCACCAGCTTCATCGCCCATGCCGGCGGGCCGCCGGTGAACATCTACCTGCTGCCGCAGCGCCTGCCGAAGACCCTCTACCAGGGCACGACGGTGATGTTCTATTTCATCATCAACTACGTGAAGCTGATCCCCTATGCCCTGCTGGGGCAGCTGTCCTTCGGCAACCTGACCACCTCGGCGGCGCTGCTGCCGATCGCGCCGCTGGCCATGCTGGCCGGGATCTGGCTGCACAAGCGGGTCAGCGACCGGCTGTTCTATATCGTGTGCTATGGCCTGCTGCTGGTGACCGGGGCGAAGCTGCTCTACGACGGCATCGCCGGGCTGCTCTGAGTCACTCCACCGGTGCCCGGCTGTCCAGCAGGTCCGGTCCGTCGCCGGCGCGCCGCTCTTCCTCCACCTTCTGCACGACCGGTTCCGGCCGGGCCACGTCGGCCGGTGCATCGTCCGCCGCCGGCGGCGGCGCCGGGCGCGCTGCCGGCGTGGCGGCGGCGGGCCTCGAGGGCGCGGCCAGGTCGGCCGCAGCCCGGCCTTCCAGCCGCAGGCGGTAGATCGGCTCCGGCAGGTCGAAGCCTTGCCGCTCCAGCACCTCCTTCACCTGGCGGATCGCCTCGCCGCGGGCGATGCCGAAATGGCTCTTCTGCTGGTCGACCCAGGCGGCGAAGTAGAGCACCACGTTGGACTCGCCGACCTCGTCGATCCAGCCCTCCGCCACCGGGTCGTCCAGCACGAAGGGCAGGGCGCGCAGCTCCGCCACCGCGGTGTCCAGGGCGGTCCGCAGGTCCGCATCGGCCGCGACGCCCAGGCGAAAGGCGAAGCGGCGGTCCGGGTTGCGCGTGTAGTTCACGATCACCGCCTTGAAGACGGTGGCGTTCGGTATCCGCACATGGTTGCCGTCGAAGCTGAGCAGAATCGTGGCGCGCGAGGTGAGGCGCAGCACATGCCCCTCATGCCCCTCGATGGCGACATGGTCGTTCGGCCGGAACGGCTGCCGGATGCTCAGCATCACGCTGGCCAGGTAGTTCTCGATCGTGTCGCGGACGGCGAAGCCCACGGCGAGGCCGACGATCCCGGCCGCGCCGAGGATGGTGCCCAGCAGGGCGGTGGCGCCCGCGATGTCCAGCGCCAGCACCAGGCCCGCCACCAGGAAGACGAGCCGCAGGACCTGGCGGTAGAGCCCCTCCACGAAGGTGTTGGGCGCCAGCCGCCCCCAGGGCCAGCGCCAGCGCGACACCCATGCGCCGAGCAGCGCGATAGCCAGGAAGCAGAGCAGCGCGATGCCGGCCAGCGGCAGGAAGTCCAGTGCCTGCCGCAGGCGCAGCTCGATCCGCTGCACGCCGGGTGCCAGGCGGCGGACCACGGACGATTCCAGGGCGATCTCGTTGCGCACCGCCGCCACGTCCTGCACCCGGCCGGCGAGTTCGCCCGCCAGGTCGCGGCCGGCCGGCTCCAGCACGGTGCCCGACAGGGTGACGACGCCTTCCGCGACATCGATCCGCACGTCCGACAGCCCGCCGACATTCTCGAACAGGCCCTGCAGGCGCTGCCGGATCGCGCGGTCGGACCCCGCATCGCTGGCCACGGCGATGGCCGGCGCCTGGCCGGTCGCCGCGGTCTGTGCCGTGGCGGGCGCGGGCAGCGATGCCGGCAGCAGCGCCAGCAGAACGGCGGCAAGAAATGCCAGGGATGGGGGGAACGGCATGACGGAAACGGGATCTCCCGGCCGGGGGTGAAGCGCAGCGGCAATGACCTAACGGTTGAGCCGCCGTTTCGTTGCCTTGCGCCCCGATCGCCGGCGCGCCGGCGCCTGCGCGCGGCACGGTGATCGAATGCCAGGTGCCGCATTGCGATCCGAATGTGGACCTCTACGACTGGTACCATGTGGTGCAGGGCGACCGGCTGGTGGCGCTCTGGCCGGTGGACGGGCGCGGTGCGATTTAGCGATTTGTTAGCCAAAACCGGGCCATATCATTGGGCATGAGCAAAGGCGGCAACACACGCGACACGATCATTGCGGAAGCCCTCGCCCAGGCCGTGGAGCTTGGCCTGGAAGGTGTGACCCTCGGCGTGCTCGCAAACCGGCTGAACCTGTCGAAATCCGGCCTGTTCGCCCATTTCAAGTCGAAGGAGGCGCTGCAGCTGGCCGTGCTGGAAGCCGCCATCGAGCGGTTCCGGGCGGCCGTCGCCGCACCGGCCTTCGGCCAGCCGAAGGGGCGCGGCCGGGTGGCCGCCCTGTTCGACCGCTGGCTGGACTGGCTGCAGGGCGGCGAGGTGGCCAAGGGCTGCCTGTTCGTCACCGCGGCGCAGGAATATGACGACAGGCCGGGCCCGCTGCGCGACCTGCTGGTGCGCTCGCAGCAGGAATGGCACGGCGCGCTGCGCTGGGCGGCGGCGCAGGCCGTTGCCCAGGGCGAGTTCCGCAAGGACCTGGATGTCGACCAGTTCGTCTTCCAGCAGATCGGCGTCGCGCTGGCCTTCCAGCATACCCAGAAGCTGCTGGACGATCCCGATGCCCGCCGCCGGGCGTCGGCCGCCTTCGAAAGCCTGCTGGCCGGCGCCGCGCCGCGCAGCTGAGCCGCACCGCCTGGGCCGTTTGAGGCTTTACGCCCCGCCCGGCGCGGGCCAGATTGCCGGCCAGGCGAAGCAGCGGCCAGGCAGCTGGCCCCCGGCGGGCAGGAGCAACAGCCATGGAACTCAAGGACGGTCTCTTCGAACTCAGCGACGGTGTCGCCACCTTCACCATGAACCGGCCGGACCTGCGCAACGCGCTGATCCCGTCGATCACCGCCGACTACCGGACGGTCATCGCGCGGGTGCAGGAGGACCAGGAGATCCGGGCCCTGGTGGTGACCGGCGCCGGCGGCTGTTTCTGCGCCGGCGGCAACATCCAGCGCATGAAGGACGGCTTTTCCTCCGGCGCCGAGGTGCAGCGCAACTTCGTCGAGCTGCATGGCTGGCTGAAGCAGTTCTTCGACCTGCCGGTGCCGGTGATCGCCGCGGTGGACGGGCCGGCCTTCGGTGGCGGGCTCAGCCTGGCGCTGGCCTCCGACATCGTCGTGGCGACGCCGGCGGCGACCTTCTGCGCGGTGTTTCAGCGGATCGGCCTGGTGCCCGACATGGGCGTGCTCTACTCCCTGGTCCGCGCCGTCGGCCTGCAGCGGGCGAAGGAGCTCTGCTATTCCGCCCGCGTGATGTCGGCGCAGGAGGCGCAGGCCATGGGCATCGTCCTGTCGCTGCACGAGCCGCAGGACCTGGTGCACGAGGCACAGGCGATCGCGCGGCGCTTCACCCATGCCAGCCGCGAGGCCCTGGCCTATACCAAGTCGATCCTGAACCGGTCGCAGAGCGAGGATTACGACAGCCTGGCCGCACAGGAAGGCCTGGCGCAGGCGATCTGCCTGCTGTCGGACTATCACAAGGATGCGGTGAAGAAGTTCCTCTCCAAGCAGCCGCTGCCCTTCAACTGGGAGCAGCTGGGCCAGGCGAAGGCAGCCGAATAGGGCGGGACGGGTACGCCGGGCCGCACTGCGACCTGTGCCATGGGCCCCGGATCAGGTCCCGGGCGACGGCCAAGGCGGAGTCTCGCGACCGCCCCACCCCCGAATGGGTCATCCCGGCCTTGAGCCGGGATCCATGGCGCATGCGGCGATTTCAGGCGCAGAGGCTCTCGGAGCCGCCGCGCAGGGCGTCCAGCCGCGCCTGTGCCAGGCGGTCGGCCACCGCCGCGGTGTCGTCGCCGGCGGCCGAGGCGAAGATCTCCGACAATGTCGCGCCGATGGCGCGGACCTGCCGCTCGACCGCCGCCGGGTCGTAGGCCCCGCCGATCTCGGCGGCGACATTGATGATGCCGCCGGCATTGATGACATAGTCCGGCGCATAGAGGATGCCGCGCTCGGCCAGCCGCCGCCCGTCCTCCGGCACGGCCAGCTGGTTGTTCGCCGAGCCGGCGACGATCCGCGCCCGCAGATGCGGGATGGTGCGCGCGTTCAGCCCGGCGCCCAGGGCGCAGGGCGCGAAGACATCGGCCTGGACGGCATGGATCTCGGACGGCGGGACCACCATCGCGCCGAACGCCCGCTGTGCCTCGGCCAGGCGGTTCCGGTCCAGGTCGGCGACCGCCAGGGCGGCGCCGGCCTCGTGCAGGCGCCGGCACAGCGCCATGCCGACATGGCCCAGGCCCTGGACGGCCACCCGTGCCTCGGACAGGTCGTCGCTGCCGCGGGCATGGCGGAGCGCGGCGCGGATGCCCTCGAAAACGCCAAGGGCGGTCAGCGGGGAGGGGTCGCCGCCGCCGCCCTCGGCCGCGCCGCGGCCGGCGACATGGGCGGTCTCCTCCGCGATCACGGCCATGTCGGCAACCGTCATGCCGACATCCTCCGCCGCGATGTAGCGGCCGCAGAGCCCCTCGACCGCGCGGCCGAAGGCGCGCAGCAGGGCCGGTGTCTTGTCCCGGGCGGAATCGCCGACGATCACCGCCTTGCCGCCGCCCAGCGGCAGGCCCGCCATCACGTTCTTGAAGGTCATGCCGCGGCTGAGCCGCAGGACATCGGTCAGCGCCGCCCGCTCGTCCGCGAAGGGCCACATCCGGACCCCGCCGCAGGCCGGGCCGGCGCTGCGGTCGTGGATGGCGATGATCGCCCGCAGGCCCGCCGCCGGATCGCAGGCGAAGACCAGGGCCTCATGGCCGTCATGGGCAGGATGCTCGAACAGCATGACCCTCTGGATATGGGGTGGTCCCCGCGATATTGCAGGGGCGCCGGCGCATGGCCTAGGCTGCGGCAAAGTCGCTTGACTTAACTGGCGGCGCGAGAGGCAATGCGGCCGGACCGGGCGGGCGGCCGGCAGGCGGAGGAAAGTCCATGGATGTCGGCGCGGCGGTGATCTTCCAGAATCCGGGACGGGAGCGCAGCGACCAGGAGGTCTATGCCGCCGACCTGGGACTGGCGGACCTCGCGGAACCGCTCGGTTTCGATTCCCTCTGGACGGTGGAGCATCACTTCACCGACTACACCATGTGCCCCGACCCGCTGCAGTTCCTGACCTACATGGCCGGGCGCACGACGCGGATCCGGCTGGGCTCCATGGTCGTGGTGCTGCCCTGGCACGACCCGCTGCGGGCGGCCGAGCAGATCTCGATGCTGGACACCCTGAGCGGCGGCCGCCTGGTGCTGGGGATCGGCCGCGGCGCGGGCAAGGTGGAATTCGACCGCTTCCGCCTGCCGATGGAGGAAAGCCGCCCGCGCTTCGTGGAGGCCGCGCAGATCGTGCTGGAGGGGCTGGAGCGCGGCTGGTGCGAGTTCGACGGCGCGTTCTACCGGCAGCCCCGGGCCGATATCCGGCCGGCGCCGCTGCGCAGCTTCAAGGGGCGCACCTATGCCGCCGCGGTCTCGCCGGAGAGCTCGGAGATCATGGCGAAGCTCGGCATCGGCATCCTGATCATCCCGCAGAAACCATGGGACGAGGTGGCGGCGGAGCTGGAAAAGTACCGCGCCATCTTCCGCGAGGTGAACCGGGCCGAGGCGCCGCCGCCGATCGCCGCCGGCTGGGTGTTCTGCGACGAGGATCCGGGCCGCGCGCGCGAGCTGGCGCGGCGCTATATCGGCGGCTATTGGGGCACCGTCCTGGACCATTACGAGTTCGGCAAGGGCCATCTGAAGACCGTCAAGGGCTATGAGTATTACGGCAAGTTCGCCGATACCCTGGCGAAGCATGGCGACGAGGCGGCCATCGACTTCTTCATGAACCTGCAGGTCTGGGGCACGCCCGACCAGTGCTACGACCGCATCCTGCAGACCTGCGACCGGGTGGGCGCCGACGGCTTCACCGGCGTGTTCTCCTATGCCGGCATGCCGGCCGACGAGGCGGAGCGCAACATGTGCCTGTTTGCCCGGACCGTGGCGCCACGGTTGAAGGCGGTGCCGCCGGCGGCGGAGCGGCTGCCCGCTTCCGGCATCGGCCGGGTCGCCTGATGGCGCGCTTCGCGGCGACGGGCGATTTCGGTCGCCTGGAGGGCCGGCTCGACCCCGCCTTCGCCGCCCTGGGCGATGCGTTCCGGGCGAATTTCGAGGCGCGCGACGAACTGGGGGCCGCGCTCTGCGTGCTCCACAAGGGCAGGGTGGTCGCCGACCTCTGGGGCGGCTTCACCACGGAGGCGCGCGATACGCCCTGGGCACAGGACACGATGTCGGTCCTGTTCTCCGCCACCAAGGGGGTGACCGCGCTCTGCGCCCACCTGCTGGTGGAGGAGGGGCGGCTCGATCTCGACGCGCCGGTGGCGGAGCTCTGGCCCGACTTCGCGCAGGGCGGCAAGGAGGGCACCACCCTCCGGATGATGCTGGACCATTCGTCCTCGGTGCCCGCCTTTCGCGAGAAGCTGAAGCCGGGCGGCGTCTACGACTGGGCCTACATGACGGAGCGGGTGGCGGTGGAGCCGGCCTATTGGCCGCCCGGCACGCGCAGCGGCTATCACGGCACCACCTTTTCCTGGACGGTGGGGGAAATGATCCGCCGCGCCGCGGGCAAGACGGTGGGGGCGTTCTTCCGCGACCGGATCGGCGACCCGCAGGCACTCGATTTCTGGATCGGCCTGCCGGAGGCGGAGGAGCATCGGGTCGCCCCGGTGATCCCGCACCGCCATCCGGCCAACGCGCCCCTGCCGCCCTTCCTGCAGGCGGTGCTGCACGACCGCGGCTCGGTGGCGGCGAACTTCGTCTACAATTCCGGCAGCCTGCTGGGCGGCGCGATCAACAGCCGCGAGGCCCATGCAGCCGAGATCCCCGCGGCGAACGGCATCGGCACCGCGGCCGCGCTGGCGCGGATCTATGCGCCGCTGGCCGCCGGCGGCGGCGACCTGCTGCGGGCGGAGACGGTGCAGCGGATGAGCCAGGTCTCCACCGCCACGGAGCGCGATGCCACCCTGGAGATGCCGAGCCGGTTCGCGCTGGGCTTCATGGTGTCGATGGACAATCGCAGCCGGGTGCCGTTCGACGGGCATAGCGCGATCCTCGGCCGCGGCGCGTTCGGCCATGTCGGCGCCGGCGGCAGCATCGGCTTCGCCGATCCCGACCATGGCCTGGCGGTGGGCTATGCGATGAACCGGCTGGGCGAGGGGCTGCTGCTCAACGCCCGCGGGCAATCCCTGGTCGATGCGGTCTATCGCTGCCTCGGCTGCACCTCATCCGACGGCGGGGCATGGGTCTGACATGACGATCGGTTTCGAGATGACCGACGACCAGCGCGCGATCCAGGCCGCGGTGCGGCGGATCGTCGACGGCTTCGGCGAGGAATACTGGCTGGCCCGCGATGCCGAGGGCGGCTTTCCGGAGGAATTCTACCAGGCGATCGCCGCCGGCGGCTGGCTGGGCATCGCCATGCCGGAGGACTATGGCGGCGCGGGGCTGGGGGTCACCGAGGCCGCGCTGATGATGGCGGAGGTGGCCAATTCGCCGGGCGGCATGGCGGCGGCCTCGGCGATCCACATCAACATCTTCGGGCCGCACCCGATCGTGCAGTTCGGCACCGACGAACAGCGCGCGCGCTGGCTGCCCGACCTGATCGCGGCCCGGGCGAAGACCTGCTTCGGCGTCACCGAGCCCGATGCCGGGCTGGAGACCGGCGCGATCACCACCCGCGCGGTGCGCGACGGCGACCATTACCTGGTCGACGGCCGGAAGATCTGGACCAGCACCGCCCAGGTTGCCGACAAGATCATGCTGCTGGCCCGGACGACGCCGAGGGAGGCGGGCCGCAAGGGCATGTCCGGCCTGACCCTGTTCTACACCGACCTGGACCGCGACGCGGTGGAAGTGCGCGAGATCGGCAAGATGGGCCGCAAGGCGGTCGATTCCAACATGCTGTTCATCGAGGGGCTGCGGGTGCCGGTGGCGGACCGCATCGGCGAGGAGGGCAAGGGCTTCTCCTACCTGCTGCACAGCCTGAACCCGGAGCGCATCCTGATCGGCGCCGAGGCCATCGGCATCGGCCGCCAGGCGCTGGACCGCGCCGCCCGCTATGCCCGCGAGCGCGTGGTGTTCGGCCGGCCGATCGGCCAGAACCAGGCCATCCAGCACCCGCTTGCGGAATGCTGGATGGCGCTGGAATCGGCCTGGCTGATGTGCCTGAAGGGCGCCTGGGCCTATGACGCCGGCCGCGAATGCGGGGCGGAGGCGAACGCCGCGAAATATCTCGGCGCCGAGGCCGGCTTCAAGGCCTGCACCCAGGCGGTGATGACCCATGGCGGCATGGGCTATGCCAAGGAATTCCACGTCGAGCGGCTGCTGCGGGAGGTGATGATCCCCCGCCTCGCGCCGGTCAGCCCGCAGCTCATCCTCTGCTACATCGCCGAGAAGGTGCTGGACCTGCCCAAGTCCTATTGAGCGGCCCGCGGCCGCGATGGCTGGCGCTCCCCTGCCATCGTCACCACCGGGCTTGTCCCACTGCTGTCCGGTTAAGTGCTGTTCTGCGGCCTCATGCGTTCTATAGCTTCGTCATGCGCGGGCTTGTCCCGGTCGCCGGGCGATGCCCGGCAACCCATCGCGCCGCACCTCAATAAAATCGGGCCATTATTGAACCTGGCGGCACCATGGACCACCGCGACGAGCGCGGTGGTGACGATTGG
>JAVJON010000064.1:0-9220 GCA_040216765.1 Sneathiellaceae bacterium | reverse complement strand
GGCCTCATGCGTTTTATAGCTTCGTCATGCGCGGGCTTGTCCCGGTCGCCGGGCGATGCCCGGCAACCCATCGCGCCGCACCTCAATAAGATCAGGCCATTATTGAACCTGGCGGCACCATGGACCACCGCGACGAGCGCGGCGGTGACGATTGGGGAAACGCAAGGACATCCGTGTCCAGCGTCAGCGGTTGGCCCCGCAAGCCCGGCATAGTCGCGGCCTTGAGCGAATGCCGGCCATGCTCAACCGGACACCAGTGGGACGCGCCCGCGGGTGACGAGGGGGTATTTCTCGCTCAGGCGCTCAGCCCTGCAGCAGCTCGCGCTTGCGCGCCTCCATCTGCGCGCCCAGCGCCGCCAGCCGGTCGGCCGACAGGAGCTTCTCGGCGTCGGCGAACATCTCTTCCTCTTCCTCGTCGGCGTGATGCTCGACCAGCTCCTTCAGCACCTTGGCGCGGCCGGAGAATTCGTGGCTCGCCGGGTCGGTCTCCTTCAGGTCCGGCAGCACCAGCTTCTCCACCGCGCGATGCTCCTCGCGCGCCTCGTGGTACATCGTGGCTTCCTCGCCGCCGCCCGCCTTGCGGAACGCGGGATAGAAGATCTCCTCCTCGATCCTGGTATGGGCCGACAGCTCGCGCTCGATCTGCGCAAGCAGCTCCGGCCGCGCCTTGGTCGCGCGCACGCTGGTATCGGCCAGCTCGTCCAGCAGCTTGCGGACCGTGCGGTGGTCCGCCTTCAACAGTTCGATCGCGTTCATGATGCCATTGCACTCCTGGTTGGGGCCCGGCCGTCCGGCCGATGGCGATGGGAACGCCGGTCCGGAGGATAGGTTCCCGCCCGCCGGGCAGCCCTCCGGGTGTCGCGCGGCGGCGGCGGCGCGCAAAGAAAAAGGGGCGCGACCATGGTCGCGCCCCTCGAAGGCATCGGCCGGCGAACCGGCCGGATCGGCTCAGGACTTGGTTTCGTCCGTCGCCGTCTCCTCGTCCGACTCGTCCTCGGACTCGTCGGCATCTTCGTCGTCGTCCTCGTCTTCCTCGTCGCCGGAGGCTTCCATCTCCTTGCGGCGCAGCGCGGCGCCCAGGATGTCACCCAGGCTGGCACCGGAATCCATGGAGCCGTAGTTCGCCACGGCCTCCTTCTCTTCCGCCACCTCGCGGGCCTTGATCGACAGGGTGATCTTGCGGGTCTTGGTGTCCATCGCGGTGACCCGCGCGTCGACCTTGTCGCCCACGGAGAACCGCTCCGGCCGCTGCTCGCCACGATCGCGGCTCAGCTCCGCCTTGCGGATATAGCCGATCATGTTGTCGCCCACCGCCACGGTGATGCCGCGGGCATCGACCTCGGTGACCGAGCAGGTGACCACATCGCCCTTGCGGATGCCCGAGGACGCCATCGGATCGTTCTCGAGCTGCTTGATGCCGAGGCTGATCCGCTCCTTGTTGGTGTCGACGTCGAGCACCTTGGCGCGGACGATCTCGCCCTTCTTGTAGCGCGCGATCGCCTCTTCCGGGGCACTGTCCCAGTCGATGTCGGACATGTGGACCATGCCGTCCACGCCTTCCTCCAGGCCGACGAAGAGGCCGAACTCGGTGATGTTCTTCACCTCGCCCTCGATCACCGTGCCCTGCGGATAGCGGTCCGCGAAGCTCTCCCACGGATTGTCCAGGCACTGCTTCAGGCCCAGCGAGATCCGCCGCTTCACCGGATCCACCTCCAGCACCATCACCTCGACCTCCTGGGAGGTGGAGACGATCTTGCCGGGATGGACGTTCTTCTTGGTCCAGGACATCTCGGAGACATGGACCAGGCCCTCGACGCCGGGCTCCAGTTCCACGAAGGCGCCGTAGTCGGTGATGTTGGTGACCCGGCCGGTGAACTTGGTGCTCAGCGGGTACTTGGCCTCGACCCCTTCCCAGGGATCCGCCTCCAGCTGCTTCATGCCCAGGCTGATGCGCTGGGTCTCCGCGTTCACGCGGATGACCTGCACCTTCACGGTCTGGCCGATGGTCAGCACCTCGCTCGGGTGGTTGACCCGGCGCCAGGCGATGTCGGTGACATGCAGCAGGCCGTCCACCCCGCCCAGGTCGACGAAGGCGCCGTAGTCGGTGATGTTCTTCACCACCCCTTCCAGCACCTGGCCTTCCTTGAGGTTCGCGACCAGCTCGTTGCGGGCCTCCGCGCGGCTCTCCTCGAGCACGGCGCGGCGGGACACCACGATATTGCCGCGGCGGCGGTCCATCTTCAGGATCTGGAACTGCAGCGGCACGCCCATCAGGTGGGAGGCGTCGCGCACCGGGCGGATATCCACCTGGCTGCCGGGCAGGAAGGCCACCGCGCCGGACAGGTCGACGGTGAAGCCGCCCTTGACCCGGTTGAAGATATGGCCGGTGACCCACTCGTTCTTCTCGAAGCCCTTCTCGAGCTTCTCCCAGGCCTCTTCGCGGCGGGCGCGGTCGCGGCTCAGCACCGCCTCGCCCATCGCGTTTTCCATGCGCTCCAGGAAAACCTCGACCTCGTCGCCGGCCTTCAGTTCCGGCGGCTGGGTGCCGCGTTCGCCGAACTCGCGCAAGGGGACCCGCCCCTCGCATTTCAGCCCCACGTCGATCAGGGCGAAATCGTTCTCGATGGCGATGATGGTACCCTTCACGACGCGCCCTTCCATGGCGTCGCCGGTGCCGTAGCTTTCTTCCAGAAGGGCTTCGAAATCCTCGTCGGTCGGCAGATCCGTCTCTGCCGCTGCAGTCTGTGCCATTCTATCTCCTGATATCGGACCCGTATCAGGCCTTGCCGGTGGGCGCGTCGTCTTGCGCAGGGCAGCGGGCTGAGCCGCTGCGGGACCGGCGGGTCCAAGGCCGCTGATGCCCGGGCATGGCGCGTGCTGCGCGGGCGTTGCATGGGAAAGCGGCGCTCGCGCCCGGCGCCGCTGGTCTTCCGTGTCCTCCGGGACACCTACCCCAGATGGGGTCTGCGTCCCGTCCTGTCGACCACGATCCGGATCGCAGCCGCAAGCGCCGCCTCTATAGACAACTCGGTCGTCTCGAGCAAGCAGGCATCGGCCGCCGGCACCAGCGGCGCGGTCGCGCGGCCGCTGTCGCGGGCGTCCCGCGCGCGCAGGTCCGCCAGCACCGCGGCATAGTCGGTCGCGGCGCCACGGCCGGCCAGTTCGTCGTGCCGGCGGCGGGCGCGGGCCTCCACCGTGGCGGTGACGAACAGCTTCACCGGGGCGTCGGGAAAGATCACCGTGCCGATGTCCCGGCCGTCCAGCACCGCGCCGGGCGGGGTCGCGCCAAAGCGGCGCTGATAGTCCAGCAGGGCCGCGCGGACCTCCGGCTGCGCGGCGACGATGGAGGCCGCCTCGCCCACCGCCTCGTCGCGCAGGTCGCCACGATGCTGGTCCGCATCGCCCAGGCCCCGGGCCGCGGCAAGCGCGGCCGCCGGGTCCGACGGGTCGGCGCCCGCGTCGCGCACCCGGGCGGCGACCGCACGGTACAGGCTGCCGGTGTCCAGGTAGCGCAGGCCGAACTGCCGCGCCAGGCTGCGCGCCAGGGTGCCCTTGCCGGCCGCGACAGGACCGTCGACCGCGATCACCAGCGGCGCTTCGGCCGGGGGCGGATCTTTCGGGCCGGGCATCGCGCTGTCCCGTCAGGCCATCTCGATGCGCGCGCCCAGGCGCCGCATCAGGGCGATGAAGCCGGGAAAGCTGGTCTCGATCATCGCGCCATCGTCCACCGTCACCGGTTCCGCCGTCACCGTGCCCAGCACCAGGAAGGCCATGGCGATGCGATGGTCCAGATGGGTGACGATCGTGGCGCCGCCGCGCGGCGGCTTGCCAGTGCCCCGGATCACCATGCCGTCCGGCAGTTCGCGCACCTCCACCCCGGCGGCGCGCAGGCCGGCCGCCACCGCGGCGATCCGGTCGCTCTCCTTCACCCGCAGTTCCAGGGCGCCGGTGATCCGGGTCTCGCCATCGGCGCAGGCGGCGGCGATCGCCAGGGCCGGGATCTCGTCGATCATCGACGGCACCCGCTCCGGGGGGACCTGGATGCCGCGCAGGCGGGAGCCATGGACATTGATCGTGCCGACAGGTTCGCCGCCGGCCGTGCGCCGGTTGGTGATCTCGATATCGACCCCCATCTCGCGCAGGCAGTCGTAGAAGCCGGCGCGCAGGGGGTTCAGCCCGACATTCTCCACCGCCACCTGGCCGCCGCGGCAGAGTGCCGCCGCAACGGCGGGAAACGCGGCGGAGGAGGGATCGCCCGGCACGGCGATGTCGACCGGGTGCAGCTCCGGCTGGCCGGTCAGCGTGATGCGCCGCGCGCCGGCCTCGCTTTCCATCCGCAGGGTGGCGCCGAACGCGGCCAGCATGGTCTCGGTATGGTCGCGGACCGGCTTCGGCTCGATCACCACGGTCTCGCCCGGCGTGTTCAACCCGGCCAGCAGCACGGCCGACTTCACCTGGGCCGAGGCGACCGGCAGGGTATAGCTGATCGGCACCGGCTGCGCGGCGCCGACGATCGCACAGGGCAGGCGGTCGCCGCGGCGCAGCACGAAGCGGGCGCCAAAGCGCTCCAGCGGCTCGCGCACCCGGCCCATCGGACGCCGCCGCAGCGAGGCATCGCCGGTGACGAAGGCGGTGAGCGGATGGGTTGCCAGCAGCCCGGCGATCAGCCGTGCCGCCGTGCCGGCATTGCCCATGTCCAGCACCTCCTCGGGCTCCAGCAGGCCGCCGACACCGACGCCATGGACATGCCAGCGCCCGCCGCTGCGCTCCAGCCGGGCGCCCAGCGCGCGCATGGCGGCGGCGGTGGCGAGCACGTCGGCGCCTTCCAGCAGCCCGTCGACGCGTGTCTCGCCGACCGCCAGGGCGCCGATCATCAGGGCCCGGTGCGAGATCGACTTGTCGCCCGGCACGGTGATCCGGCCCGCCAGCGGCGTCTCGCCGGCGCGCGCCGTCACCGGCCGGGCGGCATGGCCACGGGTACCATGGCTATCGTGCGGGTCCTTGGGGGAAGCGGGCGCACCGGCAGGGCCTGCGCCCGGGACTGTCGCTTTTGGGGCGGTCATCGTGATCCAGTCGCAGAACGGCCGCACGACGGCTGCGGGCGTGCAGGCGGCGGGTGCCGCCGGGGGCGCGGGCGCAGACGATTCCGGACCTCGCGATCCGGAGATTGGCCGTTGGTGATTGACTTATGGCCGGCGTTTATCACAATCCCGCGCCGCCCGTCACGCCGGGCGGGGTGGCGGCCGCGACTGGCGTCTTCCGGCCGTTCCGGCCGAACGGCCCCCGGAACGGGGCCTCATGGAACGGGCCGGCGGCCACGGCCAGCGACACCGATTCCGGCCCCGGTACAGGCTCCCAGGAGCCCCGGCGGGGGCCTGCAGACAAGGATGAAGCAAGGATGGCGAAACCTGAACTGGGCGTGAAACGGCGCTGCACCGCCTGCGGCGCCGCCTATTTCGACCTCAACAAGGATCCGATCGTCTGCCCGAAATGCGGTACGGCCTTCGTTGTCGAGCCTCCCAAGCCGACGCGCAAGAAGCGCGAGCCCGAGCCGCCGAAGGTGGTGAAGAAGAAGGAGGAGCCCGAGAGCGAGGAGGCCATCGACGGGGAGGAAGACGGCTTCCTGGAGGACGATATCGACGAGGACGACGAGGATGTCGCCGATGTCGTGCCGGGCGAGGAAGAGGAGACCTGAGACAGGCCTTCCGGCAGAGGTGCAAAATCTCTTGCACCCCGCCGGGCACCTGCCTATGTTCCCGTCCTCGCCTGCGGCCCGCAGCGCGGCGCTTCCCAAGGCGCCGACTGGCCTTGCCGGGGCGGTGACGGCCCGGACCGGGGCCTCCGCCGCGCCCTGACAAGGCCGATGCGGGCCGGCAGCGCCCGGTGCGCGGCCCTGGCCGCGACCCCGTGGGGGGCAGTAGCTCAGTTGGGAGAGCGCTACAATGGCATTGTAGAGGTCAGGGGTTCGATTCCCCTCTGCTCCACCACTTCCCCTTCGCTCACCTCCCCATCGCTTGCGGTGTCGCGGGCCGTTCATCCGGTCCGCGGGAACCGTCTCTCCAGCCGGCATAATCGCTGCGTGCAGGGCGGCTTTACGCCCGTCGGCCCGACAATCTTTGCCGCCCGGGCGCAAGCTGCCTCTGCGACCTGTTTCATATTGGCAAGGGCACACTTCTTGCGTGTAAATGCCCCACTGTGCCGCTCCGGGACGGGCAGGCCGTCGGGACCCGCAATTGTCCTGTTTTGGGGCGTGGGGCGATCAAGGGGCATACGAAGATAAACCACTGATCGCCGCATGTCGGTTGCGCATATCCCTGGGTTGTATTCGCGCATCCCGGCCGGTAATTTGCGGCGGGGTGCATATAAGAATCGATTGAAAAATCGGGGGAATTGTCTCTGTGGGCACGCCCGACGACGACGAGATCGAAGGCACCGGCCTGGCTGACAGTCTTGAGGGGCTGGCCGGAAACGACACCTTGTCGGGCCTGGGTGGCGACGACTATCTCGATGGCGGGGCGGACGCGGACAGCCTGCTCGGTGGCGACGGTGCGGATATCCTCTATGGCCGGGATGGCGACGACACCCTGGATGGCGGCGGCGGCAGCATCGGTGCCGACGAACTGTACGGCGGCGACGGTGCCGACCTTCTGCTGGGATCGGCTTCTACCGGACAGATCTTCGCCGAAGGCGGCATTGGCAACGACACGGCAATCCTGTCGACCGGCGCCGGCCATATCAGCGCAAACGGGAATGACGGAGACGACAGCCTGACAACGACGTCAGCTGGCGGCGACATCTATGCGCGCGGCGGCGAAGGCAACGACACCGTCTCGATCACGACGGGCAGCGGCTCGGCCTATGGCGATGGCGACGCCGGCGACGATGCGATCTCGATCGAGACCGACACGGGCTATGCCAGCGGCGAAGGCGGCACCGGCCACGACACGGTCACGATGACCACTGGCAGCGGTTCGGCCTATGCCTATGGCGGCACTGGCAATGACACGCTCTCCATCACGGCGGACAGCGGCTCGGCCTATGGCGATGGCGATGCCGGCGACGATACGATCACGGTTTCGACTGTCAGCGGCTATGCGAGCGGCCGTGGCGGTGACGGCAACGACACCATCGCGGTCGCGACGGTCAGTGGCTATGCGAGTGCCTGGGGCGATGACGGCAACGACAGCCTGCAAGGCAGTGTTGCCGGTGACAATCTCGACGGCGGCGATGGCGATGACATCCTGTCCGGCGGCGACGGCAACGATACCCTGTCCGCCGGGCCGGGCACGGATTCGCTGGATGGCGGGGCGGGCATCGACACCGCCTCCTATGCCAATGCCGCCACCGGTGTGATCCTGGACCTGGGCGACGGCACCGCGGACGAGCAGACGCCTGCCGCGCCCGATGCCCTGGTCGGCATCGAGAACGCCATCGGCTCCGCTCACGACGACACCCTGATCGGCGACGCCGGCGACAACCTGCTGGATGGCGGCGCCGGCGACGACCGGCTGGAGGGCGCCGGCGGCGACGATACGCTGGTCGGCGGCCTGGGCGCCGATACCCTGCGCGGCGATGCCGGCAGCGATACCGCCAGCTATGCCGATGCGTCCGAAGGCGTGCGGGCCCACCTGATCTATGGCGGGCAGGCGGGTGCCGAGGCGCTGGGCGATGTCTTCAACTCCGTCGAGAACCTGGTCGGCTCCGCCTTCAACGACACCCTGCTGGCCGCCGAGAC
Source organism: Sneathiellaceae bacterium (assembly GCA_040216765.1). Taxonomy (GTDB): domain Bacteria; phylum Pseudomonadota; class Alphaproteobacteria; order Ferrovibrionales; family Ferrovibrionaceae; genus Marinibaculum. Next base: position 1,485 of record JAVJON010000064.1, on the reverse strand, counting down.
CGACAATCGCCTGGACGGCGGCGCCGGCAACGACCTGCTGGCCTCGGCCGGCGGCGACGACACCCTGCTGGGCGGCACCGGCAACGACACCCTCGCCGCAAACGGCACCGGGACCGATCTCTATGACGGCGGCACGGGCACCGACCTGGTCGACTTCGTCAATGCCGCAAGCGGTGTGGCTGTCGACCTGGGCGCGGGCACGACGGGCGGCGCAGCGGCCGGCGACAGCCTGATCGGGATCGAGAACCTGCGCGGCAGCAACGGTTTCGGCGACAGCCTGACCGGCGACGAGGGCGCCAACCTGATCGCCGGCATCGGCGGCAACGACCTGCTGGCCGGCGGCGGCGGCAACGACACGCTGCAGGGCGGCAATGGCGACGATACGCTTGCCGGCGGCGCGGGCGCGGACCTGCTGCAGGGCGATGGCGGCCAGGACATTGCCGCCTATGGCGATGCGGCCGCGGGCGTCGCGGTGGACCTGGGCAGCGGCGCGACCGGCGGGGCTGCGACCGGCGACACGCTTCAGGGCATCGAGCATCTGGCCGGCTCCGATCACGACGACAGCCTGACCGGCAACGGCCTGGCCAACACCCTGTCGGGCGGCGCCGGCGACGATGTGCTGAACGGCGGCGCGGGCAGCGACCTGCTGGACGGCGGCGAGGGCCAGGACACGGCCAGCTATGCCGGGGCGTCGGAAGGCGCGAATGTCGATCTCGCCAACGGGACGACGGGCGGTGCCGCGGCCGGCGACACCCTGACCGGCATCGAGAACCTGACCGGCTCCGGGCATAACGACACGCTTCTGGGCGACAGTCTCGACAACCTGCTGACCGGCGGCGTGGGAAACGACACCCTGTACGGCGGGGATGGCGCGGATACGCTTCTGGGCGGTGCCGGCGACGACTATTTCGGCGCCTCGGACGGACCGGGCGCGGCCGATCTGATCGACGGCGGGGACGGTATCGATTCGGTGAACTATGCGGGCAGTTCGCCCGTGGCGATCGACCTGGGCGCCGGCACGAGCGGGGGCGGCGCGGCCGGCGACACCCTGACCGGGATCGAGATCGTCTATGGCGGCAGCGGCAACGACACGATCGTCGGCGACGATGCCGACAACACCCTTCAGGGCGGACTCGGCGTCGACTGGCTCGATGGCGGCGGCGGCGACGATCATGTCCTGACCCTGGGCTTCAACAGCACCCTCTTCGGCGGGACGGGTGACGACTACCTGTCCGGAAGCGGCCAGCTGTTCGGTGGCGACGGTAACGATACGCTGGTCGCCACCGGGCTTGTCGATGGCGGGTCGGGCATCGACGAGGTCGTCTATCAGTCAGGTCTTGGCGCGCAGGTCGACCTGGGCGCCGGCACCACCGGGGGCAGTGCGGCCGGTCACACCCTGGTCGGCATCGAGAACCTGACCGGCTCCGACACTGCCGGCGACACCCTGACCGGCGACGGGGGCGAAAACCACCTGCAGGGCCGTGG